>CAVYVI010000009.1:5000-1052682 GCA_963771905.1 uncultured Acidobacteriota bacterium
TTCTCGCGTTTCCCGTTCGCGTATCGTCCGACCCCTCGCGCGCGCAAACTTCCGCCGCGGCGGAAACGGTTGCGTGCCGTGCCATGGAAGTTCACAGCGCTGAGGCTTCGCACATTAGGCTCGTGATTTTTCACTATGGCGACAAGAAGGATAGAGACAAAGTCGCGCAATTCGTCGTCGCGCACGCGGGCAAAGCCGTGCAGTTTCATTCGGCGGACGGCGCGTGGCACGACGCGACGCTTATTCGCTTGAAAAGTTGTTTCGGCCGCGGCCTCCTCGTTTTCGCGAGCGACTCAGCCACACTCGCGGAGAAAGCCGCGTTCACGCTGCGCCCCGCGACGGAGTGAATGCCGACGAGCTCGCCGCGCCGCCACGCGGCTGCGAAGTTTAGATCTTGAAATTTTATTTCAGACGAGCGGTCGTGAGCTTGATCATGCCGTTATCAAAAACGAGATACTGATAGCCGTTGCGGGCGGAGAAACACGCCATCGCGCCACCCACATCATCGCCCGCCTCATAAACGCCGAACGGTTCGCCCGTCGCGGCTTCCAGTACGAGATAGTGGGGTCGCAAACGTTCCGGGTGATCTTTCATAGGCACGAGGAATTCCAGCGAGAGCAAGCCGCCGGACAGATCGATTCTGGAAACGATTTCTCCGAGATTTTCTCTCGGCAGCGGAATTCGGCGAACCATGTCGCCGAATTCGGAAATCACCAGAATCTCGTTGCCTCGTGGGAAATAGAAATTGCCGTCGGGCCCGGCAGCGCCCACGGAATCCGACTCAGTGACATTTACGGATTTCAAATCCACATCGCTGCCGGCCTCGTTCGCGAGATCCGCGCGCAGCCGGCCGCTCTTTGCAAACAGCGCAAAAAATCTCTTTCCACGAACGTTTGCGGACGCGTTTTTCGTATAGTAGCCCGGGAGTAAAACCGTGCCGCTATTGGAAATCAGAAACTCGCGCGCCCAAACAAAATCGGAAACTTCAAGCCGTGTATGGCTCGACACGGTTCCGTCATCGTTAAAGCCGACGAGGAAATATCCGGACTGACTGCGATCGAGGAACCAGAGTTTTCCGGAAGGCGTCACGCGAAAGGCCGCGAATGTTTCCTTTGTCTTCGCGTCACCCGATGCGAGATCCGCGGGAATCGCGAAGAGTGTCTGCGACAGAGGGTCCGGGGAAATCTTCTTCACTGCCCCAATGATGCGTATTGCATTCTTGTCCGGCAGGAAAATGAAATAAATGCTGCCGGAATCATCGCACTGACACTCTCCCAAAATTCGACTGAAAGGAATCGGCAGCGATTGCGAAGAAGTGAGATCCAGCACTTTCGTTGGCGGAAGCGGCACATCCTGCTTAGGCGCGGAGGGCGCGCTCTGGAAGAACAAAAATAAAATCATCCACAGCATGATTTCGGTTCTCAACCGATATTCAGAAATGCGGGCCGCGAATTTATGTAAGACGAGCCGCCGAGCTGCGTCACGCGGCGGGCGGCTTCAGACCATTGGGCACGAGGGGCATCGAGCGCAGGCGGATGCCGGTCGCGTCGAAAATGGCGTTGCCGATCGCGGGCGCGGTGCCGACCAGCGGCGTCTCGCCGGCTCCGGCGGACTGCAAATCCTTGCGATCCACCAAAACGACTTCGATGCGCGGCGCATCGCCGAAACGCGGCACGCGATATTGCGCGAAATGCGGATTGAGAATGCGGCCGTCCGCGAATTCGACGGCTTCAAAGAGCGCGCCGCCGAGGCCCATCATCATCGAACCTTCGATCTGATTGCGAAGATGATCGGGATTGACGATGGCGCCGCACTCGAACGCGGTGAGAAGCCGTTCGACGCGAACATCGCCACTCGATTTTTCGACGCGCACTTCGGCGCAGGTAGCGACGTAGCCGCCCTTTTCAACGCCGCCGGCAATTCCAAAACCTTGCTGCCCCGGCGCCGTCTTCGCGTTGCCACATCCAAAAGATTTTGCCGCGGCTTCGAAGACCGCGCGAAGGCGCGCGTCTTTTAGATTTCGCAAACGAAATTCGAGCGGATCGAGATTCGCATGATGCGCGAGTTCGTCCATGTGCGATTCGCGCGCAAAATGATTCGCGGTGGCCGCGAGACCCCGATATGAGCCCTGGCGCAGCGGCGAGTCCGAACCGTGAAATTGAATTTTCTGATTCACGACTTCGTACGGAGTGGTGATCGCCGAAGTCCCGGAATTGTAGTTGTGAAATTCCCACGCGGTCAGAAGTCCGTCCGGTCCGACGCCGCTGGAAATTTCGATGAGCGCGGCGGGCCGGAAATACGCCCAAGTGAATTCCTCCTCGCGCGACCAGACAACTCTTACTGGCTTGCCGGCCGCACGCGCGAGCCGCGCGGCTTCGATCGCGCATTCGCCGGTATGTTTTCCGCCGTACGCCGAGCCGGTATCCGGAACGATGACCCGGACTTTGTCTTCGGAGAGATGAAACGCCTGCATGAGTTCGCCGCGCACCGCGAAGGGCCGCTGCGTGCCGGTGTAGACGGTGAGCCCGCCATCTTTCCATTCGGCCATGGCAGCGCGGGGTTCGAGCGGCGTGTGCGCGATGTAGGCGGCCGTGTAAGTTTGTTGCAGACGAATCGACGCGGCCGCGAGGCCCGCTTCGATCGAGCCTGCAAGGTGCTGCGGTTCGGTATCGTACTCGGCGCCGTGTCCGGCATGGGTGCGGAGGTAATCGAAAATATCTTTGTTGGAGGGCTGAGCGGGCGGGGTGGTCCACTCGGCGCGAATCGCTTTCGCCGCGCGCGCCGCAAGAAATTCGCTGGGCGCAGCGACGCCGATGAAATCGCCATCCACGACGACGGCGACGCCCGGAATCGCTTTCGCCGCGCTCGCATCGACAGACTGAAGCTTGGCGCCGAAGGCCGCGGGCCGCACGATTTTTCCGTGCAGCGTCCCGGCATCACCCATATCCGACGAATAGCGATGGCGGCCCGTGACAAAATCCCGGCCATCGACTTTGCGCGGCGACGTTCCGGCGACGGTCCACGCAGTCGCGGGCGTCAGAGGATCTTCGGCGGGAATCACTTCGGCAAATTGTTGGCCCCGAGCCAATTCGGCATACGAAGCGCGGCGATGATTTTTCGGGTCGCTGATTTCGCCGTCGGCGGCAACAAGTTGCGCGCGATCCACATTCCATTTTTGCGCGGCGAGATTCAGCAAAATATCTTTCGCGGACGAGGCGGCTTTGCGAAGTTGCGGGCCCATGTAGGGCGTCGTGCGGCTGCCAAACGTGCCCATATCGAACGGGCATTTCGCCGTGTCCCCCATTTCCATATAGATTTTGTCAACGGAAACGCGCAGTTCCTCGGCGACGGATTGCGCGAGCGATGTGCGGATATTCTGGCCGATTTCGACTTTTCCGGTGTAGACGGTGACAAGGCCGTCTTCGCCGATATGCAGCCACGCCCCGATATTTTGCGGAATCGATTCCGCATTCGCACGGCCAGATTCCTGCGCGGCGAGGGGATTCGCTTTCAGG
Organism: uncultured Acidobacteriota bacterium; assembly: GCA_963771905.1. Classification (GTDB taxonomy): domain Bacteria; phylum Acidobacteriota; class Terriglobia; order Acidiferrales; family UBA7541; genus Palsa-147. Next base: position 8,516 of record CAVYVI010000009.1, read on the forward strand.
GCGACGAGGACGGCCACGCCGGCGCCGACGGCCTTGAAAAAATCGCGGCGTTGGAGTTCAAAATGATGCGCGGGTGATTCGCGAAATTCGTAACGCTCGGGCTCGATGGCCACGCCGTTCTCGACTTTGCCGCTCATCGCGCCATCTCCTTCGTCGCCAGAGCCGCCTGGCGAATCGCGACGATGATCCGCGGATACGTTCCGCACCGGCAAATGTTTCCCTGCATGTATTGAACGATTTCTTCATCGGAGGGATTGTGATTCGACGCGAGAAGAGCGGCGCCGGCGACGATCATGCCCGACGTGCAATAGCCGCACTGCATGGCACCGACCTCGAGAAACGCTTCCTGCAAAGGATGCAATTGGCCGTCTTGCTCGAGGCCTTCAATCGTGGTGACGGTCTTCGCGCCAACGCTGCCAACTTTCGTGATGCACGACCGGCGTGGAAATCCATTAATTAAAACCGTGCAGGCGCCGCACTGGCCTTCGCCGCAGCCATATTTCGGACCCGTAATACCGAGGGTGTCGCGCAAAACGTTGAGCAGGCTTTCTTCGGGATCGGCGGCGAGCGAGCGGCGCGCGCCGTTGACCATCAATTCGGTGACATCAGGCATGGCCCTGTCCTCCGGTAAAAACTATACTACGGTGCGGAGACGACGGCGTTGCGTTGCATGACGGCTGGGGCGTTCTTTTGCTACTCTCATTCGCGCGCACAATCTATTTCCAGGAAATGCGATGAAATCACAAATTCTACTGGGAGCAATTCTCGGAGCACTGCTGGCGATGGGCGCCGCGCCGGGAGCGGGCGCGCAGGAAGCAAAGCTCGATCTCGCGACAAAACAGATGGCGCGGGACATTTTCAAGCAGCTCATCGAAATCAATACGACGGATTCCGTTGGAAGCACGACGGAAGCCGCCGACGCAATGGCATCGTGGATGCGCGGAGTGGGATTTTCAGGCGACGACCTCGTGGTGCTCGGGCCAAATCCGCGGAAGGGAAACCTTGTCGCCCGGATTCACGGAACGAGCACCCTGAAGCCCATCCTGTTCATCTGCCATCTCGATGTTGTTGAGGCGCGACGAGAAGACTGGACGATGGATCCCTTCAAATTCATCGAAAAAGACGGCTACTTTTACGGCCGCGGAACTGAAGACATTAAAGAGGGCGATGCGATTCTGGTCACGAATTTCATTCGGCTGAAGAAAGAAGGGTATCGGCCCGATCGCGATCTGATTCTCGCGCTGACTGCGGATGAAGAAGGCGGAACTTCGAATGGCGTCGACTGGCTGCTGACGAATCATCGCGGGCTGATCGACGCGCAGTTCATCATCAATCCCGACGCCGGCGATTTCGAAATGGACCAGGGCAAGCGGCTAGTGGTCGGCATCCAGGCCAGCGAAAAGCTCTATCAGGATTTCGATCTCAAGGTCACCAGCGCGGGCGGACACAGCTCGCTTCCCGGCCCGGAGAACGCGATTTACGAACTTGCGGAAGGGTTGACGCACCTGAAGCACTACCAATTTCCGTTCGAGCTGAACGACGTGACGCGCGAATATTTCGCGCGCGAAGCCAATATCGTCGGCGGCGAAACGGGCGCGGACATGAAGGCCATTCTCCAGACGCCACCGGACGCCGAGGCGATTGCGCGGCTTTCCGCGATTCCGTATTACAACGCGCGGATGAGAACGACATGCGTGGCGACGCGGCTCGAAGGCGGCCACGCCAACAACGCGCTTCCGGCGATGGCGCGAGCGAACGTCAATTGCCGAATCCTGCCGGGGCACACGCCCGATGAAATTCAAGCGACGCTGGTGAACATCGTGAACAATCCGGACATAGCCGTGACACTGGTGACGTCTCTCGGGGCGGGCGGGAGGGCGAATCCGCCGTCGCCGCTGACGCCCGACGTGATGGAGCCGCTCGAAAAAGTGGTGGCGGAGATGTGGCCGGGAGTGCCGGTGGTACCGGTGATGGACGCGGGAGCGAGCGACGGAGCGATTTCGCGAGCGGCCGGGATTCCGACGTACGGAATTCCCGGCGTGTTCATCGATATCAATGACGATCGCTCACATGGCCGTGACGAACGGCTTCCCGTCGCGTCGTTCTACGAGGGCGTCGATTTCTACTATCGCCTCATCAAAGCGTATAGCTCGCCGCAATAATTCTTCATGAAGCGGATCTCCCCATGAGCTTCGGACGCACCGTTCTTCTCCGCGCCGCGCAAAACCGGTGGCTGCGCGAGCGCGCGCCGCGTTACGGGTTCGTGAAGCGCGGCGTGGCGCGATTCATGCCCGGAGAAACGCCGGAGGATGCGTTCGGCGCGGTCCGCGAGCTGCAGGCAAAAGGCATCGGCGCGGTGCTCACGGCGCTCGGCGAAAACGTCACCGACCGCGCCGAAGCCGACGCGGTGACGCAGCATTACCAAGGCGTTCTCGAGCAAATCGCCGCGCGCAATATTCCCGCCGAAATTTCCGTCAAGCTGACGCACCTGGGGCTCGATCTGGACGCGGAATTTTGTTTTGCGAATGTTTCGCGGCTGATCGAGCGGTCGCCCGAGGGAAAGACGCTCTGGATCGACATGGAGCAGAGTTCTTACGTCGACGCGACGCTTGGGATTTATTCGCGCGCGCGTGCGGCGAAGGCAAATGTGGGCGTTTGTTTGCAGGCGTATTTGCGGCGGACGGAAGAGGATCTGGGGAAATTGTTGGCGCTCGGCGGCGCGATTCGCCTCGTCAAGGGCGCATACAATGAGCCGGCGGAGGTGGCGTTTCCGAGGAAGAGGGACGTCGACGAAAATTATTATCGTCTCGCACAAACCATGCTGGGCGAGGCAGCGAGGCGCTCCGGGCTTCGCGCGGCGATTGCCACGCACGACCGCGCGCTGATCCAGAGAATTTTCGATTGGGCGCTGGCCAACGGCCTCCGGAAAAGCCAGCTTGAATTTCAAATGCTCTACGGAATTCAGCGGGCGGAGCAGCAGCGGCTGGCGAGCGAAGGTTGCCGGTCGATTGTGCTCGTGGCGTACGGCAGCTATTGGTTTCCGTGGTACATGCGGCGTCTGGCCGAGCGGCCTGCGAATATTTTATTTCTCGCACGGAATCTTTTTGCGGAGTGAGCGCTGCCGGCTCTCGCCCGCGGATTTCGATATCGCTTCGAGGACGCGGCGGCCGTCAGTCAGCGCTTCACGATGGCAGCCATCGCCAGGCCTGCTGCGGCGTAACTGACGACGAACCCTCCCATGTGCGCGAGCGTGTAAGCCGTCGGAAACTCATACCAGTTCCAATACTGGACATCCGTGCCGAGGGACGCGGCCAAGCCGACGAGGAAAACGATCAGGACGCGAGCGCCGTAGGATGCGCCGCTGGCTGCGAATCCGAGAACCCAGGCGGCCAGGAGCCCGCACGCGACGTCGAGCAGGAATTCGTTCACCAGAAGCTTGCCGAAGTGGAACTCCTCGCCCTCGGGATGGATGACCATCAATCCCGCCGGGCCTTGCGCCGCCCGCGCGTTGTAGCGATCCATCTCGGCCTTCTTGTGCTCTTTCGTCAGACTTTTCGACATATTCATGCCCGGAAAAAAGTACAGACCCGGTTCATGAATCGAAGCGCGCATGACCGCCATGACCGCGTCATCATTGGGCAAGCTTTGCATTCCCGTGTCGCCGAGTCCCGTGGCCATATGCCAGATACTGAGGACGACGAAAATTACGATGCCGCCGACGAGTCCGCCGAGCAAAATCTTTTTGGTCATGTGCGCCTCCTGGAAAAACAGTAGGAAAAACGTGGCGCGAAGCTATCGCAATTGCAGCGAAAAGTCGAACCGAAAATGGCGGGATCGAAGGAGGAAGAGCTACGAGGAGCGCCGCGCGAAAGAGCCGCTGCGCTTACTTTGTTTTTTCGTCTTTTTCGACTTTGCCGTCGCGCAAGCGGATCACGCGATGGGCGTGCATCGCGATGTCCGTCTCGTGCGTGACGAGGATGATGGTGTTGCCCTTCTCGTGAAGCCGCGCGAAGAGGCCCATGATTTCTTCGCCCGTCTGGGAATCGAGGTTGCCGGTGGGCTCATCGGCGAGAAGGATCGACGGCTGGTTGACGAGGGCGCGGGCGATCGCAACGCGTTGGCGCTGGCCACCGGAAAGCTCATTGGGCTTGTGCATCATGCGATCGAAAAGGTCCACTTGCGCGAGAGCCTGCTTGGCGCGCGCGAGGCGCTCTTCGGACGGAGTGCCGTTGTAGATCAGAGGGAGCTCGACGTTGTGAAGCGAAGTCGCGCGCGGCAGAAGATTAAACGTCTGAAAGACGAAGCCGATCTCTTTGTTGCGGATGTATGCGAGTTCGTCGTCATCGAGCTGGCTCACCAGGCGCCCCGCCAGGTAATAGCGGCCGCCGCTCGGCGTGTCGAGACATCCGATCAAATTCATCAGCGTGGATTTGCCCGAGCCCGACGGGCCCATGATCGCGACATACTCGCCTTTGTGGATCTCGATACTCACGCCGCGAAGAGCGTGAACCTGCTCGGAGCCCATCTCGTAGGTCTTCCAGAGATTTTCGGTGAAGATGACGATGCCGGCGTCGACCAGATCCTGGCGGAACGCGGAAGTGGCGGCTTCTTCGACGGGCATCGGAAGTTCTCTCCTCGAAACGTCTAGCTGCTCTGTTGCTCGTCGCGATTGGGTTCGGTGTTATCGACTTTCACGTTGGCGCCGGGGCGCAGAGTGCGCAGAGCCTTGTAACTCCCGATCACGATTGTATCGCCGTCCTTCAGCCCGCCTGTGACTTCGATGTCGGTGACACCGCTGATTCCCGTTTGCACGGGGACAAATTCGGCTTTCTTGCCACGCAGGACGAAGACGCCCTGGACATCTTCTTTTTCTTTGTCGGTCGCGCTGGAGGTTGCATTGTTGCGAGACGCTGCGAGTGTCACATTGCCGCGGTTCGACTTCTGCGCCGCTTCTTCGAGAGCGTGGTGCGAACGCACGGCCAGCGCCTGAATCGGAATCGTCAGCACGCTCTTCTTGAATGCGGTCTTGATGGTCGCGGTGACGGAAAGTCCGGGCCGCAAATCGTCGGGCGGATGATCGAAAGTCACCACCACCTTGAAATCGCGTGCTTCCTGGGTGTTGGCGGTGGTCTGCGTCGTCGCGAGACCCGAGGAGCGCAGAATCGCCTGGTCGCCTACCGCGGTCACTTTTCCCGTAAATGTTTTCCCGGGAAGCGCGTCGATTTTGACGTCCGCATCCTCGCCGTTCCGCAGGTTTATGATGTCGGTTTCGTCAACTTTCACTTCGGCGGTCACCACCGACATGTCGGAAATGGTCATCAGGTAACTGCCCGTAGCGTTTTGAATTCCGGGGACAACGTTTTCGCCCACGCGGACGGCAATGTAGCTGACGAGGCCGTCAATCGGCGCGGTGTAGGTGGTTTTGCGCAAGACGTCTTTCTGATGCACCAGGACGGCGCGGTTCTGATCGAGATTGTCGTGCGCCTCTTCGAGCGCCGCCTTGGACTGTGCGAGCTGCGCCTTGGCGGCGTCCACTGCGGCGGTTGCGCTGTCATACGCCGCCTTCGTCGCGTCGTAATCCTGCTTGGCGGTCAACTGCTCTTCGTAGAGCTTTTCGCCGCGCTGGAAATCAAATCTGGCTTTCTGGAAGTCGGACTGGCGCTGCGCGAGCGTCGCTTGCGCCGACTTGTAGCTGGCTTCGGCGGCCTGCACGGCAGCGTCCGAGGATTGGATGCCCGCTTCCTGAGCCTGAACGTCGGCGGCCGGCTGAATGCTCTCAAGCTTCAGGAGAACATCGCCCTTGCGGACGTGGTCGCCTTCCTTCACTACGATTTGGGTGATCTTGCCGATGCCTTCACCGAGAATGTTTGAATAGGTGAGCGGCCTGACTTCGCCGGAGGCGGTCACGACGGAGGTGAGGTCCTGCCGCTTGGCAGTACCGGTCTGAACAGTCACAACGTCTTTGTTGGCCTGATACACGCTGGCCCAGACGATCGCGCCCAAGATCACGACCGCTCCGACACCAATCGCTGTCTTTTTCCACGTCTTCATCGCGCAGTTCCCCGGACGACCCCTCGTAACGTTAGACGTTTCTCCACTAATTCGTATACGGCTCGCAACTCGAAAATGTTTCTTGCGGGCTTCTTCGCGAAGGGAACATCAAGCGAAGGAGATGCCAATGACCGCCTTATGTAAGTCCGCCGGGGTGCTACAACCGGCCGAAACTCTCTCCGCCATTGTAGTTTGTTTCGGCTCGCGTGAGAAGGGTTGTGCCACCTTGAGCGGAGCGGTGATCAAAATGTGGGTGAGCGCGTCAAAATCTGCCGAGACGCAGGATTACGCCTTGCGAAAGAACACCGGCGAAAACAAAAGGCGGGGCTGAAAAGCCCCGCCGTAGAGTCAGTATTTTGAGTCGCGCTTCACCGGTGAAATAGAGTCCCCGCGTCACCGTCCGGGATTCACACAAACAAAATTAGCCGCATTGTTCGTCGCTCCACTCCCCGTGTACCGGCTCTGCTGCGGGAAAGGACAAAGCGGCCGAGTCCCCCCGGTAGGAAAGTTCTGGGCCACGCGCGGATCAAACGGCGGCCCACTGGGAAATGGCGAACTCGTGTTCGTATTAGCAGCAATAATCGCCCCAGGCGCGATCCCGCTCTCGACCCACGAAGTCAGCGCAGTCAAAATATTAGCGCTAAAACTGTCCGTGGCTGGCCCTCCGCCGCAATGCGCCATATTCGGAACCATGTACAATCGGCTAAAGTCGTGAGCATGTCCGGCAGTGGCCAGATCCACCAGCTCGTAATAATCAACCAAGTCAACGCCGGAGAAGATCCCGTCATTAACGGAATCATAGAAAATAATCTTCCCGCCATGATTCTTGAAAGGCAGCACGAAGGGCGAAGGCCCTAACGGAGTCCCCGTCATAAAGTCCATCGAACTCTGCGAATACCCGGATGCGGGCAGATAGATCTTCGGCGCATCAGTATCGAAATTGTAGCTAAACACAAACGCCTCTTGCCCGTTAGGTCCGGCCACGGGTGTGACCACCGGCGGAGTCGTAAAAACCATCGGTATCGCGCCGGCACCGAGCGTCAGGTTCAGCGCCGTATTCGTGCCGGGCGCTCCAAGAAAGGACACGTTCCAACCCGCCCAGCCCAGTCCAAACGCTGACGGCGGATCCCAAATGCCTGCATCCCAGAACCAGCTCGAGTAAAGCGGAATCCCACGCGAATTCCGCGGGCCCGCATAAATCTGCTTCAGCGCGTGCACCTGCGCGGCCGTCAAACAGGTCCCTCCATGCGGCGTGTTTCCATTTGCGCCGGTGGGACTGCAAGTAAACGCGGCCAAGGCCGGATACACCTTCTCATTCGTACAAGCCGTGTAATTATCGATGATGCCGTCCACCAATCCGTCCAGAGCGTCGCAAGCACTGAGTATCGCCGCCGAGGCCACTTCCAGATCCTGTGGCTGAAAAGTCGGCGGAAGATAAGGCTGCGCATTGCCATCGGTGCTCGTCGCCAACGGTGCGAGCTGCTGCTCGTTCCAAGCCTCCGCGACAGCCGCGCGCGGCAAATCAAAACCGGGATTGCCCGACACGAGCCCGTCGAACATATTCGGCTCGCGCTGCGCCGCCACGGTCGCGTCGCGCCCGCCATTCGAGCAGCCCCACAAATATGAGAACTGCGGCCCCTGGCCGTAATACTGGGAAATAATAGCCTTCGAAATGACAGTGGTCTTCTCGATGCCGTTATATCCGTAATCAGTGCGCGCCTCCTCGTCAATCCCAAAGTGCGCCGTTCCTCCGGCATTAGCATCGTCATCGATCCAGGAAAATGCGGGGTTTCCCGGCGCATCTTCATGCCCGCCATCGTCCGCGGCCACGGCCCAACCCATGCTCAATTCCGTCCCCGCACTCCCCTGCGGACTGGAAACCGATCCATCCGTCCCGCCGCCTCCCATCATCTCAAAACGTCCCACCCAACTATCCGGTAAATTCAATTCGAAACCAATTCCGTAAGTAAAATGATCCGGGTCCTGCTCGCTGACCCGCTCATCGATGACGCCGATCACGTTGCAGTAGTTGCCGGACGTGGCGGTGACTTCGCTGGCGCTAATAATGATCGTGCTAGGCAAAGACAGACTCACAACGTTCGCGCAAGTCATCGTGGGAGCAACCAAGGGATGCGGCTTCCCCTGCGCCGAGGCCTCAGCAAAAGGGAGAATCACAAGCGCGCCCAGCACCATCGTACAAATCGTCACTCTCTTAAAATTCATGCTAGCCTCCAGAAGCGCCGGCGTCCCTGCCGGCATCCGTCGATCACAATCCTCAAACGAGACCGCGCACCACCGCGTACTAATGGTCCCGAATCCATCCTCTTCTCAAATTCCAAACGTAAAGAATTCGCGCAGTCGTCAAACGGTCGGAACTCTGAACCCGGGGCCTAGCTTCTGTCAAGACCGAAAACCAACAATTCCGCATATCAAAAAGGTATCAATGCAAAAAAGGTATAGCTGTTGTCCTCGCCACGGGTATACTCCTCACCCGATGGAACTCCATCACCTACGCTACTTCCTGGCCGTAGCCGAAGACCTAAGCTTCACCTTGGCAGCCAAGCGCCTGAAAATGGCGCAACCCCCGCTAAGCCGCCAGATTCAATTTCTGGAAACGGAGCTAGGCGTGCAATTATTCGAACGCCGCTCAAGAAGAATTTTCCTAACCGACTCCGGCTCCCGCTTCATGACCGCCGCTCGCCTAGTCCTCGAACAAGCCCAGCTCGCCCTCGACGTGGCTCGTCAATCCCACAACGGCGAAGTGGGCACGATTCGAGTCGGCTTCGGCAAAGGCCTCGGCGACGTAGTCAGCCTCGTAATCAATCAGCACGTGCGTCTGTTCCCCGAAATCGAATTCGATTTCCGCGACATCCTCTCCGGCCATCAAAGCGAAGTTCTCACCAACCGCAAAATCGATGTAGGCTTTTCTCACGGCCCAGCAACATCGCTCGACGTAGCCTCCGAAAAACTTTTCCGCGAAAGGCTATCCGTAGTTCTGGCGCGCACAAATCCACTCGCAAAGCGCCGTTACCTGCGCCTGAAGGATCTGAGCCAAGAAACTCTTCTGCTGATCGAAAGGTGGATTTCTCCGCACGTGCACGACCTTGCTCTTTCCCTCTGCCGCAACGCAGGCTTAAGTCCAAGAATTGTTATGACCGAATCAACCTGCTATGACGAAGCCGGCGCCCTGATGGCCGCATCCGGAAAAGGCGTCTTCCTCGCTGTAGGCAAAAACCCGACGCACCCGTCCTTCGCCGATCGCTTGGTCGCATTAAATCTCCGCGAGCCCCAGGCCACAATCGAAGTCCATGTCGCCTGGCGGAGAGACGAATCCTCATGCACCATCCTGAACTTCATTCAAACCGCCCGCGCCCTGCTGCAAGGCGTAACTCGCGTCCTCGACATGCGTGACTTTCCGCGCATAGTCCGCCCGGGCGCTCTGCGCGAAATCCAAATCCGAAAACGAAGATAGCCAAAGCCGTTGTTGGCGGACGGACCACTCGCCCGAACGCCGAAGAGGAAAAAAGAGTCAATTATGGGCCCGAAGAAATTCGTCGGAGGTCTCTCTTCTGGGAACCTTCCCGCGGGCCGCAGATTTCGCCACAATCTGGGTGCTTACCCGCTAGGCACCGGAAGCTGATCCGTTCCCCGAGGCATCCACTCAAACAAGCGCCGGTGCAGATGCCCCTCAGCCAGCGCGAACCAGGAATGAATTCTGAGAAGATGAAAGCCTGCGCAAAAGCCGATGTATCGATGATGGGTTGTGTGTAAATTGCGCCACCGCTCGTAAGTCCCGACGAAGGAGCTTCAACGCGGAATTAGAGCAGGATACTTGACGGGCCATTCCGTGGTCGACACCCGGCCTGAGGCAACCCGCTCCGCCGAACCCGATTCTGACTGGGTACAGCCAGTTTTCGCGGGAATGAACGATTGACCTGTACGTGCGGACAGGTTAGAATTTCCTCATCCATTTGAGGTAGAGGTGTCAGCATGACCAGTTCTACCAAGCTGTTCCTCTTTCCCTTCGTAATCTTAGGCTTAGCGATAGTTCCCAAGATCCTCTCCGCTCAAGAATCCCAGACCGGGCAGGCCGGACAGACCGACGACGTCAAGCAAGCCGAACCCAAACAAACCGACACGAAGCAAACCAACGCCAAGGAAGCTGAAAGGGAACGCCGGAGGCGCGAGAAGAGCCTCCACAATGAGTTGGCAAGTCCCTACAAAAAGTGGCTCGATGAAGATGTTGTGTACATCATCACGCCGGAAGAGCGCAGTGCTTTCCTCAGGCTTCAGACCAACGAGGAGCGTGAACAATTCATCGAGCAATTTTGGCTTCGGCGGAATCCGGACCCGGATTCGCCCGAGAATACCTTCAAGGAAGAGCACTATCGCCGGATTGCCTACGCCAACGAGCATTACGCTTCGGGAATTCCCGGCTGGAAGACCGATCGCGGCCGGATTTACATCATGTGGGGCCCGCCCGATGAGGTCGATTCCCACCCGTCCGGCGGCTCATACGAGCGCCCGGCAAACGAGGGCGGTGGCGAAACGTCTACATTCCCGTTCGAAGATTGGCGCTATCGCTATCTCGAAGGCATGGGCAACGACGTAAATTTGGAATTCGTCGACCCGTCGATGAGCGGCGAATATCGTCTCACCATGGATCCCAGCGAAAAGGACGCGCTGCTCTACGTTCCCGGCGCAGGCTTGACCATGATGGAGTCGATGGGCTTGGCTTCCAAGACGTCTCGCTTCAACAACACCGATGGCACGCACGACGCGCAGCCACTCGGCGGAACACCCGAGAGCGAGGAAGAATTCTCGCGGCTCGAACTGTACGCGAAGATTCAGCAAGCGCCGCCCGTCAAGTTCAAGGATCTGGAAGCGGTGGTAACCTCGCGCCTGGTGCGCAATCAGATCAATTTCGACTATCGCTTCGATTTCTTGCGGATTACCAGCGATACGGTTCTGGTCCCGATTTCCATTCAGATTCCACACAAGCAATTGAGCTTCCAGGAAAAGAATGGTATTCAATCCGCGACCATGAATCTCTTCGCGCGCATCACGACGCTGAGCGGCCGCATCGTCAACACGTTTGAAGACACGATCAATCAGGACGTGCCGACCTCGCTGCTGCAGCAATCGCTGCAGGGCTATTCGATTTACCAGAAAGCGGTGCCTCTCAGCCCGGGCCTGTATCGACTCGACATCGTGCTGAAGGACGTAAACAGCGGAAATGTGGGCGTAGTGAATACGCGGCTGGGCGTCCCGCACTACGAGGACGACAAGCTGTCATCCAGTTCGCTGATTCTGGCAGACCAAATCCGCCGCGTCTCGTCGAAAGATATTGGCGTCGGGCAGTTCGTGCTGGGTGACGTGAAAGTCCGGCCGAAGATGGACGCGGCATTCGCAGCCAACGAGAACCTCGGCATTTTCCTTCAGGTCTACAACCTGAAGGTCGATGATAAGACGCACAAGGCAGACGCCGCCGTGGAATATCGCGTGATAAAGGATAAGGACAAAGAGCCGGTCATGAGGTTCGACGAAAGCGGCGATCAGCTCGGCCAGCGCGGCGAGGAATTGACGATTGAGAAAGCCTTGGCGCTGACCTCCCTGACTCCCGGCAAATACAAGCTGGAAGTTCAGGTGACCGACAATCTCTCGAAGACGACGATTACGCCGACGGCGGATTTTACCGTGAAGGCGGCCGCAAAATGATCTTGGGAGGTGACGCATCGTGACGCGGAAAGCGATTCGCACCCTGGGCCTGCTTATTCTGGCAAGTTGCGTGGTGCCCACGCTGGGTGCCGCTCCACGTCCGGGCCGCATCTCCGGCGTCGTGATCGATCCGCAGGGAACGCCGCAGATGGGCGCGAGCGTCCTCATCGTTTCCGAGCAGTCGGCCGACGCATCGCCCGTTGAACTCCTCACCAACGATCGCGGGCTTTTCCTTACGGACGGAATGTCCTCCGGCTTCTATTCCATCCGCGCGACGCTTGCGGGTTTCCTTCCCACCGTCGAGCAGCACATCCACGTCAGCGATCAGCACATCACGCAGCTTCAAATCGAGCTCGGCTCCGTTTTTGCCTCGATTGAAAAGTTCCGCCGGCCTTCCAATCAGCAATCGCCGCCGGACGAATGGTCCTGGGTCCTTCGCACGTCCGCTTCGACTCGGCCGATCCTGCGCTGGGACGACCAGGAAGTGCTTCTACAGGGAGCATCAGGGGCCACGGAGGTTTCAAATCAGAAAATGGCGCGCAGCCTTCTCGAGTTGACCAGCGGAAGCATGCATCCCGGCTCGGTTTCCAATGCGGCCGAAGCGCCTTCGACCGCGTTTGCCTACGATGAATCAATCAGTGAAGGCGGCCATTTGGTCTTTGCCGGACAATTCGGATATGAGAGCGCAGCGGCGACCGGCGGATTCGTGACGCAGTGGCTGCCCAGCGGAAACCCACACACCGGCCCGGTTTCGACACTGGTTCTGCGGGAATCCGAGCTCGGTGACGGCCCGGAGTTCCGCGGGATGCGCCTGGGCCACGACAATCAACTCGATCTGGGCGACCGCATGCATTTCCGTTACGGCGCTGACTATTTGATGGCGAACTACGACGGCGGAACGACGTACAGTCTTCGTCCGCGCGCCGAGCTCGCGCTGCAGCTCTCTCCGGATTGGCTGATGAGTTTTGCCGTCGCAAGCCATCCCTGGCAGGACTCCGATTCTTCTTCCGGAGCACTCGAAACGGCGCTCGACAATCTCGATTCGTTCCCGACGCTCTTGCTTCGCGGAGGCCAGCCGGTTCTCGCCGATGATCTCCACGAAGAAGTGGCTGTCGAGCACGCCTTGACCAAGAACTCGAGCCTCACGACTGCGCTATTTCATGATCGCTCGAAGGACACCGCCGTCTTCGGTCGCGGGCCTGCATCGAGCGCGGATTTCCTTCAGGATTTCTATTCGAACGCCTTCGCATACGACGGCGGCGCGTCGAATTCGTGGGGCGCGCGTGTCGCCTACGAGCAGAAGATTTCGCAACTGCTGAATGCCGCTGTCGTCTATTCGTGGGCTGGCGCGCTCGCTCCCGATGCCGATAATCCGACCGAATCTCTTCGCGATTTATTGCAAACACGCCAGCGCAACAGTCTTGCGGGACGCATGTGCGTCCACATTCCGCGCCTCGACACGCAACTCACAGCCGGCTACAAATGGGTCGATGGCAGCGCTGTTTCGCGCCAGGACCCGTATGGCGAAGCCATGTACAATATCGATCCTTACCTGAGCTTGGTCATCCGCCAGCCGCTTCCCAAGTTCATCCCCGGCCACGCGGTGGTGATGGCAGACTTCGGCAATCTCCTGGCACAGGGGTATGTGTCAATTCAAACCCAGGATGGCCGCGTTCTGCTCGTTCCCACCTATCGATCGTTTCGTGGTGGCCTGAGCTTCCAGTTTTAGGCCTGTGAAGGTAACAGTACCGGAATTGGAAACGTGTCTCCCAAAAGTCATATCCTCGCAAGTTCCACAGAAAACTGGAGACGTATCTACCTGTATCGAATGAAGTTAGAACAACGAGGACGCTACTGTCTCTGGAATTTGACGTGCACGGCTCTTTCCTGGAGTTGTGCGTCTGAGTATTGCGATGAATGACGGCTTGCGAATGCGGGTAGGGGCGGTGGCGCTGGCGATTTTGACCGTCGCCGCTGTCGTTTTTGCTGCCCTCAATTTCAAGCAGCGGGAAGTCTTTCCCGCGCCCGATGATGGCGTCACCTGGCTCGATACACCGGCTGGAGTGCAGGCCTGGTACGTCTCCCCTGGTTCGCCGGCGGAAAAGAGCGGAATCCGCGCCGGCGATTACGTCGAATCCATCCGCGGCATTCACGTCCAGCGCGCCACGCAGGTCACCCAATTGCTCTTCCGCGCGGGTGAGTGGACCGAACTGACGTATCGCATGGAGCGCGGCAATTCCACGTTCGATACGAAGCTCATCACCGCGCGCGCCGAAAATCCGTCGTCGCTCGAAAATTATCTGCGCGTCACCGCGCTGTTCTACCTGTTCATCGGGCTATTCATTTTCGCGCGCCGCTGGAACGCGCCGCGCGCCATCCACTTCTATCTGTTCTGCCTCGTCTCGTTCATTTTCTACAGCTTCCATTACAGCGGAAAACTGAACTCGTTTGACTGGACGATTTACTGGGGCAACGTCGTCGCGTGGCTCTTGCAGCCCGCGCTCCTGGTTCACTTTGCTCTCGTGTTTCCGGAGCGGCGCGGCCGTATTCTGCCGAAACTCCTCGCGGTCTACAGCGTGCCCGCCGTTCTGCTGTTCGTGCATGTGTCCGTGGCCGCCGGCCTCATCGACGCCTTCTCGCCGATCGGCTCGCGGATGGTTCTCGATCGCGTCGAGCTCGCTTACCTCGGCATCTACTTTTTGGCCGCGGCTCTTATTTTTGCGCGGAGCTATCGCCGCGCCTCCACCGCGATTCTTCGCCAGCAGATGAAGTGGGTGACCGGCGGCACAATCGCCGGCATCCTGCCCTTCTTCCTGCTGTATATCACGCCCTACTTCTTCGGCGTGATTCCGCAGCCATGGATGAAGCTCTCGGTCTTCTCCCTGGCACTGATTCCGCTGTGTTTCGGCTACGCCATCATTCGCTACCGGCTGATGGATGTGGACATCATTTTCAAGCGGGGTCTCGCGTACACGTTCGCCACCGCCGCCGTCGTCGCGATTTATTTCTCGGCCGTGGCTCTCATCGGCGAGTTCTTCCACACGGCCTGGACCACCGGCCCGGTCGGCGTGGTGATTGCCATCGTTATCGCTGCGTTTCTCTTCGAGCCGGTGCGCAATTGGGCGCAGGTGCGCCTCGATCGCTTCTTCTATCGCGACCGCCTCGATTACCGCCGGACGCTGATCGAATTTGGCGCCACGCTGACGAATGAAGTGCGCCTCGAGCCGCTCCTCGGCTCCGTTCTCGATCGCATCTCGCAAACGCTTCTTGTGGATCGTCTCGCCATCTTTCTCGAAGATCCGTCGGACGCGAGCCGCTTCGTGCTTTCCCGCTCGATGGGAATCAACCCCGACGGCGCGCTCGATCTGAGTTTCCTCAACGCGAGCCGACCGCAATTTCAGCAGGCCGGCTGCTTGTTCTTTGAATCCGCCCGCGCCGCCGTTGCTGAATCTGAATCCGTGCGGCGCACGCTCGACCAGCTCGATTTGAATTATTTCATCGCCTGCCGGTTTCACGATCGAACGGCCGCGATCCTCGGCCTCGGCAAGACCGTCGACGGCGATTACCTCACCAGCGAGGATCTCGAGCTGCTCCTCACCATCGGGAATTATGTCGGCATCGCCGTTGAGAACGCGCGTCTCTATAACTCGCTCGAGCAAAAGGCCACGCAGATCGAGCGCCTCAAGGATTTCAGCGAGAACATCGTCGAATCCCTGAATATCGGCGTTCTGACCGTCGATCTCGAGGACCGCGTCGAATCGTGGAATCCGCAGCTTGTGCGTCTCCTCGACGTTCCGCGCAGCGAAGCGATCGCGCGGCGTCTGAGCGACGTCCTGCCCGCCGATTTGGTGGCGGAGCTCGTTTCCCGTGCCACCGAAGAACGCGTCAGCGGGATTTACAAGTTCCATCTTCGGACGGCGGCGGGACGCCACGCGGTCATAAATGTGTCAGTGGCGCCGTTGGTAGGCAAGACGGGAGCGCGAATCGGACGTCTAATCCTGTTAGACGACATCACGCAGCGCGTGCGTCTCGAGGAACAGATGGTCCAGACGGAAAAATTGACTTCGCTCGGGCTTCTCGCGGCCGGCGTGGCTCACGAAGTGAATACGCCGCTGGCGGTGATTTCAAATTACATTCAAATGCTCGCGAAGCAAATGCCGACGGACGATCCGAAGCAGAAGACGATTGAAAAAATCGTCAAGCAAACTTTCCGCGCGAGTGAAATTGTCAACAATCTTCTGAATTTCTCGCGCACAGGCGCGGCGCAATTCGTCGAAGTCGACTTAAACTCGGTCCTGGACGAAACCCTCACTCTCGTCCATCACCCGTTCCGCACCGCTCAGGTGAATGTCGTGCGCGCGTTCCAAAATTCGCTTCCCCCGGTTCTCGGGTCGACCACGCGGCTTCAACAGGTGTTTCTGAATCTCTTCATGAATGCCCGCGACGCTATGCCCGCCGGCGGAATGCTTGAAGTTCGCACCGTGGCCAATAACGGCTCGGTTGAAGTCGAAGTCACGGACACCGGCGGCGGCATTCCCCTCGAAAATCTGAATCGCATCTTCGATCCGTTCTTTACCACCAAGTCGTCCGGCCGCGGAACGGGGCTGGGCCTCTCCGTGAGCTACGGCATCATCAAAGAACATGCGGGCAAGATCGACGTCCGCTCGACGCCAGGAAAAGGCACATCGTTCAAGTTGGAATTTCCCGCGGCGCGGAAGGCGGTTCATGCCTAAAGGTTCAATTCTTGTCGTAGATGATGAAGCGGAGATTCGAGAAGGCCTCGAAGCTCTGCTCTCCTCCGAAGGCTTTCAGGTTACGCCCGCCGAAAGCGGCGCGGCAGGCCTCGCGCGACTTGAAGATCAGCCGTTCGATTTGCTTTTGCTCGACGTCAGCCTGCCCGACCGCAATGGCCTGGAATTGCTGCGCGAAATTCGCCGCCGCGATCCCTATCTTTCCATCATTTTGATCACAGCTTTCGGCTCGATCGATATGGCGCGTGCCGCGTTCAAGGGCGGCGCGCAAGATTACATCACCAAGCCGTGGTCGAACGACGAGCTCATCGCGCAAGTTTCGCTGGCCATCGAAGGCCGGCGCCTGCGCGAGGAAAACGTTCAGCTCAAGCGCGCCCTGAAGCAGCGCTACAACTTCCCAAGCATCATTGGCAAGAGCGAGAAAATGCTCGCGCTGCTCGACTTGGTGACGCAGGTGGCGCCGTCGCGCTCGACGGTGCTCATCAATGGCGAGAGCGGGACGGGCAAGGAATTAATTGCGAAGGCGATTCATTCCGCCTCCACGCGCGCCGACAAACCGTTCATCCCCGTCAATACCGGCTCGATTCCCGTCGACCTTCTCGAATCGCAGCTCTTCGGCCACGTGAAAGGCGCGTTTACCAGCGCGGTCGCTTCCAAAAAAGGACTTTTCGAAGTCGCCGATCAAGGCACGATTTTCTTCGACGAAATCAGCACCATCAGCCCGGAAACTCAGGCGAAGCTTTTGCGCGTCATTCAGGAGCGCGAATTCATGCGCCTGGGCGGCACGGATACGGTCAAAGTCGACGTCCGCATTCTCGCCGCGTCGAACGAAGACTTGATGAGTCTTGTCCGCGAAGGCCGCTTCCGCGAAGACTTGTTCCATCGCCTCAACGTCATTTCGCTGCATCTCCCGCCGCTCCGCGATCGCAAGGAAGACATCCCGCTGCTCGTCGAGCGTTTCCTCGAGCGCTACTGCCAGGAAAATGGCAAGCCGCCGCGCACGTTCACGCATGGCGCGATGAAACTTTTGATGGATTACGATTGGCCGGGCAACGTGCGCGAGCTCGAGAACGTGGTCGAGCGCGGCATCGTCCTTTCCACGCAGGAATCGATGGATGTCGATCTGCTTCCCGACAGCGTTCGTACCCGCGAAATCGTGAAGGGCGTTCGTCTCCAGCTCGCCGAATTTCTTCCGCCCATGCCGGGCGAGTCTGTGCTGCGCGGCAATTCGCCATCGCATTCCCTGTTCGAAATCATGGAAGAGGTCGAGCGGCGGATTATCGTGGACATGCTCGAGCGGACCAACTGGAATCAGACGGAAGCCGCCGAGCGCTTCCAGATTCCGCTCTCGACGCTCAACCAGAAGATCAAGCGGCTCGGCATTGAGACCCGCCGTCGCAGCGCCGCGGTCGGGCGCGGTGGCTACGGCGCCGAAACCGACCATCCCGCGGAGCGCTACCCCGCGCGTTAGCGCGCGCCGCCGCACGTTACAAGTATGAAGAAGGAAGCGCCTACGACTGCCCCATTGGCTAAGTCGTTGGCTTGGCTGTCTGCTTGAAGTTCTTGGGCATCAGCGTCGTGCTCAAATCGAGACCCGAAAGATCCACGCCTTCGAGATCCGTCTCCCGCAGAACCGTGGTGGTCATGATGGCGCCGCGAAAATCCGCGCCGTGCACGTTGGCCAGGCGGAAGTTTGCGGCGGTGAAGTTCGCGCCACGCAGAATCGCGCCGCTCAGGTCCGCGCGGAAAAGCTCGACGCCGTTCACTTGCGCCCCGCTCAAATCGGCGCCGCTCAGGTTCGTTTCCGTCAGGTCGGTGCGGCGAAGATCGGCGCCTCGCAGATTCGCCTTGCTCATGTCCGCGAACGTCAGCTTCGCTTCCTTCAGGTTCGCGCCTTCGAGGTTGGCTCCCTGAAAATTCGCGTAACTCAGATTCGCCCCTCTCAAATCCACGCGGGATAAATCGGCGCCAGCCAGCTCGGCGCGCGCGCCGCCTTCTTTCCCGTAGGTAAAGCGATCGTGCGCCGCAATAATCTCCGAAACGCGCTTTTTATTGTGTCGAATGCTTCGCGGTGATCTCAATGCCTCTCCCTCTAGAATCCACTCCATCCCCGACGCGCAGTTCCGGGGGCAGCATCATCCATTGGAGCCAGTTGAATTTTACAGGATTGCCGCCGCGCACGCGAGTCGCGAGCGGGAATCGCCGCGCCGATGAATTGTGGTAACTTGGACTGTCCATGGAAGCCCTCAAAAAATTCAACGCGCGAGCACGGACCGTTCCGCAGCGCATCGTCCTTGCCGAAGGCGAGGATCCCCGGGCGATCGCCGCTGCGGCGAAAATTGCCACCGATGGTCTGGCGCGTATTACGCTTCTTGGGCGAAACGCGGTGATCGAATCGCACGCGAGGGAGAAGAAGCTTTCTCTTCCCGGCGTGACCGTTCTTGATCCAAATAGCAGCCCCAAGCTCGACGCCTACGCCCAAATCTATCTCGAGCGCCGGCGGGCACGCGGCCTTCGCCTCGAAGAGGCGCAAATCGTCGCGCGCACGCCGCTTTATTTCGCGGACCTAATGGTCGCCGCGGGTGATGCCGATGGTTCTGTTGGCGGCGCGGCGAATTCCTCGGCCGACACCGTGCGCGCGGCGCTGCACGCGATCGGATTGGCGGCGGACTCGCGGCTGGTTTCGAGCTTCTTTCTGATGCTGATCCCGCCGCGAGCGGGAACCGCGTTTGACGACGCCGGGGGAATGCTCTTCGCCGATTGTGGCGTCAATCCCGATCCGACGGCCGCGGAGCTCGCCGAGATCGCTATCGCCACGGCCGAGAACGCTCGCGTGCTTCTGGAGCAGGAACCCCGCGTTGCGCTACTCTCGTTTTCGACGAAAGGTTCGGCGGAACATCCGCGTGTCGACAAAATTCGCGAGGCCTTGCGAATCGCGAAAGCGCGTCAGCCGGATCTCGTCATCGACGGCGAGCTGCAAGTCGATGCCGCCGTAGTTCCGTCGGTCGGAAAATCGAAGGCGCCGGGCTCGCCGGTGGCGGGCCGCGCCAACGTTCTGATCTTTCCCGACCTAGACTCGGGAAACATCGCGTACAAGCTCGTCGAGCGCGCCGCCGGTGCGGTCGCTCTTGGGCCAATTCTTCAGGGCCTCGCGCGCCCCGCAAACGATCTCTCGCGCGGCTGCACGGCCCAGGATATCGTCAACGTCGTCGCCATCACGGCGATTCAGGCCATCGAAGCCAGGCAAGCCGCGTCACGTTCGCACGCCTGAGCGCCAGGCCCTTGACGTCGCATCGAGTTTTGCCATGCCGGAGCGTCGCGCAATTCGGACTCGTCCCTCGCGTTTCACGCGCAGCTTTGCCGTAGCTGGTCTTTTCGCCGTCGCCTTCTGCGCTGGCGTTCCGGCCGTTATTCCGGGCGCCGCCCCAAATGGCGCTGCCCGCTCCCTTCGGCCTCAAAATACCGATACACCCGTCGAGGAAATCGTCGCCAATCTCGCCGCCGGCCGCGTCCTGATTGCTGTTTTCAAGGACGCCATCGTCATCGGGAGCGTCGAAAATCGTGTCGAAGCCTCCACCTTGACGCCGCCGATCGTCCCCATGTCGTCCCGCCGCGTGGGAATTCTCCTCGGGGCCGTCGATTGGTTTTCACCATCCGCGCGTCAAGTCCTGGCCCGCCTCGGACGCGAGCTGCCTCACATCCGCGGCCGCGCTGCAGGCTTCGTTCAGGCGCCCCATCTCACGGAAGTCCCGGGAACGGCGACCGCCGCCGACATCCAGCAAATTGGCGATGGTTTTTACAATCGTTTGGATGAAATTACGGAACAGCTCCACGGTCACGTCAATCTCACGCCCGAGGAGCCACTGACCGAAGTTGTCCTCGCCGACTATCTCGAAACCTATGGCCCCGAAGTCTGGCTGATGTCCTACGAGATTCAGCAGGAACCCGAGCGTGGCGACTTCTGGCAGACGCGTCTGAGGCGTCCGCGTTACACGCAATTCTGGCCGCCGGAGAAATCGGAGCCGCGCACATTGGTCGAATTCGATTATCCCAGCGACGACAAAACCCTCACAATTCGCGACATGCTTCTGGCCCACGACCCGCGCCTCGAAAGGATTCGTGATTCGTCACAAGAAATGGGAAGCGTCGCCGGCTCCATCGTGCACGGCGAGATCAACAAGCAAACCTCCGACATTGGAATTCCCTTCATGCGCGCCGCACTGGACGCGATTGCCGCCGGCAATCGGGAACAACTCGCGGTCATTCACCCGGAGACAGGTTTTCAGTGGATTTTGGCTCCGCCGCCGGAGCCGAAGATGCCTGGAGAAAAGGAAGAAAAAACCGAAGCCGCTCCGTCACTCGAGCGTCCCGCAGGCGCGCCCACGCTTCAGAAGCCACCGCTGTAAGCCGTTACCGACTGGGATTGACCGAGCGAAATCTGCGAACGATCAGCGATTGTTTTCGGAAAGCTGTCGCTGCAGCCGCGCATTCTTCTCGGCCACTGATTTCACCAACTCTTCCTTGTGGGCGACCAACTTCTTCGCCATGGCTGGATCCGACAGCGCCAGAATTTGCGCCGCGAGAATTGCGGCGTTAACCGCTCCGCCCTTGTCGATGGCCATCGTCGCCACCGGAATTCCACCCGGCATCTGAACGATTGCCAGCAACGAATCCATTCCGTTCAGCTGCGTCGACGCGATCGGCACGCCGATAACCGGCAACGTCGTCAGGGACGCAACCACGCCGGCGAGATGCGCCGCGCCTCCCGCACCCACGATAATGCTCTTCAATCCGCGCCCGATTGCCGTCGTCGCGTATTCATGCGTGCGCGCCGGAGAACGATGCGCGGAGATCACTTCCATTTCGTGCGCGATTCCGAATTTATCGAGAGTTTTCGCGGCTTCACTCATCACCGGCAAATCTGTATCCGATCCCATGATGATTCCAACGACCGGAAGTTCCTTTTTCTCGCTGGCTGGCAAGACTTTCCTCTCTTTCGTGTTATTCCGTCGCCTTCGCCGTCGCAATTAAAATGTCACCTGGCTCCGATGCAGCTTTCCCGATGTCTGAACGGAAGTGAGCGCCGTCAATCCGAATCCTACTAACTACGTCATATACATGTCGTCTTGCTGAAGCCAGATCACGGTCCCTGGAGCAAACTCCTAGAACTCTGCCACTAGTTGTGTAGTACGCATCGGAATCGCGACGCGTCCCTGCGTGGAACACCGCGACTTCGGAATCTGGCAGGCGAGCCCCGAGCCCAAAGATCTGATCTCCCGTCCGCGGCTTTTCCGGATATCCCGCAGCCGCCAGAACAACGCAGAGACTCGCTCCAGGCTTCCATGACAGCGTGGTCTCCTGCAGATTTCCCTGCGCGGCCGCAAGGAGCACCTCTGCCAAGTCGAAATCGGCGCGCATCAAAATCGCCTGCGTCTCTGGATCACCCATCCTGCAGTTGTATTCGAGCACTTTTGGGCCATGCGACGTCAGCATCAGGCCGAAATACAGAAACCCGCGATAATCCAAGTTGTCCGTCGCCAGGCCTCGAATTGTCGGCTGGACGACATCGCGCTCGATGCGTTCCTCAAGATCGCGAGGAAGCAAGCTGTCGTCCGAGTAGGCTCCCATTCCGCCTGTGTTGGGCCCACTATCACTGTCGTAGGCGCGCTTGTGGTCGCGCGCGGGGGCAAATCGAATAACCTTTGCTCCGTCGGTCAGAACAATGTACGAGAGTTCTGCTCCCGTCAGCCCTTCTTCCAGCAAAACCCTCTGGCCGGCCTCGCCAAATTCCGAGCCGCTCATCAAACGCTCGAGAAACCTCTCGGCTTCCTCGCACGACCCACCGACCAGAACGCCTTTCCCCGCGCACAGGCCGTCTGCCTTAATCACCACCGGCCAACGCACCGACGCCAGTGCCGCCCGTGCGTCAGCGATGCTTTCAAACACGCCGTAGGGCCTCGCCGTCGGAATTCCATGCCGTTGCATGAATTCTTTCGCGAAGACTTTGCTGCCCTCGAGCTGCGCGGCAGATTTTCCCGGGCCCAACACCGACTGACCGCGTCGCCTAAGCTCGTCCGCCAGACCCAGCACGAGCGGCAGTTCCGGTCCGATCACCGTCAAGTCCGGCTTTTCTCGATCGGCAAAACCGCAAATCGCCTCGACGTCGCTCACCTGGATCGCCACGCATTGAGCATCGTTTGAAATCCCGCCATTGCCCGGAGCGCACCAGATCTTTTCCACCGCGACGCTCTGTTTCAGTTTCCAAACGAGCGCGTGCTCTCGACCTCCACCGCCAATGACAAGAATCTTCATCGCTTTCGCACGTTTATTAGCCCGCTTTCGAAGTTCGTCCGCAAAAGATACGGCACGCTCCTTTAACTGTCAACTCCAACGCTCTTGAATGCATGCAAAATACGTGCTTTCATCATGTGCGTATGCATGCTTCGATTCCTTGGGATTTCGCACTCATTTTATTTCTTCTCGCCGTTGTTGTTCCCTGGCGCGGTGCTGTTCGCGTCCGCCAGTTGATGCGCCGCGACTCTCTTTCTACAGCGGATCGCTTGGTTCTGTATGCCTCAACCATCGCATTCCAATGGCTCGCGACGGGCGTAGTCCTTTGGCGCTGCGTCGTGCATGGGTATCGACCAGCGGATCTTGGTCTCGTCATTGGCCGGTTCTGGTTGAGCATCGCCGTCATGGTGGCGCTTTCCTTGCTGATCACCGCCAATCAGCTCGTCAGTCTCAAAAAACTGGCCGGATTGCCGCGCGAGAAGCAGGGCTTTTTCCGCGCATTTTCGCTCAAATTGATGCCGCAAAATTCGACCGAGCGCTTGGCATTTTTTGCTCTCGTTTCCACGGTCGCGATCTGCGAGGAAATTATCTACCGCGGATTCATTCAGCGCTTCTTCCAGAATTTGTCTCATGGCTATGCTTTGGTCGGCCTCGTTGCGTCGGCCGTTTTCTTTTCTGTAGCGCACCTCTACCAAGGACGCCGGGGACTCGTCGTGGCGTTTTTCGTGGGTGCTGTTTTCTCGGCGATCCGGATCTGGACCGGAAGCTTGGCACCCACGATCGTCGCTCACTTTGTCGCGGATTTGGCAGCCGGCATACTCGGTCCCGTCTGGCTGGCTGAAAAAACGTCGGCTGCCACGTCCGCGCTGCCGTCCGAAATCACTGATTCTCCCCGGTCCGCATGATCGCGACGAAGGCAATTCGATCCGAATTCAAGCGGTACGATCTCTCCGTGACGGATGAAGCTTGCGAAGGCGTGCGGGTCTACATCGAGCTTCTTCTCCGCTGGAATCGCAAGATCTCTCTCACCTCGATCGAAGATCCAGATGAAATTCTGCGCCTGCACTTCGGAGAAAGCTTCCTAGCGGCCAAAATCTATGATTTCCGCGATGGTCGGCTCGCCGACGTTGGTTCAGGTGCCGGTTTTCCGGGCTTGGCCCTCAAGATTTACGCTCCGAAGCTGCAAGTCACGCTGATTGAAGCGAATTCAAAGAAATGCGCCTTCCTGGCCGAGGTCGTTAGAGCCCTAAACCTACCAAGCGTCGAGATCTTTCGCGGCCGGTTTCAAGATTATCAGTCTGCCGCCGCTTCTTTCGATTTCATCGCTTCGCGCGCGCTAGGCCAATTCGCCGATTTTCTATCCTGGAGTCGATCCGCCCTTGCACCCAAGGGCCGAGTCATTCTTTGGCTCAGCACTGCTGGCGCAAGCGAGGTCCGATCCGCCTCATCCAAATGGGATTGGAGCGAGCCGTATCAAATTCCCGGCTCGAAAAGTCGCTTGATTCTCGCTGGAGCGCCCCGCTCGTGACCTCATTTTGTTCCACGTGGAACATCTTCCGGACTGCGACCGTGTTACACGTGAAACATATTGCACCTTCCGCGATAACTCTGCTAGATTCGCCACGGATCGGGGGATGAATTTTGGGGCGCGTAATCGCCATTGCCAATCAGAAAGGCGGCGTAGGTAAGACCACAACTACCGTAAATCTCGGTGCCTCTCTCGCCGCCTCCGAGTGCCGCACCCTCCTCATTGACTGCGATCCCCAGGGCAATATGACCACCGCCCTCGGATTCCCCAAAGATCCAGCACGCCGTACCCTTTACCATCAGCTCATCCTCAACGAACCCATCGAGAGGCTTCTCCTCAAAACGCAGGTCGAAGGCCTCGATCTCATCCCGTCCGACAAGAATCTTGTCGGTGCCGCCGTCGAGCTCGTCAACATGGAGAATCGCGAATACCGGCTGAAAGCTCTCGTCGACCAATTGCAGGCTAATTACGAGTTCGTTCTGCTTGATTGTCCGCCTTCGCTCGACCTCTTGACGCTTAACGCTCTCGCCGCTGCCGACTCCGTCCTCGTGCCGATACAATGCGAATATCTCGCCCTCGAGGGAGTATCCGAACTTCTCGACACCCTCATGAGGCTCCGCCGCAGCATAAATCCGTCGCTTGCCATCGAGGGCATCCTCCTCACCATGTACGATGATCGTACGACGCTGTCTAAACAGGTCGCTGCGGACCTCAGAAGCTTCTTCGGCACCCAGGTCTTTGAATCGGTTATTCCTCGGAATGTCCGCTTGGCGGAAGCGCCAAGCCACGGAAAGCCGATATTGTTCTACGACATACATAGTAAAGGTGCCGAAAGCTATATCCAACTCGCAAAGGAGGTTGTCTCCAATGGCACGAAACGCATTGGGAAAGGGGCTTAGCGCTCTCATTCGGGAACCGGGAGCCGCCACGGCCGTGGCGCCCGCACTTGCGCCGGGGAACGAAGCCGTACAACAGGTTGATATCGACCTGATCGATCCAAGTCCGTACCAGCCGCGCACGCGCTTTCAGGAAACGGCGCTCGATGAGCTCGCGCACTCAATCCGCACGAGCGGTATTATCCAACCGCTCCTCGTTCGTAGGTCCGGCGATCGCTATCAGCTCATCGCCGGGGAGCGGCGGTGGCGCGCCGCCCAGAGAGCGGCTCTCGCGCGGGTGCCCGCGATTGTCCGCGAAGTGCGCGACGAAATCGCGCTCGAAATGACGTTGGTAGAAAATCTTCAGCGCGAAGATTTGAATCCGATGGAGCAGGCCGCTGCATTTGAGCGCCTGGTGCAGGATTTTCACATGACGCAGGAGCAGGTCGCCGAACGCACCGGAAAAGACCGCGCCACGATCGCGAACGCTGTGCGTCTTTTGAAACTCGACGAGCCTATCCAGGAACTCATCTCGGAAGGAAAACTCACGGCCGGCCACGGTCGCGCGCTGCTCGCCATTCAAGATCCGCGCGGCCGTCTTGAATGCGCACAGCGGGCCGCACGCGGTGGAATGAGCGTCCGACAGATTGAGCGTCTGGCCACTCGCGCTGGTCAGCCCCGCGCCCGGACCGCTGCGGCCATCCTCGATCCCAACACCCGCGCTGCGATCGAGGAACTGCAGCGAAAATACGGGACGCGGATCAGCATAAAGCCCGGCCCGAACGGAAAATCAGGCCAGCTCATTTTTGACTACTATAGTAGTACAGACTTGACGCGTCTCTACGATCTGCTAATAAGCATATAACTAGTTATGTAGTCTAAATCGACTCCATGCCTTGGCAATGGCTACAGCGCGACTCGAACGACCCGGACGAATGGACTGGCTTCATCGAGCAGGGCGTCCATCTCGAGGGAAATCTTTCGTCCACGGGCACGTTTCGCGTCAATTCCACGGTGAAGGGAAACCTCACCTCCGAGAGAACTTTGATGCTGGGTGAGAATGCCGAAGTCGAAGGTGAGCTCGAGGCCCGCGTCGTAATCATTGCCGGAAAGTTCAAAGGGACCGTGCGCGCGACGGAGCAGGTCGAAATTCAACCTAATGGTGTTGTTCGAGGGGACGTGTATTCTCCGTGCTTGTCCATTGCGGCGGGAGCCATTTTCAGCGGAACGTGCCACATGCTCGGTGACGCAGACGGTACGCACAAGCTCGCCATACCGATTCGCGCCACTGCGCGCCCGTGACATAAACCGATCGCGAAGAATCGAATTCGCGCGGTGCACAGGCTCCGACCCTGCTCGTCTCCGGCGGGAATCTCGCGCGAATCTCAGCCCTATGGATTCGCTGCTGTCTTCGGAATCGCCGCCAGGGCGAAATCATCCAAAACGTGAGAAGGAGAACTCGGCTTGGCTGACACGATCAAATTGACATCCACCGCGAAGGCTGCCGGTTGCGCGGCAAAGCTTAGCCCTAGCCTCCTTGAGCGGGTTCTGAAACGCCTTCCTCAGCTGAACGATCCAAATGTGATCGTCGGCTTCGAGACCAGCGACGACGCCGGCGTCTATCGCATCAGCGACGAGTTGGCGCTCGTCCAAACGGTCGATTTTTTCACTCCCATCGTCGACGATCCATTCCTGTTCGGCCAGGTAGCGGCCGCGAACGCGCTGAGCGACGTCTACGCCATGGGCGGGCGACCCATTTCGGCGCTCTCGATCGTAGCTTTCCCGCCGAATGGAGATCCGGACATCCTCGAACAAATCATGCGCGGCGGTCTGAGCAAAATGAACGAAGCGGGCGCTGCCGTTCTCGGCGGCCACTCGATCCGCGACGACGAACTGAAGTTCGGTTACGCGGTGACCGGCCTGATTCATCCGCAAAAAATTTGGCGCAATGTCGGTGCGAAGCCCGGCGATGCGATTCTCTTCACGAAACCCGTCGGCACCGGCGTGATTTCAACCGCCTTGAAGCAAGGAAAAGCGAGCGAAGAGTCCGTGCGCGCCGCGACGGAATCGATGACGCGCCTGAACCGCGCTGCCGCCGAGGCGCTGCTTGCCTTCAGCGCTGCCGGCAACGGCTCGGGCGGCAATCCCATCCACGCGGTCACGGATGTGACCGGCTTCGCCATTCTCGGCCACGCGCGCGAGATGGCCCTCGGCAGCGGCGTTTCTTTCCGCCTGGACCACACGCGCGTCGAATATTTGCCTGGCGCGATCGAGTATGCGCGCGGCGGATTTATTTCGGGTGGCCTCAAAAACAATCGCGATTTCGTCGAGGGATGCGCGCAATTCGCGAGCGGCGTAGCCGAAGAATTTCGCACTTTGTTTTTCGATCCGCAAACTTCGGGCGGTTTGCTTGTCTCGATCGAAGAGCTTCACGCCGCCGGAGCACTCGAATCGCTCGATCGGCACGGCGTTTCGGCGCGAGCCATCGGCCGGGTTCTCGAAAAGCGCTCGCCGCTCATCGAAGTCGTCTGAGAACAACCGCTCTCATGTACACTCGTTGGTTCGAACCTGCATGGACCCCATAACCCACGGAATTGCGGGCTCGCTTCTCGGAAAGGGCCTCTTCACGGAACGCGAGGGCCGCGTTGCCACGTTCGCCGCAACGCTTGGTGCCGTCTTTCCCGACGTCGACATCTTTGCCGAGCTGGCGTCGCGCGACCCTCTCTCCATCATTAAGCTCCATCGCGGATTCACACACTCATTTGTCGGGCTTCCGATTTTCGCCGTGGCACTCGCGTGGCTGACGCGCTGGTATTGCGCGCGCCGCAATTGGAAAGCTCCGTCGTTCGCCATGCTGACGCTGATCTACGGTATCGGCATCGCGAGCCATCTACTTCTCGACGCGACAACATCCTTCGGCACGCGCCTCTGGAATCCATTTTCGACTGATCGCGTTGCATGGGACATGCTCTTCATCATCGACTTCTCGTTCACGGCGATCGTTCTGCTGCCGCAGGTCGCCGCATGGGTCTTCCGCGATCGCGAGAAAGCGCGCGGCCGCGCCGCGCTGATGTGGCTGGTGTTCAGCGCCTGCGGAGCCGGTGTGTGGGCGATCTGCGGCGCATTTGGATTTCCGTTTCATTTCTGGGTTCTCGGCATCGTGAGCGGGATCCTCGCCGTAATATTTCTGTTGCCCCTCGCCGGAGGCTTCGGCTTCGAAATCACGCAGGCGCGCTGGTGCCAGTTGGGTCTATTCGTGGCAGCGGTGTATATCGCCGCTTCCGGCGTGGCGCATCATGACGCTCTTGAGCGCGTGAAGGCCTTCGTCGCAGAGAATCATCTCGAAGACGTGCGGCTGGGCGCGATACCCATTCCTCCATCGATCCTCGACTGGAGCGGCAAGATCCGCACGAGCGACGGCGTGTATCAGGCGCGATTCGATTTGCGCGATGCCGCTCCGCCTACATTTCAATTCCTCGCCGATTCGCCTCACGACCAATACATCGCCGAGGCGATGAATCTGCCGGACGTGCGCACCTATCTCTGGTTTGCCCGGTTTCCGGTGATTCATTCGCATCAGGAGGGCGAAGATCACATCGTCGAATTCGGCGATTCGCGCTTTTCCGACCAGGCGCGACGCATGCCCTCGCCGTTTCGATTCCGGCTCGTGTTCGACACCAGCGGAAAACTTCTCGAAGAAGATTGGGCAGAAGGCGCATCGGGATTGCGGATGCGGCGAATCGTGGAAAAGAATGCGGGGCCGGCGAAGAGATGAAAATTCTGGTCTTCAGCGACATTCATGGTGATACGCGCGCGCTCGAAAAACTGATCGCGAAGCCGGCGGATATTTATATCGCGGCGGGAGATCTCTCCACATTTGGAAGGGGAATCGAGCGCTGCGGCGAGATCTTGAAGCCGCTCGGCGAACGCGTGTGGGTCTTGCCCGGCAATCACGAATCGCACGACGAATCGAGCGACTTCTGCCGGCGTTTCGGCTTCGTCGATTTTCATCGCCAGTTGCGCCGCCTCGGCGAAACATCCTGGGCCGGCCTCGGCTACAGCAACATCACTCCATTCAACACGCCGGGTGAATACACGGAAGCGCAGATTGGCGAAGCGCTATCTGAATTCGACGGTATCTCTCCGCTCTATCTCGTCGCCCACGTTCCGCCGTTCGGGACGCGCCTCGATGAATTCGCGCCCGGAAAGCATGGCGGCAGCCCCACGCTGCGCTCATGGATCGAACGCGCGCAGCCCGAAGTCCTCTTCTGCGGTCACATTCACGAATGTGCCGGCCAAAATGACGTCATTGGCCGCACGCGATGCTACAACGTCGGCAAGGCGGGAATCTCGGTCGAAGTCTGACTGAATTCGCTGCTGCTGTCGGGCAGCCGGCACCACTCTCATAAACTTCATCGGCAAGCGATGCGGCTCAGCGCTTTTTTTCGACGGGATAAATCACCAGATGGCGGCGCTCGCCAACACCTTCGCTGTTGGTGCGCACACCGGCGGCGTTGGTCAATTCGAGGTGGATCAACCGCCGCTCTCGAGCGGGCATGGGATTGAAGTGGAAGGGGTCAAGCGTCTCGCGAACGCGCTGCGCGGCCACGCGCGCGGCGAGTTTTAATTCCTCGAGTCGCAGCGCGCGAAATCCCGCGCAATCGAAACGGATCAAATCGTAAAATTCCGGCTCGAGATGCAGCCAGCGCAGCGCGATATGCTCGATCGCGAGCAGCAGGTCGGCCTGGCGTTCCACCAACAGCGCTTCGTCTTCGCCGCTGAAATTCACGAGAATTTGCGGCTCGGCGGATTCGCCGGCTTTCAGCGCAGGAAGCGTCACTTCACATCTCACAGAGAGATGTGTCGCGTCCAGCACTTGATCCACGTAGCGGCGAAGTTCCGCCGCGGCGCGTTCGCGGTCAAGCTTTCCCTCGCGGACAAATTCAGAAACTCTCATTGGATTCGGCGCGTCAGCGCGCCCGGCGCGCGGTGCCTCATGTCTTCTTGCCGTTGTTCGATCTTCCTTTGGCCGGAAGTGGTTCGGTTCGATTCAAATAATACTGCTGCCCCATACCCACCAGGTTGCTGGTAAAAATGTAAAGAATCAATCCGCTCGACAACCGGAAGAAGAACACGCCCATCAAAATCGGCATGAACGTCATCATTTTCTGCTGCGCGGGATCCACGGTCGTCGTCGGCGTCATCTTCTGCATCAGGTACATGGTCACAACCATCAAGATCGGCAGAATGTAGTACGGGTCGCGCGCCGAAAGATCGTGCAGCCACCCGAACCACGGCGCGTGACGCAACTCGATCGCGCCCCCCAGCATGCGATAGAGCGCCGCCCAGATCGGAAACTGCACGAGCATCGGCAGGCAGCTTCCAAACGGATTGACCCCTTCGCGCGAATAGATCGCCATCACTTCTTCATTCATTTTCTTCTTGCGCGGATCGTTCATCGAATATTTCTTATAACGATCCTGGATCGACTTGACCTCCGGCCCCACTTTCTGCATCTTCTGCATCGACCGCCAGCTCTTCATCTTCAGCGGGAACAGCGCCGTATTGATCGCCAACGTGATGAACACGATCGCCCAGCCGTAGTTCGGAATGTACTTGTGCGTCCACAGCAAAATTTCCAGGAGCGGCTTCGCCAGGATGGTGACGTATCCGAACTGCACTAGCTCTTCGAGCGGCGGCTTCAAATTCGCCAGGATATGAATGTCTTTCGGTCCAACGTAAAGCCGCATGCTCAGCGGCCCGGGCATCGCTGAACCCACCGCAATCTGCGATTCGGACTCCTGCGCCGGCTTCCCGTCGTCGAGGTAATTGTGCTGCTGCGCCCAGTCCCACAAGTTCACCCCGGGACCATTCGGCAGGAACGCCGCCGTGAAAAACTGATCTTCGATCCCGGCATATTCGAGCGTGCCGGCCTGCATGGTCTTCACTTCGGGATGGCTCGGCGCCCCAAGTTTCTTCAACGGCAGCAGCACCAACTTGCCGCCTTCTCGATAGAAGACGTTGACGAGTTGTGATTCCTGCGCGGCCTGGACGTCGCCGAAGCCGCCACGCCATCCGATCCCGGCTGCCAGCGGTTTTCCGTCGACGCTCGCCGTCGTTTCCACCTCGACTTGATAGTCATCGCCGAATTTCAGCGTCTTCACCACGTCGATGTGGCCGTCGCTCCAGTGAAATGTGATCTCCACGGGCGCGTCGAATTCCTTCTCGTCCGTCAGCTGTGGCGTGGGGGTTGGAGGATTCACGCGCAACTGCGCGGCTTTGACTTGATACAGCCCCGAATTCGCCTGCGTCTCGAGCTGCGCATCATCAAGCGAAAGCGAGAGCGGCCATTCGCCGAATTCCTGCGCCGCTTCTTCGTTCACGAGTTCGAGCGGTGTGGGCGGCTTCGAATCGTTCAGGTATTTTTTCAGTTTCCAACTGCGAACCGCCGCGCCACGATTCGACAGCTCGACGCGATAGAGAGGGCTTTCGACAACGATCGTTTTTTCGGCGCTGGCCTCGACGGCCCCCGTCGGCAATTCCGTCCTAGCCGCCATCGTTCCCGCTGCCGAATTCCCAGCCGTAGCGGCCGTGCCCGCCGAACTCGCCGCCGCGCCCGTCTCTGCCGCAGTCGCATTTTTCGCCGGCGGTTGCACCACCGGCGGTTTGTACACTCTGCCCCATATAAAAAGGACAAAGATCATCAGCACGAACGCAACGAGCATTCGCTTTTCGTCGGACAACTCTTTCATCGCGAAGGCTCCTCGCCATGCACTGCCGGGTGGAATTCAAAATCAGGAGAGTCGGGGACAGGATCGAAGCCGCCCTTGGTGAACGGCCGGCAGCGCAGCAACCGCTTGAAAGCGAGCCATGCGCCGCGCCGCGCACCGTGCTTCGCAATCGCTTCCTGGGCATACACGGAACACGACGGATAAAATTTGCAGTTCCCTCCGAAGAACGGCGAAAAAAACGCGCGGTACACACGCACGCCAAACAGCAGCACCGCTCGCGCCACGCCCGAAGCAGCGCGCGCCGGCGTTACGTCCCCGGCGTGTTCGCGGCCTGCGGCAAAGTGCGGAGCAGCTCGGTCTCGATCGCGGCGAATTTCGCCGTCCCGACCGAGGTGCGCGGATGTATGACGATGTCCCATCCTGGTGCAATCTCCTGGCGATGCAGTCGCAGTATTTCGCGGATTCGTCTGCGGATCCGGTTGCGTGTTACCGCGACGCCGAGCGCCTTCTTGACGCTCAGGCCAAACCGGCTGATGTCGCGTCCGTTGGAGCGGAAAAAGACGGTGAACGATGGACCCGAGCGGCGCCTTCCTTCACGGTAGACCGCGTCGAATTCGGCGCGCCGCACAAGCCGGCAGGCGCGCGGATACTCCCGTCGCGGCCCGTCAGACTCGCGTGAGGTTATGGCGTCCCTTTTTGCGGCGTCTCGCAAGAACTGCCTTGCCACCTTTGCTCTTCATGCGTGCGCGGAAGCCGTGCTTCTTGTGACGGCGGCGCACATGCGGTTGAAACGTCCGTTTCGGCAACGATAGCTCCCCAGTCCGCTCCCGCGGACAGAAACCAAACGGTTAGTGTAGTCGACCCCGTGCATGCCGGTCAACTTTTGACGGTGCGGCGTCACCGCCGCCGTCATCTGGAAGCAAGCAGTTGTCAGTTGCGGAATGGACTCAGCTTTTTCTCCGAGGCGAAGCCCGCCTCGGAGCGACAACTCGGAAAATCACCCTACGTGTTTGCCAGCACTATCAACGCCGCTAGTGCCGCCGTTTTCTGATCTGTGGTCCAGGGCGGTCCGAGAAAACGCCCAAACGCGGAAATTTGCCGCCGCACCCGCGTCGCCGCTTTGCCGAAGGCCGTCTGCACACGTTCGTCGAGGTCACGCTCTCGAATCCCGGTCACCGTAAGGTCAAGGCCCTCGCATGCTTTCGTAAAAACTTCGCGAAAGAATTCGCCTTCCGCTGCGTGCATCAGCGCGTGTGAGGCGAGGATATTTGCAAGAGCCGGCAGCGGCCGGCCTGACGCCAGGATCACGGCAGAACCTACGACACGGTATTGGCGGCCACCGAGGTCGCCTACCACATCCAGGACAGCCGCCGACGCGAGCCGTCTTGAAGCCGCAAAACACGTCCCAAGAAACTTCTCCGCCTCTGGAAGTTCCAGATTCTCCGCAAAGTGATAGGGCTGCTTCGCGCCGGGAGTTCCGGGGGTAATAACTGCGACGCGCCGCCGTTCAATAATCTCCACGGTGCCGGCGTTGTTTGTGACGGCCACGAGCGCTCCCCAGCCCGAATGCATTCGAACGCCGATGGCCGCGCGTTTCATGTCTGAGGTTCGTCTACGAATTTCCTGCGGCGAGTCTATAAGCTCGTTTGCAGCGCGTCTAGGAAAAATTGGCTGGATAAAAGCAAGGGCTCGTTTGCGCGTTCATCGATCGTTTTCCCATCGAACCAGAGCCTCGGGATCTTCCACCAGCACGACCTCATACTTCTCCAGCATCGGCAGCAGGACGTTCTCCAGTTCGTTCTTCCAAAGTTCTCCTTCATAAAACTTGGCTTTCATCGGCTCCCGCGAAGCGAGGTCCGGAAATCCGCGCATGAAAAAGAAAGTGTCGGGATCTTCGACGGAAAGGAACGGGCCCAATATTTTCATCCCGATTTCCCGGTGCGCCGGAATCGACTTTGCGCGGAATATCTCGACGAACTCGGAGCGCTTGCCCCGCTTGGTCTTATACGTCCGCATCTCGATGATCATTTGAATGCCTCACGCAAGGATTGCCAAAAGCATCAAGATTTATTTCCTACGCGCCCGAAGAGTGCCGTCCCAATCAGCGCAAGCATCACCGCGATATTTGTCCAAGCGAACCAGTTGCCAAACCGCGCGTAAATTGTTTCATCGTGCCGCACGGGAACGGCGGCGAGCAGCGAAGCGAATGGCGCGGATTTTGAGTCTTCCTCCGCGAGGACGCGCCCGCGGTCGTCCGTCACCGTGAGAATTCCCTGCTTCGGAGCGCGAACAATACTGAAGCCACTCTCCACTCCGCGCAGGATCGCCATGCGCCCGTGCAGCCAACCATCGACGTCGAAATCCCACGCCGGGACCAACAACAGCGCCGTGCCATCGTTGCCATACGCGCGGCTGAGCCCCGGAAAGTCCATATCTTTGCAAATCGTGATGCCCCATCGGCCGGAGGGCTCCTGCCATTCCGTTTTCTCCGTGCCCACCTTGAAGCTGGATTCGAACGACGGCAGCATGTGGTGCTTCTCGTACGTTCGGATCGTTCCGTCGGGAAAGTACAGCCGCGCTTCGTTCCACTTGGCGCCGGGCGTTGGATGGATGACGCCGATGAGGATGCTCGCGCCCGTTTTCTCGGCCGCCGAGCTGAACAGCGCATCGACCTCGGGCAGATCCGAATTCAGCACCACGGCGGTTTTCTCTGGGATTACAACCACCTTCGCGCCCTGCGCCGCAAGTTTTTCCGCTTCGCTCGCGTAGTCCCGCATCAGTCGCAGCGTGTCGTCGTGCTCTTCCGTCAGGATATTCTGCCGCAGATCGGAGGCGAGCAACCCGACGACAACCGTGTTCTGTGTAGCCGGCGCGGAATGGAGTCGCCAGGTGCCGAAGCCCAGTACGACCAGCAGAACAAATCCCACGGCAATTGCCAGTCTGCGCTTCTCTTCGCGATGGTCATCGGCGCTCAAAAGAACGCTCACCGTTGAGGCAAACAGAAACACGCAGAAGCTGATTCCCCAAATGCCCGTGACTGACGCGAGTTGCAACACGGGCAGAAAGTTCATCTGGCTGTAGCTGATGTTGCCGGCCGTGCTGTGGGGCGAGAGGCTCTCGCTGGCAAACTCGTAAAACACCCAGATACTGGGGAAAATCAGCGCCGCGCGCCAAGGTGATGTTCGAAGGAAGGCGCGATACACCAGGACATCGGCGGCGAAGACCACAGCCGGGACCAGCACAATCAACAGCACCACGCCCAGCGGGATTTTGAGCACCGTGACGTATTGCCACTCGTTCAGCGCGCCGGCAGCCCAGGCCGCTAGCGCGACCCCGAACGCCAGACGGCGCGACACCCGCGGAGCCAAAAGCAGAACGGGAATCGGCGCGACCCACTCGAGCCACCAGTGCGGCCGCAATCCGGTTCCAAAGTAGAGTGCGGCGGACGACGCGATCAGAGCAAGCGCGGCCAACGCAAACGGATTACGCTTCGAATCCATGAATTGATCTCTAAGTGTTTACGCTTCGAATCTTAAGATAGTTCCTCGGTCGCTTGATTTTACCTTGGACGTGTTACGCGCAATCCTCCGAGTACCGCTGCTTTCACCCAAGACTGATTCACCCTCTTCATCCTGAGGTTGACCCCTAATCCGAGACTCGAAGCAGTACGACTCCGTGTCCCGGCACTCTAACTTCATAAGCGCCCGTCATGCGTCCGAGCTCTTTCGTTTCCCAAACATCTCGCACCTTCACGGTCCGTTCAAATCCGAGCTCGCGGAAATCCGCTTTCATCGCGACAGGCTCAGAATGCCGGTTAAAAAGCCCGACAGCCTTTGATCCATCTGCCAACGGCCGCACCCAGATTTCCATGGGCCCCTCGGCGGCGAACCGGTCCCCTTGTTTCCCCGCGGAGTCCTGATCGATGGCAATCACTTCGCGATTCGTTAGCAACGCGACCGTCTCCGCGCTCATTTTGCTCAAGTCGTTTCCGGCGAGAAGCGGCGCGGCAAGGATCGCCCACAAACTCATGTGCGTGCGATATTCATCCGCGTTCATCCCGCCGTTCCCGACTTCCAGCATGTCCGGGTCGTTCCAGTGGCCCGGGCCGGCGAATTTCGCCAAGCCCGCCTGGCCGAATCCGATAGCCTCCATTCGCGCATAGGTGTCCTTAATGTCGCCGGTAGTTCGCCACAAATTCGCGCCGGCCGCCGCTCCCCATCGCCACACCGCGTCGTCGCCGTATTCGCAAAAGCTGTAAACGATCGGTCGGCCGGTCTTGCGAAGCGCGTCGCGCATTTTGATGTACGCGTCGACCATCATTTTGTGCGCCGCTTCCGGTGATCCCGGGCGTTCCATCATGTCCGTCATACTGCAGAGATCGTATTTCAAGTAATCGATTCCCCAGGCAGCGTACGTCTCCGCATCCTGCTCTTCGTGGCCGTAACTTCCTTCAAAATTAGCGCAGGTCTTCGGCCCGGGCGAAGAATAAATCCCGATCTTCAGGCCCTTACTGTGAACGTAGTCGGCCAGCTCTTTCATATCCGGAAATTTTCGGTTGGGATGGATAAAACCCCGCGCATCGCGGTCTCCCTCCCACGTGTCGTCAATGTTTACGTAAACGTACCCGGCGTCCCGCATTCCCGATGAAACCATCGCATCCGCCTGCGCTCGAATCGTCGCGTCGTCCACTTTCGACGCAAAGTGATTCCAGCTGTTCCATCCCATCGGTGGAGTCGCCGCGACGCTCGCCGTCTGCGCGCGACACAGCGGCGAAGCGAGAAGAAAAATCACGCCGCCAAGAAAAATTTGCATCGCCCCGAATCTGTAGCCCGAGTGTGAAATCATAAATTTCGGCCTGCCATCCGAATCTCCGCCGCATCCTACCGGTGATACCGGCCGATCAGCTCACCGCGCGCCAGAACATGCGCCTTCAACGCGCTTTCCACCTGCCCTCTCGTCGCTCCAGCGGCCAAATTCAATTTCGAATCCAGCGCATACAACGCAAAGACGTAACGATGCGGCGGCCCGCTCGGAGGACACGGCCCTCCATAACCCGTTCTCCCGAAATCATTCCGTCCCTGCCGCGAGCCATCCGGAAGTTCGTCCTGCTTCGGCACTCCCTCGGGAAGTTCCCGCGTTGCGGCGGGCATTTCGTACAGCACCCAGTGCACGAACGAACCACGCGGCGCATCGGGATCGACCACGGTCAGCGCGAAGCTCTGCGTCGCCTCGGGCGCCGCGCTCCATGCCAGCGCCGGCGAAGTATCCTCGCCGTCGCACGTGAATTTTTTCATGATCACGCCATCGCGAATGGCCGAACTCGTCAGCTCCATCGCCGGTTTCGTCTCATCAACCATCGCCGAGCCGCGGCAACCTGCCACCATGGCAAAAATCAGCGCGATTCCGGCCGCGACCCCAAGCGCTGCCTTCCAAAAGCCCTTCTTCAAACGCACGCGCTCCAAGCTCCCGCACACGAAATTCCGCATGACCCCTCCTTCTCTACGCGCCCAATTCCGCGCTCGCCAAAAATCGCGGCGCCTTTCGCACCTTCGTCGCCTGCTCGAACGCATACGCCAATTTAATCAGCGTCGGCTCGCTCCACGCTCTCCCAAAAAACGAAATTCCCACCGGCAGCCCAAACAAAAATCCCGCGGGCACGTTAATGTTCGGATAGCCCGCCACCGCGGCGGGCGTCGAGCTTCCGCCGCCAAAATGATCGCCATCCACGAGATCCGTGAGCCACGCCGGTCCGCCCGTCGGCGCCACGAGCGCATCGAGCCGCCCCTCGCCCATCACCGCATCAATCCCTTCCGCGCGCGCCAGCCGGTGATTTTTCGCGAGCGCCTCGAGATATTCCGCGCTGGTCAACGGCCCCTTGGCCTCCGCCTTCAAAAATTGGTCCTGCCCGAAGTACGGCATCTCTTTGTCGCGATGTTTTTCGTTGAACTCGATAACCTCCGCCAGCGAATGCACCGGCGCACCGGGCCCGAGCCGCGCGAGATACGCATTGAGGTCGGCCTTGAGTTCGTACAGCAGCACAATCGTTTCGCCGTCGCCCAGCTTGGCGAGCGAAGAAATCTCCGCCACATCGACCAGCGTCGCGCCCTCGTGCTTCATGGCATCGAGCGCCGCGGCCATCACCGCGTCGACGCCATCGCTAATCCCAAAATACTTCCTCACCACGCCAATCCGCGCCCCGCGCAAGCCTTTCGCATCCAAGAATCGCGTGTAATCGGTGTACGATTTTCCCTCGCTCGTCGTCGCGCTATCCTCCGCGTCCGAGCCCGTCAGCGCGCCGAGCAAAATCGCCGCGTCGCGCACAGTCCGGCACATCGGCCCTGCTCCATCCTGGCTATGCGAAATCGGAATGACGCCGCTCCTGCTGACCAGCCCAACCGTCGGCTTGATCCCCGCAATTCCATTCGCCGATGACGGGCACACAATCGATCCATCCGTCTCCGTCCCGATTGCCGCGGCG
The DNA here is from genome assembly GCA_963771905.1 of uncultured Acidobacteriota bacterium. Classification (GTDB taxonomy): domain Bacteria; phylum Acidobacteriota; class Terriglobia; order Acidiferrales; family UBA7541; genus Palsa-147. The sequence goes on from CAVYVI010000009.1 coordinate 46,939, forward strand.
CCGAGATTCGCGGACACGCCCGCGCCCGACCCCGAACTCGACCCGCACGCATTGCGGTCCAGCGCGTACGGATTTTTCGTCAGCCCGCCGCGCCCGCTCCATCCACTCGTCGAGTGATTTGACCGGATGTTCGCCCATTCGCTCAAATTCGTTTTGCCCAAAATCACCGCGCCACTCTCGCGCAGCCTCTGCACGACAAACGCATCCTTCGCCGGCTTCGCTCCGATCATCGCGAGCGATCCCGCCGTCGTCATCATCCGGTCGGCCGTGCCGATGTTGTCCTTGATAAGCACGGGAATCCCGTGCAGCGGCCCGCGCGCCCCTTTTTCTTTCCGCTCCGTGTCGAGCGCCTCCGCAATCGCCGCCGCGTCGGGATTTATTTCGATGATGCTGTTGATTGCCGGGCCGCGCTTGTCGATCTCTTCGATCCGCGCCAGATATTTCGCGACGAGCGACCTCGCCGTGAACTTCCCCGACTTCATCCCATCCTGCAACTCGCCGATGGTGATTTCGTCGAGCTCAAACGCCCGCGGCATCGCCGCGTCGGGTGATGCCGCCCGTGTCAGTTCGCGCCCTGCCATCGTAGACGGCAGCGCCAATCCCAGCGCCGCCGCCGCACTTCCCGCCACGCCCGTCCGCAGAAATTCACGTCTTCCCGGAATTTCCGCGCGCGCAATTTTCGAATCGCTTGTCGATTTATTTTTGGAATTCACGAAGTTCACCCCTGCCGCGCTCCCCCGAGCGGAAGCGCACATGGTACGCCAATTTCACGCCGTTGCCACTCGACGCGCGCCTGACTAAGATACCGGGACAGCTGCAATTCGGCGGGAGGACACCATGGCTGGCACGCAACCGCGCTTCATCGGCGTGGAACTGTATTTCGACAATCTCAGCGCGGCGACAAATTTCTACTCGAAAACATTAGGCCTCGCCGTAGCGGACGAGGAAGGCGGCCATTACGCAAAGTTCTCGAGCGGCGCGGGCTTCGTCTGCCTCGAAAAAAAGGGCGTCGAGTCCTATCCATCCCGCGACAAAGCCGTTCTCTTTTTCGAAGTTCCCGATCTCCAAGCCGCCATCGCAGCGATCGGCAAGGATCGCATCGTCCAGTCCGAATCCGCGTGGGCCGTCCTTCACGATCCCGAGGGCCACAATATTCTCTTGCTCGAGAAATCGCGCCGCGCCGCCCGCTAATGAATTCGCGCTCCCGCGCGCACGCTCAGCTCTCGCCGCCCGTCTCTTCAGCCCTATTTCTTAGGCCTTATTTCTTCGGAAAATTCGGATCGGCCTTCACTTCGAGCATCTGCTTCGTATGCCGCTCGCTGTGCGCGCTGATGAACAGCAGATATTCATACGCGTCCATCGGCTGCCCGAGCGGATTATCCGCCGTCACGTGATCGCGCAGCCCCTCCGTCGTCTTCATATATTCGATCGTCCGCGCGCGGCTCTTCAGAAAATGATCGAGCGATTCCGCCGGCGTCCACTTTCCCGTCGGCACCAGCGGCGGCGGCGCCTGCGCTTTGTGCGACCGGTCCGGCACCATCGCGATCACCATCGCATCAATCTTCTTGTAATCGCGATCGGGCGCGCCCGCCGGCGCTTTCATCACTTGCTCGCTCACCGCGCCGAAAATGAAATCCTCCGCCAGCGCGATATGCTCCATGACTTCGGCCACCGACCAGCGATCCGGCCCCGCCTTGAATTTCCACTGCGCCTCGGACAGCCCCTGCGTCGCCGCAATCACGCCGTCGCGCGTCTGCTCGAGATACTTCACGCCCGCCGCGCGATCCTCCGGCGAAAGACTCTGCCCGAACGCCGCCACCTGCAAACACAAAATCGCGCACACCACCATCGCCGCTTTCTTCATCGTCTTTTCTCCCCAGTCGATCGCGCTTACCTTCGTCCGCTTGCGGTCGGCCATGCGTTCGTTCGCGGTATGGCCACGCATTCTATGCGTCTTCGCCGTACCCCGCAACGTGAGCGCGCTCTCCCTACCCTCGATGCTGGCTCACCGACAACACATTCCCATCCGGATCCTTAAACCACGCCACCCGGTCGCCCCCGGGCGCCGTCCAGATCCCGCGCTCGCGATCCTGCACGAACGGATATTTTTCCGTCGCCACGCCTCGCCGCGCCAGCCACGCGACCACCGCCTCGATATCTCCCACTTCCCAGCCCAGCACAGTGCTCTGCAGCGGCGTAAAATTCGGCATCTTCACAATCCGAACCGCGTGCCCGCCCACTCTCACCACCAGCGCATATTGATCCAGGCTCACGAATTCAAACCCGAGCTTCCCCACATAAAATTCCCGCGCCTTCTCATAATCCTTCGTCAACAAAAACCCCGTCATCTTCCCCGTTTCCAGCATCTTCTCCTCCCGGTCCTCTTCCCGCCCGCCTCTTCGCGCCACACGTATATCACTCGCCGCTCTCTTTTTCACCGCCGCCCGCCACTCCATCCTCGCGGGCAAATCATCGTAGATAAGGCCTCCACGGTGGTCGTGTCGAGAAATCAGGCCGAAATTGCGCATGGAATTGTGGGAACCTCCAGCTAGGGGTGCGCGGGCGAAGGACGACCAGGCCATGCCGACGTGTGCTAATATGCACTTGTAATACGTTCTGACGTGCTTCGCGTACCCAAACACGGCCTTCGGGGATTAACAGTATGGAAGGAACGACCTTAAAAGACGTTTTGCCGACCCTCCCTTGGTTGAGAGTGGTGCATTATCTCCTCTCAGAGAAGGATGGCAAGCAAGTAGCGCACTGCCTGGACCTCGACGTCGTCTCTACGGGTGAATCTCAGAGGATAGCCGTCCGAAAGCTCGATGACCTCGTCAAAGCTCACATCGAACTCGCGCTTGCGACGGGGCGCCTTGAGAATTTGGCGACGAAAGCTCCCAGCTCCTATTGGAGGCAGTTTATTGACGGTGAGCCCATCGAGATGCAACCGAACACGATTCACATTCGCATTCCAGAAGCCGTTCAGGTCGTTCCGTTAGAAAGCAGCGAAGTGGGTATCCTCGCCCATCGTGCGGCTTAGCGAACTTCTCGCCGAGGAAGACTTCAAGCGGGCGGAAATCTGCATCATCGGGCGCTTCAAAACAGAGACGAACGAGTATTCTGTCTTAGGACGGTCCGGCCAATCCGTATTCCCCATCCCAAAAATCTACCACTAGATTCTCTTCAGATCGGAAGCCGATGACCCCGAGATCGAGCCGGAAGATGTCGCTTCGATCAGGCGAAGATTCGGTCTCGAAAGGCAACGTCGTGGATCGTGAGCGAAACCCTGTCGCATGCCCGCCCACTCTCACCACCAGCGCATATTGATCCAGGTTCACGAATTCAAACCCGAGCTTGCCCGCATAAAATTCTCGCGCCTTCTCGTAATCCTTCGTGAGCAAAAACCCCGCCATCTTTCCCGTTTCCAGCATCTTCTCCTCCGCACGCCTTGCATGTCCGGGTGCCGCATCCCGCGCGCAGCGAGGGTGCGGGTTTTGCGTTTCCCTTCCTCTCGCGTCTCAGCGCGCCCTACGTATATCACTCGCCGCCCTCATTTTCATCGCCGCAAAAAAATCGCCAGCCCGGGCAAGTTCAAATGGCGACCGCGGTGCTAAGCTCCCCATGATTCTCCCGTTTCGGAGGAGGCTCGATGAAAGTGTCACATGTGCATTGCCGCGTGCGCGACTTGCCGGCCGCGGCCCGCTGGTTCGAACAGGTCTTGCAGATCGCCCCCGTGTTTCACAACGAGCAGATGGCCTGGCTGAGCTTTGGCGAGTTTGGCGTGATTCTGGACGCCGCGCCTGCGGATAGCGCGCTCACACTCGGCTTCGATAGTGACGATTGCGACGCAGACTATCGCATGGTCACCACCCGCGGCGCGGAGACGCTCGAGCCGCCGCAAGATCGCCCCTGGGGCGCCCGCGCCGCCTACCTGAAGGGCCCAGGCGCCCTACCCGTCGAGATCGAACAACTCCTGAAACGCGCCTAGCCACTCGGCGTTTCCAGTCGCCTCCAGCACCCCTGGACGTCATTCCGAATCCGCCGCGGCGGAAGAGGAATCTGCATTTATCCCCTTTTCGGTTTCGCCCTTCCCCCAAAGTCTGAAATCTCCAATTTTAGATTCTGCGCCGCCGCATCCGAGCGTGCCGCGCACCTGGACGCCATCCCGTAACACCAATATGCGTCGGCCTAGCCCACCTCTCTCCCGATGGCCGCTTGCCCGGCTTACCCCGACGCAGGGTTGGGTAGGGTGGGCGCGCCTTTCGCGCCCCGGTCCTGAATCGGGACCGCAGTAACATTCCGGCGCTGGTATCCGGTCTGGAAGAACCCAAGTTCAACGAAGACAAGGTGTATCAACTTAAGCACAATAGTAAACACTTAGTGCTGTATTATTCTTGACAACAACTTACAACATTCCTTAGCATCGGTTCGAGTTCATAGAACTCTGCGATCAACCGCCTCAGACTTTATGGCGACTGTACCTAGCGGACCGGGCGCGAATGACCACGAGGGCTCACTGTCCTCGATGATTAAGTGGTTGCCACTCTATGGCATTTATCTGTTTATTTCTGGGTGGGCATCCTTGGATTCGTACTATAGGTTCTTCGGAATGGACCCAAAGTCTCTGGACATCGGACTGTATGACACCCTTGTACGCGGGTTTACAATTCTCTTCCCGGTCCCGCACTTTTCCTTCACTTGGTTGGTCTGCGGTCCTGTCGTTCTCTGGTTCCTTTACGCCGCTGTCGTCGTGGTTTCCGTCGAATCAGAACGACGCGCCCCGCTCGCAACCAGCGCTGCCCCAAAATTCGCCGTGGCCCGTTTCCGGGTCATCATCCTGATTGCGTTGCTTCTCTCGATCTTCTTCGTCGCATTCAAGGCGGGTGAAGACCGTGCACGCCTCGACAAGACTGACGACTCAACCCTGCCCACAATCCTCTTCCAGATACGTGATTCAGGGCGACCGGCCGGATCGAAGGGAACGGAGACTCAAGACTGCGCGGACGGAGACGGGGCCACATATCACGGAAGGCTTTTGTTGCTCCGAAATGGCACATATTTCATTCACGGCGTCGCGGTCAATCCGTGTGCCCCCACCGGGAACCTGCAGCTGTCAATCTACAGAGCAGAAGACCTCAAAGAGGTCTATGTGACCGAGTACCAATAGGGAGGTGGCCCCAAGATGGGTAAACGCGATTTCCTGAACACCACGATTTTGATCTCGGCGCTCTTGGCGACGGCGGTAGTGGCGAACGGCGATACCCTATTCCGGGACAAGACGGCACTAGCAATCGGCCACGCGACAAAGACGGGCAAATCGTTACACTGGACCGACTGCGACGGCAAGAATCCGAAAGACTATGACGCCCCTCCATACTGGGCGGATGCGTCAGGAAATTGCAAGCTCAGCCCTGACAGCTTCGGCCTTGAACCGATCGCACCCAAAGACTCCAATGCCCATCCCGAGAACGGATGGGCACAACTTTCTATTCATGACGCCTCATTCTCAAGAAAGTTATTTCCCGACGCGAAAGTTGGAGATGCAATAATGCTCTACAAGGGTCAGGACACAATCAAATTCAAATATAAGGGAATGGTTCAGGAGCTTAAAACTAAAACGGCCTCGAGCGAATAATCGCGGCCCAACGACGCCACTCGCGCTCCGACGCCTCGCAGCCTACAGTTAGTCGCACGCGTATTATCTTCGACTTGGGCGACCGTCGGGCAGGCAAAATCAAACCGTGAACGAAGAAGGCAAAGCTCAGACACCCCACGTCGAGGACCTGCAACATTTAAAACGCGTTTCGCGGATAAAGCACTTAATCCTCCAGAAATATTTTCCCCCGTGGGCGGCTATCCTCGGGTCCAGGCATAAACGACTTGGGTATTTTGATTGCTTCGCCGGTCCCGGCGAGTATGAACATGAAGGGAGGCCGGTGGCAGGATCTCCGGTAATTGCGGTCAAAGAAGCAATCGAGTTTTTGAACAGCAGGCGCGGCCAAAATCTGACTATGTTCTTGATCGAAGACGACCCAAAACAAGTCGAACGGCTCGAAGCGAGCCTCAAAAATCTGCAACCCTATCCCGAAGGCCTAAGCGTCAACGTTAGCTGCGTCGATTCCAGATCGTATATTTCGAACCTACTCGAGAATCTCGACACACACGACCCATCCTTTTTTCTGATCGACCCGTACGGACATCCCTTGCCACTTCCGATGATCAATAAAATTCTTCAACGCGAGCGCACCGAAGCGCTCATTAACGTGATGTGGTTTCGCTTAAACATGGACCTATCCAACCCGCTGATGCAATCACACCTGGACGAGTTATTCGGCGGTAACGACTGGCGCAAGCAGCCATTTATGGGCATGCACGGCATTGAAAGAGAGAAGTCTTTCCTTCAATATTTCAAGTCTCGCCTCCGATGCAGGTATATCCTACCGTTCAAAGTACGCTACGACGTCGAAGATGCCCGAGGCGGTGACCGTACGAAGTATTACCTTCTTCACGTGAGCAATCATGTCAAGGCGGTACTGTTAATGAAAGAGGTTATGTGGCCGCTCGGGGATGAAGAAGGAACCTATGTTTTTTCCGGCGAGCCCCAAAGCGTGCTCATTTCAAGCACCCCGACGGTGGAAGAGCTGGAAAGCATCCTGCTGCGCGAATTCAAAGGCAAAGAGGTGGGATTCGATGAGCTACGTGAGCAGACCTGGACCTTACCATTTGTAGAGAAACATTATCGGGAAGCGATAAAGCGACTGGAGGGCAACCAGGCAGCGGTTCACAGAATCACCTCCAGGCACACCGGCATTCGCGGTGAGGACCGCATCCGTTTTAAATGATCGCCAGGAGGAATCTATGAGCGCCGACTCATCCATCGAATGGACAGACGCAACCTGGAACCCAGTCAGGGGTTGCACCAAGATCAGCCCCGGCTGCAAGCATTGCTACGCCGAAACATTCGCGGAGCGATTTCGGGGCGTCAAGGGCCATCCATACGAACAGGGCTTTGACCTACGCTTAGTGCCGGAAAAGCTTGCGGAGCCGTTGCGCTGGCGGACTCCCAAAATGATTTTCGTCAATTCTATGAGCGACCTCTTCCACGAAGCCGTGCCGGAGGCTTACATCGAGGCAGTCGCCAGAGTCATGGTCGCGGCGAAATGGCACACATATCAAGTTCTCACGAAACGCTCCGAACGCCTCCGAACGCTCCTGAATTCGAATCTGAGCTTTGCCGCGAGCGAGCCTCATATTTGGTGGGGAGTGAGTGTCGAAGATCGAAAATACGGCATACCGCGAATCGAAGATCTGCAAAATGCTCGTGCCGAAGTCCGCTTTCTTTCTGTTGAGCCGCTGTTGGAGGGCGTAGGACAACTGAATCTGGCCGGAATCAATTGGGTGATCGTGGGTGGCGAAAGCGGTCCAGGCGCCAGACCCATGAAGAAAGAATGGGTGGTATCCATAAAGGATCAGTGCCGGCTCGCGGACGTCCCTTTCTTTTTCAAACAGTGGGGCGGAGTGCGCAAGGCGGCAGCGGGCAGAAAACTGGATGGCCGGACCTACGACCAATTTCCTCGCCGCGTCCACAACCCAGCCTTGCCGCCGAACGAGTGCCTCTTGCTCGCCACAAAAATCGAGGCACCCTTTAAGACAGCCGACTTGGTCGCGTGCCTCGTCTGACTTGACTCCGTCGCGCAGCTTGGAATTTTGGTCCGCCCCTCTCGCCACGCCGCAGAAAATCCACAGCACACTCAACCTTGTATCTCTCGAGGCGCCATGCTATCCATAAATGAGCGATGAATACGACCGACAAACTCGACCGAACCAGCGCCAGCGACGCGACGCAGCGCCAGGCCGCCCCTCGCGCGCGCCTCGAACGAACTAAACGAAGCCTCTGCAATCACTTACATGGAAACCGCCCCGCGGAAACCATCGAAACCCGCTTCGGCCCCGCTTCGTCTCGCGCTAAAATTCTAATCGGGACTCCCCAACGATTAGAAATCGCCCTACCTCACACAAAACAAACGGTCGAGCTCATTTCTAACCGGAACAAAATCGCTACCTCGTCCAATACGGATCGAACCGGGACCTTCGCCCATGTTTGAAACTCTCACAGAAAAACTCCAGCGCGCCTTCAAGAATCTGCGCGGCCAGGGCAAGCTCACCGAAGAGCACCTCGACGCAGCGCTCGCACAAATTCGCGAAGCGCTCCTCGAAGGCGACGTCAACGTCGGCGTCGTCGACGAAATGATTACGCACATTCGTGCGCGCGCCCTCGGCTCCGAAGTTCTTCTGCAACTTTCGCCCGATCAGCAAGTCGTGAAAATTGTTCGCGACGAACTCAGCGATCTTCTCGGCCACGAAGCAAAAATGCTTTTCGCTTCCCGCCCGCCTTCCGTCTGGATGATTGTCGGCCTGCAAGGCTCCGGCAAAACGACGACCACCGGCAAACTCGGCAAATGGCTCGGCGAACACGGTCACCGGCCGCTCGTCGTTTCCACCGACGTCTATCGCCCCGCCGCGCGCGAGCAACTCGCGCAAGTCGCGAAAGCCACCGGCACTCCCTGCTGGCCCGGCACGGGCACCGACAAGCCGCTCGAAATTGTTCGCGGCGCAATGCGCGAAGCGAAAATGTCCGCGTGCGATGTAATTCTCGTCGACACCGCGGGCCGCCTGCACATCGACGACGAATTGATGAATGAACTCTCGCAGCTCAAGCACGATCTCACGCCATCCGAGATGCTCTTCGTCGCTGACGCTATGCTTGGCCAGGACGCTGTTCGCTCGGCCGGAGAATTTCACAAGCGCCTCGGCATCACCGGCGTAATTCTGACGAAGCTCGACGGCGATGCCCGCGGCGGCGCCGCGCTTTCCATTCGCAAAGTGACGGGCGCGCCTGTGAAATTCACAGGCGTCGGCGAAAAATACGATGCGCTCGAAGCGTTTCATCCCGACCGCATCGTCTCGCGCATCCTCGGCATGGGCGACGTCCTCACGCTCATCGAAAAAGCCGAGAAAACAATCGACGAAAAGAAGGCGCGCGAACTCGAACGCAAGCTTCGCGACAACGATTTCACTCTCGAGGATTTTCGCGATCAAATTCGCCAGGTCCGCAAGATGGGTTCGCTTGAATCGATCATCGGCATGCTGCCGAAGATCGGCCCGTTCGCAAAATTGCCGAAGAATGTCGATATCGACGACAGCCAGTTCAAGCGCATCGAAGCCGTCGTCAACTCGATGACTTCCGCCGAACGCGACGATCACAATCTCATCGACGGCAAGCGCCGCAAGCGCATCGCCCGCGGCAGCGGCACCTCCGTCCAGGATGTCAATCAGGTTCTCAAGCAGTACGCCGACATGCTGCGCGTGCTCAAGCAGTACGGGAGTATCGCGAAAGGAAAAATGCGCGGCATCGGAAAATTCGCCAACATCAAGAAAAGCCCCGAACTTCCGTCCTAGCGCGACGCAACAGGGGACTTAATGGCTTGCTCCGCCGGTAGCGCGAACGGGCCGAGGCGGCCTTAAATCGAGCTAGAGGAATAGCGCTAGGTTCGCTATAATCATTGGATTCGGAAGAGGAGGAATTTGAAGTGGTAATGATTCGTCTTGCCCGCTTTGGGAAAAAGAAACGGCCGTTCTATCGCATCGTGGTGACGGAAAAAACCCGTCCGCGCAACGGCCGGTTCGTCGAAATTGTCGGAACATACGATCCGCTAAAATCGCCCGCCGAAGTCAAGCTTGAGGTCGAACGCATCAAGTACTGGCTCGGATGCGGCGCGCAGCCCAGCGATACGGTCCGAAGTTTTTTGCGAAACCAAAAGATTGCCTGAGGCGTCCTACCCACAGGGACTCGTGTTTTCATACTCAAGCGGGAGCGAATTCTCAGCGCTCCGCCTGACGACCTGTGGAGGGACGCAATGAGGGAACTCGTCGAGGCGATTGCGAAAGCTCTTGTCGATCATTCTGACCAAGTCAGCGTAAAAGCGATTGATGGTGAACAGGTGACCGTCCTGGAGTTGAAAGTTCATCCGGAAGATCTTGGGAAAGTCATCGGGCGCCAGGGCCGCACGGCGAAATCCATCCGCACAATTTTGGGTGCGGCGGGAATGAAATTGAAGAAGCGGTACACGCTGGAAATCCTCGAGTAGTGTCTGCACCCAATCCGAGCTACGTGACCCTGGCACGCATCGTCCGGCCGCAGGGCCGGCGGGGCGAAGTGGCCGCTGAAATCCTCACCGATTTTCCTGAACGATTAAAGAAATTGAAGTCGGCATTTTTGTGGGACGAAAAATCAGCGCCGCGCAAAATTGCGATTCGCGGCTGCTGGCTCAGCGTCAGCCACGGCGGCCAGGCCGTTTTTCACTTCGAAGGATGTGATTCCATCAACGACGCCGAGCGATTCGTCGGACTGCAAGTGCAAGTGCCGATGAGCGATCGCGTTTCGTTGCCGGAAGGAAGCTACTTCGTCACCGATCTGATCGGCTGCGAAGTGTGGACGGAAAAAGCGGAGCGCGTCGGCGTGGTCAGCGATGTGCAAGCGACCGGCGAGAACACGCGGGGAACGCCGTTGCTGGTGGTGGATTCGCCGCGCGGCGAATTGTTGATTCCTCTCGCGCAGGAAATTTGCTCGAAAATTGATTTCGCGAACCGCCGCATCGAAATCATTCCTCCCGAAGGCTTGCTGGATTTGAATTCCTGAGTGTGGAGCGCGGCCAATCCGCGCAATCTGCGTTACACTGCTCGCCAATGCGCTTCGACATCATTACAATTTTTCCGCAATTTTTTGCCGGGCCGCTCGATTACGGAATCGTGCGGCGCGCGCGCGAAGCGGGACTGATCGAAATCGCGGTGCGCGATCTGCGCGACTTCGCGCACGACCGCCATCGCACCGTGGACGATCGCCCGTTCGGCGGCGGCGAAGGGATGGTGTTGAAGCCGGAACCGTTGTTTGAAGCGGTCGAGTCGATCGCGGGGACGGAAGAGGAAAGGCCAGCGGATATGGCCATCGTGCTGCTGTCCGCGGCGGGAAAACTTTTTCGGCAGGATGCCGCGCGGCGATTCGCGAAATGCAATCGAATCGTGCTGATCTGCGGCCGCTACGAAGGCGTGGATGAACGCGTGGCCGAGCATCTTGCGACCGATGAAATTTCGATCGGCGATTTTGTTTTGTCCGGCGGTGAACTCGGCGCCGCGATGATTCTCGATGCGGTAACGCGGCTGCTTCCGGGCGCGCTGGGCAATGAAGATTCGACGGTGAATGAATCCTTCAGCGCGCCGGATGCGGAATCAGAAGAGGCGCAGCGCGGCGGCGTCACACGAGACAGTGCGGCAACGACGCAGCAGATTTCTGCGAACGAGGCGCCGAGCCAGGCTCGCGAATCGCATCCGAACAGCCGTGGAATTCTCGACTATCCGCATTACACGCGCCCGCAATCGTTTCGAGGCTGGAACGTGCCCGAGATTTTGATGAGCGGAAATCACGAAGAAATTCGCCGATGGCGCCGCCGTCAGGCGCTCGAAAAAACGCTGCGCAATCGCCCGGAACTTCTCGGCCTCGCGCCCGTGCAAGAGGACGAACTATGGTGAACATATGAAAGGCGCCGGCGGCCAGTGGATTATTACGACGCTCGTCGTGTGCGGCGCCGGATATATGTTCTGGTACGTGCGGAATGATCCATGGCCGGTGATGCGCGTCGCCGGCGCGTGCCTCATCGCTCCCGCGGTTCTGCTCTGGGCTGTGGCGCGAAATCAGCTCGGCACCTCGTTTTCTGTTCGGGCGGAAGCGAGGGCCCTCGTGACGCACGGCCTCTATGCGCGCATTCGTAATCCGATCTACGTCTTCGGGAGCGTTTTCATTGTAGGCATCTGCTTGTTCTTTGAGCGGCCGATCTTTCTCTTGTTGTTTGTCGCCATCATCCCGATGCAGATTGTGCGGGCGCGGCGGGAAGCCGCGGCGCTGGAAGCGAAGTTCGGCGACGCGTATCGCGAATACCGGCGAAAAGTCTGGTTCTGATCGCTGAACCTGCGCGGCGAATTTCCGGGTACAACCGAAAGACGTGTAGATTCGATGGAAAATGCAGGGAAAATGCCGTATAGTTGGAGTTTACCTAGAGAGAGCTGGCCCCACCTGAGCGGGTCTGCAAGGAAATAGAGCCATGCATCCGATTGTTGCCAAGACGCAGGCAGAGCAGTTGCGCAAAGACCTTCCGCATTTTCGTCCGGGCGATACGATCCGGGTGAATGTGAAATTGAAGGAAGCGGACGGAGAAAAAGAAAAAGAGCGGATCCAGTCATTCGAAGGCGTGGTGATGCAGAAACGCGGCGAGCTGGTGGGAGCGAGTTTCACGGTGCGGCGCGTCAGCTTCGGGATCGGAGTGGAGCGCATTTTTCCGCTGCACTCGCCGATGATCGGGTCGATCGAAGTAGTGCAGCAGGGCCGAGTGCGGCGTGCGAAGCTGAATTATCTGCGCGGACGCAAGGGCAAGGCCGCGCGAATCAAGCGCGTCGAGCGGGTGGAAGTGGCGGTGGCGGCGAAGGCCGAGTAGTTTTTCGCGGCGGGCGCGTCAGCTTGCCGCACGGAAGAATGCGGGATTCGAAAATCTTGTGAAGGGCCGGGAAATTCCCGGCCCTTTTTGTTTTTTGGCTCGTGCGTCCGATCAATTCGGCATCGGTGGCGCTCCGGGTGACAACCTTGCGGTCAGACTGCCCTGCGTGTACGCTCAGGCCGCATGATATTCGGGAAGAGGAGGCCTTCGATGGCTGAGCAAGAAAATATCGAGTACGCGAAACAACAGATCGCCGCGCTGAACGCACACGATATCGACGGATACGTGAGTCGAATCGACGATTCCTACGTGGGACATTCGGAAACTGCGCCAGGTCCGATACGCGGACGCGAAGGGGTTCGACAGAATTTGACAATGCTCCTCGGCGCCTTTCCCGATCTGCGTCTCGAGACCGAGCAGATTCTTGCGAGCGGGGATTTTGTGATCGTGCGCACGCGTGCGACGGGCACCCATAAAGGCAGCTTCGCGGGAATTGCGCCTACGAACAAGAGCATTACCGTGTCGGGCTGCAATATTATTGAAATTCGGAACGGGAAGGCGATTCGGGGCAGGCTCTACTCGCACAATGTCAGCCTGTTCCAGCAGATCGGTGTGTTGACGCTCCCCAAGGCAGCGGCCGCCAGTTAAGAAGATTGGAAGCTGATAGAGAATTGTCTGTGAAGGGCCGGGAAAACTCCCGGCCCTTTTTACTTTTGGCTCGGGCGAAGTATGTGAGTTTCCGATAGTCGGGCCTGGGCTCTTCTTTATCTTGACCGTGCGGTCAGGGGGTAACGGTGGAATTTTTTGGTGGCCACCCAGGAGTCCAAATGTTGCCGGCTACGACTACGTGCACTGGAACCGTCATGATCCCCGAAAACGCTTTTGCGAGCGACGCTGTCTGGTCAAACATCGCTTTTCGATCACCTCTCTCTGATGTCACGAATGGGAGTGGTCTGCCGTTCGACGGAACCAACTCAATGTGCCAGAGGGTGCCTCCATCGCGCCCTCGCGCAACCTCTCGCATCTGTATAGCGGAGAATTCCGAGAACGATGCGGTCTTGTGTTCGTTTTTCCTCCGCAAGTCGACCGAACCCCGCGGGCCGTCAATGATTACCTCGTCAAATACCGGTTGCCTCCCCATTCCAACCACCCACCGATACCAAAATTGAAGCCTGCGAGAGGATGCGGTGCTTGCGGAGAGTCGCAGGAAACGGCCGGATTGGTACTCCTCGACAGCCAAGGTTCCGCGGAAGGACTCAGGCGGACCAAATTCGGTCTGCATTACAAGGTTTTCGAGAGTGTCGTTGCGACGTTCGCGGACGTACCAGAGGACCGCAATGAAAATAATCGCGGCAAGGAGAATAATGGGTCCAACCACGCCGTCTGGTATTGGAAACCATATGAACGCTATCGACTCGGAAGCCTGCATAAGCCCCATTCTATTGTTGATTTGCTTGTTTGCCGGGGCGAGCTGTTCGGATGCATCGTGAGTGTTAACGATTGAATATCGACCGTCCTGTTCGGTGCGGGATCCGGATGTCGGGGGTCCTCGGACAGTGCATCAATATCAGGTCAAAGGGGTAGTCGGAGGAGGTTGTGCCGCTGATTTCTTTGCGGCGGCGGGGTAGTGTGCGCAAAGGAGCGCGAGCTAGACGGTTTTGGCGGGAATCAGGAACGAGGCGACCGCAGCGCTGGCCACAGACAGAGCCGCGCAGATCAACATTACGGTTCGGAATCCAAAGACAAACGCGTGGGAAATGGAAACGCGGATCAGCGCCGTCGTATCCGCGTCGAGGCCGGAGGGCGGACCGAGGCCGGCGAGCTGGATCTCGTTCGACCGAACGTAATGGAGAATGTCCGGGCGGAAGCGCTCCGGCTGCGAGGCTGCGATTCAAGCTCGAACTGAATAATTTCACCATTACGATCCCGAAGATTGCCACGGCCAGCACGCCCGCAACACGAGCGACGGCGTTGTTGATGCCCGAGGCGGCGCCGGCGCGGTCCTGATCTACAGAATCCATAACTACGGTGGTGAGAGGAGCCACGCTAATCGCCATTCCAAAACCGAGAACGACGAACGCAGGGAAGAAAGCTTTCCAATAACCAGCTTGCACACCAGGTACGGCGAAGAGAACGAAGCCTGCCGCCGCAATCAGCGGCCCGATGACCAGCGGGGCCCGCGGGCCGTAACGCGTGACCAGTCCGCCGGACCAGCGCGAAAGAAAGAACACGAGCAGAATCAGCGGGAGCGCGGCGGTGCCGGTCGCAGTTGGCGAGTATCCCTGCACCTGTATGAGGTTCATGGGGAACAGGAAAAAGAAAATTCCAAGAGCGGCGTAGAGAAATAGAGTGAGGAGGTTCGCGCCGCTGAAACTACGCGAATTAAAGAGTGCCAGCGGAACCATGGGTGAATTTGCCCGAGCCTCAATGAACGCGAAAGCAATCAGACAGGCGAGACCGACGATCAGACTCCCGAAGACGAGAGGTTGGTCCCAACCGAGGCTCGTGGACTCGATGAACCCGTAGACTACGCCGCCTAATCCAAGAGTCGCGACCAGAGCTCCGAGCGAATCCACGCGCCCGGCAGTCGCGTTACGGCTTTCGGGAACGCGCCATAGCGAAATTGCGATCACGGCTGCCGCGAGCGGAACGTTTATGAAAAATACCCAGCGCCAGGAGGCATGCTGAATCAGCCAACCGCCGAGAACCGGGCCCGCTGCTGTTGTGATCGCGGTGAAGCCGGACCAGGTACCGATCGCCTGGCCGCGGGTTTTCTCGTCGAAGGATGCGCTGATGATCGACAGGCTGCCGGGCACGAGAAAGGCAGCTCCTATACCTTGGATACTTCGCGCGATCACGAGTTGCTGAATGCTCGAGGCAAAACCACAGGCGACGGAAGCGGCGGCGAAAATCCCTACGCCGATCAGGAACATCAATCGGCGGCCAAATAAGTCGCCGAGAGAGCCGCCGACGAGAATCAAAGCTCCCAGGAACAATCCGTAAGACTCGACGACCCATTGCACACCGACGACGTTTGCGTGGAGGCTTGCTTGAAGGGCGGGCAGAGCGACATTGACGACAGTCGAGTCGATGAAGGCCATGCTGGAACCGAGAATTGTGGCGGCGAGGATCCAAGGCGCGATTTGCGGCGCGCACGGAACATCGGCACGCGCTGAACGGATGACGGCTTCGTCGCATGGCGGTCTCATGGGGGCTATGGATGCATTCTCGTGTGGATTCAGTTCAGGTCAAGTAATTAATCAGGGCTTACGGCTGCGATATTTCGTCTTTCCACGAATTCCTACCGAGTGGGTCACGCGGGTCAGCGACGGTGTGCTGGCTTTTTGCCGCGGGCGATTTTCGCGAGCGCCTGCGTATAGGCGGCGATGGTTTCGGGGGCGGCGCGGCTATAGACGAACTGGCCTTCACGGCGGCAAGCAATCAGGCCGGCTTCGCTCAGAATTTTGAGATGATGAGAAACGGTGGCGCGCGGAGTCGTCCCGAAAAAACGAAAAATTTGCGCGTGTGATAGAATCTGCGACCGATGACCAGGCTCTGCTGCTCGAGGTACGAACGGCTCGCGCGTCAACGCGGCTGGCAACGTATAGCAGGACTCGACGAAGCAGGCCGCGGCTCCCTCTTCGGTCCAGTTGTCGCTGCTGCCGTCATCCTGAATCCGCGGCGGCGGATCGTTGGACTCGACGATTCCAAGAAACTCACTCCCGAACGGCGGCGAGAACTTGCGCCGCGCATCCGGCTGCACGCGCTGGCATGGGCCGTCGCGGAAGTGGATAGCTCGCGGATCGATGCGTGGAACATTTATCAGGCGAGCCGGCAGGCCATGACCGCGGCGTTCGAAGGGCTGGCCATTCCACCGGATTATTTGTTGATCGACGCGATGGTTCTCGATGTTTGCTGCGAACAGCAATCGCTGATCCATGGGGACGCGCGGTCGGTGTCAATCGCGGCGGCGTCGATTCTCGCGAAGGTCGAGCGCGACCATTTGATGGAGGATTGGGACAAGCTGTACCCGCAGTACGGGCTCGCGAGCAACAAGGGGTACGGCACGCCGGATCATCTGGAGGCGCTGCGCGTTCACGGGCCGACGCCGCTGCACCGGTTTTCGTTCGCGCCAGTGCGGGAGGCGAAGTGCTGGGGATCGGGCGCGACGCAGGAAGTTCTGCCTCTGGTGACAGTTGTGGCGGGTTACGAGCCTTAACGTACCGTTGCAATCCTGAAGCAACCGGCGCGTAGGGGCCCCGAACCCGGAAAAGCCGTCCCGGCTGCTGTTATCCTCTACCGAACAGTGCCCCCGAGGGTTCGTTGACCCTTGTTTTTCGCGTGTGCTACCGTAGCTGAGTTTCCGTTTATCCACGAGTTCGCCGGGGGGCGAAGGGCTATCCCCGCCTGACAAGCCCTGTCTTCGCTGCTGGGGGGCGCGCTCGAGAGCGTGAATGAGAACCGATGGCGTTTAACAAAAGCAAAGCGTTGGAATCGGCGCTGAAGTCCCTGAACCAGGGCCGCGTCCCCGACGCTATCCGCGAATATCAACAAATTCTGCGGCAGGACGCGAAGGATCAGGTCACCCTGATGACGCTGGGCGATTTGTTCGTTCGCCAGAGCGACATGCATCAGGCGACGGAATACTTCGAGCGGCTGGCGCAAGTGTATCTAAGCGACGGATTCAACAGCAAGGCCATCGCGATTTATAAGAAGATCGCGAAACTGGCGCCGAACGAGCTGGATCCTCTGGAACGCCTCGCAGATTTGTACGTGCAACAGGGTGTGTTGAGCGAGGCGCGGCCTCTTTTCCTGCAGATTGCCGAAGGCCATCTGAAAGCGAATCGCGCGCCGCGCGCCGTGGAAGTTTTGCGGCGGCTGCTCGAAGTCGAGCCGGAAAATTTGCGAGTGCAGATGCGGCTGGCCGAGCTGTACAACGTCATCGGGCAGAAGGGCGAAGCGGCGAAGACGTATCTCACATACGCGCAACGGCTACTGGAGCGCGGAGAATTCGCGGAAGTGCAGAAGCTGTGCGATCGGGCGCTCGAGGTCGAACCGACGAATACGGCGGCCGTGACGATGAAAGCGCAGGCGCTGGGACTGGGCGGGAGCCCGGAGAAGGCCGTCGACCTGCTGAGATCCCTGCCCGACGCCGAAGCCGGGGGCGAGACCTCGAAGCTCATGCTGGATTTGATTCTGCAGGGCGAGGATTTCGCGCAAGCGGTGAAGCTGTCGCGCCGGATTTTCGCGAAGGGCCACGACTTCTACCAATTCCCTTATCGCGTGGTGACGGCGCTGCTGCAAGCGGGCCAGGCGAATGAAGCGTTCGCATTGCTCCAGGAAATCCGCGAAGCAATGATCGAAGGCGGCGCGCAGGATCAGTTCCTGGAAGGCCTGACGATCGTGACGCAAACGCTGCCCGGTGAAATTGAGCCGCTGGACGCGCTGGTCTCGTTCTGCCGGGCGACGAGCAATTCGTTCCGGTTGTCCGATGCCATCAGCGACCTCGCGCAAGCGTGTGCGGACGCGGGCCAATTCGACCGCGCAGAAGGGCTGCTGCAGGAACTGATAGAGAGGAAACCGGATGACGAAAAGCTGATCGCGCGGTTGCGTAATCTGCGATCCGGTGCGCCGAGAGGGGCAATAGCGGATGCATCGAGCGCGAGTGGTGCCCCACCCGCGACGCCGGATTCCCAGCCGGAAGCGCAACCGATGTCATCGGCAATGTCGCCCGTGCAGGCGTTCCCCGACGAGCCGCGAAGCCAATTCAATGTGCCCGCCGAGGCCGCAGCCACGGAAAACGAGATTCCCGCAATCATTGAGCCGCCGATGGACGAGGAAACGCAGCGGTACATCGCGCAGGCTCTTACGGACGTGGACTTATTTTCGAGTTACGGCCTGACGCAAAAGGCGATGAACCTTCTCGAGAGCGTTCTGCAGCGCGCGCCGCGGCACACGCCGGCGCTCGAGCGCTTGCTCGATATTAATCTTGGCGCGGGAGACGAAAAGCGCACGGCCGAGCTGGCGGCGCAGCTCGAGCAGATTCATGAGGCACGTGGCGACCACGTGAGCGCCGAGCGCTTCGCCGAACTGCGCAAGCGATTCCAGGCTGCAGCCGGTGTTCCGGTCGCCCCAGCACCCCCGCTGGCTGCTGTGGCTCCGACGGCCCCTCGGGTGGAGGAGGCGGCTCCGGCGCAACCGCAAGAGTTCGCGGTGACGAGCGTGGAGGCGGAATCGGCAATTGCGGAGCCTGCGGCCGCCGTTCCAGCGCCAGCCGCTGCGATTCACGTGCCCGATGCGCCGCAGGCACCCGGGGAAGAAATCGATCTCTCCGCGGAATGGGAATCGCTCTCGGAAGATACCGTCGAGCCCGCGGCAACTTCGAAGGTCAAGAGGGAGGCGGAAGAGGAATTCATCATCCTCGAAGACGAGACGCCGGTGTCCGCGGAAGAAACGCAGCCGGAAGAAGCACCGGTCGCGGAAGCGCCGGCTGCGGAAGAGACGCCCGTGGCGGAAGCGGAGCCAGAGGTTCCGGTGCACGCGGCTGAGGTGCACATCGAACCCCCGCCGGCAGCGCCAGCGGTGGAGGAATTTGAGCTCGAATTGGTACCGGCGGAGCCGGAACCTGCGGCGCCAGCGGCGAAATCGCCGATGACGTCGGACGAATTCTTTTCCGACCTTGGCGCGGAACTCAGCGGAGGAGAGGATTTCGTGCCGGCGTCTGAACCTCACGCGCCGGCGGAAGCATCTCAATCCGCGGAGGCCTTGCGGTCGACCGCGATGCCGCCTCCGGTGCCCGTTCACGCGATATCCGCTCCTGTGGCGGCTGCGCCGGGTGGAACGCAGGCGGAAGCTGAGCCGGTCATGGCAAGCACTTCGGCAGGCACGTCGGCCAGCGCTTCCGGGGCCGACGCTGCGGCGGCCGGAGGAGCCGATCTCAACCAGCTCGATGAAGTGTTCCAGGAATTCCGCAACGAGCTCGGCGAAATCAGCGATGAGGACGAAGACCTGGAAACGCATTACAATCTAGGAATCGCGTATCGCGAGATGGGGCTTCTCGACGAAGCCATCGGAGAATTTCAGAAGGTGGCCAAGGCGGTGCAGCGCGGCAAGCCGTTCCGCTACGCGATGCAATGCGCGACGCTGCTGGGGCTGACTTTTATCGATAAAGGCGAGCCGCAGATTGCGACCGTGTGGTATGCGCGCGCGCTGGAAATTCCGGGGCTCGATCAGGAGACGATCCTGGCGTTGCGCTACGATTTGGGCATCGCGCAGGAGCTGGCCGGCGAAGCGAAAGCGGCGCTCACGACTTTTCGCCAGGTCTATGCGATGAATATTGATTATCGAGACGTGGCCGAGCACATCGCCACACTTCAAAGACACTGAAAACTTGGATGAATCGTTCCCTGCGCGTCATTCTCCTTCTCATCTGGTTAGAACTCGGGCTTATGCTGATCCTCGTGCCGTGGTCGAGTTACTGGGAGGCGAATTATTTTCTGAATCGCTTTCCGGGACTGATTCCATTTCTGCTGAACCCGTATCTACGCGGTGCGATTTCGGGATTGGGGCTGTTGGACGCCGCGCTCGCCGCGGAGACGTTTCGCCGCAAGGCCTTCGCCATTGCCGAGCGCAACTGACTCGCCGCTTCTATGCTACATCACCGACCGAAAAGCATTCCCTGTGAAGTCCGCGATCGCGGATGTTTTTGCGTCGATCCGGCGCGCGATCGAGGCGGGCGTGGATTGGGTGCAGATTCGCGAGAAGGATTTGAGCGGGCGAGAATTGAGCTGGCTCGTGCGCAAAGCGATTGAGGCGGCAGCTGAGCGCGGATCGCGGACGAGGATTTTGGTGAACGACCGGCTGGACGTGGCGATCGCGGCGGGCGCGGCGGGCGTTCATCTGGGCGGTGAGTCCTTGCCGGTGCGGGAAGCGGCAAACTGGATCGCTGAGCGACGGAAGGAACGGCGTGCGGCGGCCAACTTTTTGGTCGGCGCGTCGTGCCATGGACTTGAGGAGACGCTCGCGGCGGAACGCGATGGCGCGAGTTACGTCGTCTTCGGGCCGGTGTTCGAGACGCCGTCGAAGGCGCGCTTCGGGCCGCCGCTCGGTACGGCGCCGCTGCGCGAGGCGTGCGGGCGAGCAAGGATTCCCGTTCTCGCCGTCGGCGGCGTGAATGCCGCGAACGCGGGTGAATGTTTTCAGGCCGGCGCGGCCGGAATCGCGGCGATTCGATTATTTCAGGAAGCGCAGAGCGCCGGCGAACTACGAGCGGCGATCGACAGCTTGCGCCCGCGCGCGGCCCGGTGAGGTTTTTCGGCGAGGTTTATTGCGCCGACTGCGCCTTCTGCCAGAATCGCGCGACGGCAGCGAAATCGGGATCATCCTTCGACGCGTCTTTCACCGCGCTGTAGGTTTCATATGCTGCGGCTCCCGCTGGAAGCGTGACCCCTTTCTTTTTCGCGAGCTCGAGAGCCAGGCGCATATCCTTGTGCATCAGGCGCAGAGGAAAGCTCGGCTTGAAATCGCCCTTCAGAATGACCGGTACCTTCACGTCGAGAACTCCTGAGCGCGCCATGCTCGATTGCAGGACTTCGACGAGCTTTTCACCGGCGACGCCCGAGCTCGTGACGAGCGCGAGAGCTTCGGCGAACGCTTCGACTTCCAGCGCGAGAATCATGTTCATGGCCAGCTTGACGGTTTGTCCCGCTCCGTTTGGCCCGAGAAGGAAAAAACGCTTGCCGACGGCCTGAAGAACGGGTTCGACGCGCGCGAGCGTTTCCTGTTTGCCGCCGATCATGAAGACCAGCTCGCCGGCTTCGGCGCCCCACGTTCCGCCGGTCACTGGAGCATCGAGAAATTCCGCCCCGCGCTCGGCGCAGGTTGCGGCCGCCCGCCGCTCGAGATCCGGGGACACCGTGCTCGAATCGATCAGCACGCTCCCCTTGCGCAATCCTTCGAAAACGCCGCTCTTGCCCCAGAGAACCTCTTCAAGGGCCGGTGGATCGCTGACGATGGTGATGAGTACGTCGCTCGCGGCGGCGACATCGCGCGGCGTTTCGCCCCAGCGCGCGCCTTCGCGCACGAGATCTTCGCCGCGGGCGCGCGTACGATTCCAGACCGTGAGAGGAAATCCCGCTTTCAGCAGATTTCGCCCCATCGGCTTGCCCATAAGTCCGAGTCCAATAAGTCCGACAGCAGGTTTCATTCCCGCCCTCCTGATGACGGCGAGAAGTTTACCGCATTGCGGTGCGAGAGTCAGAGGAACGCGTGAGTCGGCAAGGATTAACGGCCGCACAAATTGGAGCGCGTCTGATTCGGCGAGAGCTTAGGGACGCTTCGGAAGCGGGGGCTGCCAGGTGCGAAGAGGAGAAACTTCTGGTTGCGGAGCCGGTTCGGGCGCGTCGACCTTCTCGGAGATGCGAAATAGATGAAGGTACGGAATTTCCAGGCGCATTTTCTTTTCGCGGCCGTTCTGCACGAAGTGATCTTCGATGAAAACCGACCGGCCTGAATCAGCCACGAGGGTTCCGACCGCGGAGAGATGCAAGTCGCTCGCGCGGTAGTGTGCTTCCACACGTTTCCCCAACAGCGAGGCATACTCGCTCATGATAACGAGTCTGTCGAGAGGGTTCAGGAGGGTCAATAGTACGGAGGTTTTTTGCGAGCAAAGACATGCGCGCATAGAACGAACGCTGATGCAACGTTTGGAAGAGAGTTAGTGATGGCCGGAGGCGTGGCCGCCGTGGCCTGATTCTTCGGAAGCGGGGATTTCCGAAGCGTGCGGCTCGGATTTCAAGCTGAGATCGGCCGTGAACGCGAGCAGTACGGCAGTCACGATCGCATACGCGAGGATGGCATGCACCACCTGCATCAACCAGCCGAGTGCGGCGTGGTGCGCGACGTCATACTGGCTGAAGTACCACGCGGCTGTCGCGGCGACGAGACCCACAAAGACCGAGAGATTGCGGCTGACGCGTGAAATTTCCAGCGGCTTCTGGCAGCCGGGGCAGACAAGATCGTAGGAATGCGCGACGACGTAACCGCGGGGAAGAACCGTCAGGCTATAAGGACAAGTGCGAGCGGCCACGCTTCACCTCCGAATCGAAAGGAACGATACCGCAACATTGCATCCGCGCGATAGAAAGAAATTGAAGTTTGCGAGGACGCGTCATTCGATCAGCGCAAATTCCACACGCTGGCGGAACGGATCGATGCGCTCGGCGCGGACGCGCACGCGATCGCCCAAATGAAAGACGCGTTCGGCGGTGCGCCCGCGGCCTTTCTGGCGCCGTTCGGGCTCGCAGACAATCGCGTGTTCCTGCTCGCGATACATGCACCGGCCGCCGGTGAACTCCTCGATTCGATCGATGCCGACGAGGCCTTCGATAAACACATCGAGCAGCTCGACGAAGAAACCAAATTTCTGCACAGAGATCACCAGCGCATCGTATTCCTCGCCGAGATGGCTTTCCATGTACTGCGCGGTCTTCCAATCCATCAGCTCGCGCTCGGCGCCATCGGCGCGGCGTTCGGCTTCGGAGGACTCGGCGGCAATCTTTTCAAGTTCCTGGCGGCGGTAGGGGCCGATGCTCGGGAGAGACTCGTCCTGAGATTTGTCGTGCGCGCGTGATTTGACGGCGACGGTTGCGCGAGGCGCGGAGGCGTCGGGATTTTCGAGCGCCCATTTCAGAACGCGATGCACGATCAAATCCGGATAGCGGCGGATCGGAGATGTGAAATGCGTGTATTCACCGGCGGCGAGAGCGAAATGTCCGAGGGCCTCGGCGGCATAGCGCGCCTGGCGCAGCGAGCGGAGCATGAGGTACGAAAGAATGCGCTCTTCGGGCTTGCCCGCAATTTTCTCCGTGAGGCGCTGGTAATGCTCGGGCCGAATATCAACTTCGTCCGACGCGGGAAGCGTGACGGCCATCTGACGCATGCGCCCGTGTCCGGGCTGATCGCGGCGTGAGGGCGGCTGTGATTTTCCGTGGCGAACGGTGATCCGGCGCTCGAACAAATCGGTGACGCCGAGCGAGTAGCCGAACGTTTTAGCGAGCTCCTCGAACTCGAGAACTTTCTTCGGATCCGGTTTTTCGTGAACGCGATGAAGGCTGGCAATGCCGCGCCGCTCGAGATAGCGCGCCACGGTTTCGTTCGCGGCGAGCATGAATTCTTCGATGATGCGGTGGGCGATGTTGCGCTCGTTGCGAACGATGCCGGTCACGCGGCTTTCGTCGTCGAATTCCAGAATGGGCTCGGGTAAATCAAAATCGATCGAACCGCGATCGTGCCGGCGTTTATTGAGGATCAGAGCGAGATCGCGCATGCGGCGAAAATGTCCGACGAGTGATTCGTATCGCAAACTGGCTTCCGCATCGCCTTCGAGAACCTTGTTGACGTTCGTGTAGGTCATGCGCTCGGCCGAGCGAATCACGCCGGGCGTCAGCTCCACGCCGGTGATTTTTCCTTCGACGTCGATTTCCATGATCACGCTCATGACCAGGCGATCGACCTGGGGATTGAGCGAGCAAATGCCGTTCGACAGCTCCTCGGGCAGCATGGGAACGGCGCGTTTCGGAAAATACACGGACGTGCCGCGGAGGCGCGCTTCGAGATCGAGAGGCGAGCCGCGGCGAACGTAATGCGCCACATCGGCGATGTGGACTTGCAATTCGAAATGGCCGTTGGGAAGCGAAGCGACGTGGACGGCATCGTCGAAATCGCGGGCGGTTTCGCCGTCGATCGTGACGATGGGCAGTTCGCGAAAATCGCGGCGCCCGCGACGATCCATGTCGCCGACCTGCTGCGGCACGGCGCGGGCTTCAGCGATGACTTCGTCGGGGAAAATGTAAGGCAAGTGATGCTTGCGGATGATGATTTCGGTGTCGACGCCGATATCGCCGGGACGCCCCACGATTTCGATGACGCGGCCGGCCGGCGCGAGGCCGCCTTTAGGAAAGCGCGTTAGCTCGACATTCACCACCGCGCCGTCGAGTTCCGCAAAATGCACGCGATGGCGCGGCGAGCCGGAGGCCGAGAGCATTTGCGCGAGCTTTTCCTTGAGTTCCGGCGTCAGCTCATCGCCGGGCGCGATGACGATTTCGTGCAGGATGCGCGTGTCGTAAGGAAGGACGACGTTCGAATGAGGGCCGTAGCGGAACAATCCGACGACGGTCGGATGCTCGCGCTCGAGAATTTGAACGATGGGTCCTTCGGCACGGCCATCGGCGCGGCGGCGGGCGATGCGCGCGAGAACGCGATCGCCGTGCATGGCGTCGCCCACGCCATCGCGGCCGATGAAGAGATCGCCTTCGAGTTTGGGCTGCGGCTCGGCGGGCACGACGAAGCCATAGCCGTCGCGGTGGGCGATAAAGCGTCCAGCGATGAGATTGGGATCGCGCGCCGCCTGGCGCGGTGCGCCCGAACCCGTGGGTTTCGGACCTTCTGTTTTCTGCGTTGGAGATTTCCGGTCGTCGGATTTATGCGCTCCGGATTTCGCCGCGGAGCGCGGGCGATTTTCCTCGCTGAGCCGGTATCGCCCGCCATAGATCTCGTCGACTTCGCCACGGCGCTTCAGTTTGGCCAGAATTTTGGGGAGGGCGCGGCGGCCATGGTGATGCAGTCCCATTTCATGGGCCATTTCGCGAATGCTCAGCGGTCGCTTGGCCTTGCCGAGATGCGCCACGACGTCCTGAGCGTTCACTTCCGGCGGGCGCTCGTTCTTCTCGGGTTTTTCGGGCCTTTCGATCTTCATCGGGGTTACGCGAAGGACGCCGCAGCCATTCTACCGGGGAGCGGGCGGCCGCGGCCAGTTTTGTGCGCGGGAACTAAAAAATCGTGGGCTGTGCCGACGGCGCGCAACTAAATCCCGAGAGCTGGGTTCGAAGGGGTAAGGCTGTATTCGCCCGCGGCTGGCTTCTCCTGGCTGGGTCGCGGGTCACATACCCCAGGGACATAGAAAGCGGGGAGGCGACGCGCAAGGGCCGCCTCCCCTATTTTATTTGGTGCGGGCTTTCAGTCCAAGTCTCGGCTCGATCCTGGAACCTTCCGGGCAAGGCTTACCGTTCGTCCGGAACACTTGGGGCGTCCGGAGTGTTTGGAGCGTTCGGGACGCTCGGGGCCACGCTGGGCGATTCATCCACGCCGATCTTGCCGTCAGGCTCGCGGATCAGAGGGGGACAATAGAGTCCTCGCATTTCGCGGCGCCACCAGGTGCCGGTGACGCGCTTCGTTTTGAGGTCCGTGAACCAATACTGCCAGATGACCGCGCGGATTTCCTGGGGCGGCGAGCCGTCGAAGGGATCTTTCGCGAACAGCTCGAGAACGTCCGGGCTGTTATTCATCAGCCGCTCTTCGGTATAGACCACCCAAGGATATCCGCGCCAGCCACCGAGCGAGGCGAACCAGAGATTCCATTCGAAGCGCGGCTGATAGGGCGCGTAGATTCCGGGCGAGCCGCTGAGGTCCTGAGGTTTGTAGCGGAACGGATACGGAATCCAGGTCTTGCCATCGCGCGAGCCCTGAAATTCGATTTCGTAGCGTTCATGGGTCATCACGGCGAACAGGCCGTAGCGGTCGGCGATGCGGAAGGGTTCGAGGAGGGTGATGGGTTTGTCCGGAAGTGGAAGCGCGCCAACCAGCATGCCGAGGAGGGCGGCGGAGGTGGCGTAGAAAATCCAGACGAAAAGGATGCCAGAGAGCGCGATTCGCGTAATTTCAGTTCCGCTGCGCAATTTCGTGAACCATGCGGTTGGCGGTGTCGCAACCGTTGAATTCGTGGCCGGCGAAATCGGAGACGGCGAATTCGCTGGCTGCGCGGGCGCGGCTGCGCCGGCGCCGGCATTCCGCTCCGCGAAAAATTGGCGAACGCGCTCTGGAAGAACGGCGTCGAGAAATTTGTCGTCGAGAAGCAGAATGCCGAGCGAGAGGACCAGATAATTGAGAAACGCGTAGTTGGCCGTGAGAATGATGGCTATCTCAAACGGCGTCACGATGCAAAAAAGGATGATGCGAAAGCGCCGCGGCAAAAACAGCATCCAGACGACAACGAGCTCGACCGACAGAGTGAGAACTGTCGTCGAGGCGTGAAACCAATGCGGCAGTTGCTGGACGTACCAGCCGAGCCACGTCGGCAGCGGGCCGTTCTGATAGTAATCGTCCATGGCCGTGAGATGCCGCCAGGAGATATCGCCGCTCGCGAGTTTCACCACGCCGGACTCGAAATAGATGCGAAACCATTCCCAGCGCAGGAGGTAAAAGCTCGCGCGCGAGGGAGGATGCGCGCGCCCGAGACCCGGCCGCAGGCCGGGCGGCGCGAAAAACAGGCAGATGAATCCGGCCTCGAGAAGCATGCCGTCGGATTGATAGCCGGAGAAATCCTGGGCCACGCTGACAAACGACAAAAACGCCACGAAGCAGATCAGCAGCGTGGCGCGCGGCCAGAGATTGAAAATGAGGAGCAAGGACGCGAGCAAGCCGGCCCAGCACAGAATTTCGAGGGCGCGATTGCCGCTGCCGAGCCAGAGCATCGACGGCGCGTACCAAAATCGCTGCGTGCCCGCGAAATACTGCCCAAGAGATTGTAGATATTGGCCGGCCGGTAGAATCCCGTCGGTGCCGATGAGCCCCTTGATTTGAAATTCGAGAGAATAAAACGCGGAGAAGTAAATGATGCCGATGGCGCGGAGAAAGAGCCAGCGCGGCCAGAGATGCAGAGGGCGGTCCGGAGGCTCGGCCGTCTCGGGTCCGAGTAGCCAGGAGAGCACAGAAGATAGCTGGAAGCCCATGCGAACTGAAATTATACGTTCGCTGGGCGAAGAGCGAGAGAACTTACGTTCGCGACTTCAATGGGCGCGACGTCATTAGCCGGGAAGGCGGGCGGCCAGAGGGACGGGCCGCTGGATCTAAGCCGCGGGAAGCCCGCGCAGAGTCAGGTCCGCGATGTGGTCGTACATAAGACTCGCGCTGCTGCGCCCGAACGAAGTGAACTCGATGCCGATCCCGCGCGAAGCAAGAGCGTACCGCACGACGCCTTCGGCCTCAAAGGGATGCGCACCGCCCACTTGCACGGTGACATGCGAACCGACGGGGAGTTCCTTCACGCGCGCAAAGAGGCCTCCGGTGCTCAAGTTTCCGATGCCGCGGGAAACGCGATCGAGGCGATCTCCATTGCGAACCGCGACGGGGCAATCCTCCTCCGTGCGGGGGTGCGAGCGCATCACTGGACCTTCCATTCGAGTCCTCCTGAGGCGATCCCGGGCTTTTCGGGGCTCCGAGTCGTGTTCAATATGCTGAACAGCTACTCCAAATATTGTACGCCGGCAATTCGGCATGGCAACCCCCTGTTCAGCGCGTTGAACAATTTCTGCGGGCGGGATAGACGACCTGAAAAACAAATATTTGTTTCCGGCGGTGCCGCGCACCCGCTTCGGTCCGAACTCCAGCAGAATCAGGTGATCGCTGTATCATTTCGACCGGATGGTGTGCGCTTGCCGCAGATTTGGCGAATGGCGCATCCGGCGCTACCAGACTGAATGCGGCGCCGTGTCCCGGCTCGGCCTGCCTCATGGAGGGCGCGACTTGAACCCCTCCGGCGCGGCGTTATACAAAGGCAAGCCTGTGCGGCGCATTGCGCTCCGCCTGCGGACAGATGACTCACTTCACCGATGTTCCGATCGAACGCGTCGAAGGCTACTGGAACGCGCGGCCATGCAACATCCGGCATTCGCAGAAGCCGGTAGGGACGCGCGAATATTTTGATGAAGTGGAAGCGCGGAAATATCGCGTCGAGCCGCACATTCCTGGCTTCGCGGAGTTTGCGAAGTGGAACGGGAAAAAGGTGCTGGAAATCGGCTGCGGGATCGGCACGGATACCGTGAATTTCGCGCGGGCAGGCGCGGCCGTTACGGCCGTCGACCTGTCGGACAAATCGCTCGAAGTGGCGCGGCAGCGCGCGGAAGTCTTCGGGCTCGCGGACCGCGTGCGGTTTTTCAACGGCAGCGCGGAAGAGCTTTCGGCGATCGTTCCGCCGGAATCATTCGATCTGATTTATTCCTTTGGCGTCATTCACCACACGCCGCATCCCGAGCGCGTCATCGATCAATTGCGCGCATACGCACGGCCGGGCACGACGCTGAAAATCATGGTGTACAACCGGCGGTCGTGGAAAGTGTTGGGGATTCTGATGACGTCCGGGTACGGGCAATTCTGGAAGCTGGACGAGTTGATCGCGCGCAATTCGGAAGCGCAGACGGGCAGCCCGGTCACATACGCGTACACGCCGCGCGAGGCGCGGATATTAATCGAGCGCGGAGGATTTCGCGTCACCAACATCGCCATCGATCATATTTTTCCGTACCGAATTCACGATTACGTCCGGTATCGCTACGTCAAAGAATGGTATTTTCGAGGGATGCCGCCGGGGATGTTTCGCTGGCTCGAGCGGCATTTTGGCTGGCATTTGTGCATCACGGCGGAGTTCGAGTGACATCGGAGATTTTGGGCGGATGTTGAAGACGGCATCGGTCGTAGGCTTGGGAAAATTGGGCGCGCCACTCGCGGCATGCCTCGCGGCGAAAGGGTTGCGCGTCATCGGCGTCGATGCCGATCCGAAGAAAGTGGAAGCGGTGCGGCAAGGACGCGCGCCGGTTTTCGAGACCGGGCTCGACGCGATGATTCGGGAGCATCGCGAGCGATTGAGCGCGACTTCGAATATCGAAGATGCCGTCCGCGGATCCGAGATCACATTCATCGTGGTCAGCACGCCGAGCGAACCTTCCGGGGAATTTTCGCTGCGCTACGTCTTGCCGGTGTGCGAAGCGATCGGGCGCGCGTTGCGGGAGAAAACGGATTTTCATGTCGTCGCGCTGACAAGCACGGTGATGCCCGGGACGACGGGCGGGGCGGTGAAAGCGCGGCTGGAAGAGGCGAGCGGCAAAATCTGTGGCCTCGATTTCGGACTGTGCTATTCACCGGAGTTCATCGCGCTCGGCAGCGTGATTCGCGATTTCCTGAATCCGGATTTCGTTCTCATCGGAGAATCGGACGTGCGCTCGGGCGGCATCTTGCAGCAGCTCTACGCTCAGGTGTGCGAATCGAAGCCCGGAATCGCGCGGATGAATTTCGTGAACGCGGAAATCACAAAGCTCTCGGTGAACACCTACGTCACGACCAAGATCAGTTTCGCGAACATGCTCGCGCGGATTTGCGAGCGGATTCCGGGCGGCGATGTGGACGTGGTCACGGCGGCGCTCGGGCTCGACAGCCGGATCGGCGCGAAATATCTGAAAGGCGCGGTGAGTTACGGCGGGCCATGCTTTCCGCGCGACAATCACGCGCTGGCCGCGCTGGCGCACGGAATTGGCGCGCCCGCGGACCTCGCTCGCGCGACCGATCAATTCAATCGCGCGCAAGTGCACTGGCTCGCAGAACTCATCGAAGAACAACTGCCCGCAGGCGGCGATATCGGAATTCTCGGACTCACATACAAGCCGGAGACGGACGTGGTCGATGAGGCGGTGGGATTTTTGCTGGCCGAAGAGTTGGTGTCGCGCGGTGCGCGCGTCACGGCGTTCGATCCGGCGGGGATGCCACAGGCGCAGCGTTTGCTCGAAAATCGCGTGCAATTCGCGGCGACCGCGGAAGCGTGCATTGCGGATTCGGATGTGGTGGTGGTGGCGACGCCGTGGAAGGAATTTCTCGAGATCCCGCCGTCAAAATGGACGGCGGGAAGCCGCGCGCGAATCATCCTGGATTGCTGGCGCGCGCTGCAACATATCGAAAATGCCGCCGGAATTCGATACATCAGCCTCGGCCTCGGCGCTTCGACGGAGCGCGGAGCATCCGCGAAGTAACACGCGCGCTGGGCAAAAATTCAGCCGGAGAAACGTTTGCTGACACTCTTCGCGATGCCGAAGCCGTTCGAAGGACACATCGGCATCATCCAGCGCAACGCCATCACGAGCTGGACGCGCCTCACGCCGCAGCCGGAAATTATTCTCTTCGGCGATGAAGCGGGCGTTGCAGAAATCGCCGGCGAACTGAGTCTGCGGCACGTCGCGCACGTGAAGCGCAACGAAAAGAACACTCCGTTCCTGAACGATCTCTTCGAGCAGGCGCAGAGGCAAGCGAGCCATCCGACCGTCTGTTACGTGAACTCCGACATTATTCTCTTCGACGATTTTCCCGCGGCGGCTGCGGGTGTCGCGGCGTGGCGCCCGGCGTATCTGATGGCCGGGCGGCGATGGGACATCGACATTACGGCGCCGCTCGATTTTCGCGCATCGGATTGGGCGGAACGCCTGCGCCGCGACGTGGCTTCGCGCGGGAAGCGGCGCTCGGTGAGCTGGATCGATTATTTCGTTTTCGCGCGCGGGATGTATCGCGATGTGCCGCCGCTGCTGCTCGGACGCGTTTGGTGGGACAACTGGCTGGTGTGGCAGGCGCGCGCTCTGGGCGCCCCGGTGGTCGACGCATCGCCGCGGGTGCTGGCCGTGCATCAGAATCACGGCTACGCGCATCCCGGCGGCTTTTTCGGCATCTGGCAGAGCGACGAAGGCCAATGGAACGAGCGGCTGGTCGAAGGCGGCATCCGCGCGCGGACGCTGCGCGACGCGAATTACAAATTCGGACGCTTCGGCATCCGACGCAACGTCGAAGGCACCATCGAGCGCTGGTGGAAATCCCTCCGGCCGCGCAAGAAAGCCTCGGTTTCTCCCTCCGCAACGGCGCCGGATGCAAGCGCCTCGCCGAAGCCTGATTGATCAATCCTCGCGAGCGCTGACAGAGTCATAGAGCGACATCACTGGGGGAGAGGAACGCCCGCCCTGCGATGCTTGGGGGGTCGCGCAGGGCGGGAGGGCCGGCCAAGTTCGGTCTGGGGATCATTTCTGGGTCTGGGCCGACCCGCGCGGGCGCCGGGAGGAAAGATGCGCCCGCGCGGAATGTCGTGGCCGCGACTTTCGGTCGCGCAGCCATGGAACGGTTCACGGCCGCAGGGCCGAATGCTTCGACTCGCTCAACGAATTTGTGCACACCAGCACAAATCCGAGACGCGTGTCGCGAAAATGGAGCTTGCGCTGTTCGATTTCAAGGTCAACGGAGTTCCCCGACGCTCCAATCAGAGCCGCCGCCTCTTCCGCGTTGACCATGAAGACCGTGTCACCGCACTTCTCGCACCACGCCCGAACCGAGCCCTTCGGCGGCCGAACCGCCTGAATTTCACCGCCGTGAACTGGCTCGCAATTCGGGCGCTGGTGTTTCATCGAATACCCTTGCGTGTCTTCTCGAGTGCCATCGTCCCCAGGCGACGCCTTTTCATTTTCCGGAACCTGTAAAACGTGCGTTTGGTCCGGGAAGGTTGTCGCCTGCATTTGCTGCGCAGTATCGATGCAAAAACGTGTCGCTGGCAATGGTCTGGAGGTGGATTGTCGGTAATCCGATAAGCCGCTCTCGCGATTGCCATTAGCCTCGCGAATGACTCGGGGGAATCGGGTTCGCGACCGGATTCGTTGTGATACCATTCGCGTGCCGGGTTTCCACATGGCCAGGCCTGCCCAGCCAATCGTCGTCCGCTTCGGTGTTTTCGCTGTCAATCTGCGTTCCGGGGAACTTCATAAACACGGCCTGCGAGTTCGCCTGCCGAATCAGGCGTTCAAGATTTTGGCCATCCTGCTGGATCGGCCGGGCGAGGTAGTCACCCGGGAAGAACTCCAGGAATTGCTCTGGCCGGGCGACACATTTGTCGATTTCGAGCACAGCCTGAACAGCGCGATCAAGAAGCTGCGCGAGGCGCTGAGCGACTCCGCCGACCATCCCCGCTACATTGAAACGTTGCCGCGGCTGGGATATCGCTTTGTCGCGCCGGCCGAGAGAGTCGCCGCGTCGTTCGAGACACTTGCCGCTCCCGAACCTGCTGAAATCCCTCTTTCAATCACCAGTCACTTGGTGACCCACTTGGAGATTCAGAAGACGCCGGCAAAGGGGCACCGGTCGCTGGCATGGTTTCTCGGAATTGGGGCAGTGGTCGCGATGATCGCGGCCGTGGCCGTTGTTTCGATCGCGCCACGCATCCGGGAGCGGATTTCGAGCGCGTTTCACGAGCCGAAGGAGCCTGCCGCGGCGTCGAGAGCCGCATCGGCGCCGGGAATCGGCAGCCCCCACTCCATCGCGGTTCTCCCCCTTGAAAATCTCTCGAGCGACCCCTCTCAGGATTATTTCGCGGATGGAATGACGGACGAACTGACGACGGACCTCGCTCAATTTGGCAACCTGCGCGTGATTTCGCGGACGTCGGCGATGCATTACAAGGGCACCAAGGAGACGGCGCCGCAGATCGGGCGCGAGTTGGGCGTGGATTTTCTGCTGGAAGGAACCGTCCAGCGGGTTGGAGAACGCGTCCGAATCCGCGCGCAGTTAATCGACAGCACCAGCGACCGTCACCTCTGGGCCCAAAGTTTCGATCGCGACCTCTCGGATATTCTCGAGATGCAGAGCCAAGCCGCGCGTGAAATCGCGGGGCAGATTCAAGGCACGGTGATCGCGCCGGAATCCGCCGCGCGGGCCGCGTACGTTCGCCCCGTCAACGCCGAGGCGTACGAGGCCTATCTGAAGGGCCGCTATTTTTGGGACAAGAGAACGCCGGACGGGCTGATGAAGAGTATTGGCTTTTACGAGCAAGCTATCGCGAAGGATTCGAAATTTGCGCCTGCTTACGCGGGCCTCGCCGATTCCTATTCGCTGCTCGGTTCCGACGTGCTGCCGGCCGAAACGGCGAGCGCGAGCGCCCGGACGGCGGCGGACAAAGCGCTCGAACTCGATCCGGCGATTGCCGAGGGACACACCGCGCTCGGATTGGTCGAGTTTTATTACGACTGGGACTGGAAACAGGCCGAGAACGAATTCCGCCGCGCGATTGCTCTGAATCCGAACTACGCCACGGCGCACCAATGGTATAGCTACTATTTAGACGCCATGGGCCGCTTTCCGGAAGCCGTCCAGGAAGCATCCCGTGCGCAGCAACTCGATCCTCTTTCGCTCTCGATCAACGCCACGCTGGCGGGACGTTACGCAGCCGCGCGGCAGTATGACAAGGGCGTCGCGCTCGCGCGAAAAACACTCGAGATGGATCCCAATTTCACGCAGGCGCACATAGGTCTCGGCTCCATCTACGAGAACCAGGGCCTGTGGCCGCAGGCAATCGACGAGTATCAGAGGGCCGTCGATCTTTCGCACGGAAGCCCGGCGGCTCTGACCTCGCTCGGGCACGCTTACGGCGCATCCGGGAACCGCGAGGAGGCGCGGAAAATCGCCCAGCGCCTTGCGGAAATGTCGAAGGAACAAAATGTTTCGTCGCTCGAAATGGCCGCGGTCGTGATTTCCATCGGCGATCGGGACGGCGCATGCGAATTGCTGGAGCGCGCGTACCGCCGGCGCGAAAGTCAAATTCCGTTTTTGAATGTGGACCACCGCTTCGATCCACTGCGCTCGGATCCGCGCTTTCAGGATCTGGTGCGCCGCTTGGGTTTCCCTCCCGCGCCCGGATAAGAACCGCGGGATGCGGCCGGTGTTCAAACACGATTGAAGAGAAGTGGCGCTCCGAGTTTGGACGTGTAATTCGGCCTGTAGCGATCCGTGTTGTAGAGCGTCGGCAGATCGACTTTGCGAGCTCCGAGCGAAGTGTCGGGCAACGGCAGATGCGCGTAGCAGCCATTTTGTACGCCGACCATTCGGCCGGTGACGCCGTCACGAATCAAATCCACGGCGATGTTTGCAAAAGTAGTCGCCACGATCTGATCGATAGCGTCGGGATCGCCGCTGCGCAAGTCGTAAGTTAAGTCGCTGACCATCGTTTCGACGCCCGTTCGCCGTTGCACTTCTTCCGCCAGAGCATGCCCGATGTCGACTTTCTTTCGATGACCGTACGCATCCGCCTCGCCGAACTCGGCAACTTCGCGTTGCGTCCACGAGGCGCCTTCCGAAACCACCACGAGCGAATAATTGCTGGGAGTATTTCTCTTGTCCTCGAGCAGGAGTTCGATCACGCGGTCCAGATCGAACGGATACTCGGGAATCAGGCATCGAGCGGAGGTTACGTAAGCCGTGTAGAGAGCTGTGAAGCCGGCATCGCGGCCAAAAATGCGAAACACGCCGATGCGTTCGTGGGATCCCAGAGTGGTTCGTTGGCGCGTGATCGAATCTTTCGCGCGCGTGATGGCGGTGGAAAACCCGATGCAGTATTCGGTGCCCTGAACGTCGTTATCCATGGTTTTCGGCACGCCGATCACGGGAAATCCTTTGGCCGAAAGCACGGAGGCAAAACTGAGAGTGTCGTCGCCACCGATCGCAATCAGGCAGCCGATTCCTAAACGCTCCAGATTTTCCAGAACGATCGATGTGAAGTCGTAAGATTTTCCGTCGAAAGGAAGGCTCTTCAATTGAACATTGGAAATATGTTCGGGGATGTTGGTGGTGGGCACGCGCCTCGGATTGGTGCGCGAGGTATGGAGGATTGTGCCGCCGGTGCGATCGATGGCTCGAGTGTTTTCGCGCGTCAGCGAACGGATGTACTCGGCATCGTTCTCGCCGGCGGCGTTCATGTGGGTCAGACCTTTCCAACCTCGGCGAATGCCGATTACCGTACGTCCCCGTTCGCTTGCGCCGTACACCACGGACTTGATCACCGAATTCAGGCCTGGTACGTCGCCACCGCCCGTCAAAATCCCGATGTTATTTCTCGTGGCCATCGAATCATTGCTCC
Organism: uncultured Acidobacteriota bacterium; assembly: GCA_963771905.1. GTDB lineage: Bacteria > Acidobacteriota > Terriglobia > Acidiferrales > UBA7541 > Palsa-147. The sequence goes on from CAVYVI010000009.1 coordinate 82,237, forward strand.
TTCGTGAAGCCGAGGCCGCCACCGGGCGCATGCAAATGGCTTTGACGCCTCGTCAAGTTTCCGCGCGCCGTGGTTCCTGGACCGCCCCTCGCCGCCGAATTGGCCCAGCTCGTTTTTTCCGCGTATTAATTCTCGCACAGCCGCCGGGGAAGCGCAGTAACGTTGAGAAGGAGCGCCGGCGTCACAGGCGAGGGCGGGTGTTTTCGTTCACTCCAGTCGCGCCGACTGAAGTGGCACAACCTTCAGGTTGTGCAGAGTCCCAGCCCATTCTAGGGGTTGCAGATCCACGAACTTCGCGATATCCGATCGCGGCCCGGGAAGCCGCGAGGCGGCCGGGAGCAGACTACAAATACTCGCAAGTAGCGGTGCTTGTGAAAAGGCCGGCTCATCATTTCGAGGCGCGTTGCGCGGCCGCGGATATCGAGCCGCGCAGTACGGTGATCGAGGCTTTCGGCAAAGTGAAAACTGTGTTGTTCGAAGCAGCGATGGTCGTGCGAGCGGAGGGACCGTCGGGATCGGCCGTGCCGCCATCCGGACCAGGATGCCATTGATACTGCTCGCTGCCGAAAGTGATGGCGCTCACGGGACCGGAAAATTGCGAATCGGTATTGTTCCCGGAATCGTGGAAGACGACGTGGATCGGGTGAGCATTTTCTTGATCTTTATTGATGATCATGAGCGACCACTGTCCATCTGGACGCAGCGCTGCGTAGACGGTCACGAGAACATGGCCTGCCGAATCGCGAATGTCGCTCTCCGCCGGGAAAAGTTTGTTGACGGCGCCGCCCGGCTGAACCCATTCGAGATTAATAAGCTGGCTCGCGAAAAACTGCGAGAGCGGCTGTTTCACGTGAAGATCTGCGTCGGCGGAGAAAAAACCGAACGTGCCGCCGGATGAATTGCAGCCGCCGCGGCGAATGCCGAGCGGCATGTAATGAAAATAATAAACGGCGCGGCCGCCGGCCGAAAGATACGCTCCCACGTAATCCGCAAGCCACAGCGCGCCCCAGATGTCGACGAAAGATTCGCCGGACTCCCACGAAATATTCGATTCGGTGATGAATTGCGGTACTTCCGCGGGCACGCCGTCCTGCCGCCAGATATTCAGCATGTTCGAGACGAGAGCGGGCTCGTCATACAAATTGCTCCACTGAATTTTGCACGGCTCCATTGGATAGTGCTCGTAAGAGAAGAAGGCGAGGTCGTTCAAACGGCCGTGCGATTTCAGATAGTCGATGAAACGCGTGGTCCAGGAAGTGCGGCCCATCGAATCGGGCCAGGTCTCGATGTCCTTGTTCACACCGGTGAAAATCGGGCCGCCGAGCTTGAGGCGCGGGTCAACTTTGTGCAGCGCGGCGGCCCATTGGATGTAGAGTGCCGCGTAATCTTCCGGGTTGGTGTAGTGACCGTCCGGCTCCTCTCCCATTTCGATGTATGAGATCGGATAACCGCGCTTCTCGATGTAGGCGATTTCAGCGGCGGAGTCTTCCGGAGTTCCGTAGAGCATGGCGATCGGAATCATGGCCGGCAAACCGCGCGTGAAGCCGTGCGTGAAAAAGAGATCGAAGCCCACCTGATCGCCCGCCTTCTCGTCGAGGTCGGAAGGTTCGTGCCAGGAATCGACAGAGGAACAGTACGTGGCAGTCTGATCCTGATCCGGCGTGTGGCGAACGAGATCGTGGAACTGGCCGTCGGGAGTCGTCGTGCCGAGGTAGAGTTCGCGGATGGCGTAGCCGACGCAGTTGCGGGGATCGCTCGAACCGTGAGTGTCGCACGTATTCGAAGAGGACGTCATCAGGATGCGAATGAATTGCACAGGGACAGGCGCGGCGGAAAGATCGAGGACGACGGTGCCGCCGTGGCCGTTGGTGACGGTCCCGCCGGGAAACGTTTGCCACACCCCGGCGGTGGGATGCTTGATGGGATCGAAATTGTCCGCGCCGGTCCAATACTGGACGAGATAGTGAACCGCAAAAGGCTCGGCCCATGCGATGCGAATCGCGTTGACTGGCTGTGGGCCGGCGAGGTCCATCAAAATCCATTGCGGATGGAGCGAATCGTCCTCGCCGGTAAACATTTTCGTGAGGTACGGATTGCTTTTCCAGTACGTGGAGAGATCGCCGTCGGTGAGCCGCGAATATCCTACGAAATCGGTGCCGTCATCGTGCGTTACGCCACGATGCGGAAGCGGATAGCCGTAGGAGTGGCGGAGCGGCTCGCCCGGCGTTGCGCTCCCTGTGAAGTAACCTTTGCCCGACGGATCGCTCCACGTGCCGACTGGATTCCAATGCCAAGCTTCGATGTGGAGTTCCGTGTTCTGGCGGTAGCTGATGGTCTGCCAGCCACTCGAGAGAACTTGCTTGATCGTGTCGCCGTTGAAAAGCTTGTCGACCGCACCGTAAGGAAGGCGATCGATCGTGGCACCAAGAGCTTCGGTGGGCTTGATCGAATTGGTCGAATGCGAAAGCGTGGAATCGACGCGAATCGTTTGTCCCGCGGCGGACAATGCAAATGTGAGCGTCGCGAGAATCGCGATGCAGAGCGTAACGATCGCTCGCGCACAAATAAAAGCGTTCCTCCGTCGCACATCGATGATTGGGAAAGAGTTTTTCGCCCGCAGTCGAAGTGAAAAATACAGCCGCGTGATGTGGGATGGCACGGCAGCTCCTTTCGAGCCGAGCGAAGCGCACCGGAGCGACGCAATCGAGCGGCTGACACTATATCGAAGTCACTGCGGAAATGACACGCCGCCGACCAGCGCTCATTCACTTTCGGATGCGGAATTTGAATGCAGCCAGAGCTGAATGCCGAAATTAATCCGCTCCGCCGGGATATTGATGAACTTATTGTTCGAGGAGTTGGGCAAGCTTTCGGAGCTCGGCGGCGTTCAGGTCGGAGGCGGCACAGAAATACATGCCGCTGTGCGACCAGAAAATCAGATTGTAGCCCTGGATGGTCTGAGCTTCCGGCATCTTCGCGGGTTTCGATCCCTCAGGCCAAACGAAGACGTTGATGAAATGCTTCTGCCGCTGGTAGACAAGCGCGGCGACGTTGCGATGATCGACGTAATCAAGGCGGCCTCCCACGAGCGGGAAACCCTGATTCGCAAGGTCGATGACTGGTGGTGCAAAATCCAATTTGCCGTCGAACCACGGCTTCACGGTGTGCTGGTCGGTGGATTCGACATCGTACAAGTGGCCGGGCTGCAAGGAGCGGATGTGGCTCGCGACGATTTCCTCGGCAACCAAGTCTTGTTTCTGGCCGCCGATATTTGGAAGCATTTTCGCGCCGAGTAGAATTGCGAGGACGATGGCCGCGGCCACCGCCAGCCACTCGAACACCGGCCGGCGCGGCATGGGAATGGGTTGCGGCCGGGCCTCCGGCGGAAGCGCAGCGCGAATGCGGGTCCTCAGGCTTTCCGGTGTGCGTTCGTAGAGATTCGCCGCGCGCAATGCGTCGCGCAAGGCTTGCTGGCCACGGAGTTCACGCGCGCAATCCGGGCACGTCTTGAGATGCTCCTCGAATTCGAGGCTGCGAACGAGGTCGAGTTCACCGTCGAAATATCCGCGGAGCAAGCGTTCGTTATTTTCGCAGGCCACGTTGCTCCTCCTCACCGCGCATACGCAGAAGGCGCTCGCGCAATTGGCCGCGCGCGCGAGCCAGGCCCGACATCACTGTGCCGATGGGCGCACCAGTCACCTCGGCGATTTCCTTATAGGACATGCCTTCGAGTTCGCGCAGAACCAGGACCTCGCGAAAACTCACGGGCAATTCGTCCAGCGCGTCGCGAAGCATGCGGCTATCGGCCAGTTGCAAGAGCGCCGCTTCCGCGCCCGGCTGTTCCGTACCGGCCGAATGAATCGTTTCGTCAAATTCCTCCGCCAGATCAGCAGGACGATTCTTTTCGAAAAATGAATAGCTGGTATTGCGCACGATTTTCAGCACCCAGGCGCGGGCGTCGCCTCCCTGGTAGCCGCCGAAGAATTTGAACGCGCGAAGGTACGCCTCCTGAACGATGTCCTCGGCATCGTGCGTATTGCGAACGAGCCAGCGCGCGAGGTTGTAGGCCGCATCGAGGTGCGGCAGCACAACCTGTTCAAAAGAACCAGCTTGGCCCGGCCCGCGCTTCTCTTCTCCCATCCGAACATTAGACTCTCAGTCTTCCAGACTGGATATCAACAGAATTTATTCCCGCCAACTGATCGTGAGGAATGGTGCGAGGCGGCGCTGCGCTTTCTTGCGACTGGCGGGAATATTTGGCAGGCGTGGAAAGTCTACGCAGGTGAATGCAGCACAAAGGGCCTTTTGGCCAATGCGGATGGAAAAGCGAAGGAGAGCACATGTCGAAGTACATTGAAAAGAATCTCGATCACGATGGAGTGGATCGTCGCGGCTTCCTGAAGTGCATGGCCTGGGCTGGCACGGGCACTCTTTGCCTCCTGCAGGGAGGCGTTTTGAAATCATTTGCCCTGTCTGATGTATTGCAAAAACACGTGGGTGACCTGAAAGGCGATCTCAGCTTCGTTCAGATTAGCGACAGCCACATTGGCTTCAACAAGGCCGCAAACCCGGACGTCACAGCAACGCTTCGTGAAGCCATTGCCAAAGTCAACGCTCTGCCCACGCCTCCTTCATTCGTGCTCCATACGGGCGACCTTACGCAACTCTCGAAGCCTGAGGAATTCGACACGCTGGCCGAATCGCTGAAGAGCTTGAAGACCGAGCGCATCTTTTACGTTCCCGGCGAGCACGATGTGCTCAACGACAACGGCGAGATATTCCACGAGCGTTTCGGCCAGGGGACGCAAGGCGATGGCTGGTACAGCTTCGATCAGAAGGGAGCGCATTTCATCGGCCTGGTCAACGTGCTGAACCTCAAGGCAGGCGGACTGGGATACCTCGGACCCGAGCAACTGGAATGGATCGAGAAAGACGTTGCGAAACTAAAGAGCAGCACGCCCATCGTTGTCTTCGCGCATATCCCGCTCTGGTCGGTTTATCCGCAATGGGGCTGGGGCACGGATGACAGCGAACAAGCGCTTTCCTACCTGAAGCGATTTGGCTCCGTGACCGTCTTGAACGGGCACATTCACCAGACCATGCAGAAAATCGAGGGAAACATCACGTTTCACACGGCGTGTTCGACAGCTTTTCCGCAACCGCAGCCGGGCCAGGCCGATTCTCCGGGCCCCATGAAAGTGCCGGCGGAAAAACTGCGGAGCTTGCTGGGCATCACCGACGTGAATTTTGTTCGCGGCAAACACACATTGTCAGTCGTGGATTCAACACTTCAAAGCTAAGGAGATTTCTCATGCGACGTTTGAAAATACAACAAAGCAAGACCGTTCGGATGCTCGGAACCGTGACCTTGGGAGCTGCAGCCGTTCTTTCGCTCGTGCTCGCGAGCGGCAGTTTGCGGCCGCGTTCCGTCGTCGCGGCTCAGGAAAGTTCCGGCACGATTGCGGTGTCTATCGACAACTTCAGCTTCGCGCCCGTGCAGCTCGAGATAAAGGCGGGCACGCAAGTTACGTGGATCAACAAGGATGACGTGCCGCACAGCATTGTAAGCGTCGATCACAAATTCAAATCGCGAGCGCTGGATACAGACGAGAAGTTTTCGTTCACGTTCCAGGATCCCGGGACATATGAGTACTTCTGCTCGGTCCATCCGAAGATGATGGGCACGATCGTCGTGAAGTAAGGCCGAGCCATGAACCCATTCAGCATTCGCGAAGCGCTGCTGGCCAAACACGCGCAACACGTGGTGTTCATCCACTTCCCGATCGCTCTGTTCGTGGCGGGAGTGGCCTTCGACTTCGCCGCACACTGGACGAAGCGCAGCGCTCTCGCCGCGGCCGCCTATTACAATTTCATCGTGGCTGCAATTTCGACGCTGCCGGTGGTCGCGACCGGCCTGCTTGCCTGGCGGTTTCAACTCGAGGGGCAAAAACTCAAGGGGATATTGCTGCAACATCTGGTGCTCGGCGGCGTCTCGAGTGCGATGATCTGCCTGATTTGTTACGTACACTACCGATCGCGGCGTGCACCGGAGCAAACGCCGCCCTCCTATCGTCTTGCCATCGAAGTTGTGGCCGTGGGTCTCGTCGCGTTGACCGCACACCTGGGTGGATATCTGAGCGGCGTCAACATTCCGAGTTAGATCCATCCGCAGAGTTGTCCGCCCGGAAAAGAAATTCAACGGGAGTGTAAACGAAAGCCATTACGTTTCTGGTTTTCAATTTTGTACGCTACAATCTTTTTGTGCGGCTGTGGCGGAACTGGCAGACGCGCTGCGTTCAGGTCGCAGTGGTCGCAAGGCCGTGGAGGTTCGAGTCCTCTCAGCCGCACCAATTCAGGCGTTTTTTGTTTTCCGGGTGGCACTCCTTCGCATACCAAATTGTCCTCGCAAATTCTTCCAGCGCGGAGTGTGTCGGGGCGCCTGAGGTGGATGGGGAGCGGCGGAACAATATGAAGCGAGTGAACGCAGTGATCGGCTCGGCGATTTTCGCGGTAATTGCGCCGGGGAGTGTCGCGGGGCTTGTTCCCTGGTGGCTGACGCGTTGGCAAATCGAGCCGCCGCTCCTCGGAATTCCCGCCTTTCGTCTGGTTGGCATCGCGCTCATCGTCGCGGGCTTGCCGGTCTTGATCGACTCGTTTGCGCGCTTTGCGCTGCAGGGACTCGGCACGCCGGCGCCCATTTCGCCGCCGCAATATCTCGTCGTTTCCGGACTCTATCGTTACGTGCGAAATCCGATGTACGTGGCGGTCGTGTCGCTGATTTTTGGCCAGGGATTATTCTTCGGCAGCGTCCCGGCGTTGGAGTATGGAGTGTTCGCGTGGCTAGCCTTCCACTTGTGGGTGCTGGCATACGAGGAGCCCACGCTGAGAAGGACTTTTCATGGTGAGTACGAGACGTTCTGCGCGAACGTGAACCGGTGGATTCCGCGGCTGACTCCGTGGCAAGCGCCGGAGCGTAAAGCCCTTCTATGATGTGGCGCCGCCGCGAGCGCCAATTTGCTTGACGGCGCGGACAGCGCTCACTAGAGTGAGCGGAACTTCAGAAGAATCGGGGCGCGTAGCGGGGGACGAACCCTAGGGACGAGTCAGGGACGGACCGGGGGGCTTGAATGGCGACATCGTCGGCGAGGGTGGAACGAAGGCGCGGGAGCCGCGTGCTCATTCGCATCCCCATCAAAGTTTTCAGCAATAGCTTCGCAGGGCAACCCATTCACGCTTCGGCGGAAGCGGTGGCGGTCAGCCAGTTCGGGGCGCTACTGCGAGCGCCGCTCGATCCCGCGCTCGGAACTATCCTCGAAATCCTAAACGCGTTGAATGACCAGGTGAAGGAATTCCGCGTCGTTCGCGTGGCGAAGACGGCGCAGGACGGGTTGTTCGAACTGGGCGTGGAGATGCTTCAGCCCGTGGGCAGCTTCTGGGGAATTCATTTCCCGAACGAGCCAGCCGGGGTTAACGCCTAAAAGACCCTGACGGTGATATAATCCCTCCACTCGGGCCCTAGCGGGACCGTCTACCCGCTCCAAAAGCTGACTGCGGTCCTCCCCGGGCGTGGAGGAGTTCCATGAGTCTGGAAACCCTGCATTCGAGCGTCCTTTACCTACTCTCCACTTGGGGAGGGGTGACCGTCATCCTTCTCGTCCTGCTGATCTACCGGGCAGCGCTTCAGAATCATGAAGACGATCAGATTTTCCTCGACCAGGCGGGAGAGAGCATGGCTGCCGAGCAGCGCACCATCGTGGCGCGAATCGAAGGGCTTTCTCGCCCGATCATGATCTTCAGTTGGCTTTCAGGCATATTGCTGGTCGCCACTGCTGCCATATGGATCTGGGACGGAATCCGAAGTTTCTAGAGCCCCGGCTTCGCGGGAGCAGCTGCGGGTGCAGGCTGCGGCGCGACGGCAGGCATCGGCGCTGACGCGTCGCAAATTTGCGACGTGTGGTTGTGCACGATGAGCCAGCGATCTCCCGTTTTCGCGAAAATCAGCGTGGTCTGTCCGCGGGCCACCATCGATTTGTTGTCTACCGTTCCATCAAACTCCCACTGATAAGAAGCCCAGGCAAAATCCGACCGGAAGAAAATCGAAGTATTGCGGCGGATAAACTGCATTCCCTGGATGCGTTGGCGCTGCTTTTGGTATGCCACAACATAATTCGCCCAGCCGACAATGGGCGGCTCGTAAGCGCCGCTCGTGAAGGTGGCGTCGTCGGCATAATATTTGTGCATTGCATCGATATCGCCAATCTGCCACGCGCCCAACATTTCGCCGATGGAGTTGTCCAATTCCTGCGGCGTCGGAAGCGGTGGGAGCGGCACGGGGTTTTCCGAATTGTCTGTATTTTTCTTGTTCTTTTTCTGCGCGGCGGAAATGGCCGGAGCGATGGCGAGAATCATAAGAAGCGCCGCGAGCCACGGCGTAAACGGTATGACGGTGTTGTTTTTCATTCTTGGATTTCCCCCTCAACCGACGGCGAGAATAACACGATTCACGCGGGCCCGCGGATGACGCAATCGGCGTTCGTCGCGGCGATGGCAACGTGCGGAACGGGACGTTGATGAGGAACTGCCGGAGAAAAAAAGGACCAGGCGACGGCCGCACGATGCGGTTCGTCGAAGCCGGTTACGCTGGGATGTCGCGCGAGATGCGAAAACCGTAGTCGGCATATTGAAATTCAGGGGGGATGCTCGAGCGCGCCGCGCAGCGAGAGATTTTGGTGTAGTGGCGCCAGGAACCGCCGCGCGAGGCACGGCGAGTGCCGCTGGGCGGGCCTTGCGGATTCCGTTCCGGCGAAATCGAATAGTAATCCGCGGCGAACCAATCGCTGCACCATTCGTGCATGTTGTCACCGATATCGTGGAGGCCGTATGCATTCGGTGCGTACCGGCCAACCGGTTCGGGGCCGGTTTTCCAGCGCGAGCCGTAGTCGGGCTGCGATTCGGGCGGTGCGTCGCCCCACGGATACAACTGGCCTTCCACGCCGCCGCGCGCGGCGCGTTCCCATTCGGCTTCGGTGGGCAAGCGATAGCGCCAGCCGGTGACGCGCGAAAGCCAATCGCAGTACGCGACGGCATCGAACCATGACGGAGCGGCCACCGGCTGCTCGGGATCATTGAAGTTCGGGTCATTTGCATGTAGGGGCGGGCGATGATTCGTGGCGGCGAGAAATAAGGCGTACTCCGCGTTCGTGAGCTGGCACGCCGCCAGCTCGAATGCATCGATCGAGACGCGATGCACGGGCCGCTCGTTGTCCTGGGCTGTCTCGCTGCCCATCAGAAACGAGCCGGCGGGGATACGCACCATGCGGCGTTCAGGAATCGTGTGCAAGGGAGCCCGCTAGTTGCGCGCGGAGCTCTCGCCGGGTGCTTTCGACTGGCTCAGCAAATTGACGAAGAGCCGGTACGCGCCCGGAACTCCCGCGGGCAATTCGCGGAAGAACGAGAGGCCCGTGTAAATGTACGTTCCCTTGCCGAGGGTCGCGACGACCAGCGCGCCGTTGGCTTCCTTTTCGCCGGGATCGGTCAGGCCGAGAATGGGCTGATAGTGCGAATCAAATTCTACCCAATAGTAAAGGCCGCGCTCCTGCACCCAGCCGTCGAAATCCGCCGGCGTAATTTTGTTCGGGAAATTCAGGATGGAGCTCTTCGGCGCGAGGAAATCCACGGGCGATTTGGCGTCGGTGGTGCGCGAAGTGGAATCCGGCATCTTCGCCGGATACGGCGCGGGAAGGATTTTGTTCCACGCGAAGTCGCGCTGGTATTGCACGATGAGCGTTCCGCCCTGGCGGACGTAATCGAGGAGGCGCGAATTGGAGTGCGGCAAGTCGTGCCGCAATTCGTAGGCGCGAATGCCGACGACGATGGCGTCGTAGCGGCTGAGGTCGCCGAACGCGAGGTCGACTTCGTCGAGTAAATGCAGGTCGATGCCGAGTTGGCGGAGCGATTCGGGAATCATATCATTCTCCGCGGTGATATAGCCGACGCGAAGATGCGCGGGAACGACGAGATCGAGAACGTGCACGGTTGCTTCCGGCGGCTCGCTCCAGGTCCGTGTGGGGAGCGAGGGCAGAGGCTCGAGCGAGACGCTGAATTCGTCGCTGCCGATTTTCGCGAAGGCGCGCAGCGGATATGCGCCAGCAGCCGGTTTGGCCGATGGCGTCACGACGAAGCGAACGAGCTGATCGCCCGCCTCGGAAAATTCGAGTGGCGCTACCGGCGCGACGCTCCAGCCCAGCGGGACGGTCACGCCGAGCTCGACTTTGGCGCGCGTGGTGGCGTGATATCGGACGCGCGCGAGCAATTCGACGGGCTCGCCGTCACGCGTTTCCGGCTGCATGATTTGCGTCGGATCGATGGTGAGCGTTACCGCGGGAACAAGCTCGAGCGGGAACGTGTCCACGCTGGTAGAAGTGGGGCGAATCGAGACGACGGGAACTTCGACGGAGAAAGAATAATCGCCGATGGCGGCGTCGATATGCGCGCGCACGAGAGGCGGTGGAAACGGCAAGACGAAATAATCCGGCGGCTTGGGAACCTCCGCGTGAGCGGGAATTGCGATGCGGAAGGAAGCCGCGTGCGCTGTGTCGGCGCCGTCTCCGGCGGATTTGCTGCCGACGCTCCATTCGGGCGGAGCCGCGAGCGTTGCTGCACCGACGGTGACGTCGACATCTTTGCGAAGCGTCCAGCTCGTGTCCACCTGGAAGGATTCTCCGGCGACGAGTTCATTCCGATCTGCGCGAGCGTCGAGGTGCAGGGCTGCGGCATCGGCCAGAGCGCGGTCAATCCGTTCGCGCGCGCGGGCGAGCTCCCAATTTAAATTCCGCTCGGTGTCGGTTCCGGTCGGGGGATTCTGTTTTTGCAGAGCTGCAATCCCGGATCCGGCATCGGCGATGTCTTTGGCGGCCGCCGGCCAGTCGAGATGAAGCGCGGCTTCGCGAGCGAGTGCGAGCGACTGATCGGCCTTGACCAGATCCGGTTGCGCCGGGCTTCCGTCGGGCACGAGCGATCGCAAATCTTGCGCGAGCTGCTCGGAGCCGATGCGCTCCTGATCATTTGTTGGATTTTCGAGGACGAGATAGAGGGGCATGCGCAAAAACGGCGAGCCGACGAACATGGTCACGCCTTGCGAGCGATGAAAGACGAGGCTCTCGCGGCCGAAATCGTTGTAGCTCTTTCCCCAGAGCGCGGAGATCTGCTCGCCCGGAACACGAAAGCCCGGGCTCTCGTTCGCGCGCCGGAGATCCAGCACGTAGGACACTTTCCACGGGCTGAGCCCCTGAGACAATTGTTCGGGGAACGCGCTCGGATCGGCCGCTTCGGCGACCGCGCGCGGCGTCAGAATGCCGCTGGCCTGATGTTGCCCATGGCCCCAGTGCGTACCACCCCAACCATTGATGACCACGTTGGGACGGAACATGCGAATCACGCGAACCATGTCGTCGAGCGGGACATCGCCCCAGATTTTCATGGTTTGCTCGGCGCTCTTCGAAAATCCGAAGTCGGGCGCGCGGCTGAAGAATTGCGTGACGCCATTATTGCGGCTCGCCGCGAGAAGTTCCGAGGTCCGCAGAATCCCGAGGGCTTCGCCCTGCTCCGGGCCGATAGCGTTCTGCCCGCCTTGGCCGCGCGTGAGAGTGAGGAGCGCGACATCGGCATCGAGGCCATGCGAGAGATAACTCAGCAGCCCGGAAGCTTCGTCATCGGGATGCGCGGTGATGAAGAGGATGCGCGTGGTGACGCGCGATTTGTCGATGGCTTCGACGGTTTCCGGCAACGATTGCGCGCGAAGAGGCGCGGCCACAACCAGGACGATTGCAGCGATGGGAATGTAAGACAGAAGATTCTTTCTTGCCAGGATCAGACGCCTCACGCGGTGGTCTCCTCAAACGGCCATTGCTTCAGGACACTCGCTCGTCCCAAATAAATCAGCACCCCGAGCGCGGTAAAGATCAGCGCGGCAGCCATCAGAGTCGTGCCGGTGGAAACAAAAATCGCGGCCCAGCCCAGGATGGCAATCCCCACGGGAATCGGGTAGAACCACATTCTAAAAGGGAATCGCTCGCGCGGCCAGCGCCGCCGCAGCGCGATCAGGCCAACAGTCTGGCCGATAAATTGGATGAGGCAGCGCATCGCCAGGATGGCGCGAATTACAAAAAACAGCCGGAAGATCAGGCTGAAAATGAATGCGGCCGCACCCAGCGCCAGGAGCGAAATGTACGGAAAACGCTTGGTGGGATGGACGCGGCCGAAGACGGAGAAGAAATTGCCGTCGAGAGCCGCGGCATAGGGCACGCGCGAGTAGCCCAGTGTCGCGGAAAAGAGCGAGCCGAAGGCGATGATGAGAATCAGGCAGGTGGCCAGCGTGGCCCACTGCGGCCCGTACGCGCGCTCGACGAACAGGCTCACGACGAACGAGGATTGCTGCGCGTCGCGCCAAGGCACGACGCTCAGGATACTGACCTGCATGGCGAAGTACAGCGCGGCGATGCCCAGAATCGAAATGAAGATGGCCCGGGGAATGTTGCGCTCGGGGTTCTTCATTTCGCCGCCCAGATTGCAGACGTTGTAGTAGCCGAGATAGGTGTAGGTCGTCTGAACCGTCGCGTGACCCAGTCCCGCGAATAATATCCAGGAAAAATTCCACGGGCCGGCGGAGGTGTCGAAGACCCGTTGCAGGCTGAAGTGCGTGGCTCCGCCCCAAATGAGCCAGAGGAGGGTGCCGATGACCACGGTCCAGATAGCTACGGAAATTTTTCCCACGGCGCCAATGCGCCGGTAAAGCAAGACGGTGATGACGACAACGGCAAGTGCGGCAATGATGTGATCGGGGAAAGAGGCGTATTTGATGGGCAAACGTTGCAGCGCTCGGGATACGATGTCGAACTTCGACGTTAGAAAGCTGGAATATTCCGCGAACCCGAGCGCTCCCGAGGCGACGACCAGCGGCGCCTGGAACAGCGTCTGCCAAATGAATAGAAACGACATCAGCCGGCCCCATCGTCCCGGCCCATATTCCTCGCGCAAGAAAATGTAGCTGCCGCCGGCTTGGGGCATGGCCGCGCCAAGCTCGGCCCAGATGCAGCCATCGAAAAGTGCCAGTACGCCGCCAGCCAGCCACGCGATGAGGCTGTGCCAACCCGGCATGGCGCGAAGCACAAACGGAATCACGATGAACGGCCCGATGCCCACCATGTCGATCATGTTGAGCGCGGTAGCCTCGGTGAGGCCGAGGCCGCGTTCGAGTTTTTCGGGTGCGTCCATGGCTTTGCGGCGTGAACGGCCGCGAGACTCGAAAGGGTAGCAAAGTTTCCGAGGCGTCCCGGCGAAATCTTCCACCGACCTGCGCTAGGATGGGCGGACACTTCTTAACCTATGGCCGAATACGGCGTCATCATCACAGCGGCGACATTGACGATCCTCGTCGCGGAAGTTCTGCGCCAGCGGCGAGCGCCGCTGCCGGCTCATGGCTGGCTCGGAATCCTGTCGCTGGCCGGCGCCGAATGGCTGATGTTTCGCCGCGTCGAGCCGGTGGCTACATTCTTCACGCCGATTGCGTGGTCGGCGTATATCCTGATTGCCGACGCGGCTGTCTTCGCGGTTTCGCGGCGCTCGCGAATTCGGGATGCGCCGCGGCCGTTTCTGCGCATGGCGGCGCTGTCGATTCCGCTTTGGCTGGTTTTCGAAGCGTACAATCTGCGGCTGCGGAACTGGACCTATGTGGGTGCGCCGCGGTTCTGGCCTGCTGCTTTGCTCGGCTACGCGTGGTCGTTCGCCACGATCACGCCTGCAATTTTCGAGACGTGCGACTTAATTCAGTCGCTTTTGCCGTTGCGGGAATTCGCGGCCGTGGAAATCTCGCGCGCGGCGCAAAGAAAAATGATGGTGGCTGGGGCGGCGTGTCTCGTGCTGCCTTTAATTCTGCCAGGGCGCATCGCCGCGTACCTCTTCGCGCTCGTGTGGATCGGGTTTCCGCTGCTTCTCGATCCGTTGAATTACCGGCTCGGATGGCCTTCTTTCATCGGCGATTTCGGCGAAGGCTTGCGCGGCCGGTTCTATGCGTTTCTTCTTTCGGGCTGGGTCTGCGGTTGGCTCTGGGAATTCTGGAATTACTGGGCGGCGGCGAAGTGGCAATATATCTTTCCGATGTTTCAGCATGCGAAGATTTTCGAAATGCCCGCGCCGGGATATCTCGGCTTCCCGCCGTTTGCGTTGGACTGCTTCGTGATGTACGTCTTTGCGCTCGGCCTCTTGCAGAAGCTGAAGAAGCGATGATTCGCGCCATGAAACGAAGTGTTTCGCGCAGCATCCCGAATGGAGCGTTCATCCGCTTCGCGATCCTCGTGTGTCTCGCGGCGCTTTGCGTGTCTCCCGAGGTTCGCGCAGAGAATCCGGCGCTGCCGGCTGAAGCGCAGAAGGGCGTTGAAAAAATGTACAACGGCGATCCCGACGGCGCGATTCAGATATTCCGGTCGGTGCAAACGGCTTCGCCCGACAGCGCGCTCGGTTACTTGCTCGAAGGTGAGGCGCGCTGGTGGAAAATTTATTGCGCGGCGCTCGACGTGAAATGGGGATTCGTTGACGCCTTGAAACGGCCCAGGCAGCCGGGCGACGATGAATATCTCGTGTTCGCCGACAAGATCATCGCCCTCGCCGAAGCGCAATACAAGGAAAATGACTCCGCCGAATTTCATCTCTACGCGGGGCTCGGGTGGGGACTCAAGGCCCGGCTTTACGGATTGCAGGCCGAACATCGCGCCGCAGCGCGCGCCGGCGTGCGGGGCCGCGAAGAATTTCTCCGCGCCGCGCAACTCGATCCACAAATGACCGACGCCAACACGGGTCTTGGCCTTTACAACTATTACGTGGACACGCTCTCGGGAATTGTGAAGGTTCTGCGATTCTTCCTCGGGATTCCCGGCGGCAACAAAGAAGAAGGAATCCGCCAACTCGAAACGGCCATCACCGGCGGCGGAATGACGGCTACAGAAGCGCGATTTTACCTCGGGCGGAATCTGCGAACGTACGACCAGCAATACGAGCGCGCGATTAAGTTCATCGAGCCGCTGACGCGACAATATCCGCACAATCCGATATTTCTCCTTCTTCTCGGCAATCTGAAAGTGGAGCTTGGCCGGAAAGCCGAAGCCGCGGCGGACTTTCGCGCCGCGCGAGATCTCGCGATCGCGGATCCCACTTGCGCGACGCATGTCCGCCATGTCACCGGCGCTTTCCTGGCCTCAGTGAACTGACGAATCGTTTTCTCGGTCGCGTTTCGATTTCGTCCCGATCCGGCTCATCAGCAAGGTCGCGATGCAGCCAGACACAAACGCAGCTCCCCAAAGCGCGTGCGCGCCACGCCGCTGGAGGAGTTCCGCGCCCATCCACGGGCCGAGTGAAAATGCGATGCTGAATGACATCGTGTACAGCCCCATATACTCGCCGCGCCTTTCGACCGGAGCGATCTCCGCCGCGTACGCGGCGCTACCGGGCATCAGAATCATCTCGCCGAAAGTCCAGATCACGGTGGACAAGAAAACTTCGGCGGGCCGCGTGACGAATGCAAGAGAGCCGAAGCCGATCGCATAGAGAAACGCGCCTGCGGTCAGCGTCCGCCGGTGCGACCAATGCGCCATGGCGGTGTTCAGAGGAACTTCCGTGGTGACGATCAGGAGCGTGTTCAAGGTGAACACAGCTCCATAGATCGATTCGTTCAGATGCAGATTGCGCACCAGGAACAGCGGCAGCGTGGAAGTCAGCTGGAAGAAAACGATCTGCACGGGAATCAGCGCCGCCAGAAAATACAGCATGCGGGAATTCCGGAAGGCGCGCAGGTCCGCGACGGGATGCGTGACTGGGAGCAGTGACGCTCCCTCCGCCTCAATTTCGCGGCCCAGATCTTCGGGTTCATCCCATTGCGGCTCGTGTGATTTCAGTTGCCGCTTCGAGGACCACGCCAACATCAGTACAACGCCCGCCAGAATGGAAGTGGTGCCATCCACGAAGAACAACGAGTGAAATGAATAGATGGCCAGCACCCCGCCAATCGCGGGACCGATGCTCATGCCGAGATTGACGGCGAGCCGGCTCAGCGCAAACGCGGATTTGCGCTGCTTGGGAGCTACCAAATCCGAAATGACAGACAGGCTCGGCGGCCGTACGGACTCGTTGAGGACGGCAAAAGCAAACGTCATCGCCAGGATGGTCGCGAAACTGTGCGCCAGCGGAAACAGGAGAAGCAGGACACCGGAAAAAAATAGAGATGACTTCATCACGATCAACGGGCCCACGCGATCGGTGAGGCGTCCGGCCACGGGCATCGCCAGCAACGCGGCTACTCCGTAGACCGAGAGAGCCAGCGCCGCCTGCGAGGGCAAAATGTGGAGCGTGCGCGTGAGGTAGAGGACGAGGAAAGGCAGGACCATCGTCCCGGCGCGGTTTACAAGCGTCGCGGCGAAAATAATCCACACTTCGCGAGGGAGATTTTTCAGGCCACGCCAGGGATTCATGAGCGTTGGAATGGAGAGGAGCGGCCGCGATTCGCCACGGCTAGCAGCGCGCGGCTTCTTCTTGTTCGAAGGCGTGATAGGAAGAACGAACCAGCGGGCCGGCTTCCACGTGTTTGAATCCCATGGGCTCGCCGAGGCGCTTGAATTCGGCGAATTCATCGGGATGCAGGAAGCGCTCGACGGGCAAATGCTCCGGCGTGGGCTGCAAATACTGTCCGAGGGTCAGGATGTGAGTCCCCTGCGCCGCGATTTCTTCCATGGCGCTGAGGACTTCCTCGCGCGATTCGCCGAGTCCCAGCATCATCCCGGTTTTCGTCGGCATCTCCGGCGCCATTTCGCGCGCGCGGCGAAGCAACTCGAGCGAGCGTTCGTAGACCGCGCCTTTGCGAACGCGGCGATAGAGGCGCGGCACGGTTTCCATGTTGTGATTGAGAACGTCGGGACGCGCCGCGAGAACGGTTCCGAGCGCATCCCAGTCGCCGCGAAAATCGGGAATCAAAACTTCGACGCGACAATCCGGCACGCGCTGCCGGATTTCGGAAATCGTCCGGGCGAAAATGGCCGCGCCGCCGTCAGGCTGATCGTCGCGATTTACGGAAGTGACCACCGCGTAGCGTAATCCCATTTTTTCGACGGCCTCCGCGACGCGCTCGGGCTCATCTTCTTCGGGTGGTCCGAGCGGCTTGCCGGAAGGCACCGCGCAGAATCCGCAGGCGCGGGTGCAAATATTGCCGAGAATCATGAATGTGGCAGTCCGGTGCTCCCAGCATTCGCCCATGTTCGGGCAGCGCGCGCTTTCGCAGACCGTGTGCAGATCGAGCGTGCGCATGATGCGTTTCAAATCCTGATAATTCGGGCCGCCAAAGAAGCGCACACGGAGCCACGGAGGCCGCGGATGCGCCGCGGGCGGCGGAGCCAGCGGCGTTGCGTTCGCGATAATGTGGAATGGCGAGGCCAAAGGGTTCGCTCGAAACATCCATTTTACGCAGAAGCGCGCCAGTGGCACAAGCGAAGGGCTCGCGCGAGATACTAAATGTTTTCAAGGTGGAAAATTGCGGGCGGAGTGCGCTGTTCCTGTCTGAAACAGCGCTGATTTTTGGATGCTGGGGCTCAAGTTGCCGAAGCCGCTGGCCGATACAGCCTTTATGGAACTCGCGTGGGCAAGTCGGCATGGCCCGCGCAGTAAGGGGGCCCTATGTCTTCAATTCCAGTTCTCACACCAGCTCTGACTCCAGCGACGAGCGCGGGATCCGGGTTGACCTCTGGCCTTCAGACCGCTAACACGCAAGCGGCGCAGACAAACACGCCGCAAGATACGGTCACGCTGTCGAATGGCGTGCAACAACCGACTCCCGCCGAGGAAGCCGGGCTGTTTCAGATCGGAGTGGCGTCCTATTCCTCGGCACAATTGAACACGCTGCAAGCGCAGCCCAATGACAACGCGCCGGCAAACGAAGGAAATTCGACCGCTACGCCGCTCACGGCGAACGCAACTGCCGCAGCGAGTCCGGCGCAAGGCAACAATGCTGCCGTGCAAGCACAGACGGCGGCCGCGGCACCCGCAACTAACGCAAACGCCGCCACGACGGCGCTTGCGACCGCAGCGGCGACAACGGCGAATGCGGGTGGCGCCAACACAGCCGCGGCACAAACTCAGGCCGCACCAGCTATGACGACGGCGACCACCCCCGCCGATCAAAATTTAATCACGCAATTCCTGAACTATCTGTCGCAGCTTGGGCTCTCCCCTCAAAGCCAAAACACGATGAAGGAGACGGCGGAGATGCTCGAGCAGCTTGATCCGCAAGGATTCCAGGATCTGATCGCGGCGCTCCGGGCGCAGGCGAGCGCGATGCTCGCGCCAGCGGCCGCCACGACCTCCGCAACCGTCGCTGCCAATCCCGCGCAGACCAACGCGGCAAGCGCGGGCGGCGGCTCGGCGCAAGCTGGTGCGGGCAAGAGCGCCGCCACGGGTCAAGTTTAGAACAGCGCAGACTTCTGAACTGCTACGCACGATGGCCGAATATCATCGTCGAATAGACACCACAGGCTAAACCGGGATTCTGTTGTATTCTTGCAACACCAATCAAAAATCGATCGTCAGGTCAATCGTAACCCATTGATACTAAAAGGATAAATAACTCATGCTGCGGAGACAGAAGTGCTATGTTTCCCCGGCACTCAAGATGGCATTCCAATACACCATCATCCGCCCCATTGAAACTGAAGGTGTTGGACTGCACACGGCGGTGCACTCACATTTGCGTTTTTTGCCGGCCCCTGCGGACACCGGAATCGTGTTTCGGCGCAGCGATCTCGATGGGTTTCAAATCGAAGCGCACGTCCGCAACGTCGCGCGCGTGAGCTACGCTACCAGCCTCATGAAGCAGGGCGTGCTGCTCTCGACAACGGAGCATGTGCTTGCGGCGCTATACGCTTGCGGCGTGGACAACGTGTTCGTCGAAATCGACGCGCTGGAATTGCCGATTCTGGATGGCTCCGCACAACCCTACATCGAAATGCTCAAGCGAGCCGGGCTGCGGCGCTTGCGGCGCCGGAGGACCTACCTGAAAGTTGTCCGGCCGCTCGAAGTTTCAGACGGCGATCGCCGCATCGGAATTTATCCGGCCGAAGATTTTCGCGTGCGCTGCTACGTCGATTACGCGCATCCGAAGGTCGGACGCCAGGAAGTGGAACTCGTGGTCAGCCGCGAATCGTTCAGCCGCGAGTTGGCGACGGCGCGGACGTTCGGCTTCGTCAGTGATTTCGAAGGACTCCGCGCGATGGGGCTGATTCGCGGCGGCTCGCTTGAAAACGCGATCGTTCTTTCGCACGACGACATCATGAATGGCCCGGTGCGATTTCCCGATGAGTTCGTTCGCCACAAGGCGCTGGACCTCATCGGCGATCTCGCGCTGGTGGGCCGGCCGCTGAAGGCGCACGTCGTCGCGCACAAAGCCGGCCACGCGTTGCATACGCAGCTCGTCACGAAACTCCTCGCCGATCCATCTCTGTGGACTGAGACGACGGTCGAGACCACACGCTCGACCGCTGTTCCGGAAGCCATCGTTGCTGCTCCCGCCGCGGACTAACACTGCAGACTTAACCTGAGCCGCGCTCGCGTCGTTCCGTGCAAGCAAATTCCGCGCTAGAATGTCGCTCCTATGCCAAACCTGCTCGAAGGAAAAACGGCGCTGGTTCTCGGTGTCGCGAACAAGTGGAGCCTTGCGTACGCCATCGCGCAGGCGTACCGCCGCGAAGGCGCGAGGCTGGTGCTCACGTATCAAGGCGCGCGATTGAAGCAAACCGTGGAAGAGCTCGGCGCGGAGCTCGGCGCGGCGAAGATTTTTCAATGCGATGTGACGCAGGAGCC
This sequence comes from uncultured Acidobacteriota bacterium, assembly GCA_963771905.1. Classification (GTDB taxonomy): domain Bacteria; phylum Acidobacteriota; class Terriglobia; order Acidiferrales; family UBA7541; genus Palsa-147. The sequence continues at coordinate 102,127 of CAVYVI010000009.1, forward strand.
CGAGCTGGAGCGGCTCACGGCTGAATTGGGTAAAGAGGGAGGTCTCGACGTCGTAATGCACAGCATCGCTTTCGCGAACCGCGATGATTTAAGCCGGCCCTTCGTCGAAACTTCCCGCAACGGATATTTGCTGGCGCAGGAAGTCAGTAGCTATTCGCTTCTCGCCGTTGCCCGCGCCACGGCGCCGCTGATGACCGCGGGCGGATCTTTGACGACTCTGACCTATCTCGGTTCGCAGCGCGTGGTGCCGAATTACAACGTAATGGGCGTCGCGAAGGCCGCATTGGAAGCAACGGTGCGTTATCTGGCGAGCGATCTAGGACCGAAAAACATCCGCGTCAACGCGATTTCCGCCGGCCCGGTGAAGACGACATCCGCGCGCGGCATCAAGGATTTTTCCACAATCCTCGACGTGGTGGCGCAACGCGCACCGCTGCGGCGCAATACCGATCCCGCCGAAGTCGGCGACGCGGCGGTGTTTCTCGCGAGCCATCTCGGCCGCGGGGTCACCGGCAACATCCTCTACGTGGACTGCGGGTTTCAAATCATGGGTTTATAGGGCCTTCGGCCGGCGCCGGAGTTAGCGGCGGATTGGGAACGCCGCGCACCGGTGCGGATTGCCAAACGCGGGCGGCGAAGCGACAATGAACCTTCGTGGCCGCCAAAGATACCGTCGTCGTCGTTCTAGCCGCTGGCAAGGGCACGCGTCTGCGCTCCGATGTCGCGAAAGTTCTACATCGCGCGGGCGGGCGTTCACTGATCGAACACGTCCTGCGCGCTTGCGATCCGCTCAAGGCCGCCGAGATCGTCGTGGTAGTTGGGCATCAGGCGGAGCAGGTTGCCGCCGTGGCCGAGCCGGTCGGCGCGAAAACGGTGCTGCAAAATCCGCAGCACGGGACGGGACACGCGGTGCAAGTGGCGCGGCGCGCGATTCGGCGGAGCGCCAAGATCGCTCTCGTCGTTCCGGGCGATGCGCCGCTACTTCGTCCGAAAACTCTCGCCGCTCTTGTGAAATTCCATCGCGCTGGAAATGCGGCAGCGACAATTCTCTCCGCGCAACTTGCCGATCCGACCGGCTATGGACGTGTGATTCGCAAGGAAGATGGCAGCGTCGCCGCAGTCGTCGAAGAAGGCGATGCGTCTCCCGAGCAGCGCGCGATCACCGAGATAAATTCCAGCATTTATTGCTTCACCCTCGACAAACTGTGGCCCGCGCTCGCGGCCGTACGTCCGAACAACGTACTCAAGGAGTACTATCTCACCGACGCGATCGCGATCCTGAATGAAAGGCGGGAGCGCGTCCTCGCCATGGTCGTGGAGGACGCCAACGAGACTCTCGGCTGCAACACGCGCGAGAGCCTCGCCGATGTCGATCGGATTTTCCGGCAGCGCAAGGCGGCGGCGCTGATGGATGCGGGCGTGACGATGTATCTGCCGGAGACGTCCGTGATCGATGCGGGCGTCAGCGTCGGGCGCGATACGATCGTCGAGCCGGGCGTACAACTCCTTGGTGCGACGAAAATCGGCGAGCGCTGCACGATTCGCACCGGCAGCATCATCAACAATTCACGCGTGGAGGATGGCGCGGTGGTCGAGGCACATTGTGTCATCACGGACAGCCATCTCGGCAAGAACACACAGCTCGGGCCATTTGCACGGCTGCGCCCCGGCGCGGACCTGCGCGACGGCGCGCGGGTGGGAAACTTCGTCGAAGTGAAAAAGAGCGTGCTGCACGAAGGCGCCAAGGCGATGCATCTGACGTATCTCGGCGACGCGAGCGTCGGCGCGGGCGCCAACATCGGTGCGGGAACGATTACGTGCAATTACGATGGCGTTCACAAACATCCGACGACGATTGGGAAGCGCGCGTTTATTGGGAGCGACACGGCGCTCGTCGCGCCGGTGCGCGTGGGCGACGGCGCGTACGTCGCAGCGGGTTCGACGATCACTGAAAATGTCCCGAATGACGCGCTGGCCATCGCGCGCGGCCGTCAGGCCAATAAGCCCTGCTGGGCTGCCGCGAGACGAAGGCAGCTCGCGCAGGACGCGAAAGCGCACGGCAAGCCATCGCGGCGCCGCGCGTCGAAGTCCCGCCGTGCCAAGCCCAAATCCCGCGGCAAGCGCCGCACTCAACCCCGCAAGACAGCTCGCCGGAGGCGCTAACGGCACGCGCCAAAATGATTGATTCGTCTGCTCGCCGATTTCCGACGCATCGAAATGTATACGACGCGGCACGGCGTTACGCTACATCACTTTCCCCGACTGCGTGATTCTGAACTCGCAACAGCCTCCAGAGAAATGCGCACGCTGTGTTAAAATGCACGCGGGAGATCCCCTACGATGAAATTCGGAGTCGTCGTCTTTCCCGGATCGAATTGCGATGACGATGCGTATCACGCGATTGGCAGAGTTATCGGCCAGCCGGTCGAATTTCTCTGGCATCGCTCGGAAAATCTTGCCGGCTGCGACGCGATCATTCTTCCCGGCGGATTTTCGTTCGGCGATTACCTGCGCACGGGCGCGATTGCGCGATTTTCTCCGGTGATGAACTCCGTCGCGAAATTTGCGCGATCGGGCGGACTGGTTCTGGGCATCTGCAACGGATTTCAGATCCTCTGCGAGGCGGGACTCCTCCCCGGCGCGATGATGCGCAATCACGGCTTGCGATTTCTTTGCCGGCAGGTTTATATCCGCGTGGAAAGCACAGACACTCCGTTCACGTGCGCGGCCGAGCGCGGCCAGATTTTGAAGATTCCCATCGCGCACATGGACGGAAATTATTTTTGCGACGACGCGACACTCAGCGAGCTCGAGCAGAACGGCCAGGTTATTTTTCGATACACGACGCCGGACAGCCGCGATGACGACGCCGGCAATCCCAATGGCGCGATCGCGAATATCGCCGGGATCTGCAACCGCGAACGAAACGTGCTCGGCCTGATGCCGCATCCGGAGCGCGCCGTCGAAATGCCCATCGGCTCAGTCGACGGGCTGGTGATCTTTCGCTCGATGGTCCAGAGTCTCGTCCGGCGCGTGGCCGTGCCCGCGTAAACCGGTGAGATTGTCTTTTCAACGAGACATCTTTCAGCAAGCCAGTCAGCAATGCAGTCGAATTCCGGGAATCGCTCTCGACCCTTCTTCATGATTGAAACGGAAATCAAAGTCACAGCGGAAGTCGCCGCGGAGCACGGGCTCACGGCCGATGAATACGCGCGAATCCTGAAAATACTCAGGCGCGAGCCGAGCATCACCGAGCTTGGAATTTTCTCGGTGATGTGGAGCGAGCACTGCTCGTACAAGTCAAGCAAAGCGCATCTGAAGCGCCTGCCGACGCGCGGACCGCAGGTGCTACAAGGCCCGGGCGAGAACGCCGGGGTCGTGGACATCGGCGACGGCCTCTGCGCCGTCTTCAAAATCGAATCGCACAATCATCCGAGCTTCGTCGAGCCGTTCCAGGGCGCGGCAACGGGCGTAGGCGGAATCCTCCGCGATATTTTCACGATGGGGGCGCGGCCCATTGCGGTGCTCGATTCGTTGCGGTTTGGGCCGATCACATCCGGCGCGGAAGGTCCCGGAACTGCATCCGCGGAAGAGATCGCGCGGAACCGGCGGCTGCTCGACGGCGTGATTCGCGGCATCGGCTTCTATGGCAATTGTTTTGGCGTGCCAACCGTGGGCGGCGAAGTTCAATTCGAGCCGTGCTATTCGAATAATCCGCTAGTAAACGCGCTCGCGCTGGGCATCGCGAAAAAGGAAGATCTTTTCTTCGCGCGCGCCCGCGGCGCGGGAAATCCAGTCATTTACGTGGGCGCGAAGACGGGCCGCGACGGCATTCACGGCGCGTCGCTTTTGGCGTCCGCAGAATTCAGCGAAGAATCGCAGCAGAAGCGGCCAAACGTGCAGGTCGGCGATCCGTTCATGGAGAAACTCCTTCTCGAAGCGTGCCTCGAAGCGATGCAGACCGGCGCCATTGTCGCGATTCAAGACATGGGCGCGGCGGGACTGACGAGCTCGAGTTCGGAAATGGCTTCGCGCGGCGCCCTAGGAATTGAAATCGAGCTCGCGCGCGTTCCACAACGCGAAACGGACATGACGCCGTACGAAATGATGCTCAGCGAATCGCAGGAGCGGATGCTCCTGGTCGCCGAGCGCGGGCGCGCGGATGAAGTCCTGCGCGTATTTGAGAAGTGGGGACTGGATGCGGTCGAGATCGGAAGCGTGACGCAAGACGGCCAACTGCGCGTGTTGCATCACGGACGCGTGGCGGCGGACATTCCCGCGCACGCGCTCGCCGAAGAAGGGCCGGTCTATAATCGACCGCTCGCGCCGCCTTCGCGGCCTGCGGCCGTGGATGCGCGTCTGGTTGCGCTGGCACCCGCGGGCACGGAGCTCACCGAAAATCTACGGCGCGTCCTGGCATCGCCCGCCATCGCTTCGAAGCAATGGATCATCGGGCAATACGATTACCAGGTGCGGACGAACACGCGCGTCGTGCCGGGCGCGGGCGACGCGGCCGTCCTGCGGCTCAAAGAATCGCAGCGAGGTCTTGCGCTCTCGACCGATGGCAACGGCCGCTGGTGCTGGCTGAATCCGCGGCTGGGCGCGATGCATGCGGTGGCGGAAGCGGCGCGCAACGTGGCGTGTTCCGGCGCGCGGCCCGTGGCGGCGACGAACTGCCTGAATTTCGGCAATCCGGAGAAGCCCGAAGTGATGTGGCAATTCAGCGAAGCGATTGACGGCATAGCCGAAGCGAGCCGCGCGCTCGGCATTCCAATCACGGGCGGCAACGTCAGTTTTTATAACGAAACGCTCGGCAAACCGATTTATCCAACGCCGGTACTAGGTAGTCTTGGACTACTCGAAAATGCCTCGAATGCGCTGGGACTCGGGTTTCAGAGCGAAGGCGACGCGATTTTTCTTCTCAATGGAGCGGGCGATGCTCCGGCCGGTGCGAATCCGCCTGAAGATCCGCGACGCGAATTCTCTTCCTCGGAATATGCGAAGACAATTCACGGAATTATCACTGGAGCGCCGCCGGCGATCGATCTGGCCGCTGAGAAGCGCCTCATCGATTGCCTGGGCGCCCTTGCGAATGCGTCGGCAGTCGCATCGGCGCATGATTTGAGCGACGGCGGTCTGGCCGTGGCGCTGGCGGAATCGTCATTTGCGAGCGAAGGCCTTGCGGCGAGCGTTGCATGCGATGGCGCAGAGCCCGTGGAAATCGCCCTCTTCGGCGAACGCGGTGCGCGCGCCGTGGTCACGGCCCGGCCTTCCTCGCTTGCCCGCGTTGCTGAGATTGCGGCACAATATGGGGTTGGCGCGAGGCGGATCGGCGAAGTCACGCGGGGCGAGTTCCGCATCCAATATAGCGGCCAGATGTGCGTTCGCGACGAAGTGTCCTCGCTGCGCGCAACGTGGGCTGGTGCGCTCGAACGGGCCCTGCGGAATGACTAAAGGACGAATGAACGATTCCAGCCACCCTCTGGACGATCACTTCCACGACGAGTGCGGCGTCTTCGGCATTTTCAACCGCGAAGAAGCCGCCAAGCTGACCTACCTCGGACTCTATGCTCTCCAGCATCGCGGGCAGGAATCCGCCGGCATCGCTTCCACCGACCACAACACGCTGCAAGTTCATAAGGCCATGGGCTTGGTCCAGGAAATTTTCACGCCGGAAGTGCTCAATGGCCTGCCCGGAGCGGCGGCCATAGGCCACACGCGCTATTCGACGGCGGGCGATACGTCCATCGCGAACGCGCAGCCGGTGGTGATCGATTGCAACAAGGGCAAGCTCGCGGTCGGGCACAACGGAAATTTGACCAATGCGCTCGAGCTGAAGCGGCGGCTGGAACACCGCGGCTCGATCTTTCAAACGACTAGCGACACGGAAGTGATCGTGCATCTGATCGCGCGAAGCTCGGCACGAAATCTGACCGGCGCGCTGGTGGATGCGCTCAATCAGCTCGAGGGTGCTTACTCGCTTCTGGTTCTGACGCGCGACGAGCTCTATGCCATTCGCGATCCCCGCGGCTTTCGGCCGCTGAATCTCGGGCGCCTCGACGGAGCATGGGTGGTCGCGTCGGAAACCTGTGCGTTTGATTTGATCGACGCGGAATACGTTCGCGAGATCGAGCCGGGGGAAATCGTACGGATTTCCGCGAGCGGCGTCGAATCGATTCACTTCGCGCCGGAAAAACCGCATCAATACTGCATTTTTGAACACGTCTATTTTTCGCGGCCCGATAGCATCGTTTTCGGCCGGCAGGTGAATGAGAGTCGCGAGCGCCTGGGGCGGCTCCTGGCACGCGAGCACCCGGTGGACGCGGACGTTGTTGTTCCGCTCCCTGATTCGGGAGTGCCGGCGGCCGTGGGCTACGCGGCGGAATCCGGAGTTCCATTCCGCATGGGACTGATCCGCAATCACTACGTTGGCCGGACGTTTATCGAGCCGGTGCAAGCGATTCGCGATTTTGGCGTGAAACTGAAATTGAATCCGGTGCGGCGCATGATCGAAGGCCAGCGCGTGATTCTGGTCGACGATTCCATCGTGCGCGGCACCACCAGCCGCAAGATCGTGCGCATCGTTCGCGAGGCGGGCGCAACGGAAGTTCACGTTCGCATCAGCTGCCCGCCGACGATTTCGCCGTGCTTCTACGGCGTGGATACGCCGACGAGGAACGAGTTGATCGCGGCCAATCATTCTCTCGAGGAAATTCGCCAGTTTCTCGAAGCGGATTCGCTCGGCTATCTCTCGCTGGCCAGCATGCGCAAAGCCGTCGACGATAGCGAAGGAAAATTCTGTACATCGTGCTACACCGGCAGCTATCCGACCGAGTTGGTGCAGCTTGAAGTGGAGGCTCATCGTGACAGCTGAGGTGGAAGCGCAGGGCGCCGGCGCCATGGCGCGTGCGAATGCGCCGCACGCGGACGCGCTCTGGAAAAGCCGCGCCATGCGCGAGGCGATATCCTGGTTTTGGGTGATTCTGGCGTTCCTGTTGATCGAAGGGACGATGGTCCAGGCGCGCGTGATTCCGAGCGGCTCGATGGAACCCACCGTCCTGATTGGCGACCATTTGATCGTCAGCCGCATCGGGTACGACGCCGGCATTCCGTTCACACCGTGGCACGAGCCCCTCTGGCGCGAGCCGAAGCGCCAGCAAATCATCGTCTTCCGCGCGCCGCTGCCCGAGATAGGCAATCCGGATTTCATCAAGCGCGTGATCGGCCTTCCGGGCGATTTGCTCGAAGTGCGCCGCGGCGTCGTCTATGTCAACAATCAACCGCTCTCCGAGCCGTACCGCATGGATCCGCCGAATCCCGGCGATAATTTCGGCCCGGTCAAAATTCCGGCGGGCGACTATTTCATGATGGGCGACAATCGCAATAATTCCTACGACAGTCGATTTTGGGGATTCGTTCCTCGCTCGAATATTGTCGGGACGCCGCTGCTCATCTACATGTCGATCGATGCTCCCGAGGAAGTCTGGGAGCCCGGGCACATCGGGCTGCGGTTCGCGACGTACCTCAACGCCATCATCCATCCCCGCGAGGTGCGTTGGGGCCGGCTGTTCCACACGTTCTGAAGGTTGCCGCTGTTTTCAGACTGAGAGCTTTTTCCGATGCGCTACGCAGACGCAGGAGTCGACATTTCGGTCGCCGAGGAGGCGAAGCTGCGCATTCGCACGGCTGCGGGGCGCACATTCAAGCCCGGCGTGCTTTCGACGATTGGAGGATTCGGCGCCCTTTTCGAGATGGACAAGAAACGCTGGCGGGATCCGCTTCTTGTCGCCAGCGCCGACGGCGTCGGAACAAAGCTGAAAGTAGCGTTTGCCACGGGCGTGCACTCGACCGTCGGCGCGGACATTCTCAATCATTGCGTCAACGACATCCTGACGCAGGGCGCCGAGCCTCTCTTTTTTCTCGATTACCTCGCCATGGGCAAACTCGATCCCCGAGTCATCGAACAAGTGATCGAAGGCATGAGCCGTGCCGCAAAACAGGCCGGGTGCTCACTGATCGGCGGCGAAACCGCGGAGATGCCGGATATGTATGCCGCGGGCGAATACGACCTCGCGGGCTTCATCGTCGGCGCGGTGGAACGCTCGCGGCGCCTCGAGCCGCGTCACGTGCGCGCCGGCGATACGCTTCTCGCTCTGCCTTCGAGCGGCTTGCATACCAACGGTTATTCACTGGCGCGCAAGCTGGTGTTTCAAGTCGCGCGATTGAAGCCCGAAACCTACGTCGCTGAGATTGGAAACAAGATCGGCGCCGAACTTTTGAAGCCTCACCGTTGCTACTGGCCGTTGCTCAAGAATGTTGTCAACAAAGGCTGGATTTCCGGCATGGCGCACATCACCGGCGGCGGAATTACGGGGAATCTGCCGCGCGTCATGCCGCGCAACACGCGCGCGGTCATCGAGCTGGGCTCGTGGCCCGTTCTGCCGATCTTCCGCTATCTGGCTGCGCTTGGAAAAATCGAGCCGAAGGAATTGTTGCGCACATTCAATCTGGGTGTGGGGATGATTCTGGTGGTCCCGTCGAAAAATATTCGCAAGGTCGAGACGGAATTGCGGCGGCGCCGGGAAAAATTCTACGCGATTGGCCACCTCGAAACAGCATCCGGCGCGCCGCAAGTCGTCTACAACGGCAAACTGCCGCTCTAGCCGCAGCCGCGCTTCGCTGCTCCCTAAAGTCCCGGATTATCGATGTCGACTTCAACTTTCCACGAGCCGTCCGCTTGCTTTTTCCAAACGACGGCGTATTTGCCCTTCTCGAGCGTCGGCTTGCCCTTCTTGTCCTTCATCGTGAAATCGTAGGTGCCGACTTCGTAAGCCATGTCGCCGGCCTCGGCGACGTGTACGGACGTCGGCGCGAACGTAAGATCCCCTGCCTTGAAGAGCCCCGTCCATGCCTGACGAATGGCGTCCTTGCCGACAGCCGGCGGCGCTCCCGGCTCGAGAAGCTGGCCGTCATCGGCATAGACAGACGTGACGCTTTCTCGAGATCCTTGGCGGCCGACGCGGCGCTCCAATCTTTATCGAGGTTGCGGATATTTGCTTCAATGGCCGCCAAATCCGGCGCGGGCGGTTTTTGCTCCGCGGGCTGAGCGCAGCCAACGCCGAGCGTAAATAGAGAGGCCGATGCGAGGAGCAGGGTGAAGCGTCGAGTGATTTCCATCGTGAAGCCTCCAGAACTTGGGGAATGTGCGAGCAAGATGACGCGCATTAGAATCGAAGTCAAGCGCTGCGCGCCCGCGCGAGCTCTTGATCGCGGCGGCTTCGCCGTCTCTCCGAATTGTGCTAACTTGCTTCGGCGATGAAGAAGCGGATCGGAGTGCTGTTGTCGGGCCGCGGCTCGAATTTTGAAGCGCTCGCGGAGAGCGTGAGCGCGGGCCGCATTCCGAACGCTGAAATCGCCATCGTCGTCAGCAATCGCGAAGGCGCGCCCGGAATTGAAAAGGCGAAAGCGCGCGGCATTCCGGCCCAGGTGATTCCGTCGAAGGGGCTTGAGCGCGAGGCCTACGACCGGCAAGTGGCCGCGGCGCTCCATGAAGCGAAAGTGGACCTTGTATGTCTCGCGGGCTATATGCGGCTGCTGTCGCCGTATTTCGTCGCGGCGTTTCCCAGCCAGATTCTGAATATTCACCCGTCGCTTCTGCCAGCGTTTCCGGGCCTCGAATCGCAGCGGCAGGCGCTCGAGCACGGTGTGAAATTCGCGGGCTGCACGGTGCATTTCGTGGATGAGAATCTCGACGCCGGTTCGATCGTTCTGCAGGCGGTTGTGGCGATTCGCGATGACGACACGGTGGCGACGCTGTCCGAGCGGGTTCTCCACGAGGAGCATCGCATCTACACCGAAGCGGTGCGGATCGTTCTCGAAGGAAAGTACCGCATGGAAGGCCGCCGTGTGTTATTGCAATCGGAGAAGAGCTAGGAATGGCGAAGTTCAAACCGGTGGAAGAACAGCTCGCGAATTTGCGCAAGGGCGTATCTGAAGTCATTCGCGAAGATGAGCTGAAGGCCAAGCTCGAGCAATCGGCGAAGACCGGCACGCCGCTGCGAGTGTATCTCGGTGTGGACCCCACGGCGCCGGATCTCCATCTCGGCCACACGGTCGTGCTCAGGAAACTCAAGCAATTTCAGGATATGGGCCACACGGCAATTTTTCTGATTGGCGATTTTTCGGCTATGATCGGCGATCCCACCGGGCAATCGGAGACGCGCCCGCCGCTCAAACGCGAGCAGGTCGAGCAAAATGCGGAAACCTATCTCCAGCAGGTCTTCAAGATCCTCGACAAAAATAAGACCGAAGTGCGTTACAACAACGAGTGGCTGGGCAAGCTCACGAGCCAGGAAGTCGTCCAACTCTGCGCGCACTACCGCCTCGCTCGGATGCTCGAGCGCGAAGATTTTCGCTCGCGTCTGGATTCCAATCAGCCCATTTCCGTTCACGAACTGCTCTATCCGCTTCTGACGGCCTACGACGCCGTCACGCTGAAATCCGACGTGGAACTCGGCGCCACGGAACAGAAGTTTAATCTATTGGTGCACCGCGAAATTCAGCGCGAGTACGGCCTTTCGCCGCAGGTTGTGATGACGATGCCGATCCTGGTGGGCCTCGATGGCACGCGTAAAATGTCGAAAAGCCTTGGCAATTACGTGGGCATCAGCGAATCGCCGCGCGAAATATTTGGCAAGCTGATGTCCATTTCCGACGAACTGATGTGGAAGTACTACGAACTGCTCACCGATTTCGCCGAGCCCGTAATCGTGCGGCTAAAAGAAGAAGTCCGTCTCGGCGTCCTGCATCCGATCGACGCGAAGATGCAGCTCGCGCATAACATCATCGCCGGATTCCACGGTGAGGACGCCGCCAAGAAAGCGGCGGATGAATTCCGGCGTGTATTTCGTGAGCGGCAGGCACCGGAGGAATCTCCCACACTCCGATTGCATCGTTCCGAACCGAAGCGACTGTCCGCATTGCTGGTGGAATGGAAGCTGGCGACGTCGCGCAGCGACGCCGAGCGCCTGATGAAGCAAGGCGGCGTGGAAATTGACGGCGCGCGCGTGGACGATGTCCAGCGCCAAATCGATCTATCAAAAGCAGGAGAATTTCTGCTCCGCGCTGGAAAAAAGAAGTTCCTACGCGTCATCGTCGAATAGTGAAAATTTATCGCCGCTCGGCGAGCCGCTGAAGCCGCTCGAGCCAATCACGATCGCGGCGCGCCACCGCGTGACGCGCGAAGATCCAGTCGAAGAATCGCCCAAATCCGCCGGGCATTTCATAGGAATCGCGCATCCGCACCAAAGTGCCTTCCGTCTGCGGCTCAATTTCCCACGACTGCATGCCAATTACACCGTACGTATCCTGAAAGCGCCATTCCAGCAACCGCCCGAATTCGAATTCCGTAACGACCACCGTCAGCGAAACTTCGCGCGCGCGGATTTTCCCGGTAATGCGGATCTTCTGCCCTTCGGCAAAATCCGCGGCGCCGCCAAGAATAGTGAACTCGGCGTGCATTTCCGGGCCATACCAGTACGGCATCCTTTGCGGGACGAAAAACGCCGCCACGAGCGCGGGCGGCGCGGCAATTCGCTGTTCGAATCGGAGGTTAGCCATTGACGAAGCGGGCGGCCGATCAAGGAATTTCGAGCAGGACCAGAGACATATCGTCCGCAGGAGGCCCCAGGCGGAATTGCGCGATGCGATTCAAAATCTCGTCCTTCATCGCCGTGAGCGGCAACGTCGAAGCCTCGCGCACCACTTCGGCGAGCCCATCGACGCCCAGCATGTCGCGCGCCTCGTTGAAATTATCCGTCAGGCCATCGGTGTAAAGCATCAACCGGTCGCCAGCATGCAACGGAACTTCGACCGTCGCTTCACCGTCCACGGCGTCTTCGAGAAGTCCGAGCACGAGGCTCCGCGAATGCAGCAACTGCGGCGCCTCGCCCGGCCGTATCACCATCGCGGGAGGATGGCCCGCGCCGGCAAATTCAAGCGAGCGCCCCGAGCGCGCCAGACGCGCCGCCGCGAGCGTAAAAAAATAGACCGACCCGCCGAGGTTCTGAATCACGAAACGATTGAGATGTCTCATCATCGGCGCGAGGGCGATGCCTCGCTCGATCTGCGACATTGTTTCCGTGTAGATGCGGTTCGCGACGAGCGCCGAACCGATCCCGTGCCCGGAAACATCGCAAACCAGCAGGTTCAGGTAATCCTCGTCGCTCGGCGCGACCAGTCCGAAGTCGCCGCCGATGGATCGCACCGGTTGGTAATACGTTTCCACCGAAATGCCGCCCCACACCAAATTCTTTGGCGCGAGGCTCTGCTGCACGCGCGCGGCCAGCACGAGTTCCTCTTGAATCTCGCGCTGCCGCTCTTCGAGCTGCCGGTTGGCCTCGCGCAACTCGGCCTCGGCACGCTTCTGATCGGTGATGTCGGTGAAGGTTACCACCGAGAACTCGCGCCCGTCGGGATCCTCGATCCGCCGCGCGCTGACGACAACGGGCACTCGCCCTCCTCCCAGCTTCGGAAGATAAAATTCGAAGCGATTCCGTCCGCTGATCTCGCCCCGCGCGATGTGCTGCTGCAATGCCGGCAAATCTTCCTTGGGGAAAAAATCCGCGGATGTGTGGCACAGGATTTCCTCGGCGGTGCGTTCGACCATGCTGAGGAAGATTTCATTGGCGTAGATGATGCGGTTGCAATCGTCCGCAACAATCACGCCTTGGTTCAGCGTCTCGAGAACGCCTTCCACCTGCGTCAGCCAATCGGGCTGCTCGTTTTCCACTTCCACAGAAACACTCCCTGGCCGTCGCCGCGACGATTGAGAACTGCCTGCAGCCATTACTGGGAACATCCATCTTACCGGATGCCGGGCCGGACGCAAATCGTGGCGCAATTTGCGTCGCCAACAAAATCGCGCGGCTGGCGAATGCATGCTCCGTCTACGGGCTTAGATGCGCCAGGCTGCGTCGAGACTCTCCCTCGGGTTACACTAAAACGCTGCGCGCGGCGGTTCCCCTTTGGCCCCGCTCCCGAGGATCGCACCCGGATGACGGAACATCGAAACGCATCGCCTCCCGGTCCGCGAGGATTGCCGCTCCTGGGGGTTTCGCTCCAACTGGTCCGCGATCCGCTCCGCCTGCTCGCGAGCGTAGCGAGGAAATACGGCGACATCGCCTACATTCCGCTTCTTATGCAGAGCCGCATTCTCATCAATCACCCCAACCTGATCGAAGACTTGATCGTCCGGCAACCGCAGAAGTTCGACAAAGGGCCGGGCCTGAAGGACGCCGCCGCGCGATTGCTCGGGGACGGCCTCTTAACGAGCGAAGGCGATCAGTGGCGGCGTCAGCGCAGGCTCGCGCAGCCCGCCTTTCATCGGCATCGCATCGCGGGATATGCGGAGACGATGGTCGAGCAAGCGGGTACGCACGTTCAGAACTGGCGCGACTCCGAAAAGCGCGACATCGCCGAGGAAATGATGGCCCTCACCCTGGTCATCGCCGTCAAAACTCTCTTCGGCTCTGACTTCACCCACGAAGCGCGCCACGTCGGCGAAGCTGTGACCCTGCTCATGCGCCATCAGATTCGGCGCCTGCGTTCGCCCGTCAAAATTCCTCCGGCCTGGCCGCTGCCGTCGAATCGCCGCGCCGATCGCGCCTATCAATACCTCGATTCGCTCGTCTACGGAATCATCGACGACCGGCGGCGCCGCCGCGCAGCCGGCGAACCGGAAAGCGACGACGTGCTTTCGCTCCTGATGAGCGCGATGGACGAAGACGGCAGCCACATGACGCCTAAACAGCTTCGCGATGAGGTGATGACGCTTTTCATCGCCGGCCACGAAACTACGGCGGTCACCTTGGGTTGGGCCTGGCATCTCCTCGCACAGAATCCGCGCGTAGAAGAGCGCCTTGCGGAAGAATTGCGTTCGGTTCTAGGCGGTGCGCCACCGTCTGCGGCGGATCTCGCGCGGCTGCCCTATCTCGACGCGGTCATTTCGGAAGTTCTGCGGTTGTATCCCGCCGCGTACATCATTCAGCGAACATCGCTCGAACCGTTCGATCTGGGCGGCTATCGCTTTCCGGTGAAGACGACCGTGCTGATGTCGCAATGGGTTTTGCATCACGACGCGCGCTACTTCGACGCGCCCGGCGAATTTCGTCCCGAGCGCTGGCTCGATGGCTTGGCGAATCGGCTGCCTGCCTACGCGTATTTTCCATTCGGCGGCGGCCCGAGACGCTGCATCGGGCAAAGCTTTGCGCTGATGGAAGCCGCGCTCGTGATGGCGACGCTCGCGCAGCGATTTCGATTCATCGAGCCCTTCGGAACGCGAATCGCGACGGAACCTTTAGTCACGCTCCGCGCGCGCAACGGGATTCCGATGACGGTGCGACCCCGCTAACTCGCGGCCCACGCCCCAATTCGGATCACTTCACAAATTCAGGCGATTCGCCTTGCGCCCACGGATCGTATTCGAGAGCGAAGCGGATGCGATCTCCGATCCACGGATGATCCCAATACCACCAGATCTCGAGACGATTCGGCGCCGGATCTTCGAAATCGATTTCGCCGAGAATCTGAAACGCCTGCGCCGCCACTTCTCCCGAATCCGGCGTGAGACCGTGCGTCACTTCCAGCCCATATTGATCGGCCTGATGCTCGAAATAACGTGAGATCGCGTTGGACACGGGCGTAGCAATGAAAGTGAGCGCGAGCACAGTCATGAAATACACGGGCAGCGCCGCCCAATCGTCCGCACCGCGAAGCGCCCACCGCCCGCTTCGCCGCGTGATGAGCCGCACCGAGAGCAGAAAGCCGAGGTAGAGGCCAACGAACGAACCGGCAGCGCCGAGAATCAGCCCTTTGTAGATGTGCCCCAGGACGTAATGGCCCATTTCGTGGCCGAATACGAAAAGAATCTGCGGCTCGGTCATTTTTGCAATCGTCGTGTCCCAGACGACCACCCGCTTCGACGCGCCGATTCCGGTGACGTACGCGTTCAGCACGTTCACTTTTTCACTGGCCTTCATCCAGTACATGCGATCGACCGGGATGGTCAGGCCCGCGCGCGCGACCACCTTTTCCAGCGACGCGGCGAGCGCTGCATCGTGCGATGCGAGCGGTTCAAACTTGTTGAACAGCGGATCGATCGCATACGGCGTGATGAAGACCAAAAAGATTGTCAGCGGAATCGACACCAGCCAGAAATAAAACCACCAGCGGCGCGGACTCCTTCGGATCACCTCAAAGAAAATCCAGATCAGGATCGCGCCGATGATCGTCAAGACCAGTTGCGTCTTCAACTCATCCCAAAGCCAAGAACCCCAGCCCTGCACCGAGAGACCATACTCGAGGAAAAGGTGGTGCGCGAAGACGCGTACTGGCAGCTGAAACAATTCGAAGACAAAAAGGAGTACAGCCGCGTAAATCACGGCCTGCACAACACGCCGCGACGAGACGGATTCAGCCCAGTCGCGATATTTCGACGACCAGCCCCACTGCAAAAACAACCACAACAAGAGAATCTGATACAGCGGCACAAGAACACGCGCAAAGTACCCGATGCGATTCAGGTGGCGTGCCCTTTCATACTTGTCTCGCGGCAGCGTGTAGGCGCTCACGAGCGGCTGCGTTGTCTTTGGCGTCTCGGCCAAACGAGGCGTCGTCGTGTCCGAGGGATTGTCTGTGATCACGGGCGCGGGCGCTTGTTGCAATGCCTCCGAGGCAGGCCGCTCCGCAGCCATCGCCGCGACCGCGGGAACGGCCAGCGCCGTGAAGAGAATCACGAGCCATACCGGAGTCTTTGGCCAAACCGTCATCTACGCATCTCCATGCGGACGAATCCCGCGAAAACCAAGTCTGGAGGCGCCGCAGTATGACATATGACAATGGAAGCGGCGCCACGCAACCCACCGCCGGACAGAGTGCCTCTTTGGGTGCTTTGCCCGAAGCCAATTGCCAGAGCCGATGATCCGCGACTACCATAGGGTAGTTTTCGCGCGGGATTTTGGGTGGAGGTGTCGGCATGAAGACTTTACGTTGGGGATGGATCGCTCTCCTGGGCAGCCTCGTTGCGGCCGCCATTCCTTTAGCAGCGCAGGAGCAGCCGGCGGCGGAGCAACCCTCGCAGCAAACGGCCCAGCCTTCCTCGCAGCCAACTTCGCAGGCAGATTCGCTCGCCGCTACCGCTCGCCGCGCCCGCGAGCAAAAGAAGGACCAAGCAAAGCCAGCGCACGTCTGGGACAACGACAATCTCCCGGCCGTGGGCACCGTGAACGTCGTTGGCCAGAGCGCCGAGGATTCCAGCGCGCCGGCCGCCGATGCGTCCGGCACGCCGACACCCGATAAAACGGAAGGTGCCGCCGCCGGTACCGGCGCGGACACGAAGGAAGACACTCATGTCCAGGCGGCGATCCAGGAAGCTCAGGAAAAAATCGACGACCTGAAAAAGGACGTCGACATCGCGCAGCGCAAGTACAGCCTGGATTCCGAAATGTATTACGGCAAACCGGACTACTCCTCGGATCGAGCCGGAAAATCCGCGCTCGACTCCGAGATGGCAGGCATCAACGACAAGAAACAGCAGCTGGCTCAGGCCCAGCAAATGCTCAGCGAATTGCAAGCCAAGCTCGGCGCTTCAAGTACCTCAACTCCACCGAAACAATAATCGCCACGACCCGACGCAGAATGTAGCGGCTCTTCAAAGCTTTCGATAGGAACCGCGCCGCCGCAGCGCCTCGCTTTCCGCGCGCCCGTATCCATCCTCCCGGTCTCCCGGTGAACCTTTTGCAACTATGCCACTACTAATTGTATGGATTCCCCTTGACACACAAGTGCCCCGCCCCGACAATCTCATCATCTTTCCCGGCAATCCCGCCGTTACAGGGGGCTTTAGGGGTTTGCGGCTCGAGTTCGCCAGGGAATCAAGGTGGATAACCGATGCAGTATTTGCCCGGTTGGACGGTGCAGTGTTTGAATCAGGCCTGCCCCGCGCGCGGGCAGTGGCTACGCCTAGAAGGCACGCCGCGGGAATTCTGTAGTAACTGCGGTCAATCCTTGCACAATGTTCCGCCGCCGCTCGCGCCGCGATTCCGGATGCGCCCCCGGCCGCTGAGCACATACCGACCGAGCTTCCGGCCGCGTTAGACGCCGGACAGTTTCGCCGCGGGCTCGTTCCGCGTCGACGCTGAGGAACTTTCCCGGGAAATCAGCGCACGCGCGATTCGATTTCGGCGCTTGCGAGCGCTGGCCGCGTCCCCGCGGCAGCCCTTTCTTTTTCAACGGACGGCACTGGAAAAAGCGCCTCTGAAATGGCACGGCCCGCGCCGGCTACGCGCGGCCGATCCTGTCAACGGCTCGAATCCCCTCAGAAATACAACTTCAATCCAAACTGAATCAATCGCGGACCGCGATCCGAAATGACCTGTCCGAAAGTTGCACTGCCCCCAGCGTTGTCCACCCGCAAGAATTGAGTGTGGTTGAATGCGTTGAAGAACTCGGCGCGAAATTCCACGGATTTGTTCTCAGTAATGGGTGTTTTCTTCGTGAGCGACATATCCCAGTTGTTGATTCCCGGACCGCGCTGCGTGTTTCGTCCCAGATTGCCGTACGTGAAGAGTGGAATTCCGTTGGTGCAATCGGGATTGTTTGTCGGGCATGGGTTGCACAGCAAATTCGACGCATTGATCCAGTAGTTGCCAGGGTTGGTGTTGCCGCCGTTGCACGAACTGGGAATTGCATTCTGCCCGTTTCGCGGATTCAAATACGGAACCGGTCCCACCACCTGCGTGCGCGTGAGATCGGGATCCTGATCCTGCTCGCTCGCGTTGCTGTTGGAATAGAACGTCAGCGGGTTCCCTCTCTGGAAGGATGCGATTTCATTCAATTGCCATCCCTTCGCCACCTTCTTGAGGAATCCATCGCCGTGAATGGCGTAATCAAACGGTATCTCCCAGATGCCGCTGAGTACCAGCCGCTGCGGTGCGTCGAAATCGGCAAGCGCGCGGTCCAGACGATAATCCAACGGATCCGTATATTCGGAAGACCGCGAACGGAATCCCGAAGTTAGGTCGAGCGTCTTGGCCAAGGTGTAGGCTGCGCGGAATTGCAAGCCGTGACCGAACCTCTTGTCTACGGTCAGCTGAAACTGATCGCTATCGGAAAGCCCGTTGCTGAAGTTCGTGAGAATTTGCTGCGCGCCGGTGGGCGATCCGGTCGGATCGTAAGGATCAGATGGGTTCAGGAATCCTCCCGTGCACGCCGACAACGGCCGAGCGCATTCCGGATTGATGGGGGAGTAGCCGTTGAACGTGGCGGATGCGTAGTACGTCTGAAGTTGATACTGCATAATGCTCGGCTGCGGGAAGTTCACCTCGCCGCTGCTGATCAACTTCCGTCCGAGACTCCCGACGTAGACCGCTTCGACCATCGTGTCCTTGGTCGCCTGCCACTGGAACCCGTAATTGAAATTCTCCGAGTATGGCGTGCGGAAGTGCGGGTACGTCGTATACGCGAAACTCAGCTTCGGATCGAGAAAAGTCCCGGTGAATTTGAACGGGAATGGATTGGTCTGCCCGGTCGCTGTGAAGGGATCTGCCACGATATCGCCCGTCGCGCCCTCCCATGACGCGGGAGTGATGTTCGACACGTATCCAAACGGTGGTTGGCCGCCAAACTGCAAGTTCAGCGCGCCGTCCTCAATATCGAAGAAGACGCCAGCTCCTCCGCGCATCACCAGCTTCGCATTTCCAAACATGTCCCACGCAAATCCGAATCGTGGCGCCCAGTTTCTGTAGTCCGGATACACCAGCGCGTTATTCGGCGTGCCCGGATCGCCCGGGTAGAGAATTCCCGGAGGCGCGCCCGGGAATTTTGTCGACTGCTGCCCGGGGAACCAGCCCAGGATTTCGTTGTGGATGTCGCTGATCGGCACATTGTATTCGTACCGCAGGCCGTAGTTCACCGTCAGCCGCGGCAGAATCTTCCACGTATCCTGCAGGTAGCCCGCCAACGATCCGGTGCGGAGGCCGTACTCAGCCTGGGAGAACTGGAAATAAATGTCCCAGAAGCCACCCACGAAATCCGCGTATTCGTTTCCCGTGAAATCACCAAACGTAAAATCGTAGCTGCCGTTGTTGTAGTAGTCATAGTGGTAGTTCTGCCGGATGCGCGTGATGTCCCCGCCGAACTTGATTTCGTGCTTCCCGTGCGTCCACGTGAAATTGTCTTCCCATTCAAACGTCGCCCGGTGGAGCTTCGTCGGGCCCTGTATCGAAGGCCCAAGGTCGAACGAATTCGTGGTGATGAACGGCGGCGCCACTCCATTGGGATCATCCGGCGTTACGTTGGTGAAACCGAGCGCGCTGGGCGACGTGTTATCCGTTGGCACGCTCTGCAACGTCGCGTAGCGGTTCGCCGCGAAGCGGAATTCGTTCAACTTGCCTCCGGAAAACGTGTGCGTCCACGTGAACGTCCCGATTTGCGCGCGATTGGCATCCGTCCCGCCCGAACCGATCGAAACGTTGCCGCCTGACCCCGAGCCCTCGGGCTGAGGCCCGCTCAAGGAAGAGATGCTGCCTCCCTCTTCGGGAAAGAAATCGCGCGAATCATCAATCACGTACACGAACGAGAGCGTGTCTCGCGAGGTCAGATTGTGATCGATGTGCACCACGCCCTGGTCGTCGTTGATCGAAGCCGTCGGCGAGGCCTCGAAGTTATTCGTCCCCGCCACATTCGGCATCGGCAAATACTTGGCGATGTAGTTCGCGATCACCGGATCGACTGGAACCTGATTGTTGACGTAGGGCAACCCGTTCAGCGGATTCGTCAGTTGCACTCCCTGCGCCAGGAGTTCGCTGAAATCGCCGCCGCGTTCGGCATTGTCGAGGACCGCAATCGGCGTCGGCACCTGGCCTTCCCGCCGCCGTGCCCCCTGATAAGCGAGGAAGAAAAACGTCTTGTCCTTCTTGATGGGGCCCCCAAGGGTGCTCCCGAAAACATTGCGCTTGAAGGGAGACCTCTCGTTGGCAAAGTAGTCGCGCGCATTGAGAGCGTCATTGCGAATAAACTCAAACGCGTCGCCATGAAAGTTATTCGTTCCCGATTTGGTGATCTGGTTGACGATCCCGCCGGACGTTCGTCCGTATTCCGCATCATAGTTATTCGTCAAAATCTTGAATTCTTCCACCGCATCGGGATTCGGGCTCACCACGATATTGTTCCCGAGAAAATCCGTGTTGTTCGCGCCATCCAGAAGAAACGTCAACGACTCCGACCGCTGCCCGCTCACAGAAAACGGATTTCCGGAGCTGTCATCCGGATCGGGAGCAAACACGCCAGCCTGCAACAACCCGAGTTGCAGCGTGTCGCGATCGAGCAAGGGCAGATCGCGAATGGCGCGCTCATCCTCCACTTTCCCCAGCACCGCGCTCGCGGTGTCCACTTGCGCCACCGTCGCCGTTACTTCCACCGTCTGCGTCGACTGGCCCACCTGCAGGACGACGTCGACACGCCCATTCTGGTTCAGATCGAGTACGATTCCGTTTTGGATAGAAGTTGTAAAATTCGTGTGCGTGACCGTGAGCGAGTACGTGCCTACCTGAACCGTGGTGAAGAGATAGCTTCCATCGTTCCCGGTCGTGGTCGTCCGGGAAATATTCGTTCGCGTGTTCGTCAGCTTGACCTTCGCTCCGACAATCACGCCGCCGGTCGCGTCCGTCACGGTTCCCCGCAACGACGCCGTATCCTGAGCCCTTAGACTTCCGGCGAATGCCAACAACAAACCTAGTAAAGCGACACCCCAAGACACGCTATATCTGCGGTTCACCTTGCACCTCCGACGACACATCCGTCGACAGACATAGGCAGGTAAGAGGACCCGAACGCCCCCGCAGGCACTCTGGAAAGTGCCGCCGCAGCCGGACCACCCTTGCTAGCAACACCCACCTTGACGCACTGTCGCTTTGTATATTTCTCCGCGGCGGCTATGTCAAGCGCGAGTTTTCCGGCGGAGCTGTTCGAAATTGACCGTGGGCCAAAAAAATGAGCGGCCGGTGGGGGTGCCGGCCGCTCGGGGGCATGGGGTGATGGAGGTACACATTCGAAGCAGAGCGCCTCATGCGCGAGCCCCGCGAACTTTCGCCCGCCGGTAGCCCTCGCAGCGCCTTGCCTCGAACGGAATCCATTCTGAAGTTCTAGAACGCCCGAAGCGATAGTCCAACAGGTTCAATTCGCCCTAGTACGAGTGGCCTATGTTCCGCCCGGTTGAGAAAGTGAGCCCTTCGCCTCTTCACAACCCGCTTGTCCGGTCTTATGGTTGAACCTGTTGGCGCTCGGTGATAGCCTCCGGGGATAGAGACAGCCTGCCGCGCGCGGTGCTCTGGCTGAACTCACCGCCTCGCGACGCCAACCATGTCCTCCGCCGGAACCCAAGTCGATCGCTCATCACAAGTGGAATCGCGGACCATCGCGGTCGTCAATCAACTTCTCATCGAGCTGGGAAGTCGCTCGGCCACCGATACTTTGGCGCGCCAGGGCGGATCCGCCCACCTCGAACGCGACCTCGGCCTCGGCAGCCTCGAACGCGTCGAATTATTGGTTCGCCTGGACTCCGCCTTTTCCGTGCGCCTGCCGGATAGCGCTCTCGCCGAAGCCGATACCGTCGCGGATCTAGTCCACGCCGTTCTTGTGGAAGAGCCCGTCGGCGCCGACCACGCCGCTTCGGCGCCTGCTTCCACCGGATTGCCGCCAGCAGTCGCGTCACCCGATGCGCGCCGCCCGGCCCAGCCGGATGGGCGATCGGTTTGGCACTTCGTCGAAAAGGCTGAATCGCTCACTGAAATTGTAATCACGCGCGGCCGCGCCGAGCCCGATCAGGCCCACATCCACGTCTACGAAGACGACGATCAGATTCGCACCATCACCTGCGGCGAGCTTCTCGAACGCGCCTCCGCCGTTGGCGCCGAGCTCACTCGGCGCGGTCTTCAGCACGGCGATTGCGTCGCCCTCATGCTTCCCACCGGCGCGAATTTCTTTTTCTGCTTCGCGGGCATCTGGATAGCGGGCGGCGTTCCCGTCCCGATGTACCCGCCCTTTCGCGCCGACCGGATCGAAGAGTACGCCGCGCGGCAGGAGCGCATCCTCCGCAACGCCGAAGTAAAATTCCTGATCACCTTCGACAAAGTGGAGGGACTCGCGCGCTTGTTGGGGTCTCGCGTGCCGTCCCTGATCGATCTCCTCGACGCCGCGGAACTCGTGGAAGCCGAAGGCCCGCCCGCTCCGCCCGAAACCGAAATTCGCCCTGTAGATTCGACGGCGCATCGCGCTCGTGGTAGCGGGATCGCGTTTCTTCAATACACCTCCGGCTCAACCGGCGATCCGAAAGGCGTCATCCTTACTCACGCGAACCTTCTCGCGAATATCCGCTCGATTGGCGAAAGCGTCCGCCTGCGTCCGGACGACGTCGTCGTGAGCTGGCTGCCGCTTTATCACGACATGGGTCTCATCGGCGCATGGTTCGCGCCTCTCTGTTTCGGCCTCCCCTTGACTGTAATGTCGCCGGTCGCCTTCCTCACCCGGCCCGAGCGCTGGCTCCGCGCGATTCACCGCCATCACGCGACGATCAGCCCGGCCCCGAATTTCGCCTACGAACTTTGCACGCGCAAGATCGCCGACTCCGACCTCGCCGGCGTCGATCTCAGCTCGTGGCGCGCCGCTTTGAACGGCGCTGAACCGGTGCACGCGGGTACGCTCGAACGTTTCTCCGCCCGCTTTGCTCCATGCGGATTCCGCCGCGAAGCTCTTATCCCTGTCTATGGCCTCGCCGAAGCCTCGCTTTGCGTTTCGGCGCCCGCCATGGGCTCGGGATATAAAGTGGATCGCATCCTCCGAAATTCGCTCGAACGCGAAGGACGCGCGATTCCGGCGGACGCAGACTCTGCCAACGCTCTCGAGTTCGTTTCCGCGGGCACTCCGATTCCCGGTATGGAAGTTCAGATCGTCGACGGCGACGGCCAGGCACTCGGTGAACGCTTCGAGGGCCGCTTGTGGTTCCGCAGCGCCTCCGCGACGCAGGGCTACTACCGCAATCCCGAGGCCACGCGCGGCCTTCTGCGCGAAAACGGCTGGCTCGATTCCGGCGATCTCGCCTATCGCTCCGCCGGCGAGCTCTACATCACCGGCCGCGCCAAAGACATCATCATCAAGGGCGGCCGCAATCTCTATCCCCACGAAGTCGAGGAAGTCGCGGGAAGAATTTCCGGTGTGCGCACCGGCTGCGTCGTTGCGTTTGGCGCGCCCGATGAACGCACCGGAACCGAACGATTCATCATCGCGGCGGAACTCCGCAATTCTGCCGAGCGCGAACGAATCTCCGCCGAAATCACGCGCCAGGTTTCCGAAGCCATTGGCGTCCCGCCGGATCGCGTCGAATTGCTTCCTCCGCATTCCATTCCGAAAACTTCCAGCGGCAAGCTGCGCCGGTCGGAAACGCGGCGTCTATTTCTCGAGGGCCAGCTCGGCCGCCACTCTCCCGTCTGGCTGCAATTCGCGCGCCTCGCCCTCTATAGCACGCCACTGCGAATCGTCCGCGCGGTCAATAACGCTTGCAAGTCGGCCCTCGAATTTGTGTATGGCGTGTACGCGCTTGCCGTATTCGGGGTCGTGCTGATCCCGTCGTGGATGATCGTGGCCCTCGCACCAAGCCGCGGCGCGGCCGCGCGAATCACGCGCTTCACCGCACGCGCCATGCTCGGCGGCGCGGGCATCCGTGTCTCGATCACGGACCCCGAATTGCTCGATCAGCTTGCGTCCTCCGGCCCGTGGATTTTTGCGCCCAATCATTCGAGCTACTTCGACGTTCTCGCATCCGTGGCCTCCCTCCCCGCCGGCGTGCGCTTCGTGGCCAAGGGTGAAGCCAGCTCGATGCCGCTGATCGGAACATTTATGCGCCGCGTCGGCCATTTCGCTTTCGATCGCAGCGATTCGCAGGCGCGCGTGAGGCAATCCGATGAAGTCGCGCTGGCATTGCGCCGCGGCGAATCCGTCGTGATGTATCCGGAAGGAACCTTCACGTCCGCGCCGGGAATCCGCCCCTTCCAGCTCGGCACCTTCAAATCGGCGGTGGAAACCGGCCGCCCCATTTGTCCCGTCACCATGCGCGGCGCGCGTCAAATCCTCCGCGACAAAACAATCCTGCCTAAGCCCGGCCGCATCGACATCGTTTTCGGCCCGCTCGTTTATCCCAAGCCGGACGCAGTCAGCGAATCCGGCGAAGCCGACTGGCGCGAAATCGTCCGCCTGCGCGATGCCGTCCGCGAAATCATCGGCCGCAATTCCGGCGAGCCTCTTCTCTAGAATGTCTCGGCCGACTCGTGCTTCTTCATATCCCACGGCCCCCATCCCCCTCTGCAACCTGCCCCCATCCGAATTCATCCAATCATTGCCCGGCCCAGGCAACGCTTTGCGCTGAATTCCCGAATGGAGGACTATTGAATGCGAAAGCTTCTCTTCGTCGCAGCACTTCTTTTGTGCACGTCTTTTTCCGCGCGGGCGCAGTCTGCTGAGGTTTTCGGGGGATATTCGTTTGAACACCTGGGCCTCAACGGCACCTCTGCAAATCTGAACGGCTGGAATTTGTCCTTGAACTACAAACCCACGAGCATAATCGGAATCGTCAGCGATTTTGACGGCACCTACGGCTCGCCTTCCACCGGCAGCACCACCGTTCACACTTATCTCTTCGGTCCGCAGTTCACATATCCTGGACGCATTTCGCCCTTCTTCCACGTCCTTTTCGGAGGAGGGCATTTGAACATAGCGGGCGCGACCGATAATTGCTTCACCACCGGCCTCGGCGGCGGAGTCGATTTCAAAGCCGCTCCGCATATTTCCATCCGGGCTTTCGAATACGACGAAGTCTTTACGCGTTTTCTCGGATCCACGCAAAGCAATCCCCGAATTTCCATCGGCGTGGTCGTGCATTTCTGACCGCATTGCAATTCTTCGCAAGCGGGCCGGCGGACGGAAGTTTGCGCCGGCCCGTTGCTTTTTCAGCCCCCGCGGAGAAACTCTTTACCGCTCCAAAACAAAATTCACAGTGATGAAAGTCTCCACTTCGACGGCTTGTCCGCTCAGCAGTGTCGGTTTGTAGTACCACTGGCGTACCGCGGCCAGCGCCGACTGCGCGAGGAGCGGATTGCCGCTCAACACTTCGAGATGAATCACCGATCCGTCCGTCGCGATCGTCGCCTTGAGCCGCACCGTGCCCGACATGTGCATCAGAATCGCCGACTGCGGATACACCGGTTCCACGCGGCGATCGAGCAGCGCCGCCTGAACGCCTTCACTTTTCTGGACGGATTTCGGCTGAGCCGGCGGCTTCACTTCGGGCACCGTGTCGGTCCACGGTCGATTGCCCAGACCTCCCGGAATGTCCGGGCCATTACCGAGTCCGTTGCCGGGACCGCTTCCGATCGATGGAGGCCCATCGCCGCCTTCGTCGTAATTTTCATTGTGTAATGCCTGGATCGGTGCGGATGTGATCGGCCTGAATGTGATCGGATATGTCTCGATTGAGGGCCGCGGCGGATGCTGCGCAGCCGAATGTGTCGGCGCTTGGCTCCCACCACCGTGATACGGCGCGACGGGAATTAACCTATAGCGCGCGGGCAGAACGCCCGGCATAAGGATGGGCCAGATCAACATCGCCCCGATCAGCCCGCCTTCGATCACGACGGAAAGCGCGAGTGCCCGGCCGCGTCTTCGCGTCGCGCTGCGCATGGACTCGGCGTTGTTATCCACCAGACAATCGGAAAGCATCCTTGAATCACGCATCAGTAGTTCTCCTCCGCGGCGGGCCACGTTGAACGCAGCCTGCCGAATGCGCCAGCCGCCGTTTCAGCGGCATCACCTGGCGCGGAGCCATGTGGATCGCGCGATCTTGATAGGGATAGACACCGCGCCGTGAAGCAAGTACCCGCCGCCCTACGCAGCAAGGCCGCGTAAACGCGGAAAGCCGTGCGTTTAAGGTGACCCGCGGTCATTATGTGATTGTAAATAAATGGTTTATTTTTATTTTGTACCGGAATGCATCAACGGTGGCTCCGCAGGCATCCAATGGGTTGAATTTTCATAATTTACGGAGTCATGATCATGAATCGAAACTCTACCGAAACAGTGGGTCTTCGCTACACGGGTTGGGCGGCGCTGAATCGCGATCCGCAGGATGATCGCGTGGAATTCACTTGCCCGGACTGCGGGGCGCATGGAACGAAAGCGGCGCGCCGGCCGCGAGCTTCCTATCACTTCACCGACGGCTTCGTTCAGGATCTCCAGGGCGAAGCGGCGGTGTGCCGAAACTGCAAGCACTCGCTCCACGTCGTGCCGGTCGTGCTGCTGCACGATCAAATCGAGAAGCGCCGCTTCGAAGCGATGTTCCAGATGGACGTCAACGTTTCGAAGAACTAATTTCGCGTCGCGCGCGGCGTGAAGCTTTTTAGCTTCCGTGACACGCGAATGTGTGCTTACTCACAAGTTTGCGATTACGTCCCAGCCCAATCGTCTTTGAGGTAGTGGTGGTATCGCAGATCCGCGCGGAGACGTTCGAACGCCTCATCGACCGTGTCCGCGAATTGCAATAGCTTGTATTCCTTCTCGCTGATCGTTCCCCATCGCACCATCGATTTCCAATTCAGCACGCTGTCCCAATATTTCCGCCCGTAAATTAGAATCAAATGGTGCGACGACAGTTTTCCCGTCTGCAGCAGCGTCAACATTTCCCACAGTTCGTCCATCGTTCCGAATCCGCCGGGAAAAACAATCAGCGCTTTCGCCATTTGCGCGAACCAAAGTTTGCGCATGAAAAAATAATGGAAGCAAAAATTTAATTCCGGACTGATGTAGCGATTGGGCCTCTGCTCGTGCGGCAATTGAATGCTCAGCCCAATCGACGAGCCGCCCGCCTCGGACGCGCCGCGATTCGCCGCCTCCATAATGCCGGGCCCGCCGCCGGAACAAATAACGAAGCGCTTCGGATTGGTTCCGAGCGTGAACGACCATTCCGTGATGCGCCGCGAAAGTTCGCGCGCTTCTTCGTAGTAGCGCGACATTTCGAAATCTGATTTCGCTCCGCGCAATTTCGCGCGCCACTCCGGATTGCGCTTCTGCTTTGCCGGAGCGTTCTGAACGCGCTTCAGCGCCGCCCGAGCCTTGTCGCGCGATTGCAATCGCGCCGAGCCGAACATGACGATCGTGTCGGCGACGTTCTCGCGTTTCAATCGCGCCAGCGGATCGAGATATTCTGCCAGAATTCGCAGCGGCCTCGCCGGAAGGCTCTCGATAAAAGTGGGATCGCGATACGCCAGCTTGGACATCGGCAGGTTACGGATGGGGCTCATTCTTCCTCCGAACGAACATGCAAACGCGACTGCCATTCTAGGAGAAGGCTGGCAGCAAAAGCCAGACGCGCGAGCTTGATATTTCCCGGTGCAACGCCGCCCACTCGCCGCGAATCAGATACAGTGGAACCGATGAAGACTCGCAACATGCTTGGAATTTCTTTCGTTCTCGCAGCGCTGCTCGCGCTTGCATCCGTGGCGCGCGCGCAGGAACCGCCCGGCCCGATTCATCCTCTGCGCGGCGTTGCGCCGGAAACGGCTCCATCGCCAAACGCAAAGCCGCTTCCAACCACGCAAAAACCGCTGCGCGTTCGCGTCACCGAAGTCACCGCGCCCGTAACGGTTCGAGATCCGAGCGGTGAACTCGTTCTGAATCTCGAGCAAAAAGATTTTCACATTTTCGATAATGGCGCCGAGCAGATCGTCGACCATTTCGATCTCGGCGGCGATCCGCTTGCGGTCGCGCTTCTCGTCGAAACCAGTTCGCGCGTCGCATCGCTTCTTCCCGCGGTGCGGCACACCGGAATTATTTTCACGCAAACGGTGATGGCCGCGACGGCCGACGCCGCCGTTCTCAGCTACGACGACACCGTCGAAATCCGCCGAAATTTCACTTCCGATCCCGACAGCGTTGAAAGCGCGATTCACGCATTGCCGGTCGGCACGTCGGGCGCGCGGCTTTACGACGGCATCGCGCGGGGCGTCGCGCTTTTGAATAAACAGCCGCCACGCGAGCGCCGCATTCTTCTCATCGTCGGCGAAGCTGTGGATTCGGGCAGCGAAACAAAACTCGGCGCGGCCCTGCGCGAAGCGCAGCTCGCCAACGTCACGATTTATTCCATCGGACTCAGCACGACCGGCGCGGAGTTTCGCAACAAAAGCCAGCAATACGATCCGCCGCAGATGGGACCGCCGGGAACGTTTCCGCTGCCGGTGCCGCCCGGCGTTCCGGAAACACCGGAGAACGAAACGGCGACGCAAGGGAATATCGATCTGCTTTCGCTCGCGATCTGGGCCGTGCAGCATGCGGCAAACGTAGTGAAAAATCACTCGCTCGAAGTCGCGACGATAGCGACCGGCGGAATGCACATCAGCACGATGAAGGATCGTTCGATCGAGAAGGCGATGGATGAAATCGGCGGCGAACTCCACGCGCAATATACGCTCAGTTATCGCCCGCCGGGGGATGAGCCTTCCGGCTTCCACGAAATCAAAGTGACCGTCACACGCCCGGGCCTCAAACTCCGCACGCGTCCGGGCTACTACTTGCCGCCACAGTCGTAGACGCGCTTTGTATCGCCGGCCGCCCGTGTGAATCGGGACGGCGGCCCGCGGCGCGGGTAAAACAAGAGCGATTCCTCGCTGCGCTCGGAATCCCTCGTTTTTGCTTCGTGCGCTCGGCCCTCGCGGGACGTGCGCAAAGCGCGGCGGGAGAATCGCGGCGTGCGGCACGGCTGCTTCAGGCCTTCGGCTCCGCCACGCCGTTTTCTTCTTCGAGGATGGCGGCGGCAGCGGCGACGCGATCGCCTTCATCGAGCCGCAGTAGCCGGACGCCCTGCGTCGAGCGGCCGGCTTCGCGAATTTCGCCGGAATGGACGCGGATGACCTTGCCCTGGCCCGTGATGATCATGACGTCGGAATCTTCCTTCACCTGAAGCGCCGCGACAACGGCGCCATTGCGATCCGTGGATTTCAAGTTGATGACGCCCTTGCCTCCGCGCGATGTGACGCGATATTCGGCGAGCGGCGTGCGCTTGCCGTAGCCTTTTTCGGCGACGGTGAGCATCAGTGAAGTCAGCGAATCGCGAATCTGATCGCTCTCAAGCTCGTCAAGATTCTGCGTCGCCGTTTTGTATTCCTTGGCAATGATTCCGAAATCCACCTGGACCGCATCCATGCTGACAACGAAGTCGCCCTTGCCGAGATCCATGCCGTTGACGCCGCCGGCGGCGCGCCCCATCGAACGAACTTCGGTCTCGCGGAAGAGAATGGCCTGGCCGTCGCGGCTCGCGAGGAAAATCATCTGCTTTCCGTCGGTGAGTTTCGCGCCGATCAATTCATCCTTCTCGTCGAGATTGATGGCGATGATGCCGGACGGACGGGGGTTCGAAAATTCCGCGAGCTCGGTTTTCTTGACGGTCCCGTTGCGCGTCGCGAGAAAAACGTAGCGGCTCGCTTCTTCCAGATTCCGCGCCGACACCACGGCGGTCAACTTCTCAGCTTCCTGGAAACGTACCAGACTGGTGATGGCCTTGCCGCGCGTGGCCGCGGCCGCTTCGGGAATTTCGTAGACCTTCAGCCAGTAGACGCGGCCCT
The DNA here is from genome assembly GCA_963771905.1 of uncultured Acidobacteriota bacterium. Lineage (GTDB taxonomy): Bacteria > Acidobacteriota > Terriglobia > Acidiferrales > UBA7541 > Palsa-147. The sequence goes on from CAVYVI010000009.1 coordinate 131,844, forward strand.
TCGACGTGAAGAGCAGGATGTAACTATGCGCCGAGGCAATGAAGAAGTGCTCGACGAAATCTTCTTCGCGAGTGCGCGCGCCGATGCGGCCCTTGCCTCCGCGCGATTGATGGCGATAGACGTCGACAGAGGTGCGCTTGATATAGCCCGCATGGCTGACGGTGATGGCCATTTCTTCGTCTTTGATCAGGTCTTCGAGCTTGATTTCTTCGACGCGGTCGACGATTTGGGTGCGGCGCTCGTCGCCGTAAAGTTTCACGACTTCCTTCAATTCAACGACGATGACGTTGCGCAATTTCTTTTCGCTTCCGAGAATTTCGCGCAGGTCGGCGATGCGAGCCCGGATTTCCGCGAGTTCCTTGAGGATTTCGTCGACGGAGAGCTGCGTGAGGCGATGCAATTGCAGTTCGAGGATGGCGTCAATCTGGATGAGGCTGAGGCCGGTGCCTTCGCCGCGCGCCGCCGTACCGGGAGTGAGCGCGTATTTCTTGGCGTCGAGTTTGACGCCGCGAATCGGCGTTTCTTTTCCACCGACCAAGACGCGCACGGACCGGTTTTCGAAAAAGTCGAATAAATTTTGGCGGGCGCTCGCACGGCTGGATGACCCGCGAATGATCTTGATGACATCGTCGATGTGGTCGAGCGCGATCCGATAGCCGATCAGGATGTGCTCGCGCTCTTCGGCCTTGCGCAGATCGAACTGCGTGCGCCGGCGGATGACGTCGACACGATGCTCGATGAAGAGGCGCAACAAATCGACGATGCCCAGCTCGCGCGGCTGGCCGCCGACGATGGCGAGCAGGATCATGCCGAAGGATTCCTGCATCTGGGTGTGCTTGAAGAGTTGGTTGAGGATGAGGGTGGGCTCTTCGTCGCGCTTCACTTCGATGACGATGCGCATGCCGTCGCGATCGCTTTCGTCGCGAATGTCGGCGATGCCTTCAATTTTCTTGTTCTGGATGAGTTCGGCGATGTGTTCGATCAGGCGGGACTTGTTCACCTGGTACGGCAGCTCGGTGACGACGATGTCCTGGCGATCCTTGCCGCGCTGTTCGATCGCCGCTTTCGCGCGAACCTGGAACGAGCCGCGGCCGGTTTTGTAGGCCTGCTCGATGCCGTCGCGGCCGTAGATATAGCCGCCCGTCGGGAAATCCGGGCCGGGCACGAGCTTCATCACCTTTTTCAGATTGATGTCGGGCTCTTCGATCATCAGGATCGTGGCCTCGACGATTTCTTTCAGGTTGTGCGGCGGAATATTCGTGGCCATGCCGACGGCGATGCCGCTCGAACCGTTGACGAGAAGATTCGGGATTCTCGTGGGGAGGACAGTCGGTTCCGTGGTGCTCTCATCGAAATTCGGGACGACGTCGACGGTTTCTTTTTCGATGTCGGCGAGCATTTCCTCGGCGATTTTCGAGAGGCGCGCTTCTGTGTACCGCATGGCCGCCGGAGGATCGCCGTCGACGGAGCCATAATTTCCCTGGCCGTCGATCAACGGATAGCGCATGTTGAAATCCTGTGCGAGCCGGACGAGGGCGTCGTAGACGGGCGAGTCGCCATGAGGATGGAATTTGCCGAGGACTTCGCCGACGATCTTGGCGCACTTGCGATACGGTTTGGTCGAGGTGAGGCCGAGCTCATACATGCCGTAGAGAATCCGGCGATGGACGGGCTTGAGGCCGTCGCGGACGTCGGGCAGCGCGCGCCCGATGATTACGCTCATGGCGTAATCGAGATACGACTTCCTCATCTCGGCTTCGATATCCACCGGCGTCATGATCGATTGATTGGGTTCGTCAGGCATTCATCCCTCGTGATTGTGTGTCGTTCCGCAGTGAACACTGATTTTTGTGTCGATTAGACAGGGTTCCGGCCGTTTCTTTGCAATGAGTCAGCTGTGTTTCTAATCGCGCGGTGTGACTACTAGAGACGGCAGGACAGGGTTTTCCGGAGCTGAGACGGCTGGCCGGCGTCTTGCCGCTCCGCGGCGGGGCCACGCAGGGTCCGAATTTGGTCGATAAGTGCATCACTTCGATGTTAGTACGTTCCTAGGTTCCGTCAAATCCACACGCTGTAAAACGCCCGCCAAACAATAGAAATCGAAGGGCTTAAAAACCGCAAAATCGTGCAATTGATTTTGGCACCATCGCGCCCACACGGAGGCCGATGCTACTGGCCGCGCTTCGCAGTCCACTCAAGCACGTACGTCTTCACCGCTTCGAAGGCGGATGCGTTATTCGAAAATCGCTGCGCGCCGAAATGCGCATCGAGGCGCAAAATCAAGTCGGCGCATTCGGCTTCGCTCTTGCATTCGAACGCGACGCCCTTCTCGTTGTTCGGCGCGCTCGTCGGTGTGGCCTTGAAATCGGAGCAGGACAGGCCTTTCAGGCCCGGCAGCGTCTTCCAATTGAGCTGGTAGATCATGATTTCCCCGCGCGCGGTTCCGGCGCGCCGCATTCCCAGCGCGTTGCCGATTCCGGGAAATTCCGTTCGTGCCATGCGAATGCCAAGCGCGGCTCGATGGCTACGATGTAAAGCACGCCGGGAGCGTCGGTTAATTTCATTTTGTACTTCGGGAGAAACGCGGCATCGATCCCTGCGATTTCCGCGGCATCGGTAATTTCCCGCGCGGCGCCTTCGAGGATGACGCATTCATCGCCGCTTTCGAGATGCACGACGGCCGCCGGATTCGCCTGCAGATTGCGCGCCTTGACCGATGTCCGGTCCGTGCCAAAGTACACCGCGCCGTTCAACCAAACACCCCAGACGGGCATAACGTGCGGACGGCCATCGGGGCGCGTGGTCGCGATCCAGTAGTTTTTTGATTTATCGAGTTCCGCGGTCACGTCGTTCCATGCGATCTGGCCTGCGGTGCCCGCATGGATAGCGTAGCCTTTGGGCATCTTCGGGCGCGCGACTCGCGGCTCTTCCTGCTTCTTTCCTGTTTGAGGCATACGGCCTCCCGGACTTTAAATATCGAGGTTGACGACTTCGAGGGCGTTTTCCTCGATGAATTTGCGGCGCATCTCGACGTTTTCGCCCATCAGAGTGGCGAAAATTTCTTCGGCCGCGACGGAGTCTTCGAGCTTCACCTTCAGAAGCGTGCGCGTCTCGGCGTTCATGGTCGTTTCCCAGAGCTGTTCGGGATTCATTTCGCCGAGCCCCTTGAATCGGGTAATCGTGAATTCGCTCTTGGCGTCTTCGAGGACATAGGCGAGGACAGCGGAAGAATCTTCCTTCACAACCTTGTCGCCATTGTGGGTAATGCTGAAGGGCGGGCTATCGAGCGAGTCGATGGCCTGGCGCAGCGTGCGCAGACGCTTGTAATCGGCCGAGCCCGCGAGCGTCCAATTCACACGACGTTCGCCACCGTTCGTCAAAACCAACTCATGCAGGCTGTGCTCTTCGTCAAATTCAATCTTTGTTTCGAGCTTCAGTTTCGCTTTCTCGATGGCCTTGACGAGCTCCTGGAGTTTTTTCTTGTCGGCGAAGTCGACTTTCTTGTCGATGCCGCTTTCGGCGAGAAGATGGACCAGCTTCGGATCGCGCAAGCGGCGGCCGAGTTTTGCGGCCACTTGTTCATATTCCTGCACGTTGAGAAGGAACTGCGTGAGGCCACCGCCCTCGAGAGTCTTGCCGTCCTTGCCCGTAACGGCGTGCTGTTCGGTGGCGCGCTTCATGAGCTCGCGGGAGAACTCGCGCTCGTCGCGGATGTAGCGATCCATCTTGCCGCGCTTGACGCGATAGAGCGGGGGCTGCGCGATGTAGATGTGCTCTTTTTCGATGAGCTCGCGCATGTGGCGGAAAAAGAATGTGAGAAGGAGGGTGCGGATGTGGCTGCCGTCGACGTCGGCGTCGGTCATGAGAATCACTTTGTGATAGCGAAGTTTTGAGGCGTCGAAATCGTCCTTGCCGATGCCGGTGCCGAGCGCCGTGATGATGGCGCGAATTTCTTCGTGGCCGAGCATTTTGTCGTAGCGGGCCTTTTCGACGTTGAGGATCTTGCCCTTGAGCGGAAGGATGGCCTGATAGCGGCGATCGCGCCCGCCTTTGGCCGAGCCGCCGGCGGATTCTCCCTCGACGAGGAAGAGTTCGCAGCGAGACGGATCGCGCTCCTGGCAATCGGCGAGCTTTCCAGGCAAACCGCTGGAATCGAGCGCGGATTTGCGGCGGGTCAGCTCGCGCGCTTTTCGCGCGGCTTCGCGAGCGCGCGCGGCGTCAATGCACTTGCCGATGATTTTGCGAGCGATGGAGGAGTGCTTATCGAAATATTCGCCGAGGCGCTCGTTGACGAGCTGCTCGACCGAACCCTTGATGTCGCTATTCAGCTTGCCCTTGGTCTGGCCTTCGAATTGCGGCTGCGGGAGTTTTACGGAAACGACGGCGACGAGACCTTCGCGCACGTCGTCGCCGGTGATGGAGACTTGATCTTTCTGGTCTTTCAACATGCCGAACGAGCCGGCGTAGTAGTTGATGGTGCGGGTCAGCCCCGAGCGGAAGCCGGAGAGGTGCGTGCCGCCGTCGACGGTGTTGATCGTGTTGGCGAAGGCAAAAACATTTTCGGCGTAGCTGTCGTTGTATTGAATGGCGATCTCGACGTCGGTGGTGTCCTTCTTCCCTTCCATGTAGATCGGTGAATCGTGGAGGGTCTGCTTGCCGCGATTGAGGTGCTTGACGAATTCGGCGATGCCGCCGGTGAAGCGAAACTCCGTCTTCTTGCTGCTGCGCTCGTCATCGAGAGTGATCTTCAGGCCTTTGTTGAGGAAGGCGAGCTCGCGAAGACGCTGGGAGAGCGTGTCGAAGCTAAATGTGGTTGCGGTGAAAATCGAAGGGTCGGGATGAAACGTGATTTTTGTGCCGGTCTTGCGCGTCTTGCCGGTGACCTTGAGCTTCGAAGTGGGAATGCCCTTTTCGTAGGCTTGCTCCCAGACCTCGCCATCGCGATGAATTTCGAGATCGAGCCAGTCGGAGAGCGCGTTGACGACGGAGACACCGACGCCGTGAAGGCCGCCGGAAACTTTGTAGGTATCGCTGTCGAACTTCCCGCCGGCATGGAGGACGGTCATGACCACTTCGGCGGCGGGCTTTTTCTCGGTGGCGTGCATGTCGACGGGAATGCCGCGGCCATTGTCGACGACGGTTACGGAATTATCTTCGTGGACGGTGACGTTGATTTCGTCGCAGAAACCGGCCAGCGCTTCGTCGACGGAATTGTCGACGACTTCCCAGACGAGGTGATGCAAGCCGAGATCGCCGGTGGAACCGATGTACATCGCGGGACGCTTGCGAACGGCTTCAATGCCGCCGAGGACCTTGATCGAAGTTGCGTCGTACTTGTGCCCGGGGCCTTTGCCGGCCGCAGATTCCTTTTCAGCCATGGTCGAACATCTCCTAAGTTTCGTGCGGGGGAAGGCTGTGGCGCGGAGGAACTCGACACTTGCCTTGCCCATTGGCCCCGACGCAGCGCGCAGGGGCTCGAAGGGTTGCCGCTTCATCCCGTTCCACTCCGGCGAGCCGGAGGAACGCGGCGAAGACGTTGTCTCCTTGCGGAGACTCGTTACTGGTTTGGCCGCTCGCAGCGCCCTGGCGTTTGGCTCGACTTGCGTCGAGACGGCGCGGAAAACGCGAGCAGTTTGGCCCAGTTCTAAGTGCCGGTCTGGAGGATTTCCGAGACCAAGTTACAGGATGAAATTGTATCGAGGTTTGGGGGAATTCTCAAGATGATTCTGTGAGTGGAAGTGAGTTATTTGGCTTGATTTTCAAGGATTTACGGGCGGGCGAAGGGGCAGTGGGCGGATGGCTTTTCGGAAACGGCCCGGAGGCTTGCGTGGGGCGGGAAATTTGGTTTACGCGGAGGCTCCGGCCACGCTGAAACCGGCGGTGTTGCGGCGATATTCGATGTAGTGCGCGGTTTCGTCGGCAACTTCGCGGCCGCAGATTTCCTCGACGATGTCGAACGCGAGATCGATTCCGGCGGCGACTCCGGCGGAGGTGTAAATTCCATCGCGAACGACGCGCGCGGTGCGATCGACTTGCACGCCGCCGAGAGATTCGAGGAGATCGAGCGCGGCCCAATGCGTGGTGGCGCGGCGGCCCTCAAGCAAGCCCGCTTTCGCGAGAAGTAGCGCGCCGGTGCAGACGGAAGCGGTACGTTCGGCAGCTGCCGATGCGGTGCGGATCCAATCGAGCGTTTCGATGTCCTCGAGAAGCGCGCGCGTTCCCCAGCCGCCGGGAATGACGACGATGTCGGCCCGCGGCGCGTCTTCGAAAGAATATTTGGGGAGAATTTCGAGATCGCCGACGGCGCGAATCAAGGCGTCGGTTTTGGCGACGGTGAAAACCTGGAACGGAGCGGAATCTTCGGAGCGGCGGGATTCCGCGCCGGGAACCAGACGCGTGCGCGAAAAAACTTCGAACGGGCCCGCGAAGTCGAGAACTTCGACTTCATCGAAGATCAGGATCGCGACATGTTTCGTTTCCATCAAATCCTCATGGGCATGACGACGTAGCGGTAGCGGCTGGATTCGTCAGCGAGCGGGCGAAGTTGGCCGGCGGATTGTTCGTCCTTGAGCTCGAAACTGATCGGACCGTCGGCGGCGGCGGCGAGGAAATCCAGAATGTATTGGGCGTTGAAGCCGATGGCCAGGGGGTCGCCCTTGTATTCTTTCTCGATGGCTTCCTTGGCTTCGCCGTATTCGGGACTGGACGCCGAAATTTCTACGCCTTCTTTCGCGAGCGTGAATTTGACGGCGCGCGAGCGCTGGTCGGCGAGCTGCGAAACGCGGCGGAGGGCGTCCTGCAATTCGTTGCGTTCGATCACGACGGTCTTGTTGGGGTCGCGGGGGAGGACCGCTTCGTAATTCGGGAATTGGCCGGTGAGCTTGCGCGAGGTCAGGAGGCGGCGGCCGATCTGGAAGAACAGGTGACTCTCGTCCTGGGCGAAGTCGACGACGGCATCTTCGTCCGATTCGGTGGCGAGGCGCTGGACTTCGGTCATGGCTTTCTTCGGGACCAGGACGCGCACCTCGGAGTTCAGACCGTCGAGTTTGTGAGTGGATTCGACCATGGCGAGGCGGTGGCCGTCGGTTGCGACCATCGTTACTGATTCCGGCTTGAGCACGAGCAGCGCGCCATTCAGCGTGTAACGCGATTCCTCGAGAGAGATGGCGAAGGTAGTCTTGGCGATCAGGTCGTTCAACAGCTTCGCAGGGAGCTTTACGAGGACGTGCGGAAACGCCGGCAGCGCCGGGAAATTTTCCTTCGACATGCCAACCATTTTGTAAACCTTGCGGTCGGAGGTGATCTGAACCCAATGATTCTCGAGAAGCTTGAAACGGATTTCTTCCTCGGGAAGCAGGCGGACGAGATCGAGAAGCTTCTTCGCCGGAATCGTGCCGGAGCCGTCTTTTTTGACTTTAGCTTCGCAGGAGGTGCGGATGCTGAGCTCGAGGTCGGTGGCGGTGATCGACAGGCGGTTTCCCTTCGCTTCGAAAAGGAGATTCGAGAGGATGGGGATTGTGGTCTTGCGCTCGACGACGCCCTGCGTCAGCTGGAGCTCTCCGAGAAGATCGAACTTCTTCACGCTGAATTCCATGTCGGTCTGTCCTCGCGCTATAGCTGTGGCTTCGGTGGCCATGTTCGTTTTCGACTCCGGTTAACTCTACAGCTTTTCTAATTGAGTATAAAGAAAGAACCCGTAGTCGTCGCCGGACCTGTGGATTCTACGGATATCGTTCCAAGTGGATTCGGTGTGCGCGTTTGCATGCCGCGAGGCGCTGTGAAGATCCTAGCGAATGCGCGAACGAAACGGTGCGCGAGCGTCATTATTGCATCACCGAGCCGCATTTCCTCAAAACGTTCACAGGGTACCCGCGTCGTACTCACAGGCTATCCACAGGATTTTTTTCGAGCGCCCAAAGTTCGCGCTGCACGCTCGCTCGAAATTTTCCGACAGCGTAACGATAGAGCATGACGAAATCGGAAGTGAGACGCGCCGAGACGTACTCCCCTGCGCCGGATGGACATTTGTGCGGCGTGCTGGAGAAATGCGAGTCCTGAAGTACATTTATCAAACGCGCGAGCGCGACGGTTGAACGGCCGGTCACTCTTCTATCCGAATGAATCCAGCAGCCGGTTGATGGTCCTGTTCAATTCTTTGTCGGTGCGGCGCAGGTTCTCGATCTTGTTGATCGAGTGCAAGACCGTGGTGTGATGTTTGCCGCCAAACTGCCGGCCAATCTCGGGCAAGGACGCCGAGGTGAGCTGTTTCACAAGGAACATGGCGACCTGGCGCGGGTAGGCAATCACCTTCGAATTGGAGCGCACTTTCAAATCCTGCGCGCGCATGCCGAAATGCTCGCCGACGCGCTTCTGGATCTGCTCGATGGTGACTTTCTTTTCCTGCGTCTCGATAATATTTTTCAGGACCTGCTGCGCGGTGGCGAGATTGCCGTCCGCGCCGGTCAGAGAAGAGTAAGCGATGAAGCGAATCAGCGCGCCTTCGAGCTCGCGGATGTTGGATTTGATGGAGCGCGCGATGTATTCCGCGACATCGTCGGCGAGAGGGACGCGCTCGCTCTCGGCTTTTTTCTGGAGAATCGCGATCTTAGTTTCGAGATCGGGCGGTTGAATGTCGGCGATGAGGCCCCACTCGAATCGCGAGCGCAAGCGCTCTTCAATCGCGGAGATTTCCTTCGGCGGGCAGTCGGATGAAATCACGATCTGCTTTTGCTGATCGTAGAGCGCGTTGAAAGTGTGGAAGAATTCTTCCTGGGTGCGCTCGCGCGTGGCGATGAATTGGATATCATCGACCATGAGCACGTCCATCGAACGGAAGCGATCGCGAAAGCTGGATGTGCGGTCGAAGCGAATCGACGCGATCATTTCGTTGGTGAATTTTTCGGCGCTGATGTAGGTGAGGCGCAGAGCCGGGTTGCGCTTCTTTAGGGAGTGGCCGATCGCCTGCATCAAATGCGTCTTGCCCAGCCCCACTCCACCGTACAAGAAAAGCGGATTGTAGGATTTGGAGGGTTGCTCGGCGACGGCTTGAGCCGCGGCGTGCGCGAACTGATTCGAGCCGCCCACGACGAAACTTTCAAACGTGTAGCGCGGGTTAAGCTGATGGCTGACCGAATCGAAATCGAGGCGCGCCTGAGGCGATGGAGTCGCCTCGGTGGCCTCCTGCTCGGAGCACAGAAATTCGAGACGCGTGTCTCCCAACCCTACCTCGGCCAGAACCGCCTGGAGGAGCTGGCCGTAGGTCTCGGTGAGGCGCTTGCGGAACAGCCGCGTGGGTACGCGGATCAGCAGGCGGCCTTCCTCGGCACTCTCCAAGCGCGTGGGACGAAACCAGGTATTAAAACTATGTGGGTTTACGCGACGCTCCATGTGATGGAGGATTCGATCCCACTGATTCATACGAAAGACCAGCCCTTCCGGCTATTTCCACACCCGTGGAAATGTTGTGGAAACCCCGCAATCGTGCGGGAGAGCTTAAACTTTGGCGTTCTTATCGGATGCAGAAGCAACACGCCCACTGCCGCTGCTTTCCGAGGAGTGCTTGTGTCCGAGTAACATCGGTGAACGCGAGGCCGGATTCTGCCTAAAAGAACCGTCCGGGGCAAGAGAAAACTGAGCGAAAGGCACTCACAGCTTTCACACATGATTCACAGGATTTCCACAGACAAAAGAATGTGTTGACAAATTAAATTTCTGATGAAAATTTCGCGCGCACGCCGCAAAAGATGCGGGAATGCTGCAAAACCGACAGCGTGAGTTTCAGGGTTTGGGGGCACTCGGAGCGGCGGACTTGTCGGGAGGAGTTTCGGAAGGGTTTTCGGTCTCGACGCCGGGAGCTTTGTCTGGACGGTCGAACGCGTAAACACCGATGGGATCGGCGGCGAGGAGAAGGCGGCGAGGCTCGACGAGAAGTGAAGTGGGAGCGACGCGCGAGCCATCGGCGGTGAAGGTGCGATACGTCTCGCCCTTGCGATTGCCATCCTTGTCGAAGTGGGCGAGCTCGTCGTCGATCGCGATCCAGATATCGAACGATTGCGGATCGACTCCGATCGCGTTTATAACCGGCTTAAGAGTCACGGTGCCGTGCTGATCGTCTTGCTCCCCGATTTTGCGGCGCGTGGATTCCGCGACTGGCGCAAATTCCAGCGTTTGAAGCAAAATCTCGAGCGTTGAGTGGCCGAGGCGGTCGTAGCGGCGCACGGTCGGTTCAGGCACGTAGCTGAAAGCGTAGTAGAGGCGATCCGCGTAATCAGTGACGAGCCGCCCGGCATTGAGATTGCGATTCAAATCGGGACGATCGACGAGTCTCGTGAAGTCGCCGAAGTCGCGCAGCCATTTGCCGTTCTCGTCGAAAATTTCAACGAGCTTTCTGGAGTGCAGGCTTGTTATCGCGAGCTCTCCGGCCGCCAATGCCGCAACGGAAATTGGCGCCTCGACGGTAAATGATTTCACGAGGTGGCCTGAGGGATCGAAGATTTTGATTTCGTTCGCGCCGTGGTCCGCCACAATGACATCTCCGGCAGCGTCAATGTCGAAGTCTTCGCCGTACACCAGCGAGGCCTCCTTCGAAGGCGCCGCCGGAATCTGCCGCAGCAACTTTCCATCGGCGTTGTAAACGCTGACTGCCGCGCCGGGCGCCGTCAAGACGTAGTAGTGACCTGCAGCATCGCGATGAATCGCGCGCAGGCCGGAGCCCACATCCGGGAGCAGACGGGCGGTGGCGCTCAGCTCGATATCCATCTCCTGCGCGCGAACGACGCAGAGATTTACGATGCCAGCGAGAGCGGCGAGCGAGACCAACGGCACAAGAACGCGAAATTCCAATCGTTGAATCATGGAGCGTGAAAGTATAGGCACTCCCGAGCGCAACAGATGCGGCCGCGCAGTTGGACGTTGCTTCAAATGAAACGTGCTCAGTCCAGGCGACGGTTGAGGCGCTGGATCGAACGGGCGTGACCCGTGAATTCGTCGACATCGATTATGACGCAGTTCATCTGGATGTCGCGCTCCGCGACGGTGAAGCGCGCCGGCATTCCATCCAGAAACTTCTGCAGGATTCCAACCTTGTCCATGCCGATGACGGAATCGTGCGGGCCGGTCATGCCCACGTCGGTGATGTAAGCGGTGCCCCCGGGAAGAACGTGCTCGTCAGCGGTGGGCACGTGAGTATGCGTTCCGAGAACGACGGAGACCTTGCCGTCGAGGAACCAACCCATGGCCTGCTTTTCCGAGGTCGCCTCGGCGTGCATGTCGACGAGGATGATTTTGACATCGGGTGGGATTCTTGCGAGTTCGCGCTCCGCGGCGCGAAACGGGCAATCGAGCGGCGTCATGAATGTTCTGCCTTGCAGACTCAGCACGGCGTAGCCGACCCCATTTTTCGCCGTGCCGACGTAGAGGCCGTGACCTGGCGCGCCGTCCGGAAAATTCGCGGGACGCAGTAAGCGTGGCTCCTGCGGAAAATAATCGAGGATCTCTTTGCGGTCCCAAATGTGATTTCCGCCGGAGAGGACTTCGACGCCGTTGGCGAACAGCTCTTCGGCGATACGCGGCGTGATGCCGAAACCCGACGCGGAATTTTCGCCGTTGGCGATGCAGAGATCGATCTTTTCTTGCGTGATTACATCCGCCAGCCGATCGTGAACTATGGTCCGGCCCGGCGAGCCAACAATGTCACCGACAAATAAAATGCGCATTCGAAAAGTGCGAGCAGCGCGGCGGGAGCAAGAAAATCATTCCAGGCGCCAGCTCATCCGATCTTAGATTTGAGATTTCAATCGAGATTTCAAATAAAGGAGGCGTCCACTTCGCCGTGCGGCGCTAGACCCTGAACCCCACGAATAAGTGGGTGCCCTGCGCCTGCTTTCAGGCTTTCCCGAACCGGTTGCCCGGCGAGGACATGCACAAGGGCAGGACGACGTGAGCTCCCGGGGATCCAGTGTTGGTTCAAATAGGCCGTCGCACCGTCACATGTGTCGCAGGCCGCCTCCAAAAACATTGTAGCAGGTTCGTTCGGGAGGCGGATTTGGGGAAGCGACGTAAGACAGGCCACTCGCCGTCAGAGCCGGTCCACTTCGCGGAAAGGGTCAAAGCGTCGGAAAAACTGCGGGATACTGGAAGAAATGCGGGCGCGCCGCGGACGCCGTAATTTCAGGCCTCGCGCGGCGCGCCGAAGATGTTGTTTAGAAGTGGAAACCGATCTCAGCGGTGAAGGCACGCGGCGAAACGTAGTGGGTGCCGCTGAAGGTTGAGAGGAAGTTATAGAGCGCCTCTTTATTCGTCACGTTGATGGCCGTGAATCGCACGCTCCACTTGTAGCGATCGCCGTTGAAAAGGTTGTCGTGTCCGACGGCGAGATCGAACAAATTTCGCGGAGCGATGCGAGGCGGATTGTGATCGTCGTTCTCCGTACCCGGCGCCGGGATCTTAATCAGCGTCGAGCCGTACTCCGATCCCGGGCACAAGTTGACGCCGAAACTGGAGCTGATCGGTGTCGTCGGTGTAGCGTGGACCGAACCGCAGAAGAGTCCCGCTTCGTATTGCTGATCGGCCGTGATGATGGAGGTGTCGACCAAATCGTTGGGCCCGCCTCCGTCTGGTCCGTTTGCGCAATTGCCTCCCACGCATGGCACCGGACCGGCGACGAGACCGCTATCGTAGCGCCAGTTGAAGCCGAACCATGGACCTCGCTTCCACGGCTGGTATTGCGCGTGCGTGGTCTGGTTGAAGTTTTCGTCGTGGTCGATGCGGAAGACTTCGCTTCCGACCGGCGCCGCGCCGATTCCGCTCACTTGCGGCTCGAAGAAACGCGCTGCCACGTGGGAGAAAACTACATATGCGGTTAAGCCATGGAAGTTCGGGACGGTGGCGCGAAATGCGTATCCAGGGATTTTCGATCGGCTCCATTCGATCGGGAACGTGATCGGTGTGTCGCCCAGGACGCTGAAGTCGTAGGCCTTGTGGGTGTACTTCCAAATGTACTCGCCGTCGACGACCAGGAAGCGACCAAAGGCCTGCTGAAATCCAGCGTGGAATTCGTTGCGCCAGCCGGGACTCAGCGGAGTTGTCGCTACACAAGGACTGATCGTAGACGACATGATCGCGTTGATCACGGGGTTGGTGCATCCCTCGCTGGCAAGGACGAGGTTCTCGTTGAACGGCGTTTCGAGAGTGCGGGCGTAAGAAACGCGCAGGACGGTGTTGCTCGGCTTGATGTTATAGGCGACGCCGAGCCTGGGTTCGATCTGGTTCTGACTGGTGATACCGTCATAGACATCGCCTCGGAGCCCGACGTTGAATGTCCAGTTATGGTAGGAAATTGCGTCCTGGACATAGAGCGCCAGTTCCTTGATGCCTGCCGTGCCGTTGTAGGTGTACTGGCCGCTGGTTGAAGTCGGGCAACCGTCGGAGCCCGGCAAGGCAGCGGTTCTCGTCAAGTCGTAACAGGCAAGCAGAGGATTAAAAGCGGGTATTGAAGCCCCGTTTAGGAGTCCCTGCCCGGCGTTCGGCTGCAAGAAGCCGACGCACGAGGCTGGATTGGTCAGCAACGGATTTGTATCGGGACTCAGGTCGGCATTCAGACAAACAGCGTTTGCCGTAGGGTCGACGATGCCGATGTTGTCGTTTTCCGTGAGTAGCGTGTCTTCGTAGATGATTCCCGCCTTGATGTTGTTGATACCGCGCACGTACGACAGTGTTGCGCGGCCCCCGATATTCGTCAGTCTGCGGCTCTGGCCAACAGTCTGGAGTTGAAGATCGGGCGTGAGATCGGCAAAGACGTCATCGCTCGGATAGTAGTTGTATTGATCCTGGCGCACCCAGAAGCCGAGCGAGAACACAGTGTTCGAGTTGATGAGGCGCGTCCAAGCTGGCGCAAAGTCGATCGTCCGAATCTTCGAACGCTGATCTTGCGAGCCTACCGGTTCACCGTTTGGCCCCAAACCGTCACAGTTACCAGTTTGTCCGATTGGGCACGTCGCTGGCACCACCAGTCCGGACCAAGCCGTCGCGTTTTCGCCATCGAATGAAATCGGCGTTTGGAACCAGGACCGTGTGTACTGGAAGTTCAGATTGATAGTGTCGGATTGAGAAAGCTTGAAGTCGAAACGGTCGAAGAGATTGGCTTCGTTACCCTTATCGTGCATGACGACATACTCCGGCCCGTCGAGAAAACGCCCGGTGTCCAGACCGTTTGCCGCGATGAAATTGCCCCATTTCTGGCCGCCATAGGAGAGGTCGAAGCCTCCGTTGATCAAGCCAAACGAGCCATACGAAGAAGTCACGCTGCCATGTGGCGTCGTGACACCGAGGCCGGAGCGCGTAGTGACGACGATGACGACGCTGGTCTTGTCACCGTATTCGGCGGGAGGAGCGCCTTCGATCACCTCCATCGATTGCACGGAGTCGACCGGCAATTGATTCGAGAAAACTTTGCTTTGCTGGTCGGTGATTGGCTGATCGTCAACGGAGAAGGAGTTTGATGCGTGATCGCCGAAACCATGAAAGAGGCCGTTCGAATCGGCGGCGATTCCCGGCGAGGACAGAGTCACAAGCGAGCTGAGTGATGACGACGCGCTTTCCAGAGGAAGTTTGTCGAAGAGCGCTCGGTCTATATCGGTGTGAGCCGTCGAGTCGGTCTCGATGAGATCGCCACCATTGGCTTCAACCGTGACGGTCGACGTCGTGGTTCCAATCTTCAAGCTGATTTTGACGGTGACGGGGACCGTCGAGCGGGCTTCCACATCCTCGACGAAATTATTGAATCCGGCGGCTTCGACGGTCAGGTGATACGGATTGAACGGCACGTTCGGGATCGTGAAATTGCCGGAGCTATCGGTCGCGACGATACGAGTGAATCCGCTGACGGGATTGCGAATTTCAACGGTCGCGCCGGTCACGACGGCGCCCGATGGATCGGTCACCGTTCCTTGTATGGTTGTGGAAGAACCGGACGTTTGCGCGCGAACGGCGATATTCGCGGCGCAAAACAAAATCAAAAATGCGAGGAATCCAGAAGAATGCGTAACTCGATTCATTTTCCCTCCCAGGAAACGGGCCATCGCCCAATCGGGCTGCCCCATGGATGAATGAAATAAAAGCGCCTCCGTTATGCGGAGCGCGAGAGATACCTATCTGGGAGTTAGAGCGAGTGCGAGGGAGGTGCCCGCGAAGGATTGTCTGCGGGCGTTTGTTCGAGCTCCGGAGCGATGAGTTCGCGCGGCTCCCGCCACGCAACGGCAACAAGCGTCGGCAGCTCGACCGCGACGGCCGTTTGCACGGGCGCCTGTTGCGCCATGTGGCAAACCGGGCAGGTCGCCGAAGAAGCGTCGTCGTGATCGTGCGTCAGGCTCGACTCGGCCGTGATGAAGAGCAAAGCCAGGAGGGCCAGACACGCCACCAAGAGACGGCGCGTGCAGAGCCGCGAATTCGAACCTGAGCTCATCGAGGGTCCAGTTTACACCACCGGATAGCCAATTAGACGCGATCTGAAGGGAAAGGTTGTCGCATAAGGCGCGCCGCGCCGGGCTGCCGGCGGAATGCGCGAAGGGAGGATGCGAGGCTCACGAAGCTGAGATGTCAGAGCTTGCGCAGCATGACCGTTGCCGAATCGGGGCAAGCGCCTTGAAACTCAACGGATGACTGAACCGCCAGCGGCGCTTGGTGTCGTTCGATTCGCTCGAAGCCGAGGCCGGCAAAGAACTTCGCGGCTGTCGTGGTCAGCAGAACCAATTCTGAAAACCCGTCCCTGCATGCCTGCTCCAAGATTTCGTCGACCATTTTGCGTCCGAGGCCCTTGTCACGCTCGGCTGCGAGCACAGCCACCGACCGCAGCAATCCAACACTTGCATATCGCTCAATCGCCGCGCATCCGAGAACTTCGTCGCCACGGCGGAGGACAACAAAATTTTCCGGACCCTGGAGTCCTGCGTGCGGGAGGTGAGAAGCGGTCAAGAGACCCAGAATTTGGGGAAAGTCGGCTGCTGTGGCTCTGCGCATCGTCGGTTCCATGTGCACATGATCCTCTCAAGGTTTCGCCATTGAGATTTCACTTTCTTTCGGCGCCTTCGGCAACAGCCAACGAAAGAGAAACGTCGCTGCAACGGCCGCGGTGAGTTGCGCGAGAACAAACGCGGGAGCATCCGAAGGACGGATGCCTGAAAACGTGTCACTCACCGACCTGGCGATCGTCACGGCTGGATTGGCAAATGATGTGGATGCCGTGAACCAATATGCGGCTGTGATATAGGCGCCCACGGCAAATGCCACAACGTGCGGGCGAAACCGCGCGCATCCACAAATTACTGCCAGCAGGCCAAACGTCGCAACGAATTCGCTGAATACCTGCGCCGCTCCGCTTCGCGCGTGTTGCGAGAGCGAGACGACCGGCAGGCCAAACATCACATGTGCCGCGATGGCGCCGCTCAGACCACCAATGACTTGCGCAAAAATGTATTGTGACGTTTCCGCCCGCGACAGCCCGCCTGACATCGCGACCGCCAACGTCACTGCAGGATTGAAATGCGCTCCGGAGATTCCTTCAAACGTCAGAATCAACGCCACCAGCGCCGCGCCGGTAGCGATCGTATTCGCCAGAAGCGCCAACGCCACATTTCCGCCGGCCAGACGCTCGCCCATGATTCCCGATCCGACTACGGCCGCCACGAGAAACGCGGTTCCGAGAAATTCTGCGGCGAGCCGGCGCGCGAGTGAAAATTTCATTGCCGGCCAATGCGATCAATTTCTCTCTTGATCGCCAGCGCGTCGAGGCTTGCGAGCGGCAAGCAGAGAAATAGGTTAATCCGGCGATCGAGAATTACAAATGCCTCGCGAAACCCGCGCGCAATCTGATCGGGCGTGCCTTCCACCGTGGCCGGGTCGGGAACGCCCCAATGCGCGGTCATCGGCTGGCCGGGCCAAACGGGACAGATTTCTTTTGCAGCGTTGTCGCAGACAGTGAACACAAAATGGAGCTTGGGCGCGCCAGGCCGTGCGAATTCATCCCAGTTTTTGCAGCGCAGGCCTGCCGTCGGCAAATGAGCGGCTTCGAGCTGCATCAGAGCCTCCGGGCGCACGACTCCGGTCGCGTGACTCCCCGCGCTATACGCCGTGAATGTGGGTTTGCCCTTCTTGTTCAGGATCGCCTCGGCCATGATCGAGCGGGCGGAATTTCCGGTGCACAAGAAGAGCACATTGTAGTGCGCCACCACGACGGTCATTCTTTCACTGCATTTGCCGGAGCGCAGCCACCCGACGCGCAGCATGATGGTTCCGCCGCGCTCTTCTCCGGCAGGTGATCCTTCAGAACGGCGAAGACTTCCCATTCGTTTCCGTCCGGGTCGCGCACCCAGGCCTTGTCTTGAAGCGCGTAACAACACTCGGTCCGCATTTCATCACGCGGGATCAATCCCTGCTCGCGCCAGCGGTCGCGCACGGAGAAAACATCTTCCGTGGATTTCATCTGGATTCCGAGATGGGAAAGCGCGCCGCGCCCGATAAATGGCGCTTCGTTCAGAGTGAAGTTTAGCGGCGGATTCGCGACATCGAACTTGGCGTAGCCTGTCCGTACTTTTGACGGTTCGATTCCGAAGAGCTTCCGGTAGAACTCGATGCTCTGGGGAACGTCTTTCACGAGGATCGACAGATGGGCTTTCAGAGCCTGGACGGTTTGCTGCGGCATGGGTCATGCCTCCCTCGCACATCATATCTGCATGTGCATATATGTTTGCAGCTTACGTCAGCGTCCATATATCTGTCAAGCCGTATGTGTTGTATAGTTCTCCCGTGGCCAGAATGCAGCGGCGCTTCTCGCTCGACCTTCTGTTCCGCGCCCTCGCGGACCCTACACGCTTGCGCGTGTTGAACCTTATCGGGGATCGCGAAATTTGTGTCTGTTACATCGTGGAAATTCTGGGGGTCAGCCAGCCGAAGGCGTCTCGCCATCTGGCGTATCTGCGCCGGGCGGGGATCGTCGCATCGCGACGCGACGGAAAATGGATGCATTACCGGCTGGTGATTCCGAAGGATGAAGTTGCGGCGAGTATTCTTCGCGAAACCCTGAAGCACCTGCGCGCACGCCCGGAGATGCAGCGCGACGTTGCGCGCCTCAATTCCGCTTGCTGTGCTCCGGACAAGTCCACGCTTCTCTTCGGAGCGCCGCGACCCATGCCGATCGAAGCTTCCTGACGGCGAGCTGCCGCGCAGCGCGCGAAAAAAACGTCCCGCGTCAGACCTGCAAAACATCTCCCTCGCGCGCCACCATCTGGTAGAGCACCGGGCTCACGATAATGCCCAGGAATAGCCGCGAGATGAGACCCGCCACAATGACGATGGCAAAGGGCTTCTGTGAGTCCGAGCCCACGCCGGTGGAAAGCGCCGCGGGCAGAAGACCCAGGCAGGCGACCAGGGCCGTCATCATGATTGGCCGGAGGCGGATCAGCGAGCCCTCGAGCGTGGCTGTGCGGATGCTCTGCCCTTCGAGACGAAGCTTATTGATATAGGAAACGTTGATGATAGCGGTCTCCGCCGAGACCCCCATGAGCACGAGCAGGCCGAGAACGGAGGAGACGCTGAACGTCGTGTGCGTGAGCTTGAGAGCCAGCAGCGCCCCGACCGGCTCGGTCATCACCACACCGAGAACCACGGTGATCGGGAACTTGAAATTGCCGTAGAGCGCGAACAGGATCATAAAGATCAGGAGAACAGCAAGCGGGCCGATGAGCGCGAACTGCTGTCGTGCGGCGACGTATTCGCTGTATTCGCCGCCCCAGTCCAGCCGGTAGCCCTGCGGGAGTTTGACGGATGACTGCACGGCCTTCTGCGCCTGGCCGACAGCGCGGGCCAGATCGCGCCCCTCGATGCTGAATTGGACTCCGATGTAGCGCGAATTATTCTCGCGATAGATGAAGGAAGCGCCGTTGCCCTGACGAATGGTGGCCAGCTCGGAAATGGGAACCTGCTGCCCGGAAGGAGTCGGCACCAGCAAATTGCCGATGGCGTGCGTGCTCGAACGGTATTCGGGCTTCATGCGCACCACTAGGTCGAATAGCTGCTCGCCCTGGATCACTTGCGTCGCCGCCTGACCGCCTACTGCGGCCTGGATCACGCCCTCAACGTCGGAGACGTTGATGCCATAGCGCGCGATTTTTTCGCGGTCCACGTCGATCTGCGCGCTGGGCTGCCCTAGTTCTCGCACAACGGTGAGTTCGGTGAAGCCGGGAACCTGCTGAAGCACGCGCTTGATCTCGACCGCCTTATTTTGGAGGACTTGCAGATCCGGGCCGAATATTTTCACGGCCAAAGCGCTCTTCAAGCCCGTGAGGGCCTCATCCACGGCGTCTTCAGCCGGCTGCGTGAAGTTGAAAATCACGCCGGGATACGAAGCGACCTTTTTCTCAAGGTCCTTGGTCAAATCGGCCTTGTTGCGGATCGGTCCCCGATTCCACGTCACGTCGTTGTAGGGCTTCAGTCCGACGTAAAACTCGCAGTTGAAGAACCCGGTGGGGTCAGTGCCGTCGTCAGGGCGAGCCAGTTCCGAGCCGACCTCGGTGACCATCGGGTAGGCCATCAGAATCTTGCGGATTTGCGGAGCGAACTTGGCGGCCTCCTCGAAGGAGATGGTGTAGGGCATCGTGGCGCGGACCCACATGGCTCCTTCGTCCAGGTGGGGCATGAACTCACCGCCGATGAACGGAATCAGAAGAAGCGACGCGCCGAAAATGACGGTGGCCAGAACCATCGTGAGAGTCGGGTGGTCTAGGCACCACCGAAGTTCCGAAGCGTACTCGTCCTTGAGCCATTCGTAGGCGCGGTTCACCTTTTCCTTCACACCGTGCGTGAACCAGTAAGAGGCGAGCACGGGAACGAATGTGAGGGTGAAGATCAGCGAGCCGAGCAGCGCCCAGGACATCGTTTCCGCCATCGGGTGGAAGAGCTTGCCGGAGGGACCGGTGAGCGCGTAGATGGGAAGGTAACCGGCGAGGATGACGGCGATGGAATAAAAAATGGGCCGGTCGACGTCGTGCGCCGCTGCGATGATCACTTCGTGAAGCTTGTACTCCTGCCCGTAGCGTGCAGCCAGCTCGCGGTAGATGTTTTCCATCATCACGACTGTGCCGTCGATGATGATTCCGAAATCGATGGCGCCGATGGAAAGCAAATTCGCCGGAATGCCGCGGCCGTGCAGGAAAATGAAAGAAAACAGCAGGCTCAGCGGAATGGTGAGAGCGACGATGACCGCCGCGCGCACACTGACCAGGAAGAAAATCAAGACGATCAGGACCAGGGCCATGCCGAGCAGCAGATTATGCTCGACCGTGTCGATGGTCACCTGCACCAGATCGCTCCGGTCATAGTAGGGCCGGACTTTCACATCATGCGGAAGGAGGTCGCGGTTGATCTCAATGGTTTTCTCTTCGACTCGTTTGAGGACATTTTGAGTTTGCTCACCGGTGAGCATGAGGATGACGCCTTCGACCCTGTCGTCATCGTTCTGGAAACCGAATTCTCCGAGGCGAGGAGCGTGGCCGATGGTGACCTCGCCGATATCGCGGATGCGCACCGGCACGCCGTTGTTGTTTCCCACGACGATGTCGCCGATGTCTTCGGTCTTGGTCACCAGTCCAAGTCCGCGCACGTAGAAGAATTGCGAACCATGCGAATAGAAGCCGCCTCCGGCGTTGGCGTTGTTAGCGGCCAGGGCATTGAGCACTTGGGGCAAGGAAATGTGGTAGCTGTAGATCTTGGCCGGATCGAGCAACACCTGGTATTGCATCACGGTGCCGCCGAAGCCTGAATCGTCGGCTACGCCCGGAACGGATTTGTAGGCGCGCTCAATGACCCAATCCTCATACGTCTTCAGCTCTTGGGGCGTGCGGTCCGGGCTCTCGATCACGTAGCGATAGACGAGGTTTGAGGGGCTCGAGAGGGGCGCGAGGCTGCCCGTCACTCCCGGAGGCAGGGTGGCATCCGAGAGCCGTTCAAAGACGACTTGGCGGGCGAAATAGTCGTCAGTGCTTTCCTGGAACGTCATGATGACGTCGGACAATCCATAGAGCGAGATCGAGCGCATGAACACCATGTGCGGCACGCCGTTCATCTGGAGTTCGATCGGCAGCGTAACCAGGCGCTCGATTTCCTCAGCCGCGTGCCCGGGCCACTGGGTGATAACCTCGACAAGCGGGGGCGAGAGATCCGGGTAGGCGTCGACAGGCATCCGCTGAAACGAGATCGCGCCCGCAACGACCACGAGAACTGCCATCATCAGGACCAGGAAGCGCTGGCGGAGAGCGAATTGAACGATGTGGTGAATCATCTCAGGCTCTGTTCCCCCTCAGCGCTGGAGCGAATTCTGGAATTGCAAGAACAGGCTGCCGTCGCCGACCACGCGGTCGTTCGCTTGCATCCCGGTTAGGATTTGCGTTTTTCCGTTCAGGCTTTCGCCGAGCGTGACGTCACGCCGGGCGAACTGGCTGTTTCCGGTCTGCAGATAAACGTAGGGCATGTTTTGTTCGTCGCGCAGCACCGAGGAGTCGGGAACAAACAGTGCGTTAGGAATCACGCCGGCTTGGACTTCCGCGGTCACGTACATTTCCTTCTTCAGGCGCTCGCCGGGATTGGGGGATTCAATGCGCGCCTGGAGCGTGCGCGTGTTGGGGTCGAGTGCAGCAGAAATGTATTCGATCTTGCCGCGCACAACACCGGGATACGATTCATTGCTAATCGTCACCGGGTCGCCGACGTGCACGAAGGCCACGTCCTTCTGGTAGACGTTGACGAGTATCCACACCGAACTCATGTCCGACAGCGTAAAACATTGCGTGGCGCCGGGCGCCAGCAATTGTCCAGAGGAGCACAAGCGGTCCACCACCTCTCCGGCCACCGGCGAGTACAACGGGACTTCCGGCGAAGAGGGCTTGGTGACAATCGTTTCGGGGTCCGCTATGCCAAGGACGCGGATAGCGTCTGCGCTGGACTCGAAGTCCGCCTGGGCCTGCGCGCGGTTCGATTCAGCTTGCTCGAGGTCGGCTTGGGCAATAGCCTGGTGCGCATAGAGATCCTGCGCGCGGAGGTAGAACCTGTCCGCGAGCTGGAAGGCGTCGCGCGCCTTGATATAAGCGGAGCGCAGCAGCGAGTAATCCGGGCTGGCGACGTAAAGCAGCGGCTGGCCGGCATGCACGTGCTCACCCTGCGCAACCACGATACGGCTGACCGGCCCACCCACCTGCGTGATCACCGGCGTGGTCTTGAGGTCGTTGTACTCGACGGCTCCGGTCAGACGAAGGGTGCGCGCGAGCGGTCCTTGCTCGACCGTCGCGACCTGGATGTGAGACATCTGGTCGGCCGGCAGCGAGAACAGCTCGGCTTTGGCCTCGGGACTTTCCCCTGTCGAGAACGAAGTCATCTTGCTGGCTTGTTCTCCCGTACCTCCACATCCGGCGCAAGAGAGCGCGAGAACAAATCCCAATCTGATGAATAAGGCTGAAGTGGAAGTCTTCATGGCAGATTCCTTGTCCCGACCGCTTCGCGGAGCTGCTCGACGGCAAGGCCGTAGGAAGCGAGAGACTGTCTGTAGGCGAGCTGGACGGCGCGATAGCTGCGTTCGGCATCAAGAAAATCGAGCAAGCTGGCGGCGCCGTGCTTGTAGGCGTATTCGCTGATGTCACGCGATTGCTGAGCCTGGTCCAGATAGCCGGAGCGATAGAGCAGAATGATCTGGTCGTTCGTCTGCAGACCTTCGTAGGCGTCGAGGACATCGGTCAGCACCTGCTCTTGCGCCGCTTTCTGGTTTTCCTGAGACTGTGTGATGGCGTAACGCGCGCGGGCGATTTCGCCCTGATTGCGATCGAAAATCGGGAGCGGAACGCTGACAAAGAACGAAGCGGTGCTGACGCCGCCGGTGTGGCTATAGTCGCCGGTCCCAGTGACGTCGCGTTTGCCGATAGCGCGCTGCAATTCATATTGGCTTTGCGCCGCGCTCACGCCCTGCACCGCCGCGCGCAGGTCGGGGCGTTGCTGGAGTGCCATCGCCTCGAGATCGTCGCGCCGGGCGTGCACGGGCTGGTAATCGAGTTCACCGGCCACGTCGTAATCGGCGGGGACCGATTCAAAGCCGAGCGATTGCCGCAGCGTGGCGAGCGCCTGCACTTTCGCAAGTTCCGCCTGCGAGTAATCGGTCTGGAACTGGAGCAACTGCAGCTTGATCTTGAGGTAATCGCCCTCGCTCATGTCGCCTGCTTTAACGCGGGCTTCGCTGATGTCCACCGTGTTCTGAAAACTTTTCAGATCCTGCTCGGCGAGCGCGAGAGTGGATTCGGCGAGTTGCACGTTAACGAAATCGGACGCGACGAGAAACGTGAGCGCCCGCTCGTTGTCGGCCACGAGGGATGTGGTGACCGCGGTCTGATCTTTGGCCGCCTGCAAGCGATGTTGCCGCTTCCTGCCGCGCTCGAAGAGATAACTGATGCCGATATCGAATTGCGCCGATTGGTCGATATAGTCCGACGAGAATTGATCTGGCTGGAAGAACGGCAAGAACTGCGCGTCGGCGCCTAGCACAGGATCCGGCCGCAGATTCGCGGTAATCTCTTCCGCCTGGCTTTGCTGGATGGTCGTGCGCTCGGCCTGCAAAGTGTGATTGTGCTGCAGCGCCAGTTTCACGGCATCGTCGAGCGTGACGCGCACTGGGCCGGGATTCTGGGCCACCGCAACGCCGGCTGACAACAGAATCGCCGGCAACGCGATGATTTGAAAAACTCGTATTCGCATAAAGTCGTCCTTCCAAGGAAGCGATGGAAATTGGGCAAAAGCGCCGCCAGCGGCGCGGGATCATACTGGAATGTTTAGACGGTGGGAGGAGCGCGTGCGGGAACGCGGCGGAAATCGGGGGTTGGCTCGAACGAAGGAGGCACAATGTCTATGTTGCGTCCGATCGGAGCGAGGATCGGCAGGCGAGTGCTCGCCAGCGGCTTCTCAATCGGCTGATGATTGATGTGGCAGATCGGGCAGGTTTGCTCGGAGCTCGAATCGTGATTGTGCCAGACCTGGCCGAGCGTGGTCGTAACGACGAGCAGCGCGCTCAGTGCGAGAGTCAAAACCAAGTACCGAACGTATTTATGCGAGTGCGTCACTGATCTTATCGGTCCAGACCGCTGGCCCGAATCTTTCATTGTAGCGAAGATGCCCACCCCGACAGAAGCGTTGTGTTCCGTTAGTCGTCCGTTTCAGCCAACACGGGTCAGGCGGTTTGTTCGAGGGCCTTCTCGACCATGGCGACGCATTTTTCGACGCGCTTGCGCAGCGGGCCTTCGATATCATCCTGGCGCTTGCGAATCGTGTGGAGTTCGTCGGCGATGTTGAGCGCGGCTAAAACGGCGACGCGGACTGAATCCACCGTGCGCGTGGCTTCCGCGACCGTACGCATCTTCGCGTCGACGTAGGCCGCGAGTTCTTTCAGGTACTCCTCGTTTTCGTCCGCCTGGACGTTGTAGGTCTGGTTGTAGATCTCGATCTTCACGTGAGCAATCTCCCCGGCTGAGCCACGGCTATTCTGCGGCGCTCGCACGCGCATGACAAGGGAAACGTGGAGCCGGGCTGGCGATTTACGATGTGGTCGTGACGGGCGCCGCGAAGCGCGAATCGATAGCGTCAGCTTGCGCGGAGAGATGCGCCGACGGATTTTTCAAGTGTTGCGACGATGCGCGCGGAAAAATCGGCGAGCTGCGCGTCGGTGAACGTCGCCTGCGCGCTCTGGAATGTGACGCGAACCAGCAGAGAGAATTTTCCCGCGGGGACATTTTTTCCGCGGAACAAATCGACGGCTTGAATCTGGGTGAGCTCTGAAATTTTCAGGACGCGAATCGCCGCTTCGACCTGCGCGAATTTTGTGCCGTCGGGGAGCAGAAGCGAGAAATCGCGCTCGACGGCGGGAAAGCGCGGAAGCGGCTCGTAACGCCGGGAGGCGCGCGCGGCGTCGATTGCCTCGAGCAGCGGCTCGAGCTGAAGCTCCGCAATGAAAATTTCCTGCCGCAGCTTGAATAACTCCGCGGCCTTGCGGCCGATCTTGCCGGCCACGCCGAGCGCCGCCCCGCTCTTGTGCGCGCAGCCAATCTGCGCGACCGCAACGGACGAAAGCCAGCTTGGACCGCCTGGATTCCACACAAAATTGCCGGCCAGCTCTCCGATGCGATCAAGATCACCCTTCAAATCGGCGAATTCAAATTCTCGCGCGGCTTCGTGGATACTCTGCTCGCGGGCGAGACCTGTGGCGCCGAGCGTCACCACGCGCGTCTCCACGGGCTTGGTGTCTTTGACTCCGTAGGTGCGGCCAATTTCAAAGAGCCGCAGGTTGCGCTGGCCGCGATTGAGATTCCATTCGAGCGCCGCGAGCATGCTGACGACGCCCGAGCCGCGCATCGCTGACGCTTCTTCTGAAAGCGGGTTGCCAAGAATGGCAGGAGCCGCGGGATTCGTGCGGAACAGCGCATCACGTTCCTTGTCGACCAACGGGATCGCAACGATTTCGTGATAGCCGAGGCCGATCAGTCGCTGGCGGACAAGATCTTCCGCTTGCGCGTGGGCCAAACGCGCGGCAGCCTGGCGCGAGGCCGGAAGCCGGGGCGGAAAATGATCGAGGCCGTAAATGCGCGCGACTTCCTCAATTAAGTCGATCTCGCGGCTGACGTCGCGGCGCCACGACGGCTGGCGGCATTCCCAGGCGGCGGCTATGGAGCCATTGCTTCCGCGATTCGCGTCGACGCGCACGGGCGAAAATCCGAGCGCGCTGAGAATGTCTTCGATGTCGCGATCGGAAATGTCGGCGCCCATCACGCGCAGCAATTCAGCTCGGGTCAACTCGATCTTGCGTAGCGGCTCGGGCTTCGGATACGCGTCGACGACGCCGGAGAGTACTTGGCCACCCGCGAGCTGCTGAATCAGCTCGGCCGCGCGGCGCGAGGCGAGCTCCGCCATTTCGATATCGGCGCCGCGCTCGAAGCGCATCGAGGCCTCGGTGCGGAGCGCAAGCAGCTTCGAAGTCCGCCGGACGGAAATCGGATCGAACCATGCCGATTCGAGAAGAATGTTGCGCGTCGCAAAGCCGATTTCGCTTTCCGCGCCACCCATGACGCCGCCAATCGCGACCGCGCGCGAGGCGTCCGCAATCACGCACATATCCTTCGCGAGGGTGCGATCGATGCCGTCGAGCGTGCGTATTTTCTCGCCGGGCCGCGCGCGGCGGACGATGATGCGCTTCTCCGAGAGCTTGTCGAGATCGAAAGCGTGGAGCGGCTGACTGAGATCGAGCATCACGTAGTTCGTGATGTCGACGATATTATTGATCGAGGCGTGGCCCAGAGCTTCGAGCCGCTGCCGCAGCCAGTCGGGCGAAGGCTGCACTTTTACGCCGGTGACGACGCGAGCCGTGTAGCGCGCGCAGAGATCGGGAGATTCGATATCGACACGCGTGGCTTGCGATGCGGCCCCGTCCGATTCCGTGAATTTCGGCTGCACCGGTTTCAGAGGCTTGCGATAGAGCGTTGCGGCTTCGCGGGCGAGGCCGTAGTGGCCGAGGCAATCGGCGCGATTCGCGGTGAGCTCCGCGTCCAGAACCGGGCCCGCGGCGCTTTCCTCGATTGCGTCGACGGCCGTTCCGGACAAGGACAGGCGCGCGCGAAGATCGGCCGGCGTCGCCGGGATGTCGACGTATTCTTTCAGCCAGTTGAAGAGAACTCTCATTCCGCTCGAAACCCTCGATTACTTGATTGCCACACCTGCGATGTGCGGCCCGATCACCGGCAGCGGGACGCGGAAATGCTCGGTCCGAACGTCCGCAAATCCGGCATTTTCGATGGCCTGCCCCGTTTCGCGATCTGGATAGCAGCCATCGGCAAAGTAGGCCGAGAAAGGCGCAATGCGATGCTGCCACCGCCGCGTGCGGCTGCCCTCTCGTGCGGCGACGTGCTCCAAGAACACGAATTTTCCGCCGGGCTTAAGGACGCGGCGAATTTCGACGAGCGAGCCTTCGACATCGTCGACCGAGCAGAGAACCAGCGTACTCACGACTGCATCCACGCTCTCGTCGGCGCAGTCGAGATGGTCTGCGAATCCTTCGCGCAATTCCGCATCGAGGCCTGCTTCTCGCGCGGCCCGCTCGAGATAGGGACGCATGTGCGGATTTGGCTCGATTCCAATCCAGCGCACCCCGCGCGCGTAATACGGCAGATTCACGCCCGCGCCCGGCCCGATTTCCAAGATGGTCCCCGACAAGCCGCGGAGCAATTCGCGTTTTCTGGCAATCACGGCGCGCTCATGGCACCCGGTGCAATTGGCCATGAGCCACGCGAAAACGTGCTTGCGCCATCCGCGCGTTGGCGCTTTCGCTGATGCGAATCCCGTGCGCGATTTCCCGTTCGCGGCAGATTTCTCATTCACGGAGACGGCGCCGGCGCCCGGCACGATTGTGTTCACGGGCTCGGTCATGGAAATTGCCGGAGAAAGCGCACATCGTTCTGAAACAAGGCCTGCAGGTCCGTGATGCCGTAGCGCAGCATAGCCACGCGATCCACGCCCATGCCGAACGCAAAGCCTGAGAGGCGCTTCGGGTCATAATTCACGAAGCCGTAGACCGCCGGATTCACCATTCCCGCTCCGAAGAGCTCAATCCATCCGGAAGACTTGCACGTGCGGCATCCGCTGCCGCCGCAGACGTGGCAGGAGACATCGACTTCGACGGACGGCTCGGTGAACGGGAAATAACTCGGCCGCAAACGCGTCTTCACGTGCGGCCCGAATAGCTCGTGAACGAAATAATCGACGGTGCCGCGAAAATCGCAGAAGGTAATGTCGTAATCGACGGCGAGGCCTTCGATCTGGTGGAACATGAAACCGTGCGTCGCGTCGGGATTGTCGCGGCGATAGACCTTGCCAGGCACGACGATGCGCACGGGAGGCGGCTGCTTTTCCATCGTGCGCACCTGCATCGGCGACGTGTGCGTGCGGAGAAGATGCCCGCCCGAATTTTCGACGTAAAACGTGTCCATGTTGTCGCGCGCGGGATGGTATTCGGGAATGTTGAGCGCCTCAAAATTGTAGTACGGCGTCTCGATTTCGGGGCCTTCGACGATGCTGAAGCCGATCGAAAGAAAAATGCGCTCGAGCTCCT
This sequence comes from uncultured Acidobacteriota bacterium, assembly GCA_963771905.1. Taxonomy (GTDB): domain Bacteria; phylum Acidobacteriota; class Terriglobia; order Acidiferrales; family UBA7541; genus Palsa-147. The sequence continues at coordinate 160,018 of CAVYVI010000009.1, forward strand.
CGTAGGTCTGGCGGATGAGATGACGCGTGCCGACCGCGCGTTCGATGCCGGGAAGAGAGAGATCGATGGTCGACGTAGCGCGCGCGGCGTCTTCCGCTGCGGCCTCGAGCACGACACGTCTTGATTCGAGCGTCGATTCGACGTGCCCGCGGAGTTGATTGAGCGCCTCGCCCACGGCCGGCTTGAGGGCTGGCGAAGCCGGTCTCAGCCAGGAATCTGTAATGCGGGAAATGACGCCGGATTTCCTGCCAATCCAGAGCTGACGGAGCTGTTCGAATTCTGCCAGGTCTGCAGGCGCAATCCGATCAATCTGGCCGTCGAATCTGGCGCGCACTTCGGCGAAAAGGGGTCCGACCTCGTCTGGCCGGGCTATTCCTAGTTCCGCAAGCGTCTTAAGCGTCGGATCGTTCAGCGTCATCTTGGTTCGCCACGATTTTAGGGCGGCGTGCCGCCGCCGTACGCGCGCCGTCGGCCCCGGCAAGGGTTGCGCCGCGCGGCCGAAAACTATTTCTTCGCTGGCTTCGGGGCTGCGGCGAGATGCGACTTCGCGGACTCGACAAGCGCGGTGAATCCGGTCGCGTCCTTCACGGCCATGTCGGCTAGAATCTTTCGGTCCAGCTCGATCCCGGCGAGCTTTAGGCCGTGAATCAATTGGCTGTACGAAACACCGTTATTGCGCGCGGCGGCACCGATGCGCTGAATCCAGAGCACGCGGAAATCCCGCTTGCGCGTACGGCGATCGCGGTAAGAATACCGCAGCGACCGATTCATCGCCTCCTTTGCCGACCGGTAGAGTTTTCCCTTGGTGAGGAAAAATCCCTTGGTGTGTTTGAGGAGCTTCTTTCGCTTGGCGCGACGTTTGGTACCGCGTTTTACACGAGGCATGTTCCGATTCTCCTGTTTCGAATGATTCCTGGAAAATTAGACGTGGAGAATCGCCGCGACACCATGCGAATGAGGCGCGCACGCGCCATTCGCAAATCGATGGGCTCATCTCCACGGCGTGTTTTGGTTGCCGCTCTCATCCGTTGCCGCAAAGCAGCGGTCTTACGAAGCGGCGATTCGCCCCAGGTTAAAGCTGGGGCTCCGGCCGACAGGCCCGCCGTGGCGGGAAATCGCGCTGCCTGGCGCGGAAAAACTGGATTACGTGCAGCGCCGGCGTTTCGGCCGGCGAACTTTCAGCTAAGCATACGGCAACATCCGCCGGACGTGCGGGGCATCCGCGGGGCTCACTACCACCGACTTGCGGAGCTTGCGCATGCGCTTGGGCTTTTTGGTGCCGAGTAAATGGCGCCTGCGGGCATGCGCGCGCATGAACTTGCCTGTCGCTGTCACTTTGAAGCGCTTGGCCGCGCCGCGATGCGTTTTCAGTTTTCTGACTTTTGGTTTCGCTTTCGACACAATTGCACCTTGTTGAAGATTTGGCTGCTCAGGCTTGGCCGGCCGGGGCGGGTTTCGATCCGCCGCCGGTTCCGGCAGCGCCTTTTTTCGGCGCCAGCAAAGCCAGCAGAATGTTCGCTTCCATGCGCGGCCCGAATTCCACGATGGCGTGCTCGCCGATATCCTGCAGCAGGCGAGTCATTTTGGCGCGCCCGACGTCCTGATGCGCCATTTCGCGGCCGCGATGAAAAATCATCGCTTTGACTTTCGAGCCTTCGCCCAGGAAACGGATGATCTGGTTCTTCCGTACTTGATAATCGTGCTCCGCGGTGGAGGGCCGGAACTTCACTTCCTTGATGTGCGTGGATTTCTGGTTTTTCTTCTGTTCGTGCGCTTTCTTGTTTGCCTCGTAGAGGAATTTTCCATAGTCCACGAGCTTGCAGACCGGCGGGACGGCGCTCGGTGAGATTTCCACAACATCGAGCCCCTGTTCGCGCGCCGCCTTCATCGCATCGAACAACGTCATCACTCCGAGCTGATTTCCGGCTTCATCAACTACGCGAACTTCACGCGCTCGGATACGCTCGTTAACCCGTAGACCGGGAGTGCTACTGCCGCCACGCTCAGCGATAAACCCACCTCCGAAACGGCTTCCCACGGACAGCTTCGATGGGAAGCACGGGTTGAGAAGTATAGCACGCCTTAGAGCGAATCCACACGCACCGGCACACGTGGTCGTGGGTGAGTCTTATCGTCAGTTTGCGTCTCTTCCAGGCGGCCTCAAGGTCGGGCTCAGTAACTCCCGTTCTCACGGTTAGCGACAAGAACGGCGCTTGGTCGGGGTTGATATCCGTGCCAGATTCATGGGCCTGTTGACCCTAGCCGTTTGGATCAGTTAGCCTTCCGGACAATCATGGCCGCTCGACGCATCGGAGTCTTCTTCTACGGGTTGTTCATGGACGCCGAGCTTTTGCGCAAGAAAGGCGCCGATCCCGTCGAGATTGGTCTCGCCAGCGTTCCTGGCTTCGCACTTCGCATTGGGCAACGGGCCACCCTGATTCGGAATTCCAACGGCCGCGCCTACGGCTTGCTTATGGAACTCGCTCACGCCGAGATCGAGCAACTGTATGCAGAAGCAAGCGTTCGCGCCTACAGCCCGGAGGCCGTGCTCTGGGAGCTTGCCGACGGCTCACAGGTCCCCGCACTGTGCTTCAGTCTCATCGTGCCGCCACGTCCGGAAGAAGCCAATTCAGAATACGCGGCGAAGTTGCGTGAGCTGGCACGGCGACTGGGCCTCCCATCGGACTACGTCGAAAGCATCAAGTAAGAATCTTCCTCGAACTTTGATTGGTTTGGGCACAACAACGCCTCCGAACTGCGAACTAACCAATCCTCACAGGTTCTTTGGAACTCGGCGCGATCGGAGGAGTTGTCTGCCTAGGACGTGGCGTGGGAGTCGGCTTCGGCGCGGAGATCGCTGATGAACTGGTCAAGCGGGCGAGCGCCGAGATCGCCTCTGCTGCGATGGCGGACGGCGACAGTGCCCGCCTCGGCTTCTTTTCCGCCGATCACGAGCATGTAAGGAATCTTCTGAAGTTGCGCGTCGCGAATTTTCGCCTGCAGTTTTTCATTGCGATCGTCGAGATGCACGCGGAAGCCCGCGTCCTTGAGCTTGGCTGTGACTTGCTTGGCGTACTCCGCGATTTTCTCGCTGAGCGGCAAGACGGAAACCTGCACCGGCGCGAGCCATGCCGGAAAGGCTCCGGCGTAGTGTTCGATAAGCATGCCGAAGAAGCGTTCGACCGAGCCGAGAAGCGCGCGATGCACCATCAGCGGCTGGTGGCGGTTGCCATCTTCGCCGACGTATTCGAGGCCGAAGCGCGCGGGCAGATTGAAATCGAATTGCACTGTGGTGAGCTGCCACGGTCGGCCGATCGCGTCGATCAGTTTGATGTCGATTTTCGGCCCGTAGAACGCGGCTTCGCCCTCGATGCGCTTGCACGGGATTTTCAGCCGTTCGAGAGTGGTTTGCAGCGCGGCGGTGGCGCGGTGCCAATCCTCCGGCTTTCCGGCGTAATTCTCGGGATGCGAAGCGTCCCAGTCGGATAATTCGACTTCATAGCGGTCGAAACCAAAATTCTTCATCACCGAAAAAGCGAAATCGACGCAGTCCTCGACTTCTTTTTCGATCTGACTTTGCATGCAGAAAATGTGCGCGTCGTCCTGTGTGAACCCACGGACGCGCAGCAGCCCATGCAGAACGCCGGAGCGCTCGTAGCGATACACGGTGCCGAGTTCGGCGAAGCGCAACGGAAGATCCCGGTAGCTGCGCAGGTGAGATTTGTAAATCAAAATATGGCCCGGGCAGTTCATGGGCTTCAGCTGGTAATCGGTCTTTTCGACTTCGATCGGGCCGAACATACTCTCGCGGTAGAAATTGGCGTGGCCGCTCGTCTTCCAGAGATCGAGCCGCATGATGTGGGGCGTGAACACGAGATCGTAGCCGCGGCGAAGCAACTCCGCTCGCAGCCAGTCCTCGATCAGCGTGCGGACCAAGCCGCCTTTCGGATGCCAGAAAATCAATCCCGGGCCGGCTTCTTCCTGAATGCTGAAGAGATCAAGCTCGGCGCCGATCTTGCGATGATCGCGGCGCTTGGCTTCTTCGAGTTTGTGCAGATATTCATCGAGCTGCGATTTTTCGACGAAACATGCGCCGTAAATCCTCTGCATCTGAGGATTGCCTTCGTGGCCCTTCCAGTACGCGCCGGCGACGCTCATCAGCTTGAATGCCTGAATGCGGCCGGTCGAAGGAATGTGCGGCCCGCGGCAAAAGTCGATAAACTTGCCGGTCGTATAAAACGAAACCAACGGCTCGGTGGCTTTTTTCTCGACGAGCTCGTATTTAAACGTCTGACCGGATTCTTGGTAGAGCTTGAGCGCTTCCGGTTTCGGCAGCCACTTGCGCTCGTTCGGGAGATCGCGCGCGGCGATCTCGTGCATTTTTGCTTCGATTTTCTCGAGTTCTTCCTGCGAGAACGATTCGGGGCGCAGGAATTCGTAGAAGAAGCCGTTCTCTATCGGCGGGCCGATGCCGAGCTTGACATTGGGATAGAGTTCGAGAACCGCCGCTGCGAGAAGATGCGCCGCGGAATGACGGAAGACCTGCACCGCGTCGGGATCTTTCGCCGTCAGAATCGCGAGCGAAGTGTCGTGATCGAGCGGGCCGCTGAGGTCAATCAAGTCGCCGTTGGTGCGCGCGACGAGCGCCTCCTTCGCCAGTCGCGGCGAAATCTGTTTGGCAATGTCTGCCGGAGTTGTGCCCTTCGGCACTTCGCGCTTTGCTCCGTCCGGCAGCGTGATTTGGATGGTTTCCATGGAATTCGCTCGTGAACCCAGAATGGTTAGCTTACTGGCGCGATGGCCACAGGGTCAAGGACGGAGCGTCCCTGCAGAAGAAGCAGAACCAGAGTTCGGCAAACCGGATCCGGGATTCAAGTTCGAATCGAACGTTCTGCGGGAGAATGCTCGCCGCCGTCAGCGGCCAGGCATTTCGCTGACGAGAACCTGGTGGACGTGAATGGTGGGGAAACCCTGCGCGAATCCCTGGACGCGTGCGAGGGCCTGATAAAAATACAGATTCTTTTCGCTCGCGTCCAGATCCTCGAGCGAATCCCAGAGCGACAACACTTGAACCTCGATCGGATTCGTCGTTTGGGTATGCACGACGAAAACGCCGCGAAAGCCCTGTTGCTGGTGCATTAGCGGAACAAGCGATTCGACGGCGTGCGCAAATTCTTCGAGTTTTCCCGGCTGGATGCGGAATTGCGTCACGCGCGCGTGCATGAGCGCCTCCTCGAACGGCTTGGGACGCTGACTGAGTGGCCCGAGCCTAGCGCAACGCGCCGCCGGAGTAAAGAATTGCGGATGTCTTGAACTGGGTGATGCTGGGAAGGCCGTTGAAGTGGGCGTCCGAGGTGATCAACTCCGCGTCGAACGCCAGCGCGCTCGCAAAGATCACCGCTCCCTTCCCGATTACTTCTTGCGCGGTCGTTCGAGCATGTCCCAGGCGGAATCGGGGAGATCGACGAAATCGTTGAACTCGCCGGCGCCGCGGAGCCACAGTCCGCCGTCGATGATGACACATTCCCCATTCACATACTCCGCCTGCGGGCTCAGCAGATAGCAAGCGAGATTCGCCAGTTCATCGTGGCGGCCAAAGCGCTTCATCGGATGATGATTCCGGGCGCGCTCTTCGAGCTCTTTCGACGGCAGCAGCCTCGACCAGGCCCCTTCGGTGGGAAACGGGCCTGGCGCGATGGCATTGAGGCGAATTTTGTAGCGCGCCCATTCGACGGCGAGTGAGCGCGTCATCGCCAGAACGCCGGCCTTCGCGCACGCCGACGGAACAACGAATCCCGAGCCGGAACCGGCGGCTGCGTACGTTGTGACGATGTTAAGAACATCTCCCGGCTGTTTGGCTTCGATCCAACGACGGCCGAGCGCGAGCGTGCATTGAAATGTTCCATGGAGGACGATGCCGATGACAGCGTTGAAGGCGTTGGGCGAAAGTTTCTCGGTACGCGCGATGAAATTTCCAGCGGCGTTGTTCACGAGAGTGTCGAGCGCGCCAATTTCTTTTTCGGCGGTGGCCAGCGCATTTTCGACGGCGGCAAAATCACGGACGTCGCACGTCGCGTAGCCGGCCTTGACGCCTTTGGCGCGAATTTCCTTTGCGGTTTCAGCAAGCGGCTCCTCGCGGCGCGCCACGAGAAACAAATTCGCACCGAGCTCGGCGAACCGCAGCGCCATCGACCGCCCGAGTCCCGTTCCGCCGCCCGTGATCAGAATGTTCCGGCCTCTCAGCAGATTGCGTTCAAACATGAGCCACCGCCTTTCGGTTTGCGAACACTCTAATCGAATTTGGGGTGATTCGTCACAATAGGAAGCGGACTAATTCAGCGGAAGGACGCGAGTTTTGCATTGCGGATGGTACGATCAGAAATCAACGTGAAGGCGGAGGCCCGGGACGAGAACGGGGCCGCGCGCCTGGTTGTACCCTGGATTGTTGATGCGCTGTAGATCGAATGAAGCGTAGAAACCGCGCCAGACGTGCGCCGTGTAATAAGTCTCGAAGATTTTTTCGTCGCCGTAAATGAGCGCGCCATCGCCGAGAAGAAAGCCGAGGCCGCCGAGCGAGAGATAGCGGGCATGGTCGCCGGAGATTCCGTTGAGAGTGAAGGCGACGCCGGCGCGGTCGTAGCGGCGGCGCCACGTCTCGCCGTGAACGTAGGAGCCAATCTCGAAAGTGCGATCGACTTCGGTGTAGGCAAACGATTCGTTGCGGCCGTCGCTCCATCCGAGCCGCGCGAAAACGCCGAATTGTTTCGCGAGATCCTGTTCGAGATTCAGCCCGAAGCCGTACTTGACGCGTCCCTGGCGACGCGTAGCGATAATGTCCGGCCGCGTATCCTGTCCCGCGAGGAACTCGTCGATGGCCTCGCGATAATTTCCCATGTTGGCGTGGTTCACGAAGCTGAGGAGACGAATGACTCCGGCGCGGCCAGGAAAAAAATTCTGGCGCCATTCGCCTTCGAGATTTTCCGAGTGCGCGCGAAACAAATCGGCATCGAGGTGAATGCCATTCGCGGTTTTAGGCATCATCGCTTCGCCGAAACGGACCGTCCAGGAATGATCGTCGTATTCGACCACGGCGCCGTCGGTGTAGCCGCGAGTGTTGGCCGCATAGTCGTAGACGCCGTTGTTGTCGACCGTCCAGTTCAGGAATTGCAGGTGGCTGTCACTGCCGCCAGAGTTGGCGTCGAAGAAATCCACCAGGCTGAACTTCCCGGCGTGCACTTCAATACGCCGCGCGGGAAGAGAAGTCGCCAATCCGAGCGCGCCGCGCTCGGCAGGCATGGTGTCGTGGCTCAGCGGGATGATTTGCCGCACGACCGCCCGCGCCAGATAGGGTGTTCCGCCTAGATAGGGATTGCGAACGACATCGAGGTTCACGAAGCCGGCAATTCCCACGGCGCTGCTGAGGCCGTAGCCGCCGGCGCTCTCGATATCGACAAAGACTTCGGTCGTGTGCGTCAGTTCCAGACCGGTATACAACGTGTAGACTTTCGACGTCGCATCTTCCGCATACGGCTTGAAGCTATTTGTCCCCGTATAGGCGGCCGGAAACGACGGATGCCACTGAAAAACAACGTTCGCCTGACCAGAAATCCACCAGCGGCTGGTTTCCGAATGAGGAAAAAGAGAGAGGGGCGCGTCGTTGGCGTCAGTATCAGCGGATGAAGCGTCCGAGTGCGATTGGATTGCGGGAGAAGCAGGAGCGTCCTGCGCAGACACCACCGCCGGCCAGAGCGCGAGTGCTCCGAGAAGATAGAGCAGACGAGGGATGATCTTCGAAGGCATAGGACTCGGTCCGTAAAGCGGGCGCTCCTGTATCGTTCGGCTTCACCGCGCGAGTGTAGACCACACCCGCTGATCCGGAACACCGAAAAATTCACATTACAGAAAATTTACAAGTATCCGAGTTTGCGAATGGACGCCGAAAACGCGAGGCGCGCCCGGCCGTTGGTCTAAATTTTTGACTCAGGCATCCGCATTGCCCTGAAGCATCATCTTTAGTAGTCTTTCCTATTCATCAGACCCCTTAGGCGCCTCTGTGGGTCCCGGAACGAGATTCGGAAGGAGCGGGAGATTGAAAGGGAAGGCCTCATTTCCACTTAGGATTCTAATCGCAGCGGCGATCCTGCTGCCGTCATGCGGCGGCATCGCGAATAATCCCTCTCCTACAATTCAATCGCTCTCTCCGACGAGCGTTACGGCGGGCGCGCCCGCTTTTGTGCTGACCGTGAATGGAAGCGGTTTCGCGCCCCAATCCGCGATCCTTTGGAATAATTCTGCTCTCGCCACGACCTTTCTCAGCGTCAGCCAACTGACGGCGACGATTCCGCTCTCGCTGATTGGTACGCCTGGCGTAGTACCGGTTGAGGTGGAGACGCCAGCGCCGGGCGGCGGAACGTCCCTTCAACTCAACTTCACCATCAATCCGGGATCGACTTCCCTTCCGACGATTACGTCGCTCAATCCCTCGAGTGCGCTGGCGGGAAGTTCCGGGTTCGTGCTGCAGATCATCGGGACGAACTTTATTTCCTCATCGGTGGTTACGATCAATGGCGTCAACACATCGCCCGCTTTATTGGATCCCGAGCATTTGGAGTTAGAGATTCCGGCGACCGATCTCACCACGGCGGGAGCGCTGGAAATTGCCGTTGTCAACCCATCCACCGGCGGGGGAGGCGGATCCTCGGGGAATTTCCCGCTGACACTGACATATGCCCTCCCGTTCGTGAGCACGCTCTCGCCAACAAGCGCAGTGGCGGGAGGAACCATACAAACGCTGACCATCGCGGGATCGGGATTCGTGCCGGCCTCGGTGATGCTCTTCAACGGGAGCGCGCGCCCGACTACATATACGTCGAACACCTCGATCGCCGCGAATCTCACAGTGGCGGACTTGTCATCGGCGCAGGTGGCGCAGATCGTAGTCATGAATCCCGCGCCGGGCGGGGGTGATTCGACGGCGGCGATCTTTGCCGTCAATGGCATCGATCCTACGACATCGAATCCGGGATTCACGGGTCTGCCTGAACTTGTCGACTACTCTTACTTGGGACTCGCGCCGAATAGCGGTATTGGAGACGTGAGCCAATCGGGTCCGTCTATCAGCGCGAACGGTCGCTACGTTGCGTTTGCCTCGGCCTCGAGCAATCTCACGGACAACGACACCAACGGCCAACCGGACGTATTTTTGCGCGACACCTGTTTCGCTGCAACGAGCTGCACGCCCACCACGCAATTGGCGAGCATCTCCGGACAGGTCGGCGGGACGAGCGCGGGCTCGCAGGGAAATTCAGACAGCCTCGAGCCGAGCCTCAATTCGACTGGAGGATACATCGCGTTTGCCTCGCACGCGACAAACCTCGATCCGAATTATCCAACGCTGACCGGCACGACCAGGCAAATCTTCCTCCGCGGCGCGTGCATCGGAACGACCACAACGAGCACGTGCACCACGGGATTCACCGAGCTTGTCTCAGTGAGCGCGGATGGTGTCAACCCGGCGAACGCCGATGCGATTTCTCCGTCGGTGAGCCCGGACGGACGCTACGTGACGTTCGTCTCGACGGCGACGAACCTGATCAATGGTGTAAATCCAGGCGGTGTCGCGCAGGTGTATTTGCGCGATACGTGCTTGAGCGAGACGACGGGCACATGCGTTCCAATGACCGTGCTGGTTTCGTCCCCCGATGGCGTCACACCGGCAGATGCGCCGGCGTCGTCGCCGTCGGCAGGAGAGGACGGTACATACGTATCGTTCACATCCGCTGCGAGTAACCTCGTGAACGGCGTTTCGCCTCTATTCCCGCAGGTCTACAGAAGCGAGACGTGCGTCGCCGGCGTGCTTGATTGCGTGCCGCTGGTGACCTTGGTCTCCTCGAATGACGGTGTGACGCCGGCGAACGGAACGAGCGGCGAATCGTCGATCACGTCCGATGGAAGGTACGTCGCGTATGCTTCCACGGCGACGAACCTTGTGCAGACAGCGTCATCCGGGATTCAGCAGGTTTTTGTGCGGGACACGTGCGGGGTCGTCACCACTGGCTGCACAACTTCGACAACGCTGGTCTCCATCGCCAACGACAACGTCACTCCCGGAGAAGCCTTGAGCGAGCAACCGAGTATCAGCTCGAGCTCGGGAAGCGCCGGAGACGGCCAGTTCGTCGCGTTCGCCTCGCTCTCGACGAATCTTGTGTCCGGCACGGACAATGGATTCGAGAACGTATTCGTGCGGAATACTTGCAATGGCGCGCTGAGCACCTCACCGAGCTGTATTCCCGGCACCGTACTCGTCAGCGCATCTCAGGGTGGCACGCTGGCGAATAACTTATCAATCCATCCGGCTATGAGCGGCGACGGCCATTCGGTCGCATTCATTTCGCCGGCGACCAATATCGTCGCGAATTACGCCACCGGCCTTGGCGACATTTTTCTTGCCGGGACAACTTTCTGAGTCCTTCCCTACGGCTCCGGCGCGATGCCGCGCAACACCATGCGGCAGCACCTGCCGCGTTTCTTGAGAGTGAAATCACCCTTCCACCGGCTTGTGCACCATTTACCGGACGTAGGAAGCGCGTTTCACGGCGGACAGCTTGAGAGTCACACACTCGAAGCTAGATTTCTGCAAGCACTCGTATCCAGGGATTGTCTTGACGCAGTTGCGGCTGGGGCCCAGCACAAAGCCCCACTCTGCCGGCGGGGGGTCAGGAGGGGTACGCCGACAGGGTGGGCTTTGGGCGGGTTGGGCAGCGTGCCCCGGCTTCTTGCGAAGCCGTCGTCCCCGCAACGCAGCCCCCAACCCGCACCGTTAGAGTAGGGACGCGGGTGGGCCGGGCCTATGGTTCGGAAGACTCATTCGTTTTGTACTGAAGTTTTAGTACGAACCACCGGGACAGTACTAGCGCAAGGCATTCATTTCACAGGATTTGCTGAGACTTTCACGGTGACATTAGTCCCCTTGCGGACGCGCACGACGATCCCGCGCTCCCATGCCGACCACTCGCCTTTATAATACGCGCGCAAATCGTAGTCGCCGGGAAGAAGCCGCGGAAAGAAAAAGCGGCCGTCGGAATTCGTCAGTGTCGCGTGTGGATGATCTCCTTCGCCGGCTTCCTGGATCGTCACTCGCGCGCCTTCGACGGGACCACCCTTAGGGCCGAAAACGGTGCCCTCGAGCGTGCCCAGACGTTCCCTCGCAATGGCGGGCGCGATGGATGAAGCGATGACGGCGACGAAGCAGAGAACCAGAAGAGCTTTCATCGTTTTTCTCCTAGGGATATCCCTTCAAGTAGTTTATCGCTGCACGCAGCGCGCGCGTCGGGGTCACACCGTATCGGTTAGCCTGTTCTTTCGGCCGGGGACGGATATTCGGGAGTCTTACAGCTTGTAAACCTTGTGAGCGCGGGCGTGGGCTTCCTGGTCCTGGCGGCCAGTGTCGGGGTTAATGCCGCGGGCGAGCGCGATGTGATACGTCAGCAATTGCAGCGGGAGAAGATGAATGAACGGCGCGAGCCACGACGCCATTTCCGGCAACACAATGATGTGCTCGGCGGCGATATCGCGATTTGCCGCAGGGACGGCAATTGCGACGCGGAGCATCCCGAGCTCGCCCGCGGCGCGTAGAATCGTTCGCGCGCGTTCGTCGGAAGCGTCGCCCGTGAGCATCGCCACCATGACCGCGCGCGAGTCGATCTCGGAAAACGGGCCGTGGAGAATTTCTTCCGTCTCGAAGCCTTCGGCCGCGATGTAACTCGTCTCTTTGATTTTTAGCGCAACTTCGCTCGCAGTCGCCCAGCCCGTTCCCGCGCCGACAAATACAAGGCGGTTGCGTTCGGCCACTTGCTTGGCCACTTCGCGGATCTTGATTTCGCTGCGCAGCGTCAGCCGCATCAACGACGGCACTTTTTCGAGAGCCGCGCGGACGCCCGGGGGATCTTTCAGCCAACCGCGTTGCTCGAGGACAGGAACAATCCACATTCCGAGGGCAGCGAGAGCGGTGGTGTAGCTCTTGGTGTATGCGAAGGCGACTTCCTGATCGCAGGTTTCGATATGAAAATCCGCGCCGCGAATTCCTTCGCCAGGTTTTTGTCCCGTGACAGCTACGGTCATCGCACCCGCCGCCCGCGCGGCACGCAGCGCTTCCACCGATTGCGTGGTCGTGCCGGTGTGCGTGATGACGACGGCGACGTCCTCCGCAGTCAGAACGATGGGATAGTGCACGAATTCGAAGGACTGTTCCGCGCGGGCCCACGCCTTTCCGCCGGAATGGTGCCGCATCCAGCGCTCGGCCACGTTCGCGGCGTTCAGCGAAGTGCCGATGCCGATGAACATGAAACGCTTTCTGCCGGCGGCCGCGGCGGCGGCGCGTTCAATCGTCGCGCGCTGTTTGGCGAACACCTGTTCGATCCACTCGGGCTGCGACTGAATCGCGTCGTAGAGAAAGAAGGGATGAACGGTTCGCGTCTCGGCCATTTGCATTTTCTCCGGCGGCAGTGTATCCGATACATTCGCGTTTCGCGAACGACAAATTGGACTTCTGGACCGGTGAACGAGATGCCTCGCTATCTATCGCAACACACCATCGCTTGTCTTACGCGGCAGGGCGCGGAAGAATTGACCGCGCGGCTGAGCGCCGCAACGCCAATTCACGCGCGCCGCGTCCTGCTCAGCATGCACGATGGAAAGATGCTTGTGGAGTTCGACGCGAGCAGCCGCGAAGAACTCGAGAAATGGCTCGCGGCGGAGAAGTTTCATTTTGATTGGCTGCTGCGTATCGAATACGAGTCCCACGAGGGCGTGCTCGTATCCGTGTCTTAGCACGAGGCGCGTCAACTGGAGTGAGCTTGTCCGCCCAGAGGCGAATCTGTAGCGAAAGCGCGTTCCCATCCCTTACGATGCGAGCGGCGCGAGAATATCTGCAAATTCCGGAATCGCGGGCCACCACCTCGCGTCTATACTGGGAGAGATCTGGGGGTACTGCGGCGGCTTGTGCTTCGTAGGTGCCTGCTCGTCCCGAGCCCAAAACGAAGTCAGCGACCTCCCCGATAATTAGTTAAGGAGCACGATATGTCCGAATACGCGCATCCGGAAGTGTTGGTATCGACTGAATGGGTGGCTGCTCACTCGAAAGACCCCAAGATTCGACTGGTTGAGGTCGATGTGGACACCTCGGCCTATGACCAAGGGCACATCGCCGGCGCTGTGGGTTGGAACTGGCAAACGCAACTCCAGGATGGCATTCGCCGGGATCTGATTGACAAGACGGCGCTGGAAGCCCTTCTCGGCCAGTCCGGGATTTCGAACGACACAACGATTATTCTCTACGGCGACAACAACAACTGGTTCGCCGCCTATGCGTTTTGGCAGCTAAAGTATTATGGCCACATCGATGTCCGCCTGATGAACGGCGGCCGGAAGAAATGGCTCGAAGAGAAGCGCCCGCTCGTGACCGACGCACCTCAGGTCAAGCCCGCGACGTATCGCGCCACTGGACCCGATCAGAGCGTTCGCGCCTATCGCGACGATGTGGAAGCTATGGTGGAACACAAGACCCCTGGCCAGCTCGTCGATGTTCGCTCAAATGACGAGTTCACCGGCAAAGTCATCGCGCCTCCGGGAATGACCGAAACCGCGCAGCGCGGCGGACACATCCCGGGCGCCGCGAATATTCCGTGGGCGCAGGCCGCCGCCGAAGATGGCACCTTCAAGCCAGCTGACGCGCTGAAGCAGCTCTATCAGACCAAAGGCATCACGGGAAAGGACGAGATCATCGCTTACTGCCGGATCGGAGAGCGCAGCTCGCACACGTGGTTCGTCCTCAAATATTTACTCGGTTACGACAACGTGCGCAACTACGATGGTTCGTGGACGGAGTGGGGAAATCTGGTTGGCGCGCCCATCGAGAAGGAAGTCGCGGCCGCCGCGCATTAATCAGGAACGAAAACTTCAAGACTGAAATTGAAAGGGGCGCTCACGCGGGCGCCCCTATTCGTTGGTGTGTCATTTTTTCATGCCAAGGTTTCAGCGCAATTGTCCCGGCTCGACGCCGTCGTGACGAGCCTGATCCTGGAGCGCACTAATCTTCGCGACGAGATCTCGCCGCTGCTTCTGTAGCGTGTCGATCTCCCCCTGCCAATCTGCCCGCCGCATTTGATTGGGTTGTACACCGAGTGCCGCCGTCGGATTACCGTTGAGCGCGGACTGGTAATCCGCGATTTTTCCGTCGATGTCAGCCACCTGGCCGTTCAACTTGTCGAATTGAGTGCGGTACCACGCCGCATCTTTCCCTCTCGCGGTGCCGTTCTTCAATTTTGCTTGGCTCGATTTGGAAGCGCCGTTGGAGTTTGACGAAGCGCCCGCGTTGGAACTGATGTCGTCGTTAGTCCAGACTTTTTTCGCGGGAGCCGGATTTGCGGGCGCAGGCGAATTGTTCGCCGTCGCCGGGGCGGGTGGAGGTGCTGGGCTCTGCTCCTGAGCCGGCGATCGCGGAGCCAAGAGCAGCGCGGAGAGCAGCAGGACCGTTGCGAACAAGGGCCGGAACTTCATAGTAGCCTCCTTCATCGAAGATCAATCCACACGAAAGCTAAGGATCGCCGGGCAGCGACCCGCCGTGCGCCAGTTCGTCCTGAACGAGGGCGAGCGCATGCGCGGGCGGCCCAATGCGGCGGTACCGGGTGATTTCCGTTACATCGTGCTCCTCGAATGAGAACAAGAACTTCCGCCCTGAGAAGTCGAATTGAATCCGCGACGGCAGCCAGACGTCCGGTGCCACCTCTCCGTTTTCGAGTACAAAATGGCTGCCGCGATAGAGCTTTCCAAGAAAGCCGGCGCCGAAATAGACATCGCGAATGATGTCCGCTTCGCCTCGGACCAGATGGCCGGAGGAATCGTCAATCCAGATTTTGGCTCGCGCATGGATCAAAACGTCCTCAGCGGTCGAGCGCGGCTGGAAATCCAGATTCGGTTCCAGCACGAGGATGTCGAGAAGCCTCCCGTTGCGTGTTTCGTGGCCACCCCAAGTGGCTCGAAAAGCGCGCCGCGTCGTTTCGACGAGTTCGTTGCGCTGCTGCAGTCTCTTTTGCGATTTTTCGTAGGCTGCTTGCTCGCGCGAGTCTTGCGGGTTGCATGCGATTTCGAGCACTTGCTCCCAGTCGCGTAACTGCTTGCGGTACGAGGCAGCATCGACGGGAGAGGTGCCGTTTTTGACAAGCATCCGCAGCGTTCCCGTGCCGGTTGGCACCACGCGGTACGTTTTGTCTTCCGCAACGCGCCGATCGGACCCGGTCCGAGTGACGCGATGTTCGAACCGTTCGTATTCCTCGAGCGCGAGATCGTCGCGGTGCTGCGCCTCGATAACGCGGTCGGCGAGCGCACGAATCTCCGTTTCGGAAGGCGCATTCGATTGCCCGGCGGCCAAGGCATTCTTCGCCGCGACGGCACGCGCCGGACCGACCCAGCCAACCGCCAAGCTCACAGACAAGAATGCCGCCAGAAAGTACTCTGCTTTCATCGGTGCGAGGACTTTGGTGCGTCCATTTGTCGGATTCCGTAGGGATGGCCCCGGTTGCAACTCTATTTTAGAAGAAAAGCGGATGGGGTGGCGATAATGCCATCGGCCCGTGCGTATGAGTCTATGGCCGAGCCGAAAGTCATTCGAGTATAGTTACGACTACAACCCATTTGTCTCGATTAATTTCGTTCTTCGGCGCGAACTTTTTCGGGTAGCGAACCGTCTATACTGATATTCGTATGAACCAGCCTTCGTCATCGAGCCGGTCACGTGAGGCGAGTGTGGCCTTTCGTGAAACTCTGTCGATCGCTATCGATACGCTTCGAGTGCATAAACTCCGCACTTTCTTGACGTTACTCGGCATCATTCTGGCAGTTACGACTCTAGTAGCAGTCATGTCTATCTTAAACGGTCTCAACGTCTATGTCGCGGACAAGGTCGCCAATATCGGCGCGAACGCCTTTGTCGTCGACCGCATCGGCATCATCACCAATTTTGAGGAGTGGAACAAGGCGCGGAAGCGTCCGCCGCTCGAGATCACGGATCTCGAAGCGCTCCGGGACGAAATGAGGCTGGCCACGAATGTCGCTGGTGAGATGCAGACCGTTGCCGACGTCCGCTTTGGCAATGATCTGCGCGAGAACGTAAACATCATGGGAACGACGCCCAATTACGCCGAAATTCGCGACGTCGAAGTCTCCTCGGGCCGCCTGCTGACGGATACCGAGGAGAGTCACCGCTCCAACGTGTGCGTAATCGGCGCCGATGTTGCGAATCAGTTCTTCCTCGGAACCGATGCGATTGGCAAAATGATTCGTGCGGGCGCGGAGCAATACGAAGTGGTAGGCGTCGCGGCGGCAAGAGGAACGGTCCTCGGTCAATCGCTCGACAACTTCGTCATGATGCCGCTCGGCACGTACCGCAAAGGCTGGCTTGCTCCTTTGGACTCCATCACGATTTTCGTGGAAGCGCCGACTCCGGATTTGATGCCTGCTTCGGAAGATGAGGCAAGAATGTTGTTGCGCGCGCGGCGGCACGTGCCCTACGCGGACGATGATAATTTCGCCATCGTCGCGCCCGCTTCGATTACGGGCCTGTGGAATCGCATCACGGGGAACGCGTTTGGGATTGCGATATGGCTGACGTCGATATTTCTCGTCGTCGGCGGAATCGTCATCATGAATATCATGCTGGCGAGCGTCACCGAGCGAACTAGGGAAATCGGCCTGCGGAAGTCACTCGGTGCGCGGCGCGCACACATCATTCTTCAATTTCTCGTGGAATCCTCACTGCTTTCGGCGACGGGCGGAGGCGTCGGCGTGATTCTCGCTCTTGTGCTAGCTACGATCGTGCGGTCACTGACGCCGCTGCCGATTTCCACGCCCGTGTTCACGATTGTGATTGCACTGACGCTTTCGACGGCGGTCGGATTGTTCTTTGGCATTTATCCGGCGATGCGCGCCGCCCGGCTCGATCCCATCGACGCACTGCGTGCCGAGAACTAGGGTATTTATGAAGCAGGACTTTCGCGAAAATCTGGCTCTCGCCTTCGACACGCTGCGCACGCACAAGCTGCGCAGCTTTCTGGCGGTGCTTGGCGTGATGATCGGTGTCGCACTCATAATCTTGGTCGTCGGTTTCGTGCAGGGATTCCGCTTATCGATCCAGGATGAAATCACGCAGGAGGGGCTCGACACCGCCTGGGTCCAGCGGTTCAATCAGGACTTCGGCAACGACGGCCGTCGCCCAAAGGAGGAGCGCGAGCGCAAGGCTCTGACGCTCGAAGACGGCGAAGCGATTTTGCCGTCGTGCCCGGCGGTGAAGGCCGTCGCAATATCCGTTTTCGAATGGGAACAGACGCACAGCGTGCGCTATCAGAAAAATGAAGTCCAGGGAATCGAATTTCGCGGCACGTTCCCAGCGTTCCTCGAGGTGTATTCGAACGCGCAGATGAGCGCCGGGCGTTTCTTCACCGAGCCGGAGAATATTCATCGCGATAATGTCGCGGATATTGGAGAGAACGTCGCAACGGCCCTCTACGGCGGAATTACAGACGCGGTCGGCAAAGACATCATGGTGGACGGCTCGACGTTCCGCGTTATCGGCGTCCTGCAGAAGCCGACGGGCAGTTTCGGATTGAACGATGAAGATCGCCGCGTGATTTTGCCGTACTACACATTTCGCAAACTCTATCCCGCGGCGTATGAGACTTTCATCCGCTTTCTGGCGTATCCGGGAAAGGTGGATGCCGCGGTCGATCAGGTACGCGACCTTTTGAGGCGCCGGCGCGACGTGCCTTACGACAAGCCGGATAATTTCTTCATTCAGACCAATCAGGAAACGGCGCAACAGTTCAACGACATTATCAAGAGCACGGTAATCGCGATTGTCGTGCTGAGTTCAATCGGATTACTCATCGGAGGGGTGGGCGTGATGAACATCATGCTCGTGTCCGTTACCGAGCGGACGCGAGAGATCGGCGTGCGGAAAGCGATCGGAGCGCGAAGAGCCGATATCGCCTGGCAGTTTTTATTCGAGGCCATGACCCTCACGGGCCTCGGCGGATTTGTGGGGATTCTGGTTGGCGGTGGCGCCGTGCTGTTGATTCCCTTGCTGACATCGATGAAGGCCGTGGTTGCGCCATGGGCCGTGGTTATCGGTCTCAGCGTGTCCGTGACCATCGGAATGATATTCGGTGTTTGGCCCGCCGTGAAAGCGGCAAGCCTTGATCCCGTCGAAGCGCTGCGCTACGAATGACCCCTCACCCTGAGATTTTGCACAGCGGAGCCTCAAATTCCATCGTGGATGGACACAGTCGTGAAATCACACGCGCTCGGAAATAAAGTTGAACTCCTTCAGCTCTTGAGCGAAGCGTACGAGAAGAAGACGTGGCACGGGCCCAATTTGAGGCAGTCGCTGCGCGGCGTCTCGGCGCGCGAGGCCGCGTGGCGGCCCGGTTCGGGGCGGCACAATATTTGGGAGCTCACGCTGCACGCCGCGTACTGGAAATACGCTGCCCGGCGACATTTGCTGAGCGGACCGCGGGGATCGTTCGTACTGGAAGGAAGCAACTGGTTTCAGGCGCCGGTTTCGCCGACTGAGGCCGCGTGGCGCCGCGACCGGGAGTTTCTGGATCGCGAACATCGCCAGTTGTACGCAGCCGTGGCCGACCGGCGTCACTCACGCGCAGTACAGAAGCACGCCCGGATGATCTTCGGCGTCGCGTTTCACGACATTTATCACGCCGGGCAAATTCGTATTCTGCTACGCCTCCAAGAGAAGAGCCGCTGACGCTTCATCCAGGAACAAGCGCCTCGCTGACGCTCAACGCGAACTTGTCAGTAGTCCGAATACCGCAACGCTGTTGGGCGTGCCGACGAACACTTTTCCATTGGCGATCATCGGAGTGACGTATTTGTTGCCGCCGCCGAACTGGTCCGCTCCGCTCGGCGCCTGATTGCTGTTGTACAGTTCGTTCGGAAAATTGCCCGCGTCAAACGCGTGCAGCACCGCGGTGCTCGTGTTCTCGACACCCCAGATAATGCCATTCGATGTTCCGTTCGCCGAAACGCTCGGGAGCAATCCCGGATACGTGAAACTCACTCCTGTTTTCGCCGGGCTCGAAGAAAGCTGAGCATTGCTGATCGAGAAGGCGCTCAACGCGCCGCCCTGGGGACAATAGAAAACGGTGTTGTTGAAATATGCCGGCACGCCCCAGACGCCGCCTGGTAGCGCGCCGCTGAGCTCCTGGTAAATATTGTTGCTGGTCGAGCTGAACTTGCCCATGTTGGTGCGATCCACGATGTACATATTGCCGTCCTTGCCGGCCGCAACCGCAAGCTGGTGCGTGTTTCCGTTCGTATCGGTGAGATCCGGTAAGAGCATGGGCCCGCCCGAACCCAGATCCGTATCTCCGTCGGACTCGCTGACCGTGTTGCTCATGTTGAAATAATCCACGACCGCGAGCGAATTGTTGGCCGTGGACAATTTCACGAAGGCGTTGCCGTAATCGCCCTGGCTTGGAAATCCACTGGCATTCAGCGTCGTTTCAAACGCACCATTCGCGACTGCCACATAAATGTTGCCCTGCGAATCCGCCGCCGGCCCTCCGCCGCTGTGCCAGATCGAACCAGACCCATACTGTCCGTTAGCTGTATTGGCACCATTCGCCGTGAGATTGAAGACGACGGATTGTTTGAGCGTGGATTCGTTGTAGCCGATGATCCACGCCGAGTAGTCAGGATTATCGCAGTGCGACGCCCACGTCGTGTACACCACGCCGTTCAAGAGAAGCAGCGCGGCGCGGTCCTTGTACTGCGCCGGATTAAACGTTTGGGTGCCGTTGGAGCTGCCCGCGCCGGTTCCCGGGTATGTTGCAACGATCTCGGTCGGGCCGCCGAGCATTTCTGCACCGGTGGTGACGTCGAGCGCGTGGATTCGCTGGTGGTAATTACCGCTGCCGTCCTTCGACATCGTGACGACGAAAATCAAGCCATTTGGCCCGGCGCTCCGGTCGATCACCGGAGTGGAGGTGATGCCGATCGTCGGCGTTACTTGGCCGCAACCGCGGTCATCGCTTGGCGATTCGCCAGCCTCTAGCAAGATCTGCGGAGTGTCGTGCCATAACGACGCCTCCGTGTCCGCGTTGTAGGCGTAGACGCTGTCGTTTTCTGTCGCGACGAACACGACGTTTTGCGACACACCGCCCACAGTCAGCGCCGAGAGATAAAGCGGCTCAGCGTCCACGAGGCCGTCAGCGGCCAAAGAGCCGAGCAGGCCGAACGTGTGGAAGTCGACGTTGGTGGTCGTTAGCGCACTCTCCGTTGAGTTCAAGCCCGACCGCGAGAGATCGTTGTGATATGTGACGACGTCGGTCCCGGATGTGCCGGACGCGTTGACCGTGAGAAGCGCGAATCCGCTCGTCGCATTGCCCGCCGTATTCGAGACCGTGACGGCGAACTGATTGCCGCTCTCCTGCATCGTGGTGGACGCGATGATGTAAGACGACGATGTTGCGCCCGAAATATCTGTGATCGTTCCGTTGACGTTCTGTTCCCACTGGTAAGACAAAGGAGCAGTGCCGGTGACTGTGACCGAGAAGGTCGCGGGCTGCCCGGCCGTCACTGTGACGTTTTGCGGTTCCGTCTGGATCATGGGCGCTGTCGCTACAGCAGTCACGGAGAGAATTGCCCAGGTACTCATGATATTGCCGGCGGCGTTCGAGACAGTAACGGCGAACTGGTTGCCGTTCTGCTGCATCGTGGTGGACGAGATGGTGTAGGACGAGGACATCGCGCCATTAATATTGGAAACCGTGCCGTTCACCATTTGCTGCCATTGATAGCTGAGGGGTGCCGTGCCGTTGGCGACGACCGAGAACGTGGCGGGCTGTCCCGCGACCACACTTTGATTCGCAGGAGGCGTGACGATAGTGAGTGCCGTGGCCGGAGGCGCTGGCGAAACCTCCGGGATGATTTTCCCCGCGCAACCGTAGATGAATCCAGCCAGAGCCAGAATGATTAAGGGATAGCCAATATTTCGAGTGCGCATGGGCCTCACCGTAGCGTCGCCGGAACGATTTAGTCGTCGCGTCCGGCATTTTGCGGCCGCTGGTGGTCGCAACTGAAGCGATCTTTCCCCAAGACAGCCTAACCGCGCGCGTACCTAGTCTAAGCGAGCCGCCCCGCACAATTGACCTGTCCTTGCGAACAGTTTTCGAACCTGCGCTAAAGCGACGAAACGGTCCCTCATATTATTAATGATTCGCCGGCGTTTGTCCCGGATGGCTTGCGAAGGGGCTGGAAGGATCGACGCTCGGTGCGCCGTCGGGACCGAACATATAGGGATATCCTTCCGGGTCTTTCGGAACCATTCGAAGGACTCCCGCGTAAACCAACTCCTGCCCCGAAGCCGGAAAATGACCGGCCCGCTTTTGATATTCCAGGGCGATCGCCGCGAGCTTCTCAAGATCGTCCTCGACTTGCAATCGCGCCAAGTGATTGAGCGCGTTGTTGCGAATGCGAGGATCATTCGATGTCTTGTATGCTTCGAGCCACATGAAGCGCGAAGTGTCGCGCGAATTTCCCTTTTCGGCGACGCTGGCCGCGAACGCCTTCAGCCACGACGGCGCGCCCGGAACTTCGCTTGCCTGCCAGAAGACCTGCGCGGCCTCCTTGTAGTCCTTTGTGTGAAAATAATAAATGAATCCAAGATCGTAATACAGTTCCCAATCGCGCGGATTCGCCGCGATCCCTTGCTTCACGAGATCAATCGCAAGATCCGGCTGGCCCGCGCCGACGGGTTCGGGTTCGGCAAGGAACATTGCCCCGAAACGGTAGGCGACTATCAGATGCGGGTCCAGCGCCGTGGTGACATTCAGCAGTGGGGAGAGAAGCTCGAAATGCGGGTCCTGATTGGCCAGCCGCCCGCCGTAATACTGAACCGCGCGCGTCCAATAGATGTCTGCCAGAATCGAGCTGTAGCCGAGGCTCAGTTTCTTCAGCATCGGCCCGGACGTGAAGAATAACTCATCCTTTTGCGCCCGGATGGATTCGGTTTGTATCCGGATGTGTTTCTGAAGCGGATAGAGTGACGCGAGAAGTAACGGCACCGCGATGGAAGCCATCCAGGTTTGTTTGACACGGCTGCTGTAAGGCATTTCGCCTCTTGAATCCTGTTTACTTACTTCAGATTTCGATTCGCAAAAATCGCCGAGGCCGCGACGAGCACCGCGAGGATGTAGATCGCGGCGTAGGCCGTGTTTTGCACGACGAGCGACATCGCGACCGGCTCGCCGTGCGCGGTTGCCGCGATAATGTTGAAGTTACTGAAATTTGGCAGCAGATAATAGATTCCGGCGGCCACGAATTTCATCGTTCCGCTACCAGTCCACGTGCCCACGCTACGGATATCCAATGCGAATAGACCCGCCACGTATAGTCCCAGCGTGAAAAGCGTTGAAAGCATTGGCGTCGAAAAGCATGAGAAAAACAGAGCCAGCGCGGTGACGAGCGCGAGTTGGAGCAGAATGAAATAGACCGCGACGAGGATGTGCGCATCGGCGCGCCCGAGCGAGTGCTTCACGTACACTAGCGCCAGGAACAAGCCCACCGTCATCAGCGCTATGTTGACAACCAGCGTCAACAGAAGCCCAAAGTATTTCCCCGCGAGGAATTCCCAACGCCGGACCGGCTTGGCGAGAATGCTGTAGAGCGTGCGCTTCTCGATTTCTTTGTAGACGAGCCCGACACCGATAAAGATCGCCATCACCAGGCCAAACAGTGAAATCGCGCTCAGACCGAGATTGATGATCACCTCGTTCTCGATGCCCAGGGATATCTGCCCAACCAGCACGGCCGCCACCATCATCAACAGCGCAAAAAAAATCAGATTGTAAAGAACGCGGTCGCGCACCGACTCGCGGAATGTGTTGAGAGCGACAAAAAAAGGAACGCTGCTCATTTCCCGCTGACCTCAACGGCGTACGACGGGCCTTTCTCGCGCCCGACGAGCCGGAAGAAGTAATCCTCGAGCGTCGGCTTCAATTGCGCGATCGAAAGGATGCGCGCTTGAACGCCGCGCAATTGCTCGATCGCGTCGTAAAGCTGCCCCTCGGGCACCTCGAGGCGATATATCGCGCCGGAGCGAGTCGCATGGGCTACCAGAGCCGGCGGCAGCGCGCGGCCGACGGGCAGCTCAAAATGCAGTTCAATGCCTTGTACCTCTATGGACATGATCTCCCGCGGCGTCCCGACGCCCTGGCATTTTCCGGCGACGAGGACCGCGACACGGTCGCATAAGAGCTCTGCATCCGGAAGAATGTGCGTCGAGAAGAAAACCGTGCGGCCCTGTTTTTTCAAATCGAGGATGATGTCGCGCACTTCGCGCCGACCCACAGGGTCGAGCCCGGACGTGGGCTCATCGAGAAAAATCACCCGGGGATCGTGCAGGATGGCTTGCGCGATCCCGACGCGCTGCATCATTCCCTTCGAGAATTTGCGGAGCTGCACGTCGGCGGCAGAGGTTAAGCCCACGCGCTCGAGAAAGCGTGCCACGCGCTCACGGCGATCGGCCGCGTTGAAGCCGAAGAAGCGCGCCGAATAATCCAGCACCTCGCGTCCGGTCAGATAATCGTAAAAATAGGGCTGCTCGGGAAGAAAGCCGATTTCACGATGCATCTCTACATCTTCAATCGAGCGGCCGCGAATCCGCGCCGCGCCCGCTGTCGGGAAGATTAATCCCATGAGGAGCTTAATTGTCGTCGTCTTTCCCGCGCCGTTGGGCCCAAGAAAGCCGAAGACTTCGCCTTCCTGCACCTGAAAAGTCAGCGAATCAAGCGCACGGCGCATGCGCTTGCGCCAGAAACCCGTGGCGTAGTCCTTCGTCAGTCCTTCGATTTCGATTGCCGGCGAACTCATACCCTTCATTTTGGAGAGAACCACGGCGAAGTCAATTGGCGTTGTGGCATCGCGTGCAATCCCCAAGCATCCGATTCGGCGAGGTGCCGGATCTACGATGATGACAAACTGATTCTAGGAGTCTTGTCAGCGCGGATTCGCGGGAAGCTTACGAAGGAAATCAAACTCGGGTGCAGTTGAGAAATGGTGCGGGAAGTCGGCTTCGTAGAGGCTGAGCCCTCGGCACCACGTGCGGTGAGTGAAATCGAATCCGTAGGCGACCATTTCCCGACGGGCCTGCTCGGACGTCCAGCCCTGCTCGGCCATCCGGTAGGCCGCGATCATCATTCCCGTTCGGTCCACGCCGTGCTCGCAATGCACAAAAATCTTTTTTTCGGGATTCTCGTGCGCGACCGCCAGAAATCGCGCGGTGATCGCGTCGCTTGGAAAATGACAGCTCCACGGAATTCCGACGTACTGCATACCGTAGCGCGCCACCGCTTCCCTTTCCCATGTGCGATCGTTTTCGAAGCGCAGATCCACCACGATGTTGATTCCGCTCTTCGCGAGACTTTCCAATCCAAGGGCGGTGGGCTGCGCGCCGCGAAAGAGAGTCGGTGAGACTTCGCCGGAATTGAAAACGCCCGGGAGCGTGAATCGTTTCGCCGGCGCGTGCGTCGCATCCGTCCCAGTAGGTGCGGGACTTTTCGGCCCCGGCGCACGTACGAGAAAAAAGAGGAGTGCCGCGGCGGCGGTCGCGTTCACGGCGAAGAACTTTTTTCCACTCATCCCATTCAACTCACTGAAATCAAGCTAAGTGGAAGCGAGCGCGGCGTCAACCACACGTGTCGTATACTTAAGTGGGTGCTGCGCACGTACCACTATAGATAGACGCATTCGACACACGCACCCCACTATTTTGTACAAGCCGCGCTGTTTTTTCTTGACAAGTTTTCCACATCCCTTGATACTCGCGTCCCAGATTCGGGGGAGCGTGATTCGGTTCGTTCTTGCTTGAGAGCGAATCCTTCGCGAGTTCGGCCCGGGTTTAATCTTAAAAGAGCGGCTCGACACGCCAGCAAGCCTGCCCTTGACAGTTTTCGTGTCATGGCTAGGCTGTGCATTTGCTTTTTTTGATGGATACCGACGGTCCGTTCCCAGACGCACCGTAAGCAACGACCGGATGGCACGTGTGGGGTTACAATAGAGAAACCCCGCCTCGTGGTCCGGCGACCCACCAATCGGCGGCTCGACTGCCTGCGCGGAGGCATGATGGCGGAAGCACGGATGGCACTCAGCAACAAAACGGAAACGGCACAACAAACCTCTCCGAAGACCGGGCAGGAGTTCCGCAGGTTCTTCACCGACGGAAAGGTTTCGCCATTCGAGAAAGTGGGATGGGAAAAGCGAACCGCGCTGATCGGAAATGAGAAAGGGCAGACGATCTTCCGGCAGGAAGATGTAGAAGTTCCGAAATCGTGGTCGCAGACGGCGACAAACATCGTCGCGTCGAAATATTTTCACGGCAAGTTGAACTCACCCGAGCGCGAGGCGTCCGTGCGGCAATTGATCGGTCGCGTCGCCGATACCATCGTGCGCTGGGGCGAACAAGGCGGCTACTTCGCATCGCCCGAAGTCCGCGACATTTTCCGCGACGAACTCACACATCTTCTGGTCGAGCAGAAGGTGGCTTTCAATTCACCGGTTTGGTTTAACGTCGGCGTGCAGGCCAAGCCGCAGTGCTCCGCCTGCTTCATCAATTCCGTCCAGGACAACATGGAATCGATCATGGGCCTAGCGAAGACGGAAGGGATGCTTTTCAAGTGGGGCTCCGGCACGGGCACGAACTTTTCGTCTCTGCGCGGCAGCCGCGAGACGCTCTCCGGCGGCGGAATCGCTTCGGGTCCAGTCAGCTTTATGAAAGGCTTCGACGCGTTCGCGGGCGTCATCAAGAGCGGCGGAAAAACGCGCCGAGCCGCGAAGATGGTGATCCTCAACGTCGATCACCCGGACATCGTCGAATTCATCGAATCGAAAGTGAAAGAGGAGCGCAAGGCGCACACGCTCATCGAGCAGGGCTATGATCCCTCGATCGATGGCGAGGCGTACGCCTCGATTTTCTTCCAGAACGCGAACCACTCGGTTCGCGTGACGGACGAATTCATGCAGGCCGCCGAAGCCGATCGCGATTGGTGGACGAAGAACGTCACCGACGGCAAGGCCACGGACAAGTACAGCGCGCGCGGCCTCTTGCGCAAGATGGCCGAGTCCGCATGGCAGTGCGGCGATCCCGGCATGCAGTACGACACGACGGTGAATCGCTGGCACACCTGCAAATCCACTGACCGCATCTACGCGTCGAATCCTTGCTCGGAATATATGTTCCTCGATGACACGGCGTGCAATCTGGCGTCGCTCAATTTGCTGAAGTTTCTCGGCTCGAACGGGCAATTTGACGTGGAAGCGTTCAGCCACGCGGTGGACGTGACGATCACGGCGCAGGAAATTCTGGTCGACAATGCCGGCTATCCGACGGAGAGAATCGAGCGGAACTCGCACGAATATCGTCCGCTCGGCCTCGGCTACGCGAATCTCGGCGCGCTGCTGATGTCGCTTGCGGTTCCGTACGATTCCGATGCCGGCCGCGACATCTGCAGCGCAATCACCGCGCTGATGACGGGCGAGGCGTATTACCAGTCGGCGAAAATCGCGGAGCGCATGGGGCCGTTCACCGGATACGCGCGCAATCGCGACGCGATGATCGACGTCATCCGCATGCACCGCGATTCGCTGCGGCCCATCAAGGAAGAAATCGTTCAACCGTCACTGCTCCACGCCGCGCAGGAATCCTGGGACAACGCGCTCGCGCACGGCGAAAAGTATGGATTCAAAAATTCGCAGGTTTCCGTCCTCGCGCCCACCGGCACCATCGGTTTCATGATGGATTGCGATACGACGGGGATCGAGCCCGATCTCGCGCTCGTGAAGCACAAGCGTCTGGTCGGAGGCGGCGTCATCAAGATCGTCAATAACACCGTGCCGCAGGCTCTGATGGGCCTCGGTTATTCAGCCGAGGAAGTTTCGCAGATCGTCGACTACATCGACAGCAACGCGAAGATCGAGGGCGCGCCGCATCTGAAGTCCGAGCATCTTCCCGTGTTCGACTGCTCGTTGGCGCCTTCGGGCGGCGGCCGTTCGATTGCCTGGCGCGGGCATCTCCGCATGATGGCCGCGGCGCAGCCGTTTCTCTCCGGTGCGATCAGCAAGACCATCAACATGCCGGAAGAATCGACTGTGGATGAAATCATCCAGGCCTATATCGAGTCGTGGAAGCTCGGTCTGAAAGCTGTCGCGATTTATCGCGATAATTCGAAGCGCTCGCAGCCGCTCTCGGCGGCCGGCGCGAAGAAAGATCCCGCGGCGCAGGCGGCTCCCGCAGCCGAAGAAATCGCGCCTCAGCAGCAGGAGCTTTTCGTTCGCGCGCTGCGGCGCAAACTGCCCGATGAACGGCGCTCGATTACGCACAAGTTCACGATCGGCGGCCACGATGGCTACATCACCGTGGGGATGTACGACGACGGCACGCCGGGCGAAATCTTCATCAAGATGGCGAAGGAAGGCTCGACGCTTTCGGGTGTGATGGACGGCGTGGCGCTATCGATTTCGATCGGCTTGCAATACGGCGTGCCGCTTAAGGCGCTCGTGGACAAACTGATGAACACGCGCTTCGAGCCGTCAGGCTTCACGCACAATCCCGATATTCGCTTCGCCAGCTCCGTGCTCGATTATATCGCGCGATGGCTCGGCGGAAAATTCATCTCGGCAGATTACTTGAAACTTAACACAGCGCTGGGCGAGGCCGCGCCTGCCGCGACTGCCGCGGCCCCGGCCGCAATGCCTCCGGCGGTCGAGCCGGCGCCAAGCGGCCGCGCGACCGAATCCACGCGAATGCGCACCACCACGGAAGATGCGCCGTCCTGCTCCGAATGCGGCATGCTGATGACTCCTAACGGAAGCTGCTACAAGTGCACCAACTGCGGCAGCACGTCGGGCTGCAGCTAAAGAGCTGAGCGCTTCATGGAGGGACGGGCATTGCGACCCGTCCCTCGACTTGGCGGCCGAGATCGAATCGCAAGCGCCCTTTCCTGACTCTGCCATGCTGCGCGCGCGCGAAATTATTCCGCCTCTGACACTTCACACCTTCGACGGCCGGACGATACGCGCCTGGGATTTTAAGCAGAAAAAGAATCTGGTAATTGCGTTTCTTCACGCCGGATGCGCGCATTGCGAACAATTTCTGCACGAGCTTGCGGCGAGCTCGGCAGTGTGGAAGCAAACTGATGCCATTGTTCTCGCAGCTTTCCTCGAGCTGCTCACGCGCTCGCTCGCTGATCTGTTGCCGGACAACGTGATTGCGGGCGTGGACTCCTCAGGTCATGCCGCGAATGCCTATCTTGGCCGCGACACCCTGGCGCCCGCGGGCGTCACGCGTCTCGGCGTCTTCCTCGCCGATCGCTATGGCGAACTTTTCGCGCAATGGGAAATCGTCGCGAGCCACCGTTTTCCCGCACTCGCGGAGATTTGTTCACTTCTCGATCGAATCGAGATGTCGTGCGACGCGTGCAGCGCTCCGCTCTCGCCGCTCGACGACTAGCTGACATTCAATCCTTCGAGTGCCAAGGCCTTTCGCTTCCAGTTCTCAAGGGGGGTCCGGCTAGCCGCCAAACCTCGCGCGGCAGGCGGGTGTTGATCGAGTGGAATGCGCCCCGAGTAATGGAACCAAGACGGGAGCTAAAATAAGAAGGGGTCCCGCGGACGGGACCCCATGCTCTGCTCCCAGATATCCGGTCTCGGCGCGGCGAAACCGGCCCACCCCGGGAAGAAGAGACAGCCGGTGCTCACAGTGCACGTGCTATGCCAGAGATTTAATTAAGCACGATTCCCTTTACACGGCTGTGAATGACTGTGAACGCAAGACTTAGCATCATGTTCGGAATCGCAATTACCGCTGCCCGATCTTCGGTGCTATGCTTTCTCAGAAATTTTACGTCTCGCCTACAGTCTTTTGTAGTGTACGCAACTGACTATCACCCTAGCATCCGACTCGGCCGAACTCAGTCTCGCAATCAGATTGCTCGTCGGGCGGCGCGGATCGCTTGACGGCGGTAACACCTCTCGGGTCGGCCAGCAGAGGATATCATCCCAAACCACAAAAGTCGGCCCGTAGGCCATCCCCGAAACAATCGCGAGCGGACGGTATTCGTTGGAATCTTCAAGGCCCGGCCGATCTCCTCATAGCTGAGTCCTTCGTATTCGCGAAGCATCAGGATTTCACGATGGTCTGAATCGAGCGCTTCTATTGCTCGCTTGACCGCGAGCGCCAACTCAGTCGTGTCGTGCCTCGCAATCTGCTCAGGGTCGATTCCGCTCAGCGGTTCGCGCGATTGCTTCCGCTATTCGGCCGCAGTCATGCGAAGAGCAATGGAATACATGTAGCTTCGAAACGTCGCGCGCGGCTCGTACCGTTCCGCCCCTTGTAAAATCGCGAGGAAGCATTCTTGCGCGAGTTCCTCGGCTCGCGTCGAACTCAAGATCCGACGGCGGAAGAAGCCATACAACGCAACGCGATAGCGAAGGAACAGCTCGGTAAAGGCTTCTGTCGAGCCTTTCTGGAACTCCAGCATTAATTCTTCGTCGCGTTTCATCCAGCGCTCTGGCTTTCTGCCGTTACCGAATCTCCCCGCGAGGAGCTTTCACTAGTAGTAATGCCGAAAGGAGCGAAAAAGTTCCCGCGGAACGGTGAAATCCTGAACATTTAAGTTGGGATGCGGAGACGTCTAGGCTCGGTCAGGCGCCGATGGCGGTGCGGAGGGTGGCGGCCAAAGCGTCGGACCAGCGGCGGACGTCTTCGATGCGTTCTGCTTCCACCATGACGCGCGCCAGAGGTTCGGTACCCGAGTAACGCAGGACAATACGGCCGGAATCGCCGAGCGAGCGCTCGGCTTCGGCCAGCCTTGCGGAAACTTCCGGGAGTGTCTCGAGCGGGGGCTTGGAGCGGACACGCACATTTACAATCGTTTGCGGGAAAATTTTCAGGTCGGCGACGAGAGAATCGAGCGGGCCTTTGAGGGCGACGAGAGATGCGATTTTGATGGCCGTAAGCATTCCGTCCCCGGTGGTTGCGTCGTCGAGAAACAGAATGTGACCGGACTGTTCGCCGCCGAGATTCGCACCGGTGCGTTGCATTTCCTCGAGGACGTAACGATCGCCGACGGCGACCCGTGCGAGCTTTAGTCCGGATTTTTCGAGAGCGCGCTCGAGGCCGAGGTTGGCCATCGTGGTTCCCACGATTGTCGCGCCTTTCAGCAAGCGATGATCATTCATGAAGCGGCCCATCGCGAGAAGAACTCCATCGCCGTCAACCAGGCGGCCGGAGGAGCTCGAGAAAATCGCGCGATCGGCGTCGCCATCGAACGCCACACCCAACGCCGCGCCGGTTTCGACCACTTTGCTCTGCATCCCCTCCGGATGGAGTGAGCCGCAGCCGGCATTGATATTGCGGCCGTCCGGCTGATCGTTGATCGCGATCACGTCGGCGCCAAGTGAGCGGAATAGCCGCGGCGCAAGGCGGCTGGCGGCGCCGTTAGCACAATCGAGGACAATCTTCGTTCCGGAGAGCTTCGCGCATTCGAGAATATCCGCGCGGAGAGACCCGAGGTAATCTTCCTCGAGTTTTGGATCGGTCCCAATGCGCGCGGGGGCGGTGCGCCGCGCTTGCGGCGTGGGCGCGAGAATCTCTCGCTCGATCTCCGCCTCGACGGCGTCGGGAAATTTCATTCCCGTCGCCGAGATGAGCTTCACGCCGTTATCGTGATACGGATTGTGCGACGCAGAAATGACGACGCCCGCGGTGAAGCCTTCATTGCGGACGAGCCATGCCACACCTGGTGTCGTCAGAACGCCGCTCGAGACCGTGTCCGCGCCCGTTGCAGCCAGGCCTCGCGCGAGGCACTCTTCTATGTGCGGACCCGACTCTCGCGTGTCCCGGCCGATCAGCACGCGCGCACGATTCCCAGTCGTCGATTTCCCGGTTTGAAGATACGCGCCGAGCGCTGCGCCCACGCGCTCCAGGGTCGCGTCGTCGAGCGGAAACTCGCCCGGGACACCGCGGATGCCGTCTGTGCCAAATAGTTGTTTGCTCATGGGAAATCGGAGACGCGCGAATGCCGAGTCTAGCATACGCTCCAGGGCACATCGTTGCCGCCGGGCGGCGCTGTAGTCAAATTCGTAACGCACGCATGCCGCGTCGACCGAAGCGGGCTCATGAATATGTTATCGTAGCGGGACTGTATGGAATCCGAGACACCAGTCATCGCTGTGGCCACCGCTACGGTGCGCGCAAGCTCGACGAGCACGCAGATTATTGCGGCAGGGATCGTCATCGCTTTCTGTTATTGGGCTTCGAGCGTGATCGTCACGCTTCTTGTCTCGGTTCTGCTGGCATATTTCCTCGATCCGCTCGTGACGTGGCTCGAGCGCTTACATATCCCGCGTGCGCTGGGCTCGCTCCTGATCGTGCTGCTGGTGCTTTCAGTGGTCGTTGCAATCGGTTGGGTACTTGTAGACCGCATGGATCAGTTTTCTGCGGATTGGCCGAAATTCCGCGCGCCGTTGAAAGAACTGACCGCCGCGGTAGAAAATCGGGTCGAAGGCCTGGAAGCACGTGTTTCTGAGATTACCCCGAACGAGCACGGGCCGAAGGTGGAGCTGGTTTCGGAATCGCACCCATTTCGCTCGGCGATTGTTGAGCGGCTCAGCTCGGTATATTCGTTATTGCTGGCCGCCACATTCGTCCCATTTCTTCTCTTTTTCATGCTGGCGGCTAAACGGCAGGTCTGGCATGCGACGATGCAGCTCTTTCCCGCGACGGAGCGAACGCAAGTGAAGCTGGCACTCGATGATGTCAGCTCGGTCCTGCGCAGCTATGTGGTCGGGACCTCACTTGTGGCGCTGGTGCTGGTGTTAGCGAGCTGGCTCTTCTTCTGGTCGCTGGGCCTCGAGTTCGCTTTTCTTACCGGTCTCGCTTCCGGCTTGCTGAATTTGGTGCCGTATCTCGGCGTCGTGATGTCTTGGGTGCCGGTGACACTCATCGGATTAAGGCAATACCATTCCTTCGGTCCATTCCTGATCATCTACGCGGTCCTGACGATCTTGCATTTAGTCGGAGCCAATCTTCTTTTCCCGGCGATGGTTGGGCGGCGCGTGCATCTGAACGCCCTGGCGGTGACAGTCGCGCTACTGTTCTGGGGATGGCTCTGGGGCGCGGCGGGATTGCTCCTGGCGATTCCGATTACCGCGACGATTAAGGTCGTCTGCGACCATATTGAAAGCGCGCAGCCGATCGGCCGCTGGCTCGGCGCGTAGCCCTCCGGGATTCCGCACTCCTTCATTGAAATCGAGACGCACGGTGACATCTGCGTCGGCCCCACAGGAGAAGCGCTAACACCAAAAAGATGAGAACCGTGAGTCGAGGATTTACGATTCCGCGTTGGGTGCAAAGAATCCGAGGGGAAGATCGCGCGACGAACGCAGACCGGCCGGCGCAGCCAGAATCACCGGTATCGTATTGACGACTACGGCAGCGGTGGCAAGATCGCCGTGCGTTCCGCCGGGAATCACGAGCGCCAGGCGCGGTTCGCCTTCGAGCTCAATCGAGTCGGCCGGATCTTTCGCGCCAACGTACATTTTGAGCGCCATGAAGACCCGTTGCTTCCCGGCTGCGGTACCGCGCGCGATTTGATGCACTCCAGCCACTTGCCCGGCCGCGACATCGAGAAACTCCGTACGCACGCGTTCGGTTGCGATGACCGGCTCGATAGTCTCCGAAATCTCGTCGATCGCGAAACCCAATCCGTCCGCGACCATCGCGACGGATTCCGGCAGGCCGTGATGCTTGATGACGCCTGCGGCCACTTGCGTCCGGAATTCGTCCGGCGTCATTCCCGCGCCGATCTTCTTTTGGAGCGGCAGCCGCCGGTGCGAAGCATCCACAATTCGAGTGGCCTTCGCCGAATCGACGCGTTGCGCCGCAGCCGCCAGCGTCAGAACGAGCTTGTCCATCACGAAGCCAGGATTCACACCCGTTCCGACCAGCGTCACACCCTCTTCCTTCGCTGCCGCGTCGAGCTTCGCCGCAAGTTCAGGATGCTTGCGAAAGGGGTACGCCAGCTCTTCGCAGGTTGAAACCACGCAACAGCCCGCGTCGAGGCAGCTGATCAGCTGGTCCATCACGCTTTCGAGATAAGACGATGTCGAATGCACGACCACATCCACGCGGCCGTCGAGGACAGCTGACGCGTCATCGGACACGGCAACGCCCCATGGTGCGTCGCTCGCTCCTGCCAATTCGCCCAAATCCTTGCCGATCTTCGACGGATCCTTGTCAATCGCGCCGACAATTTCGAGCGCGCGTTTCTGCCGCATCAGGCGCGCGATGGAAGCGCCGATCGGCCCAACGCCGTACTGCACCACTCGTATCTTTTTCTTCACCGCGTCTCCATTCCAAGGCGTCCAAATACCTTAAAGCCTGCTGAGAGTGTCCGCAACCGATTTCGTAACGTTGTCGCGCGGGCGCATCCGGCCCGCGAAGCCCTTGTGACTCCGCTCCAGGCACCGCATAATGTTTTGACGATTTTTCCGTGACGCCTCCGCCTGAACAGAACTCGCCGCGCCGCGCCCTTGGGACGCTGATCCTCCGCGTCGCCGCCACGATCCTCGTTTTCGTTGTGCTGTTCCGATTTCTGCCCGTGCGGCAGGTCGAAACGTCGTTGCGGCAACTACCCGTTTCCCTCTTGATTTTCGTTCTACTGGGATATCTGTCCGCCCACGTCGTGGCATTGCTGAAATGGCGCATGATGGTCAATCGAGCTGGCGCGGAATTAAAAGTGCTGCAGGCCGTGCACTGTTACTTCGCCGGACTTTTCAGCGTGCTCCTGCTGCCGTCGATCGTAGGTGGCGACGTGGTTCGCGCCGGGCTTGCATGGCGTATGGGCCGCAGCAAAGCCGCTGTACTATTCGGCGGCCTTCTCGATCGCATACTGGACTTTTTGGCGCTTGCAGCTCTCACCATTTGCGGGGCGGTTCTCGTTCCCGGAAATCTCACTGCCTCGAGCCGCCGCGTGTTCTTCGTCCTCGGCATCGCTGCGGCGGTCTTGATAGTTCTCGCGTATTTCGTGATTGTCCTCCTGCCCGCGCGGCGATTTTCGTTTCGGATCCGGCGGAAGCTGGTGCGCCTGCGCGAGGCCCAGCGCTCCATGGCCGCGGAGCCTCGGGTTGTTTGCGTTGCGTTTGTCTTGTCGGTTCTCGTCCAGCTCACGTTCATCGTGTTGACGGCCGTATTGGCGAACGCGGCGGGGCTCCGTCTTCCCTTCCACGCGTGGCTGTTTGCGTGGCCGATGGCGAAGTTCTCCGCGCTGATCCCGCTGACCCAGGGCGGAATCGGCGTGCGCGAGGTGACACTGGCCGCGTTGCTGTTGCCGTTTGGTGCGCCCGCGGCGCAGACGGTCGCGATTGGTCTCGCGTGGGAAGGCATCACGATCTCCGGTGCACTTCTTGGCGGCCTCGCCTCTTCTGCCATCGGGCGTTTCAAGCTGGATGCATCGTAAATCCCCTCGCAGCACTTCTGTTCGCCTGTTTTCGCCCCGCCTAAAACGTTCGGATTCGAGCGAAACTTTTCGCGCGGCGAAGCGTTAACATAGATAGTAGGAGACGATACAAATGAACAAGCGCCACTGGACAATTCTGGCCGCCGCTGCTCTCGCATTGATTCTTCTGCCGCAACTTCGCGCGCAGCAAGACCAATCACAAAGTCCAGCTCCACCGGCTTCCGGCATGAAGGGCATGAATATGAGCGAGATGCAGCGGGATACCGCCGCGTCGCCGCAGGCAGCCCAGGCTGCCAACGAAGATATGTCCGACATGCGCATGGACATGGGCCCGCACATGCGCATGACAAATTTGCGGCCGGAGAACGCCACGGATGAACAGCGCGCTGCACAGGTTCTCGCAGAACTGCGTCCCGCGATCGAAAAATACAAGGACTATCACGTCGCGCTGGACGACGGCTTCAAGATCTTCGGGCCGAATGTGCCGCAGCCGCGCTATCATTTCACGAGCTGGCGCTACGCCATGGAAGCGCAATTCACGTTCAATCCCGAACATCCCACGTCGTTGCTCTACAAGAAAGTCGGCGACGGCTATGAGCTCGAGGGCGCGATGTACACCGCGCCGCAGCGAGACACCGAAGATCAGTTGAACGCGCGCATTCCGCTGAGCGTCGCGCGCTGGCACCAGCACGTGAATCTGTGCCTGCCGCCGAGGGGCGAGTCGCTCAAGCAGGCAAACTGGAGCCAATTCGGATTACGCGGCTCGATTGCCACCGAAGATGCGTGTGATACAGCCGGTGGACGCTGGCATGCTGTGATCTTCAATTGGATGGTCCACGTGTATCCCTACGAGACAGATCCCGCCAAAATCTGGGCCCACTGAGCGCGGCCGGCAAAATCTTCGCCATCGCAAAATAGAACCGCCCCGGAAAACCTTCCCGGGGCGGTTCTATTTTCCCAATCCTTCGCGAACAACTGGGCGCGGCTACTTCTTTGCGTGCTCGTAGCGGCTCGTGATTTCGTCCCAGTTCGCAACATTCCACCAGGCTTCAATGTATTCCGGGCGGCGGTTCTGATATTTCAAATAGTAAGCGTGCTCCCAAACATCGAGGCCGAACACCGGCTTTGCACCGTTCATGATGGGATTGTCCTGATTCGGCGCGGAATCGATGGCCAGCTTGCCGTTCTGGATGAGTAACCACGCCCAGCCGGAACCAAAGCGCGTCGTGGCCGCCTGACCGAATTTCGTCTTGAAGTCCGCGAAGCTGCCAAATGCGGATTTGATGGCGTCGGCGAGCTGACCCTTCGGCTCTCCGCCGCCGCCCTTCTTCATAATCTTCCAGAACATGGAGTGGTTCGCGTGTCCTCCGCCATTGTTGCGGACGGCGGTGCGCACATTTTCCGGTACGCGGTCAAGATGCGCGATCAATTCTTCAACGGGAAGCTTCAGGAGATCGGCATGACCATCGAGAGCCTTGTTGAGGTTGGTGACGTAGGCTCCGTGGTGCTTGTCGTGGTGAATTTCCATCGTCTTGGCGTCGATGTACGGCTCGAGCGCGTCGAAAGAATACGGCAGGGGCGGCACGGTATAGGCGGTTTGCGCGGCCGCGCCTTGCCCGGATGTGTGACTCATTTTTCCCTCCTCAATTTCCTATGTTGCTCCATAATTATAACCCTTGTAGCGTCGCGTGGCGCGGGCCGTTTGAAATTCCCCGGAGACCCGGCCAGGAGAAAAGAATGCCCGCAACCGAACATGTGGAGAAACATTTCACCGCAACTGCGGCGGTGCGCGACATCGTGATCGGAATGTCGGATGGATTGACTGTTCCGTTTGCGCTCGCCGCGGGATTGACCGGAGCAGTCGCCGCGACGGCGGGCAATGTGATCGTGACGGCAGGATTCGCGGAAATCGCCGCGGGCTCGATCGCCATGGGACTCGGTGGATATCTCGCGGCGAAGACCGATACCGAGCACTACGCGTCTGAACAAGTTCGCGAATATCGCGAATGCGAAGAGATCCCCGACCAGGAAGAACTGGAAGTCGTGAAGGTTTTCCGCGAGTACGGCCTCAGCGACGACCAATTGAAACCTGTGGTTACTGCCATCTGCTCGGACAAGGATCGCTGGGTCGACTTCATGATGCGATTCGAACTGGGCCTCGAGAAGCCGGAACCAACGCGCGCCGGCCGCAGCGCGGGAACAATCGCGGTTTCCTACATCGTTGGGGGCCTGATTCCGCTCGCGCCATACATTTTCATGCGCAACGATGTCACGCACGCGCTGTGGATTTCGGTCGGCGTAACGCTGCTCGCACTTTTTATTTTTGGCGCCATCAAGGGGCACTACACCGGCGTGAAGCCGTGGCGCGGCGGCGTGCAGACGGTTCTCGTCGGTGGCTTGGCGGCTGCCGCCGCGTTCACCCTGGCCAAACTCATCAGCTAAGAACCGTGGCCGAAGGTCTTAAAGTTGACGGTGCAGAAGCGCCGCTTGCCGTGCGACATGCCGCTCGTCGCGCACGCTCCGGCACCTGCCCTCGAAAACCGTCAATGAGAGATGCCGGCTCCGCCGATTAGTCTTTTTTCTCGGGTTCGCTGCCGAGACTACCAAACGGCCAAATACCGAACGCTTTCAGCTCTACGTCCATTTTTTTCTCGATCAGCATCCGCGCCGTTTTTTCGGCAGGCCACGGCGCCGCGAGCCGCTCCGCACGATCGGCGATCCAGAACGCCGTCAACGCCATCACGGTTGTATCGCGCGCGAGAACGTCCGGACTCACTTTGTCGAAGGTGTCGACGGCCGAATGATGCGTGTATTTGTAGTCCGGTGAATTCTGATCGAGATTGATTCCCGGGAGGCCATTCAGCGAAAACGGGCCGGTGTCTGTACCGAATTCGAGCTTGTCGTCAACGGAAATGTCATCGAGATCGCGCAAGCCCTTGGCGAACTCGGACACAGTCGGAATCAGATCGTCTCGGCCGCCCAGATTAAATGCCTGGACCGGGCCTTGCCCATTGTCGAGAATCACGGCCGCGACGTGGTTTGCCATCTCGTCCTTGTGCTCCTTGACGTAAGCGAGCGAGCCGAGCAGTCCTTCCTCTTCGCCGGTGAAGAGAACGAATCGCAGCGTGCGGCGCGGCTTGTAACCGGATTTCACGATTGCTTCCGCAGCGCCCAGCGTCGTCGTTGTGCCCATGCCGTTATCGGTCGTACCTTCGGCGAGATCCCAGGAATCAAGATGGCCGCCTACGACGACGATTTGCTCCGGATGCTCCGTGCCTCGAATCTCGCCCACCACATTCGCGGTCTGAACCGGGCCATCGGTGACGCGATTCTGTACGTTGATCTTTATTCGTACCGTCTTCCCGCGATCGAGAAGCCGCTCGATGATGCCTTGGTCCTCGGCCGTCATGCTGACAACTGGAATTTCGTAATACGTATCGAATCCCAGAACGCCGGTATGCGTCAGATTCATTCCCGTCGCTTTTCGGCCGCCCTGTCCGCCGATTACGGCGACGGCATGCGCGTCATGGGCTGCTTTCAGGAATGGTCCGAACTGCGTAAAGAGTGAAGCCGAATCGGCTGGAGCCTCCCCTTTGGCGACGGCGAGAATCACTTTGCCGTTCCAGTTTGCCGAATCGTTCTTCATCTCGTCAACGAGCTGGTAAATGTTCACGGTGACGATGTCGGCCTCGACGCCGCCAGGAGGCGTCGAGCCCACCCAGCCGAGAGCATCGATGTGCAAGTTGTGATGCGACGGCGCCGTCATTTCCGCGCTTGCCGATATCCGCGTCCAACCATGCGACATCCGAAACGGTTCCGTGTGCACGTTCTCAAGACCAATCGATTTCATCTTCTCGACGCCCCAGGCTATCGCCTGCGCGGCTTGGGGAGAACCAGTAACGCGCCCGCCGATGTCATCGCTCAATTCCTCGAGATATTCGTAAGGCTTCAGGTCGGTCATTCCCTCCCCGGCGATGACGGCGAGCTTGCGATTCATATCCGTGTCCAGGAACACAGGCGGGCCGTCGGAACCGGGAGCGGTCCGCGCTGGCCGGGCGGCGAAAAACAAAACTATGGCCGCGCACGCGAGGAGCATCAATCTGCGGGTCATCCAAGCTCTCCTTTATTGCGGGCGAATTGGCGATTCTTTTATTCGCGGAGCGAAATTCTGCAAGGTGCCGTTGTTTCGTATGATTTGGACGGGCATTGTGACAAAAAGGCTTACGTGCTGTCAAAATCGCGCACTAATGCCTTTCAATTACGCTCGCGCGAATAGACTTCCTCGCGAGCGGCTCGCCGTGCTCACCCAACGCTCTCTCTTCCGTCTGCATCTAATAGACTCGAGAACGAAAATGAGTCTGGAGACAGCCTGTTCATGGGTTTGGGAAAATCGGATATCATTGTAGTGACTCGGGTTTAATCCCTCGGGCAGACAGCCCGTCTTATCGGAACAAAGGAGATTAGCAAAATGAGTGCGAAAGTTATTGGGGTGCGCCGCTGGGTCGCTTTCACGATTCTTGCGATTGCGCTCGTAGCCGGCGGTATTTTTGGCGTGTGCGCGATGAACTGGTCGGGCCACACTGTTTTCGGAGCTGCGCGAATTCCGTTGAAGATGGCCGGGGATCCAAGTCCTGTGAGCCTCGGTGGATTCACCAACGGGTTTGCGTCCATCTTGAAGCCGGCGCTTCCCGCGGTCGTGAGCATTTATTCTTCGAAAGTTGTGAAGGCGCCTACTTCGGATCAGATGCAGCCATTTTTCAACGATCCAATGTTCCGCCAATTTTTTGGCGATCAATTCGGACAACAATCCCAGCATCCCCAT
The DNA here is from genome assembly GCA_963771905.1 of uncultured Acidobacteriota bacterium. Taxonomy (GTDB): domain Bacteria; phylum Acidobacteriota; class Terriglobia; order Acidiferrales; family UBA7541; genus Palsa-147. The sequence continues at coordinate 199,420 of CAVYVI010000009.1, forward strand.
TCGGAGCGCGAGCAGAGCCTCGGCTCCGGCGTGATCGTGAGCCCCGATGGGTATCTACTGACAAATAATCACGTCGTGGAGGGAGCAACCGATATCAAGGTTGCGCTCACCGATCGCCGCGAGTTCACTGCGAAAGTGATTGGAACCGATCCCAAGACGGACATCGCTTTGCTGAAGATTGACGCAACGAATCTGCCAACCTTGGCGCTAGGCGACTCTTCGAAGATCGAAGTGGGCGATGTCGTCTTCGCCATTGGCGATCCGTTTGGCGTTGGTGAGACGGCGACGATGGGAATTGTCAGCGCCAAGAATCGCGGTTTCAACAGCCAGATCGAAGATTACGAAGACTTCATCCAGACGGACGCTGCCATCAATCATGGAAATTCCGGCGGCGCTCTGATCGATCTGCACGGCGATTTGGTTGGCATCAATACGGCGATCCTCCCGGGGAATGGCGGCGGTAATCAGGGAATCGGCTTCGCCATCCCCATCAACATGGCGCATATAGTCATGGATCAGCTCGCGGCCCATGGCAAGGTCGTGCGCGGTTATCTGGGCATCCACATCGAGTCCGTAACGCCGGCGTTGCAGAAATCTTTCGGCTTGCCCAACGCGAACGGCGCGCTGGTCGGTGACGTGACGGCGGATGGCCCGTCGGGAAAAGCTGGCCTGAAGCGAGGCGACGTCATTACCGAGCTCAACGGTCAGAACATCGTGGATAGCAACGATCTGCGTCTCCGCGTTTCGGAAACCGCTCCGGGCACACCTGTGCAATTGAAGGTCATTCGCGACGGTCAACCGAAGAATGTCAGTGTGACGCTCGGCGCGCTCCCTGAAAAGGATGAGCAGGCCCCGGCAACCGAGAACAAGGGTTCAGCGCTCGATGGTGTGCAGGTGCAAACGCTCACGCCTGAAATCGCGCAGGAACTCGAGCTTCCTGCCGGAACGCACGGTGTCGTGGTTGGCTCCGTCGATCCGTCGAGCCCGGCAGCCGAATCGGGTCTCAGCCGCGGCGATGTGATCCAAGAAGTGAATCACAAGCCGGTCAGCAACTCGCAGGAGTTCGAACAGGCCGTCAGTGCTAGCAAGGGTACAGTTCTGTTGCTCGTCAATCACGGCGGCGTGACGGCCTATATCGCCATCGACGGCCACTAAACATTAACCGCTGCATCGCATAATGGAGGGCGCGGCCGCTCATTGCGGCCGCGCCTCTGATTCTCTGCAAGTGAGCCCAGCCCGATTCTGCTACCGTGTAGCCGCGGCAGCCAAAATTCGCATCACATTTGGATGATGAATTGCACGGGTATCCGAGGCGAGTATCAATTCGCAACATTATATTGACTCCCTCGGTTTTGTAGTTGCTAGGGAAGCGCTACATGGGCGAGGCGCGCTTGGGACAGTCGCGGAACAGGTTATGCTTTCAACACGACTGAAGGTAGAATAGTACTTCAGTCCTATTCCCCCAGCCGGGCAGTCTAGTACTAAATGGATGGCGCGGATTGTTGCGCACACGCATCTCATTTTGAACCGGATTCGGAGACAGCCATGGCTACGACTTCACGAACATTATCGCGAAACTTGTTCTCGCCGCTTCCAGACGGTGAATCCCGTCTCCGTTCTTTTGGTGCTGGCTTCGGCCTTGAAGTTCTGGCTGTGGTGCTGCTGGTGGGAATCCCGTTGCTGATGCCGCAGAAACTCGAAGTGGCGCGCCGGTATTGGATCACACCGATCGAAGCGCCGCCCGTGGTGCCATGGAAACCGCAGCCTCCTCCGAAGGTTGTGAAAATGGCCGCCGTGAAGCCGCCGCCAGTCGTGGCGAAGGAAATTCCTCCGGCGCCCATCGTGCCTCCCAAGCCGAAGATCATGTCTCCGGTTTTCACTTCTCCCGTCGCGAAACCAAAGACGGCCAAGAGAGACACACCGAATCCCGACGCTCTGGGCATGAAAGACATTTTCGTCGAAAAGAAACCGCTTTCCCTGGGTAGTTCTGCAATTCCCACTTTGACAAAGCCCCGCGAGGCCGTACAGACTGGCGGCTTCGGTGACCCGAACGGCGTTCCACCGAATCCGAACAGCCACGGCTCGCCGAACATCGCCACGCTCGGCTCGTATGATTTGCCGCCTGGTCCAGGCTACGGAAACGGCACGGGCGGCGCGAAGGGTGCGAAAGGAGTTGTTGCTAGCGCTGGGTTCGGCAACGGAATTGCCGCGGGAAGCCCGAATGGTGGCGGACGCGGCGGCGCGGTCCAGACCGGTGCCTTCAGCGATCAGAACACGGCAGCCGCGGCGCCGAAGCCAAAGGCGGCGGCGACAGCAACTCCGCATACCGAGCCCGTCGAGATTACCTTTAAACCGCGTCCGGCGTACACAGATCAGGCGCGCCAAGCAAAAATCGAAGGCGACGTCTTGTTACAGGTAGTATTTACGGCATCAGGCAAGGTTCAAATCGTGCGGGTGGTTCGAGGTTTGGGGTATGGTTTAAATGAGACTGCGCAGGCGGCAGCCCGACAGATCCAGTTCAAGCCGGCGCGTCAAGATGGACAACCCGTCGACTTCAACGGGATTGTGCACATTACGTTCGAACTGGCGTACTAAAGCGATATCGCGGAGGGGGAGATTTTCGATGCGCGCGTGGACGAAGTGTTTTCTATTGGCGACGCTTGTCGCCGCGATCCCAGGTTGGGCGGGGGCTCAGCAGGCAACTCAGGCAACGTCTGCCGTGGACCAGGTGGTGGACCGCATCACCGCACGCGAACAAAAGGAAGTCGCGACCATCCGGCAGTACAGCCCTCTCATTGAAACCTATATTCAGGATATGAAGCCCGATCAGGAAATGGGCAGCATTCCTGTGAAGGACCATTATTTCATCGGCCTTGCGGATTTTGGCAAGGGCGTCGTCGATCACTCTTTGCTCGATGCGACACCGAAGGGCGGACTCAAGGGCAAACTGAACCCGGAGGGTCCTCTTGCACACGTTTCGGATTTCTTCAATTTCAGTTCGAGCTACGATCCAACAGCATTCCTCGACATGGTTTTTGTCGACGCGAACGGTTTCGACCGCTCGCATTACCATTTTGAATACGTTCGCCGCGAGTTCCTCGGCGAAGTAAAGTGCCTGGTTTTTGACGTCACGCCACTGCCGCATTCCGGCAAAGGGCGTTTCAAGGGACGCATCTGGGCGAACGATCAGGATTACACAATTGTCCGCTTCAACGGTGTTTACACGCCGATCGCCAGCTATTCCGGCTATAACGTCCATTTCGATTCGTGGCGCATCAATATGCAACCCGGTCTCTGGCTGCCCGCTTATATCTATAGCCAGGAGACGTCGTTGAAAGAAGTCTTCGGCGGCAACGTACGATTCCGTTCGCAAACACGCCTGTGGGGCTACAATCTGAGGGGTGCGGGCCACGAGAGCGACTTCACTGAACTGACTGTCGAGGCGCCTGGCGCGATTCAGGATCAGGCACAGGCGTCGCAGGATCCTACGCCAGTCGAGGCGGAACGGACATGGCAGCATGAGGCCGAGGACAATGTTCTCGATCGGCTGCAGCGTTCCGGCTTGATTGCGACCCCAGGATCGGTGGACAAGATTCTCGCGACGGTCGTCAACAACATCGAGGTCACCAACAATATTGACATTCAGCCCGAAATTCGCTGCCGAGTGCTACTCACCTCAACGCTCGAATCATTTTCGATTGGCCATACGATCGTGCTGAGCCGCGGCTTGCTCGACGTTCTGCCGGACGAAGCGAGTCTGGCGACGATGCTGGCCCAGGAGATGGGCACCATTATCGTAACCAAGCCGGAAGCCGATCAGTGGGGCTTCAACGACTTGACGAACGTGTCGACCACCGAAGTTCTCCAGCGTCTGTCTTTCCGCGACACGCCGCACGACGCGGAACTCGCGAATCAGAAGGCCATCGAGCTTCTCAAGAACTCGCCCTACAAAGACAAGCTCGCCGTTGCAGGATTGTTTCTGAAACAGCTCGACGCCGAACAGAAGGCGCTTCCTTCCTTGATTAACCCGAAACTCGGAAACAGCGTCTTCTTTGCACAATCGCTGATCAATGCCGCGCCTCAACTTCAGCCCGCCAAGTTGGACCAGATCGCTGCGCTACCCCTCGGCGCGCGCATCAAGCTCGATCCGTGGTCCGACAAGGTTGAGATGGTGACGGGCAAGCCCGTGGCGTTGTTCTCTGAGCGCGAGAAAATGCCGTTCGAAGTCACGCCGTTCGCCCCGTTCCTTACCTACTACACGAAAGCTGCCGTCGAGGCTCCACCGCCAGCAAAGGCGGATGTGGCGAAAACGCAGCCTGATGTCGCGCAACCGGTTCCTGCACAGCCGCAGGATCCCCAGCCGCAACCTCAGCAATAACCAACAATTTTCTCGTCCGAATCCAAGAGCCCGGCGGTGAATTCGACTCGCCACCGGGCTCTTGTTATTGCGTGCATCGAAGCTCGTTCTGGTAAATCGCCGCGAATCGCTTCCCAATTCATCCGGGAATGAGCGAAACTCACAGAGTTATGCAACATGATTCGCTCGCGGGATACTTTCTCGCCGATTCGCGGCTAGGCGCCGAAATCGCCGTGGCGTGGCGCCGCGGGTATCGAATGGAGCGCTGGTCGTGGGCGCGCTTATGTGCCACGGCTTCGCAATTCGCTCGAGAGCTTGAGACGCGCGACGTAGCGCAAGGTGACCGCGTTCTTCTATGGGGTCCGAACTCAGGCGAATGGCTCGCCGTATTTCTCGGATGCCTCTTGCGCGGTGCGGTCGTTGTTCCGATGGACGCGATTGCATCCCCAGACTTCGCGCGCCGCGTTATCGACGAAGCCTCCATCAAATTCGCCGTCGTTTCTCGCGATTCACCGCCGCCAGTGGGAGTCGCTACGGTCGTGATGGAGGAGCTGTCCGAAGCGATCGGCCGCCATCCCGATCATCCGTACGACCCTCCTGAACTGCACCGAACTGACGCGCTCGAAATTGTCTTCACCTCGGGTACCACCGCTGAACCGCGCGGCGTCGTTCTGACGCACGGCAACGTTCTCTCCAATCTCGAACCCATCGAAACGGAAATCGCCAAATACCGGCGATACGAGCGCTTCTTTCATCCCTTGAAATTCTTGAATCTCCTCCCACTCAGTCACGTGTTCGGACAGATGCTGGGAATCTTCATTCCTCAAATCCTCGGCGCGACGACCGTCTTCCTCGATTCGTTGCGTCCCGGTGAAGTCGCGGCCACGATTCGCCGTGAACGCGTCTCTGTCCTGGTGACCGTTCCGCGGCTCATCGAATCCTTGCGCGACAAGCTCGAACGCGATCTCGAAGCGGAAGGCGGGATGGCGGAATTTCGCCGTGATTTCGACGCCGCAGAAGCCGAGCGATTCCTCAAACACTGGTGGCGCTTCCGCAAAATTCATTCCCGCTTTGGGTGGAAGTTCTGGGCGCTCATCTCCGGCGGCGCGACTCTCCCTCCAGAGGCGGAGAAGTTCTGGAAACGCCTCGGGTACGCCGTGATTCAAGGCTACGGCCTCACTGAGACAACTTCGCTCGTGAGCGTGAATCATCCGTTCCATCTCGGACAGGGCTCGATCGGCAAGGCGATGCCGGGCCTGGAAGTAAAGCTCGACGCCGGCGGCGAAATTCTCGTCCGCGGAGAAAACGTCGCCGCGGGTTACTGGAAGAGCGGCCGGCTGGAACCAGCGCGCGGCGAGGATGGATGGTTTCGCACCGGCGATCTCGGCGAGCGCGATGCCGCAGGCAATCTTTATTTCCGCGGTCGTCAGAAGAACGTCATTGTCACGCCCGAAGGAATGAACATCTATCCCGGCGACCTCGAAGCCGGGCTGCGCAAGGATCACCGCGTCCGCGATTGCGTCGTCACCGGCCTGGACATGAAGGGAGATGGGAACGCCGAGCCTTGCGCGATTCTCCTGTTGCGTGAGCCCGCCGCAAACGCGGACATCGAAGCCGAATCCATTGTGCGCGCCGCGAATGAATCACTCGCGTCATACCAGCAGATTCGCAGATGGTTCGTGTGGCGCGATCAGGATTTTCCAAGAACACCGACACAGAAGCCGGCCTTGTCGCAAATCCAGAAGGTCGTCGCCGCCGAGTTCTGCCAGCGAAGCATCGCACCGCCTTCGAGCGCCTTGGCTGAACTCATCGCGCAAATCACACACCGCTCGCCGCAGAGCCCTTCCGCGGATGCGAATCTCTCGGCGGATTTGAATCTCAGTTCGGTCGATCGTGTCGAATTGATGAGCGCACTCGAAGATCGCTATCAGGTGGATCTAAACGAAGCGCGCTTTGCGGAAGCCAAGACCATAACTGACCTCGAGCGACTTTTCAGCCAACCGGCATCTCGCCCGCCAGAATTCGTGTATCCGCGATGGGCGCAGCGCTGGCCGATCCGGTGGCTGCGCGTTTTCGCGTATTACGCGCTCGTTTGGCCCGCAACCATGATTCTCAACGCGCCGCACGTCATCGGGCGTGAAAATCTGGCGGGTATTTCTGGCCCGATGCTCATCGTATGCAATCACGTGACGTATCTCGATGTCGGCTTCGTTCTCGCGGCACTACCGACTCGCTTCCGTGGCCACCTCGCGACATCGATGGATGGCGAGCGGCTCGCCGCCATGCGCCGTCCGCCAGCGGGCGCAGGCTTTTTCCGCGATGCCCTCGAGCGACTGAAATATTTCCTCGTCGTTGCGCTATTCAATGTTTTTCCGCTGCCGCGTCGCTCGGGTTATCGTGAAAGCTTCGCTTTCGCCGGCGAGTTGATCGAACGCGGCGAAAGCGTCCTGATCTTTCCGGAAGGTGAATTGACGAGCGATGGCCGGATCGCGCCATTTCGCCCTGGAATCGGCCTTCTGGCTGCCCGGCTCGGTGTTCCGGTCGTGCCGATGCGAATCGATGGTCTCTTCGCCCTACGCGAAGCGAAGAAGCGCATCGCAAAACCCGGTACTGTTCGTGTCGCGATTGGCGATCCCGTGAAATTTCCGCCAGCCGCGACGCCCGAAGAAATCACCGCCGACCTGCAACGCCGCGTCGCGGCGCAATTGTCCGGCGCCACCGGTCGCGAATAAGTCTGCCTACACGAAGCGAAGCCAACGATTTTGTTGCAATGAACGGACCGCCGAAAATCGCCGAGTGCGAATTTGGTTCCTCTGCGAAAAATTCAGCCGAGTAGCGGTAACGCTAAAGAGGCAAACGCAGCCGTGCTTCGACGCCGTGACCGCCGGTAACGTTCTCGAGCGTCAGCGAGCCGTGATGCGCTTCCGCAATCTGACGGCTGAGCACTAGCCCGATTCCCGAACCGCCGGGTTTCGTCGTGAAAAACGGCACAAAAAGGTTCGTTTGATTCGGAATTCCGGGTCCTTCATCTTCGACCCAGACTTCCAGATAGCTATCCACCGATTTCCATCCGACGCGCACGCCGCCGCCCGTTTCAAGCGACGCGTCGACGGCGTTGTGAACGAGATTAATGAGCAACTGCTCCAGTTGATCCGGGTCCGCCGCGATTCTAATCTCCGGACCTGCCGACAGCCGGATCTTCATCCGTGGCTCAAGGCCGACGACGCGGCGAATCCACGGTCCGACTTCCATCGGCTGCAGAACGGGCGGAGGCAGCTTGGCGAGGCGCGCATAGGCGTTCATGAATCGCGCCAGACTGTCGGACCGCGTCGCAATGATGGTCAGTCCGCGCTGCATGTCTTCTTCCCAGTCCGAAGCGCGCCTGGTTCGTTTCAGGAGTGTCGCAAGATTTTCGGCCACGGACTTGATCGGCGCGAGTGAATTGTTCAGCTCGTGGCCCAACACGCGTATCAGGCGCTGCCAGGCCTGGCGCTCTTCCTCGCGCAGCGCCCGGCTTACGTCTGAGATAACAAGCAACTGGTGCGCCAGCCCTCCCTCGCGAAAAGTTCCACGGCGAATTTCCCAACGCCCCGATTTTCCCGGAAACACAATGGACATAATCTGCGAGCTGTCGATGGCTAGGCAGCCCGCCAGTCCCAACTCCGTTGCGGTGCGGCCCAGCAATCGCGGCGCGGGTTGGTCCAGAAGGCGCTCGCCTGCGCGATTCACGAGTCGCAACGAACCCGGACCGTCGAAGGCAAATACGGCGACGTCAATTTCCTCCATCACCTTGCGCAGCAGTGTCGTGGCTTCGAGCGCGCCGAGACGCTGCCGGCGTAGCGTTTCCCCAAGTGCGTTCACTTCACGAAGGACTTCTCCAAGGACGTCGTCGCGATTGGCGCCGCGCGCGCGAATCGAAAAGTCGCCTTCGCGCAGAGCCGCGAGCAGGTTCGAAAGTGTGCGCATCGGAAACACGACGCGCTGCTCGGCGCTAAACGCGAAGCTCAGCCACGCTCCGACGATGAGCACCGTGAGCGTCCATTGCAGTTTTGGCGTGAAACTTCCAGCCCATAGAAGAACGAGCGCGGCGACGGTGCTTACGCCGCCCGCGGCGAGCGCCAGCAGGAGGATTCGCCGTTCGTACGGAAGCGGTTTCAAAGGTTGTATTTTTGGAGCCGGCGATACAGCGCGCTGCGGCTGAGTCCGAGCGCCTTGCTCGCATGGCTCACATTGCCACCATAGCGCGCGAGAGCCTTCTGAATCAGCACTTTTTCCACTTCTTCCAGTCCCATGTCGTCGAGCCGCAGCGAAGTGTCGCGCGATACCCGGAGACCCAAATCACTCGCGCGCACTTGCTCGCCTTCAGCCATCAGCACCGCGCGCTCGATGGAGTGATCGAGTTCGCGCACGTTCCCCGGCCATGGATGATCGAGCAGAAGTTGCAACGCGACAGGCTCGAAGCCCGCGATATTCTTGCGGTATCGCTGCGCGGATTGCCGGAGGAAGTGAAGGCCCAGCAGCGGAATGTCTTCCTTGCGTTCGCGCAGCGGCGGCATGTGAATTTCAATCGTGTTCAACCGGAAGAGCAGGTCCTCGCGAAAGCGGCCGGCGTGCACCTCCGCGCCGATATCCGCGTTCGTAGCGGAGATGATCCGGACGTCCACGCGGCGCGTCGTCGAAGAGCCAACGCGTTCGAGTTCGCCCGTTTCGAGCGCGCGTAGGAGTTTCGCCTGCAGATTCATCGGCACATTGGCGATTTCATCGAGGAATAGCGTCCCGCCATCGGCCAGCTCGAACCGCCCCACGCGGTCGGTTTTCGCATCGGTAAAGGCGCCTTTGACGTGTCCGAAGAGCTCGCTCTCGAAAATTCCTTCGGGCAAACCACCCGCGTTGACGGTCACCAGAGGCCGCGTGGAACGCGGCGACAGCGCATGTAGCGTTCGCGCGACAACGTCTTTGCCTGTTCCGTGCTCGCCCGTGATGAGGACGTTTGCATCGGACGGTCCCACGCGCGCGATCAGTTCCATCACGGGCCACATGGCCTGCGATTCCGCGATCATCGGCGGACGCCCGTCCGCCCGCAGTAGCCGGTTCTCCGCTTCCAGGCGCTGGCTGCGCCGGAGCGCCTGCGCCAGCTCAATCTGCGTTTTCAAGATCGCGAGGAGCCGTGCGTTTTCCCAGGGTTTCTGCACGAAATCCTTCGCGCCCCGGCGCATCGCCTCGACGGCCAGCTCCAGACTCCCCCACGCGGTCATCACGATGATCGGCACCGCGCTGTCCTTCGCACGGATGTTCGAAAGCAGATCGAGCCCTTCCTGCCCGGATGTCGTATCGCGCGCGTAATTCAAATCCATGAGGATGACGTCGAATTCACGCGTCTCCAGCGCGGCCACGACGGCTGCTGGCGACGCGACCATCTCCGTCTCGAAGCCCTCGCTTTTCAACAAGAGGCGTAGTGCCTCGCGCACGTCGGCCTGATCATCGGCCACCAGGATCCGCGTGCGATTGCTCGACGAGTGCAGCATGGACTGAAACGGTTCTCCTTGAATCCTACCGCCGTCCGGATTCGATACTTTCTCCGCGGGATGAACGGACATGTTGGCCACGTGTACCTTTCCCATTGGTCATATCACTCATTACGGCCGCTGCGTCTTGAATGTTCCACAGCACGCGCGCACTGCGATTCATTCGTACCGCAGTGCGATCATCGGATCTACTTTTGTCGCTCGCCGCGCCGGAACGTAGCAAGCCGTAAGCGCGACACCGATCACGAATACTGCCACACTCGCGAGCGTCACGGGATCGGACGCTCTAACGCCATACAGTTCGCTTGCAATCCATCGCGACGCACCGATACTCAAGATCCCACCGAGGAATGCGCCGAGAAGCGCGAGTCGCAACCCGTCGCTCAAAATCAACGCCAGCACGTCCCGCGGCAGCGCTCCCAGCGCCAAGCGGATGCCGATTTCATGCGTCCGCTGCGCAACCGCGTATGACATCAATCCATAAATTCCCACGGCCGCGAGAAACGTGGCGAGCACCGCGAACGCCGAGAGTAAGAACATGCTCAAACGTCGGCGTGCAAACGTAGCTCCGAGAAAATCGCGCATCGTTTTCACTTCGGCGACCGCTTGATCTTTGTCTATCGAAAGAATCGCCTTCCGGACGGATGGCACAAGCCCCTCAGGAGCGGGCGTTGTACGAATCACCAGGCACATTAGCCGCGAGGGAGCCTGGCGATACGGCATGTAAACAATCCCCGGCGTTTTTCCGCCGAGGCTCCATTCGCGGACGTCGCCCACAATGCCGACGACGGTCAGCCACGAATCGCGCGTTGCAGGCCTCCACGGCTCCGGCTCGGGCGAAAGGTGCAGCCGGATTTGTTTGCCGACCGGATCTTCATCCGGCCAGTAGCGATGCGCCAGTGTTTCATTGACGATCGCGACAGGTGCCGACGCACCGGCGTCGCTCGCCGCAAATTCCCGTCCTTCGAGGAGCGGAATACGCATTGTGTGGAAATAATTCGGATCGGTCTGATTGTATTGCGCCGTGTATTGCTCGCCCGAACGCGGAGTCGGCCGGCCTTGAATATCGAAATCGAGAAAATCTCGCATGCCGCTCAGCGGAACAAGATTCACAGCGCCGGCCGAAGCCACCCCGGGCAGCGACGAAACGCGCTCGATCACTTGATCGTAAAATTGCACCACCGGCTGCCCGTCGGCATAGCGCGATTCCGGCAGCCAGATTTGCATCGTTAGAACGTTTGCCGGATCGAACCCCAGGCTCTGCGTCAGTAATCGCACGAAGCTCCGGATCAACAATCCAGCGCCGATCAACAGCACGATCGACGCCGCCACCTCCGCGACGACAAGACCCGAGCGCAGCGCGCTTCCTCGCCGCCCGCCAATATTGCCCCGTCCGCCTTCCTTCAGTGTTTCGGCGAGCTCCGAAAACGAAAGCTGCAGCGCGGGAAACAGCCCGAAAATAATTCCGGTGAGCAGCGAGATCGCGAACGTAAAGCCCACCACCTTGCCGTTTATGCCAATCCAATCCATGTGCGGGATCTCGAAGCGGCTTCCCGCCGGCGGAAGCGCCGCTCGCAGCAAGTGAACGCTGCCGTATGCCACCGTGACGCCGATTACACCGCCGAAGAGCGCCAGCATCACGCTCTCTGTGAGCAATTGCCGCACGATCCTCAGCCGCGGCGCTCCGAGCGACGTCCGAATCGCCATTTCCTTTTCCCGCGTCGCCGACCGCGCCAGCAGCAGGTTCGCGACATTCGCGCACGCGATCAGCAGCACCGCGCCGACCGCCAGCAGAAGTATCTTCAATTCGGGTTTGTACGAGCCCGAGAACTCGTCGTGCATATTCGCCACGCGCACGCCGTTTTCCTGATGAAGGTTCGGGAACGCCCGTTTCTGATTCTGTTGAATTGTTTCCATCTCGGCCTGCGCCTGCGCCAACGACACACCCGGCTTCAGCCGGCCAAAAACAATCAGCGACATGTCATCGCGGTCGAGATGCGGGATATCAAATGCCATGGGCGTCCACAGGTCGTAGGGCACTGACGTGCCGAAGATCGTGAACCCGCGCGGCAAAATGCCGACAACGGTATACGGCTTGTCGTCGATTTGAATGCTTCGCCCCACTAATGCTGGATCTCCACCGAACTGCCGCTGCCACAACCCGTATGTCATCAACGCGACCTGGTCATGTCCGGGAGTTTCCTCATCGGGCCGAAAATCCCGTCCCAGGATCGGTTTGACGCGCAACAAGCGGAATAATTCCGCCGAGGATTCCGAGACCCAAACCTGCTCCGGGCTTTCCTGGCCGCGCACCGAACGGAACGCTGCGGTCCACGCGGACATCAACTCAAAAGAGCGATTCTGCTCGCGCCACTCGAGAAATTCCGGCGGCGAAGTAGTCCCGCGCTGAATATCGCGATTCGCATCTGTCTGCCAGATTACCGTCAGCCGATCGGATTCCGGAAACGGCAGCGGCCGCAGCAGCACAGCGTCGACGACGCTGAAGATCGCCGAATTCGCTCCGATTCCGAGCGCGAGCGTCAACACGGCCACGGCCGTGAACCCGGGGCTTTTCCCGAGCGTGCGTGCGCCGAATCGCATGTCCTGCCACAACGTTCCCATCCCGTGAGCCTCCGAGTCGGGAGAAGAACTTCGATTCTAATATTACTTCTCGATAACGGAGGGTCTTTTTCATTAACGTTTGGAACGCACCCCGCGTCCTTCGTCACACAGACCCTGTTTCTAGGCGGGTCGCATCTCGCTACGTCCTTCTCTTCTGCGCGCTCTTGACGGCAGCAACGCTCGCGCCACCACTTCTTCTCCCTGGATCCTTCAAGCCGGTCGCGAGCTTGTTCTGCACTTCGCGCAACACACGCGGCGCAAGCAGCGTCTGTCGCTCCGCGAGAAAACTTTTCGCTGCCCGCGAGTCTGCTTTCGCTAGCTCGCGCAGCGCCCAGGACATCGCCTTCACCACCATCGGGTCGCGATCTTTTTCAAGGATTCGGCAGACTTGCAGCGTGCGATGCGTATCGCCGCTGCCGCCTTGCGCTTTACTGTTCAGCGGTACCGTGCTCACCAGCGCAATCCGCCGCCACCAACGATCGGCCGAGCGTGCCCAATCGTGCACCAGGCTGTTCGGCACGCGCCGCTCTCGCCAGAGAGGGCCCGCGAGATAAATCGCGAAACAATCCGCGGCGCCCCAGCTCGCGATGCCGCGTCCCAGTTGTTCAAGTTCCCACGCATTCAGTTTGTAGAGTGCGCCACTGTGATGATGCAGAAGTTCGTAGGCGATGAAGCGGAATTCAAATCCGGGAAGCTCGAGCAGCAGCATCGCCAGCTCTTTCACCACGTGTGGCGCGGCGTTCTCGAGCCGCTTGGAAAACTCGCGCCGGATCCGGCGAAGATTCTCGGTACTGCGATCGTCCAGGCTCCGGAGTTCCTCGTCAATTTCCTGCGCCAGTCCCGCCACGCCAACGAGATTTGGCTCTGTCGAAGAAGTCATCGCGTCGCTCTCATTCACAATGCGGAGAATTGCCCTGTGGCCCTTCGAGAGTTCTTGACTCTTGTCGGACTTTTGGACGCCCGAGGACACAAGGAATACACTCTCTGATTGCTTAGACGCGTGCGCGACAGGTTGGATGCACGCTCGCTCCTGTGCTCCTGTTTTTCGGACATGTCCCAACATTGGGATCTCCTCGATCAATCGTGCCGCAGCGCAAACATTAGATTGGCTCAAGTTGCATTCCATCGCCGCACTTACGAATTCCACGGCACGCGAGACAGCTCGGCTCGCCGCGAAGTCCACGCTTCATCCGAAAAAATTCGCGGCGTCACTTCCACCAACCTTGGAAACACGTTGTACACCGTCAGCGGCGTCCAATTCCTGCCGTCGCGAGTCCGATAGCCTCGCCGATTCAGCTCTTCCGCCATCCGCGTCATCGGCGTGTCTTGAACGACGAGCTCCATCATCGCCATCAGAATCCGCATCTCCGCCGGATTCTCTTCCAAGTGATTGCAATCCGACGCGATGCGCATCCCGAACGGAACATCTTCGAGCCGCGCCGCTGGCTCTGCTTCACCGGGGATTTCGCGTTCCCATTCAATCGCCCGCGGTTTCCAGCCCGCGTCTTGCATGTCCTGGATATGGCTTGTTTCGAGCGAACCCTTTAAGATTTCCCGGCGATGCTCATTTGCCATGGTTGTTCCTCCGTATTCGCCCCGTACCGTCGAATTCAACGAATCTCGGTTCCTGCTTACTCGTACCGCAGCGCCACCAATGGATCCACTCGCATCGCCTTCCAAGCGGCGATGCCGAGGCTCAGCACGGTTATGGCGAAAATTGTGAAGCCCGGAATCTTCGCCAGCATCCGGATGCCGTAGCGAATGTCCTGCCAGAATGTGGACATCGATGCCTCCACCAGATCTTTGTTCAGCTTCGAGCGGCGCCCACTTTGCTCTGCCCGTCCACGATCCAGCCGTCGGCCAATTGAATGATTCGATTTCCATACGCGGCCCAGTTTTCGTTGTGCGTTACCTGAATGATCGTTGTCCCTGCTTCGTTCAAGCCCCTCAGCAAATCCATGATCATTTTTCCCTGGCTCGAATGCAGGCTGCCCGTCGGTTCATCCGCCAGAATGAGCTTCGGATTGCCGATCACGGCGCGCGCCACCGCGACGAGCTGCTGCTGCCCTCCTGAAAGCTGATTCGGAAAGAGCGCTTTCTTGCCCACAATCTGGAAGCGATCGAGAATGTCGGCGACCATCGATTCGCGCTCGGATTTCTTGATGTCGCGATACGACAGCGGCAGATCGAGATTTTCCGCGACGGTCAGATTGTCGAGTAGGTGATACTGCTGGAACACGAAGCCGATATATTTCTTGTGCAGCTCGACGCGCCGCCGGTTGTCGAGCTTCTGAATCACGTTGTCGAGCAGGTAATACTCACCCTTCCATGCGCCGTCGAGCATCCCGATGATGCCCATCAGCGTGGATTTGCCCGCGCCCGACGGGCCCATGATCGTAATAAAGTCGCGCTCCGCGATATCCAGATTGATCCGGCGCAGCACCCACGTCTTCCCCGCGCCGGACTCGTACGATTTTTCCACATCCACCATTTTGATCATGCCTGACGAGCTCCTTTGCGATTCCAATACGGCGATGGATTCATCGCCCGCGTGCGAATCGTATGCCGTTTTCGCTTTTACGTCACTCATATCGCACCGCCGCCATCAGGTCGCTCGCAACGCCAGGCGACCATCGATTCATTCGTAACGCAGAGCCACCATCGGGTCGACGCGCATCGCCCGCCGCGCGGGCACGTAGCAAGCCGCAAGCCCCGCCGCAATCACCGCCATCGCCACGCAAATGAACGTCAGAGGGTCGGTCACCGTCACGCCGTAAAGCAAGCTCGCCATCACCCGCGCCAGCGCGAGTGCCGCCACCACGCCGAGCGCCACGCCCGCGAAAACCAGCCGCGCTCCCTGGCCCAGAACCAATCGCAGGACATCGCGATTCTGCGCTCCGAGAGCCAGGCGAATTCCGATTTCGCGCGTCCGCTGCGCCACCGAGTACGCCACCACGCCGTAGATTCCGATTCCTGCAAGTGTCAGCGCGAGTCCCGCAAAGATTCCCAGCAGCGCAAGATTGAACCGTCGCAGCGAGCCCGAATCCTCAAGCAATTGCGCGAGCGGTTTCACGTCGTAAATGGGCACGTCGTGATTCAGCGAATGAATCGCTTCGCGAATCGAATTCGTCAAAGTCGCGGGCTCCGCCGAGCGCACCGCGAGACTCATGCTGCCTTCGACTAGGGGAATGTAACCGGCGGGAATCTGCGTGTACGGATAATACCCGGTGGGCTCAATGTCTATGTCCAGCCCCAAGTGCCGCACGTCACCCACAACGCCGACCACCGTGCACCAACGGCTTCCCGGCAAGCTCGGCAGCAACCGCTCTCCAATTGGGCTTTCGTTCGGCCAGTATTCGCGCGCCATACTTTCGCTGATAATGGCCACCGCTTCCGAATCGGCCGTATCGCCATCCTGAAAATCACGCCCGCTCAGCAATGGCGTACCGAGAGTATGGAAATACTCAGGACTCACCGCTCGGTATCGCGTCAGTATGGCTTGGCTGCTCGGCGCATCCGGCGCGTGGCCTTCCACAGTGACCGGCATCGACGGATCGGTTCCGCTCATCGGCAGATTCCGCGCAATCGCCGCCGATTGCACCCCCGGCAGCGCGCGCACCTTTTCGAGCACCCGCGTGTAGAACTGCGGCACGCTCGAACTCGCCGCCCCGGCGTTGGGCGCGACGATTCTCATCGTCAGCACTCCCTCCGCGTTAAATCCCGCATTCACTCCGCACAGCAGCCACAAACTTTTCAGCAGCAGCCCCGCGCCGGTCAGCAGCACGAGCGCCAGTCCGATTTGCGTCACTACGAGCGCCGCGCGGTGCTTCCCGAAATGTCCACTCGATCCGCGCGCGCCTTCCTTCAGCCACGCGTTTGAATCCACGTGCAACGCTTGAATCGCGGGAGCAACGCCGAACAGAATTCCCGCTACCATGGCGAGCCCAAATGTAAACGCCATCACGCTCGCATCGAGGCCGATCTTTTCCACGCCGGGGATGCTCGCGGGGTGCAGCGCCACAAGAATTCGAATTCCATCGTCGGCGACGAAAAGCGCGAGCGCTCCTCCCATCGCTGCCAGCAGCAAACTTTCCGTCAACAATTGCCGCACCAGCCTCAGCCGGCCCGCCCCCAGCGCGATGCGCACGGCGATTTCCCGCCGCCGGGCGGCCCCTCGCGCCAAAAGCAAATTGGCAATGTTGGCGCACGCGATCAGCAGCACAAATCCCACGCACCCGAGCAAAATCAGCAGCGCCGGACGGATGTCGCCCGTCAGCCATCGGCCGAGCGGCTGCAAAGTGACGCCCCAGCCGGCATCATTATCCGGATCCTGCCTGTGAATCCGCGCGGCAATCGCGTCGAATTGCGCCTGCGCTTGTTTCTGCGACATTCCCGCGTCCAGTCGCGTCATCGCGAAAAGCCAGTGAACGTTGCGCGCTTGTCGCGCCGCGGCGCTGGTGTCCATTTGCAGCGGCATCCAGAAAGTCTCCGTGGCATCGAAGATCTGGAATCCTCGCGGCATCACGCCGATCACCGTGTAGCTGTTGCCGTCCAGTGTGAGCGTTTTTCCAAGCACGTTTGGATCGCCGCCCAGCCGTTGCCATAAGCCGTAGCTCAGGACGATGACGTGTCCGCCGCCCGGCAGGTCTTCGTCGGCCGTGAAAGTTCGGCCAAGCGCCGGATTCACCTGCATCACCGAAAAGAAATTCGCGGTAGTCGTCCCCCCGTGAACTCGCTCCGGCTGGTCGATTCCGGTGAGACTCATGTCCGTTGAGGATACGGCGGCCACCGGCTCGAAAAGGTTGCTCTGGTCTTTCCATTCAAGGTATGCCGGCGTTGAAAAAATGTTCGGCTCGCCATTCGCTCTCACTTGCAAGAGGACCATCACCTGTTCGGGATTTCGCACCGGCAGGGGCCGCAAGAGGACAGTGTTTACGACGCTGAAAATCGCTGTATTGGCGCCAATCCCCAGCGCCAGCGTGAGCACCGCGATGAGCGTAAAGCCGGGAGATTTCCGCAGCATGCGCACCGCGTACTGAATGTCATGCAGCAGCGTGTTCATTCGAGATTCATCCGCGTCCACTCCCCGGTCAGATACACGGCCACGCGTCAGTCACATCGCAGTTCGACCACCGGGTCATTCGTACCGCAACGCCACCATCGGGTCGACGCGCATCGCCCGCCGCGCCGGGATGTACGCCGCCAACATCGCAGCCAGCGTGACCAACGCGATGACCGCAAGAAACGTCACCGGGTCCGTCGCACTCACGCCGAACAAGAGGCTGCTCATTCCTCGCGTGATCGCGAACGCGACGCCCGCTCCGCCGGCCGCTCCAATCACCGCCAGCCGCAGTCCTTCTCCCACGATCAGACGAAGTACATCCTTCCGCTGTGCCCCCAGCGCGATGCGCACGCCGATCTCCCGAAAGCGTTGCGTGACGGTGTACGAAAGCACGCCATAAATCCCGAGCCCCGCAAGGATCATTCCCAACGCGCCCAGAATCGACGCGATGCTCGCCGCCGTGCGATTCGCGAACATCGAGATGCGCAGCAACCCATCGAGATTGTCGGTTTCAAGCGGCTGCACTTTCGAATCGAGTGCTCCCGCTGCGTCCCGCACCATCCCGATCACGGCCGCCGTCGGCAACCCGGATCTCACAAGAATGTTGGCGTCCGTTCCGTCCGCTTGCAGCGACGGCAAATACAGAAACGGCTCCGGCTCTTCGTTCATCCGGTGATACTTGATGTCACGCACCACGCCCGAGACCGTCCGCCACGCGCCCCAGGCCCTGACGCGGTGTCCTGCCGCATCTTGTCCCGGCCAGTAACGATTCGCCATCGTCTGGTTGACGATCACGATTTTCGCCGTCCCATCGCGGTCTTGCTCCGAAAACTCTCGTCCCGCGACGATCGGGATTTGTGTTGTCCGGAAATAATCGGCGCCGACAACATTCAGATCGACGCGCATGTCTTCATTCGGCCCCGGTGTGTAGCCATCGATCTCGACGAACGTGTACGAACGTCCGGTAAACCACAGCGGCACGTACCGCTCGAGCGTCGCCGATTGCACCCCCGGCATCGTACGCACTCGCTCGAGCAGCCGGTCGTAGAAATTGATCGCCTGATCGCTCGTATATCCGTCGCCACGCAAATCGAACGCCGCAAGCGTGACATCATTCGTGTTGAATCCTGGCCCCACCGCTTCCGCGTTCCGCAGGCTTCGCAGAAGAAGCCCCGCGCTCACCAGCAGCACTGTCGCCAACGCGATCTCGGCGACGATAAAGAGATCCCGCAAGCGACGTCCCGAAACTCCCGGCCCAGATCCTCGCCCTCCCTCTTTCAACGATTGATTCAAATCCGTCTGCGAACCGCGCCACGCCGGCACGAGCCCAAACACGATTCCTGTCGCGAGAGAGAGCGCGAGAGTGAATCCCAACACGGGCGCATCTATCCCAGAAGTCAGCGCGATCGGCAAATGCGTGGCCGGCAGGAAAAATCGAAGAAGATTCACACCCCACATGGCCAGCAGGACTCCGCCCGCGCCGCCCGCCAGTGCAAGCACGAGGCTCTCGCTCAGGAGCAGGCGCACGAGTCGCGTGCGCTCCGCGCCCATCGCCGCGCGAATCGCCATCTCTCTTTCGCGCGATGTCGCGCGCGATAGCAGAAGATTCGCCACGTTGACGCACGCGATCAGCAATACCAGGGCCGCCGCGATCATCAAGAATCCCAATACGCTACGCAGAAAATCCTGCGCGCCGTAGTGCGCCTTCCACACCGGCACAACGTACGCTCCCACATTCTTGCTCGTGTCCGGATATTCCCTCGAGAGTTGCCCCGCGAGCGTGCTCATCTCCGCTTGCGCTTGCTCCATCGTCACGCCCGGCTTGAGTCGTCCCACGATATGCACGAACGTCGGTGAGCGTTCCTCGATGTCTTCCGCCGGCAGCGCTTGCGGCTGCATCATCATCGGAACCCAATACTCGGCCGAGATTCCGACGATCGTTCCATAGAATCCTGCCGGCGCCACTCCAATCACCGTGAACGGATGCGTGTTGATGTGCACCACCCGGCCGACCACCTTCGGGTCCGAGCCGAACCGCCGCGCCCAAAGCGCTTGGCTCAGGACAATATACGGATCGGAATTCAGCGCTTGATTTTGCTCCACGTGGAACGTTCTGCCGATCGCAGGTTTCACACCGAGCAGATCGAAATAATTTTCCGTGACCAGCAGCCCCCAAACTCGCTCCGCGGGTGCGTCGTTCCGCAGGCTCATATCGGCGCCGATCAATTCGAATCCGATCAGTCCGGAGAAGGAGTGATTTTGATCGCGAAAGTCTTTGTAATCCGGATAGGAGCTCGTATGGTATTCGCCATCCGGCATGAAACTTTCGACGGCGGCCAGCCGATTCGCATCTACGATGCCCGGCAGCGGATCGATCAGCACTCCGCGAATCCAGCTGAATACCGTCGCATTCCCGCCGATTCCGAGCACCAGCGTGAGCACTGCGACAATCGTGAACGCAGGGCTCTTTCGCAGCATTCGCACCGCGTAAGCCATGTCCTGCCACATCGTGCCCATCATTCCCGCCCTCACGATCCAAAATGCAGCAGAATTCCGTCCCTAATTCTCGCCGGCCGCCACAACAAGCAGTGTCGCGTCGTCTTCCAACTCGCCGTCCGCAAACTCGTCCACGCTGGCCATTATGTTTGTTAGAATCGCGGCCGCGCCCCGCCCGCCTTTTGCGCGCAAACTTCGCAGCACTCCGGCATCTCCAAATTCTTCTCCCTGCGCGTCATGCGCTTCCGTAACGCCGTCGGTGAAAAGCACGATCCGGTCGCCCGGCCGCAATTGAACTTCGCGTCCCGCAAATTCCTGCGATGAAAACACACCGAGGACGCCGCCGCCATCGCGCAATCTCTCGTCGCCGCCGTCTCCGCGCAGCAGTATCGGTGCAGGATGCCCGGCGTTGCAGTAGGAAAGGCGTCCGCTCGGCACATCGAGTACGCAGTAAAAAAATGTGATGAATCGGTCCGCCGCGATGTTTTGGTACATCAGCCGGTTGATTTGCGCGCACAGCTCATTGGGCGAGATGGTCCGCGACGCGAGTCCTCGCACCGCTGCCTGCAGATTCGACATCAGCAGCGCGGCCGCCATTCCTTTTCCCGCAACGTCCGCGATGCAAAACGCCAGCGTGTCTTCGTCGAATCGCAGGACGTCGTAATAATCTCCGCCGACGACTCTCGACGGCCGCCACGTCGCCGCAATTTCATATCCCGGCGCCTGTGGAATCTCTGTCGGAAGTAATCCCCGCTGAATCCGCAGCGCTTCTTCCATCTCCCGCTCTTGCCGTCTTAGCTTCTCCGCAGATTCGATTTGCCGGAGCTCATCCTCGCGCGCATGACGCCGCGCCTCGCGCCGCTGCCGGCCCAGCGTCACTTGCTTCTCCAGAATTCCCAGCAGCCGCGCATTCACCCACGGCTTCTCGACGAAATCCCCCACGCCGTGCTGCATCGCCTCGACGGCCAGTCCCACGCTTCCCCAGCCGGTCATGGCCACGATGGACGGGCTGTCGTTGCGCGTCTGAATCCGCTCGAGTAGTTCGATGCCTTCTCGCCCCGACGTCGTATCCCGTGCGTAGTTCAAATCCATCAGAATGATGTCGAATTCGCGCTTCTCGAGAACAGAGAGGATTCCGGCGGGTGAAGACGCAGTTTCGATCTCGTACCCATGCACCTTTAGCAGCAGGCGCAGCGCCTCTAGGACGTCCGGCTGATCGTCGGCGATGAGAATTCTCGGACTCACACGCGCTTCCTGCTCGATTAATTCCTGTGCTGGGGCGGTCATCATCATTCCATTATTCGGACACGATGCGCGAAAAATGCCATCGAACAATCGATTCTATATCGGCACTTAAGCGACCACCGTACTTCTTTGCTAAGCCTTGTATTTGTATTGCGTTACGTACGTCCGAGGTAAGCACTTCAGCGGTTCATGCCCACTTGCGGGATAAGCCCGTCCCAAAATCGAACATCAGCGCCCGATGCCCCCAAAATCACAGCGGTCATGCACGAGTATTCCCACGCCGCACATCCGATGATTCGCCGTCCGCCCACACCAATCACCTCGCGGACGCGCAACGGGCCCGGGCTAAAAAGTTCGTCTTCAAAAATGTTTTCGTCAAAATGGGAGAGAAACCACTTCAGGTGTCCCCGCCGCCGCGCAGATGTCGCTCGCTTCCGTTACACGCTTTCGATGTGCGCGCCGACAGTATCCTCGACAATTCGCCCGTCGAAAAGATGAATCGAGCGATCGGCGATGCTCGCGTAGCGCGGATCGTGCGTAACCATGCAAATCGTCGCGCCTTCGCGATGCAGCTGCCGCAGCAACTCCATCACCGCTTCGCTGTTCTTCGAATCGAGGTTTCCGGTCGGCTCGTCCGCCAGCAATATCGACGGCTGCCCGACCAGCGCCCGCGCCACTGCCACGCGTTGCTGCTGGCCGCCTGAAAGCTGCGATGGATAGTGCTTCATGCGGTGCGCCATTCCGACGCGCTCGAGAACTTCCTGCACGCGCTTTTTGCGCTCCGCGGAAGGCATGCTGCGATAGGTGAGCGGCAATTCGACGTTCTCGAACACGGTCAAATCGCCGATTAGATTGAAGGCCTGGAAGATGAAACCAATTTCACGATTGCGAATGCGCGTGCGCTCGGCGAGCGAGAGTTTCGCCACGGCTTGCTTGTTGATCCAGTATTGCCCGTCGCTCGGCGAATCGAGCAAACCAAGAATCGACAGCAACGTCGACTTGCCGCAGCCCGACGGCCCGGCAATCGATAAAAATTCTCCGTTCTTGATTTCCAGATGCACGCCGGCGAGCGCGTGGGTCTCCACTTCATCCGTATAGAAAACTTTCGTCACGCCCTCGAGATGAATCAATGCATCGCTCGGTGTAGTCATTCTCGCGCTCCTTCAATCAAATTGTCGCAGCCGGATTCGCAGCGCTCGCTCGCGCTCACTTCAATTGAATCCGGTCAAAATTGTCCCACGCCGACATATCGGAGAGGATCACCGTGTCTCCAATTTGCAGGCCCTTCTTGATCTCGACGGTATTCACCGACGTCCGCCCCAGCGTGACTTGCACGCGTGACGCTTCCGATCCATCCGCGGATACCTTGAACAATCCAACCGTGCTGTCCGCTTCTCCATGCACCGGTCGGCCCACATACAGCACGTCGGCGAGCCGCTCGATTTCGATCGTGCCCTCCACGCTCAAATCGGGCCGCACGCCTGATGGCAGCGCTCCTTCGAGTGAAGTATCCACGGTTACCGTTCCATTCACCACCGCCGGATCGATGCGCGTCACGTGCCCGCTGATGATTCCGTTGTGCGTGTCGATGCTCGCCTTCTGCCCGATCTGAACATCCTTCGCCTGCGTTTCCGCGATCTTGAGCTGCGCTTTCAAATGTGTTGGCTGCGCCACGCGCGCCAGCACCGTCCCCTGCGTCACTTTCTGCCCCACTTCCACGTCCAACTCCTGCAGCACGCCGTCAATTCCCGGCCGCACGCGCAGTTGCTCCACCTGCTGCTTCTTCAAATCCGCCAGCGCGCGCTGCTCGTCCACTTTCGCTTGCTGGACGGCCAGCTGCGCGTCAATCGAATTCGCGAATGTGTCCACCTGCTTTTCGGCGATATCATTCTGCTTATCGAGCTCTTCCGCCGCCACTTTCGTCGTACGCATGATCACATCCGAAATCAGCCCGAGCTTGAACAGCTCCGCGTTCGTTTCCTCCTGAATCTGCGCCTGATGAAATTGCGACCGCACCCCCGCCGCCTTGGCTTTTTGATCCATCAGCTGATTCTGCAATTGCGCCTTCAGGTTGTTGTACCCCGCCTCCGCGCCCTTCAATTGGTATTCCGCGTCCAGCGCGGTCTGCTGCAATTCCGGATTCGAGAGCTGCAGAATCACCGTCTCTGCTTTGACGGGTGTTCCGGCCAGAAGATAGCGCTCCACCACCTGCCCGTCCGTCACCGCCGGTATCAGCCGGATCGTCACCGGCACCAGCGTCCCCAGCCCGCGAACCTCGCGCAGCATCGGCCCGCGCTTCACCGTGTCGGTCCAGACCGTAGCTTTGTCCACGCTCGGCGCCGCCGGCTTCAGCGAGTGCAGCGCGTACGTGACCAGCGGAATAGACACCAGCGCCACCACCACATAGATGATCAGGCGGCGGATCTTCTTCCGCTTCATGTCCGGGCGAGCTATATCCACTGCTATATCCTCGCAGGGTAGTATCGCAACTCACCTGCCGCTGCCAATTTCAAGTTAACTCCTTTAATACACCTTATTTACAAGTGGGGCAAGTGTCATCCCGCTTCCATTCTTGCCCGCTCGTGGGATTCCACCGTCCCGGAATCGAACAACGGATTAGGCTCCGAAACACCGCTTCTGGGTTGCCCATCCCTGCGGCGCGTGTACGGCTCGGGCTTTTTCTCTCGCGCCTCGAATGGCCGCGAATCTTTGCCGGTGCCCCATGCTCCCACAATCTTACATACGCATTTCCTCCGGCCTTCGTTCCTTCTGTTCCAGCCCGGCGCATAATCCCCTCGCCCGCCGCAGCCCGCGCGTTTTCTCGGAATCGCCCGCATTCATTCATCGCCCAAATTCATCTAGATGAATCATCTAGAGTGTTACCAAGCCTTCGATCAGCACCTCCGCTCCGCCGCCTCTTCTTCCTCCGTCGATCTTCTCCGCTAAAATTCTTCCGGCCGCCCCTCGCAATTCCCACACCATCTCAACACGATTTTTCAGCGCCTCCAATCCCCTGATTCCGCACCAGTTGCAAGTGCGCCTTACAGACGCAAATTTGCGGATATTCGCATCCTGCGTTAGCGTCGATTGAGGAGTCTTGACCCGCTCGGCGGGAGGGAATAGCAGTGGCTAGACAACACAATTCGGCACCGCACTCCAGCACGCCTCACCCGCTTGCCCTGAGGCCGCCATCGCGGCGGAATGAGTCCACGCCGAATCCGCACAAATGGATCAACGGGCTACCGGTCCCTGTTCGCCGGTCACTAGCCGCGCGTCACTGTTTTCTAATCGAGACACCAAAACGATTAGAAATCGGCCTAAGTGGCAGAAAACGCGGGAGGAACTTCAATTCTAATCGGGAGAAAAAGACGACCTGCGGCGGCGCGATTACGCTCGGTTCCACCAAGGCCTGCGCAGCAAGCGCCGCGTCTCGCCTACGCCCCCAGCGCCGCCCGCTCGGCATTCACCGCCGCGCCGATCACCCCAACTTCATCCGTCGTGGGAATCACTTCAAACACGCTGCCCTGCAACGGACTCATCTTCACCATTTCGTTCAGAAGCCGGTCCAGCAATCCGACATCGATGAATTTCGCGTTCGGCCCCGTGATAAAAAATTTCCCCGGGCCTTCCATGTGAACGTTCGTAGCCGTCGCCGCAGCCAGCGCGCGATGCCACAGCAGCACGAATTCCGAACAACGCGCGTCGCCCGCCGCCGCATCGGCGAAAACTTCTTCGGGCTCGAGATCCAAAAACCGCAATCGCATCGCGCGATGCCCCATGATGCCTTCCAGGTGCCCGCGTCCGCCGCAGCCGCAAAAATTTTCCTTCGGGTCGAGCGTCACAACCGAATGCCCGCCTTCCCACATTCCTTCGCTCCACGGATATCGCCCAAATCCGACGCCGTGCCCCAAAGTCCAAACGCGGGTGAGCTTGTGAAGCCCGCCTCGAGTCGCGGCGATTCCCGCGGCCATCGCGTCCGCATCATTGCAAACGCGAACCGGCACTTTCGCATTGCCGAGACGCAGAGCCGAAGACAACGCAGCCTGCAAATTGAATCCCTTCACCTGCTGAAAATTGGGCGAGTCCTCGACCACACCGTCCCGAATGATCCCAGGAAAACCCAATCCGATCGCTTGAATCTGTTCGCTCTTTCCCAATGTCTCGAGCTGTTCCCGAATCCGCTCCGCGAGGCCTTCGGCGGGCAGCGCGTGCAGAGCATTCAGCGAGAGCCCCGCCGCGGGATACAGCAGAAGTTGGCCAACGACCTTGTTGTCCTCGACCAGTCCCACCGCAATATGTTCCATTACGAGGACGCCGAGCGTTCTATGCATAATTTCCTACCGATCGTTCCTGCCGCCGTTCTTGGGGCGATGCTCCTATTCTCCGATCCGCTTCTGGACACGCTAACATCGCGTCAGTCTGTTGAGGCCATTGAACGCGGCGGCCTTGTAGCATTCCGCCAGCGTCGGATAATTGAAAACGGTGTCCACAAAATATTCGATCGTGCCTTTCAGAGCGAAGACCGCCTGTCCGATGTGAAGAAGTTCCGACGCTCCCTCGCCGATGATGTGCACGCCGAGAATTTCTTTTGTATCGGGCTGAAAAATGAGCTTCAGTCGGCCGGTTGTGTCGCCGCGAATCTGGCCGCGCGCGATTTCGCGAAAGTAAGCGATGCCCACTTCGTACGCGACGCCTTCTTCCGTGAGCTGTTCCTCGGTTTTTCCGATAAACGAAATTTCCGGGATGGTGTAAATGCCGTACGGGTAAAGCGCGCGATTGGAATGGATCGGCATGCCCAGCGCATTTGCGGCCGCGATGCGGCCCTGCTCCATCGAAACCGACGCGAGACTCGGAAATCCGATGACGTCGCCAACCGCAAAAATATGCGGCTGTTTGGTCCGGTAATCCAAATCGACGGGGATGCGGCCCCTGCTGTCGGCCTCCAATCCGGCCGCGGCGAGATTCAATTCGTCCACATTCCCTTGCCGGCCCACGGCGTAAAGCAGCGCCTCGCCGGAAACCTTCTTTTTGCTCTTGAGATTCGCAGTCACGGTGCCGTCGGGATTTTCTTCGACGCTCTCCACTTCTTCATTCAGCCGAAGCGTGACCCGCCGGTCGCGCAGGTGATAGCAAAGGGCCTCGACCATTTCGGTGTCGGCGAATTCCAGCAAGCGCGGCCGCTTTTCCACCAAAATCACGCGAACGCCGAGGGTCGCAAACATGCAGGTGTATTCGACGCCGATGACGCCGCCGCCCACGACGATCATCGTCTTCGGTATCACGGGCATTTGCAGAATTTGATCGCTGTTGATGATGTTGCGATTGTTGAAAGGAACTAGCGCCGACTCGGCGGGTTTCGTTCCCGTGGCGATGATGAAGCTGGTCGCTTCGAAATCCGATTGCCCGCGCGAACCGATAACGCGCATGTGAGACGCATCGACGAAACTGGCGATTCCCGTCAACACCTCGATGCCATTGCGGGAAAGTTGCGCGCGAATCACATCGATTTCGGTTTTGATCACGTGTTGCGCGCGGAAGCAAAGATCCGCCATCGTGATCTGTTCCTTCACACGATAGTTGGACCCATACACGTTTTGATAGTGAAAGCCCGAGAGATGCAGCACCGCTTCGCGCATCGTCTTGCTCGGAATCGTTCCGGTATTGATGGCCGTTCCGCCGACCACTTCCAGCTTTTCCACCAGACACACCCGCTTGCCGAACTTTGCGGCTTGGATGGCGGCGCGCTGTCCTGCAGGTCCGGAACCCACGACCATCAGGTCGTACTTCTCGGTGCTCATAGGGCTGATCGGGATTTTACCTTCGGACTCGCGCTCCGGTTCCGATTACGAGTGGAACAGGATACTGATGAGCGAGCCGATTCTATCACCGCTGGAATTGGCCGCGCCGATTGGCTGCCGCGAACCCGTGGAAATTCATCTGGCAGCAACAATGCTCTTTCGCGCGCTGCCGCTGGTGCCGGAGTTGCTTCCTGCCCTCCGCGGTGCGGAGGGCAGGAAGAAGCGTTAAACCGCTCGATCGGAAGGGCGAAATTTAAGAAGCAGAAACTTCAATCCCAAGATTTCAGTTTCGAAAACTTGCGATACGACAGCGCTATTATATCCGAAATTGCGAAAAATTGGGCGTTACCAGTCGCGTCGTCCGCCGCCTCCGCCTCCACCGCCATGGCCGCCGCGTCCGCCACCTCCGCCTCCGCCACCGTATCCGCCACGACCACCACCGCCGCCTCCGCCCCCGCCGCCGTGGCCGCGTCCACCTCCGCCTCCGCCGCCACCTTCACGTTGCGGCCGCGCTTCATTCACTACGATCTTGCGCCCCTTGAAATCCTTCCCGTTGAGAGCGGCAACGGCCTTTTCCGCTTCACCATCATCGCCGATCTCGACGAACCCGAACCCTCGAGGCTGTCCGGAGAACCGATCGCGAATGAGCGCAACCGAATCGGCCTTGATGCCCGATTCACTGAACAGAGCTTGAACCTCTTCCTCCGTAGCCTGGAACGGGAGGTTGCCCACATACAATTTCTTCACTTTGTTCTCCTTCGCCTTGACGGGCGCACGAGCATGCGAGGGCTGAAGAGACACGATCAATGTCCCAGGCAGTCAAAAATAGGACTAGCCACCCGGGCTGAAGAGGGCGCTCCAGCAACTCGGGCAAATCTTGCTGCAAGTCGCCCCGCGAGTCAATAGAAGGCGATTTGGGGGAGGTATCCGGTGCCAGGCGTAGCTGGAATCGAACAAATCGAGAATCCAAAGAAGGATTTTGCCGAAAGACTTGGCACCCCGGCCCGCAAGTCAGAGCGGATTGGAGTTCGGACTTGTGAAGAAAAGCGCGCGACCTGCAGCTCAGGGCAGCAGAAAGCCGACGGCCAGGGCGCAGAAAGCCAGCTTCACAAGCCAGCCGACGATGTGTGCTCCGACGTTGAGTGGATGCATTTTCACGAAGAGCGCGTTGGTGATGAGAAGCGGCAGCGGCACCATCAGCCAGATCGTTGCCGCGAAACGGAAAGCCGCCGCAAGTCCGTGCACGTCGAATGCGGGACACGCAGTGACGAAAGTTCCGCACGTGACGAATCCGAGAAGCACGGACCAGGCCACGGATTTGCCTTCGCCGGTGACCAGACCTTTGCGCCAGATTTCGGGATGCGCGGCGTATTTGTCGTGGAAAAGCACGCCGGCGAAAAACCAGTCGGCCAGAGAGCCGGCAAATCCGGAAAGGAGAATTGCGAGTCCGATGCGGGCCATGTTCATGTGGTGACTCCTCGCGACAGAAGTCGAGCGGGATCAGGCCTGGATCCGGTACGCACGCGTGATGGAACATACCACATGCGGCGGGGATACGCCGAGTCCGTCCGAATTTCCCTGGCGAAATTTGCCGCGCCGGCCGATGATGGCGGGATTTTGCAGGCTGCGCGTCTCCGGATAGAATTACGGCCCTGTTCGAACATTGAAGCGTACGATGTTCGGGCGCCGCACGCGTTGGCGAGAAGGCGCGAACTTTTCAGGAGGGATGAATGAAGCGACTTGGATTTGTATTGATTCTTTTCGGCATCATTTGGGCCGCGCCGGGGCGCGCGCAATCGAATGCTTTCGCAAATTCTCCGCGGGAAGTGGCCGTGAAAGCGGGACGCGTGCTCGATGTGCGCACCGGAAAATATGCGACGGATCAGGTGATTTGGATCGAAGGCGATCGCATCAAAGCGATAGGCAGCGAAAAAGAAATTTCCGCGAGATTGCCGAAGGACGCGCAGATCGTCGATCTCTCGAACGAAACGGTGCTGCCGGGCTTGATCGATTGCCACACGCATTTGACGATGATGCCGAATTTGTTCGGACCAGCCAGGCTTCACGTTTCCTATCCGCGTGAAGCGCTGTATGGCGCGCAGAACGCGCGCATCACGCTGGATGCGGGATTCACGACCGTGCGCAACGTGGGAGCGCACGGATATTCGGACGTCGCATTGCGTGACGCCATCAATGCGGGAGGCATACCCGGCCCGCGAATGCTGGTTTCCGGCCCGGCGTTGAGCATCACGGGCGGGCATTTCGACGAAAACTTTCTCGCGCCGCAATTCGATTTTTCCAGCGACGGCGTCGCCGACGGCGTGACCGGCGTGATGGAAAAAGTGCGCACCAATATCAAGTACGGCGCGGACGTGATCAAATTCATGGCCACCGGCGGCGTGCTTTCCGAGGGCGACAATCCCGAGATGGCGCAGTACACGCCCGAAGAAATGAAAGCGATTGTCGAAACGGCGCACGGCCTGGGCCGCAAAGTGGCGGCGCACGCGCACGGCTCGATCGGGATCAAGTACGCGGTCCTCGCCGGCGTCGATTCCATCGAGCATGGAAGCTACATCAATGACGAAGACATTCAGTTGATGAAGGAACACGGAACGTATCTGGTTCCCACGCTCTATCTCGAAGATTGGCTCATGGAGAATATGACGCGGATCGGATTGCAGCCCGACATGATCGAAAAGGCGAAGGTGGTCCTTCCGATTGCGCGGAAAAATATCGCGCATGCGTTTCAGTCCGGCGTAAAAGTGGCGTTCGGAACGGATGCCGCCGTCTATCCGCACGGATTGAACGCGCACGAATTTCCGGCAATGGTCAAGCTGGGGCTGACGCCGCTGCAGGCGATTCAGGCAGCGACGATCAACGCTGCGGATCTGATCGGCTGGACGGATCGCGTCGGAACGCTCGAGCCGGGGAAGTATGCGGACCTGATCGCCGTGGACGGCGATCCGCTCGCGGACACAGCCATTCTTGAGAATGTGAAATTCGTGATGAAGGGCGGTGAAATCGCGAAGCAATAACGCGAGCGGACATTTTCAATGCGGTTCGCAGCAGAATTCCGCGAGGAAACTTTCGCGAAGTCTGAACCTAAATCGCCGCGCCGGCAATCAAACGAATTGAGGAATATTTTTCCGCACAAACGGCGGCCCGCCGCGAACGCCTGCCGTCGGTCGTGGTCCAGGCGAAATGGGAAGAGAGTTTGAGCGTGACGGATCGGAGGGTTCTTGGCGCGCCGGGTCGGACGCATCATTATCTGGACGATCGCGGCGGCCGCCATGCTGTGCGCGGCGCTGTCGATTGGATTGACGATCGGTTTTCGCGGATATTTGAAGCGCGCTGTTGTCACCGTCCTTCGCGAGCGGTTTGAGAGCGACGTTCAAATCCAGGATATCCGGGTCTTCATTCTTCCCCGGATTTACGTCACGGCGCAGGGCGTTGTGCTGCGCCACAAAGGCCGAACGGATGTTCCGCCTCTGCTGACGGCGGATAAACTGGAAGTCTCCGCGGGGGTTTGGTCGTTTCTGTCTTCACCCAGGCGCATCGACAGTGTTCATCTGGAAGGCCTGCAGATTCATGTTCCGCCGAAGCTGAATCATCCACAGCCGACGGCGAAGTCCGATCATGAACTTCCCGCCTCGATCGGTGAAATCACTTCGGATGACGCCGTGTTCGTGATGCTGCCGAAAGAAGCGGATAAAGTTCCGCTCGAATTCGATATTCATCACCTCGTCCTGCATGATTTCAATCCCGAAGGTCCGGCAGATTTTACCGCGACGCTGACAAATCCGAAGCCCATCGGCGAAATTCAAACCGAGGGAAAATTCGGTCCGTGGGATGCGGACGAGCCAAGTGTCACGCCGGTCAGCGGAACATTCGGATTTACGAAGGCGAATCTCGGAACGCTGAAAGGAATCTCGGGAATTCTTTCATCATCCGGAAAATTTGACGGGGTGCTCGACGAGCTGAACGTCGAAGGCGACACCGACACGCCGGACTTCGCACTGCGCTATAGCGAAAAGCCGGTCGACCTCAAAACGCATTTCGTGGCCGTAGTTGACGGCACGAATGGAAACACGGAGCTCAAATCCGTGACCGCGCGTTTTTTGAATTCCATGGTGGAAACGAGCGGCGAAATCATAAAGACGCCGGGCGCGCCGGCGCGACATATCGAGCTCGACGCGGTGGCGCGAGATGCGCGCGTGGAAGACTTGCTGCATCTGGTGGTGAAGAGCGACGAACCGGTGATGACCGGCTCCGTTGGATTGCAGGCAAAAATCGATCTTCCGCCCGTCGCGGGAGAAGACATCTTCGACCGACTGATACTCAGCGGGCGTTTCGGAATCGAGGGAGCCCAATTTTCGAGCTTGCAGGTGCAGGAAAAAGTGGATGCATTGAGCCGCCGCGGCCAGGGACAGCCGAAAAATGAAGACATCGAAGATGTGATCTCGAATCTACGCGGGCAATTTACTTTGAAGGATCGGCTCGCGACATTTTCGAATCTTGCGTTCGATGTGAGCGGCGCCAAAATTCAGCTGAACGGTTCGTACAATCTCGACCAAGAAACGCTGGATTTTAGCGGTCTTTTGCTTCTCAATGCGAAACTCTCGCAGACGGTGACCGGCAAGAAATCTTTCTTCTTGAAGGCTATCGATCCGTTTTTTGAGAAGAATGGCGCCGGAACATCGCTGCCGATCCGAATCACGGGGACGCGATCGAATCCTGCGTTTGGGCTCGATTTCAATCACGACGATAGGGGAAAGAATAAGGATAAGAAAGACGAGAAAGCGGATCCTGTAAAGACAAAGCGCTAGCCGGCGCGCGGGGAGGGACGGAGACGGGTGTGATCTCTGCGTGCTTGGAAGCGTGATAGAATTTGGGTGCGTTGTTGGATTGATTTTGCAGCGTTAGGCCCGTAGCTCAGCTGGCTAGAGCGCTTCCTTGACACGGAAGAGGTCTGCGGTTCAAGTCCGCACGGGCCTACCATCTCTGATCGTATCGTCTCGCGGGAAGCCTCTTACAAATTGGCATCGAGAGAAAGATTCTCGATCATGGCATCGAGGTCCGATTGAGCCTGGTCGCGCTTGGATTGAAAGTCCGCCGACTCACGCTGGATCGCCTCAAGACGCGTCTCCTGGTCCGCAAGCTGTTGGGTATAACGCTGCGTCAGCGCGCGTTCCGAGAGGCAGCCGCAGCATGCCAAGCCGCTGGCTCAGGGGGCGCCGGAGTTGTAATTAACGCCCGCGATTTTGAACCCAACCGGAAAACAAACCGCTGCGAATAAAAATGAATGACGAATCGCGCCAACCGTACAGTCTTAAGGGATGAAATGCAAACTGTGAAGCATCATGTCTATTTGA
Organism: uncultured Acidobacteriota bacterium; assembly: GCA_963771905.1. GTDB lineage: Bacteria > Acidobacteriota > Terriglobia > Acidiferrales > UBA7541 > Palsa-147. Next base: position 231,897 of record CAVYVI010000009.1, read on the forward strand.
AGCGGTTTTGACCACAAATGATTCGAATGCTCATTTCCGCGCCGGGTTGCTAGAGCGGCAAATGAGTTCAGCGAGGTCTGCGGTTCAAGTCCGCGCGGGCTGTCATTTGATCTCGATGGACGTGGCCGTGTTTTCTCCGCTCTGTTCTTAACCATTCCGTACTGCTCTCTGTGCCGTTATAGTTCGCGCAAGGGGTGGCCGGTTGCTCTAGAATTGCGTGGAGCACATCCGTTTTTGCATTCGAGGCGAGACGTGAAGGCGACGAGAAAATGGCAGATTCCTGCCTCGGTGAAGAAAAAGAACGTCTCGAGCGGAGGGATCAATATGAAAGCAAGCGGCAAAGCCGTGGATGCCGTTCGGGCTGCGGACGCGGCGTGGCTGAAGGCTTATACCGCAAGAGATCTGGACAAATCGGTCGAGATCTGCGACGAACACGGCTCGATGCTTGTGCCCAATGCTCCGATGGTGACTGGAAAGAAAGCGATTGCGAAATTGATTGCGGCTGGGTTCGCGCTCCCGGACTACAAGCTCACATGGCATCCGAACAAGGCGGGGGTCGCCCGCTCGGGCGAACTTGGCTATACGAGCGGCACCTACAAATGGAGTTTCAAGGACGCATCGGGGAAAACTATTTCTGACAAAGGGAAGTATCTGATGGTGTGGAAAAAGCAGGCGGACGGTGCGTGGAAGCTATTGTTCGACATGAACAACTCCGATCTGCCCTCGACTTCGCGACGCTAGTCGTTTTTTCCTCAGAACGGGACAAAAATTAAGAAGTTTTCCATGGCGAAGGTACTGATCTCCGCGCCACTTGGGTTCGTACATCCGGTGGGTAGAATTCGTGTTCCAATTTTCAGGTCGAAGAGGGGCACAACAGATTCTTCCAGACGTTGTCAACGTAACCGAATGTGAGAATGGCGCCGGCGGACTGCGGATTTTTTGCCGCGCAGTGAGGGCGTGAATGCCGGACCGAACTTGACGCCAGCGAACAGCGGGCGTATGGTTTGCGCACAACGATAAAGTTGAAATTCGAAATTCCGGCTTCCATTTTTCGGCGTCACAGTTTTCTCACATCACCTCACAGGAGCGCGCGCATGCCACACTATCTCGTCCAGGTTGGATATACGTCCGATGCTTTTTCGGCCCTGGTCAAAAATCCCGTCAACCGCATGGAACAAGTCCGTCCAGCGATTGAGCGGCTCGGCGGCAAAATCATCAGCGGTTTCATGTCGTTCGGTGACTACGACACCTTGATGATTATCGAGCTGCCCTCGAACACCGATGCCGCCGCCATCGCCATCGCGGCAGCGGCTGGAGGGTCCGTGCGAGCTATCAAGACCACACCGCTGCTTACCGCTGAAGAGGCAATGGAGGCGTTGAAAAAGGCTCAGGGGACCGGGTATCGCGCCGTTGGCGCGGGCGCGTAGAAAAGCGTCGCGCGGCCTTCCGTCTAGCGGCAATTCAGGGCTGGTGTGTCCGCGCGATTCGAAGCGAGCCTCCGGGAGCTGTAGTCCCACGGCTGAGTCCGGAGCAGTCTGAATTTTTGAGCAATGGCGCTTCGGCTGAGGAAATTTCCTTTACAGGCGTTGGGCGGCCCGTCATGTGAAGTTGCGCATCGGGACTGTATTGGAAATCGCGGTTCGTGCCTGCCTTGAATTATCTCGATTGAATCCATTGCAGCGCTTTAAATCGTGGGATTTTCATGAAACGTTGCGATGGTTGCGGCGGCCTCAGCGTAGCTCGGGCGGCGCGGAGCCGCCTGCGCACGCTCGAGCGCGCTCAAGGAGAAGGCTGCGTTCGCGCGCATTAAGCGTGAGAGTTGCCGCGCGCTCGAACTCAGCGCGCGCCTCGTCGCTGCGGCCGAGCTTGGCGAGGAGGTCGCCGCGAACACTTGGCAGCAGGTGATAACTCTTGAGAGAGGTTTCCGAGGTGAGCGTATCGATGATCGCAAGACCGGCTGCCGGGCCGAACGCCATGCCGACCGCGACGCCGCGATTCAACTCCACCACGGGCGACGGCATGAGCTTCGCGAGAGCATCGTAGAGCGCGGCGATCCGCCGCCAATCCGTTTCCGCCACAGTACTCGCGCGAGCGTGACATGCGGCGATCGAGGCCTGAAGCGCGTAGGGGCCATCAGGACCACCGAGCGCTTGAGCGCGTTCGAGCGCGGCGAGGCCGCGGTGGACGAGCACGTGATCCCAGCGTGCGCGATCCTGATCGAGAAGCAGGATTGGCTCTCCGGCAGGACCGACTCGCGCGCGCGTTCGCGACGCCTGGATTTCCATAAGCGCGATCAGGCCATGAACTTCCGGCTCATTCGGAACTAGCCCGGCGAGGATCCGTCCCAGCCGCAGCGCGTCTTCGCACAACGCAGGGCGCATCCAGTCTTCACCAGCGGTGGCGGAGTAACCCTCGTTGAAGATGAGGTAGATCACCTCGAGGACCGACGCCAAACGCGCTGCAAGATCCGCACCACGAGGGACCTCGAAGGGAACCCGCGCTTCCGTGAGGGTCTGCTTCGCGCGGACGGTGCGCTGGGCGACGGTTGGCTCCGGGACAAGGAAGGCGCGGGCGATTTCCTGGGTGGTCAGTCCACCGAGCAGCCGAAGCGTTAGCGCAGCGCGTGCCTCGGTGGAGAGAACCGGATGGCAGGAGATGAACACGAGGCGCAGGAGATCGTCGCCGATGTCATCGTCGAGCGCGGCGTCGAGATCAGGCACAGCCATCTCCTGCTGGGACCGAAGCTCGCGACCCAGATCCTCATGCTTGCGCTCGAGGAGCTTATTCCGGCGAAAGAGGTCGACGGCACGATGCTTCGCAGTGGCCATGAGCCAGGCGCCCGGGTTGTCCGGGACGCCCGACTTCGGCCACTGCTCGAGCGCAGCGACCAGCGCATCGTGTGCAAGGTCTTCGGCAAGCCCAATATCCCGCACGAACCGCATGAGACCCGCAATGAGCCTCGGCGACTCGATCCGCCAGACCGCGTCGATCGCCCGATGTGTATCGGTGGCAGTCACCGCCACCAATCACATCATCTTTGATTCGCCGGTGCAACAATTGCGCGGCCGCGGCTATTTCACGTGAAGCGATCTACGCGCTCGCGCCGCTATCCCTTAGCAGCGGAATTCTCCATCGTGAACACCTGGCGAATCTCGGTCTCGCCCTCCCAGCCGGGCCAGTATTTGTTGTGAAGTTCCATGAACTGGACCGCCGACTCGACCGCCTCTTCCTTCGATTTCAAGTCAAACATCGCGAATCCCCCGACGATCTCCTTGGCTTCCGTGAACGGCCCGTCGATCACAGTCACGCGCCCGTTGGAAACACGGACGCGCGTGCTCGCCGCTGTCGGCGCAAGGCCGCCGCTTGCAACCATCGTGCCGGATTTGGCCGCCTCTTCCCCGGCCTTCACCATGGCGTCCACCAGCTCCTTTGGCGGAGCGGCCTGAATCTCGGCGTGCTTGACCATCATCAAGAATCTCATCGTCAAATCTCCTTTTAGTTTCGAGTTGGGAGCTGGGCCTTCTGAAAAGTTTCAATCGGTGGGACTCAGCCTCCATTTATACGTCGAACGAGCGGCGGCGAAATCGACAGGCTCAGTATTATATTTTACGGAATTTAGAAGGCTCGGCGATGCCCCGAATTGTGCGTCTCGCGGGCGCGCTCCGGGCGAATCGTGGGCTACCCGGAAGCGACTCCGTCACGTGTTCAATGAGTTTTCGTTCTTGAATCACGCGCGTTGGGACTGCCCCTGGAAGCTTTCCTCATTCCCGCATCCGACGAAAAGGTGCGCGCTTTCCCCGTTTTTCGATTCGGAGTTCATCGTTCGGGCACCGTAATGTGCGCGGTGGATTCGACCGTGCGGGAGAAGCGGGGAAATTTCACAAGGAACACAGTTCCTGAACCGGAAGTCGTTTCGACCGTCACCGAACCGTCATGGTCGCGGACTATCTTGTTCACGATCGCGAGCCCTAGACCCGTGCCGCTGGACTTGCCCGAGCTAATGAAAGGATCAAACAGCGTCCCGCGGATGGAGGCCGGGATTCCCGTGCCATTGTCGGTCACGCGCACTTCGAAGGAGTCCGAGGTGGCGTGGATGGCAATCTGAATTTGACCTTGCGACTGTGCCGTGGCTTCGCACGCGTTGAGGATCAGGTTGAAGAAGGCGCGCTCGATTTTCTTGGAGTCGAAAACGCCTTCCATGTCGCCCGAAGTAGCGATTGAAATGTTTCGAGTGCGCAATTCGGGCCTGGTAACCACTGCATCGATGGCACGGCGAACCGTCTGATCGAGATATGCGGGCGCAGCGGTGATGGAGCCGTCGTCCCGCGCCAATTCGCGGAGTGAATCGAGGAGATCGGTCATCTGGTCCGTGGCCATCTGGATCTCGTGGTAAATTTCGTCCTTGTCGAGTTTCAGCTTATCGGCGTCGTGAAGAAATTCCGCGTTGGCGACGACCGCGGCGAGGTAGTGACGCAAATCGTGAGAGATCGAACTCGACGCGCGCCCGAGAGCTGAGATTCTTTCCGCCGCGACCCAGCGCCGCTGGGATTCAAGTAGCTCCCGTTGCATCGCCTCGAATGCTCTGCCGAGCTCGGCGACCTCACCGCTGCCGCTCGGCGTGATGGAGTAGGTGTAATTACCGGCCGCGAGGGCGCGGACTCCTGCGACAAGATTTTCGAGCGGCCGGCTAATCGTGCGTGAAAAGAAGCTGAGCAGCACGGCGGCGAGGATCACCGCCGAAATGGCCACCAGCGAAATCGTGCCGTTCAATTGATGGAGGAAATGATTGACAGGCTCCAGGGACATCAACACGAAACACTGCACGGGCGTCCCGGGCGCGCGATGAATGAAAACGGACGCGACCTGGTATTCGACGCCGTCGAGCGACAATTCCATAGGTTGTGAACCGGAGCGAGATCCTTCGCGTGCGATCCAGCTCTGCAACTCGCCTTGCGCGCTCTGCGGAAGCGTCGAAGCAATCACGTTCGGGCCGGTGGTGAGCGCGATTTGACTCTCGGCGACGACCGCGAGCTGCTGGGCGACGGCCGTATCGACTTGATAGCCAACGGCGACCACTCCGAGTTGCCGGGGACTATTTCCACCTCCGGCCAGAATCGGATGGAGAAACACCTGATACAACTGGCCGTCGGCATACCACCACGGCGCATCTTCCCCTTGTTCAAGAGATTGCTTGAGTTCTTGCTCTGCGAGCGCGGTTCCCCATCCCGGCTTCTTCACATGGATTGCGTAAACATGGCCGTCGGTGCCGGCCAGCAGGAACAAGTCGCTCCCAGCGAGTCTCCAAAACGGCTCCGAGCCGTCCTGGATGGTCGGCGCATGCTCGGTGGTCATCAACGCTTTTAGAGTAGGAAGCTCCGCCAGCATCGCGGCGCTGCGCGACAACTGGACTTCACGCTGATGCTGAACGCTTTGGAACGCGTGGATAGAGGCGTCCGTGCCGGCCCGCACGGATTCATTGACGGCGGAGCGCACGGTGTGCCGGACGATGAGGACGATCCCTCCTGTGAGTCCGCAAATGATCAGCAGGCTCCAAATCAAGAGCTCGGTGCTGAGTCGTGGCCGCAGCATGAAGTTTCCTGCAAATCCTTCGCCTTATTTCTTCGAAATTCCCGCACCGCTACCGCTTACAAATTTGTATCCGGAACCGTGCAACGTCAGAAAGTAACGCGGGTTGGCAGGGTCCGGCTCGAACTTCTGGCGCAGACGCAGAATGTGATTATCGACTGTGCGAGTTGTAGGGTAGTTGTCGTAGCCCCAGACTTCATTCAGGAGTTGCTGACGCGAAACGACGCGATCGAGCGAACCGGCAAGAAACTTCAGCAGCTTGAATTCCTGAGACGTTAACGAGACTGGTTTGCCGGCGCGCATCGCTTCCATGCTCGTGAAGTCGACTTGGGCGTCGCCAAATCGCAGGATATCGTGCTGAGAACCTTTAGACGCAACTTCAGTGGGCTTCGGTTCCGGCTCGCCCCGGCGCATGGCGCGGCGCACGCGAGCCAACAGCTCTTTCGGGCTGAATGGTTTCGTGACGTAGTCGTCGGCGCCGAGTTCAAGAAGAAGCACTTTATCCTCGACTTCCGCATTCGCGCTCAACACAACGACCGGCACCGAGGGGGCCTGGGCTTTGAATGCGCGGCACAACTCTTTGCCGGGCAATCGCGGCAACTTCAGGTCGAGGACAACGACACTCGGCGTCTCGTTTCTGAAACTTTCCAGGCCTGCAACGCCGTCTCCAGCGATGCGAACCAGCAGGCCGTCAGCCTCGAACAATCGCTGCAAGGTGCGCTGCATGGCTCGGCTGTCTTCGACTACGAGTACGCTATCCATTGCTTCGCCTCTTCTTCTCGAAATTGCCGGCAGGAATCCGTCATTCATTACGCTCGCGAGCGGACGCGCCTGCCGCGCCGTTGCCGGCCCGCTCGCCATTCCGCGTGGAAAAGCGTCAGTATGTGAGGTTTTGATCGGTTGGATCATAATCGTTCCCATATTTATTCTTGTGATTCAGTGAATTCTGTTTTGCCACCACGATCGAGATCGTTGGCAGAGTGTGGGTGTCGCTCCCGATGACGATGGAGCGCGAGAGCGCCTCGAGGGCTTTTGGCATGGCGAACTCGTACCAGATGTGCAGATCGTAGGTTCCCGCAGGCACGTCGTTTATCGCGACGCGTCCCGCCTTGTCGGAGATGCCGAAAAACTCCGAGTCAACCGCCAATACGACGGCCGTCATTTGCGGATGAATGTTGCAGAACACGTAGGACGCACCGGGCCGATCGAACACGACCTGTTTATGCGATCCGGCTTCGTAGAGGCCGAGATCGAATCGCTTGCCCTGGTACAACGAAAAAACATTATGAAACCATGGATCGAGATTCGGGAAATCGACAACGGTTCCCGTGGGAACCACGAGCATGTTGGGCTCGAATGATTTGTTGTGCTGCACCATCCGATACTTCGGTCGGTCCGAACTCGCCTGCATCTGCGGAATGGGATTCCGTGGCGACAGCCAGAAGACAACCCGAGAGGCGTCTTTCAGCGGCGCACGTGAATGGGCCTGAACGAGCACGGCCTTGCCCGTGACTTTTTCGAGGCGCGTCATCGGCGGATCGTTCCTCTGTGCCGCCGACGCGGAGACGACCACGAGAATCGCCACGAGAAACCTGGATTTGGCAGAAGCAATCATAATTGTCAGAATAGAAATCCAGCCGACAGCCCAATCTGGTTCACGATGGCCGCGGCGCCGTCGATCGGGTAGGTCCTCAGACGGCGATACTCGGGTGAAAAGACGAGGTCCGAGCGCGGCCGGAAAATGTAATTCACGAAGAGCATTTGGTTGCGCGGCGGCAACGCAACCAAGTCCGAATCCGACAGAACGAGCCGGCGGGATGTGCCAGCGTCGCGATTCCCCGAGCCCGCAGCCACATTGAATTCGCTGCGAGAGTCCAGCTTCACTTTCAATTGCGACCAGCCTCCGAGCATCGTGATCCGCGCGAGCATCGCCGCGCTCGCGGGGTCGTAGTATTGGTATCCACTGGAAATTGCCGGAACGCCGCCAAAGCCATCGAGGCCCTTGCCTGCAAAGAATTCACCGCTGAGCTCGAGGCGCCGGAGGAAGGGGAATTTCCAATCTTCGACAAGTCCCCAACCGGAAGCTCGGCCAGCATCCGGGAAACTCTGAGGGGAATAGATGCCGGAAACACCAAAAGAGAGCGTGCGATTTTCATCGCGGCCATTTGCCGAAAAGCGAACGGCATAGGTTGGCTGGCGCGAACTCTCGCCGGGAGTCGGGGTGCGCTCATCCTCGCTCGATATGGAATAGCTCGGCGCGTCCATTATGCCGGCCTGCAATTTTAGCTGGGAAAAGCTGGTGTCAAAGCGCTGCTCGACCGAAACAGCAGGCGCCCAGGTCCACAAGTTGCCGGCTGCCGCGAATGCAGGTTCGGCGACCGAGAGATATGTAGTCGGCATGTTGGGAGAAAAGAAGGGAACGTCGAGGCCTCCCACGAGAGAAGTCTTCGCCCAGTCAAACCGAATGCGAGCCACACGCAATCGCATGATGCCTGACGTATCTGCTCCGTATCCGCTCGGCAGGCCACCGAAAAAATCCATCTGGAGGTCGGCGGAAGTGCTCGCTCCAAGTATGCTCGGGCCGAACCCCGTGAGTCCCAGGATGGTTTGGCGGAGCGACGCGCCGACGCTGCCCTGCGAAGAAGCGCCCAGTGGCTGCGGCACCGCGACAGTCGGCAGGTCCGAATTGTCCACTTGCGCTGAGACGCCGGAGAGATTGAGCAGGACAAGTCCTGAAAGTTTTATCCGGTATTTCGAAGCGCTCTCGATCTTATCCTGGTGCAGCTCTTCGATTCGCGCATTTAAGATCTGCCAATCGTCCTCGTCGATTTGCGCCGGCTTCTGTCCGGCGACATTCGACGCCGCTGACGTGGCGTACGCGGATTCGCCGGCGGCCGGTTCCGAACTGGTCGGAGCGACGGCATTCGCGGAAGCTGACGCATTATCTTTCTTCAGCACCTGCTCGAGCATTCCGCGGAGCTCGCGGATCTCCGCACGTGTCTCCGCGAGTTCGGCCTGAGTCCGCTCGAGCGATTCCTTCAACGATCGGATATCGGCCCCGGAATCGGTCCTGCTTCCGGCCTCGAGAGTCCCGGGAGCGGTCTGGGCACGCGCACCCGACGCTGCTCCAAATAAAATGAAAAGCACCCATAGGTATGCGCGCACATGATCTTTGGTGGTGAAATTCATGGCGTTTTCCGCCTCCGCCGGAGTGTCTGAGTATAGGCTTATGTGATGAAGACCGAAGCATCGCGCTGCTAATATTTGAGGGATTTTTTACAATGTGAATCTGAAAGTTAGCGCGCCGAGTGACACTCTGTTGACAAATCTTTTACATCGCGCGGACACCCGCGCAACGCTGTACTTGCTCTAATGCAGTTGCAAGAGATCGAAGTCCGGCGCCGCTCCTTTAGATATCCGCCCTAGGGGTGGCGCCGGATTTTCGAGTCCGAAACGTAGTGGCGATCCCAGCCAGCCTCTCTTGCAGCTACGAAGGATCGCTCCTGCCCGACGCGTCTGCGACGGGACCCGGCACAAATTCGAAGGAGGAGTATGTAATGACGAAGCTGAAGTGTCTTGGTGTCCTCAGAGTTTCTCTCACGAGCGTTCTTGCGCTCGCGATTTCGGCAGCGCCCGCAGTCGCGATGAGCGACCCGCCAATTCTCGACCATCTCACGAGCATCAGCGTGGTCGCGTCCACCATTCCCGGGAACGGAGACGTCAATCCGTACGGTATGGCGGTCGTTCAGAGGTCGGTCGGAAACCTTAGGGCCGGCCACATCTTGGTGAGCAACTTTAACAACAGTGCGAACCAGCAGGGTACCGGAACGACGATCATGGATATGGCTCCCGACGGTTCGTCGGTAAACGTATTTGCTCAGATCAATCCCGATACTCTTCCGGGCGCGTGCCCTGGGGGCGTTGGCTTGACTACGGCACTTTCGGTGCTGTCATCCGGATGGGTGATTGTCGGCAGTCTGCCCACTTCAAGCGGCATGTCCTCAACGGCACAGGCCGGTTGTCTGATCGTTCTTGATAGTCACGGAAACGTCGCCGAAACGATCGCCGGAGGTCCAATCAACGGCCCGTGGGACATGACGGCTGTCGATCTCGGCGAATTCGCCGCGCTCTTCGTCACGAATGTTCTTAACGGCACCGTGGCAGCGGGCGGCGACACGGTCAATGAAGGTACCGTAGTACGCATCGATCTTGTCATTCCTCAGAACAAGAAGCCGTTGGTCTTATCGGAAACGGTCATCGGTTCAGGCTTTGCCGAGCATACGGACCCAAACGCGCTGGTTATCGGGCCGACAGGCGTTGGCTTGAGCCCACCGTGCAGTTTTCTCGACCTGCGGGATTGTCCAAAGGGCGCGTCGTTTCCGGGAGAAATTGTGCTCTACGTAGCCGATACGGTGAATAACCGCATCGCGGAGATTCCCAACCCGCTCTTCCGTAATGGTTCTGCGGGGACAGGTATCACGCTGACGTCCGGTGGGACTTTGAACGGCCCGCTGGGGCTCACCGTCGCTCCAAACGGTCACATACTGACGGTAAATGGCGATGATGGATTCGCGACGGAAACCACGCCGGGTGGTGTACAGGTGGCGAGCGAACTCCTCGATAACACCGGAGGTCCACCGCCTGGGAACGGCGCACTGTTCGGCCTAGTTTTTGACGGCAAGAACAAGCTGTTCTTTGTCGATGACGCCAGCAACACGCTGAACTTGCTTCAGTGATCCAAGAAATGTCGCAGCCGCCAGAGGGACTTGCGTTTGAGTCCCCTGGCGACTGCGTAACCTCACGTAACGGCCGGCTTCAACTCCGGCCTCTCCTTGGAATCCGGCGGACCAACGATATGCAGGCCACTTCGGCGCTTCGCCGGCCGCGAAAGAGTGCTACCGTGTTAGAGCGTTACTGGAATGCGTTCGAAGGAACTGAGAATCTTTCTAGTTAGGAGATACGAAGATGACCACAACTGCTCTATTTGTTCGATTAGCAGCTTGTTGAAGAATTTAGTTGTCGAAGTTTTTTCGTTCTCAGTTTTGAGTTTTCGCTGAGTTGTAAGGGAGTGGTTTGGGTTTTTCTATCTACCGAGCCGGCTCGTCGAAGCCACGTGTCACGTTCTGGCCATCAGGTTTCGCAATCGGCACAGGTTGTAGGCGGCCCCGGTGAAAGTAAACAGCCATCCCACCTTGTCGATCCCTCGCAACTTCACTTTCTTTAGCATCCCGACCATCTTCATCCACCCGAACGACTGCTCCACTCGTTTGCGCTTTCGCTGACTCACCTCATACCCGGCATGCCGCGTGGTCCGCTCGTCTACCGCGCTCCTGCGATTGCTCGTGTTCTGCGCCACGTGCGGGGTGATGTTCATCCCGCGCAGTTCTCGTACGAATTCTCGCGTGTCGTAATTCTTGTCTCCTCCCAACGTCACTCGCTTTCCCCGCGGGACGGCCTCGGCCATCAGCAGCGCAGCATCTCGCTCCGCTCTGCCATTCGCCTCGCTCAGAAAGGTCTGCAGCAAAAGTCCGTTGCGATTCTCCATCATTACATGTCCCATATAGCTCAGCTTCGCCTCGCTCCCTCGGGACTTCGTCCACAACCGGGCATCCGGATCCGTAGTCGATTCATGCGTCTGGTTCTTTCTCTTTTCCCCTTTAAAGTCGACCTCTCCTCCCGGTCCAGCGGGCTTCCCACTCCCATCCTTTGGTCGGAAACTCTTCTGGCTGGCCCAGGCCTCGATCAGCGTTCCGTCCACCGTGAAATGTTCATCGGACATAAACGGCCTGGCTCGTTCCAGCACCCGCTGGAAAAACGACTCGGCAATCTCTTCCTTCAGCAAGCGCTCCCGATTCTTGCTGTACACCGCGTGATTCCACACCACCTCGTCCATCTCCATCCCCACGAACCACCGGAACAGCAGGTTGTACTGTAGTTGCTCGATCAGCATTCGTTCGCTGCGAACCGAATAGAAGATCTGCAACAGCAGGGACCGCAACAGCCGCTCCGGCGCTATCGATGGCCGCCCCACGTCCGAGTACAACTTCGCAAACTGCGGGGACATTTCCTTCAGGATCTCATCGACCATCCTGCGGATCGGTCGCAACGGATGGTCCGTCGGCACTCGCTTCTCTGGAGAAACGTAGCTGAACATTCCTTCTTGCTGATTATCGTCGCCGCGCATTCACTCGCCTCCTTGGTCTTCCTACTTTCAGACGAGTTTTTTGAATTAAAGTTGCAGCGAAACTGCATTTTTCAACAAACTGTTAGTAGCGAAGCCCGGAAAAGAAAAGGAAGTTGAAAGTTTTCTTCGCGGCGGGCTCGCGATTGTTCAACAAGAGCCGGCAACGACCGCGTGGTTCGCGATCCGGCTCGGACCATCGACCTTTGGAATTTTTGATGCTTTTCCGGATGAAGCGGGACGCCAAGCACACCTCACCGGGCGCCTGGCCGCCGCTTTGATGCAACGGGCTTCCGAGCTGCTCGCGGAGCCGCCCTCGATCGAGAAGGCGGATGTTCTGGCGGACAAGCTGCCGCAGCAGGCGACGGCGTCTAGAGCGTAGCGCCGCGTTAGCACCAGACGCCGCGAGTTGACGCAACGATGCGGTGCGACGGTGCAGCGCGTGCGTTATTTCAGAGTTTTCGCGTAGAACGCCACGATGCGCGACCACGCATCGGCGGTGGCGTCGGGACGGTAGGCATCCTTGTTATTGGGATTCTGGAATCCGTGGCCCGCGCCGTCGTAGATTTTCACGTCGATTGATTTTCCCGCGTCCTTCATCGCTTTTTCGAAGGCATGCACATCCGCCGGCGTAATGCCGCGATCTTCCGCACCGAAATTACCGAGCACGGGTGCGGAAATTTTCTGAATGTCCGCGGGATCCGTGGGCATGGAGCCATAATTCACAACGCACGCGGCGAGTCGCGGTTCATGGATCGCGAGCTGCAAAGAGAGCCCTCCTCCCATGCACCAACCGATCGAGCCAATCTTGTTGGGATTGACGTCCCTGCGCGCGGCGAGAAAATCGAACGCGGCTTTCATATCGCGGACGGCGCGATCCTGCGGCAGGCCTCGCATCAACTCATGGGCCTCGTTCGGATCTGTTGCGACTTTGCCGCGATAGAGGTCGACGGCCAATACGACGTAGCCCTCGCCGGCGAGTTTTGCGGCTTCTTCTTTGACCCAGTCGTTCAAGCCCCACCACTCGTGAATGGCGACGATGCCCGGATGGCGTCCAGCGGAGGCCGGCAGCGCGAGGAAGCCGGAGATGGTTTCATCGCCGCTCTTGAATTGAACTACCTCTGATTTCGGCGAACCGGTCAATCGCGAGGCTCCAGCTATCGCCAGAGCGGCGAGAAGCGAAACGGCGGCAAAGAATTTCGCAAGCTTCATTTCAACACCCCTTACTCGAAGAATTTGAGCAGCGGCATATTACTCCCGCGGCGAGTTGGGTGCCACAGGAGTCCGACGCATGCGAGCGTTTCAGGAATTGCGCTCGACGATCACGGCGCTGCCATACGCGAGAACTTCGGTGACGCCCTGCATGATCTCGTTGGCGTCGTAGCGGACGCCGACGACGGCGTTCGCACCGTGCTCGGCCGCGTGTTCCATCATCAAATCGAGCGCTTCTTCGCGCGTCTGTTCGCACATGTCCGTGTAGAGCGTAATGTTTCCGCCAATGATGGTTTGAAGCGAAGCGCCGAGAGTGCCGAGAATGCTGCGCGACCTCACGACGATGCCGCGCACCATGCCCAGATTCTTCGTGATCTTGTAACCCGGCATATCGAAGAGCGTCGTAACCATATTGGGTTCCACGCGAACGTTCACAGTGCCTCTCTTTCTTCGCGACAGCTCATGGCTTGGCTACCGGAATTTCGACGTTCGACGGGTAGCGCTGTGAGCGGTAAATGCGCTGCGTCGCCATCCGGTAATCCGCAGCCGTGGCCTTGAAAATATTCGGGACAAATGTCTGAGGATTGCGATCGATGATGGGAAACCACGTGCTTTGGACCTGGACCATGATGCGATGGTCTTTTTGAAAGGCGTGATTGTTCGTGTGCAGATCGATGGTGAAAGGGGTGACCGCGTTGGCGACGAGCGGCTCGGGCTTCTCGAAACTCTTGCGGAAGCGGCCGCGGAAGACTTCGTCCGCAATTATCAATCGGAAGCCGCCCATTCTCGTTTGCGGCTTGTACACTTCGGGGTAGACGTCGATTAATTTCACGATCCAATCACTGTCGGTGCCCGTCGTTGAGGCGTAAAGATGCGCGACGATGTCTCCGGTGACGGTAATGTCGTCTGCCAGCGGGCCGGTGCTCCACGTTCGCGTATCGATGCGATTTTCGACGAAGCGCTGATCCTCGAGAAGCCACGTGTACCAGCGGCTGTTCTGCGAATACGTTTCCTCGACGGGACGCGGCCGGTACGGAACAGGATTCGCAGGATCGGAAATGTAACTGTCAAACGCTTCGGTCGCCGTCGCCGGCGGATCGAATGAAAGTTTGCCGGATTCGTGAAAATAGAGTTTGCGCGGCTCAATGCCGGTTTTCGGCGGCCACGAATCGTACTGCTTCCATTCGTTGGCGCCAGTCTGAAACGTCAGCGCTTCCTGGACCGGCAGCTGGCCCTTGTCCTTCAGCCAGTACGCGAACCACGCCGCTTGAATCTTTTCACGAAAATAGCTCGCCGTGGGAGTGCCAAACCCAACGGGACCGAGACTGCTTCCGTCGCCGATGGCCCAGCCCCCATGATTCCACGGCCCGACGACGAGGTAATTTTTGTGGTCGGAGTCGTGCTTTTCCATCAGCTCATAAATTTTCACCGGGCCGTAAAAATCTTCCTGGTCCCACCAGCCCGCAACGTTCAAATTCGGCACCGTCGGCTTCAGATTTTCCAGATAACGCTCGAATGCCTGTTTTTTCCAGAATTCGTCGTAATTCGGATGCTCGACAAAATCGTTCCAGGTCGGCAGCGAGCCGTGAAAATAGAGCGCGTTCGCATTCGAAAGCGGGCCGAGCTTGAGATACCACTCGAAGGTGTCGTACGTGTCGAATTGAAATGAGAAATTTGTCTTTCCGGTTTCGAGAAGGGCCGCGTATTCAAAGCCATAGCTGAGGCGGAACGCTCCGTTGTGGTGAAAATCGTCGCCGAGAAACATATCGGCCGGCGAAGCCTGCTCGGAAACAGCTTTCATCGCCGGATGCGGTTCGAGGAGCGCCATCGCGGTCAGCCAGCCACCGTAAGAAATGCCGACGACGCCGGCACGGCCGTTGTTGTTGGGCACATTTTTCAAGAGCCAGTCGATGGTGTCGTAGGCGTCGGTGCCCTCGTCGATCGTTTTCGGATCGCTCTTGTCGCGCGGAGGGCGCTGCATGACGAATTGGCCTTCAGAGCCGTAGCGGCCGCGGATGTCCTCGAAGACGAAAATGTATCCGTCGGGAACCATCTCGCCATAGAGGCTGTAGAGAATTCGGGAATAGCCATGCGGATTGTCGGAGAGTCCGTACGGCGTGCGCTCGAGCAGAAAAGGCAGGGGCTCCTTGGCATCTTTCGGGACGTAGACCTCGGCGTGGAGTTTTGCGCCGTCGCGCATGGGAATCATGACGTCGGTTTTATTGAATTTGAGAGCGGGATCGGGTTCCAATTGGCCCGTTCCGCCGAACGAGGAACGCAGCGGCGAGAGAATCGCAAGGCCGAGGAAAAGTGCAAGAAGAAAAACTGCAAGATTGAGTCGGTTCTTCATCCGAGCCCCCGAAAATGGCGAGAATAGCACAAACGCTGGGCGGTCGATTCGCGCGCATGATAGAATAAGATGAGTTCGTTGCGCTCGCCATTCTTGATCTGAATGAAGCAGGGCTGCAGGGGCGCACTTGCAGCCCTTTTTGTTTGCCCGTCGAAGAGCCGCGAGACGAAGTTCACCCGTTACCGAAGCTCATATGACCCAAGCCATTCGAAATATCGCCATCATTGCCCACGTGGATCACGGCAAGACCACACTCGTCGACGCCATGCTGCGCCAGAGCGGGATTTTTCGAGCCAATCAGGCGGTTGTGGATCGTGTGATGGATTCGAACGATCTGGAACGCGAACGCGGAATCACGATTCTGGCGAAAAACACGGCGCTCACTTACCACGACACAAAAATCAACATCGTGGATACGCCGGGGCACAGCGATTTCGGCGGCGAAGTGGAGCGAGCGCTGCGCATGGTGGACGGCGTCCTGCTGCTCGTCGATGCGAGCGAGGGCCCGCTGCCGCAGACGCGCTACGTTCTTCAGAAGGCGTTGCAATCCAAACTCCCGCCGATTGTCGTGCTCAACAAGATCGATCGCGCCGACGCGCGGATCGTCGCCGTCCTCGACGAAATTTACGATCTCTTCATCGATCTCGACGCGACGGAAGATCAACTCGATTTTCCCGTCCTCTATACCAATGCGAGAACCGGCGTGGCGCATCGCGCAATCGGCGATAGTTCGACGAATCTCCAGCCGCTCTTCGAGACGATTGTGAGTGCGATTCCCGCGCCTTCAGGCGATCCCGCGGGACCTCTCCAGATTCAGGTGACGAATCTCGATTACAGCGACTACTTGGGCAGGGTCGCGATCGCACGCGTCTTCAATGGAACACTAAAGCGCGGCGCGGACGTCGGAATCGCGAAGCTCGACGGAACCATTCAGCCCACGCGTATCACCAAGCTGTTTACGTTTCGCGGGCTTGAGCGCGATGAAGCTGAAGAAGTGGTGGCCGGCGATATTGCCGCCATTTCGGGCGTCGAAGGGATTCAGATCGGCGAGAGCATCACGGATTTCGAGAATCCGGCGCCGCTCGAACCGCTGACGATCGACGAGCCGACGCTGGCAATGGTGTTCACGGTGAATACGTCGCCGTTCGCAGGCCGCGAAGGCCAGTACGTGACCTCACGCGATTTGCGCGACCGCCTGCATAAGGAATTACTGACCAACGTTTCGCTGCGAGTGGAGGAAACCGGTTCGACGGATTCGTTCCGCGTCCTCGGCCGCGGCGAATTACAGCTCGCGATTTTGATCGAGACGATGCGCCGAGAAGGCTACGAGCTGATGGTCGGCAAGCCGGAAATCGTCGTGCGCACGGAGAACGGTAAACGGCTTGAGCCGCTTGAACTTCTGGTCGTGGACTGCCCGGAGAGTTTTATCGGCATCATCATGGAAACGCTGGGCACCCGGCGTGGCGAGATGACGAAAATGGTGAATCACCATTCGGGGCGCGTGCGGATGGAGTTCCGGATTCCATCGCGCGGGCTGATCGGCCTGCGCAGCCAGTTGATGACGGACACGCGCGGCACGGCGTTGATTCATTCGATCCTCGAGGGCTGGACGGAATACATGGGCGATACGGCGATGAGGATGACAGGCGCGCTTGTCGCCGACCGCAACGGCGTCACGACCGCGTATGCAATCTGGGGGATTCAAGAGCGCGGCGAGCTCGTCGTGGGCCCGGGCGTCGAGGTGTATGAAGGAATGATTATGGGCGAAAATTCACGTGAAGCCGATATGGACGTGAACATCACAAAGGAAAAGAAGCAGACGAACATGCGGTCGTCGAGCGCCGACGAAGCGATTCGGCTGATTCCGCCGCGCGAATTGACGCTCGAAAAGGCGATCGAATTCATCTCTGACGACGAATTTGCCGAAATTACGCCGAAGTCCATCCGGCTAAGGAAGAAAGTTCTCGACGCCAAGAAACGCCCGAAGCGGTGGCAGGAAATTCGCGCCAGCGCCGAGTCTTCGGCGTAACGCGCGGGCAATTCGGCGCGATTCGCGTTCATCCCTCACTACGTTTTCTGACTCCGGTTTTTCATCCCGGCGTTATTCTCCTCTCTTTTCGTGGCAAAATCCGACGCCGAGCCGAAACCTTTCCAAGAAATGAAACGCCGAGCGTCGAATCGCATCTATTACTGCGGATAGTTAAGCCGAAGTGACCGGGAGGAAGTACAGATGAAGAAGCGGAATGTGGGGAAATCGGGGTTGCAGGTCTCGTTGGTTGGGCTCGGATGCAACAACTTTGGTGGACGGATCGATCTCGAGGCGTCGCGGAAGGTTGTTCACAAGGCGCTCGACCTTGGCATCACGTTGTTCGATACCGCGGATGTTTACGGGAATTTCGGAGGCTCCGAAACGATCCTCGGTGAAGTCCTCGGCGAGCGGCGCAAGGATATTGTCTTGGCCACGAAGTTCGGGATGGCGATGAACAGTGCTGAGACGCTCAAAGGCGCCTCACGCAGTTACATTTTTTCGTCCGTCGAAGGAAGTCTGCGGCGCCTGAAAACCGATTGGATCGACCTTTATCAGTTGCACGCACCCGATCCGCTGACGCCGATCGAAGAAACGCTGCGGGCGATGGACGATTTGGTGCGGCAGGGCAAGGTGCGGCACATCGGCTGCTCGAATCTGCCGGCGTGGCAGGTGGTTGAATCGCTTTGGACGTCGCGGGAGCACGCGCTGAATGCGTTCATTTCGTGCCAGGACGAATACAGTCTGGTGGTACGCGAGCCCGAGCGCGAATTGATTCCTGCGATCGAGAAGTATGGCCTCGGACTCTTGCCGTATTTTCCTCTCGCGTCGGGGCTGCTTTCCGGAAAGTACAAGCAGAACAAGTTGCCGGAAGGCGCTCGGCTGACGGTGACGAAAAGGCTGGGCGACCGTTATTTGACGCAGGCGAACTGGAACATCGTCGGACGGCTCGAGGAATTCTGCGCGAAGCGGGGTCACAGCCTGCTCGAACTGGCGTTCAGCTGGCTCGCGGCGCATCTCGTGATATCGAGCGTTATCGCCGGCGCGACTAAACCCGAGCAGGTGGAGCAGAACGTCAAAGCCGCGGATTGGGTGCTCACGACCGAGGATATGGCGGAAATCGATCGCCTGACGAAGAAGGCGTAAAAAAACTTGCGGAACTTCACGCGACCGTAGGGCTCTCCCGCGCAATGACCGAATACAACTGCCGGGCCCGCTCGAGGGCTTCCGCAACGTTTGCGCAGATATTTCCCGCGTCCACATGCTCTTCAAATTCAGCTTGGCGCATGAGCCGGGCAGGCTGCTCGCGCGCGCCGCAAAGAATCAGGCCGCGGCCGGAGCTGCGCACGATGTCGGCCAGTTTTTCGAGCGCCTGCAGACCCGTCGCGTCGATCGCGGTCATATTGCGAAGGCGGAGAATAATGATGGGCGGCAACCCGGCAAGCCTCGACGTAATTTCGTCGATTTTGTCGGTGGCGCCGAACAAGAACGGCCCGTGAATGCGGAAGATCGTGACGTACGGCGGAATTTCCTTGTGCTGCAGGATGTGCGCGTAGCCGTCACGCAGATATTCCTCGGTGACTTGAGCGACGGTGGTTGTCGTGGTGACTTTGCGAATGAACACCAGCGCCGCGAGAATCATTCCCACTTCCACGGCCACCGTCAAATCCGCGAAGACCGTCAGTAAAAACGTAACCAGCCACGTCCCGATTTCCAATTTCGAAAGTTTGAGGAGCTCCGGGATTTCCCCCCACTCGCCCATGTTGTAAGAGACGACGAAGAGAATCGCCGCCAGCACGGACAAAGGAATGAATCGCGCGAGCGGTGCGAAGAACAGAATGATGGCGAGGAGCGTGGCCGCATGGACCATCCCGGCGACGGGCGTCTTGGCGCCGGAGCGAATATTCGTCGCCGTGCGCGCAATCGCGCCCGTGGCGGGCAATCCGCCGAAGAGCGGCGAAAAAATATTGGCGACACCCTGGCCGATCAGCTCGACATTGGGGTTGTGCTTGTCCCCGCTCATGCGATCGGAGACGACCGCGGACATGAGCGATTCGATGGCGCCCAGCATCGCGACGGTGATGGCGGGTGAGATCAGCGGGCGGAGCAGATCCACGCGAAACTGCGGGATCCGGAGATGCGGCAGCCCGGACGGAATTCCCCCGAAGCGCGTTCCGATCGTCTCCACCGGCAACTTGAAAAGGACCACGATCGCGGTGCCGGCGAAGAGCGCGACAATGTAGCCTGGCACTTTTTTTACGAAGCGCGTGAAGACGAGGATCAGCACGAGCGCGAACACGCCGAGCGCGGTTTCGGTAACGGAAAATGTACGAAAATTCGCGAAGACAGCATACATTCGCGAAAGGAAATCGCCGGGAACTCGATCGACGCGGATGCCGAAGAAGTCTTTCACCTGCGTGCTGGCGATAATGATGGCGATGCCGTTGGTGAATCCGACGACCACGGGCCGCGGAATATATTTGACCCCCGATCCAAGGCCCGTGGCGCCGAGAATGACGAGAAGGACGCCGCCCATCAACGTGCACATGTAGAGTCCGTCGAGGCCGTACTTCACGACGATGCCGAAGACTACGACGACGAATGCTCCCGTCGGGCCGCCAATCTGGGTGCTCGAGCCACCCAGCGCGGAAATCAGAAATCCTGCGACAATCGCGGTGTAGAGGCCGGCTTGAGGCGGCACGCCTGACGCAATCGCGAATGCCATGGCAAGAGGGAGTGCCACGAGTCCGACGGTGATTCCGGCGACGACATCGCCCAGAAATTTTCGGGCGTTGTAATCGCGCAAACACAGGACCGATTTCGGGAGCCAATCGTTTGGTGCCATTTGAAATTTAGCTCAGGCGGAGGGGCTGCCTTGTACTGAAAGAACCAGTATAGTCCCGGGCCAGATGTGGCAAATTGGCGGCCGCGTCGATGTGTCCGAAACTCAAACGACACCTTGCGCCCGGTAAAAAGGGGATTTACGGCTGGGGCAGAATCAGCCGCCAAAATTTCGTTCGATCAACGTAACCTACGCCTGGGGGGAACTACTCCAAGTAATACGGGCGAACGCCTATGCTCAAACTCGAGAAACTCGCGATTCTGCAAGCCACGCACAGATCGAGAAACTTCACGCGCTGGTTTATCCACCTCGGCGGCGTGGGCCTGATTCCGCTTGGTATTCTCGATGCGTCGGTAATCCCGCTGCCGGGCAGCATGGACGTGGTGACGATCCTGCTGGCGGCGCACGAGACACGATGGTGGATTTACTACGCTTTCATGGCGACCGTGGGGTCTGTGCTGGGCGCATATTTCACTTACCGGCTCGCGCAACATCAAGGCGGCAACCGGCTGGCGCGGAGATTCTCACGCCGGACGATGAAGAAGGTTGAAGCTCTATTTGAACGATGGGGAGTTGCCGCGATTGTGATTCCGGCGGTGCTGCCGCCGCCCATGCCGATGGTTCCGTTTGTATTGGCGGCGGGGGCGATGAAGTATTCGTGGAGAAAATTCCTGGCCGCGCTCACGTTCGGGCGGGCAATCCGATTTGGGATTCTGGCGTATCTGGGTGCGCGCTACGGCCGGCACATCCTGCGGATGTTTTCGAAATATGAATACCCTGTGCTTTTTGTGACGATCGGCCTTGTCAGCATTGCCGTGATCGCCGAACTGGTTCGCTGGGGAATGCGGCGGTCGGAAGCGCGGGCGTGAACTCTCCGTTTTTTTCGATGTACTAAAACACAATTGAACTTTTGCAGTGACTGGAGCCGCAGCCATGCGAATGGATCACTCGTGCGTGACTTCGAGCGCACAGGTCTCAGCGGATTTTTGTTGAGGCACCGCGCTGGAGTCGCCGCCTTCCGCGCGGCCGCGTGCGGCGTGATCGGTTGACGCAAATTCTTCGACGCGGCCGTTTGCGAACCGAAAGCGCTCGGCGGAAGCGGATTCATACCCCTGCCGAACAAGCGCGGGAATATCGAGCTTCGATTCCGCGGCGACAACTTCTCTCGGCGTGGCATATAGGGCCGGAGTCCGCGGCATGAAGAGCGGGCAGCAATCGTGGAACGGTTCGGAGGAGATGTCGTACGTCCCGATTTTCCGCGCGAGCGCGAGAATTTCGAGCTTGTCCGTGCCGGCCAGTGGACGGAATACAGGCATGCGCGTGGCTTCGCCGACGGAGACCATATTCTGAAGCGTTTGCGAGGCTACTTGGCCCAGGCTGTCGCCCGTGACGAGGGCGAGGGCGTGCTCGCGGCGCGCGATCGCCTCGGCGATGCGCATCATCATCCGGCGATACAAAAGCACGCGATACCTTTCCGGCGCGTCGCGAACAATTTCGCGCTGAATCGCTTCGAACGGCACGCGCCACAATTTCAGCGTGTATTGGTAGAGCGCGAGGCGCCGCGCCAGCTCGCGCGCCACGTGAATCGAAGATTCGCCGGGGCGCGCGCCCGCGGCATAGAAATGAATGAAGCTCAAATGCGCGCCGCGCTTCATCATTTGATACGCCGCGACGGCGGAATCGTACCCGCCGGAAAGCAAACACATCATTCGCCCACCCGTGTTCGCCGGAAGTCCGCCCGTGCCGGGAATTCTTCGCGCGTAAACGAGGGCGGGGCCGGGCGTGATTTCGACGCGACAGGTGATTTCCGGGTTCGACAAGTCGACGCGAACCTCGCGGCCTGCGGCGCGAAGTTTTTCGCGGAGATAGGCGCCGACGGCGGCTTCAATCTTCATTGCATTATGCGGAAATGATTTGTCGCTGCGCTTGGCGCGCACGGCGAAAGTTGAGAATTTCAGCGGCTCGACTTCTTCCCACGCTGCGCGGCAAAGCGCATCGAGATCGGGCTCGACGCTCCGCGCCACCGCGAAATACGCAATGCCAAAGACGCGCTCGATGCGTTCGATCGCGGCTTCAAGCGGTGCGTCTTCGCCAAGACGCACGAGAAACCTGTCGCCGGGCTGCTCGATCCGCTCGACGGGAATTCCTCCGAGGGCGTGACGCAGCGCCAGCGCCAGCTTGCGAAGAAAGAATTGCCGGTTGCGGCCCTTCAGCCACACTTCGTGATAGTGCGCGACGATGACCGGAGCGTTCATTCGCGGAAACGTTCAGTCCTGACGAGATTTGCTCAACCTAGTATATCAGCGGCCTTCGGGTGACAGTAGGGCGAGACTCCGGCGTTTGGCGGCGAATCAAGTGTTGCCGGTGTGGACGAAGGCACAACGGCGGCCTCCGGAACAGTGAGCGCGTTACTCCCATTTCCAGTTTGCGTATTGTTCGCGGAGTTTGAGTTTGAGGAATTTTCCGACGGAAGTGCGCGGGATCTCCTTTGCAAATGCAAATCCGTCCGGCAACTGCCATTTCGCAAATTTTGTTGCGAGGAAAGTACGCAATTCCTCAGGAGTGGCGGATTCGCCTTCTTTCATCACGACGACTGCTAGCGGGCGCTCCTGCCATTTCGGGTGCGGTATTGCGACCACCGCCGCTTCGCGAATTTTCGGGTGACCCATCAACGCGTTCTCGAGATCGACGGAACTAATCCATTCGCCGCCCGACTTGATGAGATCTTTGCTGCGATCCACGATCTTGACGTATCCCTCCGGGTCAATCGTCGCGACGTCGCCGGTCTTGAACCAGCCGTCATCCGTCCAGCGGTGCTGTACCTCAGGCGCGTTGTAATACGCTGACGCAACCCACGGCCCGCGCATTTCGAGTTCACCCGCGGACAAGCCGTCCCACGGAGCAATTCCATTTTCGTTTCTGACGCGCACTTCGATGAATGGCGCGGGCAATCCCTGTTTTGAGCGAACCTCGTATTTTTTATCTTCGGACCAATCGGCCATGGTGGTTTTCAAAACGCCGGTGGTGGCGACGGGCGCGGATTCCGTCATGCCCCAAAGATGCGTGATGTGGATATCGTAGCGATCTAGCGCGCGCATCAATGCTTCCGGCGGCGCCGTTCCACCGCACGGCACTCGGAGCGGCCCGGCGAATTTCCATCGGCCCGGATATTTCTCGAGCGCAGCGAGGACACCGATCCAAACCGTGGGAACGCCGCAGGCCGTAGTTACTTTTTCCTGCGCTATCAGATCGAGCAGGCTTTCGGCGTCCAGGTGTGGCCCCGGCAAGACGAGCTTTGCCCCCACCATCACGGCTGCGAAAGGGATGCCCCACGCGTTGGCGTGAAACATCGGACATGCGGGAAGGATGGTGTCGGCCTGGCTGACGCTGAAGGTTTCTTTCAGCGTCGAAATAAACGAATGGAGTACGAGCGCGCGATGGGAGTAGAGTACGCCCTTTGAATTGCCGGTCGTGCCCGATGTGAAGCACATTGCGGCTGCATCGTTTTCGTCCATCTTCGGATAGGAGAATTTTCCGGTGGCACTCGCGATGAAATCTTCGTAGCTCTCGAGACCCGGAGGCAATGCGTTGCCGCTGAAGGGAACGACAAAGATGCGTTCGAGGTGCGTCAACGGCTTGAATTGTTCGTAAAGGGGCAGGAGAACATCGTCGACAATTAAGAACCGATCGGCTGCGTGGTTCACGATGAAAGCGATTTCCGACGGGTGCAAGCGCAAGTTCAAGGTGTGCAGAACTCCCCCGGCCGCCGGGATTCCGAAGTAGGCCTCCAGGTGGGCCGAGTGATTCCACATCAGCGTAGCGACGCGATCTCCAGGTTGAAGCCCGGCGCGCTGGAGAGATTCAGCCAGCGCTTTCGAGCGGCGATGGAATTCGGAATACGTCGTGCGATGGACCGAACGATCCGGGCGTCGCGATACCACTTCGATTTGGCCGAAAAGGCTTCCGGCGCGTTCGAGGAGTCGATCCAGCGTGAGCGGAAAATCCATCATCAGTGCGCGCATGCGAAGTCCTCACACACGGGGATGGGGCGCATCCTATCACCAACTCGTTGCGGCGGATGCAACTGGAGAACCGGCCGGCCGGTCTACATCAGTTCGCTGCCGAGCGGCGCCGGTTTGCCGCGACTTTCTTCACGCGCTTGTAACCGTCAAATAGTAGGATCTCGGCCGGGATCGCGCCGCGTATGAAACATTAACCGACTCGCGACACCCGGCTCCATGGCGCCACTTTTCTCTCGCGCCGGGGTTAGAATCCTCGTCTCCACTGCTCCGGGGGCACGGAGCACTGGGGGGTTTGCGGAGTTATGGAACCCGCGAGCCAGCAATTGCATCCAACGAAGTGAATCCGAAAGGTGCGGAGGGGGCCATGTGGAATCGTCGAGATTGGGCTGAGTTTTTCCAGATCGTGCAGGGACCCCGGCGCTCGCAGCGCCCGCCGCGCCCCGTGGATCGCTCCGTGCGGAATCGCCTCGTTCCAGCAGAGGGATATAGCCTGGCCGAGCTGGATGATGCGGGCATCAGCGTTGAGCTGGCGGAACTCCTTGGCTTGCCAGTAGATGCGGGCCGCGTGGGCTCGTATAGCCCCAATGTTTCCGCGCTTCGTGAATATCTGCGCGCGTCTCGCTCCCGCTTTTAAAATTCCTCAAGCACCCTGAGCGCTGCGGATGAATCGGCGGCTTCTGATCATGTATCTCGCCTGCCCGCAAACTGCATTGAGCCCGTTGATCTTAGCCTCTGAAGCGTTTTCGACCCCTGCGGCATCCAACTGATTCCGGTTCGTGCCAGTTTCTATTTACGTCGCACGTACCCTTGACGTTGGCTGAAAAACTCGTAAACTGCGGTTTTCTCACTATGGCGACACAGCCCAACCCGATTGACGAAACGCGGCGAGACTTTGAATTTCCGCAGCGTGAGGCCGCATTTTTCTACGGCCTTTTTCTCCGCGGACATTCGGCCGACGAACTGCGCCGCGATATTCAAGTTCCGGCCGCGGTCCTCGCGAAATGGGATCGCGAGACGGCGCGCGAGCCTGAATTGCGCGTTATCCTCGAGAGAATCGTCGAATTTCGCCGCCACGTTCTTGCCATTTTCGATTCCCTCATCGACCACGATTCTTCCGGCCAGCGCTTGCAGTAGTCAGATTTTCCTCAGCCAGCGTAATCCTTGAGGAGTCATCGCCCGCCCGCGCGGTGAATCTCATGCCTCGGCGTGCCCTCCAATCCCGTGAACCTGAAATAGAGTGAGTGTCATTCTCCCCGCGTTGACTCGGATTGCGCGTTTGTTTACACTCGAATCGCTCGGCACGCTGAACGTCTCCAGTCGCGCCTTCCGTTCCCCGGTAGCTCAACGGTAGAGCATTCGGCTGTTAACCGAAGGGTTGCTAGTTCGAATCTAGCCCGGGGAGCCAAACTTTTCAATCAGTTAGCAAGCAGACACGCTCGAGGTGTTTGGGAATGTGCCCAGTTTTGTGCCCCCTCGTCCTGAATACCAGCCTGATTTAGCGCATTGACGGCCTGTCGCTGCGCGATCTGTCCGATGTGACCGTAGCGCCTCGCCATTCTCACCGTTGTAGAGGGACTCCATCCCATAATCGTGGCCACGACGGAAAATGGCACTCCCGCTTCAAGCATGCGGGTGCAGCCAGTATGTCTTAGGTCGTGGAATCGACACGAAATGCCCGCGCGAATTTTTGCGGATTCCCATGCTTCCTTCCAGCGTCCAATCGGTTTTGTCGGATCACTGTCGTATACGACGGTCACCCCGTCCCCGGAGGCCCCGTAGCGTTCCGCAGGGAAAACGAAATGATCTGGCTCACGCTCCGGGAAAAGGCTTGCCCAAAAGCCGAAGATCGCAACGGCGCGGTCATTCAGAGGGAGAAGGCGACCCGTTCCGGATTCGGTCTTGCTGAGGCCGACCGTGAGCGTGCAGGATTTGAGGTCAATCTGTCCCCACCGGAGCAAGCGAAGCTCCGAATAACGCATACAGGTATTGAGGGCGATCAAAACAGCCGGATACAGCGACCGGGAGCGACTTGCACGACAGGCTTCCAGCAACGCAGCTTCCTCGACTTGGCTAATGGCCCGTCCTACGTCCTCGCGTGCGCGAAGCATCCGCACGTCGGGCTGGATCGATGCCCAAAGGCGATTCTTCCGCAGGATCGCGCGCAACGTTCCCACTTCAAGATTGACTGTCTTGGGGGCGGCGCCCTGTTCGCGACGCGATGCTTGATAGTGTGAGATGTCGTCGGCAGCGATGTCGCACAGGAGCATTTTCCCGAAGTAGGGATTGATGTGCTTCAGATTTGCGCGTTCAATAATCACACTACGAGGCGACAGGTGAGCGATCTTGGCCTTTAGCCACGATTCAGCGGACACTGAAAAGAGCTGGGCCATCCGTGGTCTCGTGATTCGGTTAAAGGACCCTTCGAGTTCTCTCCGCCGGGAGCGCTCCGCGTCTTTCGCGACCGTCTTGCTCTCGCTCTTCGTCGACTCACGAATCATCTGCCCAGCAAACCGGAACTTGTACCACCAAACGTCCCCACGCCTGTAAACACTCATCGCACACCGTTCCTTTTCGGCGGACGCCCGCCCTTCTTTCCCCACTTCCGCATTTTGGCTATGAACGCTCGCTTTCCCCATTTCTTGATTCGGACTTCAACGCTCCGGTGTCCCATCAAGCTTGCGGCGCGGTTCACATCGGCCATGCAGGACAGTATATCCTAACGTTAGGTTATGTGCAAGAGCGACCAACTTGCGACCCGGAAGCGCGCCTACTCACTATGGCTGAACTTCGGGTGTAGACTTCCTGCGCAAAAGGGTCGGCTAGGGTCGCTCCCGAAAAAGCGGTTGCATCCCGGACCGCCTGCCGATCCAATTCAAATCGGGAAGCCACGCGGGAGGTGGCAATGAGACCCAAGAAGCCTCCGGTTGGGTCGATCGTTATCGATCTGGATAAGGTGCTTAAGACGTCTAGTCGAAGATTGCGTAAGGATCCACGCTACCCGAGGCTCAGCAAGAACGCTTTAGATCGCCTGAACACGGAGATCCAGAACAATCGCTATGCAGCGGGCTTTTTTGAGGATCTCCGCACGGCGGGTTGCGATAGTCAGGAATTACTTCGTCTTTTGGCTGCATGTTCAGAAGACCCAGAACCCGAGCGCATAACAGGGGTGCTCGGCCTTGATCACCGGCGATTGAGTGCCGCAGTAAAAAGCTTCTCGAAGTGCGCGCTTCAGATCGAGCAGGTCAACCAGAGCCCTGCGAAAGCCATTTTCGATGAAGCCGCAATTAAGTACCCTTTCCAGATTCCAGAGTCGCTACGAAACTACGGAGCGCTCCTGATGTTCGTAGCAGAACTGCGTTGGCGGTTGTACTGGTCTGCCGCAAAGAGGCGGCTGATCTTCTACGTCGTAGCGCATACTCACCACTTCCGCGACAAATGGGTTGCCGAACTGATCGCGACGGCTGTCCAGAGTGAAAAGTACGATGAACGCGCACATAGCGAATGGCGACGCCGAAACGTGAAGCCTGAGATTCCCTACACCCTTTGTCCTGAAATTGATCCCGGCGGTGTTACGAAAGGGCTCCTCGAAACGATTTTTTTCATGTGTGAATATGCGCTGTTGAAGAAATTGAGCTTCCGGACCTAGGACAATTCCTCGACTGTGGACCTCCTCACGTAACGCGGGAATACGAAATTCTGCCGGATCGCGTGACCCACGCAGAACGACAGGAATATGTGTGCTTGCGCCATCGACCAACAAGCAAGCGCGACGTAACCTTTCGCCCGGTGATACTTCACCATGGAGAAAGTTCGATGACTACCAACAATATTAGTTCCCAGCAATTGCTCCGCGTCGACGAGGTCGCCGGAAAGCTCAATGTCACGCCGAGTTGCATTCGGCGATGGATCCTCGAGCGACGTATCGCATCCGTCCGCGTGGGTCGCTTAGTCCGAATCACCCCAGAGACTGTCGAGAAAATAATCGAAGCGGGGATCGTGCCGGCGCGTCCGCAGCGCGGAGGTCGTCATGGCAAGTAGACAGTCGAACACGCCGCGGCAGCGGGTTCCCGGCCGCGACACCAGTTTGTCTCAGAACGTGCCAGCCGTCGCTTCGGCAAAATATCTGGAGGACGCTGATTTCCAGGATGCGCTGCTCAAGCTTCTAATTTTCGACGAAGAGGCCCTGTCTCAGCTCGGCCCGAAGATCTCTCCGACGAATTTCGATTGGAGAGGAGATCGTCGCATCATCGCAGGCATCTTGCTTGACTTTTGGAATCGGTCTCACACGCCGATTGGCTCACTTCTGAGCACTGAAGTTAAGGAGCATATTCGACTACACCATCTACATGATGAAAAAGCCAAAGCTCTGCTCGAATGTATTGAAGAAATAAAATCGACAAGCGGAACGTTCAACCGGGATTTCTTGATCAAACGATTTCATGAATCTCAAGACTCTTGGCGAATTCTCGAAGCTTTCCGAGAAGTAGCGGACCTCGCGGAGGCGGGGCAGCTGACCGTTCAGAAATTCGTGGACATCGCGCAGAACGCAGCTCAGACCGCTCAGTCGAAAGACGACCAAGGGGTCCACAAAATGCTGGGGAAGGCTGTCATGACGTCGCGGGAATTCATCAACAAGGACTTGCCGCGGTTGGATTGCATTTTCGATCCCGCGCTCCGCGAGCGGGGACTAATGCTTTTGTTTTCAAAAACTGGAGTGGGGAAAACATACGTGGCGCTGTCGATGGGAATCGCGGCGTCGATTGGCATGCCGCTGTTCTACTGGCACGTGCCGCGGCCGTTCCGGGTGATGTACGTCGATGGCGAGATGTCGCAGCAAGACTTGCAAGTGCGATCGAGACAAATCTTTGATGGTTTCGCGTTGGCGGGAACTGATTCATTGCTGCCGACGAAAAATCAGGATGCACGGCGGGAGCTTTTTTATCGTACCTTCCGCTTCATTATCAATGACGCGCTCGAGAATCAAATTCCCGACTTGGCCACGCAGAACGGGCAAGCGTGGCTCGAGAGCAAGTTGCGTGACGTGAATGGTGAATTGCCGGAGCTGTTGATTCTCGACAATGTTTACTCGTTAATGGAATCCGCGCTGAATGATAGCGACGGATGGATCGTCGTTGCTCGCTGGCTGAACCGCCTCAAAACGATGGGGATTGCGGTCATTTTGGTGCATCACGAATCCGAGAAACCTGGCAACGCCGGATTCCAGATGGGAACGACCGCTCGGACGTTCAACGTCCACACCGTGATCCACATCCGGCGTCTCGCACAGCATCTCGCGGAAGGAAGTTCGCCGCTGGGCGTGGATGTGGAACTCCACTTCAAGAAAGCACGCGGGATTTCTCCCGGAACGACGGGCGCGGCACCTTTTCGTCTGACGCTCGGTACGCATCCCTTCGTCGTCGGCGCCGTTCAGTGGGGGGTTCAGACGATTCAGACCAGCCGATACGAACAGGCATGTCACTTCCTGGATGAAGGCTGGACGCCGCAAGAAGTGGCGGAAAAGCTCGGACTGAGCAAGCGCCAAATCGAGCGGTACCGGGAGCAGCAAAGTGAAGGCAAAAACACGGAGGGGAAATCCTCAGAGCAGCCGGACGCGCCGCGGAAACGCAAAAGATGTCGCAAAACGCAGATTCATCAATAAAACATGGGCGAAAGCTTGCGACGTGGCTATGTCGCAACCATGTCGCAAGCTGCGCGTAACTCTTCCCTGTTGTTGGTCTGTATCAACCGAACATTCGATTCGGGAACACGCCGCTGGGGAGTCTTTCGGCTGGAAGAAAAAAGTTAGCCCCCTTTCCAGTGACCTTGCGACATCTGTGCGACATTAAGATGTCGCATATATAGTATAGTAAAAATTAGACTTACGAGATTTGCGACACAGAATATTTGTGTCTTGCTTCCAGGGCTCTATTTGTTCAATTCAGAGTTCCTGCTACTCACAGAAGGCGCGATCCGACAGTTCCAGAATACAGAAATTGGCAACTATGTTTCCATAGTGCTGCTCCGATTCTCAGAACACGGATTTTGAAATCGGATTCAGCGGGAAAGCCCGCGTCTCACGCGGATCGCGTCTGAATCGTATAGTAGTTCAGCGGGCTCGCGCGTTTTTTCATCGCATCATCTGGTCTCGTGCGACACGAACCGTTCTGTAGAAGTCGGAAAGTTTCGACGCTGCAAATCTGATGGATTGAAATGCATCGAGAGTTCCGCGATAATGATCGCGTTGAGATTTGAACGCTGGTTTCTTCTGGACGTTGGTTTCGCAGTGAAATTCACGGCGAAGGAACGTCTAAAATGCCCTCACGATCCAGCGTTACCGCGTCAGAAGCGTCACGAAGAATCCGCCATTCCAAACCGAAGTCAGCTGAACGGACACGCGTCCGCATCAGGCAGAGATGCGTCGCGGACAAAAGTGCCCCAAAAATCGCGAGAGAGAAGAGGGGCACGGCCGCTGGAGTGAATACACCCTCCGCGTTCGGTAGAGCCGAGGAGCAGGGGACGGAGTTCGTACCTCCCTGAACGACGCTGCATCAGTGCACACCTCGACAGGACGAAAGGAGGAAGAGCTTCGCATGGTCAAGAAGAACTCTATGATCGGAAACGCTTGCCGAATCGGCGAAAGAGCCCCGCAAGGATTAACCGGAGGAGAGTCCACACTGACGCGTTAGAGGAGAAGATACTTGAGAACGATTGCGACGAAGCGAAGGAGGCAGTAATGAAATACCAGAAAATGACTCCCCTGCAAAAAGTAGCGAAGATGAACGCAGTCAGAAAGAGAAATCGGGAGCACAGTTCTAGACAAAAATCGACAATTCGCAAGAAGCTCACGCCGGTTTCCTATGTTCCGCCACCTCAACGAGAACGGATCATGAAAAGATACATTGCGGGCGAGAGCGTTTCCAAAATCTCACGGGAAGAAAAAAGACACAGGGTTACGGTGGCGAAAATCGTCAGAGCGCCGGAAGTTGCACAGTACAGAAAAGACATGCGCGAGAGATTTTACGGAATCGGCTACACGGCAATAGATACAGTGAGGAGAGCGGCGGAGTTCGATGCAGCGTTGGCCTACAAGGTTCTCGAAGCTACAGGCGTGATCCCCAGCCCGGAAGAAGTTGCAAATGAAACGGTGAACCAACAACCCAAAACAGAACAGGAACGTCGCAGGGAAATCACGCTGAAGATGATGGGAATCGCGCTCGATCGACATGAAGTGTTCGGAACGCCCATTCACGAGTTGGAAGAAAAGCTCGGGATTCCGATTTCAGTGCCTAAGAAGGATAAAGTGCATTAAACCCACATTTCCGAAATGAAGTCGTTCCAGCGAGCCTGCGGGTGCTATCTTTCATCAGTATTTATGCAGGTCTAAACGCAGTGAAGACGTCTCGGAGGTACACACCCCGTGGGTGAGAAACAAAATCAGCCCTTTCAGCTCTCTTTCAACGCGTCTCTGAGGATAGATTTCCAAGAATCGCGAGTGACATCCGATGGTGGTCTGATTCTGGTTCGCGAGTTGGGCGAGCGACTGGGTCTCGAGAAGCTCATCGACGAACACTTGAGCGACTCGCGACGGGGCTTGAATAAACAATTTATGCTCAGATGCCTTCCTCGACTGAAAAGATGAAATGTGGTGTCAAGGGCGGAGTGAAACTAGACCACAGGGGCGGAGGAAAACTAGACCAGGTGCGTGAGTGGGAGATGGGGATTGGCAGGGAGGGTGGCGTCTGGAGCGGAGGCCTGCGGTCCGGTTTGCGGGCCGCGTTTAGGCCGGAGCGGAAGACGCCACCCTCCACGAGAGATGTCGTGGTGAATTAGCGGCCGGGTTGAGGGTTGCGTTTGTGCTTGCTCTGCTTGAGGCGGTAGCTCTCGCCGTTCATCTCTAGGATGTGCACGTGGTGGGTGAGTCGGTCCAGCAGCGCGCCGGTCAGCCGCTCCGAGCCCAGCACTTCGGTCCACTCCTGAAAGGGCAGGTTGCTGGTCACCGGCGTCGAGCCACGCTCGTAGCGCAGACTGAAAACCTCGCGAACAGTAACTCCGCGCCAGTCTTCGATAGCGGCACGAATCCCAACTCATCGACGAGCAACAGTTCGTAGCTGGCCAGCTGTTTCTGGAAGCGCAGCAGCCGCTTTTCATCCCGGGCCTCCATCAGTTCGTGCACCAGCGCGGCAGCTGTCGTAAAGCGCACACGATGGCCCTTCTGGCATGCAGCGAGACCGAGCGCCAGCGCCAGATGCGTCTTGCCTGTGCCGGAATTACCCAGCAACAGCACGTTCTCGCGCCGCAGAAGAAACTCACACCGCGCCAGCTCCAGCACCAGGGCCTTGTTGACGGACGGGATGCTCAGGAACTCGAAAGTGTCCAAGCTCTTGACCACCGGGAAACGGGCCTGATGGATGCGGCGCTCGGTGGCCCGCCGCTCGCGGTCCAGCAGTTCCAACTCCGTCATGCGCAGCAGGTAACGCGGATAATCCACACTCTCGTCCGAGCACTGCCGCGCCACCTTGTCGTACTCGCGCAGAAAAGTGGGCAGCCGCAGCAGTTTCAGATGATGTTCCAGCAGCACCTGCGGCGTGTCTGCTGTTGCCGTGTTCGCCGTGCCGCTCATGAGTTCACCTCACCCAGCAGCGCCATGTACTCCGATGGCTGCGTGGTGCGGACTCGCGCCAGCGGCAAGTGCGGATAGTTCTCCATGTCCAGCCGCGGCGGACGCTGCTCAATCCGGCACAACAGCAGATGCTTCACCGCATCGAACGAGATCGTTCCCAGATGCAAAGCCTGCTCAATCGCTTGCGCGACCTCTTCCAACCGGAAGGTCTCCAGCAACCGTAGCACCTGTACATACTCTCGACGGCCGCCCTTGTTCAGCCGCGCTTCCATCAGCCGGCGCAGTTCGGAAAAGCATACAGGCAACTCCCATCCCACCAGCGGCGCCGCCTGGAACGGCGTTATCGACGACGCCCGCGTTTACAACCGCGCCCTGAGCGCGGCGGAAATAGGCGCACTTTACGGCAACGAGGGCGCCATCGTCTACAACAGCGACAACCAAAGAATGCAGTATTGCAACGGCGCCAACTGGGTCGGCATCTGGAAATAAGCCGCGCCCCCGTCACCCCTGGATCAAAAGCGAGCCACTCAGATTTTTTCAACGGCACCATCGACGACGCCCGCGTCTACAACCACGTCCTGACCAGATAGCTGACAGTTACAGCCTAAGATTGTGTCTGTAGACATAACGCAATCTCAGGATGTGATAATACTTATTATGAATACTGCCCGGAGATTTTAAGGGCACGGTGTAATCTTCAGAGTTAAGCTGCACCATATTTCTTGAGATGTTTTTGCACGGTTCGTGTTGACCGCGCCCTGACGACGGTCTATCCAGTTCGCTGAACGTACTTTTTAGGAAGATTGTGACTATTCATCACGCCCGCATCAGTCCCACAGCCAAGCTCGCCGCCTTTCTTCGCGCCGAGAGCGACATCCCTTACTGCCGTCAAATTGCCGAGATGTGTGATGCCGAAGAAGTTTCTCGCACGTTCAACCCCGGCTTTATTGCGAATCACCGCGCGTACATAGAGCTGCGTTTCAAATCCCTGACCGCGTTTATCCATCGTCTCGGTTTCCGACAAGTATTAGAGTTTGCCGGGGGAGTTGCGCCGCGCGGCCTTATCCTCTCAGAAGATCCGTCAATGCTGATCGTCGAAACCGATCTTCCGGAATTACTTGAGGAGAAGCGATTGATCGTCAACGCACTCATCCCACTTTCTGAAAGAACTAATTACCATCTGCAGCCCGCAAACGCGCTACAGACCGAAGAAGTCTGGAATGCAGCCGGGTTGTTAAAGCGAGAACCGATAACGGTCGTACATGAAGGACTGCTTCAATTCCTCACTATGTCTGAACGGAAGCAGTTCGCGGGAAATATCCGCAGTCTGCTAAAAGTCTTTGGTGGCGCGTGGATCACGTCCGACGTAGTAATCAGGGAGTCCTTTGAGCGCTTCTACCCCGAATCGAAGCAAGCAAGCACGTTGAAACGGGTGACCGAAGTGACGGGGCGCAGCATTGCGGAAGACGCATTCATTGACTGGGAAGCTGCAACTTCTTTCTTTAAGGAAGAGGGCTTCGCAGTCGAACGGTTCAAGCAGATCGATTTGGTCCCGGAAATGCGGAGTCGTGTCTTCGAGCCACAGGTGTTGGAACGCCTCGAATATGAAGAAGTCTGGCTGATGCGCCTCATAAATTAGTTCAACGTATTAATGTTGAGCCAGTCGGGAAGGGAAGATTAGATCGCAAATTGCGACCTTACATCCATCCGAAGGACTGATTTCCTCGATCTAGGACATTAATAGAAAATTAATCCCAGAGTGATAATGTTAATTACGGAAATTAAATCGCTTTTCGGAAAGCAGCTATTTTACAGAATGAACATTATCACATCGCAGAAGTTGTCATAATTCTGACGCTTGTAACGTGTCAAAATAGTTCTCACCGGTTTATTCTGTTGATGGACCGTTCCGATTCACGAACACAATAAATTGAATGATTCACCACCATCTCTCAGCTCTGCTACGTTATCCTTTATTACACTCGCGCCACTTCACGGAGGACTTGGATCTCTCATTCGCACCGGGCACGCATTTTCTTGAAGCGGCTTAAAGAGGCTCATCATCAGCCAGATACAGTGCCGCCGAGGTTTAATTTGTGACGACACCAAACCAAAATCCTGAACAAATCGCCCGCGATCAGATCGACAAACATCTGGTAGAAGCTGGCTGGATTGTTCAGGGCAAAACGGCCATCGATTTCAGTGCTGGACCTGGAATCGCCGTCCGCGAATACCAGACCGACATTGGCCCGGCGGATTACGTCCTTTTCGTTGCTAAGAAGGCAGTTGCCGTCATCGAGGCCAAGCCTGAAGAGTGGGGCCACAAGATCACGACGGTTGAGGAGCAATCAGGGAGCTATGCGGCCGCGAAACTAAAATGGGTGAACAACAAGGAACCTCTGCCTTTCGTCTACGAAAGTACGGGCATCATCACGCGTTTCACCGATGACCGCGATCCAAGGCCCCGCTCCCGCGAAGTCTTCACCTTCCACCGGCCGGAGACTATGGCCGAGTGGCTATCGAAACCGACCTCTTTACGCGCGCGGCTCCAGACGATGCCGCCGCTCAAC
Organism: uncultured Acidobacteriota bacterium; assembly: GCA_963771905.1. GTDB lineage: Bacteria > Acidobacteriota > Terriglobia > Acidiferrales > UBA7541 > Palsa-147. Next base: position 267,306 of record CAVYVI010000009.1, read on the forward strand.
CCTTCTGGCCTCCGCGATTGCCAGATCACGGCGATCGAAAACTTGGAAAAATCGTTCAAAGACGACCGGCCCCGCGCACTCGTGCAAATGGCTACAGGCTCTGGCAAGACTTACACCGCCATCACCTCGGTCTATCGCCTTCTCAAGCATGCCGATGCCAAGCGAATCCTTTTCCTCGTAGACACGAAGAACCTCGGAGAACAGGCAGAGCAGGAATTTATGGCTTACCTGCCGAACGATGATAACCGGAAGTTTACAGAGCTTTACAACGTCCAACGCCTCAAATCATCCTTTGTTGCCAAGGACAGCCAGGTCTGCATCAGCACCATTCAGCGCATGTACGCGCTTTTGAAGGACGAGCCGCTCGACGAGGCAGCCGAAGAAACCAATCCCGCGGAATCGATGGTGAAGCCGAAGCAAGCCCTGCCCGTCGTCTACAATGAGAAAATTCCGCCCGAGTTCTTCGATTTCATCATCATCGATGAATGCCACCGCTCGATCTACAATCTGTGGCGCCAGGTAATTGAGTATTTTGATGCCTATTTGATCGGCCTGACGGCAACGCCCGACAATCGGACCTACGGTTTCTTCCGGAAAAACGTAGTCAGCGAATACAGCCATGAAAAGGCGGTCGCCGACGGCGTGAACGTCGGAAATGAGATTTACCTCATTGAAACCGAACGCACCAAGCAGGGCGCCACGATCAAGGCGACCCAGCAGGTGGAGAAGCGCGAACGATTAAGTCGCAGGAAGCGCTGGGAAACGCAAGACGCAGACGAGGCATACGCCGCGACACAGCTTGACCGCGATATCGTTAACCCGGACCAAATCCGGACTGTCATTCGTACATTTCGTGAAAAACTGCCGGAGATTTTTCCGGGGCGACAGGAAGTGCCAAAGACTCTCATCTTTGCCAAGACTGACAGCCACGCAGACGACATCATCCAGACTGCACGCGAGGAGTTCGGACACCCTTGGAGTCGAATGGCACCATGTCGAGGTCAGCTCGGTCAAGATGGAAGGAATTGACGACGTGGTCCCGGATCATCCGCAGCCATTCCATCTGTTCCTCATTGAATTTCTCGCCGCCGCCACTGTGGCGCGCCATGATCCAGTTCTGGAAGTTTTTCCGCACCGTATCCGAGAAGGGCGACAGTTCCGCGTCGATACCGCAGACGCGGCGAATGAGTGCAACGAGTGCCGTCAATTCGCTGCTGGGCTGCGCTCCCTTGTACTCGTCCAGCAGCGAATAAGCCTGCCAAACTCTCAGGGGCGCGAGTCGAGGCTTATCGCTCTTGAGTTTGTCGAAAACCTTCCGGATCATGTCGTAGGTCAGTTCTGACCGCCGGTGCGGCTGACTGTAAAAGATCGTCAGAGCTTCGATTTGATCGCGGTTGGCTTCCAGATACTCGCGAAAATCCTTCGCAACCTGTTTCGCGTTTTCTGCCGCATCGCCCTCCCACTCAGCCCGCAGAACCTTGTCGAGGTTGTCGTGGTCGATGGTCTGCTCTTTTTCGCGCCGGATTGATTCAAGCAGCTCGATGAGCGGTCCGTTGAAGACGTGTGAAGCGGTTCCAACGAGCTGCTCGCGCGCAGCGTGACGCGCTTGATCATCCGGTTCCGCTCCCGCTGGCGTGCCTGAGATTTCACGGGCCTTATCGTCAATCCGGTCAGGGTCGATAGCAGCAAGCAAGCCGCCGACGATATCGGCGAGTGCAGTACCGCCAGATTTCTCCTTGATGCGTTGCTGATCCTTATGGTCGAGCTGGTTGTTGAGGCGCGCAAGGCGCCCGGCAAGCGAGCTGACTGTGTCATCATCTCGGACGCCCATCATCACGCCCATGGCAAGGTCCTTTAGGGGAACGGCAGGCTTGGTGATTAGCGGCTCGCTCGCGGTTTTCAGGGACGTTGTGACACCGATGGCGTCAACGATGACATAGTGCGTCTTCGCACTGGCGGCAGAGGGAGTGACCTTCTTGAGGTCGTCGTGATCCAGGACGCGCGTCCCGCGTCCCTTCATCTGCTCGAAATAATTCCGGCTCTTCACGTCGCGCATGAAAAGCAAACATTCGAGCGGCTTGACATCAGTACCGGTCGCGATCATATCGACAGTTACTGCAATGCGCGGATTGTAATCGTTGCGGAATTGAGCGAGGACAGATTTCGGGTCTTCCTTGGACTGGTAGGTGATCTTCTTACAAAAATCGTTACCCTGGCCTCGGGGCGTTCATTGTTGATCCGTGTTGTGGGGCGGAGTGCCGGATGTGGCGCTGAAAGCTTGAAAATTGCTTACAGTTGATTCTCTTTGCGCCCCTGGGTACCAGAAAACTCTCTGCTATCCATAGCAGATCTTATGAAACTTCAGAATATTGTGGGTCATGCAGATCAGGGCCCACTCGCCTCGTACTTTTCCGATCCCACGTAAGAGAAACTGCCGAAATCCACGTGCCTGTTTGATCTGTCCGAATACGGGCTCCACGATGAATTTTCGTGTCGCATACACGGCCGCCCCAACTTTGGTCTCCAGTTTTCGTTCCATTCGTTCGACGCGGCCTGTTCCGTCCTGCCTCAGTTGGAAATGGAGAAAGCGTTCCTCCCGCTAAGATAATGGAGCGAACGTATGAAAAAGGAACGAAAGCACTACACTGCTGAAGAAAAGGTTGCCATTCTGAGGCGGCATCTTTTGGACAAGTTGCCAGTTTCGGAACTGTGTGAGGAACTGAGCCTGAAGCCGACCGTGTTCTACCGCTGGCAGAAGGAGTTCTTCGAGAACGGAGCGGCTGCCTTTCAGGCTCAGGAGCGTCCCAACCGCCAGGTGGAGGAGAAGCAGAAACGGATTGAGTACTTGGAGAAGAAGGTGCAGACCAAGGACGAGGTGCTCGCCGAGTTGATGGCGGAGCACGTCGCGCTAAAAAAAACACTTGGGGAACTCTAACCGGCAGCTGGGTCCCGCATGACGTGCGGGACCAAGTTGTGGATTTCGTCCGGCGCTGGTCGGAGAAGACCGAGATCGGCGTCGGGCGATTCATTCAATGGTTGGGAGTGACGGCCAGCAAGTTCTATGACTGGCGAGAGCGTTACGGGTGTGTCAACGAGCATAACGGTTGGGTTCCTCGGGATTTCTGGTTGGAGCGGTGGGAGAAAGAATCGATCATAGATTTCCATTTGAATAATCCGCTGGAAGGCTATCGGCGGTTGACGTTCATGATGCTCGACACTGACGTTGTGGCGGTCAGTCCGGCGAGCGTTTGGCGGGTGCTGAAGCAAGCAGGACTACTATCCCGGTGGAAAGGCAAGCCGTCGCGCAAGGGGACCGGCTTTGAGCAGCCGCTCCAGCCGCATCAACACTGGCATATGGACATCGCCTATATCAACGTGTGCGGGACCTTCTATTACTTGTGCAGCGTTCTGGATGGATATAGTCGTTTTATCGTGTACTGGGACCTGCGTGAGTCGATGAAGGAAGCCGCAGTTCATTGCCCGTGATTTCAAGGAGTTTATTCGCATCTCGGGCATGACGCACGTCCGAACCTCGCCTTACTATCCGCAGTCAAACGGAAAGCTGGAGCGCTGGCACAAATCGCTGAAACGGGAATACATTCGGGAGAGAACGCCTCTGTCGCTGGAAGACGCTAAACGCTTGATTCAACAGTATGTGGATCACTATCACCATGTCCGGCTGCACAGCGCGATCGGGTACGTGACGCCGAACGACATGCTCATGGGTCAGCAGGCCGCGATCCACGCAGAGCGCGACCGGAAGCTGGAGCAGGCTCGCCAGCAGCGCCAACTGCGACGCCGTGAAAGCGCCGTCTAACAAGGCATTCCGCGTCTCCCATGGCAGTAATTTGCCTTGACAACAGCCTTTCTGAGCATAGAGTTATCGCGTCCAGGCGCAGCCACCCCTCTCTTCCCCGGTGGTTCGACTGAACCGGGGGCGCTCGCTTCTACGCGAACGCAGAGAAGGCAACATGAAATCCAGTACATCGATGTACCTTGCTGCGATTACCCTATCTGTCGCGCTGACGATCCCGCTCCAACTCGCCGCGCAGGACAATCAAGATCAGAAACACAAGCACCATCATTACAAGCTCGTTGACATGGGAACATTAGGCGGTCCGTCGAGCTACGTTAATTTCAACACGGACGTACTAAACGATGGGGGAAGCGTGATCGGCTCTTCGCAGAATGCGATGCCGCAGCCACCTACGACCAACGGTTTTTCTTGTCCCCCCAATATCGATGTCTACAAAGCTTTTGAATGGAACGATGGTGTGGTTACGAATCTGGGCGCCTTGGGTGACGGCAACTGCAGCAATGCCATCTGGATCAATGCGAAAGGCGAAATCGCAGGCAACGCCGAAAATGGCGTGGTTGATCCGCTCACAGGTGTCAATGAGATTCGCGCGGTGCTTTGGGAACACGGAAAGATCGAGGACCTTGGAACTCTTGGAGGAGACCAGAGCGGCGGTCAGGCCATCAATGATCAAGGCGATGTGGTTGGCTTCGCGCTGAATGCAACTCCGGATCCTTACTCGATATTTGATTTCTTGTTCCTTGGCTCCTCCAACGGAACGCAAACCCGTGCCGTGGTTTGGCGAGACGGAAAAGCGAAGGACCTCGATACTCTCGGAGGGCCCGATGCGGCGGCTTGGTTTGTAAACAACCGGGGCCAGGTTGCGGGATACTCTTACACAAGCGATACACCCGACAGCAATACGGGAATCCCCCCGGTCCACCTAATCCTCTGGGAACAAGGTGCGATGAAGGACTTGGGTTCGCTCGGGGGAGTCGGGCTCCCATCCATCAATGGGTTCAACAATCGCGGAGAAGTCATAGGTGCATCGCCACTGCCGGGCGATCAGAGTACCGATCCATTCCTTTGGGACGGTACACATCTCATCGATATGGCCATTGAAGGCAAGGGAGGACAGTTTTTCGATGCGAACGTCATCAATGATGCAGGGGAAGTAGCTGGAGGGGCGGCGTTTCCGGGCTCACTCGCTTCTCTCTGGAAAGATGGCATCGTCACGGACTTGGGAGCAGTAGGAACGGACTGCTTTAGTGAGGCCTGGAGTATCAGCTCCTCGGGGCAGGTCGGTGGCACTTCCGTGTCTTGTGACGGTAACACGTGGCGTGCGTTCTTATGGGAGAGCGGGTCGATGGTGGACCTTCGGAGCTTGGTTTCTTCCGGCCCTGATCTGCAACTCGTTTATGCAATCGGCATTAATGATCGCGGCGAAATTGCTGGCAATGGTGTGCCTGCCGGTATATCCACGGCTCCCCCATTCCAGGATACGATGTCTCACGCTTTCGTGCTGATCCCGTGCGACGCGAATCATCCCGGACTCGAAGGCTGCGACTACAACATGGTGGAGGCTCCCGCCACTGCGCCTCAAACCAGTCCAGCAGTTCGCGACGCATCTAGCCGCCCGTTGCCGCAATCACTCCTGCGCCGGATGAACCGGTTTCACTTCCCCGGCTCCGCATTCGGCCCAAGGAATTAGCTGGCTCAGAAGAGAACGGAGAGGAGACGCAACAGACAGGAGCTACAATCAACGTGCCAGGCGAAACGGAGGCGGGCAAATGCAGGGATGCAACCACGCCGAGGGATAACCTGGTGGGCTCATCGAGCCGATGTTTCGCAGCGCGGGAGCGTATCCTCTCGCGCTGTGTACTTACACCGACCAAAGACATCGGACGATGGACCCCGATGCCTTGAAAATCCCCGCCGGAGGGGCGGAATCTACACTTAACGGAGAACGCTGCTTCTCCACTTCAGGCAGAACCAGCACAGTTCCTCTCGGTAAGGGCCCTCGCTTGCAGGCTTGCTTCCGCTGACCGTGCCTCTGCATTCCCGGCGCCACGAACCCTTCCATCCTTCTATTCGCCAGGTACTTCAGATTCTCATCCGAGCAATACCCACTGTCCGCCACAACTTCTTCTGGTCTCTGTCCCGATTGTTCTTGGATCGCCTCGATCAGCGGCACCATCTGCTGTTTATCATTCGCCGCCTGCGTGACCGTCTGCCCGACGATGAGCTGAAAGGCCGGCTCGACCGCAATCTGCGTGTTGTAGCCTTGCACGAATCCATCCGGCCCCTTCTGGATGAGTGACTCTGGATCGGTAAAGTTGTATTGCGCCCTCGGTGCGGGCTGGGCCTCCTCCGGATCCTTCCCCTCGCTCTTGGCTTGCTCCCGTGCGCGCTCTTCCAGCGCTCGCTTGGCTTCCCGAATTCGTCCGATCCGCGTTTCTCGCCGTTGTAACTCCTCCGGCAGTTCGTCCCCCCGGCGATCCCGGCCGTATCGGCTATCCTCTTCTTTGTCCGCTGTCTCTGCTTGCTTCAACAACTTCCGAACTTCCTCCCGCAGCCGCTTCTCTGTTTCCTGCATCCGTCCATAACTCATGGCTTTGTGCTTACTCGCATGGGCCTTCACCTTGCTCCCATCCAGGGCCACCCGTCCCAACTTCATCATTCCGGTCTCTAACGTGAGCCGTAACATCTGTTGGAACAAGGCTTCCAGCGCCTGCAGATGCAGCTAGCGAAAATCGGAAATGGTGCGGAAGTCTGGCTGGTTACCCGCTGCAAATACTCGAAAAGCAACGTCCTCCACCAATCGCCGCTGGATCTTGCGCGACGTCCAGCGACATAAATTCTGCCGAGAGGCCGATGTGTAACGCAAATCTTCGACGATCGCGAGAGCTGCATCCGAGTAGACGTCTGCAATGACAACGTGAGCTCCCTGCTCGACAGAAGCGCCGCACACTGGGCCGCCGAAAAGCCCTGCGCCGCCGACCACCCGGGCCGTTCGCTCACACAAGTCAAGTCCGGCAACCGCGTTCGGATGTGCATGCATATCGCGCCACCGATCCCGTCGGTCATTCGAGACAAGAACAACAGCGGCGCCGTGAATTCCGGGGCCCGCGAGTATGTCGCAACGAACTTCAGAAGATGAACTTCGCGACTAGCTGTCCAATTCGCCCCGGACGCGCAGCGTTGATTATTCCGAACGCCGATGGTCCAGCAGTGATGTTCCCGCTCGGATTGATGAACTGGGCATGATTGAAAATGTTGAAGAACTCCCCGCGGAATTCAAGGTTCGTGCGCTCCGTCAGCTTCACGTCCTTCAGCAGCGACATGTCAAAGTTGTTGAAGCCGGGACCGTGGAAGAATGCACGATTCGCTGAGCCTTCGGATCCGATTGCCGATGGCGCGAAGAGAGACGTGTTGAAGTACGGAATGCCTGTAAAGGAGTTGGCCTTGCGCGGGTTCTGCAGGTCCAAGCTGCCCCCGAGGAAATCCGGAGTGTCCGCATTCAATGCGCTTCCTTCGAGCGAATGATCGTCCTCTTCATACATGACGATTGGGAAGCCTGTGGTGAAGCGAGTGACACCTGAGATTCGCCATCCAGAAGTCAGACGCGGCCAGCGATCCGCTGCCAACTGGTCGAACGGCAACGCGTAGACGTAGCTGACCACAAAGTTGTGCGTGTTGTCGAAGCTCGATAGGCCCCGGCTCAAGCGCGGATTGATCGGATTGGGCGGTTTGTCCTGAATATTCGAGGTGTTGTCGAGCGACTTACTGTAGGTGTATCCCGCGAATATGGTCGCCCTGTGCGAGGTGTGGCGCAGGCTCAACTGCAATGCGTTATACGTTGAGTTTGCGCGCGATTCAAAAGCGAAGTCGTCGGTGAAATTGCCGCCGAAGGGCTGGCGAGTGCTGTTGTAAACCGTTCCATTCGCCGCCGTGTATATCTGATTCTCGAGGAATGGTCCGCACGTCGGGCTGCCGGGAGCCACTTCGCTCGGCTGGCTAAGACTCAGACACAATTGAGGGTTGCCAGGATTGTTTGCGATCTGGGTCAACAGGTGATGGCCCTGATTGCCCAAGTATCCGAGAGAAACAACCGTGCCCGAGCCGAACTGGCGTTGAAGAGTGAGGTTGTAGGACTCCACGTATGGGACCACTTGTCCGATTGGGACAACTGGATATCCACCGATCGGAAGTTCCAGCGGCCAAGGAAAATTTGTCGAGGTGAAAGGGAAGGGCGCGTGAATTCCGCCATCCGTGCGGTTCGTGTAAGGCGACGCGAACAATGGGGGAAGCGGGGCCGCATAAAACACGTCAAATGGCGCCTCTCCCGTCTCATCGAGTGCTTGCTCGCCTTCGCCGTTCTGATAGAAAAAGCCCCAGCCGGCTCGGACGCTGAACTTGTCAGGTCCACCAAGGACCTTTGCAAGCGCACCATTTGCCGAAGGAGACCACGCGATACCGATACGCGGCCCAAAATCCCGATATTGCATCTTGGCAATTCCGCGAGGAATCTTGCCGTAGCCCGGGACGGTATCGCCTGGGAAAACGTAACCCTCTGGAGCCCCGGGCTGAACGGTGGATTGCACTCCCGCCACCATCGTCGAAGTCTGATTGCGTAGCTCATACCACGGCTGAATCAGGTCCCAACGAAGACCATAGTTCACCGTGAAATTGTGTTTTACACGCCAACTATCCTCCGCGTACAGACCGACGTAATTCCGCCGGTTTCGGTAATCAAAACCGCCTTCCTGAACAAAGTAGGTCGGTGCACCAATCAAGAAGTCTGCAAAATCAATTCCGGTTTCGGTACCGTTGAAGCCAAAGTCTCCATTCGCGACGGCCAATGGTATCGGCTCGGGGAAATCGTTGAACATGTAGGTGCCGCCGAACTTAATTGTATGACGGCCAATGACCCTTGAAAAATTGTCGGCGACCGAAGGTGTATTCTCATACCGGTTGTAGGCAACGATCGGGTTCCCGATGGAAAAGTTGTTGAAACCGATCGTAGGAACACCCTCTTCCGCTCCGGCTAGCGAAACAATGCCGCCGGGCTGATTTTCGTTGAAGCCGAGACTCGCCAAGGTGGCAAGCCCCGCGAGAGGCCGCCCGTTGTGATATACGGCGCGGTCGTAGGCCAGGTGGAATTCATTCAAAGCGTCAGGACCAAAACTCTTCGTGTCGCTCACCGTATACAACTGGGAGCGGCCACCGCTTAGTGTCGGGAATCCTGGAACGATATTGTTTCCGAATGGCGTGTCGATCGATTTGTCGTCGAAGAAATAGTAAGCAGAGATCGTGCCCCAAAAGTTTGTGTTGAAATCGACGCGGCCGCTGAAAAGATCGTCGCGCGTATGCACGGTATTCGCGTTGCTAACGAACAAACCACCCGACGTCGGCGTCGGTATGTACTTCAGGAGCGCCTGGGCCGGGGCTGAGAACGCTGTTTGCGGAATCATGCCGTTCGGAAAAACGCAGGTGGCCGTCGTGCAACCGGACGAATAATATGGTTCGCCGCTGGAGACCGGGTAACCCAACTCGCTCGATAAAATGCTCGCGAAGTTCGGGCCGCCCACGGTGCCTGTCATCTCACTCGCGGCGATCTCAGAAAAATCGCCACCTCGCTCGGCAGTCGAAGGGACGGGGACCTCTCCCGCCGACTGGCCGATGTCACTCCGGGTTCCCTGGTAGTCCGTGAAGAAGAAAACCTTGTCGCGCCGGATCGGACCTCCCAATGTGCCGCCAAACTGATTCTGCACAAAAGCGTTTCGCGGGCCATCGAAAAAGCTGCGGGCATCGAGACTCGTGTTGCGAACGTAGTCGAAGGCGTCGCCGTGCAAAACGTTCGTGCCTGATTTAGTTACGACCGTTACGAGTCCGCCGCTGTAGTTCCCATATTCGGCGTCGAAATTGGAGGTCAGAATTCGAAATTCCTGGATCGAATCTAGATTCGGAACAACGGTGGCTCCGTTGTTCAACGTATCGTTGACACTGGTTCCGTTGACAAAAAAGCCGTTCGATGTCTCGCGCTGGCCGCTGACGGAAATGCTTCCAGTCTCGGTCGTACCAAAATACTGATTGTAAGTTGCAGTCTGAGTTGAAGCACCAGGAGCAACGCCGGGTTGCAGGGCCAAAAGATCCGTGTACTGGCGGCCGTTGAGGGGAATGTTTTCCATCTGCGTGCTGGCAATGACGTCGCCCAGTTGCGTGTTGGCGGTCTCCACGTGCAGGGCATCCGCAGCAACTTCGACAGAGCCGGTGACTCCGCCAACCTTGAGGACGACGTCGAACCGCAACTCATCGTTCGTATTCAGGACGATATCGGTCCGCTGGTAGGTTTCGAAGCCGGACGCCGAAACGGATAGCTCGTATCGACCGACTGGGAGAGCCAAGAATGCATATGCACCGACGTCATTCGTAGTAACGGTCCGGGTCACTGCGGTGTCGAGGTTCTTGACGGTCGCGGTTGCTTTGGGGACAGCGGCACCGCTTGAATCCGTGACGACGCCGGAAATTGACCCTACTTCGCTACCCCACGCGACCATAGCCAGGAGCAAGGGAATCGCGAATAACCAAAGTTTTGCACTGCGCATGACCCACCTCCTAAGTGCCCCAAGAGACCTGCCGGCGGGAAGCCGGGCAAGGCTTGTCTGTCGACTGCCGACAGCTATAGCGGAATCTACTTTCCGTGTCAAGTCGTTTCATGGGAGGTCTTTTCTCCCCCGGGTGGGCTATCTCATCGTGTCGGGGACGACAGAGAATCGCTGACCCAGTGCGGGCGGCGCCGAACGAAATCAATTAGTAAATTGCTCGCATTGTGAGCAGCGCCTTATATCAGCGACGTCGGATCAAACTCGCGTCAATCTCTGCGACCGTTGAACAACCTGTAAGCGCCATGGCGGTATTGAATTCTTCGCGAAGCATGCTCAGTGCGCGGCTCACGCCCTTCTCTCCGCCGGCGGCCAATGCCCAAGCGTAGGGACGTCCGATAAGGACAGCTCTCGCGCCGAGCGCCAGTGCGATAAGCACGTCGGTGCCTCGACGCACACCGCTATCGACGAGAACTTCGATTCGGCCGTCGACCGCGGTTGCAATTTCGTGAAGGACTTCTATCGCAGCAGGAGCCCGGTCCAACTGGCGGCCACCGTGATTCGAGACGACGATTCCTTGCATTCCGCTTGAAACAGCGCGCAGAGCATCATCGGTCGATAGGATGCCTTTCAATAAGATGGGCAGCTTGGTGATGCTCTTCAGCCACTCGAGATAGTCCCACGTCAAAGCGACGGTAAGCTCGCGCGCGGAGAACGCAAGCAATTGCTCGTCACTCATACCTGGCGAAAGCCCCTTGAGTCCGAGACCTTTCAGACTCTCGTAAAGCATCGCCTTGGGATAGAAATAATTGTTCCGCAGATCCCGCTCTCGTCTTCCACCGACCGGAACGTCTGCGGTTAGACAGATTGCAGTATGCCCGGCGGCTTCGGCGCGCTGGATGAGTCCTTTAGTGATGCCTTTGTCACGATATGCATAGAGCTGCAGCCAGAAAGGACCTCGAGATGCCTTGGCAATTTCTTCGAATCCGTAGCAAGCGCCCGTGCTGACCGTGTAGATTGTCCCAGCATTTGCTGCGGCACGGGCGACAGCGAGTTCGCCATCTGGATGAAAACGGCGAAGACACGCAGCCGGCGCCAGAATGACCGGGAATGTTATTGAATGTCCGAGAACCGTGGTGCCGAGATTTCGTTTAGTGACGTCTCGGAGTACACGCGGGATAATTTGAATCCGGCGAAACGCTTCAATATTCTCCCGAAGCGCGACTTCGTCGTCGGTCCCACCCGACAGATGATCAAATACAGGCTTCGGCAAAGCCCGTCTGGCAAGCTCTTCAAATTCCGAAAGATTTACGGGATAGCGTTGTGCTTTCTTCTTCATCGGAGTTTCAATTCCATTACCGCAGAGATATCGGTCCGATTCATGCGACTGTCAAGCGCGGCGGAACTGAAAGATATTGCGACGCTGCCACCGCTAGAATCTAGATTCCCTTCTCGACGTCGAACTTTGTTACGGGTCCCTCCGGAATATTATGGCCGTGAACGAGGCCCCGCAGTTTTTCCTGGTCAGGTGCAGGCCCCAACAGACTCAACAAATATCCCGCAACGTAAGTAACCAGGACTCCGATAAACGAGAAGTAATAGAAAGAATAATGCGTTTTCCATCCCACGAGCGCCACGATCAACACGCCAATGAATGCGCCGCACACGGTTGCCGTTCCCTTGGCCCTGCGGCTTAACATCCCAAGCAAAAAAATGCCTAAGATCGGCCCGCCGAGATAGCTGTTAATCACGTTGAAGGCGTTCGTGAGCGGTCCGAGACGATTTGCATAAAGCGCGCCGATCGTCGCGGCGATTCCCCATCCCACCGTGCCGAGTCGGCCGACGAGAACCACGCTTGGACCCGCATCGCCCTTTCGAAATAATCGTTGATAAAAATCCACGGTGGTCACAGTCGTGAGCGAATTAATTCCCGCGCTCATCACCGCCATCGAAGCCGCAAATATCGACGCGATCACGAATCCCGAGAGGACGCCCGGCAACTCGTGGACAACGAAGAATGGAAGGATTACGTCCACATTCGGAAGGCCGGCAAGATGACTCGGATAGACGTGATAGAAAACGAAAATGGCGGTCCCGAGCAAAAACAGGAGAAATCCAACGGGAACGACAATCAAGCCGTCCAGCAAAACGGATTTGCGCCCCTCGGCCAGGGACTTTGTCGCAAAATATCGCTGCAAATACGCCTGGTCTGTTCCCATCGTTGAGAGCAACAGCGTCCCGCCTCCCAGGATCATGGGCCAAAACCCCGTCAGGACGGTTGGATCGGTAGTGAAATTGAACATGTGGAAGCGCCCGTAGTCCGAAGCGATTTGAAAAAAACCGTGAATATGCCCGGGAATTTTGGTGATCGACAACCAGAAGACCGTGATGATTCCTGTCACCAGAATCGTAAATTGCAGCACATCAGTCCAGATAACAGCCTTCATGCCGCCTAGAGTCGTGTAAAGCGTGGTTACTGTGCCCATCACCAGAATGCAAGCGCCTAATGAAACTCCCGTCAGCAACGACAGCACCATGGATGGCGCGTAAATTACGATCGCAACGTGCCCTCCGCGGGTCAGCAAAAATAGGGCGCTACCTAAAAGACGAGTCTTTAGGTCGAATCGCCGTTCCAGATATTCGTAGCCGGTGTAGAACTGAAATCGGGAGTAGAACGGCAGAAAGAGATACATGACAACCGGGACAGCTGCTAGAAATATGACGGTCTGCAAGAATAATTCGAGATTGTGGCCGAAGCCCCATGCAGGAATCCCCATGTAGCTGATCGCACTCATGTCGGCAGCGACGAGAGAGATCGCCACCGGAATGAAACCCATGGCGCGCCCACCGAGGAAGTAGTCAGAGGCGGAGGACTTCTTGCGGTAGAACAAGCTGCCGATCGTGCCTACCGTGACGATGTAACCGCCAAGAATGATCCAGGATGAGAGCGAGAAACCGTGGTTCATATGGGGATAAGGTTATAGCACCAACTCAGTCGACTGTCGACAGAGCGAATCATCAAGCGAAAAAACCGAAACGAAGACCTCACAACAGCATCGCCAGTGAAACTCGAAACGCCCTGGCACGGTCGAACGTGGTCACCGCGCAGCCGGGGCGAGTATACTGCCACGATTGGCGGCTGAGTGGCGAATGAACAGTTCACAAAAACTGTCGACTAACGGAACGGGTTGACAGAGCGGCGAAAGACGGGTAATCGTATAGTCTGTCGGCAGTCGACAGGGTGGCTTTTCGCATGAAAATCGTCAATATCGACAGCTACTTCAAGGAAATCCGGGGCTACGACTATGAGGATCACCTTCTGCGAAAGCTGGGTTGCTCGCTGGTTCTCGCCACCACTCGGACCGAGGACGAGATCGTACAGGCGTGCCGTGGCTGTGAAGCGGTGATCGTCGAACACGCCGACACGCCAGTCACGAAGGCGGTGATCGATCGACTGGATGATTGCCGGATGATCGCGAAATACGCCGTCGGGGTTGACAACGTTGACGTATCCGCTGCAACCCAATGCGGAATCATCGTTTGCCACGCGCCAAACTTCTGTGCGGAGGAAGTCTCCGATCATGCGGTCGCTCTTCTGCTGGCTCTGACGCGCCGGGTAGTGCAGTTCAACGATCACGTGCGCAAAGGCGGATGGTTCGATCTCACGATCGCCCCTTCGCTTCGGCGGACCAAAAATCGGGTCTTGGGCCTCGTGGGATTCGGGAGGATTGCGCGGCTCGTGGCACAAAAGTTGAAGCCGTTCGGCGTAAAGATTCTGGCGTATGACCCATTCATCGATCCGAAAATCGCAGAAGCGCAGGGTGTCGCGCTGGTTGAGTTAGAGAAACTCCTTGCGGAGTCCGACTTTGTTTCAGTACACACCCCGCTCACGAAAGACACGCGTCACTTAATTGGCGCGCGATTGCTGGGCTTGATGAAACCGACGAGCTTCCTGGTGAATACGAGTCGCGGCCCAGTGATCGACGAGGCCGCGCTCTTTGAAACTCTCCGCGACAAACGCATCGCAGGCGCAGCGCTTGATGTGACTGAGATTGAACCTCTGCCCGCTACGAGTCCACTGCGCACGCTGGATAATCTGATCCTGACGCCACACCAAGGCGCGACCTCGATTGAGTCGCTCGACGACGTCCGATACACGATCGCCGCCTCAGTTGAGGCTTTCTGTAATGGATATTGGCCTGAGTTCGTCGCCAACCGTGAAGTGAAACCAAAAATCCCGTTGAAACCCTGGCAGGTATTTGCCGAGTCAAAGGACCGGATAGCGCGGATCGACGATTCCGGACGTCTCATCGATTTCGATTGAGTCTTTGCATAGTTTGATCCCGGCGCGAGACGATCAGTTTATGGAAAGCGGCTTGAAACAACGCCGATGAAAATCGTATCCGTCGAACCAGTTCCGCTCACTTCGCCGTATCTTCCCTCAAGGCCGCTTGCGCGTCCGCCTGAAAGCACGGTTCGAAATTGCGTGTGGGCGCGAATCGAGACCGATGAAGGAATCACTGGATGGGGAGAAGCCTACTCGGGGTGTTACGCCACCGAGGTCACCGTGGCCGCGATTCGCAGACACAGCCGAAGCATACTGGGGATGGATCCTACCGGCCCTGATTCGACTTTGACCCACATGCGATTTTGCAATCGCTACTGGGCGATGCGCGGAATCGGAGCGCAGGCGACGAGCGCCATCGAAGGCGCGCTGTGGGACATTGCCAGCAAGGTGAAAAATTTGCCGCTCTGGAAACTGCTCGGCGATGGAAAATCGCGGCCGGTGCTTCTCTACGCGAGCGACGGAGGCAATCCGCGAACGCCCGAAGAGATTTTTGAGGAAACGCAGTATTATGTCGGCCTCGGTTACCGAGCGTACAAGATGAGTTGCGGTGGCGATCCCGATGAAAATGGCGACCGGCTTTCTTTCGACCGTGAGCGCGTCCGTGCAGCGCGTGAAGGGCTCGGCGATGAACGATTCTTATTCTTGGACGTTTGTGTTCCACAGCGCTCGAAGAATTGGCAGCGCGGGCAAGCCGAGGCATACATGAAAGCTCTCGCTCCTTTCAAGCCGAGATTCATGGAAGAGCCGGCCATGACATATGAATTGGAGCGCTATCGTGAATTGCAGACTCTTCGCTTGATCCCGACGGCCGGTGGAGAGTCGTTTACATCTCCGGAAGAATTCGAGCCGTTTCTGAAGTCTGGCGCGCTTGGCGTGGCACAACCCGATGCGTCGGTTGTTGGAGGGCCCGCCAGTTGCGTCGAAGTGTGCAACATGGCGCGGGTGCACGGAGTTTCCGTCTGCCTTCACACGTGGTGCGCGGGAGTTGGAATTGCTCAAAATATCCAGGCTGCATGCAGCGTTGACGGGTTGCTCGCGATGGAATTTCCACAATACGTAAATCCTCTCGCCACTGAACCATTGGAATCTATCTGGAAATTTGAAGGCGGCTATCTAACGCCCCCCAACGAACCGGGACTGGGCGTGAAGATATCCGAAGATCTCCTCATGAAATACAAGTATAGGCCGGACAGCGAGAGGGATTACTGATTTCGGTTTTTGCGGATCATGTCGCAAGGCCGATATCGTGACACTGAGCCGCTACTTTTCGCACGAGAAATTCCCGGCGTCGTTCGCGTCGCCAGTGCGCTTGTGTTTTGGCTTCGCCGGATAGACACACAGAGGGCGCGCGGATATGCAAGCCGGCGAAAAATACGCCAGCTGAATCGTCGTGTCAAATCTAAGGGCCGCGGCGGAGGAAGCGGGCTAGTAACCGAATCGTGAATCCTGCGACTCCGGATTCGACGAACTCACGGCGACTCGCGGCATCGTTGACGCGCCACTCCGCAAGGCTTATTCTGTCGACAGTAGCCAGGAGCGGCAGCCATGGGCAAGAACAGGGCGTTGTTCAGCCCGATGCGCGGACACGCTAGCTTCAAAGAACAAGCCGTGGAATTGTTGTCCGATAGAATTATCTCGGGGAAAATCCCTCCTGGCGAGCGGTTGAACGAAAGCTCTTTCTCCGAGCAGTTTCAGATCAGCCGTGCGCCGATTCGCGAAGCTCTTCAACAATTACTCGAGCAAGGCCTGGTGGTAAACGTTCCCCGGCGGGGAATGTTCGTCGTCAGCCTCGAAACAGAGGACGTTCAAAAGATCAACAGCTTGCGCGTGGTGCTCGAATCGGAAGCCTTGCGGCTTGTGCGCCTCTCGGGAGCGCCACAAGATGCGCAGAAGCTGTCGCGAATCCTGGGAAAAATGGAGAAGACGGAACCAGGACCCACAAACGAGTCGGTTCGCCTGGACATGGAATTTCACCGGGCGATTTGGAGCTTTACCGGAAACGAATATTTAGAAAAAATTCTGACGAGCCTGACTGCGCCTCTATTCGCGCACCGAATGGTCATGCAGCTTCGGGCCGGGACGCAGCGGATGGTGCTTGATTCGCACCGGCCGCTATACGAGTTCGCGATTGGAAGGTCGAAACAGACTGCCGAAGCCGTAATGCTGGCGCACCTTACGTTGCGATGGCCCGATCCCGCGCGATATTCCAGCTTCCGGCCGAAAGACGGCGCGCAACCTAGCGCTTCGAAGTAGTGCCGACCGACGGGATCACGTATCGGTCGAGAATTTGGTGCACTTTGTCCGTTTCTTCAGGCGTCAGTTTTGAGATGTAAGGCGCGCCCGTCGCGCGTTCGGCAATTTTCAAATAACGCAAGGCCTCGTCGAACGCGCCCCAGATGCTTCCATACTGAAATATTTGCCATGCCTGACTGAGCTCTCGCTGGCATTCTTTCGCCACATCAATTTTCCCGTCGCAGAACGCCTTGTAAAGAGCAACCGCGAGATGCGGACAAAGATTGTGTAATCCGCCCACGAATCCCGAGCATCCCATTTGCAGCGCGACAACGATCAGAAACTCGCTTCCCGTCAATACGGAGAATTCCTCATCTCCGCGCATAAGATCCAGCAGATTCTGCAAATTCACGCAATCTTGATTGCTCTCCTTGATTCCCACAATTTTGGGAATCCGGCGCCGCAGTTCAGCGACGGTTTCGGGATGGATCGAATTCTTCGTCATCACCGGATTGTCGTAGAGAAATATCGGCAGATCGACGGCGGAAGCAACCTCCGAGAAAAAGGCAATCAGGTGCGGCTGCGTCGTAAAGAAGTAGTACGGAGGCAAGACCGAAAGATAGGTTACACCGCAATCTCGAATCTGTTTGGCCTTTCGAATGGCCCGGCTTGTACTGGTTTCGCCGAGGCCACCGATGACGGGGATTGTGCCGTTGACCTCTTCGACGATGATGGAGACGGCCCGGAGCTGCTCCTCGTCCGTCAGAAAGGCGAAGCCGCCCATCGTGCCGTTCGCGAGTATCGCTGCGACTCCCGCGTGGACAAGGTATTGCGTCAGGCGGCGTAGCCCGGGTTCATCGACGCGGTCACCCTCCTTCAGCGGAGTGCCGATTGGTGGAACGACACCTTGGAGTCGCTTGCCCGACATTTGCCCGTCAAACTTCGTCTGCATTGTGGACACCGCCTTGCTCGGATCGGGTTGCAGCATTCTTGAATCGACTCTCATCGATTCCGATTTGCGAAGCTATTGCAAGCGGGCGCACAGCTCGGAGTTGATTTTGAGTTGAATCCGAGTTGGGAGCAATGTCCTGAATCATTTCTTCCGATTCGGCCGGCGCCGCTCTCACGAAACCTTGATTTTCATCCAACGAATGTTGGTAATGCAGGCTTCCTGACACCAGAACACCAAAAATATTTCACCGCTTCCGGTCTCCTGCAAACTTGGGTAGCCGAACTTGAGTCCGCTGAGTCCATCCGCCGAATTTCCTGTCGCTGTGGTCACGGTTGCCGCACCTTGCCATAGTGGAGCCTCCGTCAAGTTTTTCCAGCGAGGACCC
This sequence comes from uncultured Acidobacteriota bacterium, assembly GCA_963771905.1. Lineage (GTDB taxonomy): Bacteria > Acidobacteriota > Terriglobia > Acidiferrales > UBA7541 > Palsa-147. The sequence goes on from CAVYVI010000009.1 coordinate 285,624, forward strand.
TGAATCTCTGCGAGTCTACCCCACAGTCCGGGCCGGTCTGTTCGGCGATAGGCGCAAAAAATGCGGCCATCGCGGAGGAGAACCATTTTGCACGTCTCAGCTTCGAAGCCGGTGAGCTGTGGTTCAGAGAACGATTCTCCATTGTTTTCGCTGATCGAGTATTCGCTCGGAAAATTTGTGCAAGCCTTCGCGTCGTGAACCCACGCGACTGCGAGAATCCTGTCGTCCGGAAGTTGTGCAAGCGACACTTCGAGTCGCGAACGCTCGATTTTCCCGCCGTCGAAAATGCGCCCGAATTTTCCCCAGGTACGGCCGCGATCGTCACTGATGAACGCAACCGTTTGTTCGCCCGAGGGGTTTTCGCCGTTCCAACCTCTCCATGTCGCTGTCGGAATCAGCCAGCGGCCGGTTCGGAGCGGAAAAATGGGATGGCAGATTTCCCACGACGGCCCGACCAGCGGCGGATCGATGGGCTCCGGACGAGACCATGACCTGCCGCCATTGCTCGAGCGTATGAGGCAAAGATCCATCGGAACGAATCCGAACGTCGCTCGATTCAGCAAGCCCACGTCCGGATTGTCGCGATGAAAAATGGCGACGAGCCCTACCATCGAGCCATCGGGAAGCCGGCTGGTTCGGATGGTGTGACTGGTTCGCGGCGGAGGCGAATCGAGTACCCGGCGCTCGAGGTTCCACGTCGCGCCTCCGTCAAGAGATCGGCTCAGAACCGTATGGTAATCGAGCGATTCGATAGCTTCGCCAAGGTCGAACGTGGCGATTAGTTCGTTGGCGCCGCCGAGAGAGAGCGAGGGATGGTATGCGACGATGCTTCGAAGATAGGGCAATGGATTCCGATATACCAATCCTGTCGAATCAACTGAAATGGTTACGCTCATTGGGTGGTCAGGTCAGAAGAGCATTGCCGTCGCCGGTCTTGGACGCCTCGCGCATGCGAAAAGGTGATTGGCAGCCTCAAAAAACGCGTTGTAACTGTCGACGGTCGACAGGGTAACCTCTCTATGATAAATTGTCCAGTCCTGAAACACACCGTTTTTCCAAAGGACGCTTGCTCACTCATCTATGCGGGTCACCTCATCTCTCGCGCTCATCGGAAGTCTACAATATGGGGTATCCGGCCCACTAGATTGCAGCGTCTATGCCCTTCAGGGACCGCGCGGCGTAGTCCTGGTCGACGCCGGTGCCGGAACACATTCCGATAGCCTGCTGGCAAACCTGCACTCTGATCTTGGAACCGGCACGGTCGAATCCTTGATTGTCACCCATGGGCATTTGGATCACTGCGGGGGCGCCGCGTCGATGAGATTGAAGACGGGGTGTCAAGTAATCGCGAGCGAATATACGCGTCCCATTCTCGAAAACGCCGACGAAGAGGCGAGCGGTCTTCGCCTAGCGAGAAACCAGGGTATCTACCCAGCGGATTTTCGTTTCTCGCCCTGCAAAGTAGATAAGCCAGTGGGGGATGCCGAGGAATTCGAAGCGGGAGGATTAGTCTGGAAAGTCATCCGAGTGCGGGGACACAGTGAGGATTCCGCGTGCTTCCTCGTTCACGTCGACCGCCATCCGTTCCTATTTTCTGCCGACGTGATCTTTTATGGGGGTGTACTTGGCGTGATCAATGCCGAAGGATCGGGCATGAGCGGATATCGCGCGGACCTGCGAAAGGTCGAAAATCTGGGGATCGAGGGATTATTCCCAGGGCACGGCTTGTTTACGCTGCGCAACGGACAGCACCATATCGATGCCGCAATTGGGCAGCTCGCGCGCGGATTTGTTCCTCGTCAAATCGGTCAGGGTGATTTGATTTTTTAGCTGTCCGCTGCTGCAACACTTATCGCGCTTCTGGTGACGCCACAGTGTTGCGCGCGATCACAATCCAACGGAGCGTTTATCCGCATGACGGTCGAATCGTTCAGCGCGACGCAACACGAAGAAATGGTTCGGACGAAAACGCCTGGCTCTCACGAACGATTCTTACGAGCGCAGCGATCGCTGGCCGGCGGCGTTTCGAGCGGCCTTCGCCGCAACGCTCGCCCTTATCCGCTCTATTTCCAGCGCGGGTACGGCTGTCATGCGGTCGACGTCGACGCAAACACGTATCTCGATTATGGGCTCGCTTGGGGGCCATTGATTCTGGGACAGTCTCCGCCGGAACTGGTCGCAGCGATTTCCGACCGGTTAAAGACCGGCTTCACTTTCGGCGCGCAACATGATCTCGAATTCGAAGTTGCTGAGCTCATCGCCGGCATCGTTCCCTGTTGTGATTTTGTTTGCTTTGCCAACAGTGGCACGGAGATCGTGCAGGTGGCTCTTCGATTGGCGCGAGCAGCGACGGGACGCCGCAAATACCTAAAATTTGAAGGGCATTATCATGGCTGGGACGATAGCGTTCTCGTCAGCTATCACCCGACGGCGGCGGAATTGCAATCGGCAAACGGCGCTCCCATTGGCGCGGGCGCGGGCCAAAAGCGGCACGATGACGTGTTTGTCGCGATATGGAATGACTTGGCGTCCGTCGAGCGGATCTTTTCGGAAAATGCGGGCGAAATTTCCGCCGTGATATGCGAGCCGATTCTTTGCAATAGCGGATGCATTCCTCCGAATCCTGGCTTTCTCGAGTATCTTCGCTCCGTCACGCAGAAATACAGTGCGCTTTTGATTTTCGATGAAGTGGTCACAGGATTCCGGCTACATCTCGCCGGGGCGCAAGGGCATTTCGGCGTTATGCCGGACCTTGCGACGTACGCGAAAGCTCTCGGCGGTGGTGTAGCCGTCAGCGCGCTGGCAGGCAAACGAGAGTTCATGGATCTGATCGCGTCGGGCAAAGTAGTACACGCAGGAACCCTTAACGGCAATCCACTGGCCCTGGCTGCGGCGAAAGCGACGCTGGAGATTCTTTCCAGAGGTCGAGAAACGATCTACGAGGACCTTTGGAAACACGGAGAAAAGTTGCGGCTCGGTCTCGAGCGAGCTCTTCTCGAGCGCGGATTAAAAGTTGTCACTTCGGGCGGCGGTCCAGTCTTCCAGCTTTCGTTCATGGAGAACCGCGCGAACAATTACCGCGACACGCTCGCCGCCGATCAAGCGAAGTACCGCGATTTTGCGATTGCATTACTCGACGAGGGCGTCTCCATCCTGCCCGACGGCCGCTGGTATATCTCCACTGCACATTCGGATGACGATATTAACGCGACATTGTTGGCGATTGAGCGGGCCGCGGGCTGATGGCCTCCCCGGGCCCTTCAACGTTTTCGATTCCCGATTTCGTTGTGCTTCTCGTTTATCTCGTTGGCATCGTCAGCATTGGCAGTTTCTTCTACCGCTGAAAATCGACCACGCACGATTTCTTTTTTGCCGGTCACTCGGTGGCGTGGATTCCGATTTCCGTCTCGATCATCGCGACAAACTTCAGCGCAATTGCCTATTTGGGATTGACGGCTTTTTCCATACCGGCGCGACCTCGAACTTCTGCCGATGCTCATGATGGGCCCAATCGTCGTCATGCCAATCGTCATCTGCTTTTTAGTTCCGTTCTATCATCGTCTGAATTTTTCGACGGCATACGAGTATCTCGAGTGGCGCTTCGACGTCCGCGTTCGTACCGTGACAAGCTTCCTCTTCCTGATTCTCCGCGGCTTCTACATGGGAATCGTCATCTACGCGCCGTCTTTGGAGCTCTCGACCGTCGCGGGTCTGCCGCTCTACGAAAGCATTTTATTGATGGGCCTATTTACGACGGTTTATACGACGCTCGGCGGCATGCGGGCGGTGATCTGGACAGACTTCATCCAGTTTTCAATGGTCGTGCTGGGAATGGCCGCGGTTATCAGCGTCGCTTACTCGCAGATTGGCGGTGGGTGGTCCGAAATTTGGCGTACGGCACATGCTCTCGGGAAGACGAAGCTCTTCGACTTTACGCTCAGTCTCAATCGCGAGTTCACTTTCTGGGCAGTTCTAATTGGAAGCGGATTTTTTATTCTCAATACGTTCACCACAGACCAGATCATTGTGCAGCGCTACATGACTGCGCGGTCGGAAGCGGAGTGTAAGAAAGCGCTGTTATTTCAAACGATTCTCCAGGTGATCGTCACGTTGCCGCTCCAGGCGACGGGACTCATCCTCGCGGTCTACTACTTTCGCCACGCCGGCGAATCACAATCAATGGTCTCGTCCGATGCCGTGCTTCCTTTTTTCGTGGAGAGACACATCGCGACCGAACTTCGGGCATTAATCGTCGCGTCCATTTTCGCGGCTTCGATGTCAGTCATGAGCGGTGGGATCAATTCGCTGACCACCGCAGCCGTGGTGGATTTCTACAGACGTTTATGGCGCCCGTCCGCCGACGATGCCGCATGCCTGCGCGTCGCGCGATTCGCGACGCTCGGATGGGGAGCGATTGCCACAGTTGCCGCGCTATTCGTCAGCCGGCTGGGCCAATTGGCGTATGCGTACGACAAGGTGAATAGCTTTATCGGCGGTGTGATGCTTGGAATCTTCATGCTTGCAATGCTGACGCGCCGTACCGACGGACTCTCGGCGTTGGTGGGAGCGGCGGGCGGATTGACCGCCGTTGTTCTAGTTGCAAATCTGACTTCAGTTTCCTGGATTTGGTATGCGCTGGTCGGATGCGCGATCACGTTTGGCTTGGGATGCCTTGTGGCACGCATCACAAACGCCCCAAGCGTGAAGGACGCCGATCTGCTGATTTTCTCGAAGTAGAAATGCGCGCGCGGACGGCGATGAAATCGAATCGGTGTTTGGCTCAAGACGGCAGCGGCAAGTCAATCGCGCGGTGATCCCGCGCGGATAACTGGCACGCTTCACAAACCTCTACCGCCGCGCGGCCGGCCGGGCCACCAACTTTCGGCGAGCGTTTTTCCAAAACGCTATCCACAAATTCCTGAACCACACCGTTGTGAGGCTCGAGACGTATCGGCGATTTCGGGTCGTTGATGTAATCGAATCGCTGCGGAACGAATACTCGCTCCCACTTTTCGCCGCGGCTTAAATCCAGATACTCGTAATTCTCGAAGTCCAGCATCCCTTTCGTGCCGACCACTTGAAAGCGCACTTCACTGCTCGGAAAACTCGGTTGCGGCAATTCGGAAGAGATCCACATGTCGGCCATGATTCCGTCGGCAAGCCGGATTTGCGCCATCACACTCTGTTCTCCGACGCCAAGGTCGCTGTAAGTGTTCGCCTGAGCGTAAACCTGCGTGGCGTGTCCTCCCGTCAACCAGAATAAGAAGTCGACGTTGTGGCACGCGATGCTCATGAAGAGGCCGCCGCTCGCGGGATCCTTGTAGAACGGCCGGCTCGTCAAAATGTAAGAACCGAGAGACACGGGGTAGCACGAAACAGTACGAAACATGCAGATCCGGCCAATCGCGCCCTCGTCGATCAATTGCTTGGCGCGGCGCGTCAGCGTACGGTAGCGCTCCGTTTTCACGACGGCGAGATTGACGCCCGCTTTTTTACAGGCGGCAATCATCGCGTCGCATTCCTTCACGTTGGGCGCCATCGGCTTTTCCACGAGCACATGCTTGCCCTTTGCGGCCGCTGCAACGGTTTGTTCGCAGTGATTCTGGTCCGGCGAAGTGATCACGACCGCGTCGATGTCGGGGCGGTTCAACAAAGCGTCGACACTTGGCTCCGCAGCGACGCCGTAGCTCTCCGCCAGCGTGCTCGCGCGCGATCCGCCGCCGACCGCGATCAACTTCGCGTCCTTCACGTGGTGAGCGATTGCCTCCGAATAAGTGAGCGCCATGAAGCCGGAACCGATAATTCCGATGCGCAAAATGGCCATATTTTCACCTCCCTAACGTGACGCCTGCCGCTGCGCACGTATGAACGCATCTCTGTCGACAGTCGACACTCGATATATCACCCGCCGAGCCTTCGCACAAGTGCTAATCTTCGGCTCGCTGGCGCCCCCGTGCAAATCTCTCCCGGCAGTCCGGCAAAGTTTGCACGGTCCGGCTTCCGGGAACGCTCGACATCCATTTCAGTTCTCTTCCTTGTCGACGGGGGCAGGAAACTGATGTACTCTGCCGACTGTCGACAATGCTGGGTCCGTTCCGGATTCCTTTGGAATTCGCTTCCCGACCGGCATTTGGCTGGATTCTTGCGACCGACGCGCCGTGCCGGGTACTTCGCCGCGCGCTTTCAACACGGAGATGCTGGATGATCGAGTATCTCGAGAGTTACGTCGCCTACGACAATCCGAAGCCTAATTTGCACAGCCGGCATGGTTATTTCCCCGGACTGGCCGATCTCCCATCCGGCGACATTCTGTGTCTTTTCGAACTGGGAGAGGCCTTCGATGCGCCGACGGGAACAACTTATGTCACTCGCTCCAAGGATCGAGGGCGAACTTGGACACTGCAAGCCCCGCTGGCAGACAAGTCCCGCGAAAAAATTCAGACAAGTGATTCGTTGAAACCAACCGCGCTACGCAATGGCGAGTTGGTCGCTATCGGATATCGATTCTTTCGAGAAGATCCGGAGCAAGGCCCCGCAATCGAAGAGACGAATGGCTTTCTTCCAGGAGAAAACATTGTCAGTTATTCGAGGGATGAGGGCCACCACTGGGACGAGCCAACGGTAATTAAACGTAGCTGGCCGGAACTCATCGAAGTATCGGGGCCGTGCATCGAGACACACTCGGGCGATCTTCTTGGGGTCGGCGCGCTTTTCAAGCTGCCTGACGGATCGAATCCAAGCGGTCCTATCGGCGTTTTGCTCCGCAGCCGAGACCGCGGCCGCACGTGGAAGGACGACCAGGTTTTTTATAATTGGCGAAATATCACGCCGTATGAAGCGCGCATCTGCGAGATGCAGCCCGGCCGGCTCGTCGCGATCGTATGGGCTTACAATGCCGCGACCGCCCAGCACTTTCCGAATCAGGTCACGTACTCGGTGGACGGCGGACTCTCATGGTCGGAGCCCGAAGATACCGGCCACATGGGGCAGGCGGCGAATGTCATTTGGCTTGGCGACGAATACCTCGCATCGATCCATTCCCACCGCGGCTCCGATCCCGGACTTTACGTGCGGGTGGTCGATTTCTCGAAAAATCGTTGGAAAGCGATCGAGCAAAAAGCGATTTGGCTTCCGTCGGCGGGCTACCGAACTACTCATGGACTGGCGATGGCTGAGATGTTTGCGGCTCTGAAATTCGGTCAGCCTTCCTTGTTGCGCTTGCCGGACAATGAATTTCTGGCAGCGCACTGGAGCATCGAAGGCGGCCAAGGCAGAATACGCGTGCATCGACTCCGAATTGCAGTTTAAAGTTCGAGCTTCGAGTGGCTAGCGTATCCGTACAGTGAAGTCCAGTTAGCGAAAGGGAAATCATGATCACGAGCAAGACTCTCGAGAAGCTGCGTTCGGGAGGTTTCGTCCGAACTGCCATCCTCAGCCGCGTGACTGAACCGTGGCTCGCGGAATTGATTGGCAGGGTTGGATACGACCTTGTCTGGCTCGACATGGAACACCGGGACTTCGATTACGGGGTCGTGGCGCCCATGGCCCTCGCGTGCCGAGCTGCAGGAATCGATTTGATGGTCCGCATTCTGAAAACCGGCTACTCGAGTCCGATGCGAGTGCTCGAATCCGGCGCCAACGGCATCATGATCCCCCACTGCCGCAGTGCTGCTGAAGCGCGGCAGTGGGTCGAATGGGCGCGCTTTGCGCCGCTCGGTGCCCGCGGTTTCGATGGAGCAGGACCTGACGCAGATTACATGCTTGCGGATTCAATCGCGTACATGAAGCATGCCAACGAGCAGACGTTTCTCACACTGCAGATCGAGGATCGCGACGCCGTCGATTGCGTGGAAGAAATTGCAAGTACAGATGGCGTCGACGTGCTTTTCGTGGGTCCCGCTGACCTGACAATCAGCTTCGGCGTTCCCTTCCAATTCAATCATCCCATTGTGCAAAGGGCCATCGATCGCGTGGCGAATGCCGCGGCCAAGGCCAACAAGTGGTGGGGCATTCCGACCGGCACGCCTGAAGCGATTCGGCAGGCGCTCGACCGCGGCGCGCGCATCATCACGGGAGGAAACGATCATGTGTTCCTCGTGAAGGGCTTTGAGAACGGGATTAAACAGTTCCCGTAAAGCTCGGGAGCCGTGCGCGGAAGGAATCGACTGAATGACAAGGGCGGACTTAGGCGAGGGCAACACACCTCTCATCCGAAGTGTCCACATTGGCCCCGCACTTGGTTTGGAGAATCTGTTTTTTAAGCTCGAAAGCTGCAATCCCTCGGGCTCCTACAAGGACCGATTCGCCGCAGCCGAGGTCTCTCGAATGCTGCGCATTGGCGCGAAGGCCTGCATGGCGACTTCTTCGGGGAATGCCGGTTCTGCGCTAGCAGCATACTGCGCCCGTTACGGCATAACGTGCGCGATTGTGGTGAACGAGCATGCGCCGCTCGGAAAGCTCGAGCAGATGCAGGCGCACGGCGCGCAAGTGATTCGTGTGCGCGGCTTCATCACGTCGCCTACGGTGACAAATGAGGTTTTCGGCTGCCTCTCGCGGCTCTCGGCGGAACGCGGTCTGCCGCTCGTGATCTCCGCATATCGCTACTGCCCGGAAGGAATGGCCGGCGTCGAGTCACTTTCCACCGAACTACAGCGTCAGCTCACACCGCGCATCGACCACGTATTCGTGCCGATCGGGGGCGGTGGACTTTTTTCGGCGGTGTCTCGTGGATTTCATGCATCCGCGACCTGCCGGCCACGCGTCCACGCCGTTCAGCCGAACGGATGCTCAACCGTGATTGCCGCGTTTGCGCGGGGCGACAGCGAAATTCGGCCGGTTGAGAGCACGACTCGAATCAGCGGCCTATCGGTGCCGAATGACATCGACGCAAGCCTGGCGCTCGATTTGCTGCGGAAATCCGGCGGCGTGGGATTTGGCGTTGATGACGAAGAGGTTTTTGAGTCGCAGCGCTTGATGCTCGCCCGCGAGGGCATTTACTGCGAACCGGCGGCAGCCGCGGCGGTCGCGGGCCTGAATCGTGCCGTGCGGACGGGAGTCGTGAATGCAGACGATTATATTGTTTGCGTCGTCACCGGGCACGGTTTCAAGGATCCCGACTCGATCAAAATTGCGGCGGCGCGCCACGCCGCCTCGCTGATCGATCCCGGTGAACTCGAACGCAGCATTTCAGAAAGAAATCGATGACGCGTGTAGCCGCAGGGCTGATCTATCACGAATCGAACACGTTTTTCTCCCAGCCGATGACGATCGAGAGGTTCGAGGAGAAGGACCTGCACTATGGCCGTGAGATTTTCGAGCATTGGAAGGGCACGTGCTCCGAGCTGGGCGGATTCATCGAAGGCGCGAAGACACACGGATTTGATCTAGTTCCCACTGTTGCTGCGTGGGGAATGCCGGCCGGTCCACTCACGAACGAAACATTTGAAACGCTCAGCACCTCGTTGATCACCCGGTTGCAGCAGGAATTACCTCTCGCGGGAGTGCTGCTTGCGTTGCATGGGTCAATGGTCTCCGATTCATTTCCGGACGCCGACGGAGAATTGCTCCGGCGAGTACGGCAGGCAATTGGCCCAGGTACACCTCTTGTTGTGACGCTCGACTATCACGCGAATGTAACCGATCAGATGGTTCGCTGGCCCGACGCGATGGTTGGGTACGACACTTACCCGCACATCGATCAAGCGGAACGCGGCCGGGAAGCTGCAGATATTTTGCAGCGCATGATACAGAGTGGGCTGCGGCCGAAGCTGGCGTTGGCGCGGCGCCCTTTGTTTCCCCACATCCTGAGGCAATTGACCGAGCGGCCACCGATGTCAGACGCGATTGCGTTAGCGAACGAGATCGAACAAGCTCCGGACATGTTGGCCGTTACCGTGGCTGCGGGGTTTCCGTATTCCGATGTTCCGGACGCGGGATTCAGCGTGTACGCGGTCGCGAAAGAGGATCAGCAAGTTGCATTGCGCGCGGCAGAGCGCGTGGCGGATTTTGTGTGGAACCGGCGGAACGAGTTCCAGGTGACTCTGCCCGGACCCGCGGCAGCCGTCCGCCAAGCGATGGCGGAGCATCAAGGGTTGACGGTCCTCGTGGACGTGGGTGACAACCTCGGCGCAGGAACTCCCGGCGATGGCACCATACTTTTGGCAGAACTCCTCAAGCAAAAGGCTCAAGGCGCCCTGGTCTTGCTTTGCGATCCCGATGCCGTGGCAGTCGCTGAAAAAGCTGGGGTGCGCCAGCGTGTACGAGTCGCAGTCGGCGGAAAGGTTGATCCTCTTCATGGCAGCCCAGTGGAGATCGAAGGAGTCGTGCGAACTTTGAGTGATGGTGTATACAAAAATATCGGACCGATGCGCGATGGCGTCGTGGACGACCAGGGCCGCACCGCCGTAATCGACACGGGCGGAATTCTCGTTGTCCTCAACGAGCGGCGGATGCCGATGTGGAATCTTCAACAATTGCGAGCTCTCGGCATCGAACCAACTAGGCTGAATATCGTGGTGGTCAAAGCCGCAATCGCGTATCGCGCGGCGTACGAGCCAATCGCGAAACGTATCATTGAAGTTGATACTCCGGGATTGGCCGCTGCGGATGTCCGGCGATTCCCGTATAAACGTCTGAAACGGCCCATGTATCCTTTAGACGCCATATGAGCCTCGAAGGAAAAGTTGCTCTGATCACCGGCGGCGGAATGGGCATCGGCTTTGGTATCGCCGAAGTTCTCGCCGAAAAAGGCGTCAAGCTCGTGCTGGCGCAGCGGCGGATTGAGTTGGTGCAGCATGCAGCCGAACGATTGCGCCCGGCGGAAGTTGTTGCGGAAAGCCTTGACATTCGAGATCCGGACGCCGTCGAGAAAGTCGTTGAGTCGGCGATGCGGCGTTACGGCGGAATCGACATCCTCGTGAACAACGCTAGCGTGACTGGAATGCCCGCCATCGCGCCGATGCTCGAATGCGATCGGGCCACGGTCGACACCATCGTCGATGCGAACCTCAAGGGCACGTTCTATTGCTCGCAATCGGTGGCCAAACGTATGGTGAGCGGGGGCCGGGGCGGCAGCATCATTCACATTAGCTCGGTCGGCGCTTATGCGGGGCAGGAATTCGCGAGTCTCTATTGCGCCACTAAAGCTGCACAGGTTTCGCTCGCACAGACGATGGCGCTTGAACTCGCGCCGCATAAGATTCGTGTAAACAGTATCGCCGCTGGAGATATCAATACGGAAGCTAGCGCCAATATCACAGCAGAAAAAAGAGACATCGGCGCTTCCAAGCGCTATGTCAGAGAAACGCCGCTCGGACACCGTGGCACGCCCCGCGATATCGGCTACGCGGTGGCATACCTTGCTTCGGATGAAGCCAGTTTTGTGACTGGCGCGACGCTTCTCGTTGATGGCGGATTTTTGACCTACTAGTAGCGGCTGTAAGAGGTCTGTCCATCGAGAGAATAACCAGCACGGAATTCGACCCGGCTCAATTTGAACGGGGCCGGAAGCACGCACTCGACCTGTCTCTCGATCCGTGGGTCGAGGGAACGAGCCTGCCGGTTTTGCTCGCGCGAGGGCGGTGCGCCGGACAAACGCTTGTTGTAACTGCCGGTGTTCACGGCGACGAGTACGAGGGCGTGCGCACGATTCTGGAAACATTTCGATCGTTAAACGTCGATGACATGGCGGGAGACTTCCTTGCGGTAACCGTTGCGAATCCGCCGGCTTTTTGGAATGGCACGCGCCTGAGCCCTCTCGATCAGGCCAACCTCGCGCGCGCGTTCCCCGGAAGCTTGGATGGCGGGCCGACTTCGGCCATTGCATACGTGCTGGGAAATTCGATTATCAAACATGCGGGGTTCTTTCTGGACCTCCACAGCGCGGGTGCGCGACTCCTCATGCCGACAATGCTTGGCTACGATGCCGCCGACGCGCGATCGCGCGCTGCCGCAAATGCGTTCGGTGCCACGGTAATCTGGGGCCACCCCGAGGTCGCTCCGGGCCGAACGATTTCGTTTGCGAAGCAAAACGGAATTCCGTGGCTGTACACCGAGGCTCGCGGCGCCGGAAGAATCCATCCGGATGATTTGCAAATGTTTATGAACGGCGTCCAAAACTTGATGCGCCATCTGCGAATCTTGCCGGGCGAGCCGGCGCCGGGCAAGATCGAGACGCATTTGATCGGGAGCGGAGATATTGATGAATCGCTCGTCGCCACGAAAAGCGGTTTCTTGATTCCCGAGGTTGAGCTTCTCGAGCATGTGAACGCTGGAAAACGACTCGGACGTACCGTCGATCTTCACTCGGAGACAATCGAAAGCTTTGTCGCCGCTCGCGACGGCGTCGTTGCTTTGATTCGATCGTGGCCCGTCGTGACTCCAGGCGATGGAACGTTTTTGATAACCGGTGAAGCGGAATGAAGCGCGCTTTGGACCTCTTTCGACTTGATGGAAAGATCGCTCTGGTTTCCGGCGGAACGGGGATCGTTGGCAATCCGATAGCGCGTGCCCTCGCCGAGGCCGGCGCGATCGTCATCGTCGCATCGCGCGATGCCGAACGGTGCACCGCTTTTGCTCAAGAGCTCACTAAGGAGGGTTCGAGAGCGGAAGGCGAGCGCCTCGATCTCTCATCAGAACAGGAAATCCGAGACCTACGCGATCAAATTCTGACGCGGCATGGGCGACTCGACATTTTGTTCAACAATGCCGTCGCAAGGGCCGGCGGAGACTTGCGGCACACGACGGCCCACGATTGGGAAGAAACGATGCGGGTGAATTCCACCGGCGTCTTCCTCGCATCCCAAATATTTTCCGAACCGATGCAGGCTCAACGATCGGGTTCGATCATCAACATTTCCTCTATCTACGGAGTCGTGGGACCGGACTTCTCAATCTATGAGGGCACGGCCATGTCGAATCCCGTGAATTACTCGTTCGCGAAGAGCGGAATTATCGGCCTGACGCGCTATTTGGCGAGTTTCCTGGGCCCGTTCGGAGTCCGCGTCAATTGCATGTCGCCGGGAGGATTTTGGACAGCCGATGCCCCTGAAGTCTTTGTCAAAAATTATTCGCATCGCACACTTCTTGGACGCATGGCCGTTCCGGACGACATCAAGGGCGCCGCTCTGTTCCTGGCTTCAGATGCCTCCGCTTATGTCACCGGACAAAACATTCCCGTGGATGGCGGATGGACTTCAATCTAAGCGATCGCGGTGCTTCCCGGCGTGGCTGTCGTCGAGTCAACGGTCGTGATCTCTTGCATTGGCGACCGCATTGCTTCCAGGCAAACGGACAATGTGGCGAGCGCTTCTCGTAGAGTGCATCGCGGAGGGCGGGTCTTTTGGATCGCGTCAAGGAAATCACGGGCCTGATCGATATGCCACGTGTCGCGTTCGTTGAGCTCTTCGTATCGGCGGTTCGCGCCGCCAGTGCCCGTGACGAGAATCTCTCCGGTCAAGAGATTTGCAGTAAGCGCCGCCTCGCTTCCTGCGATGTGACACTCGCGCCTAACACAGCGATCGGCAGCGTGGAGATGGATTCCCGCCAACAGGCCGATTCGAGAACTCAGCCACAAATCGGCAATTCCCTCGTCAGAGATGCCCAATTCCGGCACCAGCGCGCGGCGGCTTGCATCGAGTCGCAGTGCCCCGAAAATCCACTCGAGATAGTTCAGTTCATGACTCAGATCAAGGATCACGCCCGCCGCTGCGTTTGCAGAACCGTAGTAGGCCCGGCGGTAATCAGGCCGCGAATCCGGGAGGTAGTGCGTGCACGCTGAGTGGACTGAAATTGGTGCGCCAATCGTTCCAGCCCGCACGAGGTCCCGCAACTTTGCGACGACGGGATGGAATCGCAGCGTGTATCCGACGGAAGCAGTCAATTTCTTTTCTTCACAGAGTGCAATCAAGCGATCGATTCCCGCTAGATTCGCCGAAAGTGGCTTCTCGATTAGCAAATGCAGTCCTGCCTGGGCACAAAGAACTCCTATGGACACATGGGAATCCGCTGGCGTGGCAATCACGGCAGCGTCAAATCTATCGAAAGGAACTGCACTGAGATCGATGAACGAATTGGCACATCCATACCGATCCGCGATTTCTCTCGCCCGAACTTCCTTTGGCTCAACAAGGGAGACTGAGACTCCTTCGATGTGGCGAAAGGCGCGGATATGCCGTTCTCCGATCGATCCCGCCCCGATGACAATCACGCGCATGACGGGCGCAATTTGCATTCGGTGTGTCACCCGACTCGGCCAGTCCCCGCGCATCTGCGCGGAGGAGCTTTCCCTGAATAGTATTCGGTACTTGCGACCCGCCGAACGAGATTCAGCAACCGCGCTCATGTTGACGTTGCTGAACGGTTCCGTCAAGGGACGTCGCGCGGCATCGAATTTCACGGAGAGCGGACGTGTTAGAATCTGTGCCGCGAATTGTGACGGTTGCGTGTCAGAACACGAGTTGGAAGAGCTCGAAGAATAGTCCGCGCGACGATTTGGCAACTCAAAGCTGATCTCGCGGACTTGAAAGCTAAAAACCTACGTAAAAGGATTCACGGGAGCGCTCATGCGCAAAACAATTCATCCGCCAAAAGCAGCAAAGCCGAAGGGGCCATATTCACCAGGAGTGATAGCTGACGGATTTCTTTTCGTCGCCGGGCAAGCTCCGATCAATCCCGAGACAAACGAGATCGAGTACGGAGACATTCGATCCGAAACTCGACGCGCGCTCATGAATATTCAGGATGTATTAGAGGCGGCCGGAAGTTCTCTGCGCGAAGTCGTGCGCGTCGGCGTGTTCCTGAGCGATCTCAAGGATTTCGAAGCGATGAACGAGGTCTACCGCGAGTTCTTTCCCGAAGATCAGCCGGCACGAACAACTGTTGGCGTCCAATTGCCAAGATTCAAAGTGGAAATCGACTGCATCGCGCGCGCGCAAGAATAGGGAGCGAGCGCGAACATCGCGCTCGCCTCCACCAATGGCTGCAGTTACGGGCGGACGCCCGAAATTTTCAAATCGATGCGATAAACGCTCGTGGTTGCGGTGATGAAGAGCGACTTCCCATCGCTGCCACCCCAATTGAGATTTGCAACGGGCTCAGGGGTGATTATTGTGGCGATATGCTTCCCTGCCGAAGAGAAAATCCACAAACCACCTGGACCCGAGCCGTACAAATTCCCTGCTTTATCAACCTTAATTCCGTCAGGACCTCCCCCGCGCGTATCGGACGTTGCATCGTAGAAAATCGTAGCATCGCCAAGCGTCCCGTCCGCTTTCACGCGGTATCGCATCCAGAGTTTCTGTGGTTCCGAATTGTCGACGTAGAGGTATTTTTCATCCGGTGAAAAGACGATGCCATTCGGCCGCGGCAGATCCTGTACGAGAAGCTGCAATTTATCCCGACGCGGAGGCGCGCCGGGCTTTTGGTCAAATGCGCTCGCAAGGCGATAAACGCCATTGATCTTCAATTCCTTCGCCGGATCATTATCTCCCTGCGTTGGCAGACCGTAGGGTGGATCCGTGAAGTAGAGGGACCCGTCCGATTTGTAAACGAGGTCGTTGGGACTATTGAGGCGCTTGCCCTCATACGTATCGGCAAGGACGGTTGCGTTCGCTGGATCGCTAAGCGATTCGAGCCGGTAAACATCGCGCTGGGCATGTCCGGCGACCGTCAGGCGCCCGCGTCCGTCAAGCGTCATACCGTTCGAGCCCGGTTCCGGTCCACCGTACGCTGTCGTTCCTTTATACCCACTGGGTTGCAGATATATGGTCACCGTGTCAGGAGGGCTCAATTTGCGGATGCTGTTGCTGGAAATATCGGCGAAGAGCAAGGAGCCATCGTGAATCCAGATGGGCCCCTCCGTCCAGCCGAATCCGGTGGCTAGCCTTCGCAAAGTGGCACCATTTGGAATGATGTCGTTTGCGGCGGGATCGAGCCGCTCGACTTTCACAGCGTTCTGCCCCGACGCGTACGAAGTTGAATCCGCACAGTGCGGCAACGCAGCGCCGATTTCCAGGACAACCAGAATGAAGAAGCTGGCTATTGTTGCTCGAGCCAAGAACATTCTCCTTTTTGTGCGCTTGCAGACCTAACGGTCAAAGAACTTCTATACCATGCGACTCGGTTGGCGAGAACAAAAACAGCGATTTCTTCGGCTCGAGTGTACAGTGGACATGACGGATTCCAGAAATACCAAGACCACTCTACGATAGTGTTAAGTAACCGCGCGCAATTGCAAGCGGCGTGGTATTCGCGGATCGCAGTCGCGCGGTTCTGGAGCACAAAGAGAACCGACAGCGGCCCTGGCCTGATCCAGAACTCTCCCGGCGTGTAATTCCTACTGCGATGTGGTTCGCCAAAACCTCAGCCAGGACCAAAAAGGGCCGGTTCTTGGTAAAGTAGCCCTGAATACGATCATCGCCCTCGATACAGCACGAAGACTCTGGAGGGCAGGAACCTGAGTGCGCGCGGAGCGCTTCGGTCCGAATCTCCATGAATCACTCTACAAGCGTTTGCTCACAAGATTCGAGTCCGACTGTGCCCAATTTTGTGCCCCATCTCCCTAACAAACTGTAGCAAGTGGGCACAATTAGGGAGGGGAGAGAATTACCGCTACTATGTTGCAAAATCAATGTGATAGCAAACAATCCCACTCAGTGGGAAAATTATGCGCCGCAACTGTTAACCGAAGGGTTGCTAGTTCGAATCTAGCCCGGGGAGCCAACCTTTTTTGTGATCAATCGCTTACCGTGTTGCGTTCTCACGTCTTACTTCCAGAAACCTCGATGCCAAATTCTCACCGAACGACTCAGCTTCAACCGCCGCCGCGTGATTTCAGCTGACAAGAGGAATTTGAGTCGCTAATCTTCAGCGTCGCAGCGGAAAAGGAGAAAACAATATGGAGAACAACAAATCCGCATCGCCTCAAGCTCAACAACTTGCCGCCACGGCCGGCGAATTCCTGCTCGGGAATGATCTCCGTGTGACACGCTTGGGATTCGGTTCAATGCGCATCACGGGAAAGGGAATTTGGGGCGAGCCCGCAGATCGACCCGAAGCCATCCGTGTTTTGCGTCGTGCCGTCGAATTAGGAATCAATCTCATCGACACCGCGGACTCCTACGGCCCGAACGTGAGCGAAGAAATCATCGCCGAAGCTCTGCACCCCTATCCCTCAAATCTTGTCATCGCCACAAAGGGCGGTTACGAGCGGCCTGGCCCCGACCGATGGGTCGAAAACGGACGGCCTGAGCACCTGAGATCCGCCTGCGAAGGAAGCCTGCGCCGGTTGCGTCTGGACCGCATCGATCTCTATCAATTGCATCGAATCGATCCGAAGGTTCCGGCGGAAGACCAACTCGGCGCCTTGAAGGACCTGCAGGCGCGAGGCAAGATCAGGCACATCGGTTTATCGGAAGTGAGCGTGCCGCAAATTCAGCACGCGCAAACCATTGTTCCCATCGTCAGCGTCCAGAATCGTTACAGCCTGGCCGATCGCGGTTCGGAGGATGTTCTGCGCAATTGCGAAAAAGAGAAGATGGCTTTCATTCCGTGGTTCCCGCTCGCGGCGGGTCAACTGTCTCGTGGAGAAACTCCTATCCGTCGTGTGGCGGAGCGATTGAAGGCTACGCCATCACAGGTTGCTCTCGCTTGGCTGCTTTCACGATCTCCGGTCATTCTCCCGATCCCCGGAACTTCCAGCGTCGAACACCTCGAAGAAAACGTCGCTGCCGCCGGCTTGAAAATTGACAAAAGCAAGATCCAGGAACTCGGTCAAGCCGCGCACGGATAAAAGTGAATCGAACGTTTGCCGGAGACCTCCGGGCCGCGACCCCACCCGGTTAGTTCGCGGAATCTTTCGGACGCGTCGTCTTTACGGCCTTCAGAATCCCGATTCCCAAAAGTACGACCGCGCCCACTGCAATCCAGTGCGCGGGCATATGCACTAAATAGGCGGCGTAAATCAGGCCGCCGATCACGATTGCGAATCCAATCGAATAAAGGCCGAATGACATGACGTTTCCTTTTCGAGTCAGCCGTGGCAGATCTCGGTTGAGAGCTCAGCTTTCTCGCGCGCGGGAGGGCAGCCAGGAACGCGGCCGCCCTCCGTCCTCTGGAATCGATGAACTTCGCGGTTCCTGGGGTGACGAAGCGATGATTAGCTCGTTTTGCCCTTGCATCCAGGGTGTCCGCACAGACAGTCGACGTCCGGCGTCTTTTCCATGGCCGAGCATTCGGTGCTGCAATACTTGCCCGACGTTGTCAGGCAGGAGCAGATGGGGTGCGCACACTTTTCGGCATTTACAGGGGTCATTACTTTTCTCCTCGCTTGGGTTCCATAGCGGATGATCCAACGCTAGAGATTAGTCCCCAGGGGAAAGCGCTGCTGTACAGAAAGGAACACATCGCGAAATTGCTCCAAGACGGGCTGTCAGGAGCGCAACGGATCGCGAGTCGGAAACAGAACAACGAGCGTGAAAATCCCCAGAGTCGTCCCCAATGGAATTTCCGATACTGAAAAGAACGCTGCGAGCAGGCCCAACGTGCGTGCTGAGCGCTGGTTTGCCATGAGCGCCCAGCCGGCCAAAAGCCCGAGGAGACCGCATAGGATCGATAAGGCCACCAACGCCATATAGACGATATGAAAATCGTTCATCAATGTGAAGGGATCAGGGACGCGAACCAAGAGCGCGCCGAACATGAGCGTAGCTGTTCCGTTAAACAGAACCAGACACAATCCCATGATGAGGCGGAGAATCCCGTACACGATCCAACAAACGCCCAAGGTCTGCCGATGACCGCCCAGATTGCCGGCCGCAGATTCATCCAACGTCCGCCCCCTGACTATTGACGAACGAGATCAATGCAGCCCGCCGAGAACATACACGACCAACAAAATCAGGAGGACCGTTCCGACGACTCCGAAGCCCCCGCCCGTTCCCCATCGGGAATATCCGTAGTAGCCGCCGC
The DNA here is from genome assembly GCA_963771905.1 of uncultured Acidobacteriota bacterium. Classification (GTDB taxonomy): domain Bacteria; phylum Acidobacteriota; class Terriglobia; order Acidiferrales; family UBA7541; genus Palsa-147. The sequence goes on from CAVYVI010000009.1 coordinate 304,590, forward strand.
CTCCGCCGAACACTAGCAAGAGAACAATAATTAGCAATAACATTGAAAATCTCCGTTCAGCTTGTGAACCAGGATTTCTGCTTTCACATCTTAAGCAGGCCCGGCACGGATTGCTTCAATACGCGAAGAAGGATTGTCACCGCGCAAGCTGACGAGACGCACGCTATCATCCGCGAAAAAGCGAAGCTGTTCCAAACAGAACACCTTGCGAAAATTTGGGATCGTCAGGCTCGCGTGAAATCCGCAGTGAGGTTTTCGGAGGGTATGCGGAACCGAGCAGCGGGATAATTCAATGGATGAACGGCAGAGTAACGCGAGGCCTGCCTCGATGGACGGGCGCAAACGCTGCTGCACGATCTGCGCACACGAGGAGAAGGATGACATTGAAGAGCACTTCTTAAGCTTGGCGCAGCCGGATTACGTTTAATGACACGACCCATCGTCCTCAAACTGGCCACCAACGGCCATCGACGCGAGAGAGCGCGCGCAATTCAGGATTTTCTGGTCCAGCGGATCGTCATTCAGCGTGTCGGGAGGGATGTAGTCCATGGATTTGCGTAAATCCAGAATTCTGTTGCTCAGCTTTTGCATGTTGTCGGATTCGTTGCTAAGCAATTTCAAAGCGTCTCGATCAGAATCGGTTGACACGGCCACAGATGCCAGCGTGAGGCTCTTCGTAACTTGAGCGCGATAGGCAGACAACCAGTCCTCTGTGATCGGGTATCCATGCTGGACAGCGCTGGTAAGGACGCTGCGCCATTCTCGGATCGCAGCCATTTCTTCGATTCCCGCTCGCAGGAACTCCTTCGAGAATCCCTGGTTTGGAGTCTCGGTTTTCGCGGAAGGAGCCGGCACAGCGCTCGCGGTTGGGGCAGGCAACGTCAAGAGGATCTGATTCCCCTTGAAGCTGAGGGAACCACTCGCGGCGCGTGCAAGGGCTTCGATTTCGACGTAGGAATGGCCGTTCATCTGGACAACCGCCGCAGGTCCGGGCCGACCATTTACGATCAGCGTCAGATTTTCCTGCGCCGCTTGCGACAGAGCGAATGCCGGCGATGCCAGAAGCATTGCCAAAATCAGCCATGTGCCGAAGGGCCGCTTTTGCAAAAGTCTGCTACTCCAACGGCGATTTTCACAATTCACAAGGGGGCTGCTCATCATTCTGTCTTGGTCTTTTGGGTTAACAACATTCCAAAATGCTTTCTGCTCTTTGACGCGAGTCTAGGATGCGGCCCGCGCAGCCAGGATGTCTGGTTCGGCGACCAGTTCCTCAAAAAGCGTCCGATAATGAATCATGGCCTTGCGCAAATCTTCGGTGTCGGCCTGCCCCTGCGTTTGACGGAGCGCGCTTTGGTGGGCGGCACGGTAATTTTCAAGAACCAGCGGATGATCCACAGAGATATCGGCGGCCCGCTGTTCGAAGTCGCTTACCGGATAGCCACGCGCGGACATGACGTCGCCGAGCAGTTGGTCGGCGTCCGTTACGGCGCTTCCGGGGCCGTCAACAAACCGCGCCTGAACTTTGGCCCAGGACTCGGTAAACCGTGCGCGATCGCCCGGTGAAAGCGGCTGGATGTGCAAGCGCTCCACGCGTTCCGCGCGCTTGTCGAGCACCGCTTCCGCTTGCCGCCGACTCCCGCCTTCTTTCACCGCACGGGTATATTCAGCGCCGCCAAACTGAGTGCGCAATCTCGCCGTTCGGCGTTTACGAATAACAAGCAAAATGGCGATACTTGCGAGCACCACGACGATTACGGCGGCGCCTATCACCAACTGTGTCGTACTTATTTGTAAGAAGCTCACGACCTGCCTCCTGTTTTTGGCTGATTGTTCGACCCAAATCTACGAGTCATTGCGGCGCGGTTATGCGAAGCGCGAGTGACCTCACGGTTTTTCGATGACTTCTTCCACCTGGCCGATTTTCTTCTGGATTTTTCCGGCGATCTTCTCGACGACGCCTTCGGTTTCCAGACCAGAATCGTTCGTCAGCTCTCCCACTTTGCTTTTGATCGCGCCCTTCACTTCATGAAAGGTGCCTTCCGCCTTATCTTTGGTGCTTTGGTTCGTCATCGTGAGCCTCCTGGCTGATCCAACGAAAGGTTCCCTACTTCACACCGCCGTTTAGGAGACGTGAGCAAAAAAGAAAGTTGTGACGCTTTCCATCGCTTGCGGCCTGCGCGGAACGAAGAGGAACTGGTTTACGGCAGCGTCGCCTTACTTTCCAGTCGCGCAGGATGATAGAAGAGGCGAAGGGGGATAACTGTTCACATTGGGACACTTTCAAATCTTACTTGATGAATTCGGAGCTACCGAAGTGTGCGGCTGAGGCTGGACTTGGTGACCATGAGCTGCAATGGTTCGAGGTTCGGCGCACGGATCGCGAGTTTCCGCCTGCGGGCCGCGCCCTTTGGATGTTACATTGCAAGAAATGGAAGCAACTTGCGGCCGCAGCCGGGGTCGCGGTAGAAATGTGGCGCGCGCGCTTAGGCGAGGAATTGTTTTAGCGGATCCCAGTATCTCAATTTCCATCCGGGGTCGAGATGGTCGAATTCGCCTTCCGGGAAACCCGTGTGATCGAGAACGACAGTCGTTTCGGAACCCTTCGGCTTCAATTCAAACCTGACGATCGAGTAGACGCCCGGGTCCCAATGGGTGGGGCGCCACGCCTGCACGATTCGCTGATTGGGAATCAATTCGATGTTTCGTCCCTCGATCAATCCTCCAAACGTGGAAAAAGCGCCGCCCGCCGTGGCGTCAATGGTGGCGGGCATGCCGGTACATGCGGCGAACTGCTTTGAGTCCAAGAATATTTCATAGATACGCTGAGGACTCGCCTTAAAATCGACTTCCTGATGAAGGAACGTGCGCGCCTGGTTTGCCGCCGTGCTCGGCGCTTCCTTCATGGTTTGTTGCGGAGTTTCGCCCCAGAGTTTGGAGCCGGCAGCCAGGCCGCCAAACGCGATGGCGACACCAGCGATCATTTGCCGCCGAGTCGGCGTGTTGCCCGGCGTGGCCGGGTTTATTTTCTCGCTCATCGTTGGTCCTCCGAGACTCGTGCGGTGGCCCGTGCCGGCATAAGAGCACGCAGTCAAAATATGTTCAAGAACATATTTTCGAAAAAATGGTAAATACTGCCTGAGAGATACTTCACATCGCCTAAATGAGGAGGACTTATGCCCTACGCTGCCGGTCTTCGCACCGAGGTAAAAGGGAAAATCATTCAAAGCGCGCGCCGGCTATTCAATCGGCATGGCTTTGATAATGTTTCCATCACTCAGATCATGGCCGGGGCTGGGCTGACGCACGGCGGGTTCTACAGCTATTTCAAGAGCAAGAGCGAGCTGTACACCAAGGTGCTGGGGTGCTTCTTTACGGACCCGAATTGGAAAAGCTGCTGGGAAGGCGTGGAAGTGGATCTGTTATCCGTCGACGTAGGTTCGCAAGTGGTGCGCGCGTATTTATCGAGACAACATTTCGAGGACATAGAGAACTCATGCCCGATGGTGGCGTTGCCGACAGACGTCTCGCGGAGCGGCAAGAGCGCCAAGCGCGCGTTCGAAACTGTGTTCCAAGCGATGGTGAGTGTATTGGAGCGGAGCTCGAGCGAGAAGGCGCGGCCCCGGCATATCACGGCTCAGGCCACCGCGGCTTTGTGCGTGGGAGGAATGGTGGTGGCGCGGGCTATGGTCAACCGTGCCATCGCGGATGAATTGCGTGACGCATGCATGGACGTTGCGCTCAAACTCGGTGGCTGGGAGAAGGAAACCGGCTCTCAACGGCACACGAACGTCACGGTCAGGAGATGAATTCTCAGACCTGTGCGAGATGGACGCGATCCAAATTCCTGCGGCGGCATCTTCGGGTGTCCCGGCAGGTACGATCAACCGTGGGGACGCAAGCCATCTTCGGCACGGCGCGATATATGAGCTCGGCGAATACGGCGCGGAAACTCAAGGTGAAGGAATATCTGCGGATGTACGCGGCTCCGGCTACATCGAGCGAATTTTCATGTAGCGAATGAAATCGGGAAGCATGCTGACGCCGGCAGCAACGACAAGCACAGCAATCGCACCGATTACGATGTATCCAACACGCATATGCCCTCCTGACATTTTTCTGAGGCAACTTTCCGCTCGGGCCTGTCTTCCGGCTACCATATCAGAAACAAGAAGAGAGAACATACGGGAAAGCCTGTATTTTGCCGCGGGCTTTCCGCCGGAAGGAGACTCTTCACGGAAGGATTTTCGCAGCGGGCGCGGCTGAGGCCGAGGCCGAAGAAAACCGCGACACGCGAATACGCGTTTGGGTACAATTCCGCAGAACGAGAAGTATTGAGGGCATATGCTCCGTTAACCACAGGGGTACCTGCCACCGCATGAGCGCGTTAACCGAAATCGATGTGCTGTGGATCACTGCCGGCTTGGGCTGCGACGGGGACACAATCGCCATGACCGCGGCCACGCAACCGAGCCTCGAAGACCTCGTCTTCGGCGCGCTACCTTTTGTTCCCAAAATCAAACTGCATAATCCATTTCTTGCGTACGAAAACGGCGAAGAATTCATGCAGGTGTTTCATCAAGCGGCGGAAGGCAAGCTGGCGCCGTTCATTCTGGTCATCGAAGGCTCCATCCCGAACGAAAAAAACAAGAAGGAAGGCTACTGGGCGACGTTCGGCACGGACCAGAAGACGGGCCAGCCGATTCTCACTTGCGATTGGATCGACCGGCTGGCGCCGAACGCCTGGGCGGTGATCGCCGCCGGGACGTGCGCAACCTATGGCGGCATCCATGCGATGGAAGGAAACCCGACGGGTTGCATGGGTCTCCCGGATTACCTCGGATGGAAATGGAAATCGAAATCGAATGTTCCGATCGTGTGTGTGCCGGGATGTCCGGTGCAGCCGGACAACATGACCGAAACGATTCTGTATCTATTAAGTATGGTGGCCGGAAGAGCGCCGATGATTCCTCTTGACGACGCGCTGCGGCCCACATGGCTATTCGGTCAAACCGTCCATGAAGGATGCGACCGGGGCGGCTACTACGAGCAGGCAGAATTTGCATCGGAATATGGCTCGATTCAATGCATCGTGAAGCTGGGCTGCTGGGGGCCGGTTGTCCAATGCAACGTCGGGAAGCGCGGCTGGATGGGAGGAATCGGCGGCTGTCCAAATGTGGGCGGGATTTGCATCGGCTGCACGATGCCCGGATTCCCTGACAAGTTCATGCCGTTCATGAACCAACCTCCCGGTTCGCTGCTTTCATCGAACGCGGTGGCGACGTATGGCCGTGCGATTCATGCGCTGCGGCGATTCACGCAAGCATCTCTGAATAGGGAGCCGAACTGGAGACGCCGCACAGAATGAACAGTCCATCAGGAGTTGCGGGATGAGTGAAAATCCCATCACGAATAACGACTGGACGCGCGAATTCGCGGAGTCGCTGCTTTCGCGCGAGTCGAATTCCAGCGTGATGGCCGCGGAAGCGACTCTCAAGGAATTGGCGGACGTATTTTTGGAGAGCCGTTTTCTCGCAACGGAGCCGGCCGGCGAGCGGTCCCGGCGGACAGCGATCGAAGAGGATTCGACTGACCAGCCCCACAGCGTGGAAGCGAGATACCGCGCCCTCGTCGAACAGATCCCTGCCGTAGTTTTCATGGCCTACCTGGACAAAGGAATCGGGGAAGCCTACGTCAGCCCGCAAATTGAAGCGGCACTCGGCTTTTCGCAGGACGAATGGCTGGAAGATCCCGTGCGCTGGTACGACCAGATTTATCCGGACGACAAGCAGCGCTGGAGCACCGAAGCCGCGGAGATGTTTCTTTCCGGCAAACCGCTGAAGTCCGCGTATCGAGTGCTGGCGCGCGACGGAAGAGTTCTATGGTTCCATTGCGAAGCGGAGATGATCCGACGGGAGGACGGCCGGCCGTGGTTCATTCACGGAGTGGGCGTCGATATCACGGAGCTGAAGCAGGCGGAGGAAGCTCTGCAGGACGAGCGCAACGTGCTCTCCGCGATTCTCGATACCGTCGGAGCGCTGATCGTGGTTCTCGATCCCGCGGGACGAATCGTTCGATTCAACCGCACCTGCGAACAAACGACGGGATACTCGTTCGAGGAAGTGCGTGGAAAATATGTGTGGGATATGTTCCTGATGGCGGAAGAAGTGGATGGCTTCAAGGCGATATTTGAGCGGCCGGATTCCGCGGGACTGCCGGGAACCTATGAGACGTACTGGCTGGCGCGGGACGGGGATCCCCGCTTGATCACGTGGTCGAGCACGATTCTCGCCGGCAAGCACGGTGCGACGTCGCACGTGATCGTCACAGGAATCGACATCACCGGACGCAAGCGCCTCGAAAAAGCGATCCTGGAAGTGAGCGCGCGCGAGCAGCGTCGAATCGGCGAAGATTTGCACGATGGCCTGGGCCAGCATCTCACCGGCATTGCCTTCATGAGCAAAGTCCTGGAAAGCAAGCTGTGCGAACAATCGCTGCCGGAATTGGGCGATGCCGCAAAGATCGTGAAGCTGGTGAATGAAGCGATCAACAAGACGCGGGAACTTTCGCGAGGTCTTCTGCCGGTCGTATCCGACGCGCACGGTTTGATGTCGGCCCTAACGCGCTATGCGGAAGAGATGCAGGATCTTTTCCGGATTACTTGCCGCTTCGAATGCGGCGCGCCGGTTCTGGTCTACGACGTGAACGTCGCGACGCACCTCTACCATATCGCGCGGGAAGCCGTGAACAACGCGATCAAGCACGGACAACCCAACCACGTGGTCATCGGCTTGTCCGCAGAAAATGGGGAAGGCACGCTCTCGATTCAGGATGACGGCGAAGGGATTTCAGAAATCCCCGCGAATCGCGCAGGAATGGGATTGAATATCATGAGCTACCGCGCGAATATGATTGGAGGTTCACTCGACGTTCGGAAAAACTTCACCGGAGGAACCACAGTGCTGTGCCTCTTTCCGCTCCGAAGCGGCGCTTGAAGGACGGCCTACCATGAACAAGAGCCCAGTCAGTGCGTTGGCGTCGAAATACAAAGTATTTCTTGTCGACGATCACCCGATCGTGCGGCAGGGGCTTGCACTGTTCATCAATCGGGAACCGGATCTGATGGTTTGCGGCGAGGCGGAGGGCGCAACATCGGCCCTGCAGGCGATCCGTGACTCGGTGCCGGATTTTGTGGTGCTCGACATTTCGCTCGATGGTCCGGACGGGCTGGAACTGCTCAAGACGCTTCGCGCCAAGTATCCGAATTTGCCCGTGCTTATACTTTCGATGCATGACGAAACTACGTATGCGGAGCGGGCGCTGCGCGCCGGGGCGAACGGCTACATCATGAAGCAGGAAGCAACGGATAAAGTGCTCACCGCGATTCGCCACATTCTACGCGGAGATGTTTACCTGAGCGATCGTTTGACCAAGCGGATGTTGCAACAATTTGTGCACGGCTCGATTTCGCCGCGCGATCCGCTCGCGAAGCTGAGCGACCGGGAACTCGAAGTTTACCGATTGATCGGCGCGGGACATGGAACGCGGCAGATCGCCGATGAACTGCACGTCAGCACGAAGACGGTTGAGTCCTATCAGGCGCACATCAAGGAGAAGCTGTCACTCCGAAACGCCCGCGAACTCGTCCAGCATGCCATCGAATCGTCCGTGAATGAAAAGGGAGCATGAGCGGATTTTTGGGGAAGGGGGCCGCTTCGTTTTCACTGCCTGTGCAAATCCGATCCTCGTAAATTCGATAAATTTCCCAAGTGGAACGTTCTCAAAAACTTAGCGCATCGGGGAATCCCCGATGCCATCCATCGGGATGTTCCCGATAGAGAAAACAGCAAGCGCCCGCTTGAGCCACTGTTGTTCTCTGTTGTATTCCTCAACCGCAAAACTTGGGATCCATCCGTCCGATCTTCAGGGTTTGCATTTCCTAGCAAGCAGGAAATTCTGTATCGATAACTGAGGGCCGCTTCTCGACGGAAGCATCGCGCAGCACGCTCGCTCCAGAATGGTTTGAGGCTGGAAAGGAGAAATCGAGCCATGGCAGACGCAGTTCCTTACGGTCGAAAAACTCAGAGAGATTCACCCGTCTCCGACGTCCACATTGTTTGGATGACAGCGGGTCTGGGCTGCGACGGCGACTCCGTTTCAATTACCGCCGCGACACAGCCGAGCATTGAAGACGTGATATTGGGAGCGATACCGGGACTTCCCAAAGTCCATTTGCATAACCCGGTCCTCGCGTATGAAAACGGCGACGAGTTCATGAAGTTTTGGTATCAGGCCGCGGAAGGCAAGCTCAATCCCTTTGTGCTGGTGGTCGAGGGATCGATCCCGAACGAAAAGATCAAGAAAGAAGGATATTGGGCGGCGCTTGGAACCGACTCGAAGACGGGGCAACCTATTACCACGACTGAGTGGATCGATCGTCTGGCTCCGAAGGCGTTGGCCGTGATTGCGTGCGGCACTTGCGCCACGTATGGCGGCATTCACGCGATGTCCGGCAACCCAACGGGCGCCATGGGGCTCGCCGACTATCTGGGCTGGGGTTGGAAATCCGTTGCTGGCCTGCCCATCGTGAACGTACCCGGATGTCCGGTGCAGCCGGACAATTTCATGGAAACCGTGTTGTACCTCCTCTATCAAGTCTCAGGACTCGCCCCGATGATTCCCCTCGATGACCAACTGCGTCCTACCTGGCTGTTTGGGAAGACGGTCCACGATGGTTGCGATCGCGCCGGCTATTACGAACAAGGGGATTTTGCCGAGGAGTACGGCTCGCCAAAGTGCATCGTGAAGTTGGGTTGCTGGGGACCTGTGGTCAACTGCAACGTGCCCAAACGCGGATGGATGGCCGGAATCGGCGGCTGCCCGAACGTGGGAGGAATCTGCATCGGTTGCACGATGCCGGGCTTCCCGGACAAGTTCATGCCGTTCATGGATGAGCCACCGGGCGCAAGAGTTTCCTCGAGCGCGATTGGCGTCTACGGGCGCGCGATACGCGCGTTGCGTTCCATGACCAATACGACGGTGAACAAGGAACCGAAGTGGCGGCACCCGCGTGCCGAACTCACCACGGGCTATCACCCGCGGTCGTATTAAGAGCGGAAAGGAGCCGAGAAAATGAGCACAATCACCGGCGTGTCCAAGGACACCCCCACGAAATCCCGGAATTTGGTGGATATGAACTGGGATCCCATCACTAGGATTGTCGGGAGCCTGGGAATTTTCACCAAGATCGATTTTGAAAACCGTCGCGTGGCGCAATGCCACAGCACGTCATCGATCTTCCGCGGCTACAGCATATTCATGAAGGGCAAGGACCCGCGCGACGCTCATTTCATTACCAGCCGCATTTGCGGGATCTGCGGCGATAACCATGCCACCTGCGCGACGTATGCGCAGAACATGGCCTTCGGAATCCGGCCCCCGGCAATCGCTGAATGGATCGTGAATCTTGGCGAGGCCGCCGAATATATGTTCGACCACAATATCTTTCAGGACAATCTGGTCGGCGTGGACTTCTGCGAACAGATGGTGAAGGAAACGAATCCGAGCGTGCTGGCGAAGGCCGAGAAGACGATGTCGCCTCACGCGAACCTTCACGGCTTCCGGACCATCGCGGACATCATGCGGGCGCTGAATCCGTTTACGGGCGCGTTCTACCGCGAAGCTCTGCAGGTGAGCCGCATGACTCGTGAAATGTTCTGTTTGATGGAAGGCCGGCACGTTCATCCTTCCACCCTCTATCCCGGCGGCGTTGGCACCGTTCCCACGATTCAGCTCTTCACCGATTACCTGGTTCGCCTCATGAAGTACGTCGAGTTCATGAAGAAAGTTGTTCCGCTTCATGACGACTTGTTTGATTTCTTCTACGAAGCGCTTCCAGGTTACGAAGAAGTCGGCCGGCGTCGGGTTCTGCTGGCATGCTGGGGCTCGTTCAACAATCCGGCAGTCTGCGACTACACATACAAGAACATGACCAATTGGGGCCGCGGGATGTTTGTCACGCCCGGCGTAGTTGTCGACGGGAAGCTTGTGACCACGGACCTGGTCGACATCAATCTGAACATTCGCATTCTGCTGGGCAGCTCGTACTACGACGATTGGAAGAACTCGGAAACGTTCGTCAAGACGGACCCACTCGGGAATCCCGTCGATCAAAATCACCCGTGGAATCAAACGACGATCCCTCGACCGCAGAAACGCGATTTCGGCGGCAAGTACACGTGGGTGATGTCGCCGCGCTGGCTCGATAAGCGCACGGGAGACCATCTGGCGCTCGATACCGGCGGCGGTCCAATCGCCCGCTTCTGGGCCACGGCGCTTGCGGGCATCGTGGACATCGGATACGTAAAGGCCACCGGCCACAGTGTCAAAATCTACTTGCCGAAAACCATGTCGCTTCCCGAAGTTGAATTCGAGTGGAAGATTCCCAAGTGGAGCAACGCCATCGAACGCGATCGCGCCCGGACGTACTTCCAAGCGTATGCTGCCGCTGCAGCGCTGCACTTCGTCGAAAAGGCTCTGGAAGAATTGCACGCGGGCCGGACGAAAACATGGACGGACTTCAAGGTTCCTGAAAGCGCCATCGGCTGCGGTTTCCACGAAGCCGTTCGCGGCGTCCTCTCTCACCATGTGGTGATCAAGGATCACAAGATCGCCAACTATCACCCGTATCCGCCCACACCCTGGAACGCGAATCCAAGAGATGTCTATGGAACGCCGGGGCCGTACGAAGATGCGGTTCAAAATACGCCCATCTTCGAGGAGAATGGCCCCGACAAATTCAAAGGCATCGACATCATGCGCGCTGTTCGCAGTTTTGATCCCTGCCTGCCGTGCGGCGTGCACATGTATCTCGGCAATGGGAAGGTTTTAGAGACGCGCCATTCGCCGATGTTTGGTCTTCAGCCCGAAGGGTAACCCTGAGGAGGAAGGCAAGGCGTCCGGCAGGTCCTGCATGGCCAGGGACGCGTTGAAGTTGTATCTTGCCTTCGACCGGTGACGCAGGGAAAGGTGTCCATGCCCGCATCGAATGAAGTTCAAAGCCAGTTGAAATCGATTGAGGCATTGGTCCATCAGATCGAAAAAGCAAGCGACCCCGCACTGACGGCAACGGCGAGAGAGTTGGTGCAGTTGCTGATGGAGCTTCATGGCGCGGGCCTCGAGAGGATGCTCGAAATCGTCAACCAGACGACGACTTCGGGGCCATCCGTTATCGAAGCGCTCGGGCGCGATGAACTCGTTCGAAGCCTGCTTCTGCTCTACGGGCTTCACCCGGATAGTCTCGAGACGCGCGTGATGCAGGCGCTCGAAAAGACGCGTCCCTATTTGAAATCTCACGGCGGCAACGTGAATCTCGTAGGGGTGGACGTTGCGGGAGCGGTGACGCTGCGCCTTGAGGGCAATTGCCACGGTTGTCCTTCGTCGTCGGCTACGCTCAAACTGGCTGTCGAGGAAGCGATTTACGAGGCGGCACCGGACGTGACGGCGATCAAGGTTGAGGGTTCGATTCAGGAAGAGTCGCCGGCCCTCGCGTTTGTGCCGCTTTCACAATTGGGCGGCAATGGCCACGAATCGAAAACGGAACGCGATTCAGTCGGCTGGGAAGACGTGTTCGGTCTCGACGCGATTCCTTCCGGAACTCTGCGGACGGAAGAAGTTGGCGGCCGCGACATGCTTTTCTGCCGGCTCGAAGAAACCTTGTATGCGTACAACAACGCGTGTCCCGGCTGCGGCCAGCCGCTCCGAGGCGCTCGCCTCGAAGGCACGGTTCTCGCGTGTCCCATCTGCCGCCAGCATTACGATGTCGTACGCGCCGGGCGCGGCGTGGATCTGGATAGCCTTCATCTCGAGCCGGTTCCGTTGCTCAGAGAAAACGGCCGGGTGCGAGTGGCGCTGCCGCTTTCGAAGGACCAGCGGAGTGGGATGTGAGCCTGCCGTTTTCACCGCCGACGCAAAAAGACAGCGCGTTTGCGGCGCTGCGCCAGTTTGCCCGCAAGCGGCCGGCGGTCGAGTGCTGCGAAATGTGCAGTTCCGAACTGCCTGCCGAGCATCAGCACCTGATCGATCCTGCCGCCCGGAAATTAATTTGCGCTTGCGATGCCTGCGCCATTCTCTTCAGCGGTCAGAGCTCCGCGAAATACAAGCGAGTGCCGCGGCGCATCCGCTTCCTTCCGCAATTCCAGATGACCGAGTCGCAATGGGATGGCTTGATGCTTCCCATCGAGATGGCGTTCTTTTTCAGGAACGGCGCGTCGGGGAAAGTGTCGGCATTTTATCCGGGCCCCGCAGGAGCAACGGAGTCGCTGCTTTCGCTCGAGACGTGGGGCGATATCGAGCAGGAGAATCCGGCGCTTCGTGAAATGGGAGCCGACGTCGAGGCGCTTCTGGCGAATCGTGTCGGCGCCACACGCGGCGTCGCCGCGCAGTACTACATGGTTCCAATTGACGAGTGTTACAAGCTGGTCGGCCTGATCCGCCTTCATTGGCATGGGCTTTCCGGCGGCACCGAAGTTTGGCGTGAAGTGGGCAAGTTTTTCTCGAGCCTGAAGGAACGAGCGGAAACAGGCAGCGGGGCGTTCAATGCCTGAATTGAATTTTCAGGTCGAAGAAGCGCAGGCCGTGCCGTATGGCGCGGTGCCGCTGCTTTCGTTCAAGCTGCGCGTCACGAATGCCGGCGCCGAAGAAGCGATCCACACGGTGGTTCTTCGAGCGCAAATACAAATTGAGGTAACGCGCCGGCACTATAGCCGCGAGGAACAGTCAAGGCTTCTCGATCTCTTCGGCGAGCCGGACCGTTGGGGCCAAACGCTGCGCAATTTGTTGTGGACGCACGCCAATGTGGTGGTGCCGCCATTCGCGAAAGAGACGCTCGTGGATCTTCAGGTGCCGTGCACATTCGATTTCAATGTAGCGGCCACTAAATACTTCCACGGTCTCGCGGACGGCGATTTGCCCCTCAATTTCCTTTTCAGCGGCACCGTTTTTTATCCGGACAAGGACGACCATCTTCAAGTAGCGCCGATTTCCTGGGAGAAAGAAGCGAAATTCAAGCTGCCGCTGAAAGCCTGGAAGGACCTGATCGATCATTACTATCCCAATAGCGCGTGGCTTTACTTGCGGCGGGACGTGTTCGACCGGCTTTATCAATACAAAGTCCGCCATGGAATTCCCACGTGGGAACAAGTGATCGAGCGCGTCCTGGCAGGGACCGAGGAAACGGTGCAGCTGTGAACGCGAAACTTGTGGAAGACATCGCGAACGCCGTTCTGTATGAAGGCTACATGCTGTATCCCTACCGGCCGTCGTCGGTGAAGAACCGCCAGCGATGGAATTTCGGCGTCGTATACCCCAAGACATACAGCGAAATGCAGAGCGGCGCGGACAACTGGTTCATGCAAACCGAATGTCTTGCCACGGGAAGCTCCTCGACGGAGCTGAGCATCAAGGTGCGCTTTCTGCAGGCTGTCGCGCGAACGATTGGCGAGCTGAAGACGCCACTCGATGAGTTTCCAGCCAGCATCGGGAACAGCCAAGAACCGGATTTTCAGATTGTTGAATCGCTGCAAGTGGGAGAACAAATTCTTCAAGCCTGGCAGGAAGCGATCGAACGCGAGATCTTCCTCCCTTCCTTCGGACTCACCAACGATCCTGCGGTGCATCGCTCGTTGGATTTTTCCTTTTCGGGTGGACGGGAGCTTGAACCGGCGCGCGGTGCCGATGGACGCATTGCCGGATTCATCGTACGAACGAAAGAAGCCATCGAGGGAAGAGTCGAAGTAGCCGCCCAGTGCGTCCAGGACGGGCTATTCAAGATCACGGTTCGTATATTGAATACCACAGTGGCCACAGATTCAAATTCCACGAGCCGCGACGAAGCTCTCATGCAATCGCTGCTCTCCGCGCACACCATCCTTGCAATCAAAGATGGTGAGTTCGTTTCCCTTTTCGATCCTCCGGATTCGCTGAAGGAAATTACTTCCGGATGCGCGAACGTCGGGACATGGCCGGTTCTGGCCGGCGAAGAAGGACAGCGCGACGCCATGCTTTCGTCGCCGATCATTTTGTATGACTATCCGCAGATCGCACCGGAAAGTCCCGGCGATCTATTCGACGGAACCGAAATCGACGAAATTCTCGCGCTGCGCATCCTGACCCTGACGGAAAACGAGAAAAATGAAATGCGTCACGCCGACGGGCGCGCGCGCCAGATTCTCGAACGAACCGAGATGCTGCCGCCGGAACATTTCATGAAGCTGCATGGGGTGTTGCGAGGCTTGCGTCCCGCGGACGAGGAAAAGCAATGAACGAATGGGAGTGGCGGCTCCTGGAAGACAAGGCTCCAGCGGGAAATCTAAGCATCGCGGGCGTTCAGGTAAAGCCGGGAGACCGCGTGCGCCTGCATCCCGGCAAGCGTGGCGACGTGATGGACATCGCCCTCGCCGGAAAGACGGCGATGATCGAGTCCATCGAGCAGGACTACGAGGGGAAATTTCATGTGTGCGTTGTCGCCGACGATGATCCGGGCAGGGACATAGGCATCATGCGGCAACCCGGGCATCGCTTCTTCTTCGGTCCGGAAGAAGTGGAGCCGCTCCCGATGGAGGAAGCCGCGCAAGACACAAAAGCGCAAACGCCGAGCATCCTGATCGCCGGTATCGGAAATATCTTTCTCGGCGATGACGCTTTTGGCGTCGAAGTCGTGCAGCGGTTGGGGAGCCGCAAATTGCCCGAGCGCGTGAAAGCCATCGACTTCGGTATCCGGGGCTTCGATTTGGCGTACGCGCTGCTCGATGGTTCCGATGTGACGATTCTGGTGGACGCGTGCCCCCGCGGCGGGAAGCCGGGCAGCCTCTACGTGATCGAGCCGGATTTGAACGCGCTCGATACTCCCGAAGCGCAGCAAGCTTCGGTCGATGCGCATAGCATGAATCCGATGAACGTGATTCGCATGGCGAAATCGATGGGTGGAGAGCTGAAGCGGATCCTGCTGGTTGGATGTGAACCGGCAACACTGGGGCCGGAAGAGGGCCAGATGGGCCTCAGCGAGCCTGTTGCGGCGATGGTGGAAGAAGCATCGAAGCTCGTCGAATCTCTGGTCGAGAGAATTCGAAACGGGGAATGGCCTCAGTAAATTTTTGAAAGACAGTCCGAGAGGAGAGGATCCAATGCCGATGGAGATAATTCAACGTGACGAGCAGGACAATTCCACGAGTAAGGACACCCTATTCATGCTCGGCGGCGTGGCTCTCGTAGTGGTTGGCGCCGGGCTGATACTGACCAGTCCGGTTGCCAAGCGATACCTGGCGCAACTCGGGATCGGAGACATGGCGGCCGACATCGTTCCCGACATTGAGCGGTATTTCAAACTGCGAGCCATGTAAGACGAACATTCGCGAAAAGATTTGACTGTCCCCGGCGAATCACGATTCGTGCCGGCGGCGTTTCGGGAAGCGTCGATTCGCGAAAGGATCAAGCCCGTTTCGCTCGAGCTGACGGACGAAGTGACGGTATACGACCGTGGTGAAGAAACGCGGGTAGGCGCATGACCGAAGCAACGGGAGCCAAGATGTCCGCTATGGAAACTCTGCCGCATTACCGGATCGATGCGGGAATGAGCCGCTTCACGGTGCGCGCATTTGCCACCGGATTGTTCTCATCGCTGGGTCACAATCCAACTTTCGCTATTCGAGGATATACAGGCGAGGCAGCGTTTGTTCCCGGAAGTCTCGAGCAAGCGTCCGTTCGGATCTCTGTTCAAGCCGACTCTCTAGGAGTGACGGACGATATCAGCCAAAAGGATCGCACCGAGATCGAGAGTGGAATGAAGCAGGACGTGCTCGAAACCTCGATCTATCCGGAGATTGTTTTCGAAAGCTCGCATCTCACCGCAAATAAAATGGGCGAAGGCGCGCACGCGGTGAATGCTTCCGGCATTTTGGCGTTGCACGGAGTCACGCGCAGCGAGACGATATACGCGCAAGTCGTGGTGACGGGCGACACGCTTCGGGCCTACGGAGAATTTTCGCTACGACAGACCGATTACGGGATCAAGCTCGTGTCCGTGGCCGGAGGAACTCTGAAAGTGAAGGATGAAGTGAAGATTAGTTTTGACGTCACGGCTCGAAAACAAGAAGGATGAAGCCGATGGGCGCCGACGACAAAATCGAGATTCCGCCGGGAGGATGCCATATGTGTCTAGCGATACCAGGAAAAATCATCGAGGTTGCTTCCGACAATCCGAACTCCGCGCTCGTCGACGTCGTCGGCATGCGGCGCCGGGTTGACCTCGGGCTCCTCGAAGATGACGCGCCGGTGGCCGGGGACTGGGTTCTGATCCACGTGGGATTCGCGATGAGCAAAATCAGCGAAGTGGATGCGCTCGATCAAATGCGGACGCTCGAAATGCTGGGTGAGAGCGAAGCGGCCGCTCAGGAAGTGCGAGGATACGGGTTGGAAGAGAGCGAAGATAAGCAGGCGTCGTAGCTTTTTTTCGAGGATCGAATATGAAATATGTGGACGAATTTCGCGATCCAGAACTGATCAACAAGGCCGCCGAAGAGATTCGCCGCCTGGCCGATCCCAATCGGCATTACAGGCTGATGGAAGTTTGCGGCGGACACACCCACGCCATCTATCGTTTCGGATTGAAAGATGTTCTCCCAGCGAATATCGAATTGATTCATGGACCCGGTTGCCCGGTTTGCGTTCTTCCCATGGGACGCATTGACGACGCGTTATCGGTTGCGGCGCAGCCGGATGTGATTTTCGCCGCGTTTGGCGACATGATGAGGGTTCCCGGAACCAACGGCAGCCCGCTCGAGCACAAGGCGCGAGGCATGGACGTGCGCATCGTCTATTCACCGTCCGATGCCATCAAGCTCGCCAAAATGAATCCTCAGAAGCACGTGATGTTCTTTGCGATCGGCTTCGAGACCACCGCTCCTTCCACCGCGTTGACCTTGCAGCGAGCGAAAGCCGAAGACATTCATAATTTTTCAGTTTTCTGCAATCACGTCACGATTATCCCGGCGATCCGTGCGATTCTGGATTCTCCCGACATGCGCCTCGATGGTTTCATAGGGCCGGGTCACGTCTCCACGGTGATCGGCTGCAGGCCTTACGAGTGGATCGCCCAGAACGAGCGCAAACCAATCGTCGTGTGCGGTTTTGAACCGCTCGATCTTCTCCAATCGATCGTGATGCTTCTAACGCAACTGCGGAATGGTGAAGCGAAAGTCGAAAACCAGTACAAGCGAGTCGTTCCGTGGGAAGGAAATCGCGCGGCGCTGAGAGCCATGGCCGAAACTTTCCAGCTTCGCCCGTATTTCGAATGGCGCGGCTTGGGCTTCATCTCGCAGTCGGCTCTTCGCATCCGCGAGCAGTACGCCGAGTGGGACTCCGAACAGCGATTCCAAGTGCCGGGAATTCGCGTCACCGATCCGAAGGCCGCGCAGTGTGGAGAGGTGCTGAAAGGCGTATTGAAACCCGCGCAATGTAAATTATTTGGCAAGGAATGCACACCGGAAAATCCGGTGGGAGCGCTGATGGTGTCGTCGGAAGGATCATGCGCCGCTTACTACAGCTACGAACATCGGAAGGCCGCCCTGTTGACGAGTCTCAGCTCGCCGGCGTGAGCGGCGAGGCTACGCTCGGGAGTGCTGCTCCCAAGATCTGTTTTCGCGAGCCTCAAATCGAAATGGCGCATGGCGCTGGCGGAAAGGCCAGCCGGCGTCTCGTCGAAGGACTTTTTGCTCCCCTCCTCTTCGGCGCATCGCCCGAACCACTCGGCGATGCCGCTCATTTGCGAATCAACGGTGCGCGGATGGCCGTGACGACGGATAGTTTCGTCGTAAAGCCGTTGGTTTTTCCCGGCGGCTCCATTGGAGAACTTGCGGTCAATGGAACCGTCAACGATTTGGCGGTTTCTGGCGCGAGACCCGAAGCGATGGTCGTCACTTTCATCCTCGAGGCCGGGTTGCGCACCGATGTCCTGCAAGCTGAAATTCAGGCCATGGCCAATGCCGCGCAGGAAGCCGGAGTGAAAATCTCCGGCGGAGACACGAAAGTTGTCGAGCACGGCAAGGCCGATAGCATGTACATCACGACCACGGGCCTCGGTGCCGCGCTGCCGGGAGTCGAGATCAATCCTCAGTCCGTGCGTCCCGGCGATCGAGTTTTGCTCTCCGGTCCGATCGGCGATCACGGAATCACGATTTTGCTCGCTCGCGGCGAACTCGACATGGAAGGCGATCTCCGGTCCGACACGCGCCCCGTCTTTCCTCTGGTTCATGCTGTCGTGCAGGCCGCCGGTTCCGGCGTTCGCTGGATGCGCGATCCCACGCGCGGTGGCGTAGCCACTTCTCTCAACGAGCTCGCTCGTGATTGTGGACTCGGCGTCATTTTGTTTGAAGACAGCATTCCGGTCCACGACGCCGTCCGCGGAGCTTGCGAACTCTTGGGTCTGGATCCGCTCCACATCGCGAATGAAGGACAGTTTCTCGCCGTGGTAGCGCCGGAGCTTGCTGAAGTGGCGCTGAAGGCGTTGCAGCAAGTACCAGGCGGCGAAGAAGCGCGTATGATCGGTGAAATCCGCGAACAACCGGCTGGCTCGGTCCTGGTGACGACTCTCTATGGCGGCAGCCGGATCGTGGATATGCTTGTCGGCGATCCTCTGCCCCGAATATGCTGAATGGAACGCCCGAGGCCGGACGCAAAAAAGGAAAATGTCCACCAAGTGCCAGCTTGCCGCGCAAATTGAACAGCGCCTTCTGGCGCGAAACCAGATTTTGGATTCTTTCTTCACCAAAGAGGCCCATCGACTCGCGGAAGCATGCCGCGAAATGTCCGACCGTTTTCTGCGCGGCGGCCGCTTACTCGCTTTCGGACAAGGGCCATACGCGACTGACGCCCAGCACGTCTCCGTCGAATTCGTCCATCCCGTCATTGTAGGCAAGCGCGCGCTTCCCGCACTCGATCTCTCCATGCTCTTCCGGCCGTGGCTCGACGCGATTCTCCGTCCCGACGACATGGTCATGGGTTTCGGGCCGCCAGAAGGTGACCCGGAGATTTGGGCCGCCTTGGATATGGCGCACGCTCGCGAAGCGATGACGTTCGCTTTTCCCGGTCTCGAGGGTTCTTACGCGATTCCGCCCGCTAATGCCGATCCCTTCATCCAGCAGGAATTGGTCGAGGTCCTCTATCACACACTCTGGGAGACGGTGCACGTCTTCTTCGAGCATCGCGAACTCGGCCACGACGTCGGTGAGGCCGAATTTCTCTACCCGTTCCTCGGCCGCGAGAAGCAGCTCACCGGCGATGTCACCGCGGAGGTCGCGAACTCGATCCTTATGAAAGTTGCCGATGACGCAAGACTGCGAGCGCAAGTGGCTCGTGAGGAAGCGGAGCAAATCAGCAACGCCGCTTCCGCCATTTCGGAGCGCATTCGTCGCGGCGGCAAGCTGATTATCTTTGGTAATGGTGGCTCGGCCACCGACGCCAACGATTGGGCCATCGATTGCATTGCGCCGCCCATGGGTTGGAAGCCAATTCCCGCGGTTTCGCTCGCGCTCGAACCCGCCAATATCACCGCGATCGCCAATGACGTCGGCACGGAGGTCATTTTTCTTCGGCAGATGATCGCGCAAGCTCAGCCGGATGATGTCGCCATCGCCATTTCCACCAGCGGCGGATCGAGGAACATCATCATGGCGCTCGAAGAGGCCCGGAAACGCAAGCTGCTGACGGTGGCACTGCTCGGCTACGATGGCGGAGAAGCTAAGCGGCGAGGACTGGCTGATTTCCCACTGATCGTTCGTTCCGATTACATTCCACGCATTCAGGAAATTCAAGCCTCGGTCTACCACGTCATCCGCGAGGCGTTGGAGGTTTTGGGCCGTGGCGATTCTTGAACTCTTCGGCACAAAAAGTTGCCCGTACACGCAGGAAATGCGTGAGTGGCTCGAATGGCGCGGTGCCGAATTCGTCGAATACGACGTCGAGAACGATCTCGCCGCTCGCCAGCGACTGCGCTCTCTCGCAAACGGCCAGCGCACCGTTCCCATCCTCGTCGAAGGCGACAAGGTAATTCAGATCGGCTGGCAAGGGCGCGGTTGCGTCGTGAGCGTGGAGTAATCGCATATGTCGAGCGCGTGTTCGATCAAAATCCGCGGCGTAGTCCAGGGAGTGGGATTTCGCCCGTTCGTGTTTCGATTGGCGCGCGCGAACACGCTGTCAGGCTGGGTCCTTAATGGCGAGGAAGGCGTTGAGATTTTTCTCGAAGGCGCCGATCAAAGCCTGAATGCATTTGTCCACGCGCTCAAGACCGAACCGCCTCCCGCCGCGCAAATCACCGATATTCAAGTCCAGGTCTCCGAGCCCGTTGGCTGCAACGAATTTACGATTCGAGAAAGCCAGAGGAACGAGCGGCCGTCGGTTCGCATTTCACCGGACTTGCCCGTCTGCAAAGATTGCCTCCGCGAGCTGTTTGATCCGAGTGACAACCGGTATTTGTATCCCTACATCAATTGCACGAATTGCGGCCCGCGGTACACCGTGATTCTAGGCTTGCCCTACGACCGTTCGAACACGACGATGCAAGCCTGGCCGCTCGATGAATACTGCGCGGGCGAATACAGCGATCCGAGCAATCGACGCTTTCACGCACAGCCCGTTTGCTGCTCCAAGTGTGGGCCGGAATTCAGTCTGCGAAGCAGCGAAAACACGGTTTTTGGCAACGAACAGAGCATCCGCAGCGCTGCGGAGATGTTGCGGGCGGGTAAAATCCTCGCCGTCAAGGGACTGGGCGGATACCACCTCGCGTGCGATGCCAGAAACGCAGACGCCGTTCAGGCACTAAGAAACCGGAAGTATCGCAAAGAGAAGCCATTTGCTTTGATGGCAAAAAGCATAGAGGCCGCGCGAGACCTCGTCTGGTTTTCTGCGGAAGCAGAAGCGCTTGTAACGTCGGCGGCCAGGCCCATCGTGATCGCAGCCGCAAAGATGAGCCTGGCCGGCGTGGCTCCCAGCAATCATGAACTCGGATTGATGTTGCCCTACACTCCGCTTCATCATCTTCTCTTCGCGGCCGGCGCTCCGGAAATTCTCGTCATGACGAGCGCGAATCGCTCGAGCGAGCCGATTGCTTTCGACGATGCCGATGCGTTGGAGCGGCTATCCGGCATCGCGGATGCTTTCCTCATCGGCGAGCGCCCGATCGCACGGCGCGTGGATGATTCGATCGCGCGCGCCGGAGTTTTTGGCCCAGCAATCCTTCGCAGAGCTCGCGGGTACGCACCGAGCGCGGTTGCTGTTTTCCCTTCCAGGCAGCCGATCCTGGCCGTGGGCGCGGATTTGAAGAACACGATTACTCTGGTCGTCGATGGCCAGGCATTCGTGAGCCAGCACATCGGAGACCTGGAGCACTTCCAGTCGCTTCAAGCCCATCAGCAAACGATCGAAGACTTGGTTTCGATGTACGAAGTTCGCTGGGAGGAATTGCTCGTGGTTCACGATTGCCATCCGCAATATGCATCCACGGCGCATGCGGCCGCACTTTCATCTCCCGAGAGACGAAGCGTCCAACACCACCGCGCGCATCTCGCCTCCGTCCTCGCGGAACGCGGCGAATGGCAGAAGTGCGTCGTCGGCGTGAGTTTCGACGGCACGGGCTATGGAGACGACGGCACAATCTGGGGCGGCGAAATTTTTGTCGGCAGCGTCTGCGAAGGATTTGAGCGCGTCGCTCATCTTCGCCGCGCGTTGCTCGCGGGCGGCGATGCGGCGGCGCGTCATCCAGTTCAAGCGGCGGCCGGTTTTCTGGCGCAACTCGACGACTTACCGGACGTAACTTCTCCTCCTTTCGATTTTCCCGAGCGTTACCTGAACGCGGTCGAGTTGATCTGCAAGGGAGTGAGAACCTTCACGACGAGTTCGACGGGCCGCCTCTTTGACGTCGCGGCCGCGTTGCTTGGCTTCAAAAGGGAAACGAGTTTCGAAGGGCAGGCCGCGATGTGGCTCGAGCAATTGGCTCGCAGCGCTTCGCCTGTCGAGCCATACTCATTTCCGTTCACAGCCGGCGACCTCGACTTCCGTCCGTTGCTGGCGAGTTTGGCGCGGGATCGTTTCCTGGAGCGCGATGCAAGCGAATGCGCGCGTGCATTTCAACGAGGAATCGCGCAGGGACTTTTCAACGCAGTAACTGCGCTCTGCCGTGCCAGCAAGACGGATACGATTGTGCTTTCGGGAGGAGTTTTTCAAAATGAACTTCTCCTCGAGGATTTGAAGTCGTTGCTCGATTCGACGCCTTTTCAGGTTTGGACGAACCATGCTGTTCCGGCAAACGACGGAGGCATCAGCCTGGGACAAGCGGCGCTGGCGTCGTTCGGCCAATTCGATTCCACTGCACCAGCAAATTCGAAGGAGACGGTTTCTCTCTAAAGCAGCCATGCATGAACTTTCCATCGCGATGAGCATCGTGGATCTGGCCCAGGAAGAAGCGGACCGCCGAGGCGGTGTGCAGATCAGGGCTGTTCACCTTCGCCTGGGACTGCTGTCCGGCGTTGTGAAAGATGCGCTGCTGGCATCATACGAAGTGGCGTGTGAGGATACGCCGCTCGAGGGATCGCGGCTGGTCGTCGAAGAAGTTCCGGTGCTGGTTTTTTGCCGGCAGTGTGATGGTCGGCGGCCGGTTCATTCCACGCAAATGTTTTGCTGCTCAGAGTGCGGCACTCCGACAGGCGATGTCGTGCAGGGCAAAGAGCTTCTGGTTGTGGCCCTGGAGGTGGAAGAGTGAGCTCGAACACTCGCATGATCGAGGTGAGACAGAACGTCTTGAGGCAGAACGATGTCGTGGCCCGCGCGCTTCGGCAGAGATTTCACGATGCGGGAGTGTTTGTTGTGAGCCTGGTGTCGAGCCCGGGCGCGGGGAAAACAGCGCTCCTCGAAAAGACGCTGACTTTGCTTCGGCAACAATTTCGCGTGGCCGCGCTGGTCGGCGATCTCGCCACGGAAAATGATGCCGCGCGGCTCGCACGCAGCGAGGCTCCGGTGAAGCAGATCATTACGGGAACCGTGTGCCACCTCGAAGCCGCGATGGTTCAAAACGCGCTCGAAGGATGGAGACTCGACGAATTGGACTTTCTGTTTATTGAAAATGTGGGCAATCTTGTCTGTCCATCGTCCTACGATCTCGGCGAGGATCTTCGGCTGGTTCTCATGTCGGTGACGGAAGGTGAGGACAAGCCGCTCAAATACCCCACAATATTCAACAACGCCGACGTCGCAGTGATCACAAAGATTGACTTGGCGGCCGCAGTCGAATTCAATCCTATTGTTGCGAATGGCAACATTCAGGCGGTGCGGCCTGGGATGACCATTCTCGACGTATCGGCAAAGTCCGGCGCAGGCATGGAAGAGCTTTTGGAATTCCTGCGATCGCGCCGCACGGTCGCTCGCGTCGTGGCGGCGTCTCAAGGTGCCGGCGCTTAGCGGCGCCCGGCTCAAGAGTGAATCGAGAGAGCAGGACAAGCGCACTGCACAAAAATGATCGGTCTACTTTCCATCATCGCGCTCGGCTTCTTCCTCGGAATGAGGCACGCCACCGATCCCGACCACGTCATTGCGGTTACAACCATCGTCGCACGATACAAAAAGATCAGCCATGCCGCGCTCATTGGCGGATTCTGGGGCGTGGGCCACACGCTCACAATACTCATGGTAGGAAGCGGAATAATTCTGTTTGGCTGGGTGATTCCAACGCGCATCGGCCTTTCGATGGAGTTTTCCGTCGGATTGATGCTGATTCTCCTGGGCGTCCTGAACCTGACCGGCATGCTTCAATGGATTACCAACACGTTTTCTCCGGATGGTGGAATACCGGCGCCAGGTCATTCTCATCCACATAGTCATGGCGATTACATTCACACTCATCCGCACCAACATGATCCCGAAGCGCATCCGCATGCAGACATGCAAACGCCGCTGGGCTGGTTCGATCGCCATTTCGGCCGGTTAGGTTTCTATCAAGTGGTGCGGCCTCTCGTCGTGGGACTTGTCCACGGCCTTGCCGGCTCGGCCGCGGTCGCGCTGCTGGTTTTAACCACGATCCGAAATCCGAAATGGGCGGTTGCGTACCTCCTCGTGTTTGGGGTCGGAACGATTGCAGGAATGATGCTGATTACGGGAGCGATGGTGCTGCCGTTTGCCTACGCAGACAAACGATTTTCGCGGCTCAATCGAGGGTTGCGCGTTGCTTCCGGCCTAATCAGCGTAGCGTTTGGGATTTTCCTCGTTTACCAAATTGGCTTCGTGAATGGGTTGTTCACCAGCCATCCGCAGTGGACGCCTCGCTGACCCATCTTTTTTTTATTTTTGCGCGACGTTTGATAGGATTGCGACTGCGAAGATGTTCCGCCTCTTGAAAAGCCGGACGAATCAGCGCGGCCGGGGAGTCGCGGACTCAGCGCTGGGCCCCCTTGAAATCAGCGTCATGGAAATTCTATGGGCGGCGGGCGAAAGCAGCGTCCGCGATGTCTGCAAACGCCTGCGCAGGCCGCTCGCCTATACGACCGTGATGACCACCCTCGAACGCCTCTTCAAGAAGCTCTTTCTGGATCGGCGTAAATCGGGCCGGGCGTTTCTGTATTCGCCGAGGTTATCGCGGCAGGAGTGGGAGCACGGCAGAGCCGGAGATTTGGTGGCGGCGTATCTCGATGGGCCGCAGCCTTCCCGTGATTTGCTGGTTTCATCGCTGGTGGACGCGGTTGGCCAGCACGATGAGGAGCTTCTCGAAGCGCTCGAAAGGAAGATCCAGGAGAGGCGTCTGGAGATTTCGCGGCGAGGGCGTAAATGATCCTGCCTTACACATTGAAACTATTCGTGTTTTGCTCGGGGTTGTTTTTTCTGGTTCACGGAGCGTTGGGTATAGCCATGCGCCCGGCTGCGCCCGCGGCGATTCGTGTGGCGGAAAACATGAGTCCTCGCCTCGGCGCTCGCTTCCTTTTCATCCTTCGTGTCTTTCCGGTTTGCTTTGCGCTAATCTCCGTGCTCGGTTTGTGCGTTCCGAGTTTCTTACTCTTTGAGCCGCAGGAATATGCAGAAAGAGTGAGCCTGTTTTGCACTGGGGCGGCGCTTCTCGGACTTGCGATCTGGGTGATCGCAATGTTCCGGAGTTCTTACGCCGTGGTTCGCTCCGTTTTCTATGCGCGTCATGCTCGAGCCGCGGGGCAAACAACCTGCATACCCGGGCAGACTTCGCCGGTTTCCGTGCTTCCCGCCGGCCCTCCGATCTTCGCGTTGGCGGGCATCGTCTCTCCGCGCGTCATTTTCTCCCGCGCGGTGCAACTCGCCCTCTCGGCGGAGGAGCTTGACGCTGCGCTGCGGCATGAAGGAGCCCATCGACTTTCTCGCGATAACCTCAAACGTCTTTTCCTTTTGCTCGCGCCCGAGGTGATGCCATTTTCACGGTGCTTCGCAGCTTTGGAGCACGGCTGGGCGAGACTTTCAGAGTGGGCCGCAGACGACGATGCAACGGGAGGGGATCCGCGAGTGGCACTTTCGCTCGCCGGCGCGCTGATTCGAGTGGCGCGGTTGGGCGCAGCGCTCCGTTTACCCTTGGCGGCCTCACTCGTTGACGAAAGCAATCTTTCCGACCGGGTGAACCGTTTGCTTCGGATGGAGCCGTCGAGTATCCCGCCAACCACGCTTCAGGAATCGCATTTTGCGAGGCACGTTCTTGGAGGCGCGATGCTTCTGATTGCGGGCGGCTGCGTCGCCGCGACGTTCTGGCCCACCGCGCTGTATGCCGTCCATCAACTTCTCGAACGAATGATCCGCTGATCATCGACCTCAATTCAGGGTGTAGTCCACAACCTGCAATTCCACCGTAACCTTTTTCTCTCCCATCGGATTATGTTATCGAAAGCGCATCTGGCGGAGAACCGGTTGAAGGCCATCGCACGGTCGAGCCCGAACACGAAGCGGACGAGGGGCTTCCGATCGAAGCGGCGCAGCGCGATCCCAGCCGGTTCCCCGATCTGAGCTTCGAGCCGCGCCGATTTTCGGAAGCTCTACTTCGTGAAATCCTTGTCGGCCTACAGCGTCGTAATTCATTTCTACTCGGGCAATACCGGAAGGACCACGGCGTCTACCGTTGACGAATCGTCCCGGAGCTTGATGTATAGGAGCGTGCCGTTGGGACGCGGAACCGTGAGCGTGGAATCGACAGAGCCAGCGGGAACGGAGATGGTGTGAGTGAACTGGGAATCGGAGGCGACGGAATCGATCAGGAACAAATTCGTTCCGCTCAGTTTGCATTGCTGGTCCGGGCTGTCCGGGCAGCGAATCTCTTTGAGCGACGGAAGACGCACGAGGTTCGCGAGCGGTTGCCAGTCCCCCTTTCCGCCATCCGCTCCCACCGCTCGAAATCGGAGCGCGCCGAATGCCGACGGTCCAAAGCTCTTGAGTGGATCCAGTACAGCGAGGACTGTTTTGGAATCCTGCAGCATTAGATTTCCATCCGCCAGACTCAGGACGACGCCAGATGGGTCATCCGCGGTCGCGACTTCGATTTTTTCGGAGCGCTGAAAATTTTCAGGGATCTCCGTTTTCAAGAAGAACGAGATTCGGCCATCCTGCGGAAGCTCATCGTGATTCCCGAGGCGGATCGCCGAGGGCGTAGGTCCCGGCTGTATGCTCTTGCTGATCAGAGTTACCTTTGGACGCGGCGGTTCAACCGTCGTTTGCAGATCCAGGACGCGGCCGTCTTTGAGAGCGACATGGGCCATCAGCTTTTCGTCGGATTGCAGCGCAGCGGCCGGCGCGGGATTGGGAGTTGACAGGTCGAGCTCGTCTGTCTGATCGGCGCGCGTCAATTTCGCCGGGACGAAATGAATGCCATTCAATTCGAAGGCGTCGACCTCGTCCAATCGCGTTCCTCTGAGAATTCCCTGCTGATCGCCGGCGTTGATCGTAAAGCGATCCAAATGGGCTGCTTCGGCATAGGCGTGCAAAGGGAGTTCGTCCGGCTGCGCCAACCCGAATTGTTTCACCATGATTTTAACGGGGCCGGCAGCTTCGTCTTTCAGAGGGACTTGCACCTCCAATTCATCCGGCTTGAGAAGCTTCCAGGTTGCGTTGAGATTTTTTTCCTTGTCGTCCTGCGCGGTAACTTGTGAGACGCAGGCCGCGCAGTCGGACTGCAAGTGGAGTGCATCATCGCGGCCCACGATGAGGGCGCTCCGATCCGTAGAGGGAATCGTCCATTTGGCCGGCTGCGCGGTTTGCAAATGAAAACTGGGTCCGTCGAAGGTTTCAAATCCCCAGTGGCCGCGCAACATGCCGCCGACCTGCGAATCCAACTTGCCGGCGGAAAGCGCGTGGGCGTCGATCAGGAATCCGCCGCGTGCGGCGTCCGGTTTCGCGGGCAGATCTATGCTGCTTCCTGATTTGCTCTGAAGATGGAGCGTAAATTCATGCGCGATATCCGTTGAGAACACCAACGGAGCACCCTCGACGGGTAGGACCAGAGACGGCATCTGCAGGCAGAAAACTTCCTCAGTGTTGACCGGACGCAGCGGAGGGAGTTGCGCGGCTTCGACAGCCGGCAAACCCACCACGATGACCGACTTCGGATTGTGAAACGAAGGAGGATTATTCAACTTGAGGTTCAGTTGGTCCTGCTTCGGCAGCGCCAGCGCCGGAATATATTGATATTCCGCCGTATGGATATTGCTGAGAATTCGCGTTATGTCGACCACGGCTCCGACAGAGGGGCTGTAGAATCCTCCGCCCGCGAGCGGCGCCGCGCTGAGCGATCCGATCAAGTCAGAAGAGGGGCCCGAGGTGAGAGCGGCTACCATGGATTGGCTGTGCCCATCGTTCAGGATGAGCTGATCGGAATTTTGCGTCAGACACGATGCTTGCTCCTCCTCGGGTTTGCTGAAGCACGCTGGATCGACCTTAATGTTCAACGTCCGGGCCAGAAGAACGGAGCGCGCCTGAAGCTCCTTCGGATCCGAGTCGGAAGTTTCGCGAATCTCGCTGAGGTATTTCGCGAGCCGGGAGCGATCCAGGCTGGCTTGGTTCAGATCCTGCGATGCCCGGACAAAAACTCCTGGTCTGCCACGCACGGCGGAACGCAAAGTGCCGAAATCTCCCCCGGTTTCCGGAGCCAAAAACAGTAACGCCTGCTGTGCTTCCTCCGGAACCGTGACGACAATCCCTTCCTCGCGCGCTTGTTTGGTCCACGTTTCCAATCTTGTAAACCAATTCTCCGGTGGCGGGTTCGTCGAGCCGCGGAGAAACGCTACGATCAGCAAGTAATGTACCGATTGGCCGTCGGGAAGATCGGGATGAATCCAGAGCCGATCGCCCGGCTGAAGATTGGCTACGGCTGAAATCGGCAATGTTTTGCCGTTTCGCGTGACTCTCATCTCCACGCGAGGTCCGGACAAATCGAAGGCAGCTGTATCCGCATGGGCGGCGCCGGTTCCAACGAGCAGAACGATGAGTAGATGGAAACAGCGAAAAAACGATTTGCTGACAGCGAAATGACTGGTGTTCTCCGTTATCATTGCCCTTCCACTCCTCCAAATCAGGGAATGTGGCGCAAAGTTCAAAACGCTTGCTCAGAGTCAAAACGAAGATCCTCTGTTTGACACACCGCGGAGCCATCTCAAATTCTGTTGAATTGCTCGCGGCGGGCGGCCATCTTGTTTGATGCGATTTGCTCGCCATATGCCGCCGGTGGATTTATTTGTAGTTTCCAGCTCGGCCGTGGGCTAGGGTGAAAAAATGAAGATTGAGCTTGGCAAGAACGCCGCTCAACAGCTCGTCAAATATTTTGAAGAGCCTGTGGGCGCCAAGCCTGCATGCGCAGAAGGCTTCGCAATTCTCTGACGCGATCCTGCCGCTGAATTGGCGCCGGATCTCTGTGAGGAGCGCAGCGGGCGTTCCGCAGAGTCATTATTTATTTCCCCGTATAGCTGATTCGCCAGATCGAGTTCGAGGCATCGTCGGTCACAAGCAGCGAGCCGTCTTGAGCGACGGCGACGCCGACGGGCCGACCCCAGACGTTCCCATCCTCGGTCACGAAGCCGGTGAGAAAGTCTTCGTACTCGCCGCTCGCGTGTCCGGTCTGATGCAAAGGCACGCGAATCAATTCGTAGCCAACTCGCACGGCCTTGTTCCACGAGCCATGTTCGGACGCGAAGATGTCGCCCTCATACTCGGCCGGGAACTGCTTTCCCTCATAAAAAGTGATTTCGAGCGATGCGTTGTGTGGTTGCAACAAGACGTCCGGAGTAATCACCTTGTCCTTCAGCTCCGGATGTCTTCCTTTGTGGCGGGGATCCTGATGCCCGCCCATATACCACCACGGCCAACCGTAGAAACCGCCGTCCTGCACGTGCGTGATGTAGTCGGGGACGAGGTTGTCGCCGAGACCATCGCGCTCGTTCACCGAGCACCACAGCTCGCCGGTCGTCGGATTAATCTCCATACCTCCTCCGGCGTTGCGGATGCCGTAGGCGTAAATGCGCATTCCCGAACCATCGGGATTGAACTCCAGAATGTCGGCGCGATTTTTTTCGGCTGGGGTGGTATCGGGGTCGTCGACATTTGAACCGGAGCCGACGGCGACAAACATTTCTTTGCCATCCAGCGAGAACCGGATGTCTCGCGTCCCGTGGCCGCTACCAGCGGGAAGATCCGTAATGTGTTGCTGCGGGCCCCGCGCTTTTAGATCGCCGTTCTGGTACGGAAAACGCACGACCGAATTTGTGTTTCCAATGTATAGCCACTGCGGATCGTTTCCTGGAGGATAGAAGGCGATGCCGTACGGCTCCTTCAAGTCAGTCGCAAAGACTTCCGTGTGCTCGGGCTTGCCGTCCGAGTTGATTCCGCGGAAGACCAAAATATCGCCAGGACCTGGCTCTGCCAGAAAGAAATCGCCGTTGGGAGCAGTGCGGATCAGACGCGGATTGTCGAGCCCGGTTGCGTATTGCTGCACCGCGAAACCAGCGGGAGCTTTCGGCCACGCGTTCGCGGGGCGAGCCACAACTTGAGCTCTATTGTTCGCCGAGTTTGTGGCGTACGGCTCGGGCAGATCGTGAACGCGGATCTTGTGGACGGTCCCGGGATTTTCGTACCGAAAATCGGTGAATGGCGGCGTCGGCGGAGGCGCCTTCAGTGGATCCGTTTTCGCGAATGCGGTCGTTGCGAGGTCAATATAGAATCTCGCGTCGTGGGTACTAAGCCATCGCCATGCAAGCAGAATGGCCAAGCCCAACAGGGCAAAGGATGCGATACGTAAGGTTCCCTTCACGGCCTTTCCTCCGTCTATCATTGTGCCGGTCGAACGACGTCTTTATTTCGCGCCAGCAAGATTCAATAATAGCAATTCTGTGATTTCTTGGACATGCTGGAATCAATGACAACTCGAACCCGGCTTCGTGCTACAGGATGAGCAGATTGTAAGTCCTGGACGGGTTAAACTGAGGGGCGCGAAGTTGCTGGAATCGCCAGGCTTGCGCTCGCGGTGCACGGACTGCGGAGACACGACGATGCTGACTGTAACGATTGATGGTTTGGCCCGGCAAGCCAATTCTGACGAGCTCCTGATCGACCTCGTCAATCGCATCGAAGCCAACGTCCCTCACGTTTGCTATCACCAGCAGCTTGGCCCGATTCAAACATGCGACACCTGCATGGTGGAAGTGGACGGCAAGCTCGTGAGAGCCTGCGGAACGATGGTTTCCGCGGGAATGAAGATTGCGACGAGATCCGCTCGCGCGAACGCCGCCCAGCGGGAAGCCTTTGACCGCATTCTGAGCAATCATCTTCTCTATTGCACGGTCTGCGACAACAACAACGGAAATTGCGCGGTCCACAACGCCACAAAATTGCTCGCCGTCGAACATCAGCGCATTCCGTATCAGCCGAAGCCGTACGAAGTCGACAACACGAATCCCTTCTACAGGTACGATCCGCAGCAGTGCATCCTCTGCGGCCGGTGCGTCGAGGCTTGCCAGAATCTTCAGGTGAACGAAACTCTTTCGATTCGCTGGGAAGATCCGCACCCGCGCGTTTTGTGGGACGGCGGCTCGACGATCGGGGAATCGAGCTGCGTCTCGTGTGGGCATTGCGTCACCGCCTGTCCGTGCAACGCGCTGATGGAAAAATCCATGCTCAGGCATGCCGGCTTTTTTACCGGGCTTCCCAAGCAGGCGCTGGACGGCATGATCGATATAGTCAAAGGCGTCGAACCGGAAATGGGCTATGGGGCTATCTTGAAACTCTCCGAGGCCGAATCGGCGATGCGTGAATCGCGCATTCGCCGCACGAAGACCGTGTGCACTTATTGCGGAGTCGGCTGCAGTTTCGACGTCTGGACCAAAGACCGCTACATTCTGAAAGTTGACCCCCACGATGGCCCAACCAATGGAATCTCGACATGTGTGAAAGGCAAGTTTGGCTGGGACTTCGTGAACAGCCCCGACCGTTTGACGCGGCCGCTCATTCGCGAAGGCTCCAAATTTCGAGAGTCGAGTTGGGATGAAGCGCTGAATCTGATCGCCCGCCGATTTACCGAGATTAAAGCGAAGAGCGGACCGGATTCTCTGGCGTTTATTTCGTCCTCGAAATGCACCAACGAAGAAAGCTATCTGATGCAGAAATTGGCGCGCGCCGTGATCGGCACGAACAACGTCGATAATTGCTCGCGCTATTGCCAAGCTCCCGCGACGATGGGCCTTTTTCGGACAGTCGGCTACGGTGGCGATTCCGGCTCTATCTCCGATATTGCCGACGCTGGCCTCGTGATCATTGTTGGCAGCAATACGGCCGAGAGCCATCCGGTTCTGGCGACCCGTATCAAACGGGCCCACAAACTGCGTGGACAGAAGTTGATCGTTTCCGATTTGCGCGAACACGAGATGGCGCGCCGCGCCGACGTCTTCCTTCATCCGAAACCCGGCACCGATCTGATCTGGCTTTCGGCGATCGGCCGTTATCTCCTCGACAACGGTCTCGCGAAAACCGCGTTCCTGACAGAGTGGGTGAAAGGGCTCGATGAATACAGAAGAAGTCTCGATCCGTTCACCCTGGAGTTTGCTTCACGCGCCTGCGGCCTGCCCCTTGAGTCATTGAAAAAAGTGGCCCACATGATCGCCGACGCCGACAGCGTCTGCATTCTCTGGGCCATGGGCGTCACGCAGCACAGCATGGGCTCCGATACATCCACCGCGATTTCGAACCTCCTTCTTGTCTCTGGAAACTATATGCGGCCGGGGACAGGAGCGTATCCCTTGCGCGGGCACAATAATGTTCAAGGTGCGAGCGATCACGGCTCGATGCCCAACAGTATGCCCGGTTATCAATCCGTGGATGATCCGGATGTGCGTGCCCGCTTCGAATCGTTCTGGAAGGCGAGGCTCCCGTCCACAAAAGGCCTCGATAATCACCAGATGGTCGACGCGATTCACGAAGGCAAACTCAAGTCGATGTATCTCATCGGCGAGGAAATGAGCCTGGTTGATTCGAACGCAAACCATGTGGCCGCGGCTTTCGGGAAGCTGGAATTTTTCGTCGTTCAGGACATTTTCTTCAGCAATACCTGCCGGTTCGCCGACGTTGTACTCCCCGCAACTCCCAGCCTGGAAAAGGAAGGAACGTTCACGAGCACGGAACGGCGAATCCAGCGGCTCTATCAGGTGTTCGAGCCGCTCGAAGGAGCCCGGCCGGACTGGCGCATCATTCAGGACGTAGCCAATCGCCTCGGAGCCGGCTGGAATTACCCGCATCCATCGGACGTTTATCGCGAAATTGCCGCGCTGACACCGATGTTTGCAGGCGTGACGTATGAGCGCCTTGAAGGATACAAATCCCTGCAATGGCCCGTGGCCACGGATGGAACGGACCAGCCGCTCCTGTACACGAAACAATTCGCCTTCCCTGACGGCAAAGCGAAACTTTTTCCCCTGAAATGGACGGAACCAACCGACCAACCCGACGCCGAATTTGACTTGCATCTAAACAACGGCCGCCTGCTCGAGCATTTCCACGAAGGCAATCTGACGTACCGCACCGAAGGAATCCGCGAGAAGACGCCCGATACCTTCGTGGAGATTTCGCCCGAGCTCGCAACGCAGCGCGGCATTGAAAGCGGAACGTGGGTGCAGCTCATCTCGCGTTACGGGGAGGTGCGAGTTCGCGCGCTCGTCACGGATCGCGTCCAGGGCCGCGAGCTTTACATGCCCATGAACTCGACGCAGATTCCCGTCAACAAGCTGACCAGCAGTCACACCGATCCCGCAACGCATACGCCCGCCTACAAGGAAACCTCTGTGCAACTCCACGTTCTGCCGGAGATCGGTGAGAACCCGTTGCCGCGGAGCAATTTCCGCTGGGCGCATCCGACGCCTCAGCACGGCGTCGAGGTCGACCGAAAGTGGAAGCGCCCGGATTATCGCGTTCCTGGCGACGGTCTCGTGCAGATTCAATCGAAATAATCACAGGAGAAGAAGGCATGGCTCAACCAATTGCTCTGGAATTGCCGCACCGCGATCCTCGCGAGGAGTTGCGCGCACGGCTCGAAAATGCGCCCATCGAACACGCCGAAGCGGTGCTCTCTGGCTACGAGTTATTGCAAGGCCTTCACGACCGCGGAGTGCTCGAGTTGTTGCGTGCCGCTGTCGGCTCTGGCGACAAACTGGTCGAAACAGCCGTCGAAGCCGCGCGAACGCCCGAGGCCATTCGCGGGATGCGGAACGTCCTGATCCTTGCGAAGATGATGGGATCGATTGAACCCGAACTACTAAAAAGTTTTGCCGGGGCGTTTCCGGAAGCTCTGAATGAAGCGAGCCTGCAAGACGCGGAACCTCCGAGTCTCTGGTCACTCCTGAAAGGATTTCGAGGTAAAGACGGCCGCCGCGGTCTGGGCGTTGTGAACAGCCTGCTCGAAGCTTGGGGGAGAAACATGGCGGCCCAGAATCGACGTCCTCAGGATTAGGCGTTTCTGCGGGTCACGGCACCGATCGGGGAACGGATCACGGTACGGCTTGGGAGGTCTGAATGGCGCAGCCACCCAATCCTCCCGAGGTTGTGCAAGTCTGGTTCGCGAGTGGCGTGAAGTAGATCTGGGATGCTCC
Source organism: uncultured Acidobacteriota bacterium (assembly GCA_963771905.1). Lineage (GTDB taxonomy): Bacteria > Acidobacteriota > Terriglobia > Acidiferrales > UBA7541 > Palsa-147. The sequence goes on from CAVYVI010000009.1 coordinate 338,747, forward strand.
GGCGAACGTCGAGATATTATCGATGGTGATTCCACTCGTCCCACCCGCTTCGGGCGCCGCTCCTGTCGTTGCGGTGCTGCCGCTGATCGTTCCGCTGGTCACGTCAAAGCCCATCACGCAGCCAATCGTCAGGCTGCCCGTGCCGCAGCCTGTCGGCGCACCGTAGCTCAACACGCTCGTAAAAATATAGTCGTGCGTGCCGTTGTAGATTTCCGTAGCCTGCAATCCGGCCGCGTAATACCCGTTCGTAAAATTATTGCTGACAGCCGGACCGGCTGTAGTCGTCTTGCTCATCACGTTGGAATTGATGGCCACCTGATACAGCGTATTGTTTCCCGCTCCTGTGCTTCCGATCACGTACAGATGACCTGTGGGACCTGCCGAAGTGAAATACGCATTATCGAATGTCCCGGACAGCATGAATTCATAACCCGAACCGACCGTTGCTTTCGTTCCGCTACCCGACGTGAAACTCGTGGGAAATTGATAGACGGCGCTGCAAGGTGTGTCGGTACCGCAGGGGCCGTTGCTGTTATCGGCGCCGGCGAAGACATACACCATCCCTGCACTTGAATCCACCAGCGGACCGTCCACGATTCCGAAAATGTAGTCGAGCTCATTCGACGTGCCGACTTTGACGCCGGATGAAGCTTTGATCGAATACAAAAAACCACACGGATTGCCGGACGGCGCGCACGTCGAAGATGTATTCAGAAGATAGTCGCCGACGAAGACGTTTCCCGAACCGGAATCGTAAACGGGACTGTCGAGCGCAGATGCGCTGACGGCCGCCCACGGCGCTCCCACTTCCGTCGGCGTCCCGTTGAATACGCCGATGAATTTGTGGAGATTGCCTCTGTCGTCGCCGACGTAAATTGTATCCGAGGCGTAATCGTAATACGGCGATGATCCACTATCGCTGGTACTGCCGCTAAACGGCACCGCCGTGAAGCAAGGTATCGGGCATCCGTGATAGGAGGCGGCGGCCGTTGCGGTCAGCGTCGTAGGAACGGAGAGAGTTCCGCTCGCTGCTTTCCACCTCAAGACGGCGAGGCTTGCCGCGCCGCTCGAATTGCTCTGAACGAACGCTACCTGCGAGCCGTCGAGAGACAGCACGACAGACGTGACGACCGTGCCGCCCGCGGTGTTGAACGCCCAATAGACCGTGGGGACCGTTCCCGTGCAACCGCTGTAAAGGTTATCGAACGCGACGATGCTCGCTTGCCCGGTCGCGCCGGGAAGACTCGTGTTATAGACGACAAAATCCGGAGACGTCGCGCTCGCGCAATTTGCCGAACTGATCTGAAACGAGAATTTTGCCGGCGTAACACCCAGGCCGAGCGTTGCTCCGCCGCCCATATCTTCGCTCCAATCGGTGTGGAGACGGCGTTGGAAAAAACTCGGAGGACTGGGCCAGTTCGGCCGTCCTTGGTGCGCAATCAAAAAATCGGCCGCGCTCGTCCCAACATTTGAGGGCGCTTTCGTCACTCCTCGAGGTAGTTGGTCGGCATCGGGAAGAATCTCTTCGCCGGAATCCGATTGACCTTCCGTTGCGACTTGACCGCCCTCTTCCGCGTCGGACAATTTCGATTCTTCGCCCGCATACTGCGCCTTGATATTCAGTGCGGTCTTCGCGGCGGCCTCGCGCTTCGCTTGTTGCAGGATATAGCGCGGATCGCGAACGATCTCGAGCCAGCGATCGTAGGCGCCGTTCTTCATAGCGTCTTCGGCAGAGCCGGGATTCGAGAAAACCAGATGGTGATGCGTCCAATCGTCGGGCACTCCCATTTTCGCCGGAACATCTTGCGCGGGCACTGGCCGAGCCAATGCGAAAACGATCCCAAGCGCAGCCGTCATCATCAGCGGACTTACGAATGAGCGCTGTCCCGTCCTCATCATTTCTTCCCTTCGATTGGCTTGGCACGCTTCCAAAATTGCATTCGGGTCCCCCAGTTCAATGTTTCTGCCTGTCGTGTGTCTGTGCGCCCTATTCGCTTCTGGAAAAAAGGACAGCTACCAGTCCGTGCTGTAGACAAGGTTGTACGCGTCGACCGTGCCGATTCCTGTGGCGAAGTCCCATCCAGAAGCTGCACCGTACGCCGGCTGATATGCAGTCGTCGAAGTGGAGAGCACGCCGTTCGTGGCCGCGTCCAGGTAGCAACTGTGCGTGCCCGTGCAATTCACGTCCATGTCGCCCTCTGTAACGTCATAGAAGACGCAGGCGGTGGCAATGCCTCGGCCAATCGGCTGGTTGCTCGAGTTACATGTCGCGTTTCCCGTCGTGCCATACTCGGCTCTTGCAATCGTGTAATAGACGACATTGGGGTTGCCCTGGCGGCCCCATTTCTGGTTCACCAGTGACTGAATCCCAGCCATGATGGGCGACGAGAAGGATGTGCCACCCGCGCCGCTCCAGTTGACCGGAGCACCCGTGCAGGCGGCTGCGCCCGTGAGAGGCGTGTGTGACCAGCAAAAGACGTAGTAGTGGCCCCACAGATTGTTGGCAGCGAACAGAGAGACGTCCGGGAGATCGCGAAGGCTATCGCCCGGGTTGCCGAAGAGTCCGGACTGCCACAACGGTTTTGCATATCCCGCGCAAGTCCCGCCCACAACCCCCGCGGTTGCGGGCGATCCGGTGGCGCATTGACTCGGACCTCCGCTGCCGGAAACGGTGGTCAAAAAGTTCTCGCCAGTCGTGCTGTTGCAGAAACCGGTAGTTCCGTACGTGTGCGCGTAGCCAAAGTAGCCGGCGAGAAGTGTGCCGGCGCAGGAGTCATTCCACGGGATCTCAGGAACGTAGGACTTGGCGGAGCCGTAATTGGATTCGTTCGTCGCGGACCAGTAGGTGCTCGTCGTGCCGGTGACAGTGTCTCCGAAATCCGTGCCGCCAACAGCGACGTTGTAAGGAGTCGAGGCGAAACCGCTCACGCCGATGCCGTGCGTCGCGATTGTCCGCTTGGCATCGCAACTGGCCGCTCCTTCATCTCCCGTGGATACGAAGACGGAGACACCCTCGGTCACCGCCTGCTGATAGGTCGTGTTGTAGGTCGAATTTGCTGCGGCGCCATTTTCGGCCTCGCATTCGCCGTAGCTGATGCTTACGACGGCGGGCGGTGTAGAAGTCTCATTGAGCAGATTCTGAAGGGCAATCAAACCGCCGAAAGTGCTGATCGTATCGGCGCAGGACGCCACCTCGATCGCCGCGCTCGGCGCAGCTGCGCTTGCATATTCCGCGTCGATGATGGCTTCACCATCATTTCCTCCGACCGCGACGCCGGGATTCGAGCAATTATTGGTGCCAGTCGGAGGCGCTGGGTGAACGGTAGACAACGAACCGGCATAACTTGAAAGTCCGAAGGTGTTGCGGAACGTGGTCCAATCCGCATTCGTAAAGAGATTGGTGTCTTCGACTACCACAATCGTCTGGCCCTGGCCCGAGTACCCTTCGCTGAACAGCGGGTTCAGGTTGTAAATCGTCGCGACATCGGCAGGAACCACCAAGAATTCGCCGCCACCAGCGGTGTACTGGGTGCGCGGCGTGTTCGCCGGATGCGGCCGGAAGTCGTGCATCGAAACGATGCCAGCCACGGCCGGTGCGAGTGCCGCCGGAATCTGCGGATCGTTCATGTTGGCGAAGTGCTTCACGCCATCGACGTCGAGGTAATGAATTTCCACTCGAAGGGCCTCGCGCAATTGGGCCGCTGTTCCGGAAATGTCCATGAGAACGCGGTTGGGATAGACGACGTTGACGGTCATCCCGTGCGATTCGATCCAGGCCGTGATCGCATTGATGTCGTCATCCGCGAGGCCGTACTGTTCTCCGAGTTGCTCGGCCGTCAGCCATTGGTGGTAATTCGGCGAGCTCTTGTCCTGCAGTTCGTCGATGTAGGTTTCGAGTGCCTTTTCTGTTTCGGCGGGACGTTTCAGGAGGAGAAGCATGTGCTGCAATTGAAAATTGCCCTCCACGGGGCCGCGGTCGTTCCAGCCATTTGCTTCCGGGCGCGTGTTGCCGCGGAGCGTGACGCGCTTCGATTCATCAATTGTCTGTCTGATAAGCGGGCGCGTCTGTTGCCAGGAGCCGGCCGCCTTGACGCCGGATGGGGACGCTTGCGCGAACATAATCGCGACGGCCGCGAGCGGGATCGCAAAAAAGCTGCGTTTCCGAGACATGAGCCTCCTCCGGGCAAAGGGATGGCGCGTGCAAGCACACCATCAGTCAGAATTGCCTTCGCTTCCGTTAAACTGTGACGATACAGTGCTTTATACGGGGACTGGACGCATCATAGGGGCGGGAGAATTGAAGCGTCAACCTGAATTTTGAATGGTACGAAAAGTTTGCGCGCTTGCAAAAAGTGCGACGGTCGGTTCAAAAAACGATCATTTTCCCTTATTTTTTGATATTTCTTTGTTGCTCAGGACAAGTCGTAGCCGCGAGGATAGTAACTTTCTGACGTGATAACGAGGACGCCTAGTGCGAATCGCAAGTGATCCGACTTGGGAGGCCCAGCGCGACTTAGGTGAAGTTTGTGAGGCGTAGTCTTGCTCCGAATGATAGTATCCTGCATTACATCATATAGTTAGCGTTACCTCCAGACTGGACCGCAAGGGGGTAACCGCGACTGTCAACGTCGGCGCCGTACCCTGCCGCCGTCCGGACGGCAACCCGTTTTCGCTGTCGTTGGGCCCGTTCTTGCCCGTGATGCGATGCACACGACCAACTCTCCTCAAGATCTTGGTGTAGGGTAGGCTGTGACACGATGAAGAAAGGCAGCGCAGAGGGGCGAAGGAATCATGAGTGAAGCGATATTTCCCGAGCCGTGGCTGCGCGGCACGCTGGCGGAGATTCCGGCAGTACAAAGGGCCGTTCTGCACGCGCTGGAACTCGCGCGCGAAGATCTCGAGCGTTGGTGCGATGGTCTCTCCGATGAGGAATTGAACGCGCGGCCAGCGGGACTCGCGCCCGTAGCGTTCCACGTGCGGCACATCGCGCGGAGCCTCGACCGCCTGCTGGCTTACGCCGAAGGCCATCAGCTCAGCGAAAGCCAAGTCGCGGCAATGAAGGCAGAACTGAACCCCGGCGCGACGCGAAGCGAATTATTCGAGGAGCTCGATGCCGCCCTCACACAGACCGCCGCGCGCCTGCGCGCTTTCGACGCAAACCAATTTGATCATCTACGTCACGTCGGCAAGAAACGATTACCCACCACCGTCGGAGGACTGCTCGTTCATGCAGCAGACCACACGCAGCGCCACGTCGGACAGGCAATCACGACATCGAAAATTATCGTGGCGCAGAGAGCGGGCGCGTGAAGATTATTTCTTCAGCAGTATTTGTGAGTCACGGTCTTAGCCGCGCGTGCGCTCGAATTCGCGCGCAAAACTCACGAGCGCCTCGACGGCTTCCCGCGTAACCGCATTGTAAAGCGACGCGCGCATTCCGGCGACCGAACGGTGTCCGGCCAAGCCAATCAATCCCGCGGCGGTCGCTTCCTCTACGAACTTCTTCTCCGCCGCTTCATCGCCGCCGGCAACGCGGAACACGACATTCATGCGCGACCGCGACGCTTTCTCGACCGGGCATGAATAATAGCGGCTCGCGTCCAGAGCGTCATAGAGAAGCCTCGCCTTCGCCTCGTTCCGCTTTTCAATCGCGGTGACACCGCCCTCCGCCTCGATCCAATCGAGAACGAGCCCGACGACGTAGACCGCAAACGTCGGCGGCGTGTGATAGAGCGAGCGCTCCTTGATATGCGTGCGATATTGCAGCAGCGTCGGGAGGTTCTTGTCCGCACGCTCGGCCAGGCTGCGTCGCACGGCGACGATTGTCACGCCCGACGGGCCGAGATTTTTCTGCGCGCCGGCGAAAATCAATCCGAACCGCGAGACATCCACGGGCCGCGAAAAAATGTCGGACGACATGTCGGCGACAAGCGGCACATCGCCCGTCGCGGGAAACACCGTCCACTGCGTGCCTTCAATCGTGTTGTTGCTGGCGAGATAGACGTAGGAAGCGTTCGGGTCGAGCGAAATTTCGTTCGCACGAGGCAATCGTGCAAATTTTTCGGATTCGCTCGTAGCCGCGATTCGGTATGGCGTCGCTTTCTTCAATTCCGCGATGGCCTTGGCTGTCCACATTCCCGTGTGCAGGACGTCCACCGGCTTTCCTGGCACGAACAGGTTCATCGGCACCATCGTGAATTGCATGCTGCCGCCGCCTTGTACAAAGATCACAGCATAGTCATCGGAGATCGCAAGATGCCGGCGCAGAGCTTTCTCCGCGCGCGACTGGATTTCCTCATACTCAGTCGAGCGATGGCTCATCTCCATCACGGACATGCCGGTGCCGTGATAGTCGAGAAGCTCTTCGCGAATTCGCTCGAGCACAGGCAGCGGCAGCGCCGCCGGACCGGCGTTGAAATTGAAAGCGCGCTTCACTCCGCGCGGCAAAATGGTGGCGGAACTCACGATCAGTAGTTCCTTTCCCGGAATGTTCCCAGACGCGGCCCTCTTTCGGAAATAAGACTCGCGCTAACCCTCAGGTTAACAGAAGCTGCCGCCGCATTCGAAGGCGCGAATAAAATTCCAAATGTCGGGAGCGGCACGAATTGGCTCTATTTTCCGGAGTTCGACGCAGCTTTTGAAGATATGCCCTCGGCAGCATTGAGGCCGGGCTTCGCTGCGCCGTGCGTCTCGCGGCTCGGGACGCGCTTCCGGAATGGCAGATGTAACAGGCTCCAAACAAATTCCACTTTGTCGCGAAGCGAAAGTTTGGACGAGCCGTAGACGCGGCCAGGAAACGCCAGAGGAACTTCGATATAGCGCGCCCCGTTGCGCAGCAGTTCGCACAAAAACCATGATTGAAACGAATACCCGCGCGTCGAATAATTTCCGAAATCACATTGAGGGATCAATGCGGCGCGGATGCAACGATAGCCGGACGTGCAATCCGTGAGAGGTGGAATGCGTCCGAACCAGCGCACCAGCCTGGTACCGGCGACGCTGATAAATCTTCGGTGCCAGGCGAGACCCGCGATTTCCGTGCCAGAGACGAACCGCGAGCCGATCACGAGATCGTATCCTTCGTTGCAGAGGCGGACGAGCTGTGGCAGCATCGCAGGGTCGTGCTGGAAATCGGCATCCATCTGCACGATCAAATCCGGCCCGATTGTTGCGATGGCTCGCGCGATGCCTCGTTTGTATGCTTCGCCCAGTCCCTTTTTTCTTCCCGTCATCAGGTGCAAGCGGGGATACAATCGCATCGCCGCGCGGACGCGTTCGCCCGTGCCGTCCGGCGAATCGTCATCCACCACCAGGACGTGCAGCTCATGAGTCGGGATGTTCGCGGCTTCGGCGAAAATCAAAGGCAAGAGACGGGGGAGATTCTGGGCCTCGTTGTACGTCGGCAGAACGATGCAGACAATCCTCGTTAAAACGCTGTTTTTCAGAAAACCCCCACACGGAAAAGAAGCTCAGGTTGACGCGCCCACGCTGCCCGCAACATCGGCAGCTGCATCTTCGTGGTCCCAAGCCGCGCGCGACGCCCTTCTTCTATTATGCCTGACCGCGGCCGCGTTGTTAATCCACGGCTATCATCTCGGAGTTGAGGACATGGCGGTCTACCTTCCCGCCATCAAGAAACTCATTAACCCGGCGCTCTATCCGTTCGATGCGAATTTCTTTATCTTATACACGCAGTGGACTTCGTTTCATCGCGCGGTCGCGGCGTCCGCAACTCTCACGCATATTCCTCTCGATTGGCTGCTCTTCGCCTATCACATCCTCAGCATCTTTCTGGTTTTGTTGGGATGCTTGCAACTGAGCCGGAAATGCTTTCGCGAGCGTGTCGCACAATGGGCCGGCGTGACGCTGGTCGCGACGCTGCTGACACTTCCCGTCGCGGGTACCGCGCTGTTCATCGTAGATCAGCATTTGCATCCGCGAACGTTCGCGACCGCCTTCTTGTTGTTCGGAGCGGTCGCCGTCCTGGAGCGCCGGCCGATCGCGCTTCTCTGGATTTTCCTCACGGCGATGTGCCATCCCACGATGGCCGTTTACGGCACATTTCACCTCGCTGTTCTAGCATGGGCGGGGCCGGTGGGAGAGCCCGCCGTCGCGTTGGCCGCATCACCTTTCGGGCCGCCTGCCAATCCCATCTGGCGCGAGGTGATGTCTCACCGCGACTTTCAGTATCCATTTCGCTGGACCTGGTATGAATGGCTCGGCGCCCTTGCTCCCATCGCATTCCTCGAGTATTTTGCGCGGCTCGGCCGCCGCGAACAGATGCTTGTTTTCGAGCGCGTCTGCCGGAGGTTCGCGATCTCGACAAGCCTCGGAATCGCCGGCGCCGTGTTCTTCACCGAATTTTTCCCGGCGCGGACCTGGGCGCGCCTCGAACCCATGCGCATTCTGCATTTCACCTATATCGTGTTCTTGCTATCCAGCGGAGCGCTCCTCGGCAAGTACGTTCTGCACGCGCGGCCGTTGCGTTGGGTGCTTCTCTTCGTGCCGCTCGCCTGCACCATGTTTTATTTCCAACGCCAGGAGTTTCTGTCGAGCTACCACATTGAATGGCCGGGTCGCGCGCCGCGAAACGCCTGGGTGCAGGCGTTCGATTGGGCCCGCGAGAACACTCCGCGGGATGCCCTGTTTGCCCTCGATCCTTTGTACATGATGCGCCCGGGCGAGGATTATTATGGCTTCCGGGGCTTCGCCGAACGGAGCATGCTGGCCGATGACGGCAAGGATCCATCGGTCGTCGAGGTCTTTCCCGATCTCGCGTGGCAATGGAAATTGGAAGTCAGCGCTCGGGAGAACTGGGAGCACTTTACGCTCGGTGATTTCGAGCGATTGAAGAAGAACTACGGCGTGACCTGGGTGATTGTCGAACGCCCAGGCGTGGCTGGTTTGCGGTGCCCGTACTCGAATGATGTCGCGATGGTCTGTCAAGTACCCTAGAGTCAGTCACTTCTGGCGGGAGCGCCGCGAAGAGTCGTTTGACGGAGTTCGTCAGAAGCTGGCTTCAAACGCGCGGAAGCGGTACTCGAGTTCCCATTGCTGTTGTGCTCGCTCACTCGATTTCAGAAACGCCGCGCACGCCGCCGCCGGCTTAGCATTGCCGGGCCTGTCGGTCGCGCAAGCTGGAACGGTGCGCGTGAACGCATCGGGCTCGCGCGAAAGGCTCGCGCCGGGAAGGAAGCTGTGTTCGAGACTCGCGCGAACGATCTGCTTCAGATCCGCGTAACGCAAGGTATAAGTTTCGACCACGCGAACGTATTCGTGAGTCATATCGATGCGCGAAACGCCTCCGTCGTCGGTGGATAACGCAACGGGCACATCGAACTTCCGATAGATCGGAAACGAGTGACCCTTTCCGCTGACGCCGAGAATCGCGTCGTTGCTCGTGAGATTCACTTCCACGAGAATGTGCTTCACGGCCATTTCTTTCAGCAAATCGTAGGGATGATCCTCGTACATGATGTCCACTCCATGGCCGATTCTTTCGGCGTGCGCGACCTCGACCGCGAGACGAACGTGGCAACAAGCTCGCAAGAAAAGCGCCAAACGCATGACTTCTCCGCTGTCAGTTGGAATGATCTCGCTGCAAAACATTAGCACACGCGCCGCGCGGGGAATCGAACTTCAGATGAATTCATGCGCCGCGGGCGAGGGACAAAGCCTGATACGCGGCTCCCCAGAGCGGGGCATCCTCGTTGAGAACGATTGAGATGGGAATGCGGGCGAGGACCGTGGAAAGTTTAGCTTTGTCGCAGAAGGCGCGAACGAAGCTGCCGTCTTTCATTTTCGGCAGAATCTTTAGAGCTATTCCACCGGCGATGTACACGCCGCCGTAAGCCAAAACGCGGACGGCAATGTTGCCGGCCTCGGCGCCGTACATTTCCGTCCAGAGATTGAGCGTCTCGACGCAGACCGCGCAGGATTTCTCGAGCGCAAATCGCGTGATTTCGTGGGCCGATTCAGCCGGGGGCTGACTGAACGTCGCATGGCGCATCGACGGGTTCAACGATTCATGAATCCAGCGAAAGCCGCGGCCTGAGAGAATTTCCTCGCAGTAGACGTGCGGGATGCTCTTTTTCATGTAGCGAAAGAGCTCGATCTCGCGATCATTGCGCGGAGCAAAATCCGCGACGCTGCCTTCCGACGGCGAAACACGATGTTGCTGACCGTCCCAGAAAAGAATCGCCTCGCCGAGGCCCGTGCCGGCTGCGATTACGGCCTTGTTGCCATCAAGTTGCGTCGCGCCTTTGTTGAGGACCAGAAATTCGCTCGGCGGTAATTTCAGGATTGCCCAGGCGGTTGCGACCAAATCGTTGACGACGGCAATGTGCGCGGGACTCAGATTCAGTTTCGCCGCAATTTGCAGGTGATCGAAGGGCCACGGCATATTGATGGTGTGCTGTTCACCGGCCACGACGACTCCGGGAACACCGAATCCCGCGGCCATGAAATCGCCGCCAGCGAAGAATTTCGCATTCGTTACATCGCGGCGGAACTGGTCGATGACTTCGGCGAAGTCCGGGAACTCTAACGTGGCGTAGCGGCGCTGAAAGACTAACCGGAGCTTCGCGCCGTCCTCTTCAAACGCGGCTAGATTGCATTTCGTGCCGCCGATATCTCCCGCGAGGATCATTCAAACTCCGAAGCCGTTGGAATTTACGGTCGCTGTCCGCCGGTCGTGCAGTAGCCAGATGAAATCCGCATCATCGCCACTCGTATTACATGAGGGCGAGTCCATCTGCAATAGCGCCGATGTTTACTTGCCTTATCCCGCGATCATTCTTGCACGAACGGCAATTCATGGCTCCCTTTTGCCAGGAAGCAGTGTTCCATCGGAATTGAGGTATCAGTCTCCCTTTATGTGAAAACGATTGCACACTCCGTGTGACCCAGCCCGATGCCACGAGGGTGAACGCACTTGGAATTGGCAGGCCGATTGCATCATACTCCGCCGGGCAGACGCGGAAGTCTGCGCTGATCTGCTCTTCCCGCGGTTATCTGAAACGAGGGTCAAGTCCATGACCGTAACCGCAGTAACCGAGCCGCAATCGATCACTGATACCGGACTGCGCCGGAATTTTCTCGAAGATCTCGCCCTGAAGATTCTGTTCCTCAATGGAGAGCTCCTGCTGCGCGACCTCGCGTTTCAGATGCATTTAAATCTCGGCGTCGTCGATGAAATCTTCCGTGTTCTTCGGGCCGAGCATTTGATTGAAGTGAAAGGACTCACCGGCGGCAACTACAGGATTGTGCCGTCCGGACAGGGAAAGAAAAGAGCGCTGGAATTATTGTCACTGAGTCAGTACACCGGTCCCGCACCCGTATCTTTGATCGAGTATGCAAAGCAAGTGCGCGCGCAGAGTGTGCAGGGAACAAATGTCGGTCCCGCGCACGTGCAACGGGCGTTTCAGCATCTGGTCGTGTCGGACGATGTTCTTCGCCGGCTGGGTTCCGCCATCGTCTCCGGCACGTCAGTGTTTCTCTACGGGCCGACCGGTGGCGGAAAAACGAGTATCGCGGAAGCGATGACGGGCGTTTATGACGAAGGTGTTTGGATCCCGTATGCGGTGGAAGTGGATAACCAGGTGATCGCGGTTTACGATCCTGGCGTTCACCGGGCCCTCAAACAACCGTCCTCTGATTCGGGCGACGTGCGCTGGGTGCTGTGCCGCAGGCCGCGCGTGCTCGTGGGTGGAGAATTGAACGCGGAAATGCTCGATTTGCAGTTCAACCCGATCAGCAAGTTTTACGCGGCGCCGGTACAGATCAAAGCTAATAATGGGATTCTCATCGTCGATGATCTCGGACGCCAGCGCATCCGTCCCGAGGAGTTGTTGAATCGCTGGATCGTGCCGCTGGACCGGCGGATTGATTTTCTGACTCTATCGGGCGGAAAAACTTTCGAAATTCCTTTCGACCTGTTCGTCGTTTTCTCGACAAACCTTGATCCATGGAAGCTGGCGGATGAAGCATTTCTCCGGCGCATCCCAAATAAAATTCGAATCGAGAATTGCACCACGGAACAATTTCACGAGATTTTCCGGCGCGTCTGCGATTCTTCGAAGCTCGCGTATGAACCCTCGATTGTGGATGGCTTAATTCAAATGATCACGAATGAATTCAAGCAGCCGCTGCGCGCCTGCTTCCCGAGAGATATCGTTCGCCAGGTTTGCTGGGATGCCCGTTTTCACGGAACCGTGCCACAACTGAATTTGAAGAATGCTCAGCAATCCTGCCGCAACTATTTTGTCCCAGTGGAATGACGGGATGAATAGTTGCGAGTTGCGGCTTCGATCACGGCACATCGAAAATACACGAGGGCGACAACACGAGAGCCAGATCACCCGATTTGCGCGCCAGGCATCAGACTGAGTGGCGCTCCTGGAGACCGCGGGATCGTAGCACTCTGAGAGTTACGACGATTGCCGGCGGCCTGGCATTCGCCTTGCTCCTCTTGAGAGGATTCCAGACCGCGGGACCACGAATGCGTGCCCAAAAGGCGCCGTTTGGCGGGTGTCGGCGTGACCGAATGAAGACACAGTTGGTATCTTGCGTACTGTTAGCACTTAGCTCGAGCGGAGCCGCCGGGAATAACTGGCGTGCCCGCCGCGGATGGCTATGAAACACGGTCTTCCAGAATTTCTAACGCCGCCGGAGCCTAAGTTTAGTTGGTGGAACGCTCTGGGCGTTATCCTGAAGCCGCAGAGGCTTTCTCATTGGATGAGTGGAAGCCGTTTGTTCCGCGACGTCGAGCTTTCTTCGGCTCGTACACCGATTCGAAGTTTTTCCTCGTCTGGCGTGATTCACGTTGCAGTGATCTTGCTGCTCGTCCGCCTGCCATTTTTGCTTCCTGATCGAACGGCCGACGCGCGAGAGCTGCATCCAGCGGAACGCCAGATACTCTACTTTGACGGGCACACGCTGCAGCCCGTCCGTAAGTTTCCCAACATCAATACGCGTGGCCCGGGAGGAAAGCCTGGACAGGGGATTCATCCGCTGAACCTGCCGCGGCTCGGCGCATCGTTGGCGCAACCGAAGATGAAAGTAGTGATGAATTTTCCACATCCCGACAATCCGCACCAAACAATTCTGCAACCGAATACGCCACCGGAACTCCGAATCAATCACGATGTCCCGGTGCCCGACATGTTCACGGGCAACCCTCTCGCTCCTCCCAAGCCGGGACTCAAACCCAGTCTTGCGGCTCCCAGGATGGAAGTGACACGCGTAGACAATTCGCAGGCCCCGGACCCGAAGCGTCAGCAGTTGACCGCAGAAATAACCATGACCGACGGCCTAGTAACCAACGCGGATCCGCGACTTGCGCTGCCCGTGCAAGCGCAGCTCGCGGCGCCGAAGCTCCACGCTCGGGCCGGCGGCGCGAGCGGCGGTTCGGCCTCGGGAGGCGATGCTTCAGGTGACCCCAGCGGAATCCTTGCGCTCAGTACGGATCCATCGAACAACGCGCAATTTAATCTGCCAGGCGGAAACCGGTATGGGGCTTTTACCATCGCTCCGCCCGGTGGCCAGCCAGGCTCTCCGGGCGGCATACGTGGTGGCGATCCAGACGGCGGAACTGGCGGGAAGAGGGGCTCCGGCGGAGAAGGCAGTTCGGGCGTCGGGCGAGGCAAAGGCGGAGGCGGCGGGGGCGGCGCGGGTGGAAACTCGGATCTCAGTGTGGTGGGCGGAGGAGCTGACGCAGGCACGGGAGGAATCGATGATCGCCTGCCGCCGGGTGCGGCGTCCGAAGCTCTGGTTTACAAGGTTCCTCCTCTCCCCGGGAAGCGTAAGCCGGCGTTGCTCGTGTCTGCGGGTCCTATCGGAGGTGGCGGACTTCGAGCGTACGGAGTTTTGCATGGGCGCATGATCAACACGATATACATCGAAATGACAGGAGGATCGTGGATTCTGGAGTATTGCCTCCCGCAGGATGCCGCAGCCGATTCCGCTCCGACTCCTGAGTCGAACGTCATTGAGCTGCGACAGGCGCTGCTACCACCGACTCCTGTCGACAAGTTTGATTTTCATCGCCCGCCTGTTCCTGCGGACACTCGCAAGCCGTTGGTAGTTCTTCACGGCACAATCAGGGAAGATGGAACAGTTGACCAGCTCACCGTATTGGAAGGACCAACTACCGATTCCGAGCAAGCGGCCGTGGCTGCATTTCGGAGGTGGAAGTTTATGCCGGCACTACAGGGCGGAAAACCTCAGGCAATCGAAATCCTGGTTGGAATTCCGGCTAAGGGGCCAGCCGTGGAGCCGGCCGCGAAGTGAAACTCATTTCGTAGGGATCACCCCGTAGGCGGGATAATCGCTTACATGACTTAGGCAAGCCTTTTCTCTTTACTGCCCCGAACTAATCAGACGACAAACTTCGCCGTTCGTATGTGCTTATGGAAGCGTGGTTTTGTATCTGTCTAGTTCCAGTACTACCACGCTGAGTTAAGGAACCGAACGTGCACACTCAACCTGCGAGTCCCGTGCATGTTGAGGATTGTCACTCATTTTTCTTGAGATGTATGCCGGGAGAAGGATATGCTCTCGCGCATCGTTCTGGATCCATCGGCGCAGGATCGTCCCCCTCGCATGAATGGCCGAATCCGAGAAAAAGGATTTCATCTCGCGCGGCATTTAGTCGGGCCATGCAGAGCTAAACTCGCTGACGCCGGCAGCGGAATTACAAATCGTGCTCCCGTATGGGAGTGCGTTGATTTATAGGCCGCAGCGACTCATGAACGCGGAGGAACGAGTGGACGCACCCATTCACATTCATTTCTGCAGTCAGGATCCCGCTCTCGCGCGAATGATTGCCGAGGCACTGGGATCGGGTTTCGAGACGCGGCATAGCACTGAATTGGATTTGTTTACGCTGAAGGCGCACGAGAAATGGGTTGACGTCATTCTTTTGGACCTGCACTCGGGCGAGGCCAGCGTTTTCGGAGAGTGGCTCGATCGCATGGAACCGCTGCGTCGCGATGGAGCTCAACCTCCGATCATCGTGATGCTGGGAGCGCATGACCGCGCGACCACGCTGCACGTCATCGAGCAGGGCGCTTACGATACGATCAATCATCCGCCGGACATTCTTGAACTCCGTCTGGCTCTTAGCCGCGCCTACAAGTTCCGCCAGGCCGAGGAAGCGCTGCGGCAAACGCGCAAACGCGAGCGATCGGTCGGGCGTTTGGGCGAACTTATCGGCGCTTCCGAATCGATGCAGGATGTTTTTGAGCTCGTGCAGAAAATCGCGCCGTGCGACGTAAATGTCTTGATCAGCGGCGAAACCGGAACGGGCAAAGAGCTTCTGGCGCGCGCCATCCACCGTTTGAGCCCGAGGTCCCCGCGGCCCTTCGTCGCGTTCTCATGCGCGAATCTGCCGGAATCGCTGATCGAAGACGAGCTCTTCGGTCACGAGCGAGGAGCGTTCACGGGCGCGCTGACCGGACGCCAAGGCCGTCTCGAGTCCGCCGACCATGGCACAGTTTTTCTCGACGAAATCGCCGATCTCGGTTTCGGCCTTCAGCCCAAACTTCTGCGCGTGCTGCAGGAAAAGACTTTCGAGAGACTCGGCAGCAATACCTCCATCACGGTGAATGTCCGCACAATATTTGCGACGAATCGCGATCTCGCTGAAATGGTGCAGCAGGGCAAATTCCGCGAGGACTTATACTATCGCTTGAACGTTGTTCAGGTTCACCTGCCACCTCTTCGCGAGCGGCGCGATGATGTGTCCTTCCTCGCCAAACATTTTCTGGATACCTTCTCCGCGCAATTCGATAAGAAGGCGTCGCGTTTTTCGCAGTCCGCACTTCGGGCTCTGGAAGATTACGCATGGCCCGGCAACGTGCGGCAACTCCAAAACGTGATTCAGCGCGCTGTCGTCCTCTCGGACTCGCGAACAATCGAGGCGTGGCATCTGCCAAGCGTGCTGCGGAACGATTCGAAGCAAGTCATCGCGTGCGGGTTCTCCTATGAAGAGGAAGTACGCGAATTCAAGCGACGCCTCATCCTGCGGACTCTGCGCGAATGCGGCTGGAAGAAGGCGGAGAGCGCCCGTTCGCTGAAAGTGGCGCGCGGTTATTTGCATCGCCTCATCAACCAATTGCAGATTCGCCGCGAGGCTGAAGAGATCTTCGCTCAGGAGTTGACGGGCAAGGACGCTCCTAGCGCCGAGCCCGCTCCCAAGCGAATCATGTGAGTCTGGCAAAACATGAGTGTCCGGGATTACTCTTCGGCGGTGTCCAATGTGTTCGAGGGTGAGACGTCGTCTGGGCTGGCCGCTGAGCTTCTTCGCTTTGTCCTCGACTCACAAAATGGTGACGGCGGCTGGGGCTACAGGTCTGCCGCGGCGAGCCGCGTTGAAGCGACCTCCTGGGCGGTTGCCGCTCTGCTGAACTTGCCGGGCGATCCCGGCTTGGCGGCCGCGCGCCGCGGCGCCGACTGGCTTCGCCAGGCGCAACTCCCCGATGGTCTCTGGCCTTCGCACCCCGGAATGGGCGGCGCAACTTGGGCGACTTCCTCCGCTTGTCTGGCGCTGATCCGTGCGGGGGAATCCTCCGACGCGATTGCGCGCGGCGCTTCGGCTCTCTGCCAGTTTCGCCCGCGAGAAGGCGGCGGCCTTTGGTGGCGAATCGAGAGCCGCTTGCTTCATCCAACGCGCAACGTGACTCAGGATTTTTCTCTTCACGGTTGGAGTTGGATTCCGGGCACGGTGAGTTGGGTGATCCCGACTGCGCTCGCGCTGATTTTCCTGCAGAATATTCCGGAAGGATCTCGTCCGAAGGACGCCCGGAAACGCATGGAAGTTGCGGAAGCGATGCTGTTCGACCGAACTTGCCCTGGCGGAGGCTGGAATATCGGCAACCCGATGGTCTACGGAGTCGGCGGAGTTCCGCTCCACGAGCCGACCGCGTGGGCTCTGCTCGCTCTGCACCACCGTGCGGAGCGCCCCGAAGTCCAGCGAAGCCTCGCGTGGCTTGAGTCGGCGTATCTCGAGAGCCGGGGAGCTTTGTCTTTTTCGCTCGGGCATATGTGTCTCCGGACTTATGGCCGTCCGGCGCCTCCGCTCGAACCGGAACTCGGCCGCTGCTGGGCTGCGGATCGCTTTCTCGAAAACATCTCCACGGCTGCGCTGGGAGTGATGGCACTTCTTCCCGATGCCGAAAGATCGCTATGGTATCAAGGAGGAATAAACCAATGAGCCGGGAGCTGCATCCTCTGCTTCCGCCGTTCGAGCGCCGGCCGTCGACCGTGGCGATCCGGCGTGTGCAAAATTATCAAGAGGATCTCGCGCAGATTTTGTGGGAGACGCTCGCGGAGTTCGAACTGCCGGTACGCGGCAAGAGTGTTCTCCTGAAGCCGAACTTCGTCGAGAGCGACCGTCTCGGTTGCATCAATACGCATCCCGCTCTCGTTGGTGCTGCGCGTGAGTGCTTTCTCCGTATGGGTGCGGACAGCGTGCGCGTCGGCGATGGACCGGGTCACGATCGCGACACCGAAGCTGTGCTAGAGGCGGTGCGCCTGCGCGAATACATCGGCAAACAATCCGGTGTATTCGTCGATTTGAATCTCGATGACGCTACGCGCGTGGATTTGCGCACGCGCGCATCCTCGCTCAAGCAACTCTATTTTCCGAACGCCGTACTCGGCGCCGACTTCATCGTTTCCATGCCCAAGATGAAGACGCATCATTGGGCGGGCGTAACGCTTTCGATGAAGAACATGTTCGGAATTGTTCCCGGCGGCTGTTATGGCTGGCCGAAGAATATTCTCCACTGGGCGGGCATCGACAAATCGATTCTGGATATCAATTCCACGGTGCCGCCGGACTTCGCCATCGTCGACGGCATTATCGGCATGGAGGGTAACGGACCGATTCAAGGAACTCCCAAGGCGGCGGGCGTTCTGGTCGTCGGGGGTGATCCCGTGGCCGTGGATGCCACGTGCGCTCGCGTGATGGGCCTGCGGCCCGAGCGTGTCAGCTATCTGCAAAAGGCTGGCCAGCTTCTGGGTCACATCGCGGAAGAACAGATTCGCCAAATTGGCGAAGGAATCCAGAGCGTAAGGACTCCGTTCACGGTGCTGGAGGCGTTTCAGAGCATACGTGTGTAGGAGGGGCCTAAGTGTTTGGAACGAAACATGCTCCTTACGGAGAAGGCGGATAGGTCGATGTGTGCACGAAAGAGGACTTCCTTGAAGACTGCTTTGTCGAAATGGAGTGCGCTGGGGCGCGATGAGCGCGGTGTTGAGCTTGTCGAGTTTGCGTTCGTTCTGCCGCTTTTCTGCATATTAGTTTTTGGCATTCTGTGGCTTGGCGGCGCGTACAGCACCTATGAAACTATCACTCGGGCGGCCCGAGAAGGTGCGGAGGTAGCTGTGGCTCGCACGTGCGCAACGTGCGGAAATACAGCCAACAGCGACGCCAATGTGCTGACTGCGGTTAACAACGCTCTGCAAGCGGCCGCGCTGGCTCCTGGTGCGCTCGGAGCGTGTCCGGGACTTGCGACCCCTCCGGCCCCTCCGGTCGTTCCGCCATGCGGCTGCCCGGCGAGCCAGGTATGTATCCAGCGGGACGTTCCGCTCAACTCGAACCCGGGCGTGCCCCTGGAACCCCAGGAATTCGGGGTCGTGGTGAGCATCACTTATCCCTACTCGATGAACGTTCCGTTTGGGTTATGGGCTGGGACGAATGGAACGGCGATCAATATTTCGACGCAAGTGGAAATGCGGGAGGAGAACTAGTGTCGGCTCCGAGCACGCGCGCAACTCTTGACGCCCGTCGTGTGCGATTTCCCGGGTGGCTGTGGCGCGAGTCTCGGGGATCGCAGCTTGCGGAACTTGCCATCGCGTTGCCGATCGTCCTCATATTCCTTGCCGGCATCGCGGATTTCGCCACGGCTTTCAACACGAGACAGATCCTCAATACTGCGGCACGCGAAGGTGCGCGCTTGGGAGCCAGCGAGAGTCCATTGGACTTGTATGCGGGAGGCGCCCCTCCATCCATAACTGCGATTCATGACGTGGTCCAGAACTACCTGGCGAATGGCGGGCTGCAGAACACGAATGCCTTGATAGGGCCGTGTTTACTTGACACCGGGCCAACGCAAGCGAATCTGGCATTCACCTACACATCGAGCGCCTGCCCCCAAGTTTCACTCGTCATTGACCGCGGCTACACGTCGCTCTCCTCGGACGGCGTGACGACGTTGGAGGGCACCCATGTGACCATCACGTATCCGTATACTTGGTTCTTGAGGCGGGTCTTCACTCGGGGGTCCGTTCGATTTTGGCCGAGGACGCTGACCAGCGACGCGGTAGCGCAGAATACGCCGTGAGGAGGGGCTCTGCAACTATGCGAACGAATATAGAATCACGGCAAAACCGGTCCAAAGAGCGCGGCGCGACATTGGTGCTCATACTCGTATCGACTGTTATCTTCGCCGCGGTGGCAGGCGTTGCCATTGATCTCGTGGCTCTCTATGTGGTGCGCAGCGAAGCTCAGCGGGCCGCCGACACCGCCGCTCTCGCAGGCGCAACGACACTGGTTACCTCGGGATACACGTCCGGCGGGTCTAGTCAGGCAGCAGCTCAAACGGCAGCGACGAATCAGGCGACCACGATTGCCACTAGAAACTTGGTTGATGGCGCGGTCCCGACCGTCACCGTGACGTTCAATAATATGCAGCCCATCGATGGTCTCCCGAACCCTAGCAACCCACAGATCACCGTGGCCGTCGATTTCGTTGCGCCCACGTATTTCGAGAAGGTTTTCGGTTTTACGTCCTACGATGTCTCCGCGAGCGCTACGGCGGAAGTTTACAATCCATCTGGGATTCCGGCTCCTCCCACCATGTATTGCACCGGATGCATTAAGCCGATTCTGCTTCCCAATTGCGACGCGGTACCCGGGGCACCGCCTACACTTCCGCCAGCAGCTTGTCCCGCCGGGTACCCTGGCGAAATTATTGATCCAAATAGTGGTCAAATTCAAAGTCCTGGACAGTATCCCGCGGGAATCATCGGAGAGGAGATAACCTTTTCGAATAATGGAACGTTGGGCGTAATGTGGTACCCGGTTTCAATCGATGGATCGATGGACCCTATCGTTTGGGCGTCGAACATCACGAGTTGCAATCCCGTGCTTCACACATGCGCCGATATTCTTCCGACGCTCCCGACGGCCAGTATCGGATATCTCGCCACTACCACGGCCCTCGACACCCTGATTCACGCAGCGACCCCTGGCCCGCTCGCCGGTCAAGACACGATATTTAATGCCACGATAACCGGAGGTCCTCTGCCCTTCACCATCACCGGTGGTTTCGATAACCCCAATCCCAATGTGATCGGGCAGACGATTCTGCAAAGTGATTCGATCGCGACGTTCCCGATTTACGACGGTCACCCCTTGAATCCCGCCGGAGACAATGCGACGATCATTGGCTTCATTCAGCTGTTCATCGAGAACGCTACACCCCCAGGCACACCGCCACCGACAGAAACCTTTCTCGGAATGGTCTTGAATGTCTCCGGCTGCGGCACGAATGGTGGCATTTGCGGCACCACCGGCGGAGGCGGCGGTTCCGGCACGGCCGCCTCGATTTCAGGCGGCGGAGCCTCGGCGGTTCCGGTGCGACTGATCACGCCTAACTAACGGCAAGTACATCCCGCGGGATTCGAATCTCCGCACGCGCGGATTGCAAAGGCACAGAAAGGAGCTGAGGGCGGCGCGATTTGCGTCAATTACGGGAGATTCATGAGCGCCTCGCAAACGGTGGCCGAACAAGGCTCCAGCCAACCCATTTCCCTCGGCATGGCTCTTCGCAAGGTTTTCAGTTTCCCTGTCTTTCTGGGAGTGTTGCTGTTTGCCGGCGTATTCGCGTCTACGTTTGCGCGCGGCACCTTCGGAGCAAATCTCGTCTCCGAAGGCGACACGTGGTGGCATCTCGCCACAGGCGAACGAATTTTAGCGACGCATCACCTGCCGGTGACGGACCCGTACTCTTTTACAGTGAATGGCCAGCCGTGGTTGGTGTACGAATGGCTCGGCGAAGTAACCATCGGATATTTCGGACGCCTCGGCGGCTTGGCTGGATTGTCGACGCTCCTGCTCGTCGTTTCCGGTACGCTACTACTTCTGCTCTATTACTACGCGTATCTTCGCAGCGCAAATTGGAAGGCATCTTTCGTCGCTTGCACGCTGGTGCTGCCGCTGACCACGTTTTTCTTTACGCTCCGGCCTCAGCTGATTGGCTATGTGTTTCTGCTGATCACGCTGATTTGCCTCGAACGATTTCGCAGCGGACGACAGCAAACGCTCTGGATCCTTCCTCCGTTATTTCTCATCTGGGTGAATGTACATGGCTCATTCGCGCTTGGATTTCTTGTTTTGGGTGTCTATTGGGTGAGCGGTCTGCGCGAATTCCAGATCGGCGGGCTGGTCGCGAAGGCTTGGAGTCCGCGCCAGCGGCTCCACATCGCGTACATTTTCCTGCTGAGTCTGCTCGCCGCTCTCGTCACTCCATACGGGAGCCGCATCGCTGCCTACCCGTTGCAGCCCATTCTGATGCAGCCCGTCGGCGTCGCAAGCATTCTGGAATGGATGCCGATGCCCTTCAATTTAATGATGGGGAAAATGCTTCTCGGAGGCCTGCTTCTCTTCATCGTGGCATTGGCGGCGGCGCGGCCGGTATTCCGCGTCGAAGATTTTGGACTGTTTCTGATCGCCATGGCCGGGGCGATTCTGCATCGACGATTGATGCTTTTCCTTCTCGTAATTTTCATTCCGATCATTGCGACATTGATACGCGGATGGTTTTCAAGGTATCGACCGGAAATCGACCACTACATCTTGAATGCGGCGCTCATTTTCCTCATCGCTCTTGCCATCGTGAAATTTTCACCGACGAGCGACAAGCTCGCGAGCATCCTGCCGCAGAAATTTCCCGTCGGCGCGGTTAGCTATTTGCGGCAGCATCCGCTCGATGCGCCGATGTTCAACGAATACGGCTGGGGCGGCTATCTCATTTGGGCGCGGCCTGAGGGCAAGGTTTTTATCGATGGCCGCGCGGACATTTACGAATACGCGGGAGTGTTAAGCGATTATCTGGATATCTCGCGACTCGCTCCCAACACTCTTTTTCTCTTGAGAAAGTACAACGTTGGCGCTTGCCTGCTCGAGCCCAGCAATCCACTGGGCACGCTCCTTCGAGTCCTGCCGGATTGGGAGATCGTCTACCAGGATAAGACGAGCATTCTCTTTGTTCGTAAAAACCCGCGTTCGAAGTCTGGCACAAGCTAGGCGAAGACGGCTCGACGCTCGCGCGTGAACACCTCTCTGAGATGCCCGCTCGGAATCCAGAATTGCGCACCCTACCTAACGTCGTCCAGAATCCTTGCCGAATGCCGCTGCAAGCTTCACGCGGTCAATTGCATAGACTCGATAATTCGGATCGGAGGCCGTCTCCATGAGCTTAACGGCTTCGGGATGCTCGACGGCCAGCCGGTCGACGAACGCGTTGAGAAAAATCAGCTCTCGAAACCCGTCGGTGGAAGTGCGAGCAAAGTAATCCACGCCTCCGCGAAGCATGAGATCCACCATCTGTGATTGCGATCCCAACGGGTCCTGTGGACTTGCGGCGTACCACACTTCGAATGGATCGGCGATAAATCCGCGCACCGCCTTGCGGCCCGTGCTGAGAAACATTAACGGATCGAGATTCGTCATTACGACCGCATCGGCTGGTGTTTCTTGACTGATCCAGTTGCTCACGGAGGTCAGCGAGTCCCAGTCGCCGAATGTGATGTAAGGCAAAGCCGCAGCCTTCGTCCTGAGTGCGCCGCGGGCCTGCAAGATGAGGCCATGCGTTGCGCAGGGAACCAATACGAGCAAGCAAACCCAACCGGACACTCGCGATTGCGGCCGCAAAAGGAGAAGCCCTCTTAGAAACCGGTCTGCGCCCATGTATCCGTACAGAAGCAAGAACGGAAGAACGGGAATGTAGAAGCGCGAGGGCGGCCACGCCCAAAGAACGATGACAGCCGCATAGAGAATGAGAAAAATATTGAGAGCCGAAAGACCGCCTCTGAAATCGAGGAGCCATCCATACAGGACGAAGCCCCCGATCAGGAGTATCACAATCATAAAACCGGGCGACGCAACCGTCATACCCAGCAGAGACCCAGGGGCAAGCAGAGAAGCAAGAATGTTGCTCTTGAAGATAATCGCTTTCTGAGGCCAGGTGAAGTGTCGCACCAGGTTCCAGCTCGCATAATTGGCCTGGCTGTAGTAGTCGTAGAGCGATCCTGGCGGCTGATGCGTCCGCGTCCACCAAACCCACGGGGATACAAGCAGCGACGCAACGACCAGGAATTTTAAGGCCTCGGGGACTCTCTTGCGGAGGAATAGCGTGCACGCACCGGCCAAGATCAAGGGGAAACCCGCTGTTCTCGTAAGAATAGCTGCTGCAGCCAGCGCGGACGCGAAAAGCAATTTCTTCGTCGAAGTGTCTGGGTGATCTTCGATGTCCAGGAGTACGAGCAGCGATCCGGTACACAGACAGGCGAAGGTCATCTCCGAAAGCGGGACAACACTCATATAGAGAACCGCCGGTGCGGCGGCTGTCAGGAATGCGATCCAGCACGCAAGCCGGAGTGACCGCGATTTCTTCCGCACAAACAGAGCGACCAGGTATAGCCAGACGACTTCGCTCAGCAACGGTATGAGCTTGAGTAGAGGAATATTCTGCGGGAAACGCGGAGCGACGCTCCAAACGCCGGCCAGGATCAGCGGAAAGACGGGAGGGTATTTCGTTTGCGGGATTTCGTCGGGCAGGCTGACGATCCGGTAGCCTTTACCTTCGGCGAGCGCCTTCGCGGTCACGATGTAGACGCCGTCATCGTGGTATAGGCCGACTGCCGGGGCACGAAAATTGATCCAATACGCCGGTACTAGCGCGCAGAAAGCGAGGATGCAAACAGCTTTTTCAATCTGCCGCATTCCACCTTTGCATTCGATCGCGACGGCCAAGCGGAACCCAATGTTATCGGCACATATTTTGAGAGTCAAACGACTTAGGGAGTAATCTTTGCGAGACGCGCGTAATATGTTTGTTCCGCCGCCGCGTCACTCGATCGAGCACTGCCTCCGTTCATTCCCGTTCTTAACGTCGCCCCCGCGGGCCGTTCGCTCAATACCGATAGATTTCTCCTCGTTTCAGCAGAGGTTTTTCGAAGTACCTCCAGGAAAGAGAGGCCACGCCTACGGTGATTCCGAACGCCAAGAACGACACAAAGATGCTCGGCCAATCGTTGAATCGGGTGCGTCCGTGAAGGATGAAGTAAAAGCAGGCGTGATCGATGCCGTAGTGGATCAAGTAAATACAGTACGAGTATATTCCCAGCTGACGGAACCAGCTCAGCCGGCAAAAAGCGGCCAGCTTTCCCTGGGGATGGTATACCAGGACAAGAATCAAGCAGAGCGCGAAGAATTCGATGGTGCAGGGCGCCACGACGTTTCCCTCCACCGACGCGATGTTGAGGATCGCCGGAATCTGAATGCATATCAACACCGTCAAGATAGTCAGCATCCCGTAAATCAATTGGAGGTGTCGCTGGATCCATTCACGCCCAGCCGGAGAAGAACTCACGATGGCCGCCAACACGCCGAGCGCCAATTGGTCTGCGCGAGACGGCGTCCACGCGAAGGCAGGGCCAATGAACGACGGCCAGCCGTAGGCGAAATAAACGGCCACGCGAAACAACGGAGCGAACAATACCAAGGCAACCAGCAACTGCGTGAGCCTCCGGAGCGGCAAAAAATGGACAAGCAACGGAATGGTTAGATAGAATTGCTCTTCGACGCCAAGCGACCAGGTCGGCCCGAGCCAACTCAAAGCGAAGCCCCTTTCCGAAAAAAACCAGTTTTGAAGGTATACGAAATAAAGCGGCATCGGACAGCCAGTATGAAAGGCCGAAAGCGGCTCGGCATACACGTGGACGGCGACCAGACGAACGATGAGAAACAAGATCAGCCACGCATAGTAAATGGGAAAGATTCGATGGAAGCGGCGCAAGTAGAACGTAGAAAAGTAGCGCGGAGAATTGCGCTCGCGCAGCAGAATTCCCCCAATGAGAAAGCCGGACAGCACAAAAAAGAGGTCCAGGCCGACGGAGCCGATTCCCAGCAGCGAGAACGCCACCGTGAGGATCGGGAACGGCACCGTGTGCGGGCCGTTTGCTACGAAGTGAGTCGCGACAATCAGAACCGTCGCGAACCCGCGCAGGCCATCGAGTTCAATAATACGGCCGGATCTTTCGAACCGGGGCATCGGCGCGATTTGCTCGATTGGTTTTTGACCTGTCACTTCGAGAATTTTCAACGCGCAACTGCTTCCCACTCAATACTTGTATCTGTGGCCGAGACGCACTAACGGCTGCTCGAAATATCTCCACGAAACGCTCGCCAGAATGAGCGTCGCAATCAGCGCGATGAGCGACACTCCCGCCACTCTCAACGTCATATAAATCGGCGGTGGGCCGTGCAGCAAGAGCTTGTAAAAGACCAGTGCTACGCCGAGTTGTATCAAATACACACAATAGGAGATCTTCGCCAGATATCGCACCCAGCCCCAACGACAAACCGCCGCCATCCGGCTGCCCGGGTCGTAAACGAGGACCAGGATTACAAACGAGGCGAGCAGCGCATTTGCGCTCTTCCCGACGGTAGACCCAATAAGTGTATACGAGTGTTGTTGAAGCAACTTGAGACAGATTTCGAGAAGGACGCACATACTGATCAAGCCGTAGAGCAGCCGGACGTGCTGGCGGATCCATTCTCGGCCCGCTGCTGAATCCGCAAGGAGAGCGGCCAGCATTCCCAACGAAAGACTGTCCATGCGGCACGGCAGCCAACTGAAAGCGGCGTCAGGGCCGAGGGGCATCCAGCGGATCAGTGCGAAGCGAAGTATCGGAGCCGCGACTACGATCGAGATCAGTGCATATGCCAGCCGACGACGAGACAGAGATTTCACCAGCGCGGGCGCGATGAAATAGTATTGTTCCTCGACCGACAAAGACCACATCGGCCCTAGGAAATACCACGCGTACCGGAGCGGATGCGGCCACCAGGTCCACCCTCCAACAACGAACCAGCTCTGGAGGGACAAGAGATATAGCGGAAGTGGGCAAATCGAACGGAAGGATTCACTGCGCGCGTGGAACCACGCGACTCCGATCACGGCCGCGAGCGCATACAACAGAACCCAAAGATACGAGATCGGGAGGACACGGTAGAAGCGGCGCACGTAGAAGGTCTTGAAATAGTTTGGAGACGGTCGCGTGTTCAGCAGAATCCCACCGATCAGAAAACCCGAGAGGACGAAAAAAGCGTCCAGCCCCAGGCCGCCCTCATCGAAAAACCAAAGTAGGCCGGCGACAACGGGATGGTTTGGAACTCGATAGTATATGCCCCAGAAATGAGAAAAAATCACCATAATCAGGGCGAATCCACGAAACCCATCGAGCTCGAGGAATCGCGATGGTGGGGCCACGCGGGCGGAGGCGGCAGCGGGAATAGCAGCGGGGCTTAAGGAAGAGACCGTGGTTTCCACCTAATGCCTTACCTTTCGCAGCCGTGATAAGAATGATTTTGCTAGCGCGAACCGCGGCAGGCCCACTTCATGATCACGTGGGTCTCGGAGCCAGACGTAGAGGATCCGAGCCGCTCCCGCGCGGCGAAAAAGAGCACTGAATGCCGCCTGTCGCGTCATGGGTTTCGAGCGATTCGCCCCGTACTGCGCGTTCCGAACTCAACTGGAGCAGACTTCCCCACGCGCGAGGGAATCTTCGCTGACGTAGAACATGCATCTCATGGGCCATGAGGAAAAGCTAGAAATGGTTTTTTATCTGTGACTTATCAGTGTGCTCCCTGAGCGTTAGGGGAAGGCGTGCTGTTTTGGTGACGGAGCTTTGGACGTGCGACAGAGTTTTCAGTGTGTCGCCACATCGATGTCCGCGTGGGCTTTCAGGCGGCCAATCAGAGCCTCGTTTTCAGCTTCCCCCTCTCTTACTTGCCAGAACACTCTCTTCAATCTAAGCGTCATCCGCATTCCGGTCGGGCTCACATGTGATCGACGCAGATTATTTCAGCCATCCAGGCCGGCCCCCCACGACCTGAGTGCGGGGGGGACCTCGAACTGTGCAGCGGTGCTCAACCTCGCCGGCCTCTGTTCCGACGGTGCCCCAGATCTCCGCGCCGGAGCGTCTCGAGCCGTTTGCGCGCCTCCGGATTAGGCATGAGGCCGAAAATCTCGATCGGCAAATTCCTGGCAATCTCACTGAAATTGCGCGATGTACCTGCCACTGGCCCCAAGGTTTTCGCCTCCGCGAAGCACTCGTATAAGGACGGATTGAAGCCTCCGATGTCTCCAAGTAGAGACGCTTTGGGGGTAGCCCAGCGCACGCCCGACCCGGCCGCGGTTCTGCTGGGCTCTCCGAGAGACTTGGACAGCATCATTGCGCTTTCGTGCTTGCTCGTAAACATTTAATTCTAAGTATCTTACCTACCGTTAAGAAGATCAGAATCACTCTCCGACGAGAGCAAACGGAGAGGGGTTATTCGGGGGTCCTCTGTGGACTTTCAAGTGCTCTACCAGCCCTAAGGTAGTGGCTGATCAGACTACCAATCGCAAGGAGGACACTCATGAGTACCTTGGTTTATCGCCTCTGGAAAGAGGAAGAGGCGCAGGACCTCACCGAATACGCGTTGCTACTCGTGCTAATCGCACTTGCAGCCATCGTGGCGGTGAAGGGCTTGGCGACCGCGATCGAGACCGTGTTTAACAACGCGGCCACCAATTTGACTACCAATGCCGGTGGCGGCGGTGGCGGCGGTGGCGGCGGAAGTTAGGCAGCGCGGCACATTCGTTTCTGCCGCTGGGCACTGTCCCCCCGGCGGCAGAAACGAGATCTACAAACACGTGGCGATGAGGCATAGTTGACCATCTCCGCGAGCTTACAGACCTGCGTTTCGTGTTTGTGCCAGCCGGTCGAACGGGTATTCAAGCCGTAGTCGCGGCTAAATGAACGCATCGTCAAACTCAGTTTTTGCTGAATTCTCAAGCGGGTGGCAGACGTGAGGAGGAAGCCCATGGACACTCTGGTTCGTCGCCTCTGGAAAGAAGAACAGGGACAAGACCTCACAGAATACGCTTTGCTGTTGGTGCTGATCGCACTGGCGGCCATCGTCGCGGTGAAGAACTTGGCGCTCGCCATACAAGTCATTTTTCTCGGCGCAGCCGCGGATTTGGCGCTCGCCGGTGCCGGCGGCGGTGGTGGCGGCGGAAGTTAGTTTGGCAGCACAATCGTTTCGCCGCCGGGTAATGTCACCCCGGCGACGCGAACGAGGCTTCGAAAAACGGACTGAGGTATTGATGACCGCGGTCGTTGAAAGGGCGGCACCGCGATGCGGGACGGTGCGGGCAGGTAGGATAATCACTCGAATCGTATTCCGGACCGCATGACGGGATCGTCAAACGCAGTTTTTATAAAGTTCTAAATGGATGGCAGATTTCCAGGAGAAAGCACATGGAAGCCCTGGTTCGTAGGCTTTGGCAAGAAGAAGAGGCACAAGACCTCACCGAATACGCACTGTTGCTCGTGCTCATCGCACTTGCGGCCATCGTAGCAGTAAAGGGCTTGGCGACCGCGATCGAGACCGCGTATAACGATACTGGCAACAGTCTGACGAATGCCATTCATAGCGGCACGTGAATCTCAACTGCGCGACCATTTCATTTTCACCGTTCGGCTTTCTCTTCCGGCGGCTAGGCCGAGATTCCGAAGTTCGAGGCACGAGGGAACAAATGCCCATGACAACGCAACTGCTGGCACTTACTTTTGCCGTTTGGGCGGGATGGTCTGATTGGCGCTCGCGCCGGATTCCGAACCGGATGACGGTCCCTGCCCTGTTGATGGGCATCGCCGTCAACGCGTTTTTCTCCGGTTGGACCGGGGTAAAGTTTTCTTTGGAAGGCGCAGGACTCGCTCTCGCAATCCTCTTGCCGGTGGTTATACTGCGAGGATTGGGAGCTGGAGACTGGAAGATGATGGGCGCCCTCGGGGCGTTTGTCGGTCCGCGCGGAATTGTAGTGATTCTGGTATTCGCAATCATGATCGGCGGCGTGATGGCTATTTACGCGATGATTCGCCAGAGGCGGGTTATCGAGACGCTCAAGAATCTGTGGATACTCGTCACCGGGTTCTTCATCTTCGGACTCCGGCCGAACCTCAAGGTTTCGCTTGACAATCCCGGGCTGATCAAGCTGCCATTCGGAGTGGCTGCAGCCGCGGCTACGGCGTTTGTTCTGTCCGCCGGCTATTTCGTCCGCTGAGTTTGTTACGGGGAGAGCCCTGCAATGCGTAGAGATCGACTTTTAATCGGATTATCAATCGCGCTCGTCCTAGGAATCCTCGCGAGCGTCTTTATCTACCGCCAGATTGCCCGGCTGGTGGCGATCAAACCCGCACCCGCCAGTCAACTCGTCGTGTCCGCCGAGCGCCTGCCCTTGGGCACGAAGCTCGAACCGAGCCAACTTCGTGTCATTGCTTGGCCGGGCGGTACAGTTATTCCAGGGATGTTTACGCGTGTCGAGGATGTTGTTGGGCGGTCACTGTTATCGCCTTTGGCGGAAAACGAGCCGGTTTTGGAAAGCAAGTTGGCGCCGCGCGGGGCCGGACCGAACATTTCCGCAGCGATACCGGACGGAATGCGAGCGATTACGATCCCGGTGACTGAAGTTGTGGGTGTTGCGGGATTTGTGGTCCCGGGGTCGGCAGTTGACGTTGTGGTCACGGCTTCCACTCCTGACTATAAGGGCGGGTCGGTGACGAAGACGGTCCTCGAAGACGTGACGGTGCTAGCCGTAGGCCAGCAAGTCCAAGCGGACAAAGAAGGCAAAGCCACGGCGCCCTACCAGGTCGTTACGGTCCTAGTGACTCCGGAAGAGGCGGACAAAGTGGCGATGGCCAACAGCGTTGGGCAGAATCGCCTGCAGCTAGTCCTTCGCAACACGATTGACACAAAGAAAACCGATCCTCCACTTCTTTTCGAAACGGGCCTCTTCGGTTTCGTGACGCCAGCTCCGCCACAACGGACCTCAAAGCCGCGAGCACCCGCGGCACCGGCGGCTCCTGTGATTGTCGAAGTGATTTATGGAAACAAGCGGGAAACGAAAGCTTTTCCGAACCCATGAGACTTCACAGGTTGATGCCAATTATGAAAACTTGGACGCGAATCGGCCACGCTCTGCTATGCGCGGCGGCCGTGGCTTTAATTCTAACCTCCGATCCCGCGCTCATGGCGGCATGGGGCGCAGCGCGTGCGCTTGCCTCCGATCCACCCGAGCAGGACCAGGCTCCTCCGCAGTCCGCTCAGGCCCCTCAGAATCTGCACCTGCTTGCAGGGCGCTCGCTCCTGATTACCTCGCCCGCCGTCGTCAAACGCGTTTCGCTGGCTGATCCGAACATCGCCGATGCCATCATAGTGAGCCCTTACCAGATTCTTCTCAACGGCAAGCAGCCGGGCAGCGTTTCGCTCCTGGTTTGGGACGCCAACGATCAGAGTCAGGCGTTCGACATCTACGTGGACCTGGACATCCTCGCCCTCAATCAGAAAATTCACGAGGTGTTTCCGAACGAGGCGGTTCAGTTGGAGGCTTCGAA
Organism: uncultured Acidobacteriota bacterium; assembly: GCA_963771905.1. Lineage (GTDB taxonomy): Bacteria > Acidobacteriota > Terriglobia > Acidiferrales > UBA7541 > Palsa-147. The sequence goes on from CAVYVI010000009.1 coordinate 369,479, forward strand.
GGACGTCGTGATGCTTTCCGGGAAAGTATCCTCCAAGGCTATTGCCGATAAGATTTATGCCGTGGTTTCCTCGGCAGTGCCCAAGGTAATTAGCCTGATGGAAGTACCGCCGGCGCCGGCGCCGCCTGAGATTCTGCTGGAAGTGAAGTTCGCTGAATTAGACCTCGGAGCTCTGAATAATTTGGGTGTCAATCTTTTCACCTTTCCCGGATCGAGTAAGACATTCGGCACGGTCTCGACAGGGCAGTTTTCACCCCCCACTCCGACGATCACCCCGGGAACAAATGGCACGGCGACGACCTACGGTTTGGGCTTCGGCCAGGCGCTCAACTTCTTCCTGTATCGTACCGATCTCAATGCCGGGATGATGCTGGAAGCCTTGGCGCAAAAGAACGTGCTCCAGATTCTCGCGGAGCCAAACTTGCTGGCAGAGAGCGGTAAGGACTCATCATTTCTTGAGGGAGGCCAATTCCCGGTTCCCGTGGTGCAGGGTGGAGCGAGCGGTTCAGTGCCGACGGTTTCAATCGTTTTCAAGGACTATGGAATCAAGCTGAATTTCCATCCGGATATCACCGAGGACGGCCACATTCACCTCAAGGTAGAACCATCGGTGAGCACCCTCGATTACGCGAATGCCGTCACGCTCTCCGGGTTCGTGATCCCCGCGCTCGCGACTCGATCCGTGGAAGCGGAGATGATCCTCGATGACGGTCAAAGCTTCGCGATAGCGGGTCTCGAAGATCAAAGGGTCACGGATACGTCCCAAAAGGTGCCGGGCATCGGCAATGTCCCGGTCCTCGGAAATCTCTTCAAGAGCAAGTCATTAAACAAGACGCGGACCGAGTTAATTATTCTGGTCACTCCGCACATCGTTCATCCGATCACTAGCACGGGCAAAAAGCCTGAAGTGAAGTATCCCGAAAAGTTCATGCCGCCATCCAAACAAACGCCCGAAACGCCGACATCGAACGCGCCGGGCCCGAAGTAGAGAATAAAGGAGCAGGCACCCAAGACTATGCTGACGTCAGCGATTTTGAGCAACGATGCCAGCAGCAGTGCGCAACTGAAGGCTGCTCTCGAACAAACCGGCATGATCTCGTCGGTTCGAGACTGGAGTCTCGGGAAGTTGCCGGATTCCGCCGAGGCGATTCCCGACGTGGTGCTTCTTGACATCTCGCGCGAGCCGGAGCCCTTTTTCGCTCAGGCAGCGCGCATCCGCCGGCTGCGGCCTGGAATACGGATGATCGTCTGCTCGCCAACGACCCAGCCGAGTCATCAAATGCTCATCGAGGCGATGCGCTGCGGGGTGCAGGATTTCATTCCCAAACCCGCAGATCCTCAGTTGCTGCAGGAGACGTTACTCCGGATCTCGCAGGAAAATCGCCCGAACGAGTCGCTCACGCCCGACAAACTGATCGTGGTGATGGGTGCCAAGGGCGGCGTCGGCGCAACGACCGTAGCCGTCAATCTCAGCGTTCAGTTTGCGCAGTTGCCTCAGAAGCGTGCAGTACTTCTCGATTTCGCGCGGCCGCTGGGCCTGATCCCGCTCCAGCTCAACCTGACACCTCAATTCACCGTGCGCCACGCGATCGAGAACCTGGATCGCCTCGATAGCCATTTTTTCAGTGGCCTCCTCACGCGACATTCGTCCCGGCTGGAAGTGCTTGCCGGTTCGTCTCATCCGGAGGAGTGGCAGCAAATTCCGGTCACTTCTCTGCTCCGTGTGATCAACGTTTCCCAGAATAGCTTTGATTTCGTAGTGGCCGATCTGGGATCAGAATACTCGTCGGAATGGCGGAGCGTCCTGCAGATGGCCCGCATGATTCTGCTCGTTGCGGAAACGAATGTTCCGGCACTCTGGGCTTTGGAACGTCGCCTGATGGCTTTGACCGGCCTTGGTGTTGATCCGGAGCGCGTTCGCATCATCATCAATCGTTGGCGGCGCGGAGACGAAGAAGCGCTAAAGGCCGTCGAGAGAAGCACGAAGCGAACCATTTTCGCTTGCCTTCCCAATGACTATCGCCGGGTCAGCGAAGCAATCACTTTGGGTTCTCCCTTGCAACGTAACGGCAACGATGGAATTGCCAACCGGTTCGCTGAACTCGCCGCTCAAATCGGTGGCACGCGGATCGAGGGAGGCCCGAGGCGGTCCAGTTTGAGCAACCTGTTCTCGAAGAGGTGAATTTCTGATGCCTGTCAGTCCCATGCCCATAAAGCCCGCGGCTCGCGCTGATTTCGCCGGTGTAAAAGGCGCCATTCATCGCAAGCTGATTCAAAAACTGAATCTGGAGCGCCTCACGGACGGAGATCGCGAAGCAGTCCGCCGCGAAGTGGCGCAAATACTTGAAGGGCTGGTCGTAGGCGAATCCACGCCCATGACTCTTCAGGAACGCGAACGCCTGTCACAGGAGGTTCTCGACGAAGTTTTTGGTCTGGGCCCCTTGGAGCCTCTCCTTAAAGATCCAACGGTGTCCGACATCCTCGTGAATACATACAAGCAAGTCTATATCGAGCGGCGAGGCATGCTGGAATTGACGACGATTCAATTCCGCGACGACCAGCATCTGATGAGCATCATCGACCGGATCGTTTCCGCCGTCGGGCGTCGCATCGATGAGTCTTCCCCGATGGTTGACGCCCGGCTGGCCGATGGCTCGCGCGTCAACGCGATTATTCCTCCTCTTGCGATTGACGGGCCTTGCCTGTCGATCCGCCGTTTCGGGCGGGATCGTCTCACCGCCGAGGACATGGTGGCGAACCGCTCGCTCACCCAGGAAATGGTCAACTTGCTGCATGGATGTGTCCGTGCCCGGTTGAACATTTTGGTTTCAGGCGGCACCGGCGCCGGGAAGACGACACTCTTGAACGTTTTGTCGTCTTATATCTCCGACCGGGAACGAATTGTTTCCGTCGAAGACGCTGCGGAACTTCAACTGCATCAGGACCACGTGGTGCGTCTCGAAACCCGTCCGCCAAACATTGAGGGGCAGGGTGCGATCCGCCAGAGGCAGTTGGTCATCAACTGCCTGCGCATGCGCCCGGACCGCATTATCGTCGGCGAGGTGCGCGGCGAGGAAGCCCTCGACATGCTGCAGGCCATGAACACGGGCCATGACGGATCGCTGACTACGATTCACGCCAATGCACCCCGCGAAGCGCTAAGCCGGCTGGAAACCATGGTGGCGATGGCCAGCCTGAACATCTCTACGACCGCCATTCGCCGGCAGATTGCTTCGGCAATCGACGTCGTTCTGCAGGTCAGCCGTTTGAGCGACGGCACACGCAAAGTGATCGCGCTTTCAGAAATCGTTGGAATGGAAGGCGAAACGATCACGATGCAGGACATTTTTACTTTTAAGAAGAAGGGAATCGCCGAAGACGGCACCGTCGTGGGCGAATTCCGCGCCACCGGAGTCCGGCCGAAGTTTGCAGAACGCCTTGCCGTTTCCGGTATCCATCTTCCGATGAAGATGTTTGATCAGCCCGTCGCAGTTTCTTAGAGGAGTAAGCTATGCCGATTTTGATTGCAGTGGTCGCGTTCGTCGCGGTTGTCGTGATCGCTCTTATCCTCTGGACCGCTTTCGAGGGCGAAACCGAACAGGATAAGGTTTCTCGTCGCCTCGAGTCTGTCAGGATGGCGCAAGCGCGCGGAACCTCGTCCGCGAATCTGCAACTCGTGCGTGATGAGCTTCTCAGTGATTCGCCAACCTTCCAGCGCGTCCTCTTTCAAATGAAGTGGGCCCGGTCGCTGCAGGCGTTCATCGATCAGTCCGGCATAAAGATCAAGGCAGGTCATATCCTAGTACTCAGCTTGGTCGTGGCTTTCGGCTGCGGCATCTTCACATTTGGCATGGCACAAAATGTGGGCATTGCGTTGTTGGCCGCAGCAATAGGATCGAGTGCGCCGTTTATCTTCGTCGCCGTTCAACGCCATCGTCGACTGCGTGCTTTCGAATTACATTTTCCCGAGGCGCTCGATCTTCTTTCCCGCGCCGTACGCGCCGGGCATGCTTTTACCTCGGGATTAGAGATGATTGGGAAAGAACTATCCGAGCCCGTGGCCGGAGAATTCCGCAAGGCTTTCGAGGAACAAAATCTCGGCTTACCGCTGCGCGATGCCTTCCTGAATATGTCTGAGCGCATACCTTCGCTCGACGTGAAGCTGTTCACAACCGCGCTGATGGTCCAAAAGGAAACGGGAGGCAACCTCGCGGAGATTCTCGACAACGTGTCCAAGGTAATTCGAGAGCGATTCAGGATCCACGGTGAAGTGCGGACACGCACGGCTCAGGGCCGATTGACTGCTTTGATTTTGATCTTGCTGCCGATCATGATGGCGCTGGTTCTCCGGGGTCTGAATCCAGATTACATCAATCCCCTGTTTACCGATCCGATGGGCCAGCACATGCTCATCGGCGCGATCATTGCTCAGATACTGGGCACCATCTGCATTTGGAAAATAGTTTCGATCAAGGTGTGAGCGAGGATTAGCCCTATGATTCTGGCGATCTCAATCGTTGCTTTCCTCGCTACATTTGGGGTGTGCCTGGCGCTGGTCTTTGCCCTCTCGGGCGATGATTCCGTCGTCGCCCGACGACTGACTAGCTTGCTGCGTAATACGCGGACGGAAAAAGCCGAGGATCAGCCGAGCAGGTCCAAGGAAGTCGTTGAGAAGACTCTCTCCAGCGTCGGTCAACTCTTGCCGGCTTCGGAGGCGGAGCTATCGCAGAAACGGGCCCAACTGATCCGCGCAGGCATCCGGAATCCGGCTGCCGTGATGATCGTTCGCGGCATCGGAATTCTTCTGCCTTTTACTATGCTTGCGCTCGTCTTTTTCACGGGGCTATACCGCTGGAATCCTCTTCTGATTCTGCTTACCGCCTTTGTCATTGGATATCTGGGGCCGGATATGTTTCTTCGCTGGAAGGTTCGGCAGCGCCAGACTTCGCTGCGGTTGGCGTTGCCTGACGCCCTCGATCTCCTTGTGATATGTGTCGAATCTGGATTGGGCCTCGACCAGGCTATGATGCGGGTCTCACAGGAACTGCGAGTTGCCCACCCAGATCTGAGCGACGAGCTGCAATTGGTAAACCTCGAAATGCGTGTCGGAAAGACGCGTCTCGAGGCGTTGCGAGGACTCGCAGATCGGACTGGCGTCGACGACATCCGCGCGCTGGTTGCGATGCTGGTGCAGACGGACCGATTCGGAACCAGCGTGGCGCAATCGCTGCGCATCCATTCCGAGGATCTTCGCACCAGGCGGCGCCAGCGCGCCGAAGAGAAGGCCGCCAAGACCACGGTGAAGATGGTTCCACCTCTCGTTTTTTTCATTTTCCCGGCATTGATGATCGTGATCTTGGGACCTGCGGTTATTACCGTCGTTCGAGTTTTGCTGCCAGGATTCAAGTAAAGGGCGTCAAGTGGGGGAGACGTGGAAACGCGGCTCCAATCTTTTGAAAAGGGGTATGAGGAAAAAATGGACACAACAACGGTTCGCATCATCGCAGGAGTTTTGGCTTTGGTGGTGCTCGGCATCATTATCATGCGCCGCCGCGGAAAGGCATCACACGATTAACCGGAGTCAGCGAAGCGATCCCAGGGGGCGGGGGAGGGGCAAGTGAATACGAACGGCGACGGCGTATACGTCTATAACAAAACGCGTGAGTCCTTTGTCGGCACCGACATTGTTGTGGCGGATACGTATTTCCGGCGACTGGTCGGCTTGCTGGGAAAGACGCGACGCTGGGCGAAGCCAGGCCGCGGCTTGTGGATTGTGCCATCGCACGGAATCCACACGATCGGAATGCTATTTCCGATTGATGTGGTCTTTCTGAGCCGTGACAAACGCGTTCTCGGCATCGAGGAATACATTCGCCCCTTCCGAATTTCGAGGGTCGTTCTGAACGCCAATAGTGTCCTCGAACTTCCCGCACACACCATCTTCCAATCGGGAATTCAAGTTGGAGACCACCTGGAGATCGTCTCGCGGAACGGGTACCAAAAGGCTGCCTCGGAGCCGCGGGCGGCGGTTGCATCGAACGCAGCGAATTGAGATCGCAACCCGAATCAATGAAGCTGGATTCCGTAAAGTTATGCGGTTGTGGTGCGCCCTTTTGCCGCCGTATTCGTAAACTCCGTGCGCGGATTTCTGCGTAATCTGCGGGAAGATCGAGAATATGCGCGTTGACGCATGACTGCGCTCCGCCTACTGAGCGCCGTTGCGCATCAACTGTGCATAAAACTGAATTAGCGAGGCGTAGTCCTTCCCCGCAATCCGCTCGTCAATCCCGTGCACCCGGCCCTGGTCACCTCTTCCGCTCCGCACAGGTACGAGCCTGTAGAGGTTCGGAGTGATCTGGACGTAATAGCGACTGTCGGTTTGACCGGTGCACAGGCCGGGAGCGACGACCACGTCGGGATCAACTTGCCTGACGGATCGTGCGATCGTGCGAAATTCAGCGCCGTCGACGGGAGAATCGGGGAGCGCGGCGGACCAGTCATCCAGAGCGGCGATTTTCACACGCGCGTCGGAGATCGCGTCGCGGATATGGTCCCGCGTAGCTTCAAAGGTATCTCCGGGGAAGATTCGCGAATTCACGATCGCGCGGGCTCGCCCAGGGATCACGTTGTCCTTCGTTCCCGCTTCGAAAATCGTCGGCAGGATCGTCGTGCGGAGATAGGCGTTCGTTCCTGGCTGCGCAACGAGCAAAGGCTCGAGCAGAGGACCAGCGAGCCAGAAATTCGCGAAGATCATTCGCCGGCCGAACGGCACGTCTGCGGCGAGATACTCCAACATGCGCTTGAGCGGTCCATTGAGATGCACCGGCATCGATGAATCTTGTAGCTGGTCGAGCGCTTTCACCATGATGCTCAGAGCGGTCTCCCGTGGCGGCACGGAGGAGTGTCCCGATGGCGTCTCGACACTCAGCTCGAACGAAACGTATCCTTTCTCATTGATATTCACGAAAGCCACGGGTGCGGGGACACCAAGCACCCCTCCGATTCCTCCACACTCGTCGACAGAGAACTCCGCATGCACGCCCCGAGAGCGCAACAGCGCCGCGACCTGTTTCGCACCCTTCATCCCCTGCACTTCTTCATCGTGGCCGAACGCGAGCAAAATTGTGCGGTGCGGTTGAAATCCCGCCGCGAGCAATCCCTCCGTGGCTTCCAGGACAGCCATGAGGCTATCTTTGTCGTCCAACGTGCCCCGTCCCCACACAAAACCGTCGGCGATATCCCCGGAAAACGGCGGATGCGTCCATCGTGATTCTGTGGCGGGATCGACGGGAACGACATCTTGGTGCGCCAAGAGTAGAATCGGCGCCAAACTCGTGTCCGAACCCTTCCAGGTGTACAAGAGGCTGAATTCAGAAACGTCATCGCGCGCGAGCGTCGCGTGCAAATGTGGAAAGATCTGGTCCAAATACTTATGGAACGCGGTGAATGCTTCGGGATGCGCCAGTTGGCCGCCCTCGAGGGAGACGGTCTCAAATCGGATCGCCCCGGCAAGGTGCTGGATGGCCGCCGCATCGTCTATTTCCAGCTTCAGGTAAGGCTCAATCGGCACTTGATGCGAGCGCACGCGCAACGCGCGCACCGTCGTGACGATGGCGAGGATCACCAGAACCACGAGCATAATCCTGCGGAACGCTTTCATGGCGCATTCTCCGGGAACGCGCGACCACCCGCGCGGGAATTTGCCGGTCAGCTTGCTTTGCGTCCAGTGCAAAGTCAAGCGGCTGTGTGAGCGCGATGGAACCCATCGGCGGATCGCCCGGCGTCACAGAATCGCGAGTGATCACTTACGTTCACCCATGTGCATTCGCCAACGTGCCTCTGCCAGAAACGGCTGATGAGGCGGGTAATGTCGTGTGATATCCTCGACCGCACTCTTTCCCAAACATGCGAACGCAATCCGCAGTTTGGGTCTAAAATCCTGCTTGCAGCCGCTGCACTTTGGTGTCCGGATCCTCGAGATCAGGAAAACGATGTCCGCGCGCGCGACCCACAGAACTCGACCCGCATCAACCGCGCGAAAGTACGTTCTCGATCGCCAGGTAGGTTTCATCCTCCGTCAGGTTGTGCAGCGCCACATTGGCATTTTCACCGAGCGGATGCTCGCGGAATTGACACCGACGCAGTTTGCGGCACTTGCAAAACTTTTTGAGGTGGGCCCCTGCTCCCAGAATCGACTCGGACGCCTGACGGCGATGGATGCCGCCACCATCAAGGGCGTTATCGATCGCCTTACCAAGCGTGGGTTCACGCAAGTGCGGCCCGATGCGCGGGACGCGCGCCTTCTGATGGTTCATCTGACGCTCAAGGGGCGCCGCATTGCGCGAACGGCGATTCGCGAGGCCTTGCGGATCACCGAGGAGACGCTGGCGCCGCTCCGTGTGCGCGAACAGGCCGAGCTGCTGAAGCTGTTGAGGAAATTATGCTGAGGCCTCAACCCGTCGCTTCACAAATTCCGATCGTTGGTATACAAATGACCTTTGGGGCGCCTCGCACCTTGGAGGCGGTCCCTTCCGATTGCCGACCTTCCGCGGAGGGCGGATGAGCTCTTACCTCCGGCCCAACACACTCGACGAAGCGGTGCACGCGCTCGCGGACTCCGGCGGCGTGATTCTGTCCGGTGGCACGGACTTTTTCCCGTCGCTGGGAGACCGGCCCGCGCCGTCTCCGATCATCGACATTTCCCGAGTTTCCGATCTCAAGGGCATCACCGTCGACGCCGCTTCCATTCACATCGGCGGGAGAACCACGTGGACGGAAATTGCGGCCAGCGGCCTTCCACGCGGATTTGATGGCTTGAAAGCTGCTGCGCGCGAAGTCGGCTCCGTCCAGATTCAAAACACAGCGACCGTCGCCGGAAATCTGTGCAACGCCTCGCCCGCCGCGGATGGCGTCCCGCCTCTATTGACACTCGACGCCGAAGTCACCTTGGCTTCTGTCGCCGGTACGCGGACGATACCGCTTTCAAAATTCATCCTCGGCAATCGCAAGACCGCACGGCGGCCAGATGAAGTCCTGACCAGCGTCACGATTCCGCGGCGCCTTGAGAACGCGTCGTCGTCATTCCTGAAACTCGGCGCGCGTCGCTATCTCGTGATTTCGATCGTGATGGTGGCCGCGCTTGTGCTGGCCGATGACGAAGGCCGTATCACTGACGCGCGCGTCGCTGTGGGTTCCTGTTCGGCGGCGGCGCAGCGGCTGCTAGCACTCGAACGCACGCTCATCGGCGCTTCTGCTCGTGCGGGCCTGGGCGCTCTCCTTTTGCCTGGGCATCTCCAGCCGCTTTCGCCGATCGACGATGTGCGCGGCACGGCGATGTATCGCCGGGACGCGTCGCTAATTCTTGTCCAGCGCGCGCTCGAAGCCTGCGTAAGGGCAAGCTGACGATGCCCGAAGCCGCCTCCATCGTGTTCTCCGTGAACGGCAACACGGTGGCCGTCCATTCGCCCCCGATTCAGCGTCTCTCCCGAGTGCTGCGCGAAGAACTCGGTCTCACGGGCACGAAAGTCGGATGCGATGCCGGCGATTGTGGCGCTTGCACCGTTCTCGTGGACGGGAATCCCGCGTGCGCGTGCCTCATTGCCGTCGGTCAACTCGAAGGCGCCGAGGTTACGACGGTGGAAGGCCTCTCGCATCACTCCAAGTTTTTTGAAAAGGTTCGCGAATCTTTCCTTGAGCACGGCGCGGCGCAATGCGGCATCTGCACGCCGGGAATGCTCGTGTCGGCCACGGCGCTCCTCACGCGCGACCCGCACCCGAACGAAGCGCAGGTGCTGGACGCGCTCGGCGGCGTTCTTTGCCGCTGCACGGGCTATCGCAAGATCGTCTCCGCGGTGCTCGACGCATGCGCGGATTCGGCGTCCTCGTGCAGCACTGAGGGCAACGGCATCGTCGGCCGGAGGATCGTCCGTGTCGACGGCGCGCGCAAGGTCGACGGAACAGAAATTTTCGGCGCCGACGAAGCGCCCGCCGACGCTCTGCTTCTTCGCATCATCCGAAGTCCGTATCATCGCGCGCGATTTACGTTTGGCGATCTCAATGCGGTCGTCGCGGCGAATCCCGGCGTTCACGCCGTCTTCACCGCAAAGGATGTGCCCGGCAAAAACTGTTTCGGCGTGATTCCGAATTGCGCCGATCAGCCGGTGTTTGCGGAAATCGAAACGCGCTTTCGTGGCGAAGCCGTCGCCGCGATTGCCGCCACTGCGGACGCAATCGAATCTTTCGATCCCGCGTGTTTTCCAGTCACGTGGGAGGAATTGCCACCGCTGATGACGATCGACGCCGCACTGGCTCCCGGCGCACTGCTCGTTCACGCGCATCGTCCAGGCAACGTGTTGGTTCGCGGCCGCGTTGTTCGCGGCGATGTCGACGCGGCGCTCGCCCGCGCCGACGTCGTCGTCGAGTCCGAAATGGAAACGGGCTTCGTCGAGCACGCCTACATCGAACCGGAAGCCGGCTTCGCGCGCCGCGTCGGCGACCGCATTGAAATCCAGGCCTGTACTCAATCGCCCTACATGGATCGCAAAGACATCGCCGCGATTCTCGGATTGCCTGAAGACGCGGTGCGCATCATTCCGACGGCTGTCGGCGGCGGCTTCGGTTCGAAGCTCGACCTCTCGGTCCAACCGTTTCTCGCCGTCGCCGCCTGGCATCTGCGCAAGCCGGTGCGCATGACCTACACGCGCACCGAATCCATCATGTCGACGACGAAACGCCATCCCGCGCGGATTCGCGCGCGTGCCGGTGCCACGCGCGATGGCAAACTCCTCGCTCTCGATTTCCACGCCGATTTCAATACCGGCGCCTACGCGTCCTGGGGCCCGACGGTTGCCTACCGCGTTCCCATTCACGCCTCGGGCCCATATAAAGTCCCGCATTATCGCGCCCTCACTCGTGCTATTCACACGCATCTGGTCCCTTCCGGCGCTTTCCGCGGCTTTGGCGTTCCTCAGGGCACTTGCGCCCAGGAGCAGCTCTTCGACGAACTCGCCGACAAGCTTGGCCTGGATCGTCTCGAATTTCGGATTCTGAATGCGCTCGACAATCACAGCCCAACGGTCACGGGCCAGGTATTCGGCGCGGGCGTCGGCATCCGCGCGTGCTTCGAGGCTTTGCGTCCGAAGTGGGTGGCCGCGCGCGCGGCCGCCGCCCAAGCCGCTACCACCGGCCCCATTCGCCGCGGCGTTGGCGTGGCCGGAATGTGGTACGGCTGCGGAAATACGTCGCTGCCAAATCCCTCCACCATGCGCGTGGGCCTCAAGCGCGACGGCCGAATCGCGCTGCATCAGGGCGCCGTCGATATCGGTCAGGGATCGGCCACGGTCGTCACGCAGATTTGCGCGCAATCTCTTGGCGCCCCGATCGATAAGTTCGATCTTATTTCCGGCGATACGGACATCACGCCCGATTGCGGCAAGACGTCCGCATCCCGCCAGACTTTCGTCAGCGGCAACGCCGCGTATCAGGCCGGAGCCGAGCTTCGCAAAGTCATTCTTCGATTGGCGAGCGCCTGTGAATGCGCGCGCATCGAGTTCGGCGATGGCGTCATCATCATCGAAGAGCGCGGCCAGTCCCGCAAAATCAATTTGGCCGAGCTCCCCCTCGATTCGCGTGGCTACGCCGTTTCCGCCGAAGCGACATTCGATCCTCCAACAACTCCTCTCGACGAAAATGGCCAGGGCAATCCGTACGCGGTCTATGGCTTTGGCGCGCACATCGCCGAAGTCAGCGTGGATATCGAGCTCGGCACCGTGCGCGTCCTCAAAATCACCGCGGCTCACGATGTCGGGCGGGCCATCAATCCCACGCTGGTCGAAGGCCAGATCGAAGGCGGCGCCGCGCAAGGTCTTGGCATGGCTCTCATGGAAGAATTCTTTCCCGGCAAGGGCGAGAACCTGCACGACTACCTGATTCCCTCGGTCGGCGACATGCCGCCGGTGGAATCGATTCTCATCGAAGATCCTTCGCCGATCGGCCCGTTCGGCGCGAAGGGTATCGGCGAACAGGCGCTGATTCCCACCGCGCCTGCAATCCTGAATGCGATTTACGATGCCACCGGCGTGCGCATTCGCCGCATCCCCGCGACGCCCGATCGAGTGCGCGCCGCGCTCCTCGCCGCATCTGCTGTGGGAGCTCGAAATGTCTAACGATACGATTCGCTGCGACGCGTGTCCGGTGATGTGCTACATCAAGCGCGGCAATACAGGCGCTTGCGATCGCTACGCCAATCACGACGGCAAGCTCGTGCGCGTCGATCCCCACGTGATTCTCGATCGCGCCATGTCTCAGGGCGCTCCTCTCGTTCCGTTTCTCAGCACGGATCGCGAATGGGATGGCCGCGTCGTCAAAGCTCCCGAGACGATCATCACCGCCATCGGCGCCGGCACCACGTATCCTGATTACAAGCCCGCTCCTTTCATCGTCTCCTCGGAAGTCGACGGCGTCGATATGGTCACCGTCGTGACCGAAGGCATTTTCAGTTATTGCGGCGTGAAGCTCAAAATTGACACCGACCGCCATCTCGGCCCCGAGCGCAGTCTCGTCCGCGCCCAGGGCGAGCCCGTCGGCCATGTCACGACAGGCGAATATGGCTCGCAGATGCTTTCGCTCGGTGGCGTGCATCATTTGACCGGCGGCGGAAAGAAGGAAGGCCGGGTTACCTGCGAATCGCTGCTCCACCTTTGCAACGGAAAGCCCGTTGAGCTGACGATTGATGAAGGCGCGACCATTGTCGTTGAGGCCGGCAAGCCGCCCATCGTGAATGGTCTCCTCGAGGAACGCATGCGCGTTGGCTGCGGCTCCGCGACGATCGGCATGTTCGCGAAGCAATGGTTTGGCAAAGTGGATGAAGTTGTCGTCGTCGACGATCACATCACGGGAGTCCTCTCCGAACATCAGGCCGGCAAACTCCTCGGCGTGCGCGAGACCGGCATCCGCCTGAGAGGCCGCCGCTCGACGCCCGGCCGGTATTTTCAAGTGGCGCAGCCCGGAACCGGCTGGGGCGGAACCGACATCTCCGATCCGCTTTCCATCATTGCTTCCTTCAAAACGAAAATCGCGTGGCCTCGTCTGCGCCTTCTCATGGTCAGCACGACCGGCGAGCAGCATGCCTACTACGAACTCGACGACGATTTGCGGCCGGTCGAAAAGGAATTGCCGGTGTCTCTCATCGAATCGGTCCAGCGGATCAAGGAAAATTGCGAGCCCGCGCTCTCCACGGTCCTTTTCATGGGCGGCGCCGGTGGCTCTCTTCGCGCCGGCGTCACCGACAATCCCGTCAAGCTGACTCGCTCGGTGAAGCACAATTTCACGCGCCTCACCTGCGGCGGCGCGCCCGTATATGTCTGGCCGGGTGGAGGAATCACGTTCATGGTTGACGTGACGCGCGTTCCCGCCAACGGATTCGGGTACGTTCCCACGCCTGCCCTCGTCGCGCCTATTGAATTCACTTTGAAGCTCGAAGACTACGCTGCGCTTGGCGGGCATATGGATCACGTGCGCCCGCTGAACTCGCTCGCATCGAACAGCAACGGCCCATCCGCGCCGTCTTCCGAATCTCCGTTGCCGCTCGCGCCCGGCGCGCCGGGGAGCTCGCGCACATGAGAGATCCCGCGCTCGTTCGTCTGCTTCCCGATGGCCGCCGTCTCCATCTTCACGATGGGCCGATCGACCTGATCGTCGAAGCATTCGGAGGACGCGCGGAAATTGAAGCGGCGTATCGCGCCGCGGCGCAGCGATTCGTGACCGTCCTCGACGAATTGTGCGCCGAGCTCCCGCGTCTGCGCTCGGCCGTGCGGCCTGACCGGCAAATGCCGAATGGCATTGTCGCGCGCCGCATGGCTGCAGCCGTCGCGCCTTTCGCCCGACGCTGCTTCATCACTCCCATGGCCGCTGTGGCGGGCGCCGTCGCCGAGGAGATACTTCAAAGCATGACCGCTGCCGCGTCGCTCTCTCGCGCCTATGTAAATAATGGCGGCGATATCGCGCTCCATCTCGCGCCGGGTGAAAACTTCGCCATTGGCATGGTCGAGCGGCCCGACCGGCCCTGCTTGTTCGGTACATCGACGATCGACGCGCGCGATCCGGTTCGCGGCGTGGCCACCAGCGGCTGGCGCGGACGCAGCTTTTCCCTCGGCATCGCCGATGCCGTGACGATTCTGGCTGATCGCGCCGCGCCCGCCGATGCCGCCGCCACAATTATCGCGAATGCCGTGGACTTGCCCGGGCATCCTGCGATTGTCCGCGTGCCCGCCTGCGAAATCGCCCCGGATAACGATCTCGCCGAGCGTCTCGTCACGCGTGCGGTTGGCCCGTTAAACGCGCTCGAGATTGAGACGGCATTGACCCGCGGGTTGCATGTCGCGGAAGAATTGATCGCCTCAGGCCTGCTTCACGCGGCCGCGCTTCATCTTTCCGGCGTCACCCGCATCGCATCCGGCGCAGCGCCAGCGCCGGCGGCAGCGCGCGTCCGGAAACTTGGTGCTCTCGAAGCAACCGATGCAATCGGGAGGTTGGCTCTTGCCCGCGATTGAACTTCGCAAACGCCTGACCGTCGTCGAAGAAATTTTCCACGAGGGCGGGCCTGTGGCGCCGACGCCGTTGCGCCGCGCGGCCGCGCTCGCCGTGATTCGCAATCCCTTCGCGGGCGCCTACGTCGAAGACATCGCGGGTCTGATGGAGGATCTCAAGCCGCTCGGTCTCGACATGGCCAAAGCGCTTGTTGCGGCGTTGGGCGGCAATGCGCGCGTCGTCGAAGGCTACGGCAAGGGCGCCATCGTCGGCTCCGCGGGTGAACTGGAACACGGCGCGTTGTGGCACGTGCCCGGCGGCTACGCCATGCGCGAAATTCTCGGTGGCGCCAAGGCCATCGTGGCCTCGTCGAAAAAAGTCGGCGGTCCGGGCACGCGCCTCGACGTCCCGATAACCCACATCAACGCCTCGTATGTCCGCAGCCATTTCGACTCGATGGAAGTGGGTTTGGCGGATGCGCCGCGCTCGAGCGAAATTCTGCTGGCGCTGGTGATGACCACCGGGCCGCGCATTCACGCTCGCGTCGGCGGTTTGAAAGCGTCGGAGATCAAAGGAGAGGATGGACTTCGATGAAATCAAGGATTCGCAAGATTGTCACGTTTGTCGAAGAAACGCGAACCGAGATGGGGCGTGTGATCGAGCCGCCGGCGCGCCGCGCGGCCGCTGTCGCTGTGATCGAGAATCCGTGCGCGGGAAAGTATGTCGAAGACTTGAGTGAGCTGATGGCCATCGGCGAAGAGCTCGGCGGATTGCTCGCGGAACGCGCCGTTGCGGCGCTCGGAATCGCGGGCCCTTCTGCCGAAAGCTATGGCAAAGCCGCTGCTGTCGGTGAAGATGGCGAGATCGAGCACGCCGCGGCGATTCTCCATCCGAAACTGGGTACGCCGGTCCGCAAGGCGCTCGGCAAGGGCGCCGCGTTGATTCCTTCTTCCAAAAAACGCGGCGGCCTCGGCGTGGTCCTGGACATTCCTCTCGGACACAAGGACGCGGCGTTCGTCCGGAGCCATTTCGACGGCATGGAAGTCAGGATCAACGATGCGCCGCGCGCCAACGAAATCATGGTTGCCGTCGCGGTCACCGATAGCGGGCGCCCGCTCGCTCGCGTCGGCGGCCTGAAGAAGGAAGAAATCAAAGGCGAAGACGGATTGCGCTAGGCGTGCATCCTCAGCCGTGAATTACGTTGGGAACGCTCGTTGCCGGCGGCGTGTTGCGGCTTCGCTGCGAACGCACAACTCCATCGATAATCGTCATTCCGATTCCCGGCAAATCGCCCAGCCTCACGCTTTCGAGCAGCGTCTTGCCCGCCGAATGCTGCGCGCGATCCATCAGGACAAAATCTGCGGCGCGCCCGGCCTCGATCAGCCCGCGGTCCAGCTTGCGCAGCTTGGCCGTGTTGCCCGTCGCGAAGCAGAACGCCATTTCCGCCGGCATTTCGCCCAGCGATGACAGCATGGAGATCATCCGGATAATTCCGAGCGGCTGAACACCCGAGCCTGCCGGCGCGTCCGTTCCCAGAATCACGCGATCGAGCTGTTTCAATTCCTTCGCCGTCCGCAATGTCAGCAAAGCCGCGCGCTCGTTTCCGTTGTGAACCAGTTCGAGGCCTCGCTGGCATTGCTCGCACAATCCCACAATCTGCTCGTCGGGCAACGCGGTGTGTCCGCCGTTGATATGGCCGATGACATCCGCGTCGGCCGCGAGGACGACATCCTTATCGATAAGGCTCGAGCCCGGAATGGAAGGCCCGCCCGTGTGAATCGTGCTTTGAATTCCATACTTGCGCGCCCAAGCCACCATCTGCCGTGCCGTCGCGCCATCTTTCACGCTTCCGAGTCCTACTTCGCCGAGCAGCGTCACGCCCGCTTCCGCAAGATATTTGAAATCTTCTTCCACCATGCCGTGTTCGATCACGGGCGCGCCGGCATGAACTTTCACGCCGCTCGGCCGCAGCGCGGCAAACGCGCGCTGCGTGGTGATGGCCATGGCCTTCACGCCAACCACATCCTTCGGCCGTCCCGGCGTGTGTACTTCGCCCGCCGAGATCATTGTCGTCACGCCGCCGTGGAGGCAACTGTCGATCCAGCCGATTTGATTTTGCCGCGGTGTCCAATCGCCCATGACGGGATGCACGTGGCTGTCGATAAGACCGGGCGCGAGCGTCGTTCCGTTGGCGTCGATGAGCGTCGTTGCACCCGAGGTGTCCAGATCTTTTTCTCTTCCAACGGCCGTGATGCGTCCATCCACCGCAATGATGGTGTCCGCATCAAGAATCGGGCGGCGAAGATCGCCACTCAGCAAGAGTCCAATATTTCGGATGACGAGTTTGGCCGGAGTGGCGGACTTCGGTGCTTCGTCGTGGGCCATAGGTATCCTCCCGATTTCAGCTTCCGCGTTGCGTCGCATCGGACCGCGGAAGCCTGGTGAACGCCATCGTTTGTATACAAACGCACTCTACAGGGCAACCGGTTTTGTCAGTAATCGGACTTGCGATTCAAGGAGATGTCGAGGTAGAGAATGGACAGCGCGCGGAAGAGTACCGAAACGGCGAACCTACAGTTCGATTTTCGTGCCGAGGACAGCAAGGAACTTCGAGAGCCACGCCGGATGAGCGGGCCATGCGGGCGCGCTGACGAGATTTCCATCCACGTGCGCTTCCGTCATGGCGATATCGGCAAACTTTCCGCCGCCGCGCGTGACCTCGGGCGCGACCGCTGGATAGCAACTGCAGCTCTTCCCCTCGAGCACACCCGCCGCGGCCAGAACCTGCGCGCCATGGCAAATCGATGCGATCGGTTTCTTCTCCCGCGCGAAGTGACGCACGATATCCAAAACGCGCGCGTTCAGACGAATATATTCCGGTGCGCGGCCGCCCGGAATCACGAGCGCGTCGTACGTCTCCGGCCGCACGTCATCGAAATTGTGATTCACCGCAAAATTGTGGCCGGGCTTTTCGCTGTACGTCTGCGCGCCGTCGAAATCGTGCACGGCCGTGCGGATTGTCTCTCCAGCCTTCTTGCCGGGGCACACGGCGTGGACCGTATGCCCGACCATGAGCAACGCCTGAAACGGCACCATCACTTCGTAGTCTTCGACGTAATCCCCGACGAGCATGAGGATGGATTTCCTGGACATGCTGGCACCTCGGAGGGAACGCCGCGATTATGGACGATGCTCGGCGGCTATTTCAACTGGCTCGACGAGCGGCTGAATGGTCATCGTATCCGTCCGGCGCTTGCCCCAGTCGCGCAGCGTGAGGCCGTTTGACGCGAACAGCCGCCGGATGCGTCCCGAATCCCAGCGCAGCACATCTTCGAGAATCGGCACGAGAACGCTCATGGCGTTGTCGCTGAGGACGGTTCGCTTGGCGACCCGCGTGATGTATTCGTTTTCCGACACCGCAATCGTCAATCCGTCGTTCTGTTTCACGCTCATCATCACGGGAAGATCGGAGCTGCCGTCACCGACATAAATCACGCGGTCCGGGCTGATCCCGAGTTTCTGCCGCAATTCTTCGAGGATCGTCACTTTTCCCCAGCCCGCGGATGCGCGAATGATCGAATTGATCTCACCGGTCGATTCGTCGTATTGAAAGCGCGTCCCGAAAATGCGCTCGGGCGGAACGATCCCTTCAAGCGCCGATTGGATGATTTCCTGAGGCGCCGCGGAAATCACGCAAAAATGGAAATTGTAGTCGTCGCTCAAATTTTCGAGCGTCTTTGCAAACAGTGCGACGTTTTGCTTCAACCGCATGCGCTTGCCGGTTTCGATCAGATTTTCGCGCCGCACGCGGCGGAAATCCGGATCGTGAAGCATTAGGTAGGCGAGTTCAGCGCCTTGCTGAACCAGATGAATTTTCGACAATCCCGCAACTTTCTCGGGAAAGCCCGGGGCGCCGATGAGCTCACTCAACAGGACGCCCGAATCGTTAAAACTGAGCGTCTGGTCGAAATCGCTCGCCAGAATGTACTGTTTTGCCATTTCTAAAGCTCCTTCCTTACTGCGCCCGCATGACCGAGCGCGAAAAAGTCCTCTCCGTACACTATAGCCGCATCGTTATTACAGCCGCGTAAGCATTCTTTGGATAGTTGCTATTTGCTAAAACGTGGAACCACCCATTTCAATCACTGCTCATTAGATGCGTGACGCAAGTCGAACGATGCAAAGGATTTGCGAGCGGCAGCATGCTGGAACCAGGGGGAAAGGGGCGCAAGAAATCGGAGGAAAGCGCCGGCCGGGTGGTTCTCATTACGACTAATTCGGGCGCTTCCGGCCGCCTGACTCACGACCGAGGGATAGCACCGCCCGCTTGGCCATGACGCGAATCATCTCTCGCCGATATTCGGGCGTGAGTGCGGAGGTTGTGAGCGGCTTGGCAGTGATCGCCGCCAGGTCGCCGACGGCAGCCGCAATTTCCTCATTCACTTCGTTGTCAGAGAGCAGTTCGTGCGCACCACTAACCAGCAGCGGTGCGGGATTGAGGGCCGTGATTGCGACGCGCGCATCCTCGATGAGGCCGTTGCTCGATTTTACGGTCACGGCGATACCCGCGAGCGGATAGTCAATCGAACCGCGCACGCGGAGCTTACGATACTCACCCCGATAGCCGGCCGTCGAGCGCGGCAGGAAGACGCGCGTGAGAAGCTCGTTCTTCGCGAGGTTTATGTGCGCCTCACCAATGCTCGTATAGAAATCCTTCAACGCCATCCGGCGCGCGCCTTTCGGCCCAACGATTTCAATCTCTGCGTCAAGACACAGGAGTGCCGGCGGCGTGTCGGCCGAAAACGCAGCCCAGCATTCGGTCCCGCCCGGCGCGACGTGGCAAAGATCTCCGTCCTTCTTGATGCAGAAGCCGCAGGATTTTCGCCAGGTGAGCGACTGGTTGTACCAGAGGCAGCGCGTATCGAGGCAGATATTTCCACCGATAGTGCCCATGTTGCGCAGAACAGGCGAGGCCACCGTCGCGGCTGCTGCGGCGAGAACCGGATAATCGCGCCGAAGGATCGCGCTGCGTTCCAGCGCCGTGAGCGTGGTCAGCGCGCCGATGACAACAACGTCCCGCTCTTCCCGAATGCCGCGCAATTCGGAAATTCCGCGAATATCCAGAACGTAGCCCGGCGTAAACAGTTTCTGACGCATCGACGGAATAATGTCGGTGCCGCCCGCGAGAATTTGGATTTTGCCTGCGTGCTGGCTGAGAAACGAAACCGCTTCGTCCACGGCTCGCGGCCGCAGAAGCTGGAATTCGGAGAGGCTCAATCCTGGCCTCCCACTTCGGCGGGGCCCGCGTTCGAGCCCGTCCTGTGAGTCACCGCGGAATCGAGCGCGTGGCGCTTCGGGCCTTTACCGCGGAAGACCAGCGCGCCGCCGTGCTCGCGGAATGCAGCCGGATTCGTGGGATCGACGTTCCCGGTCATCTGGATTTTTTTCGCGCCCGCTTTTTTGGCGCGCAGCGCCGAGAGCACGCGCTCCGGCGTGAAGGGCGATTCGCGAAGTCGGATCCCCACCGCGTCGTAAATCGCATTCGAGATGGCCGGAATTGCGGCTGCGAGCGAGCCCTCGCTTGCTTCCTTCGCTCCAAACGGGCCTTCGGGATCGACGCTCTCGACAATGATGCATTCAATTTCCGGAGATTCGGTTGCGGACGGCGAACGATATTCGAGCATTCCCGGATTCATGAGCAGTCCGTCTTTCCAAATCATTTCTTCCTGAAGCGCCTGTCCGAGCCCCATCCATACCGATCCGATCACTTGTCCTTCGACGGAAACAGGATTCAGCGCGCGGCCGCAATCGTGCGCCGCCCAGATTTTGTGCACCGTAACGGCGCCGGTTTCTTCGTCGACACTGACTTCCGCGACCTGCGTGGAATACGAATACGCGGGCGACGGACCCACGCCAGCGCCCTTGTGCTTTCCGCCGCGCGCTTCGGGAGGCGGCGCGTAGGAACCCGTCCCGGAAAGCGCGCCGTGAAAATCGATCGCCGAAACGACGGCCTCCTCGAACGACATGAAATCCTTCGGGCCGTCTTCCTTGCGTTTCTGCTGCATCGAGCCGCGAAGGACCTGGCCTTCGACATGTCCGCTCACCGTCGGCGAATCCTTGTCGGCCGCCTGCGGAATCTCCTCGGGACCGCCGGGCGGATAGGCGCTCTTTTTCCAGACACGGTCGCCGCGCATGACCACGTCTTCCGGAGCGCAGCCCATGCGTTTCGCGGCCGCTTCGACGATCTGTTTTTTCACCGACTCCGCGGCGCGCAGCGTGGCGTTACCGTTCATGAACGTGACCCGGCTCGAATACGACCCAATGTCGATCGGCGTAAGATCGGTGTCCGCGGCAATCACTTTCATGCGCGCGAGCGTGCAGCCAAGAACCTCGGCGGCCACTTGCGCCACCATCGTGTCCGAGCCCTGGCCAATGTCGGAGGCGCCGGTGTAGACCACCACGCCGCCGTCGCGATCGATCTTGATGTTCACGGTCGAGTGCGGCATGTCGGAGCGAATGATCGAATTCGCCGCGCCGCTCACGTAATGGCTGCACGCAATGCCCAGGCCGCGGCCGCGCGGCAATTTTCCCTTGCGCTCGCGCCAGCGCGAACGCTCCGTCGTTTTCTCGATGCACTCCGGCAGGCCGTAGCTCTGGACGCGCAGGCCGTTCACCGTAATCGTCGGCACCGTCAGTAAATTCCGGCGGCGAATCTCGGCGGTATCGATCCCGATCGCCGCAGCGGCTTCATCGAGTTGCGACTCGAAGGCGAAGCGGACATTCACCGTTCCGTGTCCGCGCATCGCGCCGCAGGCCGGCTTGTTGGTCAGGACGCGATAGCCGTCATAACGGATATGCGGAATGTCGTAAAGCGCGCCCAGCAGCGCCCCGGAATACAGGATGGTCACAACGCCGTAGGAGCAATACGCGCCGCCATCCTGGATCACTTTCGCCGCCACTGCCGTGATGCGGCCGTCTCTTTTCACGCCGGTCTTCAAATCGACGATGGTTCGCGGCCGGCCGCGATGCGCCCAAAAAACTTCCTCGCGCGTGTAGGTAATTTTCACCGGCGCCTGCGCCTTCCGCGCGGCGACTGCGGCGATAATTTCGATCGGAATCACTTCACTCTTGCCGCCGAATCCCCCGCCGACGAGCGGCTTGATCACGCGGATTTGCGACATCGGCATTTCGAGCACGATGCTGAGCTTATGCTGCAGGTAGTACGGCACCTGCGTCGATGACCACACGGTCAATCGTCCACGCTGGCCCGTGTGCGGGTCGAGCTCAAACGACGCGAGCGTGCAATGCGGCTCCATCGCCGCGTGCGTCACTTCATTCGCGATGTACCGGCCTTCGGCGATGTAATCCGCTTCGGCGAAGCCTTTATCCGGATCACCGAAGACGTGGTGATAATCCTTCTCGATGTTGTGCGGCCGTTGATCGTGGATCAGATTCGTTTCCGCCTTCATCGATTCTTCGGGATCGAAGTACGCGGGAAGAATTTCGTATTCGACGTCGATCAGCTCGAGCGCCTCTTCAGCGATGCTTTCCGATTCCGCCACCACGCAGGCCACGTTGTCGCCGACGTAACGGACTTTGTCGACAGCCAGCGCGGTTTCGTCGTGTCCGACCGGTAGGATGCCGTACTTATTCGGAGCGTCGACGCCGGTGACGACAGCCACCACGCCATCGAGCGCAAGCGCGCGGCTCGCGTCGATCTTCTGGATGCGCGCGTGCGGATACGGCGAATGCAGAATCTTGCCGATGAGCATTCCGGGGACGCTGAGATCGTCGGTATATTTGCCGAGGCCGGTGGTCTTTCCGGCCGCGTCCACCATCGCCGTCGGTTTGCCGATTACGGAAAAGTCGCTCATTTCGCGGCCGCCATTCCCTTGTGCTCGGCCTCGATCGCCGCTTTAATAGCTTGATACATCTGGCTGTAGCCGGTGCAGCGGCACAGGTTGCCGCTCAATGCGCTGCGAATTTCGTCTTCGCTGGGATTCGGATTCTGCCCGAGAAGCCAGTTGACCGTAATCATGAAGCCGGGCGTGCAGAAGCCGCACTGCGCGCCGCCCCAATCGCCGTACGCTTTCTGAATGGCAGCGAGACTCCCGTGTTCGGCGAGGCCTTCGACGGTCGTGATTTTCTGGTCCTCGCAACTCGCCGCCAGCATCGTGCACGCCAGCATGGGGACTCCATCAATCTGCACCGTGCAGGCGCCGCAGGAGGAATCGTCGCAGCCCCGCTTTGAGCCGGTCAGTCCGAGATCCTGTCTTAAGGCGTCGAGGAGAAGTTTGTTTGGCTCGCACGCGAATTCATGAGTGCGGCCGTTCACAATGAGGGTGAGGAGGGACTTTTTCATCGGGCGATTCGAAATTTGACCAATCGTTCAAATCTCGGAACTTTCAGTCTATGCCCCGCGTCTTCGACCGTCAAGCCGTTTTCCGGCCCGTGCCGGGTTAGAATCACCATGTCCGTTATCGCTGCACCCGCAGGACGCACTTCGGGAGCCCTTTGACGTCTCTCTCTGCGATTCTTCTGTTTCTCGCCGCCGTCCTCGGCGGCGCGCTCAATTCCGTGGTGGGCGGCGGCACCTTTGTCGTCTTTCCGGCGCTGCTCATTGCCGGCGTTCCGGCCGTAGCCGCAAACGCGACGGCGACGATTGTCCTGTGGCCCGGCGGCATCAGCAGTGCGCTGGCTTACCGTGACCAAATTCGATTGTCGCGCACTCTTCTGATCGCCCTCTCCGCGGCCAGCCTCTTAGGCGGCGGCATCGGCGCGGTTCTCCTGGTTCGAACGCCGGGCGCCGCTTTCGTACGCCTCGTGCCCTGGCTGCTCCTGTTCGCCACCGCGCTGCTTTCTTTCGGCGGTAAGTTGAATTCGTTGCTGGGTGTGGGTTCCGGCGCGGCGGAACCCGGCCGACACGCGACGTTTACGGTGGCGGCGATCCAATTCCTCATCTCGATTTATGGCGGCTATTTTGGAGCGGGGATGGGCATCCTGATGCTCGCGGCTCTCGCGCTCGCGCGCGTCGGAAATATCCACGTTATGAACGGAATCCGCACCGTGCTTGGCGCTCTCATCAACGCAGTCGCTTTGGTTTTGTTTGTGTTCGTGCATCTCATCGCGTGGCGACCTGCGATTCTCATGATCGTTGGCGCGACGCTCGCGGGTTATGCCGGCGCGGCCATAGCCAAGCGCATCGACCCCAAAATCGTGAAGCGCTGCGTCATCGTCATCGCCTGGACCATGACCGCGTACTTTTTCTTGAAGACGTACCACGTTTTCTGAAGTCCGCCGCTCGTAGCCATGTCCGCTAGAAAACTCGGCTCCATGACTCAACTCCGAAACTCTGCTCAGCACCTCAGCTAGGAACGAACTTGCCAATATGGCTCTTGCCGCGCGGAGCGGCGCGGATGAACCTGCATCTTCAAGTCGCATCTATCGATGACTCGTCATGGAGTGCTCATCATGTCAGCGGCGTCGGCACACATTCGAATCCTCCAAGCGGTGAGCGAACGCGATATCGCTTCGGCGCGAGGGCTGATCGAAGAATACGGAGCATCGCTCGGAATCAATCTCAGCTTTCAGCATTTTGACGAGGAGTTGAAATCTCTTCCGGGAGCATACGCTCCGCCGCGCGGCGCGCTGCTCCTCGCGAAGGCCGGCGAGGAATGCGCCGGGTGCGTTGCACTCCGCCCAATGACAACCGGCATTTGCGAGATGAAGCGGCTCTACGTCCGCTCGCACTGGCGTTCTTGCGGCTTGGGCAAACGTCTTGTGGAAGCGGTGCTTGATAAGGCCCGCCGTTCAAAATATCGTGCCATTCGCCTTGATACGCTCCCGAGCATGACCGCGGCGCGCGCGATGTACGCCTCGTTTGGATTTCGTCCCATTCCGCCGTACTGCGAAAACCCGATTCGAGGCACCGCCTTTCTCGAACTCGATCTGACCCGCCCCGCGTTCAAATCGTAGTCGGCTGGCTTGCCGGTTTGGCGAGGCAAGAGTCGCTCGCGCGTACGTTCTTTGCTCGAATAGATCTCATACGTCCATCATCCACTCGTGCTGGAATAGGCGCCTCTCCGCAAGTATGATAAGCGCCCGGAGGTGGTCCATGTTTGTTCGCAGGCTCGCCATTTTATCCGCACTCGCCACTACGGTGGCATTCTCGTGCCTCGCGCAAAGCAATCCCGTCGAAAAAACGCCGCGCGTCGTGCAATATCACACCACGATTGACGTGGTGAAGTACGTCTACGGCCCGGCGCAGCCCGTCGAGCACCTGCATTCGGGCGATATTCTCGAAACCAACACGCTCGATTGTTTCGGTGACGCCATCAAGAAGCCCGGCGACACACTAGCCATGGCCAAGGGCGACAATCCGCTTACCGGGCCGTTCTACATCGACGACGCTGCGCCCGGCGATACGCTCGCCATCGACATCCTCGGCCTGGAGGTCAACAGCAACCAAGGGATCGGCGGCTTCGCGCCGGGATTTGGCGCGCTGAGCACGACAAACTACACGCCGATGCTGAATCCTGCGTTGCCCGAGCGCCTCTGGTTCTATCCGATCGATCATAAAAATAACACCGCAACTTTCCGCGCCTACGATTCGGATTTTTCCGCGACCATTCCGCTGCATATTTTTCTTGGCTGCATCGGAGTGGCGCCGGCGGACGGCGAGTCGCGCAGCTCGGTTGTTCCGGCCGAGTTTGGCGGAAACATGGACGCGCCGGAAGTCAGCGTCGGCAACACGCTCTATCTTCCGGTGAATGTTGCCGGCGCGCTGCTCTTCATGGGCGACGGTCACGCCGCGATGGGCGACGGCGAAGTGGCGGGCTCAGCCATCGAAGTCGCGCTGAGAGTTCGCCTGCGCGTCCGGGTCATCAAGGGCAAGGCCATTGCCTGGCCGCGATTTGAGAACGAGCATGAAATCATGGCTGCTGGAATTTATCGGCCCGTCGACGATGCACTTCGCATCGCCTTTACGCAGCTGATTGCCTGGATGCACGCGGATTACGGTCTTTCCGAATACGATTCCTACGAACTGCTTTCGCAGGTGGGGAAAATTCATCTGACGGAAATGGTGGACCCGAACTACGTCGTGATCGCGAGCATCGACAAGAAATATCTGCCGCCGCAGAAAAATTGACCGACGCGGTTTCGCTTCTCAGCTCTTTGGCGCCGCTACGGGCCACCGGTACAATATTGCGCGTCAGTCCGCACGTGTCAGTCACGCGCCAGATTTAAGCTAACTCCTTTACTATCATTTTGTTACAGAGATGAACCAGCCGTGAAACCATCTCAAATTGTTCGTTCACGAAACCCCGCCGCGGGCCTTCGGCCGACTGCCTCGCTAGCGCTGCGAAGCCCGTCCTTCTTTCACCGCCGCCGTGAACTGCTTCGATTGTCCGCGTGGGACGGTCAGCGAGTTCCAGCGTGCCGACGCGAAATGCTTCGCGACGTAGACGATTTGCCCGATGTGGTACGAGTAATGCGCGATCTGGCGGTTAATCGCCTGCATCACCGAGTGCGGTTCGCTGCGAATGGTGACTTGACGCCTGGCGTCCGCGTCGGCCAGCGGAGCGAGGGCGGCAAAGACGTAATTCCATCCCGTCTCCCACATCGCGAGAAGCTCGGCGCGAGTCTTCGGCGGCGCTTCAAATTCGGTGTCGCGGTTGCGGTCCGGTTTTTCGCCGTCGGTGGTGAGGAAGTCGGTCCATCGCGAGCGCATGTTCCCGGCGAGATGCTTCACAATGACGGCGATAGAGTTCGATTCCGCGTCGAGCGTTGCGAAGAGCGCTTCGTCGGACGCTTGTTCGATTGCGCGTTCGCCGAGTCGCTTGTAATAACGAAATAGGTCGATCGAATCTTTGATGTACGACGTGGTGAATTCGTGTGCCATGGCTCGATTTTCCGGCGGGAGAGGCGCGAATGCAAGACCCGGCGTGACGTCCAAACTAGTCGCTTTCGTTCAGGAGTCGGACGCCCCGTCGGCCGGGTCGATTACGCTGAAGTAGGCGCAATCGGGATGATGAAATACGAGCGCGCTCACGCTCGCTTCCGGTTCCATCATCATTCCTTCCGTCAAATTCACGCCGATGTCTTCCGGTCGCAGCAATTTCCAGATGCCCTGCTGATCGTCCATGTTGGGGCACGCGCCGTAGCCGAAGCTATAACGTTTGCCGCGATAGCGTGAAGTGAAGCGTTCCTGCATGGTTATCGATGGCGGATCGGGGAAGCCCCATTCCTCGCGGATGCGCCGGTGCAGCCATTCCGCGCAGCCTTCGGCCGTCTCCGTGGCGAGCGCCTGCGTGGCATGGGCTTTGAAATATTCTCCAGCCTGCTTCGCTTGCTCCACGCGCTCGCGCACGCTTTCGCCGGCCGTGACGACAAACAAAACAAAATGGTCGCGGCCGCCTTCCTCGGCGTCGAGAATGTAATCGCTCAGACAGAGGCCATCGGGCTTCGCTTGGCGGCCGAAGCGGAACGTGTGCAACGGCGATGCTGCGCCGGGAGCGAAGAGATGAATGGAATTGCCGGCACGTTCCGTTTCAAAGAACTGCCACACCGCCCGCGGTTTCATCCACTGCGCGACTTCATGCTTCACTTCTTCCATCTTGTGGAAGAGCTCTAGCGCCAGCGGATCGCGTTGCTGAAGCGCCTGAGTAAAGTTGCCTTTGAATCCCATGTTCCGGCCGTACAGCATGTACGGATTGATGTACGTCCAGATCTCAGCAAGATGCGGCAGCGCGCGAACCCGGCGATCGAGGTACGGCGCCGGAGGAATCGGAATATTGGTTCGCACGCGCGAGCTGCGCGCTTCATTCGGCGCCACGCGCGGCGCTTCGCGGCCGTCGCCGGATACGCCGATATCCAAAGTGACGCTCGACGTTTGCAGTTTTTCGCGCTGCGCCGGATCCATGATTTCGTTCATCAGCCGCAATCCGGTCATGGCGTCTTTCGCATAGAGCGTCAGCCCCGCGTAACTGGGCGCAATCTTTGATCGCGTGAATTTATCCGAGAGCGCCGCGCCGCCGACCAGCAGCGGCAATTCGATCCCGGCCTCGCGCAAATCTCCCGCGGTGATCACCATCTGGTGCGCGCTTTTGACGAGAAGTCCCGAGAGGCCCACGGCGTCCGGCGCGTGCTCGTGGCACGCGCGGATTAAATCCTCCGGCGGGACCTTGATGCCAAGGTTCACGACGTCGTAGCCGTTGTTCGAGAGAATGATCTCGACGAGATTCTTGCCGATGTCGTGGACGTCGCCCTTCACCGTCGCCAGAACGATTTTTCCGCGCTTGCCCGTGTCCGCTTTCTCCATGAATCGCTCGAGATGGTTCACGGACTTCTTCATCGCCTCAGCCGATTGAAGAACTTCTGCGACGATGAGCTCGTTGTTGTTGAACAGTCGCCCAACCTCACTCATTCCCGCCATCAGCGGGCCGTTGATTACGTCCAGCGGCGCCATACCTTCCGCCAGCTTGCGATCGAGATCGGCAATTAATCCGTCCTGGCTGCCTTCGATGATGTAATTCGAGAGCCGCTGGTCGAGCGGCAAATCAGCGGCCAGTTTCTTCTGCTTCACCGATTTCCGGAAATGTTCCGCGATCGCCGCGATATGAAACTGATTGATGGAGATTTTTTGCTCGCGGCTTTGCTGCCGCCAGTCCTCGGGCACAGCTTCGAGCACCGCCGCAGCGGGATGGCCGGCCGGAATTTCGGCGGGCGGCGTATTGAATAGCAAATGCTCCGCGAGGCGTCGCTCTTCTTCGTTGATGGAAGCAAACCGCTCGATCCTCTCGGAGTTGACAATCGCGAGATCGAGCCCTGCTTTCGTGCAGTAATAGAGAAAGACGGAGTTCACCACCTCACGCGCGGAGGCCGGAAGTCCGAACGAGACATTCGAAATTCCAAGGATCGTCTTTACGCCGGGAATGGCTTCTTTGATGAGCCGAATCGCTTCGATCGTCTCCACCGCGCCGCCCACGTAATTTTCATCGCCCGTCGCGCACGGGAAGACCAGCGAATCGATAATCACGTCTTCGATCGGAATGCCGTATTTTTCGTTGAGAAGGCGGCAGGAACGTTGGGCGACGGCGAGTTTTCTTTCGCGCGTGAACGCCTGGGCCTGCAACTTGTCCTCGTCAATGCAGCCGGCCACCAGCGCGGCGCCGTACGCTCGCGCCAGCGGGCAGACCTTCTCGAATTTTTCCTCGCCATCCTCGAGGTTGATCGAATTGATGATGCTCTTGCCCTGGCAATAAGTGAGCGCCAGCTCGATCGACGCGGCATCGGTGGTATCGATCATGATGGGCGCTTTGATCTTGCGGATCAGGTTTTCGTAAAACGGCGGAATATCCTTCGCTTCGTCGCGCTCGCTGCTTTGCAGGCAGACATCAATCACCTGCGCGCCGTTGCGCACTTGCCGCCGCGCGATGTCGGTGGCTTCTTCCCACTTTTCGTCCGCGATCAAATGTTTGAAAGCGCGCGAACCTATCACATTTGTCCGCTCGCCCACCAGAAGAGGGCGATTCGATTCATCCGCTTCCACCAACTCGACCCCCGAGTAAAACGAGCGGCGTGGCGGCGGCGGAATTCTCCGCGGCGACTTGCCTTTCACCATCGCCGCAATCGCGCGAATATGCGCCGGCGTCGTCCCGCAGCATCCCCCGATGATGTTGATCCATCCGTGGTCGACGAATCGCGCGAGCTGCGCCGTCAGCGATTCCGGCGTCTCCGGATACGAACCGTCGTCCTTTGGCAGTCCCGCGTTCGGGTAGCACGAAATTCGCGTCGAGGCGATTTCGCTCAGCGTCCGGATGTGATCGGTCATGAACTCCGGACCGGTCGCACAATTCAATCCGACCGACAGCAAATCCGCCTGGGAAATCGAGGACCACAGTGCATCGGCGGTCTGGCCTGCGAGCATCGAGCCCATCGGCTCGATCGTGCCCGACACCATCACCGGCACGTCGTAGCCGAGCTCCCGTTTCGCGCGCGCAATGCCCAGCAAGGCAGCCTTGATGTTCCGGGTATCCTGGCTCGTCTCCACCAGAAGAACGTCGGCGCCACCTTCCATCAAGGCTTTTGCTTGCTCGTAGAAATTGTCGCGCAGCTGATCGAAAGTCACGCCGCCCGTTACGGAGATCGCCTTCGTAGTTGGGCCCATCGAGCCGGCCACGAACCGCGGCCGATCCGGCGTCGAATATTCGTCGGCGGCTCGCCGCGCGAGTTCCGCAGCCTTGCGATTGAGGGTTGCCGCTTCCTTTTCGAGGCGATACTCGCCCAGAACTATGCGCGTCCCGCCGAACGAATCGGTCTCGATGATATCCGCGCCGGCTTCGAGATAGGCGCGATGAACATCGAGAATGACGTCCGGGCGCGTGCGCACGAGGATCTCAAAGCAGCCCTCGAGCGTAGTTCCACCGAAATCAGCAGCCGAAAGGTTGCGCTGCTGCAGCATGGTACCCATCGCGCCGTCGAGCACAAGAATGCGCGCTTCGAGGGCGTCCAGTAACGCTTTCCGGCGTTGGGCTCGGTCATTCATCGGCACAGTTCTCGAACCTTAAAGTTTAGACGGCCCTGGCGCGGCGGGATAGCGCTAATGTCCCAATGGTGCCCTGGGACGGTCGAGCGGCGGCTAGAGTGCGGCCGATTGGATTTGAATCGAGGGATATAACAGCAGAACGAAAAGTGCTGCGGTCCGCGCGCCAGTGCCTCGCGAACGGCGCGGCCGAATTGATCAACGATGCTTGGGAATGGAGTTCGTCCTAATCGCCCGCAGCGATAGCGCTCTCTGGCTCGCCCGGCGTCACGCCCTTGCGATTGTGCCGTTGCGACAGGCCGGCTTCGCGAATTTTGTAAATTAGCGCACGGTAACTGATCGCCAGTACCTGTGCGGACTTGCGCCGGTTCCAATGATTGGCCTGAAGCACTTTCAGGATCAGATCGCGCTCCATGTCCCGCACGGCCTGCTTGGCGATGCGCTTCAGCGGAATCGTGCCATTTTCCGACATGTCCACTGGCAACTGCGCCGGGCGCGGTGCGGTGGATTCGTTGAGGAATGCATCCTCGCTTCCTAGAATGACGTAGCGCGCAACACGATTCTCAAGTTCGCGAATGTTGCCCGGCCACTCGGATTCCTGGAACGCCTGCATTAGCTCCCGCGAGGGCACTGCGGCGCTGCGTTGGAAGCGCGTGTTGAACTGCGCGAGAAAGAATTCGACGAGCTGCGGAATATCTTCGCGACGTTCGCGCAGGCGCGGCAGATGGATGCTGATCACGTTGATGCGATAGAACAAATCGGCGCGGAAGCGGCCGCCCTCCACTTCCTCTTCCAGGCGGCGATTCGTCGCGCAGATGACGCGTGCTTCCACGCGCTTTTCTTCTTGATCGCCGATCGAGCAGAATATCCCGTCCTGCAGAAACTGCAGAAGCTTCGCTTGCAGCGAGGAGTCGAGTTCGCCGATTTCATCGAGGAATAGCGTGCCGCCGTGCGCCATTTCGACGCGGCCGGGTTTTGTCGCGTACGCGCCCGTGAAGGAGCCTTTCCGGAAACCAAACAATTCGCTTTCGAGCAGCGTGCCGGGAATCGCGGCACAATTTACCTTGACGAACGGGCCAGCGGCGACGGGCGAGAGCTGATGCACCAGCCGTGCGAGAACTTCCTTGCCCGTTCCGCTTTCGCCTTGGATGAGCACCGGAACGTTCGTTGCGGCAACCTTCTCAATTTTCTGGCGAATCGTCCGCATGGCCTCGGATTTCCCGAAGACGACGCGGTCGCCTGGCCTATCCGGCGCGTTGTCGGCGCCAAAAGCATCAATTATCGTATTCACCGCCATCTGC
This sequence comes from uncultured Acidobacteriota bacterium, assembly GCA_963771905.1. Lineage (GTDB taxonomy): Bacteria > Acidobacteriota > Terriglobia > Acidiferrales > UBA7541 > Palsa-147. The sequence continues at coordinate 400,850 of CAVYVI010000009.1, forward strand.
CGAATCTCCTGAGAACGACACGCCCTTGCGTCATTATCCCCTGCAAGCGGGCGTTCAATGTCCGTGTCTGTATACAAGCATTCATCACACCAAATCAGGATATGCAGGATTGTTTCCACCGGGTGGGCGCGATCGCCGGGCTACGAATTTTATCTCTTGTGATCGCAATGAGATAGGCACCCCGACTAGGACTACCTCGGGGCACTCCGAGCGAGTTCTGAAGCAGTCAGAACCCGAAGGACACTTAGGAAAAGAGTTTCATTCTTGGGAGATCGGGTTTCCCGGCTAACTTACGAGAGTGGAAAAGATATTCAGTCTGCGCTGGAAATAATTTATTTCCAGCCGCCATCGTTTCCTTATTTCTTCCTCGCGGGCCTTCAGCGCTTCGGGAAAATTAGATCTTCGAGCAGATCGGCGCGCGCCTTTTCGTCCGACGCAATCACCGAGAGCAGGTCGGTCACGGAGATCATTCCGTGGTAGCGCGCTTTCTCGTCCACCACCAGCAAATGATAGATTCCGAATTTCTCCATCAATTGCAGGCACGCGTCCAGCGGTGCTTCGGGAGGAACCGTAACAAGGTTCGGCGTCATGATTTCCCCTACGCGCAACCACGCCGGGCATTTGTTCTCCGCCGCGACTTTGTCGGAAATATCGCTCTGCGAAATCACGCCTACGAGTTTTCCGTCTTTGCCGTTCACGCCCACGGAGCGCACGCCGCGTTCGCGCAGGTAGCGCGCCGCGTCATGTACTGTGGCTTGCTCGCTGATTGAAAAAACTTCTTTGCGGGAGGCGATGAGGTCCGCCACTTTCATGGGTCCCTCCTCTGGCCGGGAGTGGCGCAATCCTAAGTCCAAATTGCGCGTTCGCGCAATGATAAATTGGCGTGCAACCAGACTGCCACAAAGCCGTGCAGCCACGCACCGCGCTCCGTAACGATCAGAGAAAGAAATCCGGAGAAAAATTCAGGTGAAAAAAGAAGTGGGGCAGCCGCGGGATCTGCGCCTATGCGGTCTTGCCCCGGATGATGTCGTAGCGCTCGATCACGGCCGCTACGCCAACGCTATCGTTGTCTTCTTCGTCCCGGCGCTTATCCACGCGCACCACGCGGCCATGTGCGCGCACGAAAACTTCCGTGCCTCGCGTTATTTCGGCCGGCAATGTCAGCGTGAAATCAACTTCTGTGCCCGGCGCCATGTCCCGGCTCATGATGAAGTAGACGCCGTGCGTGGAGATATCGCGCGTCTGGCCGTTGTGCGACCCTGGCTCGCGATTGATCGGAAGACGCACGAGCACCGGCAAAGACAGGTCGTATCGGCGGGCGGTTCGACGCTCCGTCATTCCGCAAACTCCCCTCGAAGTGAGATGGGGCGCAAATTCCCCCGCTGGTAGGGGTAGCAATCCGGCTTCCAAAGGAGCCAAGGTCGAACGTTGGCCCACAAACACGCGGGGCCCTTCGTCTCACGCTCGTTCGGAAGTGCAGGATTACTTCGGGTTCGCCCAAACCCATTGCAACGACTAGGGAAGCCCGCCCTCGTGACCGACAGTCAGAAATTGTCGCCTCGCTCCAACTGCCGTTCTCAATCGCGAGTCATTCCCTGGCGAGGCATCTTACTGAGCCACGCCATTCATGAATAGACTTTTTCTTCTACCGTGTGCCCTGAATAGGCAATAGATTGCAGTCGTGATTCCGCTATTCGTAGTGGTACTACTCTTGCCGCGATCCCGGCGTCACGGGCACCGCTCGCGATCCCCGTCCTGAATCCAGGTTGAATTGACGCATCTTGTATAGCAGTGCTTTGTAACTGATGCCCAGCATTTTCGCGGCGTCCTTGCGGCACCAGCGCGTTTTTTCGAGCGCCTGCGCGATGGCCTCCGCTTCCGCTTCATCCTTCAGGCCGCGTACCAGCGCTTTCAATCCGCCCTGTTCCCGTGTCGGCATGGTCTCGTGCTGCGGCGGAGCGAGGCGCTGCTGCGCCGTAGTCATCTCGAGCAATTCGCGGAAACTGCCTTCGTCGTCCTCCAGAATCACGTAGCGCTTCGTAAAGTTTTCGAGCTCGCGCAAATTGCCGGGCCATTGATAGCGCATCGCCGCTTCGATGAGATGCTTCGAAGGTTCGGGCGTCGGCTTCTGAAATTTCTCGCTGTATTTCTGCAGAAAATGCTGGAACAGCAGCGGAATTTCCATCGTGCGTTCGCGAAGAGGTGGGATATGAATCGAGAGCACGTTCAAGCGGTAATACAAATCCTCGCGGAATCGTCCCGATTGCATGGCTTCCTGCACGGGCATATTCGTCGCCGCAAGAACGCGCACATCCACGGTGATCACGCTCCGCCCGCCCAGTCGCGAATATTGATTGTCCTGCAGCACGTGCAGCAGCTTCGCCTGAAGATGCGGGCTCATCTCCGCGATCTCATCAAGAAAGATCGTGCCCTTATGCGCCTGCTCGAATTTTCCGGGCTTCGCCCGTACCGCTCCCGTAAACGCGCCCTGCTCGTATCCGAAGAGTTCCGATTCCAGTAGTTCGCCCGGCAGTGCCGCGCAATTTACTTTTACGAATGGCTGCTGCCGGCGCAATGACCGCAGGTGAATCATCCGCGCCACCACTTCCTTGCCGACTCCGCTCTCCCCGCTGATGAACACCGGAACATCCACCGGCGCGATCTGCAGAATCTGCTGCCGGATTTTCAGCATTTGCGGGCTGGACGCGAGGAACGACAGATCCTCCGTCAATTGGTCGCAGTACTCGCGCAGCGCCTTGTTTTCCGCGCTCAGCTGCATCTTTTGCCGGCACTTCAGCAGCGCGGCATCGAGCTCCGGCTTCTCGAAAGGCTTGGTCAGATAATCGTGCGCGCCGAGCCGAATCGCCTCGACCACCGTGCCCACTTCATTCGAGCACGACAGCATGATGATGTTGAGCGTGCGATCGACCTGCATCAGCGCCCGCAGCGTCTCGAGCCCGTCCATTTCGGGCATCAGCACATCCAGCACGATAAAATCCGGCTTCTCGCCGGTGCTTACGAACTCGATCGCTTCTTTCCCGTTCGTGACGGCGCTCACTTCAAATCCGTCCACCTCGAGGAGCGTCTGCAAATACTTGCGGATGCTCGGCTCGTCGTCGACGATGAGTATGCTCTCTTTTGTTGACATCTCTTTTGTCCTCGCTCCAGATCTCTTTCTCGATAATTCGGCCGCTTACTCCAGATTCATTGGCAACAGGAATGAGAACTCGCTTCCCGTTCCCGGTACGCTGTCCACCCAGATTTTTCCGCGATGTGCCTGAATCAGGCGCTTGGTGATTGCCAGGCCGAGTCCCATGCCCGACGAGGATGGATCGACGCGCACGAATTCCTCGAAAATTTCCTGATGGAATTCCGCGGCGATGCCCACGCCCGTATCGGCCACCGAGACCAGCACGCTGTTGACCCGGCTTTCGTGCTCTCGCCGGCGCTCCGATCGCGGCGCAACTTCCGCCACGCGCCGCTCCCAGAAATGCGGCTCCGCTCGGACCGTGACGCAACCTCCGGCCGGCGTGTGCTTCAGCGCGTTATCCACCAAGTTGGCGATGCACTGCTGCAGTTTCGGATAATCGAAGTTCAGCGCAGGGAGTTTTTCGTCAATTCGCGACTCGAGCCGCACCTTGGCCTTCTGAAATGCTTCCTGCCAGCGGCACACGACGTCGTGGATGCAATCCTGCAGATTGTTATCGCGAAGCTGCAGAACAAGTTTGCCGCTCTCGAGTGCCGAATAATTCAGGAACATCGACACGACTCGCACCAGACGGTCGCAACTTTCCTTCGACTCCTCGAGAATCTCGCGCTGCTTCTGGCTCAGTTTTCCGAGCGAGCCGGAAAGCAGAAGGTCGTAGTAGCCCTTCATGACCGCAAGCGGCGTTTTCAATTCGTGCGCCGCGGACGCGAGAAACACCGTTTTCTGACGATTTCCTTCCTGCAGCCGCAGATACGCCGCGAGCAAGTTGCGGTACGTGATCTCCCGCTCCTGCATTAGTTCGTGCACCGTTTGCCGCATTTCCACTTCATCTGCGGGCGCGGCAGGAGGAATCGGGTCGATGTACGTCACCAGCCAATCCGGTTCCGGCAGCCAGCGAATCCGGACACGCGCTTCGCCCGAGGCGGACGGTGCCTTCAGGAAAACTTCCTGCTCGCCGCCTTCGAGTTGGTGGAAGACTCCGCGCGCATCCGCCATTAGAATGTCGCGAAAAAGATTAAGTTGATTGGGAGGAGGAAGCCCGCGCGCGCTCAATTGGTCTTGGGCATGCACGTTTGCAAAAAGAATTGTTCCAATTCGATCCGCGACCAGCAACGGCCGATCCATCGAATCCAGTAAGCTCGCCATCACTCCGAAAACTGTGGCGGCCGTCGAAGAATGCTCGACTTGGACTCCGTCAGGCACTGGCCCTCCCGGGCGCGTTCTCTGCCGCATCAGACCGCCGGCGGCGGCTCATATGTTTAGGTCTAAACCGTTAAGAAAGGAAACTCTTATACGCGCGAATGGTGGCAAAGGGGCGCGGTGCTGTCAATGGTAAATGAGTTCTACATTTGCACAGAATAGGAAAGGAATTAGCTTCCATTGCCCATGATTGTACCAACCGCTCAAATTGAGACGTTTCAATATTACTCTATCTGTTTGAATAGAAATGGCTTAGGCACTAAGCGTCGCGACATGCCAGTCTTGCATTGAAATTGCCCTAAGGAGGAGTACTGATACTGGGGTACCATGGGCATGAGAGAAAAGAATTTCGCTAGCACTCAGGAGATCGGCGTTCGCACGGCCGAGCGGCGGCAAGCGGCCCGCATCCATTTGCAGGTGCCGATGTTTGTGCGCGGCATAGACGCCTTAGGCGAGGAGTTTATCGAGCTCGCCAAGACCCTCGACATCAGCGCCAATGGTGCCTACCTGACCGTGCCGCGGCCGCTCCGCAAGCTCGCATTGATTACGCTGACGGTCCCGGCCCCTTCGATCTCGAACTCCGGTTTGATCCCCACTTCGATGCCGCCCATCCAGTCGCGCGTGATACGCCAGAAGGAAGTTGGCGACGTTTATCTCGTCGGCGTTCAATTTACGAAACCGCTCGATTGAACTGGGACTGCTAGTACTTCAGAAATTTCATCGCGGACTCAGTTCCGTCGCAAGTGAAAGTCATTTCCTCTCGATGAACCGAGTCGCATGGCGCCGCAGAAATTTTTTTCGCGCGCGCAATTCAACTAAGCGCCGTTTCAATCACTTAGCCTCTCATACGAGCCGGCGCCTTTTCGCTTGCGTTGGACTCGCTCTTGCTGATAGAAGAAGCGCCCCCGCACTTATCGAAGGCGTGTCGCGAAAGTTCGGAGCAGAACCCAGCTAATGTCCCAGCCCAGTGAGCCGTCGCGGCCTCAGTCATCGGCCGAAGATTGTTTTCTCGATTTGCTCGCCGAGACCCTCGAGGGTCTCGAAGAAACAGTTCGCGGTCCTTTCCTCCAGCGCTTTTTCAAGTCGTTCACGCAGCTCGAACTCAGCGAAGCGCAAAGCGTTGAAGCCTGGGCGCACGTAATCTCCCGCCAGAAGGAATTTTCCGAAGCGCTCGGGCGCCGCATCGCTCTGAAAACCGCTCTCGTTGATGTTCTCGGCGGATCGCATTTTCTGCGTGTTCCCGTGCTTCTCGAATACGAAGCGTACAAGAAACTTCAGATCAATGCGGCTACCGACGGCCTGACGGGCCTTTATAATCGCCGTCTTTTTGACGAAACTTGCGAGAAAGAGCTCAATCGCGCGAAGCGCTACAATCAGCCCCTCGCCGTCGTCCTCTTCGATCTTCACCGCTTGAAAGAAGTGAACGATCAATACGGCCACATGAAAGGCGATCAGGTTTTGCAGCTCGCCGCGAACAATCTCCGCAAGACGCTGCGTGCGTCCGACTTTGCCTTTCGGATCGGCGGCGATGAATTCGCACTGCTCTTACCTCAGACCGATCCCGAACAGGCGGCGACACTCTGCCGCCGCGTCCGCAACAATTTCGAGATCGAAGTTGCGCCGCTGAAAATGAAAGTAGCCGTCGCACTCGATTTCGGCTTGTCGGTATATCCCCAGGACGCCGACGCGAAAGACGATCTCGTCCAATTTGCCGACGAACGGCTCTATGCGCTCAAGTATTCGACGCTGGCGTCGCGCGCGATTCCGATTGAAACGCCGCCGGCGCCGAGCGAAACACCGGCGCCGCCACGCGTCACGCCCGCGCCGGCACGCGAAACGCCCTCTGCGCCGCGCGAAAGTTTACGCGAAACACTGCGCGAAAAAATTCCGCCCGCTGCCTCTGCGCCAGCGAGCTCCCCGAGACCGACGATGCCGCAGGCGCCGGCCCAACCCAAACAGCCCGCCCAGCCCCGCAAATGGGAGCGCGTATCTTTATCGGGCACAAAATCGTACGCAATTCTCGATGGCTCCCAGCGCACCGCCAGCGTCATCGACCTCAGCTATGGCGGCGTGGCGCTGCTCTTCGAGACGAATGGCGCGTTGCCCGAGGAATTTTCGGCCGTCCTGCACGTTCCCATCCTGCCGCCATTGCGCGTCAGCCTCCGCAAGGCCTACGCCGTCAGCGCCGAGAGCGGCCACGTTCGGATGGGCTGCGCCTTCGTCGCCTAAGCTTCTAATTCTCAATAACATCCAGCTCTTGAATCGCGAGCGGGTTGGCAGGAATCCAATTGTCGCGTATAGTGATTGTTTGTTCCTGGGCCTAGCGACGCGACAGTAGCCTCCGCTCTCGCGGAAGAGTCGCGCAGACCGGCCCGGACCGATTGGAGCATTCCCATGAAAGCCGGTATTCATCCCGATTATCACGAAGTCACCGTGCACTGCGCGTGCGCCAATACGTTCAAGACTCGCTCGACGTTCAAGGGCGATCTGATCCGCGTCGAAATTTGCTCGAATTGCCATCCGTTCTACACCGGCAAACAGAAGCTGCTCGACACAGCCGGACGCGTCGAGCGCTTCAACAAGAAATACGAAAACGCCGCCAAGAAGAAATAACTCACGAATACCCGATTCGCAGCTCGGGTGACCCAGCCGGCTCAGGGACACCTGAGCGTATTTGTCCGCCGATGCGAAACGGCCAACACTTCGTGCGGGCCGGATGCTGACCGGAACTGCGCGGCAGTGTAGAATGCCGAGCGTCGATGGCTACTCCTTTGCCGGCATCTTCCAACGCTTCACCCGATTCGTGGATTGAAACCGCCTCGCCGCGCGTCACCCTGCGCAATGCCTTCGCGCATCCTTTTGATTCGGCTATCGCTGCGGCGCGCACGTGTTACGCGCCGCGCCTGATCGGTCCCGAAGAAATCACCGAGAAGCAGCGCGTCAACATCGGCTCCGCGACTTATTACGGCGGGCATCACACTGTTTTTCAGCACGCGCATTTTGAATTCGGCCTCGAAAACGTTAGCCGGCAATTTGTCTGGTCGTTTCTGCACGCTCATCCTTTCTACAATTCCGAGCAGCAGAGCCAGCGCTACGTGCGGCTCGACCGCGCCCAGGCGTATGTCCCGCCCGACGGGCTGTTTTTCGACGCGCAGGCCCGTGCCATTTACGAGCGTGCCATCGCACGCGCCTGGGATTCCTATCGCGAGCTTTCGCGGCTCCTCGAGCCGGAAGCGCGCGCGATTCTGGGTGACATCTGGCATGTCAGCGAAATGTCGCATCCCAAGCGCCTGCAGAAAGTCGAGCGGCAATCCGAGAAGCGCGCGATCGAGGTCGCGCGCTACGTCTTGCCCGTCGCGGCCTTCACCACGATGGTGCACACGATTTCCGGCATCGTTCTCCATCGCTTGTGGCGGATGCACGCCGCATCGGACACGCGCTCGGAAGCTCGAGAAGTTATCGGTGCGATGGTCGATCTCGTTCGCGGCGTCGATTCGGAATTCTTCGACCGCTTCGATAACGAGCCAATGGAAGATCCGCCGGAATGGAACCAGCCGCTCTCCGACGGCGAAGCCTTCGCAAAGGAATTTGACGCGCCGCTCGCCGGTCGCACGGCCAAGCTCGTGGATTATTCTGCCAACGCGCTTGCCGTCATGGCCAACGCCTATCGCGCCGTCCTCGGCCTCACCGCCAAAGATTGTCCCGACGGCGAAGCGATCGATCGCCTGCTCAATCCGGCGCGCAATCCGTACCGCCGCGAAACGCTCAATATCGGCGTGCATGCTCCGATTCTTCGCGCGCTGCAGCACGCCAATTTCACCTTCGCCAAGAAAATCAGCCATACCGCCGACAGCCAGGACCAGCGGCATCGCATGGTGCCCGGTTCGCGTCCGCTTCTCACTCTCGCGGACACGCGTTCGCCGGATTTCATCACGCCGATGCTCATTGCCGGCAACTCTCGCGCCCGCGAAGTCTACGAAGAAGCAATGGCCGCAGCGTGGACCGCGAAGAATGAGCTTCTCGATCGCGGCGTCCCTCGCGAATTCGCCCTCTATCTTCTCCCGAACGCCAAAGCCATCCGCCTGGTCGAGACCGGCTCGCTTCTGCATCTGCTCCACAAATGGACGATGCGCACCTGCTTCAACGCTCAGGAAGAGATTTATCAGGCGTCAATGGATGAAGTGGAACAGGTCCGCGCGGTTTTCCCTGAGCTGGCGCAATATATCGGACCGCCGTGCGTTCTTCGCGCTGGAATTTCCACGCCTATCTGCACCGAAGGCTCGCATTTCTGCGGCGTGAAAGTCTGGGTCGATTTCCCCAACGTCCAGCGCCGGATATGATCCGGCCATGACCCGCCGCGGAAGTCTCGCGTATTACCTTGCCGCGTGGATCTGCGGCTCCTTCTTCATGAGCGTGGAGATTTGTCTCAAGGATCGACTTGCACTCGTCGGCGCAATCATTCCAGTTGGAGCGCGATTTCTTTATTTTTGCTTCTTTGCTTTGATCTTGGGTATCGCTCCTTCTCTGATCGCCGCGCTGCTCCTGCGCCGCACAATGATTCTCGTGGGGCGAAAGCGGCCCATCCTTTGGACTGCAGCCGGGGCGTTGATAACCGCGGGACTGGTCATAACGGTTGGCGGGTGGGCACGGAATTCACTCGGATTGATTCACTCGCATGCTTATCCGGCCGAGCTGGTTTTCGCCCTGACCGGCGGCCTTGTCTTCGTTGCCGTCGAGGGTTGGTGGCTCGCACTTCCCGCCGGCGCCGCGACCGCCTACATTCTTTACCGTATCGACCGCGCCTTCTCTCCCGAGCAGTTGGCGAACGATCAACCGGCGGTGCCGGTCAGCCATTCCTCTTAGCGCCGCTACACCGAAATCTGCGCCAGCGGCTGCGCGCCACTCGTCTCCAACAATGCCAACTGCCCGCACGCCGCCATCACGTCCTGCCCGCGCGAATAGCGCACGAACGCCGGAATGCCTTTCTCCGTGAGTATCCGCCGGAATTCCTCGACTCGTGCGCCGTCCGGCAACCGATACGGCAAATTTCCCGGATTCCACGGGATCAGATTGACCTTTGCGCGAATATTGGCAATCAGCCGCGCTACGCGCCGCGCATCCTCGGGCGCATCATTGAACCGGCCGAGCAGCACATATTCAAACGTCAAGTGTTCCCACGTTCGCAGCGGATATCTTCGGCACGCCTCAAGAAGATTCTCGAGCGGATACTTGCGATTGATCGGCATGATCTCATCGCGCTGCTCGTCGTTCGACGCGTTCAACGAAATCGCGAGCTTCGGCCTCATCGCCTCCTGCGCCATCCGCTCGATTCCGGGAACGATCCCGCTCGTCGAGAGCGTTACGTGCTTCGCCGAAATGGCCAGACCTTCGCGATCGAGCAGAATCCGTAACGCCGCCATCACCGCGTCGTAATTCAGCAGCGGCTCCCCTTGGCCCATCAGCACCACGTTCGTCTGCGGCAGCAGCGTAGCTCGATGATCTTCAAGCGCCACGATCACCTGCCCGAGCATTTCTCCCGCCGTCAGATTGCGGATCAGCCCAAGCGTCGCGGTCAGGCAAAAATGGCAATCCACCGCGCAGCCCGCCTGCGTCGAAATGCAAATCGTCTGGCGGTTCTCCTCCGGCATGAAAACCGTTTCGATCGTCGCGCCGCCGTGCTTCGGCGGAATTTCTCGCGCGATTGGGTCGGCGGGCTCGGCTGCGGCCGCATCGAGCGCCAGAACGTAACGCATCGTTCCGTCGGCCGAGGGATAGCGGCGAACAATTCTCGGCAGCTCGATCGACGTTTCTTTCGCCAGCCGGTCGCGAAACGCCGCGGGCAAATTCGTCATCGCCGCCACATCGAATCGCTTCTCCGCATACAGCGCGTGATAAAGCTGCGCGCCGCGATACGCCGGTTCGCCCAGCGACACAGCGAGTGCGCGCAGCTCGTCCGCCGATTTTCCAAGCAGATTCACAGCAGATTCGGACTGCGCAGAAGTCATCGTCCGCCCTTGAAATCATCATAGCATGCAGCTTCGCGCTGAACTTTCTCACCGCCGCGAGGCCGCCCCGGCGTTATACTTGCAACCCGCAGTCAATTCCGATCCGCCTCGGAGATGTATCCATGTCACAGTTGATGTCGATCGACGAATGGGTGAAGAAGCTCGCCGCGATTCCCGAGCGCGAATTCACGATTCCGCGCGTCGAATCGTTCGTCCAGGAACACCACGCCAGCGCGGAAAGTCTCGAGCCGTATCTCTTTTATGCCAGGAGTCACTACACGCGGAATCTGATTTACAAGTGCGATCTGTTTGAGATCATCGCCATCTGCTGGGAATCGGGTCAGGTGAGCCGCATTCACAATCACCGCGATCAAAATTGCTGGATGGCCGTGCCGGTCGGCAAGCTGCGCGTCCAGAATTTCCGCGTCGAGCAGCAGAACAAGCAAAGCGGCACGTGCCGGCTCGTGCCCAGCGATTTTTACGACATGGATGCCGATCACCCCGGCGTCGTCCAGCCCGAGGAGCCCGTGCATCAGGTTTTGAATCTTCCCGAATTCGGCGGCCGCGCCGCCACGCTGCACATTTATTCTCGTCCGTATTCAAGCTGCGAAATCTATTCGCTCGATAAGGGCGTCTATTCCGACGTCCCGCTCCACTATTCGAGCGAGTACGGCAAGCTGTCCCCGGACGAGAAGCTCCTGTAAGGCCGTACTCGCGCCGTCCTCATTTTCCTCCCCAGCGGGCGGCAATATGACTTTCCCGCGTCGACGTGTCACAATCGAAGGCTCAACATGTCCACAACTTCACGCACCATGGGCGCGATACAAAAGGAAGTCCTCTCGAATGGCCTCGTGGTCATTACCGAGCCGATGGCGCACGTCCGCTCGGTTTCCGTCGGTATCTGGCTCCAGCATGGCTCGCGGCGCGAACCGAGCACTCTGAACGGCATCTCCCATTTCATCGAACACATGGTGTTCAAGGGCACCGAGCGCCGCTCCGCAGAAGACATCGCGCGCGAGGCCGACCGCATCGGCGGCATGCTCGATGCATTCACCTCGAAGGAATTGGTCTGCTACAACACCCGCGTCATCGACGAGCATCTGCCCGCGGCATTTGACATTCTTTCCGATCTCGTCCTCGCGCCGCAGTTCGCCGAAGAAGAAATCACGCGCGAAAAATCCGTCATCTTCGAAGAGATCAAGATGGCGCAGGATAATCCCGAAGATCTCGTGCACGAGCTCTTCTCGGAGAATTTCTGGCACAATCACGCGCTCGGAAAGCCCATTCTCGGCACGCCCGACACCGTCGGCGCTCTCCGCCGCGAGACGCTTCGTGATTGGTTCGGCCTCTGGTACGCCCCCAATCACATGGTCATCACCGCCTCGGGCAATCTCACGCACGCCCAGCTGGTGGATTTCGCCGCGTCCCGCTTTGCCGCGCGAAAACCTTCGGCCAACGGACTCGCCGATGCTCCGCCAGCTCCCGAAGCTCGCATCACTCTCCGCAACAAGCGCGACCTCGAACAGGTCCACGTCTGCCTGGGCGTTGAGGCCTTTCCCGTCGCCGACGAGCGCCGCTTCGCGGGCTCGATTCTCAACAACATTCTCGGCGGCGGAATGTCCTCGCGGCTCTTCCAGAATATCCGCGAAAAACAGGGCCTCGCTTACGCCATCTTCAGCGAGCTCAGTCCTTATCGCGATGCCGGCCTACTTTCCGTGTACGGCGGCACGGCGCTCAAGACCACCGGCCAGTTCGTGCGTTCCGTCCTCGCGGAATTTCGCAGCCTGAAGGAAGATCTCGTCACCGACGAAGAATTGCGCCGCGCCAAAGATCATCTGAAAGGCGCGCTGTTACTGTCTCTCGAATCCACCGGCTCGCGCATGTCCCATATCGCCCGCCAGCATCTCTATTTCGACCGCTTCTTCTCGCCCGACGAAATGATCGCGAATCTCGAAGCTGTCACTCGTGAGGACATCCAGAAGGTCGCGCGCGAATTCTTCCGCTCCGGCCGCATCGCCGCCACCGTTCTCGGCCCCATCGACAATTTCAAGCTCTCCGCCGCCGATCTCGCCTGCTGATTTCGAGTGTCGATTTCAATAGCCGATTCGCGCGAAGGGCATTGACGCGCGTGTGACAGTTTGCCATCATCCTCGCGGACGTTTCTTCCATCGCGCGCGGCGCAGTGAGGACGAGCATTTCGTTTCGAGTTTCCATTTTGGCGTCCGGCAGCGCGGGCAACGCAACGTTGCTCGTAACGGAGCGCACCTGCCTCCTCGTTGATGCCGGAATCAACCGCAAGGAACTCCTCCGCCGCATGGAAGCCGCGGGCATCAAGCCGGAGCGGCTTGACGGCATCCTCATCTCGCACGAGCACACCGATCACACCTGCGGACTTCCGCTCATCGGCCACGAATGGCGCGCGACCGCGTTTCTCACCGAGCCGACGCATCGCGAAATTCAAAAGATGTTGCCCGAAAGCGCCACGAAAAAACTCTCTCGCGTCGAACACATCCGCGCCGGCGACGTTTTCACCATCGGCGACATCGAAGTTTCCGCGTTTGCCATCCCGCACGACGCCGCCGATCCGGTCGCCTTCACCTTCCGCACCAACGGCACGAAGGTCGCGATCGTCACCGATCTCGGATATCTCCCCGAGCTCGTCAAACATCATCTGCGCGAAGCGGATTGCCTCATCCTCGAATCGAATCACGATCTCGATATGCTGAAGGTCGGGCCGTATCCTTGGCACATCAAACAGCGCGTCATGAGCCGCACCGGGCATCTCTCGAACACGGTCGTCAGCGAATTTTTCGCCGATCCGGAAGTCTTCGATGGCCGCGCGCGCTACGTCGTCCTCGCGCACATTTCCGAGCAGAACAACACGCCTGATCTCGCTCGCATTTCCGCCGAAGAAGGCCTGAATCGGCGCCCCGCCGAAGCGGCTTTCCGCGGTGAGTTGTTTCTCGCTTCGCAGCGCACCCCACTCGGTCCGCTCATGCTCTGACGAGTCGAGAGAAGTGATCAAAATTCTCGTCTAATTTCCACATGCCGGGATGGATTTTTTTCCGGTTACAAGTAATCTCTACACGGCTTCGAAAACGTTCCATTGTGGAAATCTCCTCGCAAGTCAAGAATTTACGGCACTTTCTCGTTTTGAATATTGTGGTACTAGGATTGCTCTAGTACCTTCCGCGGTTCGGTGTCGGCTCTTGGGGGTCAGACACCGGTTTGGAAGTGGCGTCCTGGATTTACCGCCGTTCGAAAAGTTGTTCGAAAAGTTGACGAGTTGCTTCAGGGAGTTTTTGCCCTCGTAGGGGACACGAGGCGCAAAGTTGTTTCGCTCCGCAGACTTCCCCTCGCACAAAATACAAGTCGGGCAGCAGGGAGGCTCAGTGAAAAAGAATCGCAAAGCTGCCGTAGTCCTCGGTCGAGAAATTCGCTCTGGTGCAAGTACTCCTCAGATTTTCGTCTTCTGCGAAAAACAATCCGGTGCCGCTCGATTTCAATTAAAAGCTGGCGCGGATGGAATGATTCCGTTCGAAGAGGCAGCCAGCCTCCTGGCGATGCATTGCCTGGTGCGCGGTGAATCACCCAGCGACTATCAGGTGATGGTCCAGGCTGCCGGCAGCCTCTTCGAGCGCGTGACCACAAAAGCTCGCCAGCTTCTCGACGCTGGCCGCGCCATCGCGTGCCCGGTCGGATTGAGCCGCCGCGAAAAAGAAGTTCTCGACGGCATTCTCGAAAATCTGGCTAACAAGGAAATCGCGTCGCGTCTGTACATCTCCGAGCGCACCGTCAAATTCCACGTCTCCTCACTGTTCGTGAAATTCAAGGTGAGCAGTCGCATGGAATTGATGCGCAAGACGCCGGGCTTTCTCTCGACCGGGGATTCGTTGTTCAGCGAGAAACCTGCGGAAGCGTCTCCACAAGGCGCGCCGTCTCTCGTGCGCTCGAATCGCACGATCATGCCACTCGATCGCCGTGGCAACCGCGTCGTTCCCCCGCTGGGTCGGCTTCTCACAGCTTAGAAATCGTTCGCGAGCGCGGCGCGGTCGCAATCGTGACCGCCGCCTCGCTCGTGGATCGCCCCCAGCAATTCGAATTTGCTCCCGCACTCACGTTCGCAAACCGCTCCAGTTCCGGTGCGTCGCCCCGCCGCTGCTCCTTCAAACCTTCAAAATAGGAAGCCTGCGCTGCCTCGCACCGAAGTTCACTCCCGTGCGGCGCGGGATTCGGCTATCATGGGACAGGGAAGTTCCCCCGCAAGTCTTGGTTCAGCGAAGGAGTCCACGTTGATTCCGCGATACACGCACGCCGAAATGGGTCGCGTCTGGAGTGACGACAACCGCTTTCAGAAATGGCTCGACGTCGAGCTGGCCGCCACGGAAACACTCGCCGAAGCTGGCATTGTGCCGCGCGAAGCCGCAGCGCGCCTGCGCGAGCGCGCCCGCGTCGATGTCGCACGCATCCATGAGCACGAAGCGCGCGTCCGCCACGACGTGATCGCCTTCACCATGGCTGTCGGCGAATGCATCGGCGATCCGGAAACCGCGCGCTGGTTGCATTACGGTCTGACATCCAACGATGTCGTCGACACCGCACAGGCCCTCGTCCTGCGCGACGCTTCTCGCCTGATCGAACAGGGTCTCGAGCGCATGGGCGAAACTCTCGAGCGGCGCGCCTGGGAATTCAAGGACACGCCGGAAATCGGCCGGACTCATGGCGTCCACGCTGAGCCCATCACCTTCGGTCTTAAAATCGCCAACTGGTGGGCTGAAAATCGCCGCGATCTCGAGCGCTTTCGCGCCGCGGCCCGGCAGATGGCGGTAGGGAAAATTTCCGGCGCGGTCGGAACGAGCACGCACCTTGGAACCGAGGCGGAGGAAAAAATCTGCAGGAAGCTTGGCTTGAGCGTGGCGCCGATTACCTCCCAGGTGATCGAGCGCGACCGCCATGCCGAATACGTCTCCACGCTTGCGATTGCCGGCGCCTCACTCGAGCGCATCGCCCTCGAAATTCGTCATCTGCAGCGCACCGAAGTCCGCGAAGCCGAAGAGCCGTTTGGCGGCGATCAGCGCGGCAGCTCGGCCATGCCCCACAAGCGGAATCCCGTGAACTGCGAGCAGATTTGCGGCCTCGCGCGCGTCCTGCGCGGAAATTCCGCCGCCGCCTTGGAAAATATCGCGCTGTGGCACGAACGCGATATCTCGCACAGCTCGGTCGAGCGCATCATCCTCCCGGACTCCACCATTCTGATCGATTACATGCTGGCCAAGATGGCGGACATCGTAGCGAACATGAAAGTGTTCCCGGAACGGATGCGCCGCAATCTCGATTCGACGCAGGGGCTTGTTTTTTCGGGGCAGCTCTTGCAGGACCTGATCGAGCGCGGCATGCCGCGCGAGGACGCCTACAAAGCCGTTCAAGCGCACGCCATGGCGGCGTGGGAATCCGAGACCAGCTTCCGCGATCGCGTTGACGCCGATCCGAATATCGCGAAATTTCTCGACGCCAAGGCGCTCGCTCACACCTTCGATTTGAAGCGCCAGTTGCGCAGCGTCGACGCAATTTTCCAGCGCGTCTTCGGCGCGAAATCGGCAAGCGCCGCGCCGCAAGGATAATCCGCATCTTCAATCGGTGGGCGCACACATCGCAATCAGAATCGAGGAAATCCTGGCGAGGCTCGACCGCGAAAACTACTGTACGCGCTGGATGTAGCGCGCTTCGCTGGTGTCAACTTTCACGGTATCGCCGTTGCCTACAAATGGCGGTACGTTGATCATCAGCCCTGTCTCAAGCTTTGCTGGTTTCATCACCGAACTGGCCGTCGCCTTCTGAATGCTCGGCTCCGTATCAACCACTTTCAGATCCACCGTATCCGGCAAAAGCACTCCGAGCGCCTTTCCCTCGTAAAATTGCAGCTTCACGGGCAGGTTCGGAATCAGATATTCCACCGCATCGCCGAGCAGATCCTTCTGCAGCGTCATCTGCTCGTAATTTTGTGTGTTCATGAAGTGATGGCCGTCGCTGTCGCTGTACAAATATTCGAAGTCGATTTCGTCCAGGATGGCGCGCTCGATCGTTTCCTCAGCGCGGAACCGGTAATCCATGATCGCGCCATTGCGGTGATTCCGCATTCTCGTCTGCATCGACCCGCGCTTGTTCCCCGGTGTCCGATGATCCACGCTGAAGATCGTATAGAGCTCGCCCTCGTGACGGATGATCATTCCCGGGCGCAGTTGTGTTGCCTTGACCATGACGAACTCCTGTTTCTATCGAAGGATTGCTTCGCTTCCGCGCAAAGCAGGCAAAAGCCAGCGGCAGAACCACCGTTCGCACGCTCAGCGTCCGTGCTGGGCTGAGCCGAAACTTCTATTATAGCGGCCCGGAATCGAAGTGGTCAAACAGCGTTCCGCCCCGCCACGCCACCGGGCCGTGCGAACGGGGCCCGGCTCGTCGCTCGGCTGATGATGATTTATCTGAAAAAGACCTTGCGCCCATGCTTGGCGTGCCTTTCAGACTTCTGTATAATCCCGAAATTCGGAGTTGACCTGCGGGGTAGGTGCAGCCGATTCACCTTGAGATGGGGAGGCTTAAGATGAAATTGTGCCTGGCCGCCGGTTCTGTACTACTGATCGCTTGCGCAGCTTTCCCCGCACGAGCCGAAACTGAGAAGAATGCGGTTTCCCCGGATGTTGTTGTTCCGGCTTGGGCATCTCGAAAAGGTCCCTTTCTGCTCCCGCCCGAAGATAATCCGCTTCCGCGGGACACCAAAGATTCCAATGCCGCCTCGAGTCCTGCCGAAGTTCACGTCCCGCAACATAAGATCGCAGACCCCTGGGATGTCAGCCAGAAGTGCGACTCTGGTAAGCTCGACGGCAAAGCCTGCAAATTCCACTGGCGCCCCGCCTTGATTGAACAGATGCAATACCTTCTGATCGAAACAGGTTGGAATCTCGGGACGGACGAGGAAGTTTGGGATGCCACCACCCACGGCCATTGGTTTCAGAATTGGGTAAACGCTGACGAAGGCTTCAAGTTCAGCCGTTGGTCGGACGCCAATCCCTTCATCGACGACTATGTGGGTCACCCCATGATGGGCGCAATTACCATGGACATCTTCATCCAAAACGATCCACGCGGGAAATCCGTTGAATTCGGAAAATCGAAGCTCTATTGGCGCACCCGGTTGTGGGCCCTCGTCTGGTCGACCGTTTATTCGTGGGAATGGAAATTAGGGCCCATCAGCGAGGCTTCGTTCGGAAACACGGGGGGCCACGTTTACTTCGATCACGACGCCGATAAATTGACGAACGGCACCGGGACCGTCGGCTTGGTCGTTACGCCCGTCGGAGGCTGGGTCTGGTCGGTTGCCGAAGATCTCATGGACCAGCATGTCATCTCCAAGCTGGACTACAGAACCGGGAATTCGTTTTATCTGTTTTCCATGTCCTTCCTCAATCCGTGTCGCAGTTTCGCCAACCTGATGCGCTACCGCGCGCCGTGGTATCGCGACAGCCGTCCTGTTCCCAGCACGAGAGATCCTAACTACGCAACCCTCACGGATCAGGAAGTCGGTCCGTAGCGGATGCCCGAGGCCTTCCAACCGCTTCCTGACCCGTCTGACGGGCATTCAGCCTCCGCGTTGCGAGTCGTTTCCTCGTGGACATTGCTCAATCCGAAGCACCGCCGGCCGCGCGCGTTGGCCTGCGGCGCGTCCATATGCTATAAGTAGCGGGCTCAAACTTTTCTGAGGAAATCGTGCCGTTCATTAATTTTCCCGCACGCGAAATCAATTGCAAGCTCGTCTATTACGGCCCCGGCCTTGGCGGCAAGACCGCCAATCTGCAGTGGATCTACGACCACACGGGCGCGAATCAGAAGGGGAAAATGGTTTCTCTCGCGACGGAAACCGACCGCACGCTGTTCTTTGATTTTCTTCCGCTCGATCTCGGCACGGTGCGCGGCTTCAAGACGCGCTTCCATCTCTACACGGTTCCGGGGCAGGTGTTTTACGAAGCCAGCCGCCGCCTCATTTTGAAGAGCGCCGACGGCGTGGTGTTCGTCGCCGATTCCCAGGAAGAACGACTCGATGCGAATCTCGAAACGCTCGACAACCTTCGCGAACATCTCCGCGACCACAATCTCGATTTCAATACCATTCCCTATGTCCTCCAGCTCAACAAACGCGACCTCCCCAATGTCCTTTCGGTCGATGAGCTCTCCAAGCAGCTGATCGTGAAGGGTGAGCCGGTTCTTGAGGGCGTGGCCGTCACGGGCCAGGGTGTCTTCGATACTCTGAAGGAAGTTGCCAAGCTCGTTCTCGCCGATCTGAAGAAAAACTCCTGAGCCTTCCGTAAAGTCCGAAACACAATTCCACCAGCAGGCGGATCTACGCTCCCGCGCCGTGCGCCGAATCCATTCGGACCCGCGCTGCGGCGCATCGCCGCGCCGTCTCTCACTTAAAACTATCGAGCGCCGCTTTTTCGTCTTGAAACGTGGGAATGGTTTGAATCAAGTGTGTGAGAGCGAGAACTTCGTGGACATGTCCGACCGGTTTCAAAAGCTTGAGGCTGCCGCCTTCGCGCCGCAGCGTGACGAAGCTGCGCACGATCGTGCTGATCCCCGAACTGTCAACTTGTGGGACCCCGCCCAGATTCACAAGAATCTTGCGCGCTCCGCCTTCAATCAGCCCGCGCAACTCGCGGCCGAGATCATCGTTGCTCGTCCCGATCAGCGCGCGTCCCTGAAGATCGAGAATCACAACGTCCCCGGACTTCCGGCTGGAAATCTGCAGGGTCAAAGGCGACTCCTTCTGCTCCACCGGTCGTTTTCTGCGTGCGGGCAGCCCGTCGATTTCGCCCGCGCGCATTATACTCCGGGTTCTGATTTTGGTAGCTCAAGTTGCCGCCGATGCACGGTTTCGTCAACAGAGCCGCCAAAATCCGGCTCGGTAGCCATTTTCGCGATGTTTCCGTGAGGCGAACCTCCAACTGTCCCGGCACGGCTCACCCTGAGTCCGAGAACGCTGGCGTTCGCCACTCACGGGCCCTTAGGCATGGCCTGACCAGCCGCAACCCTGCACCGCTGCGCAGCCGCTGGATACGTGCCGCGAACGGTCCAAACAGTTGCCGCTGCTGGTTTTAGCCCGTTTATTGACACTCCTGCCATGCCCCATCACCGGACATTTGTTCCACGTGAAGCCAAAGAAAAAGGGAGGCGGAAGCCTCTCGGCATCCACCTCCCGGGGTGGGGTGTTGCTGGGGGATCCCTTAGAAACTTGATTTTGTGTCCGCGGGATCCTGCTCGCCGGCGGAGCGCCGGAAAGCGTTAGCGCGGAAATATCATGGTATGACGGGGGTGTCAACCCGATTATTGTACTTTCACATTCAAATTCTGCTGGTCGAGTGCTGCTCTGATGTAGCGCGCCAGATCGCGCGGCGTGTATGGCTTTTGCAGGACCGGGTACGCACCGGCGTGAATCTTCCTCGTCAGCGCGGCATCGGGACTATATCCGGTGGCGAACAGAACCGGGATCGCCTCATTCATCTCGCAAATCCGCGACTGCACTTCAGTTCCGTTCAATTTCGGAAGCACGACGTCGAGCAACGCCAACTGGATCGTATCCGCATGCTCCCGGAACAGCTGAACGGCCTCTTCTCCATCCGCCGCCACGAAAACTTTGTAACCGAGGTTCGTCAACGTTTCCCTCGCCAGCTCGCGCAGTCCTTCGTGATCCTCCGCGACGAGAATCGTCTCCGTCCCGCCCCGCATCTTGCTTCCAACTTCCGGCTGCCGCTCAACCACTCCGGACTCTGGCGTCACCGGCAAATAAATGCGGAAGCACGTGCCCTTGCCGATTTCACTTTCCACCAACACGATCCCGCCGTGCTGCTTTACCACCCCATAAACCGTGGCCAGTCCCAAACCTGTGCCCTTCGAAGGCCCTTTCGTCGTGAAAAATGGCTCGAATATCCGGTCGAGCGTCGCCGCGTCCATCCCGTTTCCTGAGTCTGTCACGGCCAGAAGCACGTGCTTCCCCATCTGCGCCTGCGGATTCCTCCGGCAGAATTCTTCATCGAACTCCACGTTGCACGTTTCGACGTGCAGCCGGCCTCCGTCCGGCATGGCGTCGCGTGCGTTGAGGCACAAGTTCATGAGCACTTGCTCGATTTGCGTGGGATCGGCGCGGACCATGGCGAGATCCGCGGCGAAGTCGCTCTTCACTTCGATGTTGCTCCCGATGATTTTCTCCAGCAGGCTGAGCGTTTCCGTTACCACCTGGTTGAGATGGATGTGGCGCGGCTCTAGCGTTTGCCGCCGCGCAAATGCGAGGAGCTGCCGCGTGAGCGCCGCGGCCCTTTCCGCTTGCAGCCGGATTTTTTCAAAACGTTTGTGGATGATGGCGTCTGCCGGTGTCTCGTCCAGCCCGATTTCCGCCCAGCCCAGTATCGCGCCAATCATGTTGTTGAAGTCGTGCGCGATGCCGCCTGCCAGCTGGCCGAACGCCTCGAATTTTTGCGCCTGGCGAAGTTGTTTCTCCAAAATAAGTCGGCCGGTCACTTCCTCGACCACGACTTCCACGCAGCCGTCTTCGGTCCTGCGATCTTGCGCGGGATGGCCCACAAGCCGCACTTGAATATTCCGGCCATCCCTGCGGATCCAGTCCACGATCGCTTCGCATTTGCCTTCTCGCGCCAATTCCGCCCGCAAGCGTTCGCGCTCGACGGGATGTTTGTACAATTTGGCCGAATTGCCGGTCGCCAAGAGTTCCTCGGCGGAGTTGAATCCAAGAATTGCCACGAGCGCCGGGTTCGCTTCCAGGAGCTGCCCGTCGAGTCCTGCGCGGTAGATTCCGTACGTCGCGGATTCAAACAGCCCGCGATAACGCGCCTCGCTGTCCCGCAGCGCTGCATCCGATCGTTTCCTCTCCGTAATGTCGATGATGCTGCTTTGAATGAATCGCCCCGATGCCGTAAGAATTGCGCTGAGAAACACTTCGCACGGTATTTGCGTCCCGGATGACCGGCGAAACGTCCACTCAAAGTTCACCGTTTCACCTTTGAACGCTCGTTCGAGGTAATCCCGCGCCGCTTCTCGCGACACCCGGCCGTCGGGCTGCGTCGCCTCGCTTAGCGTCCACGGGGAATGGGTCTTGATTTCCGCGCGCGACAATCCGAACAACCTTTCCGCGCGATGGTTCGCGTCCACATACAAACCCTTATCCGCATCGAACACCACGATCGCTTCCGGCGCGTTCTCCACCAGCGTCCGATAGTGAATCTCGCTGTCCCTCAGCGCTTCCTCCGCTCGCGCGCGCTCCTCGCGCAGTTTCCTTTCCTCGAGCGTCTTCCGGATGGCCACAGATAGACGCGGCAGCTGATGTTTCAGGACGTAATCGCTCACTCCTTTCTTGATGCATTCCACCGCGAGTTCCTCGCCGAGCGTGCCGGTCACCAGGATGAGCGGCGTATTTATCCCCAGTTCCTGCGCCAGAGACAGTACGTCGATTCCGGTCCACCCGGGGAGCCGGTAGTCGGACAGGATTATGTCGAATTGGCCGGTCTTGGCCGCCTCGATGAATTCCGCTCTCGTACCGGCAAAGACTGGCTCGAATTGCAATTCAGATCGCCTCAACTCGCGCAGGCACAGCTCGATGTCGTCCGGGTCATGCTCAACGATGAGGACCCGTGCGGGCGCGGCGGCCGCGGGCAGCACCTGTGAAATCGTTTCCGCCATTTCCCGATGCTCCTCAGACGGCCTCAAAAGCCCGCGCGGGTGCCATGACGTTGATCTGCAGCCAATACATCCCGAGCTGCTTCACCAACTCTCGGAACTTTGTGAAATCCAGCGGCTTTTGAATGTAGCTGTTCACCCCGCGCTGGTATCCGCATGCCACGTCTTGCTCCTCTCTCGAAGACGTCAGGATCACCACGGGGATTGCCCGGGTGCGCGGATCGCTTTTCAGTTCTAGCAGCACCTGAAGGCCGTCGACCTTCGGAAGTTTCACATCGAGCAGCACCAGCCGCGGCGGAGAATCAAACGACCGGTGCTTGTATTTTCCCCGGCAGAAGAAGAATTCAAGGGCCTCCTCGCCGTCACGCGCCACCAGGATCTGGCCCGTCATTTTGTTCTGTCGCAGCGCGTGCAGCGCCAGCTCCATATCCTCCGCGTTGTCTTCCACTAGCAGAATCTCTACTTCGTCGGTTTTAGACATTCCTCACCTCGTTCGGCCGCTTCTTGGCCGTAATGTTCGTTCAAAGGAAATCCCAGCGTGAAACGAAACGTCGCGCCCTCGCCGGGCTTTGCTTCCGCCCAGATCCGGCCGCCATGTTTTTGAATGATCCGTTGAACTGTGGCCAGCCCGATTCCCGTACCCTCGAATTCCTCCTGGCTGTGCAGCCGCTGGAAGACTCCGAATAGCTTATCGGCATATTTGGGGTCGAAGCCCACCCCATTGTCGCGAACAAATAGGCACGTCTCATCGCCGTTCGCTTGCACGCCGACTTCGATTTTCGTCTCTTCCCGCCGTCGCGTGAATTTCAGTGCATTCGTCAGGAGATTCGTGAATGCCACTTTCATCAGGCCAGGATCGCATTCGGCTGCCGGCATCGGGCCTAGTTGCCACGAAATTTCCCGGTCGTTGAGTTCGCTCGAAAGATTGGTGACAACGTCCCGCACCAGTTCGCCGATATCTGTCGTCTGCCGCTTGATCCCGCTGCGCCCGACTCGCGCAAGATTCAGTAGATCCTCTACCAGCCGGCCCATTTGTGCTGTGCCATCCACCACCTTCTTCAGGTAGCGCTGCCCGTCTGAGTCCAGTCGCGCCGCGTGCTCTTCCAGCAGGATCCGCGAAAACCCGTCGATGTGGCGAAGAGGCGCGCGGAGGTCGTGCGAAACCGAATAACTGAACGCCTCGAGCTCTTTGTTGACGGCCGCGAGCTCGGCATTGGCTTGTATCGTTGCATTCTTTTCCCGCGTCAATGCCTCTTCTGCGCGCTTGCGGTTAGTGGCGTCTGTCACCACACCCATCATGCGCACTGGCTCACCGCGACTGTCGCGATATAAAAGCCCTTCGGTCGAAATCCAGTGAATCGATTTGTCTGGCCAAACGATACGGCATTCCAGATTGAGCCGATTGGTCTTGAACGCTTCGGCAAAGCATGAGCTTGCGAGCTCGTGATCGTCGGGAAACACATGACGGAAGAAAGCTTCTCTGCCCCATTCGGGCAGAGGTGACGTATAGCCAAAGATCACATCGTGTTGCAGAGACCGGACAGACGTGTCGAGAATAAGATCGAGATCCCACACGCCCATCTGCGCGGAATCCAAAGTGAGTTGAAGCCGGGCCTCGCTGTCTTTGAGCCTCGCTTCAGCCTCTTTCCGGGCCGTAATGTCGCTGTTGATTTCGAGAATTGCCACGGGCGTCCCTTCCTGATCGCGTTGCAGCGACTTCCGGGTCGTGACGACGACGCGATTCCCGTCCTTGCGTTTCTGAACGAGTTCTCCTTCCCATCTCCCTTCTGCGACAATCGCCGTCTGAATCGCTTCCCGGCTCCCCGGAAATTTTGTGTCCAGAAGGTCGTGCAGCATCTGGCCGCTCGCTTCCTCCTTTAGCCAGCCGTAGAGCCGCTCCGCTCCGTGGTTCCAGAAGACGATCCGGCCCCTCATATCGCGCACGAGTATCGCGTCGTGAGCCAATTCGAGCAGGGCAGCCTGGTCGCGCACTTGATCTGTCTGCAGCTTCAGGCTCTCCTCGGTTTTTTTTCGCTCCGTCACTTCCAGTTCCAGTTCTCGAATCGCCCCCTGCAATTCGGCCGTGCGCAGCCGCACGCGTTGCTCCAGTTGTTGGTTCAGTGAGCGAACCTCATCCTCTGCCTGCGTCCGTTCGGCAACACTTTGGACTAGGCTCTCGTTGGTCCTCATCAATTCTGCCGTGCGCTCCAAAACGCGGTGTTCGAGTTGAGCGTTCGCATCGCGGAGAAGCTGCTGCGCACGTTTCTGCTCGCTCACGTCGCGAATGGCGCTGGCCACCAGCGTTCCGTCGGGCGTCTCGAGAGGGCTCAGGCTGATTTCAATCGGAAATTCGCTGCCGTCCTTTCTCCGGCCATATAGATCGAGTCCCGCGCCCATGGGTCGGTTGCGCGGCTGCGCCGTGTAACCTTGCCGATGCCCCGGATGCTGTGCGCGGAAGCGCTCCGGCACCAGAATCTCCACCGCCTGGCCCAGCAAATCCGCGCGCTCGTAGCCGAACAATTTCTCGGTTTGCGCGTTCACCAGCGTGATGCAGCCTTGCGCGTCGGCGATCACCATCGCATCGGGCGCGGCTTCCAGAATTCCTCGGAACTTGGCTTCCCCGGCGCGTAGCGCGCTTTCCGAATTTTTCCGGCCCGTCACGTTGCTGCCGATTTCGAGAACCCCAACCGGCGCGCCTTCTTCATCGCGCTTCAGCGTCCAGCGGCTTTCGATAAAGATCTGCGTCCCGTCGCGCCGTCGCCGCGTCAATTCACCTTCCCATTGGCCGGTTCGAAGCAATTCCGTTTCAATTTCGTCGAGCGAATCCGGAAACATCGTCTGCAGCAGCTCATCCACTTCTTTCCCCATCGCCTCGACGCGTTCCCATCCATAGTTTTTCTCCGCCCCTCGATTCCAGAAGATGATCTTACCGTGCATATCGCGCTCGATGATTCCCTCGCGAGCCAGGTCGAGCAGCGCGGCTTGCTCGCGCAGCACCACTGCCTGCATGTTCAATGCCGCGTTCGCATCACGTATGTCCTCCACGCTCGGCACCGCCAGAACCGTGGGAACCAGCCGCACCAGCAGCACGGCCGTGACAATCGACGCAATCGCCGTCACCGCTTTGATCCCACCGGCAAGCCAGTACATCGCGTGCCACAGGTTCCACACCTCCATCGCATGCGTCAGCCCGCACGCCACGATGAATACGCCGAAACACATGAACATCCAGTTGAATGGAACATCCCTCCGCCGCCGCACCAGGTAAATCAGCGTCAACGGGATGGACATGTACGCCAGGAAAATCAGCGAGTCGGAAATCACGTGCAGCCAGACCAGCCCCGGCACCCACAGATAACAATTCCCATGCGGCATGAAGTCGCCGGAAGAGAACAGCCATCTCAGAAAATTCATCACGCCACACCTCCGTCTGATCGCGCGCGAAGTAGCGCCTCAAGCCGGCGGGTCTCATCGCATGCTTTAGCATCGCGACGGGAGAAGACACCCTCAGACACTTCAATGAGGAAGGGGGCTGTTCGACGGGTTTATCGGCGGTTCTGTATCAAACTTGAGAGGAAATTCAGTCCGGGAATGTCTTACTGCGCCGGGTGGCTCGTGAAATACTGGCTTAGCGAACTCATCAACTGTCCGAGTCCTGCTTCCACGTTTGTCTGCAGCGCTTCGACGACGCTGCCCACGGTCTTGCCGTTCACCGCTTCATCATGGGAATACGATTGCGACCAGACCACCGCTCCCGTCTTCGAATCAAACAGCTCCAACTCGATCGCAAAACGCGCCGCCACGGCAGGCGTATCCACTTCATCCAGCGAGATCAGGCGCCCGCGCAGAACGTAATCGCCGCGCGCTTTGCTCGACTGCCGTTCGACGTCGCGATATTCTTCCGACGCGCGCAGCATATCGAGGATCATGTTCTCGATCATGTCTTCCGGCATTTCTGCCCAGCGGTGATCCTCGTACGCTCCCAGCTCCACGGGTCCTCTTCCATACACGATCCGATCGTCGCGGTAAAGATGCGGCGCCGTGATATGCCCCACCAGCAGCGTCACGGGAAATGGTGAGGGGTTGGCCGACGCGCTCTTCGGAACGTTTTCGAGCGAGTAATACCTCACGGGCCGCGCCGCGCCGCAATCCACCAGCACCAGGCACAATAGAAGCACCGCGACGCTGGCGCCCGGAACGGTCCGGCATAGTCGCGAAAATATTGCAGGCAAGACGCGATACTGGGCGGCGAATCTCACGGCTTGGATGCCTCCCCGGGGGTGTGTTCCTTCGGTTCGGAGGAACGAATCAACGTGTACGGCCTCTGCTTGATCGTGTCCGTGAATTCCTTCAAGTTTTCGGTGATGTGCCGCATGTTGTCCAGGATCTCGTCGATGTTTGAGCTGTTCACATCCAGCGTCCGGTCCAGCTGATCCGTCAGCGAAGACGCCGATGCCAGCGTGGCCTTCATTCTTACGATGATGTCGCGCAGGTCCGGCCGGTTTTCCAGCAGCGTCGCGTCGATGTGCGAAATCGCATCATCCGCTTTCGCCATCGTCTTTTTCAAATCGTCGAGCATCGGAGCGAGCTTCGCGCTCGCATCGTTCATATGTTCGAGCGTCGAGTGCATCGCCGGGCGATCTTCTTCCAGCATCCCGTTCACGTTGGCCAGGCTCTTCGAAAGATTGGCCCGATTTTCCGCGTTCAGCAGGTCATTCACGCGCACAACCGTTTCCTTCAACTCAACCACGCGCGCGTTCAGATTTCCCAGGAGTTCCTGCGCCTGCGGCCCAATCGTCGCAATTTCCGCCTCGATATCATCGAGGCTGGTGAAGTCTTTCGCTTGCAGCACGCTGCCGGATGGTGCGGCCGCCGCTCCCGCGCTTCCGGGCTCCACTTCCAGGAAAAAATCGCCCAGTGCGCTCAGGCTTGAAATCCGCGCCACGCTGTCCGTCTTTACCGGAATTCCCGGCTCGACGCGAAATTGGATTTCCATCCGCGACGGATTTTTCGGATCGCTCCGCACTTCCGTCACCCGCCCGATCGCCGGGCTGCCCGCGTAGCGCACCTGCGAACCCTTCGCCAGTCCGCCCGCATTCTTGAAATACGCGCGGTAGACGTTTCCGGTGCTGCTGAACACTCCTGAAATGGAAAACAATGCGATGAGCAGGAGCACCACCGCGACCACCACGAAGAGTCCGACAAACGCCTGCTCGCGTTTAGCTTCCATCACGCCCTCAGGATATGAACCGGCGAAGCCTTCGAGCCCCTGCGCCCGCCGGGAAGTTGCGGGAGTATATCACGCCGCCCCCGCCATCGTGCTTAGTGCCGCGCGGGCGGCTCGTCCCCGATCAGCATCTGCAAATAGTTCATTTCGTCTTCGAGTTCCGGCTCCGGAACGCGATCCAGGAACTGCCGCACCCGCGGCTGGATACTCGTCTGCATTTCCTCTTTTGTTCCGCTGGCCACGATCACCCCGCGGTCGAGTAAAATCATTCGGTCCGCAATCAGAAACGCGCTCGCGAGTTCGTGCGTCACGACGACAATCGTCATCCCGAACGCCTTCTTCAATTTCAGGATCAGCTCGTCGATTCCCGCCGCGATAATCGGATCGAGCCCCGCCGACGGCTCATCGAAAAATAAAATTTGCGGATCCATCGCCAGCGCTCGCGCCACGGCCGCCCGCTTCTTCATCCCTCCGCTCAGCTGTGCGGGCATGTATTCTTCGTAGCCGGAGAGTCCGACCTGCTCGAGTTTCAGCCGCACGATAATTTCGATCGTCGAGTCATCGAGCGGACTGTGCTCGCGCAGCGGCAGCGCCACGTTTTCTCCCACCGACATCGATCCGAACAGCGCTCCGCCCTGAAATGACATTCCCATCTGCTTGCGCAGCTCGTTGCGGTCCGCGTCCGATATTCCCGCCAGATTCTTTCCCGCGATCCAGATTTCGCCGCTCCCCGCGCGCTCCAGTCCCACCAGCGTCCGCAGCAGCGTGCTCTTGCCGGAGCCTGATCCGCCTAGAATCACCAGCGTTTCGCTCGGCTGCACGTCGAAGCTGATCCCATGCAAAATCTCGCGCTCGCCGTAATTCACCCGCAGATTGCGCACCACAATGGCGGCGCCGCGTTCCGGTTTTGAGGCGTCGGGTGTCACGCTTGTGCCTTTTTCGAATTCTCGCGCTCGCGCAACTTAGTTCGAGCCCGTCACATAAAACAATGCCGTAAAAATAAAATCAACAATGATGACCAGGAAAATCGATTTCACCACTGCCGTTGTCGTCGAACGCCCCACCTGTTCGGACCCCAGTCCCGTCATGAATCCTTCCTGGCAGCCCACCGCGGTAATCACTAGCCCGAACATCACGCTCTTGATCAGCCCCGATATGATGTCCCGCGTCAGCAGGGCATTCAGCGTTGCGTGGTAATACGATGAGAAGGTGAAACCCGCGGCCGATACCCCGAATATCGCGCCCCCCGTGATGCCCATAAAATCCGCCCACGTCGTCAGGCACGGCATCATCAGCAGCATCGCCACGAGTTTCGGCGCCACCAGGAATCGCACCGGATCGAGCGCCATGGTTTCCAGCGCGTCGATTTCCTCGCTCACCTTCATCGTCCCGATTTCCGCCGCAAACGCCGATCCCGAGCGTCCGATCACCAGGATCGCTGTCATCAACGGGCCCAACTCGCGCGTCAACGACACGCCCACCGCGTTCGCCACGAAGCTGATTGCCCCGAACCGCCGCAGCTCGTACGCCGCCTGCAGCGCGAGAATGACGCCCACAAAGAATGTGATGAGGGAGAGAATCGGAAGTGCTTCGACGCCCACGGCCATCGCCTGGTGCAGCGCGCGCCGGTAGCGCAGCAGGCGCCCCTGCGATGGATCGACGACGATCGCATGCGCCGCGCGCAGGGTCAGCTTTGTCAGCTGCCCCACGTACGCAAGCCCGTCAATCGTTCCCCGCCCTATGGTTTCGGTGAATGGCATCGCGATTTTTCGCGGCGCGTGATCCCGGGACAGCCGTTAAATTTTCAACCGGTGCATTCGCTCGTTCCTGGTGAATCTATGCCTTGCCCTGCAACGCCTGCGCCTCGTCGTCGTACACTTCGAATACCTTCAGCAGGCGCGTCAATTCCAGTACTTCCCGTGCGATCTTGCTCAACCCATACAGGGCAAATGTCGTCTTGGCATCCCGCGACGCCTTCAGCCCTTCGATCAACGACGCCACCCCCGCGCTGTCTATGTATTTCACCTGTGTCAGATTCACGATCACGCGCTGCGTGTGCTTCACCTTGATGAGATCGAGCAGGACCTTCCGCAGCTCCGGCGATTGGTACAGCGTGATATCTCCGGCAACGTCGACTATCGTCGCTTCGCCGGCCTGGCGGGTCATGATGTTCATAGCTCTAGGCTCTCCACCCTTGGAGGTGTAGGCCTTTGTGCCAGAGATTTCGTGGACTTGCAACCCATTTGAGCGCGGAGCCCCGTGGGTGATAACCCGGCGAGGTTACGGCATTACTGGTACTTGGGATTCTGGCGTGGTGAATTACCCGCGGCTTTCGATGGAAACGTAACTGCGCTCGCCCGCGCCGAGATAAACCTGCCGCGGCCGCGCGATTTTTTGCTCCGGATCGAGCAGCATCTCTTCCCACTGCGCGATCCACCCGGACGTGCGCGGAATCGCGAACAGCACCGGAAACATCGTCACCGGGAAGCCCATCGACTGATAAATGAGGCCCGTGTAGAAATCCACGTTCGGATACAGCCGCCGCTTCACGAAATAATCGTCTTCCAGCGCGATCCGCTCGCACTCCAGCGCGATATCGATCATCGGATTGCGGCCCATCACGTCAAACACTTCGTAGGCGATGTGCTTTACGATCCGCGCGCGCGGGTCGTAATTCTTGTACACGCGGTGCCCGAAACCCATCAGCAGTCGCTCGCCCGTCTTCACGCTCTTGATGTAGTCCGGCACTTTGCCCACCGAGCCGATCTCCAGCAGCATCCGCAGCACCGCTTCGTTCGCGCCGCCGTGCAGCGGGCCGTAAAGCGCCGCCGTCGCCGCCGCAATCGCCGAATACGGATCGACGTGCGAGCTCCCCACTCCGCGCATCGCCGTCGAAGAGCAGTTCTGCTCGTGGTCGGCGTGCAGGATGAACAGAATATCCAGCGCCCGCTCGAGCGTCGGATTCGCCCGGTATTTCAGCTCCGTCGTCCGAAACAGCATGTTCAGAAAATTCGCGCTGTAGCTCAGCTCGTTGTCCGGATACGCCAGCGGCATTCCCAGGCTGTGGCGATAGGCGAACGCCGAGAGCGTCGGCATCTTCCCGATCAGCCGGTACGTTTGCTTCCGGCGCGATTCCGGATTGAAGATGTCCTTCGCATCTGGATAAAACGTCGAGAGCGCCGCCACCGTCGAAATCAACATCCCCATCGGATGCGCGTCGTAGTGAAATCCGTCGAGGAATTTTTTGATGCTCTCGTGAATAAACGTGTGGTGCGTGATGTTGTACGACCAATCTTTCAGCTCCGCGCGCGTAGGAAGCTCGCCGTACAAAATCAGGTAGGCCGTCTCGAGGTACGTGCTCTTTTCCGCTAGTTCTTCGATCGGATAGCCGCGATAGCGAAGAATTCCCGCGTCGCCGTCAATATAGGTAATCCGGCTCGTGCAGGAAGCCGTGTTTGTGAACGCCGGGTCGTAACTGATCATCCCGAAATCCTTCTCGTTCACTTTGATCTGCCGCAGATCGATCGCCCGAATCGTTTCGTTTTTGATGGGGAGTTCGTACGTCTTGCCCGTGCGATTGTCCGTAATCGTCAGCGAGTCGCGGCCCGTGGCTGGCGTCTTCTCTGGCACTGCGGCGACTACTCCCTTAGTTGGATTCACCTTGGGGCCCTCCCTCAGTTCACGCCCGGTGAGTGCGGCGGGTGGGGAACGAAACACCAATTTACACCATCTCCCACGCCGTGCGTAAGCGGTTTCCCGCCGCAGTTCGATGGCGCGGCTACGCGTTCGCTTTCCCTTTGGCTTTGTTTGCGCAGATGCAACACGGCCCGGCGTATGGCTGAGAAAATATCGGAACGCCGCTTCTTGCGCGCCGCTCCAGCCCGTCGTCTTCCCGAGGCTGCGCTGCCTATTTCTGGCTCGTCAAATACAAATCGTCCTGCCCGCCCGGCCGCGCGTAAATAATCGTCGATAGGTCGCGCGAAAAATCGTACCCGTTTCCGGCATAGTAGATGCTGAATGAGAATGGCACCTTCAACGCAACCTGCGAAGGCCCCGTCAGTTTGCCGTCGTGCCATGGCTGGCGATAAATAGTCATTTCGCCTCGCGAGGCCACCGCATACAAGAACGATTTCTGATCGGGAGCGAATACGACGTTGTACGTTGTCGCGCCTGGAATCAGCGACACGCACTTATTATCGGCGATGGACAGCTCGTAAATCCCCACTCGTTCACCTCTTGTCTCAAACGCGATCAAATACTTTCCGTCTCGACTCACGTCTCCCACAAACGCGCACGAGTTCGAGATCTCCCGTGCGTCCGATCCGTCGATATTCTCTTTCCAAATGGATGCGCCCGAACCAGGTGATCGGACCACGCTGATGTAGAGACTCCTATCGTCATTGCTGTAGGCGCTCGATCCCCAGAACTTCCCGTTCCACGGCACTTCGCGAACTCCGCTGCCATCCGCTCCGGCGATATAGATTTTCACTTGCCCGCTTGAGTAGTCTCCAAAATTCAGCTTCGAACCATCGTGTGACCAGCCTCCTGTTCCCAATACCGCGGCGGATGCCACCCTCACCTTGTTCTTTCCGTCTACGTCCGACACCCAAAGATCGTTCCGGTGCGATTCGGGATACGTGATGTACATTACCCGCTTCCCGTCCCGCGAAATTTCCGGCTGCGTCGCAATTTCCGAGGCGATATCCTCGGCTTCCTTCGTGCGCACGTGGTACGTCGTCAGAAAGCCCGACTCTTTTCCATTCACGTAATAAATTCCCTTTCCTTCCGGATCCGGCATCGGCGAAAAGTCCGGACCCGTCCCAAATGTCATCTGGGTCATGGACCGGTCCGTCAGGTTGTACTCCCAGATGTTCGCGAGTCCGTTCACCGTGCGAGCCAGAAGCAATGTCTTCCCAGGCTCGTCCCACGTCACGTGCGGGTCGCCTCCGTCTATTTCACCTAAATCCGCCTGCGTGTGCTTCGAAACGCTCACTTTATAGAGAGAAAATTTGTCACTCGAGTCTGCATGCATCGCGCACACTAGCAATTCTTCGCCGCTCGGAAAGGGCAAAATTCCTTCGACGAAAATGGCACCCGCCTCTAATCTGACGACCTGCTCGTTTTTCAGGCCCGACTTGTCTGCGCGCATTATGGTTGCGGATTCGTCGTCCACGTAAAACAGAAAATTGCCATCCGGAGAAGGGACCACTGCACTGCCCGACAAAATTTTTCTTGGCGCGCCGCCGAGTGTCGGGACCGCCCAGATCTCGGAGCGGCCGCCGGATCGCTGGTAGTAGATCTCCGTGCCGTCGAGTGAGAAGCTATTTAATTCCTTGTCGCCCTCGTCGCTCGTGATCTGCAGCGGATCGCCGCCCGAGCTGAGCATTACGAACACCTGGAATGTCCCGCTGGCAGGCGAAATAAACGCCACCGTGTGCCCGTCTGGCGAAAGTCTCGCGTCCAGCATCGGCTTGTTCCAGTGGCTGATTTGCTTGATTTGTCCTGGTCCGCTCGGCGCGCCTGGGCGGCCCCAGAAATGATATGCCGCGAACGCCCCTGCCAGAACCACCACCGTGCACGCCGCGAGTAAAATCAATTTTCGATTCCCCGCGCTGGCTGCCGGTGCTGCCGCTGTATCAATCCGCGTTGAAATCGCCGCGGAACTGCTCGGCGCCGCTGCTGCCGCCGTCGCGCCGGCATCCTGCACCACGGCGCCGCTCGGCGTCGAAATCCGGCTCGAGCTCGTGTCCCTCCGCAGGCGCTTCAAATCCGCTCGCATTTCCGCCGCGGACTGATACCGCAGATCGCGATCCTTCTCGAGCGCCTTGTTCACCACATCTTCCAGCTTCGCCGGCAAATCCGGATTCAGCCGCACCGGCGCCACAGGCGCGCGGTTCAAAATCGCTTCCGTAATCACGCCCGAAGTTTCGCCTCGAAACGGCAGCGTCCCCGTTGCCATCTCGTACAGCACGATCCCAAACGAAAACAAATCCGTCCGCGCATCCAAATTCTTCCCGCGAATCTGTTCCGGCGACATGTACGCCACCGTTCCCACCGCCGTCCCGGGGCTCGTCAAATCCGCAACGTTCACGGGCGGCGCGGTTGCCGCCGTCAAAAGCGCGTCCTGCGCGATGCCTTGCACCATATCCCGCTGTATCTGTTTAGCCAGTCCAAAATCGAGAATCTTTGCGTGTCCCCGCTCCGTCACGAATATATTCGCGGGCTTGATATCGCGGTGGACGATTCCTTTCGCGTGCGCCGCGTCGAGCGCGTCCGCAATCTCGATGCTCAAATCCAAAATCAATTCCACATCCATCGGTCGCCCCGCGATCCGATGCTTCAGCGTCGCCCCGTCGAGGAATTCCATCACCAGGTAAGCCTGCCCGTTCTCTTCGCCGATGTCGTAAATCGTGCAGATGTTTGGATGGTTCAGCGCCGACGCCGCCTCCGCCTCGCGCCGGAATCGCTCGAGTGCGGCCGTGTCGTTCGCCATTTCTACGGGGAGGAACTTCAGCGCCACATTCCGGTGAAGACGGGTGTCCTCGGCGCGATACACCACGCCCATTCCACCTCCACCGATCTTCTCGACGATGCGGTAGTGCGAAATGTTCTGGCCGATGATCATCGCGCGGGCATGCCCCGGCCACGCATGTTAGGGCGTTGTCGCAAGGCAAGTCAATGGAATGGAAAATTCGTTCGCGCCGCGCGCGCGTCTTCGCGCTCGTTCCCGTCTGCGCTCCCGCGCGCGCATCTTTCCGTTGGCGGCGTCCTCCCGCTTCGGCATACTGATAAACGCGCCGCCGTCATCGGAGCCGGGAAAAAATGGCTGTCTGGAATCCGGATGTCTATCTCAAATACGCCGCCGAACGCCTTCGCCCCGCGATGGACTTGCTCTCGCGCGTTCTCTCTCTCGCTGCGAACGCGCCTACGATCTCGGCTGCGGCGCGGGCAACGTCACGCATCTTCTCCACGAACGCTGGCCCCAGGCGAAAATCACCGGCGTCGACAATTCATCCGAAATGCTCTCGCGCGCCCGCGCCGAACATCCCGCTCTCGATTGGGTTCACGCCGACATCAGCTCCTGGCGTGCCGCCGATTCGCCCGATCTCATTTTTTCGAATGCCGCCCTTCACTGGCTTCCCGGCCACGCCGAATTGTTTCCTGCGCTCTTGCGCCAGCTTCGTCCCGGCGGATTCCTCGCCGTTCAGATGCCGCATCACACCGATGATCCCGGCCACGTCCTCATTCTTGAGACGGCGCGCGATCCGCGCTGGTCCGCGCGTCTCGTTCCTCTCGCCTCTCAGCTCAACACTCACTCGCCCGAAGAGTATTGGCGCTGGCTTCGCCCTCTCTCCGCTCAATTCGACGTCTGGGAAACGATTTACATCCACGAACTCGAAGGCGAGCGTCCCGTCGTCGAATTTTTCCGCGGCACCCAGCTTCGCACCTATCTCCTGGCGCTCGACGCATCCGAGCAGGCCGCCTTCCTCGATTCCTACGCCGAAAAAGTCGCTCGCGCCTATCCGCGCCGGCCCAACGGCAAAACGCTCTTCCCGTTTCGCCGCATTTTTCTTCTCGCCCAACGCTAGCGGCGCTTTTTAAATCGCCCGCGATGCGTCGCGCGTCTTCGCTTTCGCCATCGCCTCCGCCGTCACGCGATGCCGGTACTCGAACAGTCGCTCGAGTTTTCTGCGCACCATTCTCCCGCCGATCCAACGCCCCAGGAATCCCAGCGGCATCTCGTATTCGATCCGGTCTTCCAGCCAGCACGCCGTCGCTCCATCCGGCGTGAAACTGTGCGTGTGCACCCAACTTTTGAACGGCCCCTTCGTTTGCACGTCCTGAAATTGCCGCCCCTCGGCGTAATTCCGGTGCTCGAACTCCCAGCGGATGAGCAGCGGCCCCCAATGCACGCCAAGCACGCCGCGATTCCCGTCGCGAATTCCCGGTGCCCGCTCGATCTCCTCCACCGGCTCCCACGGCGGCGACAGCCTCTCGAGCGCGCCCGGCTCCGCGTGCCATCGAAACAGCGTCTCCGCCGGCACTTCGATTCGCGTCCTCCGCAGAAATACCTCGCGCATATCTCACGAGTGTATTCCTTCCGCCGCCGCTATCGTAGTTTTGGATGTCTCGGAAGGAATGCCCGGCAATCGCAGCGTCCGTTTGGAGACGGCCCTGCCTTTCAGTGGCACGGGCTTCAGCCTGTGCTCTCCCACGTGAGCAGGCTTGCCGTTCCTTGCTATTACGCGCGGGGGGTGCCCCACGTGTCGGTGTTACACGTGGGCCTTACTTTTCTTTGGTACTACGCGCTCTTCTGCCGCCGCGGCAATTCACTCGCCGCTTTCATCATCCTCTCGCGCCTGCGCCAATCCGCGCGCTCCCACGGCTCGATCGCGCTCACAATGGGCCTTTCTCCCGCGGGACACGGCCGCCCCTCGTGCCCCACAAGCAAATGCCGGATCACGCCGTGCATCCGCAAATATTCTTCCCGGCTCAGGCGCGCATCTTCGTGGAACGATACGTCCTTCACCCGCCGGATTCGCCTCGCCTCCGCCGCCGCCGAAAACGCCTCGCGCATGCACCGCTCAAGCGCTTCACACGATGCTTTCCCAAGCATGGCCCGCGATTCTATCCACGCCCTCGCCACATTCAACAGTACTTCCGTACCATTCCCGCCGCCTGCCACTCAACGGATTTTCAGGGCGCGCCTCGACAGCCTCTACTCAATGATAAACTACCGCGATGGTATGATCCGGGCGTCGCAACATGAGCGGCAGCCGTGCGCTTGACACTCGGAATCGCCTCATCGAAAGGCCTGCGTAATGGGCGTGCCACTGTCTCGACTATTAGCCGATCTCCTGGGGGCAAGTGTGGGCGTTTGGGGGACTTGGAATCTGCTGCGAAAGCAGCACAAGCTGCGAGGCGCAGCCCGCATTCTGAGATGGGTCGTGGTCATAGCCGGGATCGCCGCATTCGAGGCGCCGGAACAGGGATGGCTTAAGGTGCATTCGGGCATTCTGACCTTGAGAGCTGTTGGGTTTTTGACCGCGTGCTTTTTCTTTGCCTTCCCGGACATCTCTTACTATCTCGTTATGGGCTGGCAGAAATTGAGTACGGAGCGGTCGCGGACGACCCAATTTGGCGATCGACAAAAGTGACTGCATGTGTTGCGTGGTGCCGTTCGCGTGCCCATGAGTGATCTGACAGATTTCCGAAAATGGCTATGGAGTGATTGGGGCAGGACTGACTTCCTTACGCGTTCGGGAATCCCTCCTCTGCTGACGAACTTGTTTGCGTATCTTGCCGGACCATACTGCATTTATCTGATTAACAAAGCCTATCTGCCTCGCGAAGAAGTCCCCGCGCTGAATCAGTTCATTCATAATCCATTTGTCTTGTCTGCGTACGCACTGTTCTACGTTGTTACGCTCAGTCATCGCTTTCTCGAATCCGAGCAGAAGGCTCAGGCACGAGCGTCAGAGCGTCTATCCATGTCATTCGCGCGCCG
Organism: uncultured Acidobacteriota bacterium; assembly: GCA_963771905.1. Lineage (GTDB taxonomy): Bacteria > Acidobacteriota > Terriglobia > Acidiferrales > UBA7541 > Palsa-147. The sequence goes on from CAVYVI010000009.1 coordinate 437,734, forward strand.
ATGGAGCAACCCCGTTTTTAAAATCTTTCTCTTAAGCGCCGGTTGTACGGCAACCCTGCTCGTTCTCGCCGCGTTTTGGTTCCGCGGACCTACGAAATAGCCGTCGAAGCCCTACCCCTCCCGCGACGCGTGCACCAAATTCGTCCCCGCCACGGCGGCGCTCAGATCCTCACCCGTCGCCATCTCCGCGCGATTCCTCCCGTTCGCTTTCGCGCGATAGAGCGCCGCGTCCGCCACATGCAGCAGCGCCTGGCAATCGAGCGAGCTATCGACGTTGCTCACCACCGCGCCCAGGCTCAGCGTCAAGCGTAGCGTTCCCGCCGACGTTTCGAACGAACTTCCTTCCATCCCCGCGCGAAGCCGTTCTGCGAGCCGCACGATGCCGGTCGCGTCCGACGCGGGCGCCAGAATCAGAAATTCCTCGCCTCCATAACGCCCCACCGTGTCGTACGTGCGAATCAGCGACGACAGCCGCAATGCCACGCCGCACAGAATCGCGTCGCCCGTCTGGTGCCCGTACCGGTCGTTGACCTGCTTGAAATGATCGATGTCGGCCATCACGATCCCCAGCGTTGTATGCTCGCGCCGCGCTCGCGCCAGCTCGCGGCTCGTCGCGTTCAGTATCTCCCCGCGATTGGCAATTCCCGTCAGCGTGTCGTGCGTGGCCTGAAACTGCAGTGCATCGCGCGCCGCGATCAATTCATCCTGCAGATTCAGAATCCGCTCGCCGACGAACAGCCGCTCCTGCAATTCCTCCGCGTCGAACGGCTTTGTTAGATAGTCGTCCGCTCCCGCCTGCAATCCCGCCAGCGTATCCTTCTTCTCGTTCCGCGAGCTCAGCAGCAGCAGATACGTGTACGCCGCATCTTTTCTCTCGCGCACTTTCGCGCACACCTCCACGCCCTCGAGCCCCGGCATCATCAAATCCAGCACCGCCAGCCGCGGCGCGTGTTCTTCGCTGAGCACGCGCAGCGCGTCCGTGCCGTTCGTCACGGCGGTGACGCTGTATCCCCACCGGCTCAGAAACACTTCCAGAACGCGGCGCGACACCACATCGTCCTCGGCGATCAAAATTCGCTTTTTCACGGGCCTGTCTTCGCTCATTTCTTTTTCTCCCGGCCTCTCCGGCCTGATGCTGCGCGCTCTTCCGGTGCCGCGTCCTTGGGCTCAAATCCAGCGTGGGATGGCAACGAATTCAGCTCGGCACCTTTCGCGCGAATGTCTCGAGTTCGCCGAGAAGCCGCTGCGCTTCTCTTTCCAGGCGCACCACAACTTCCGGCGCATTCGCGAATTCTCCGTTGCGGCCCATCATCTCCAGTTCTTTCGCCGCTGCTGCAACGGGGCCCGCCGCGAAATTGCTGGCCGCGCCTTTCAGCGTGTGCGCTCCAACTTCCAGCGATTTCGCGGTTTTCGAAGCCACTGCCGCGCGAATTTCTTCCACCAGTCGCGGGCACTCGGTTTCAAACAGCCCGATGAGCTCGCAAAGCAGGTCGCGGTCTCCCGCCACGTGCTCGAGCGTCTTCGCCACGCCCCACGAATCTTCAGCCCTTCCGGAAGATGCGGCCGCAACGCTTTCAGTGACTGGCTCGGCCGTTGGCGCCGCCTTTGCCGCGTAATGCTGCAAGATCGCCAGCAGTTCCGGCGTGCGAATCGGTTTGGTCAGGTACTCATCCATCCCCGCGTCGAGGCATCGCTCCCGGTCGCCCTTCATCGCGTGCGCCGTCATCGCGATGATCGGCAGGTGCCGTCCCGTTTCTTTCTCGCGGTCGCGGATGGCCTTTGTCGCTTCAATTCCATCCATCTCCGGCATCTGCACGTCCATCAGCACCGCGTTCACAACTTCGTTCGCCGCCAGTTCGACGGCCTCGCGGCCATTCACGGCAACGATGACGTCGTAGCCGTTTTTCTCCAGTAGCCGCGTCGCCACCAGCCGGTTCACCGCATTGTCTTCCGCCAGAAGAATCCGCATCCCGGCTCTCCCTTCGCGAATCGAGTGCCGCGTCACAAGCTGCTTCTCATCAATATTCTGCGGCTTCGCGAGCAGCCCCAGAATCGCGCTGAGAAGATCCGATTGCTGCACGGGCTTGGACAGATACGCCGCGATTCCCACTTCCCGGCAACGCGCCCCTTCGCCTCGTTGCGCACTCGAACTGAGCATCAGGATTTTCGGCACATCGCCTGGAAATCGCTGGTGGATTTCTTCCGCCAGTTCGAACCCGTCTTTTTCCGGCATCTGTGCGTCCGTGATTACGAGATTGAAGCGCTGCTCGGTGGGCCACGCGTTCTCGAGCGCCTCCATCGCGGCTGCAGAGCTCTCCACTGCCGTCGGAACGATGCCCCAGGATTTCAGCATCTCGTCCAAAATCACTCGATTCGTCAGATTGTCGTCGACCACCAGAATCCGCAGGCCTTCGAGCGTTCGCGGATCGGCCGCGCTCGCTGCATCCGCCGTTTCCGTCGATCGCCCCAGTCGCGCCGTGAAGTGAAACGTGCTGCCTCGCCCAGGCTGGCTTTCCGCCCGGATGCTTCCGCCCATCATTTCCACCAGCCGCCGCGTGATCGCCAGTCCCAACCCGGTTCCGCCGTACTGCCGAGTCATCGAGCTGTCCGCCTGGGTGAACGCCTCGAAGATGAGCTTCTGTTTTTCGGGTGCGATGCCGATGCCGGTGTCGCGAACGGTGAAATGCAGCGTCACGCTTTCGGCATCCTCTCTTTCTTTCTCCACCTCCAGCGCGACCTCGCCGTGTTCGGTGAACTTGATGGCGTTCCCAATCAGATTGACCACTACCTGGCGGATTCGGCCCGGGTCCCCGGCCACCCACGCCGGCACGTCGGGTTTGATCCGGCATGCAAACTCCAGGCCGCGCTGATGCGCGCGAAACGCCAGCGTTCGCATCGTTTCTCCGATGCTGTCCCGCACCGAAAAAGCGATGTTCTCGAATTCCAGTTTTCCCGCTTCGATTTTTGAGAAATCCAGAATGTCGTTGATCACCACCAGCAACGCGTCCGCGGATGACTTCACGGTCGCCAGATATTCCCGCTGCTCTTGGCTCAGCGAAGTATCCAGAGCCAGCTCGGTCATCCCCAGAATGCCGTTCATCGGCGTCCGAATTTCGTGGCTCATGTTGGCCAGGAATTCGCTCTTCGCCCGGCTCGCCGCCTCGGCCGCTTCCTTGGCTCGCTGCAATTCCACCTCGGCACGCTTGCGCTCGGTGATGTCTCGCGAGAGCACGCAAACCGTCTGATACGATCCGTCTTCCGCCGGAATCGGACTGAAACGAGATTGAAACCAATGTGGCCCGCTTGGAAGATCGACCGGGATTTCCGCGCTTTCGGCTTGGCCCGTCTGCAACACCCCGTGGATAACATCGAGCATCGAGTGGCCCAACTCTTCTCCGAAGACTTCGACAATGGAATGGCCGAGCAACTCGCTCCGCGGACGCACGAGCATCTCGTCGCGCGTCGTCCAGATATGCAGGTACGTTCCGTCCGCGTCGAATTCGAAAACTAAATCGTCCACCGCATCGAGCACGGCCGTCACTCGTTCCTTGTTCTTGCGCAGGGCTTCCGCTGTCCTCTCCCGCTCGGCAATTTCCTGTTGCAGATCGCGCGTGCGTTCCTCCACCCGTTTTTCGAGATCGTTGCGGGCCGTCTGCACCGCGGCGTCCCGCTCCTGAATCCGGTCCAGCATTTCGTTGAACTGGTCGTACAGAAATCCGATTTCGTCTCCGGTGGTTTTCTTCGCGCGAATTGCGTAATCCTTCTCTATCGTTACCGCGTATGCCGTTCGCGCCAGTTCCAGAACCGGCTCTGAAATTGTTCTTTGAAGTTGCACGGCCAGCAGATACGCCGCGAGCGAGGAAATCAGAAGCACGATGGCGACGATTCCGATGAACCGCAAAAGCCTCTCGTGCAATTTGGTGATGTCGCACTCGAGATAAATCGTGCCCACCGTTTCACGATCGAGTGAGACCGGTTCGGTAAGAATCAAGCGCTTCTCCGTGAATCCGCTTCGATCGGGAGGCGATGCCGGAGGGTGAAACGAGGCCTCGCTTCCGGCTCGACTGAAGCTCGCGAACACTTTTCCGTTCGACTCGTATAGCACCGCGTGAATTACGTGCGAGTCCGCGGCCAGCGCGGCCAGAATTTCCGCGCCGGACTTGGCATCGTGAAACACGAGCGCTGCCGTGCTGTTGAGCGCGATGCTTCGCGCCACCGCCGTTTCATCCTGCAGCATCTCCGCACGTGCCGAGAACCGGTCATAAATCGCGAAAACTGTAGACGCCAGCACCAGCGCTACCCCGCACGTCAGCATCACCAGCATCGTGAGTTTTTTCTTCAGCGGCTGATTTCGAAGCCAAGCCATTTCAAGCCCTTCCCATGGACCACAGGCGCACGAAAACGCGTTTCTCGTGTCTCTTCATCTCGTCGCCGACACTTCGGTGAGTTGCAGAAATTGCGAACTGATCTTCAAGTGCGCGTGAACGGATGCTTCCACGTTCAGGTGATAATGAATCACCGGCCCCGCCGCCGCGATTTCCAGAATTCCCCCCTGCTGCCGGAAATCATCTGTCTCTCCGATCGTCAAAATATTCGCGTTCTGCACCTCCGCCAGGAGTTCCGTAACTTTCTTTCCCGCTTCCGTGCTGATGAATAGCACCTGGCAGTGCTTCGCATCTTCTGCGTGCTTGTACGGCCGGATTTCGATCGCGCGGCCGCCAAAGGTTTTTCCGTGCGTCGTCTCGATCAATTCGCGCCCGAAAGCCGATCCGCCTGCGAGGCAAAGAAAAATTGGCGCGTGTTCATCCTTCAAAGTTCCCGGCGGCCAATCCACGAAGCGAATGAAATTCACGACGAACTCCGCCTCGGCCTGCAGTCCGGACATCGGATCTTCTTGCGCGCGCGTGATCGGGCAAGTGATCAAAGTTCCGCACAATATCGCGACGACGCCTCGGCCTGCGTACCGGAATCGATGGAAAATATTTCGCCAGTAAGCGACGCAATGCGAATGCGCCCCGCGTACGGAAAGCCACGCGGTCGCGCATTGTCTTCGCCCCTTCACAATCATCATTTCCCCGATCGCCGGGTCCACTTCGTCCGCGCGCAATTGCCCGAAACTATCCAAGCATTGCTGCGGCCAAATTCAATTTGGTACATCGCGCTAAATCATTGGTTTGGATGGGTTTCTATTGAGCCGTCGCGGAGACGGATGCCGCGTCGCGCGCGTCCCCGTTTCATGCCCGAAACGGTGCGTCGGATTGAAACTCGCTTGTCGCCCGCAGGTGATGTGATTGTAACGTTCCCGTAATCTTTCTCACGATGCTTCCGGGCAGAATACTAAGGGGTGCACACCTTGTCTGATAGCTGTGGTTCCGTTATGGTGTATCCAAGCGAGGCGGGCAAGCCGTGACCAAAAAGCGAATTCTGGTGATTGAAGACGACCGCGACATCGTCGAACTGGTCCGCTACAACCTGGAAAAAGATGGATTTCAGGTTTCCACCGCGAGCGACGGCGCCACGGGCATGGCGCAGGTGAAGAAAACTCCGCCGGACCTGCTCGTCCTCGATTTGATGCTGCCGAAACTCTCCGGCCTCGAAATTTGCAAGGAAGCGCGCCGCGACTCGGCGCTGAATCGCTTGCCGATCCTGATTTTGACGGCGCGGGGCGAAGAAGCGGACCGCGTGGTCGGCCTCGAACTCGGCGCCGACGATTACGTCACAAAGCCGTTCAGCCCGCGCGAATTGGTCGCGCGCGTAAAGGCCTTGTTGCGGCGCGTCGAACCGGCCGGCGCTATCGAAAAATTAATCGACATCGGAGCGCTGCGCATCGATCCCGCGGCGTATCGCGTGACGCGCTCGGGAAAAGCGGTGCCCCTCAGCACCCTCGAATTCCGGCTGCTGTATTATCTGGCCGCGCGGCCCAATAAAGTTTTTTCCCGCGATCAGTTGCTCGATGCCGTATGGGGCACGGACCGCTTCGTGACGCCGCGCAGCGTGGATGTTTACGTCCGGCGGCTGCGCGAAAAAATCGAAGAGAATCCGCAATACCCCGCCTACGTGAAAACCATCCGCGGCGCGGGCTATCTGTTCGAAACTCGTGCGAGCTAAGCTCTTCTGGAAACTCGGACTGACGTATCTCTTCCTTCTTCTGGCGGCCCTCGTCATCGTGGATTTTTATGCGGCGAGAATTCTCCGCAAGGATTACCTGAACTCCGCCGAAGCGCAGCTCGCGTCCCTCGAAAAACTCGCGCAGTCCCGCCCGCCGCAAATCGACAACATTCCGGCCTTGCGCGAATGGGCGGCGTGGATGTCCGAGAGCGGCGCGCGCGTGACCGTCATCGCTTCGGACGGCCTGGTGCTCGCGGATTCCGCCGAGAATCCCGCGAATATGGAAAATGATTCCGGCGGCCCGGAAGTCCAGCAAGCATTCGCGAGCGGCGAAGGCGAATCGGTGCGCCATAGCGCGACGCTGAACCGCGATCTGGTCTACCGCGCCTTGCGTTTCCAGCCGCCGGCGGGCCTTCCCGTCGTGATTCGCATGGCCGTTCCTCTCGCGGAATTGAATGAATCGCTCGCGGCCGTGCGCCGGCGGCTCGTAGCCATCTCCTTGCTGATCCTGATTCTGGGCGGAGGCGCGTCGCTGATTTTCTCGCGCAGTCTCGCCGCGCGCATCGACCGTCTCAAGGATTTTTCGAGGCGCGTGGCCGCTGGCGATTTCCGCCCGCTCCCGCGCGAAGACGCCGAAGACGAAGTGACCGATCTGGCCCGGGCGCTGAATCAGACCGCGGTGCGGCTCGATGGCACGATCCATTCGCTCATCGAAGAGCGCAACCGGTCGAGCGCGATTCTGCGAAGCATGTCCGAAGGCGTCGCGGTGATCGACGCGAAAGAGCGCGTCATTTTCTGCAATCGGGCCTTCGCCGAAATTCTGAATCTCGATGCAGCGCGCTGCGAGGGCAAGCCGCTTCTCGAACTGGTGCGGCAAGTGGAGCTGCTCGATCTGGCGCGCCGCGCGCTGCAGGGCGGCGATAATCTGGCGGGCGATCTCACGCTCGGGACGGTGAGTCCGCGGAGCTTCGCCATCACCGCCGCGCCGATTTCGGCACTCGAGCCGAGCCCGAACGGCGCGGTACAAAGTTCGGAGGCGCAGAGTTCTGCAGCAGCGGGAACTTTGCCAACGACTGCGCCCCAGAGTTCGCCGCAAGCTTCGCAACAAAGTTCGCCGCAAAGTGCGGCCGCCGCCGGCAGCGCGGCAAGTCCGGAATTGAGGCACGGGGCGGTGGTGGTGCTGCACGACATCACGGAATTGCGGAGGCTCGAGCGAGTGCGGCAGGATTTCGTCGCAAACGTCTCGCACGAATTCAAGACGCCGCTGACGGCTATCCAGGGATTCGCGGAAACGCTTCTGGGCGGCGCGCTCGAAGATGAAAAAAACAACCGGCGGTTCCTCGAAATTATTCGCGACCACGCCATGCGCTTGAGCCGGCTCACCGACGATCTTTTGAAACTCGCGCGCATCGAAGCGGGAAAACTCGAGGTGCAATTCCAGGCCGTGCCGCTCGCGGAATTGATCGAAGGCTGCGCCGCTACCACTCTTCTGAAAGCGAGCCAGCGAAGCCTCTCGCTGGATATCGATTATCCGCCGCAGCTGCCGGCGGTGCGCGGCGATGCGGGACTCCTGCGCGAAGTTTTGCAGAATCTCTTGGACAATGCGGTGCAGTACACGCCGCCGGGCGGGCGCGTGGAACTTCGCGCGGAAGCGCGCGCAAACGAAGCGGTGATCACCGTCGCGGACTCGGGCATCGGGATTCCGCTGGCGGACCAGGAACGGATTTTCGAGCGATTCTACCGCGTGGATGCGGCGCGCTCGCGCGAAGTCGGCGGAACAGGGCTCGGGCTTTCCATCGCAAAACATATTGTCGAAGCCCACGGCGGCCGCATGTGGGTGGAAAGCACGGTTGGCCAGGGCTCGCAATTTCATTTCTCAATCCCGCTGGCCACGTAGCCCGCGCGCCGCGCGGATTTTGTCGCGATGAACTGACAACGCTCGCGTTGCATAAGCCCGAATAACCCTCGCCACGAATCCCCGGTGCGCAGAATTTATTCGTCGGCGTGGAGCGCCCGGCCGTTGCGCTCGAGCAGGATCTGAACGCCGAAGTAGCCGAGAAACGTGGGCTGCCCGCTCGAGGCAGGGCTGAAACTGCGGCCCGCCATGAAGAGAAAGATCAGCCCCTTGTGAAACTCATAGCGGCCGCCAAGATCCCACGTCGTGTCGTGCGGAAGAGCGCCCATGGCGTAGTCGTTGTAAACCTCGCCATCGATGTCGAACTTCTTCGTGAATTGATGGCCTGCGGAAAATCCGATAATGCGTTCTTCGTGACCGTGAAACGGGAAATAGTAGCCGGCCTCGAAATCGAGTTCCATCGGACCGATATTTTTCTGAATTTCCATGGGCATGAGGAATCGCGAGCCGCTATCGGCGATGCCTTTGCGCACCGAGCCGGACGGCCCGGCGGTTTCCACTTGCGGAAAAATCGAAACGTTCCAGCCGTGATAATCATCGAGGAAACGCCACTTCACGCCGGGGTAAGCATTGCTCCAGCCGGAACTGCGGGCTTCGCCGGGAACGGTTGAGAAAACGTAGGGAACTTCGAGTGTGAGCTGGATGCGCGGGCCGACGCCGTAGTTGAAGTCGAGTTGCGGGAGCTGCAGATCGTGCTGCTGCTGCCGGAAGACGGGCATGACGCCGAGGTTGATCTCCCATTCTTTTGGACCCGGCGTGCCGGGATCGTTGGTGATGAAGGGAGGGCCGGCCTGAGCGCGCGCGGGTGAAGGAGCAAACAGAGAAAAGACTATCAACGCCAGAAAACGCGCATAGCAAAATTTGTTTTGATTATGGTTCGAAGAAACGATCTGACCTACCCCCGAGATTAATTGCAGGCGACCTCGCGCGGACACAATCGTATCTCATTCGAGAGAAATCGAGAGCGCCTTTGTCGCGTTGTATTTACCGGCGCGGGCGCGGCGAAGGAGGCGCGTTTCTTTTGGCGATGCCGAAAATCGCTTCTCATGCCCGCGCCGATCCAGAGAAAGCACTTTTCGTTCCATGTTCATATGACTATAATAGTCATAGTGACTATTTCGGAGGATGGCGTGGCTAAACCGGGACGCACGTGGGGAGTTGCCAAAGCGAAGGCGAACTTGAGCGCGGTGATTGATCGCGCGCTGGCCGAGGGCCCGCAGACGATCACGCGAAGCGGACGCAAGGCCGTGATGGTGGTTTCGGCGGAGGAGTGGGCGCGGAAAACGCAGAGGAAGGGCAATCTCGCTGAATTTTTCGCAGCGTCTCCTTTGCGGGGCGCGCGCGTGAGGATACGGCGGCCGATGGCCAAGGCGCGCGAGATCGAGCTTTGAATTACTTGTTGAATACGAATGTCGTATCGGAGTGGCTGAAACCGCGCCCTGACGCGAACGTGGTGAAGTGGCTCGCTGAAACGGACGAGGATAGCGTCTACTTGAGCGTGATCACGTTTGCGGAAATTCGGCAAGGCGTTGAGGAGATGAGCGCCGGACGGCGGCGCGAGGCTCTGAAATCGTGGCTGCAGGACGAGCTTCCGGAAAGATTCGAGGGGCGCATTCTGGGCGTGGGCCTGGTCGTTGCAGCGGCCTGGGGCATTCTGATGGCGCGCAGCAGCCAGATGGGGATGAATTTGAGTGCGATGGATGCTTTCTTTGCGGCCACGGCGCGGGCCCACGAGCTGACTCTGATTACCCGGAACACAAAACATTTCGAGAGACTGGGGATTGGACTGGTCAATCCATGGATTGGTGGAGAGTGACGCAAATGTAGTTGAGCGGCTGGCGCTGCAGCAAAACAGCGGGCTACGACTGATCTCCTGGATTCGTTTCATTCATCCCGCGGAATTCGGAAAACCCAGAGGCGGGGTGTAAACTCCCAGCGAGGCGGGAACGCGGGGAAAAAATCCTGCGGTTAAATATTTCATTGGAGCGAGCCCTCATGGCCGAAACATTTCCTCTCGGACGAGCGATGCCGCAAAACGCGGCTAGCGCGCAGTGAGTACGCCGGCGCGACGACCATTCCGTGGTACGTGTGGTGCTGTGCGATCGCGGTGACGTCGGGGTCGGTCGGGAGCGCGTGGGATATTTCCTGGCACGAGAGCATCGGACGCGACTCGTTCTGGACGCCGGCGCACATGCTGATTTACTTGAGCGGCATCCTGGCCGGACTCTCGTGCGCATATCTGATTTTGTCGACGACATTCCAAAAAGACTCGCCGATGCGTGCCGTTTCCATTTCCATGTGGGGATTCCGCGGGCCATTGGGCGCGTTCATTTGCGCGTGGGGCGGACTGGCGATGATCGCCTCCGCGCCCTTCGATAACTGGTGGCACAACTCCTACGGCCTGGACGTGAAGATTCTGAGCCCGCCGCACATTTTGCTGGCGCTGGGAATGACCGCGATCCGTCTCGGTCTGCTCGTGCTGGTCCTCGCGGAAATGAATCGCGCGCAGGGCGAATACCGCGTGCGCTTGGAGCGGCTGCTGTTTTACGCGATGGTTTTCCTGCTGGCGTTGACGATCGGGATTTCGCAGGAGCTGACCGATCGCATCTTCATGCACGGCGCGAAATTTTATTTGGTGATCGCGCTGGCCGCGCCGATCTGGATTGCGGCGATCGCCCGCGCGTCCGACCATCGCTGGGCGGCGACGATCATGACGGGGATGTTCACGGCGCTGCATATGGCGTTTACGTGGGTGCTGCCGCTATTTCCGGCCGTGCCGAAGCTCGGCCCGGTGTATCAGAACATCACGCATCTGGTGCCGCCGGATTTTCCGGTGCTGCTGATCGTGCCGGCGATTGTGTTCGATCTGGTCCGGCGGCGAATCGGCGGATGGAAACGCTGGGCGCAGGCCATGACGCTCGGCGTGGCGTTTTTGGCGAGCTTCATTGGGGTGCAATGGCCGTTCGCGAATTTCCTGATGTCGCCGATATCAGAAAACTGGTTCTTCGCGACAGATAATTATCCGTACTTCGTGCCGCCGGCTTCGCCGTGGGTTCAGAATATTTACGTGGCGACGGAACACAGCGCGGGGCAATTCGGGGCGCGGATGGCGACGGCGTTCGTGGTGGCGATGATGATGACGTGGATTGGCCTCGCGTGGGGAGATTGGATGCGGCGCGTCCGGCGATGAGTGCGGCGCGCGCGATTTGACACTTTCGAAATCATTTTCCCGGCAGGTCTATCCGCGAATTGAATTTTGCTCCAGAAAAACTTTTATGAAACGACGTGTCCTTCCGATTGTGATTTTTTTGCTGACGGCGCTGCCGGTGGCGGCGCATGTGGGCAGCCCGGACGTCTATTACGAAGGCGATGCCGGCCCTTACCATCTTTTTGTGACCGTGCGCGTGCCGCAAGTAATTCCCGGCGTGGCGGAAATTGAAGTCCGCAGCGAATCGAAGGATGTACGCGCGATTCAGATCGTTCCGTTGCGATTGACCGGGCCAGGCTCGAAGTTCGCGCCCACGCCGGACGTGGCGCAATCTTCGAAGGATGATCCGCAATTTTTTACCGGCAGCCTCTGGCTGATGGAATCGGGCGCGCTGCAAGTGCGCATTTTGGTCGACGGAGCGAAAGGCAAAGGGGAACTCGCGATACCGGTGCCGTCGTTCGCGCAACGCACGTTTCCGATGGAGAAATCGCTCGGCGGCCTGTTGATCGTACTCATGCTCATCCTGGCAGTTGGAATCGTTTCGATTGTTGGCGCCGGCGTGCGCGAATGCAAGCTCGAGCCCGGAGAAACGCCGGGGCCTTCGAACAAAAAATGGGCGCGCGTGATCATGGGGGTCACAGCGGCGCTGGTGATTGCGATTCTGTATCTCGGCAACGTATGGTGGGGCGTCGAGGCGCGCACCTACGAAGGCCGCGTCAATTTTTACAAGCCGCCCACGGCGGAAACGACGCTCGAGAACGGGAACCGCCTCGTGATTCGAGCGCGGAGCGCGAGCCCGCGGTGGTCGGAGCGAATCGACATGGAGAAAGTGGTTCCCGACCACAATCACTTGATGCATCTGTTTTTGATTTCGCAGCCGGGAATGGAACGGATGTGGCATTTGCATCCGGAACGCATTGAAGGCGGGGCGTTCGCGGACAATTTGTCGGCGATGCCCGCAGGGCGTTATCAAATTTTCGCGGATGTCGTGGACGAGCGCGGATTTCCGTGGACGCTGGTTGGCGAGATCGAATTGCCGCAGGTCGTTGGCAAGCCGCTCGAGGGAGATGATTCGGATTGGTCGGGCGCGGCGTTGGCTGCGGCTGACGGAGATTCGAGCGTCGCGCAACTTCCCGACGGCGGGCGGATGATTTGGCGACGGCCGGATGGACCGCTGCGAGCCAATGCCGCCCTCAATTTCAAATTCAGCGTCGAAGATAAAAACGGCAAGCCCGCGCAGGATCTGGAGCCGTATATGGGAATGGCAGCGCACGCGGAAGTGGTGCGCTCCGATTTCAGCGTGTTCGCGCACATTCATCCCGCGGGATCGGTCTCGATGGCGGCGCTCGAATTGGCGCAGGCCGGGCTTCCGGGCGGCGCAGCCGCTTCCGCATCCGGCGGAATGTCGATGCCGATGCCGCTGGCTTCGCCGATGAACTCCGCGCCGCTCCCGCCGGATGTCAGCTTCCCGTACGGATTTCCGCAGCCGGGCGAGTACCGCATTTTCGTGCAGATCAAGCGCGGCGGACGCGTGGAGACCGGCGCGTTTGACGCGCACGTGCAGTGAACGGCGGTTCGGGATAATCTTGCGAACGGAACGCCGAATGTGGCCGCATCGAGAGAGAATCCTGCCGCGGTAAAAAATCTGCCTTGCGCATCTGAGAATTTTTCGGCGCTGCGCCGGTTTCGCGAAAGCATGATTCGCGCGCCGGAATTGCCGCGTGGAACTATCGCGCCGCCGCTGCGCAGGCTCGCTCGATTGCTACGCTGATTCGCGAGGCAGGGAAAATCGGCGGAAGATGGCGACGATCCAAAAGAACGTGAAGAGAAGAAATCCGAAAATAAAGAGCAGGACTTCCTCGGCGGGAAGTTGCGGAGCAGGATCGAGATCGGCGCGCATGACCAGTTCCATCACGCAGACGAGGAGCAGCAGAAGAGCGCAGCCGAACCAGGCGAAATGTCTTTGGAGGAAGTCGAAAGTTCCGTCGCGGCGCTCGGGAGCCAGCCAGTATTCCTTGTTGGGGAGATTGATGCTGGACGGAGGCAATTGGGCGATCCTCCAGGGCACGGCGAATCCGACGATTGCGGCCAGAACGACGACGCCGGCGTAGACCATGAAGAATTGCGGCTTGTCCATCCAATTGTTGGGAGCGCCGGAAACGCCAAAGTGCGAGGCCATGCGATCGGGAAGCAGCGCGTAATTCTTGATGGCTTGCGCGACAGCGGCCACGATCAGCGCAAGGAACAAAATGAAGGGAACTCGCGTACCTGACATTTGAGTCTCTTGCGAAAGATTACAGGCAGAATCGGATGGAGGCAAGCGGAGCGGCTTCTCGGGAGGCAGTTCGGGCGCTGACGAATTTAAATGGTTGGCGTCTAATAGTTCGGGGATTTGCCGTGCGGCTGCGAACGGGATAATCCGGTCGCGGACAATTTCGCGCGCGGTCCGTGGGCCCAAATGGATTTGTATGCAGCGCATTGATGTAGGCGCTGAATCTGCACGGGGAATCGGGAGTCTCCCGGTCGGAGGAGCATCATGCAGACGCTCATGCAAGACCTTCGCTACGCGTTCCGCCAGCTTCGCAAGGCGCCGGGATTCGCGCTTACCGCGGTCCTCTCCCTGGCCTTGGGGATTGGCGCGACGACCGCCGTCTTCAGCGTCATCTACGGCGTCCTGATTGATCCGTATCCCTACAAGGACGCCAATCGCATGGTGCACGTCGAACTGCGCGACAAGACCGGTCGCGGCCCGCTTCTCATGGTCACCGGCCCCGAATCGAAGGAGCTGCTTCAAATCCCGTCGATCGATGACGCGTTCCTGATGCAGTACCAGCAGCAGACCCTGACCGGAGATCGCCTGCCCGTCTCGGTGCAGGTCGGCTTGTATTCGCCGAATGTTTTCAATTTCATGGGTGTGCCGCCGCTTCTCGGTCGTGAATTCACGGCGGATGACGCGCCCGGTGGCGCGGCGTCGCCCGTAGCGGTCCTGAGCTATTTGTTCTGGCAGAAGCAATTCGGCGGAAGTCGCGATGCGATCGGAAAGTCGATCGAACTCGACCACAAACTGTATACGGTGATTGGCGTCGTGCCTCCGCGATTTACGTGGGGAGATTCAGACGTCTATTTGCCCGCGGTTGCGACGGCGGCTCCGCACGATTACTGGCTCTCGTTTATCCGGTTGAAGCCGGGCGCCTCACACGCGGCCGCGGCGGCGGAGCTGCAAGTCCTCTCCGACAGTTTCGCGAAGCGCGATCCCTCGAATTTTCCAGTGCAAAGGCGCGTCGCGATCGTAACGTTGAACGAAGAAGTCCTCGGGCGTTTTTCGGGAACGCTCGTGCTCTTGTTCGGAGCGGTGGTGGCGCTGCTGGTGATTGGCTGCGCGAATGTTTCGATCCTGCTCCTTGCCCGAGGAGCGGCGCGGCAGCATGAACTCGCGATGCGCGTTTCCGTCGGCGCCACGCGGGCGAGGTTGATCCGGCAGTTGCTCACCGAATCGATTCTGCTTTCCGTGACCGGAGCGGCTCTGGGCGTACTCGCCGCATACCGCGGCGTGGATGCGATTTCCGCCCGGCTGCCGCTGTACTCGTTTCCCCACGAGGCCGCAATCCATGTGAATGCCATGGTCCTGCTCTTCAGCGCCGCGGTGGCCTTGCTCACCGGTATTCTGTTCGGCATCTCGCCGGCGTGGCAGCTTTCCCGGCCGCAACTGGGCCAGCTCATTCAGGCCAGCAACGCGAGGCACTCGGGAAGCGCGCACGGACGGCAAGTGCATCGCGTGCTGATCGCCGGACAAGTGGCGCTCACTATTTTGCTGCTGGCCGGGGCCGGCGCGGCCACCAAAGCATTCCTCGAGCTGACGCACAAGCCGCTGGGATTCGACCCGGAGCACCTGATCGAGATGAACCTCGCACTGCCGAAGGGAGCGAATCCCGCATGGCAGGAACGCCTCAACGCCAATGAAGCCGTGCGCCAGGCGATCGCGCAAACTCCGGGAGTGACCGATGCGGCGGTATCCAATGCGTGGTTTCCGCCTTTCGGGGGATTCGACCGCGAATATCGCAATTCAAAGCAAGCCGGGACTGACCGATGCGCAGGCGGTGCTCGCGCTTGTGAGCCCGCAGGAATTTTCCACGCTGCACATTCCGCTGCTCGCTGGCCGGACGTTCAACGATGCCGAGGTAATGCGCGCGGCGCATGTGGCGCTGGTGAGCCAGGGCTTCGTAAAACAATTCATGTCGGACCGCGAACCGATCGGGCAGAGCGTGCGCAGCCCGATGCTCAAAATCGACCAGCCAAGTCTTCTCCGCGCGCAAGCGCCGGACGATTGGCTCGAAGTGATCGGCGTTGTCGGTGATGTGCGCAACGATGGGTTCGAGCGCCCCACGAAACCCGCTATTTTCATTCCCTATAGTTTTGTTTTGCCGCCGGACGAAGCGCTGATGGTGCGCGCGAACGGCGATCCGGATGCGGCCACGCGGTCGATAAAAGAGAGGTTGCGCCAGATTAACCCCGAGTTGGTGGTCGGCGAGGAACACACGATGCTGTGGTGGCTGGACACGCGGGGATGGGGGAAGGAACGGTTCATCGCGACGCTGTTTGGATTTTTTGCGCTTCTCGCGTTGGCACTGGCGGCGACGGGACTCTACAGCGTGGTCTCTTACGCCGTAACGCAACGGACGCAAGAACTTGGCATCCGCATGGCCTTGGGAGCGCCGCGCGCGAATATCATTCGATTGGTGCTGGGTTCAACGGCGGCGACGCTGGGAATTGGCTTGGCGGTCGGGTTGTTGCTGAGCATCGTCCTGAACCAGCTGATGTCGTCGTGGGCGGGCGGGAGTTCGCGTGATCCTGTAACGCTGATCGCGGCGGCGATGATTCTCATGCTTGTGGCGACGATCGCCTGCATCGTGCCGGCCCTGCGCGCCGCGGCGATCGATCCCATGCAAGCGTTGCGGACGGAATAGAGATTCGCCTGTTTGGCTGTCAAATCTTCGATCTCCGCTGCGGCTTGAAAGATTGGTTCAGGCGGGAGCTTTTTTCTTGGCCGCGCGCTGCACAGCGCGTTCCACGAACGTAATCGCAAACGTCCCCAGGACAAATTCCCACATTACCTTGTCGCGCAGCGTGATCGGCGTCGCGCCGCTTTCATCCAGAATTTATCGGGCCGTAATTCCCGCGCAATATGCAGTCGTTAAATTGTTCCCGCGATGGGTGTAGGGAGGCCAAGGGGAGGGGACATGGCGGCTACGGCAAATAATGGGGAGGGAGTTTACCAGGCGGCGCTGGTGAACTACGTGGTGTCGATGGCGCGCACGGTGGAAGGTTCGGTGAGCCGCGCACTGGAAGCCCTGCTGGAGCGCAATGAAAAGCTCGCCAGCGAAGTCTTTCTCACCGAGCCGCGCATCAACGAAATGGAAATTATCATCGACGAGCACGCCATCCGTCTGCTGCGCCGCGGAAATCTGCCGGAAGCGGACGTGCGCCTCATCGTCGCAAGCCTCAAAATCAATAACGACCTCGAACGCATGGGCGATCTCGCCGTGAATATCTGCCAGCGCGTGATTTCGCTCGCCTCCATGGGCGAACTCGCGAATCCGCCCGACCTGCAGCCAATGACGGCGGCGGTCCGCGCGATGGTGAGCAAGAGCTTGGGCGCGCTGATTTTTCAGAATGTGGTCCTGGCGAACGACGTCCTCGAAAGCGACGTCGTCGTCGATCAGTTTCGCGACGCCATTTTTGAGAGCCTGCTCGCCGGCATGTCACAAGATCCCGCGCAGGTGGCGCCGAATCTGCATTTCGTTCTGGCCACTCGGCACCTCGAGCGCATCGCCGATCACGCCACGAACATCGCGGAAGACATTCTGTTCTGGGTGCGAGGTCTCGATGTGCGGCATGGCCGCGAATTTCAAGCTGAAGTAGCCGGAGCTTTGGGCGATGCGCCGGAGGCGATGGCGCAGGCGCCAGCGAACCGCGAGAACGGGATCGAAGCGCAGGGCGACCGATAGGCGCGGACCAAAGTCATTTTCAGGCAACTCACTTTCACGCAACCCGCTGTCACGCAGATTTCACAAAGCACTGACGCTGCATTCACCCGGAACGGGTACCGTCTAGGCTCTTCCGATGTTTGGATGAGCCATGAACAAGCCCCGCATCAAAGTCCCGGAGCCACTCCCTTCCGACCACGCCCCCAAGGGGCCATCGCTCCCCCTGCGCTGGCCCCTTGACTTCTCGCGAGCCCGAGCGCTTCCACTCGGCCAAAGCTGGGAGGCCGGCATATCTCGCATTTTCATTTCTTTACCCGCCGGCCTGAGGCATTAGCGCGCATGGAATGGCGCCGCCCGTTCACGCGGAATTCTTGCGGCTGTAACCCCGCTGTAACAGTAGCTCGAAAGAATCTATAGGAAGGAGACATGAAGAAAATGAATAAGCGGTTTGCCCTTGCTCTCGCACTGGTGTCTTTCCTCGCGGCGGGCGCCCTGTTCGCCGAAGGCACAATATTGATCAACGCCGCCGGCGCGACGTTTCCATACCCGATTTACTCCAAGTGGTTTGACGTCTACCACACCAAGGATCCCAATATTCAGATCAACTACCAATCGATTGGTTCCGGCGGCGGCATCCGCCAGGTTCTGGCGGGCACCGTGGACTTCGGCGCGTCGGACGGTCCGATGACGGACGCCCAGATCGAAGAATTCAAGAAAGCGCGGGGAATGGACATTCTGCATTTTCCGACGGTTCTCGGAGCGGACGTGCCGACGTACAACGTTCCCGGAGTGAGCACGGATTTGAACTTCACGCAGAAAGCGCTCGCCGGAATTTTCCTGGGAACCATCGCCAAGTGGAACGACCCGGAGATCGCCAATGCGAACAAAGGCGTGAATCTGCCCAATAGCGATATCATCGTCGTGCACCGCTCCGATGGCAGCGGCACCACCTACATCTGGACCGATTTCCTCTCCAAGGCCAGCTCGGAGTGGGCGTCGAAGGTCGGGAAGAACACCTCGGTGAACTGGCCCGTCGGGCTGGGTGGCAAGGGAAACGAAGGCGTAGCGGGGCTGGTGAAGCAGACGCCGGGTTCGATGGGCTATGTCGAACTGATCTACGCCGTCCAGAACAACATGTCTTATGGCAAAGTGCAGAACGCCGACGGAAAATTCGTGAAGGCGGACCTCGCGAGTGTCACGGAGGCGGCGGCCGGAGCAGCGAAGTCGATGCCCGCTGATTTCCGCGTTTCGATCACCAACGCACCCGGTGCAACGTCGTATCCGATATCGAGCTTCACGTGGCTCCTCATACCGTCCAAGATCTCGGATCCGACGAAGCGTGACGCCATCAAGGGCTTCCTTAAATGGATGCTCACGGATGGGCAGGGATACAACGAAGGGCTCTCCTACGCGAAGCTGCCGAAACCGGTGGTCGCGCAGGAAGAGAAGGCCATCGCGCTAATCCAGTAAATGGCGAGCGTCTCGAATACGGTTGACGGTGCGGCCCCGATTCGTTCGGGGCCGCGCAGTTTTTTACGCCGCCTCACGGAAGGCGACGAGATCGCCCACCTCATCACGCTCATCTTTGCCGCGAGCATTTTGCTGATCACGGCGCTTCTGGTCTACCAGCTCTGGATCGGATCGAAACTTCCGCGTCATGCGTTTGGCTGGCACTTCTTCTTCACGAGCACATGGGATCCGGTTGCCGGGGATTTCGGCGCACTGCCATTTATTTACGGAACGCTGGTCACCTCGGCGCTGGCGTTGCTGATTGCGGTTCCGCTGGGTCTCGGCGCGGCGATCTTTCTGGCGGAACTCGCGCCGCGCGGGATTTCCGATAAGCTGGCATTTTTGATCGATCTACTGGCGGCGGTACCGAGCGTCATTTACGGCGTCCTGGGTATCTTCACGATCGTTCCGCTGATGCGCGGGTACATCGCACCGTTTCTGAGGGCTACGCTGGGATTTTTGCCGCTGTTCCAGGGACCGTCGTACGGGGTCGGGATGCTTACGGCCGGGATCGTATTGGCGGTGATGGTCGTGCCGTTCATCGTCTCGGTATCGCGCGAAGTGCTGCTGTCAGTGCCCCCGGACCAGCGCGAAGCGGCGCTGGGGCTCGGGGCCACGCGCTGGGAAGCGACATGGAAGGTTGTGGTGCCGTTTGCGCGAACGGGCATTTACGGCTCCGTATTCCTCGCCCTCGCTCGCGCTCTCGGCGAGACCATGGCCGTCACCATGGTCATCGGCAACGATCCCAAGATCGCGGCGTCTCTGTTTGCTCCCGGCTACTCCATCGCGGCCGTCATCGCCAACGAGTTCACCGAGGCCACCGGCGATCTCTACGTGCAGTCGCTGATTGAACTGGGCCTTGTATTGTTCCTCGTCACCTTCATTCTGAACGGTCTGGCGCAGATCTTGATAGCGGCGACGGCGCAGAAGGGGTCAGCGCACGCATGAGCTTCCGGACTCGTTGGCGGAAGATCGTGAACATCGTGATGCTGAGCCTGACCGGTGCGTGCGCCCTGCTCACCGTGTCCGCTCTTATTTTCATCCTCGGCTATCTGGCATGGAACGGCGCATCATCGGTGAGCTGGAATTTCTTCACGAAGCTGCCGACGCCCGTCGGAGTCCTTGGCGGCGGCATGGCCAATGCCATCGTCGGCAGCGCCAAGCTGTTGCTGCTGGCTTCGTGCATCGGCATGCCCATCGGAGTGATGGCGGCGATCTATCTCGCGGAATTCGGCGGCAAGACGTTTTCGTTCATCGTGCGGTACACGACGGACTTGCTGAACGGCGTTCCGTCCATCGTGATCGGGATTTTCGCGTACGCAGTCGTCGTCGTTCCCATGGGACATTTCTCGACGATCGCCGGCGGCGTCGCTCTCGGCGTCATGATGATTCCCATCGCCGTGCGCAGCACCGAAGAATTTCTGCGCGCGGTGCCGCGCAACTTGCGCGAGGGCGCGATGGCGCTGGGTGCGAGCAAGTGGAAAACGATCTCGACCGTCATCGTCCCGGCCGCGTTTCAAGGCATCCTGACCGGACTTTTATTGGACCTCGCGCGCGTGGCCGGAGAAACTGCACCGCTGTTGTTCACGGCGTTCGGAAACCGGTTCTGGAGCCCCGGCTGGAATCAGCCGATCTCCTCGCTTCCGGTAATGATTTATACCTATGCGCTCTCGCCGTATGATGACTGGCACCGGCAGGCCTGGGCCGCGGGACTCGTTCTGCTCGCGCTGGTGCTTGTGATCAACGTCGTGTCCCGAACCGTGATGGCGCGGCGCGCTGCTTTTCTCCGCGGCTAGAATTTCTGCATCACGAAGCGCTAGACTTAGAACGAGTACAATCGGAGAGGATTTGCAAGGCCAAATGACATGAGTGCCGGAACATCAGGTGCGGCAGCCACGGTGAGAGCGATGCAAATCTCCATACCTGCAACAACGCCTGTCGCGCAGGAGGCCAGCACGCCCCTGCGCTTTAAGATTCGCGGCGTAAATTTCTTCTACGGCGCGAAACAGGCCCTGCACGACATCAATCTCGACGTGCCCATCAATCGCGTGACCGCGCTGATCGGGCCATCGGGATGCGGAAAATCCACCTTCCTGCGCAACCTGAATCGTCTGCAGGAAACAATTCGCCATACGCGCATGGAAGGCGAAATCCTTCTCGACGGACAGAACATTCTGGAACTCGACGTTGTGAAACTCAGGAAGCGCGTCGGCATGGTTTTTCAGCGCCCCAATCCGTTTCCGAAATCGATTTTCGAAAACGTGGCGTACGGCTTGCGCATCAATGGTTACAAAGGGCATCTGTCCGAGCTGGTCGAGAAGAGCTTGCGCCGCTCCGCGCTCTGGGATGAGGTGAAGGACAAGTTGAGCCATTCGGCGTATGCACTGTCGGGCGGCCAGCAGCAGCGGCTGTGCATCGCGCGCGCGCTGGCCGTCGATCCCGAAGTGCTGCTCCTCGACGAACCGTGCTCCGCACTCGATCCCGTGACCACGGCGAAGATCGAAGAGCTGATGTTCCAGCTCAAGGAAAGCTGTACGATGGTCATCGTCACGCACAACATGCAGCAAGCCGCGCGCGCCAGCGATTTCACGGCTTTTCTGCTCGACGGCAAGCTCATCGAGCGCAGCGTTACATCGGAACTCTTCACCACGCCCAAGGATCCGCGCACGGAAGCGTACATCACCGGACGCTTCGGATAATCCAGGCGATCCACCTTTCAGGGCGCGGCATTCGCGATTTTCGCATCGAACGGCAGGCGATTCGCATCGAAGGGTTTAAGGGTCGGAGAAAAATGGAACGTCATTTCGAACACGAGCTGAATGAACTGAAGCAGCGCCTGCTCTGGATGGGCAGCCTCGCCGAGCGCGCCGTCCATCAAGCCGTGCAGGCCGTTCTGGATGTCGAGGAGCATCTCGCCGAAGTCGTTCTCGAGGAAGAGAACGCCATCAACGAGATGCAGATGGAAATTGACGACCGCGTCACGCGCCTGCTCGCCCAGCAGCAACTCGTGGCCATCGATTTGCGGTTCATCCTCGCCGTTTCGCGCATCAATAACGATCTCGAACGCATCGGCGATCAGGCCGTCAACATCGCCCAATCCGCTCTGCGCATCCTCCGCCATCCCCAGGTGAAGCCTTATGTCGATCTCCCGCGCATGAGCGAAATCGCCGAAGGCATGGTCCGCGACAGCCTGAACGCCCTCGTTCGCGGCGATCAGGAACTCGCCCGCAGCGTCCTCGCTCGCGACGACCAGGTCGATTTGCTCCGCGATCAGATGTTTCGCGAACTGCTCACCTACATGATGGAGAATTCCGCCGTCGTCTTCCCCGCGTTCGAGCTCATTCTCGTCGCCAAAAATCTCGAGCGCATCGGCGACCACGCCACCAACATCGCCGAAGACGTAATCTACATCGTCGCCGGCCGCGACGTCCGCCATCCCGCCCTCGACCGCCGCTGATCCCCAGCGTCCTCTTCCGTAGCGCCGGCTCGCCCTGAGTCTCGAAGGGCATCTTGTCGAAGACCCCGAGCCTCTCGGGGCCGGCGTTTTTCTCCGCGCATTTTCGTGCCCGTGTCATCCGGGGGCGGGTGCCTGGTTTTACCTGTCGCATCGCGGCCGGCACAGCCGCACCTCGACAAGAAAAATTGAGCCGCGCCCCCAGCGTCCTCTTTCGTAGCGCCGGCATCTTGCCGGCGTTTTTCTCCGCGCATTTTCGTGCCCGTGTCATTCGGGGGCGGGTGCCCGCTTTTACCTGTCGCATCGCGGCCGGCACAAAAGCAACCCGAGAAGAAAAATTGAGTCGCGCCCCCAGCGTCCTCTCTTGTAGCGCCGGCATCTTGCCGGCGTTTTTCTCCGCGCATTTTCATGCCCGTGTCATCCGGGGGCGGGTGCCTGGTTTTACCTGTCGCGTCGCGGCCGGCACAAAAGCAACTCGAAAAGAAAGATTGAGTCGCGCCCCATCGCCGCGCATTCTAACCCGACAGTGAATTACGAAGATGGTATCCTTCCGCCATGTTCGGCGGACCATATTGCGCCTAGCCCCGTGGCCTGGGCGAGATCGCGATCTTATTGGAGCGACGTAACGTGTCATGGCTGTATTCGATTGTTACCATCTATCCCCTAACTCGGTTAATAGCACGTTTCTTTTCTAGTTTCCGCATTTCCGGCCGCCGCGAATCCCCTTCGATCGAAAGCAACCTCTGGCCCTGGCTGCTTTATTGGGTCGTGCTGTGCGGAGCAGTTTTCGCCGCGATGCAGGGCAGCGATGTTCCGCATTTCGCTCTGCCACATAGCTATGGGCTCGCTCGAGCGGGCTTCGCTGGAAGCACGGTTGGGCTATTAATCTCGTTCTGGCCGCGCCCACCGACGCCGTTACCTCGGACCGTCTCGTCTTCGCAGGTCGGTCAAGGCTTCATCGCGCGAATCACACTCTGTCGGTTAGTGGATAGTTGCTGCGATGAATTGTGGAGGGCATTTTGTATTGTGGCGCTTCTGCGGTCCGGAAGCTCAACAGTCGAAGCGTGGCTTGTAACAACTGTAGTATTCGGGATTGGCCGCATGACGTTCAGCGGGACGGTTGCCACGGCCGCAGGTTCGATTACCGGGGGCGTGTTTCTCGGGGGAGTCATGGGCGCAATCTTCCTCAGAACCGGATCAATCGTCGCGCCGTTAGCCGCCCGGCTAACAGTCTTGGTGCTCCTTTTATTCCGGCTGCGAACGCAATCGCCGGAACCAGGTCGCGGCGTCGCTTCGTTTACGTGCCCGCACTGTAACGCTTCGCTCTTCCGCAGCGATCCGGGCTTGCATTCTTCATTCCAGTGCAAGCGATGTCTCGCGGACTTACGAATTTCTCCCCTCTATTCCACAGCTACGCAGGTATTGGCAGTAGCACCCGCGTGGGCTGGCTCTGTGCTCTTGCTGCCGAGCAGTTTCAGCTTCGGCAGGACGCTTGTGGCTTTTTTCTTGTTTTACCTTGCGGCCTATGCCTCGATCGCGTTCCTCCTCGCGTCGTTGCTGCCGCCCCATGTCCGCGATGACAGGACGGACCCGTTCCAGTTATTCCGCTAACGCGATGCCCCGGGCGCGGGCGGCCCGGACGCAAATCAAGGTGACGGGTTTCGGGTGCCCCACGTGTCGGTGTCACACGTGGGCCTTGGTTTTGCCCGTTCCCAGTAGCACAGCCTTCAGGCTGTGCGCCCTTCCGACCCGTGGCACAGCCGCGGTTCAAGAAGAAAGATTGACTCGCGCCCCCAGCGTCCTCTTCCGTAGCGCCGGCATCTTGCCGGCTTTTTTCTCCGCGCATTTTCGTGCCCGTGTCATCCGAGGGCGGGTGCCTGGTTTTACCTGTCGCATCGCGGCCGGCACAAAAGCAACTCGAGAAGCAAGATTGAGTCGCGCCCCAGTGCCGCGCGTCCTAACCCTACAGTGAATTACGAAGGTGGTATCCTTCGGCCATGTTCGGCGGAATAACACAAACGAGGGGCCCCAGCCCTGCACCCGCGCCACCCGCCCCATCAATCAATCCTCGTCGACAGCGAGAGTGCAACCCCCGGGAAAGCCTGAGGGGTTCGCCTCGACAAGGCGCAGAAATTGCCCACCCGCCCGATCTGGCCGCTACGGCAGCGGAGGTATGTCATTGATGACGCCTCAGAACGTCCCCAGAAAAAGATATAGCCTATTTGTATTGGCCCTCGTTGTGCTCCTCGCTGGAGGTGTGGCTCTCTTAGTGGGACAAAACTACCCTGCGGCTCTACCCTTCGGCGGACTAGCGGCCATAGCCAGTGTTTATCTTTTTCGAAAGTCTAATGTCCGTAGCGGATCTGGTTCAGGCGACACTAGTTTTCAAGTGGCGGGTTTAAATGAGCCCCCACGCCCAGGGCCTCTCATGTGGATCGTCGGTATGGGGTTGCTTGTAATGCTGGGAATTTCATTTCTTTTCTTATATCTTGACGCCCTTCATGGGGGTCACGAAGTATTACCTGTATATTTATTCGCGGGCGTCGTGTTGGTTTGCGGTTCTTATTGGGCCTATCTGGTTTCGAGATTGCAATAACGAGTCCACGAAACGAGGACGGTCATGCGGCAGAAGTGGGATTTGGATACGCTTAGTCTCAAATGCGCCAACTACTGGCAGTCTGTGCTCCGTTTTGGCGCTCCTTTCGCGGTCCTATACGGTGGCCTGGATTATCTGTTGTTTCGCTTAACGTCGGGGCGGATGGCGGTGCGCTACCCTTGGCGAGCCCAATTGCTGCGGGACATCATTCTCATGTTCCTCACATCCACTATCTGGTGGGGCCTAATGCGTCAGCTTGCTTCCTGGAAGCGAAAGAGTCAGGGACGATAGCCCCGGACGGCCGGCGCAGGCGTAAATCGAAGCTGTGGTTTCGGGTGCCCCACATGTCGGTGTTACACGTGGGTCTTGGCTCTGATCGTCCTCTCTAATCTCCGGCCCGCGCCCCCGTTTCCACGACCGGCTTTTTCCCTCGTCCCGCCTTCTAACGCGTTTCGCCCGACGAGCGCAGCTCAATCTCCGGCACATCCTTCTTTTTCAACTCGTCATTGAGCGCCGCGAGATCCTTGCCCTGAAGTTCGGCCCACGCCCCAAGATGTTTTTCAAGCTGCGTCGAGAGCTCCCGCCACGCCTCGACGTCCTGCGCGGTCGGGGCTCGATCGGCAACATCGATAGCGGTCGAAAGAGCCGCGAGATTTCCTTCCGTGCCGATGAGGTCTTCGGCGGAGAGCGGGTATTCTCGTTCGGTGCCGAGCAACATCTTCGCGCGATCGTCGAGCGCCGTAACGGGTGCCTTGAGCGCCGGATCGCCGGAGATTTTTCCTTCGAGGGAGTGCAGCTCCGCCCGCAGGTTCTGAATTTGCGCGTTCGCCGCCATGCCTTGCGTCAGAAGATCGCTGATCTTCAACTCGAGATCGACCTGCGCCGCGAGATCCTTCCGCGAAGTTTTCACGCGGGGATCCATTTCGACCACGATCGTCTGCCGATACGTTTGGCCGGCAACGGTGAGCCGCGCTTCGTATTCGCCCGGAAGAACCAGCGGGCCCTGGGGCAGCGGAGACGCTCCGCGTTTGTAGTCGAGTGCGGCGTCGTACTCATGGCGCGGCGCCGGCGGACTCGGGTAGCGCAGATCCCACACGAACCGGTTCATTCCTGCGTTTTTCGAGAGAGGTTCCGGCAGCCGAATCCATACGGGAGCGATCATCGGTTTTTCTTCCGGCGCGCTCGGTTGTGAGTCGCTCGAAAATTTTCGAACCAGCTTGCCATCGCGGTCGTAGATGCCCAGTTCGACGGTGCTCGCCGGTTCGGTTTTCAAATTGTAGTCAAGGATGGCGCCCGCCGGAGGATTTGCGCCCAGCGGAGTTTCGAGCGGGAGCGGAGACTCGCGATTGTCGCTCACGCGAATTCGGATCGCCGTCGCCGGCCGGAAGAAATATACGTCCGAGGCGGCAATCTTCGAATCGATCTCCCGCAGGGGCGAAATGTCGTCGAGAATCCAGAACGAGCGCCCGTGCGTTGCGACGATAAGGTCGTTGCCGTGAATCGCAAGATCGCGAATCGAGGAGACCGGCAAATTCAACTGCAACGACTGCCAGTTCGCGCCGTCGTCGAGTGAAAAATAAACGCCGAGCTCAGTCCCCGCAAACAGCAAGCCGCGACGCACGGGATCCTCGCGCACCGCGAGGACGTAACTCCCGTCCGGGATTCCGTTCGTGGTTTTTTCCCAGCTCTTGCCGAAGTCGCGCGTACGATAAATCCACGGACGATGGTCGTCGAGCCTGTGGCGATCGATGGCGGCGTACGCCGTGCCGGCGTCAAACCGCGAGGCTTCGATCAGGCTGACGCGGCTCCATACCGGAAGGCCCGCGGGCGTCACATTCGACCAGGTCTTGCCCGCGTCGCGCGTCAGATGAATCAATCCGGTGTCCGTGCCCGCCCAGATTTCCCCAGCGCTGACCGGTGAAGGCGCGATCGCGTAGATCACGCCGCGGTCGCGTGTGCTGAGGTCGATCATGGCGCCCTTGACCGCGGGCGTTTCCGTCGAGGCATTGCGGGTTAGGTCGGGGCTGATGACCTGCCAACTGTTCCCCTCGTCCGAGGTTTCGTACAAAAATTGCGACGCGGTGTAGAGAACGTGCGAGTCCTGCGGCGAGAACGCGATAGGGGCGGTCCACGGAAACCGGTCGTTGCGGCCCGGGACAGGCACGGGACGTGGCGAAATGACTTGCCACTGGTTGGTCGTTCGATTGAATCGTGTAACCTCGCCCTGAGTTCCGCCACCATAAACGATGTTGGGGTCGCTCGGGTCCGCGAACACGTAGCCACTCTCGCCGCCGCCCACCGAAGACCAATCGCGGAAACTGATGCCGCCGAAATCCGTCCGGCTGGCGATGGACGCGGTTCCGCTGTCTTGCTGTGCGCCGTAAACGAAGTAGGGGAACTGGTTATCCGTTGAGACGTGGTAATACTGCGCGGTCGGCTGGTTGTACCACGAACTCCATGTATTCGCGTGGTTCACGCTGATCACCGTGCCTTGATCGCTCCCCAAGATCATCCGGTTCGGGTCGTTCGGCGCAATCCAGAGAGAATGATAATCGTCGCCGCCCGGAGCGCCCTTGATGGCGTCAAATGTTCTGCCGCCGTCGGTCGAGCGATAAAGCGCCGTGTTGCAAATGTAGACGGTGTCGGGGTCGCGCGGGTCTGCGTAGATTCCGCTGAAGTACCAGGCGCGGCTGTCGATCCGCGGATCGTCGCTCACCCTCTCCCATTTCACTCCTCCGTCATCCGACCGGTAGAGCCCGCCCTCTTTCGCCGAAATTAGAGCGTAAATACGTATACCTGGACTACCTCGTTGCGACGCTCCGATTGCCAGTCCAATTCTTCCGTACTCTCCTTCCGGCAATCCGCCGCCTGTGATCGCTTTCCACGTCACGCCGTTGTCCGTGGACTTGTAAATTCCGCTGCCGGCTCCGTCGATGGGCGCATAGGTGGACCACGGAGGCCGGCGGACGCTCCAAAGTGAAGCAAAGACGACATTTGCATCGTTCGGATCGAAGCAGAGATCGATCGCGCCCGTGTTGTCGTCTTTCGAGAGCACGCGTTGCCACGTCGCGCCGCCATCGGCCGAGCGATACACGCCGCGCTCGGCGTTCGGCCCGTACCCATGCCCCAGCGCCGCCACCAGCACAATTTTAGGGTTGTCCGGGTCTACCAAGATCCGCCCTATTTCCTGCGTATCCCCCAGCCCCATCTTCTCCCACCTCGCGCCGGCGTCGGTGGATTTGAAAATTCCGTCGCCGTAGGAAATATCAGAACGCATATCGGCTTCGCCGGTGCCGACGAAAATAATATTGGGATCGGACGGAGCAACGGCAATCGCGCCGATAGAAGCGATTGGCTCGCGATCAAAGATGGGTTTCCAAACTTCGCCGCCATCCGTTGTTTTCCAAACGCCGCCGCCGACCGCGCCGAAATAATAAATGTTCGGCTGATCGGAAATTCCCGCGACCGCGAGAGCGCGGCCACCGCGAAACGGACCGATGAGCCGCCATTTCAAACCGGCGGCGATGCTGGTTTCGGGTTGCTGCGCAGCGACGGAGCGAAAATTCCAGGAGGCGGCGCTGCAAGAAAAAATTATCGTCAGAGAAAAAAAGATTGCGATTTTTTTGGGAGAGAGATCCGATTTCGAAAAGTTCATCCGCACACAAATTCTCCTCAGGGAAGAAAAGGTTGCGATATTTCTGGGAACGAAAAACGATTTTGACAATTTCATGCGTGGGCCTCGGGACGAGAAGTATACATCATGGCTGCAGCGAGGCGGCGCAAAGCGACGCGCGTTGACACTCCTCGGAGCGGCCATTAAACTCAAAGATTGTCTATCGTGAGGGGCGAATCACTGCGATTGCGCGGATTTATTTGGCTGGTTGCGCTGGCATGCGCAACCGTTTTGGCGGGCGGCTGCGCACACATCAGCAAGAAAAGAAATATTCCGGCGGCACAAGTGCGGCCGCTGCTGAACGCAACGAAGCCCGACCTGATCGAAAAGTACGAGCGCCAGGCGCACGCGATCCAGTCGCTGAACGCGACGGTGACTCTCTCACCAAAGGCGGGCTCGGCGTACAGTGGCGTGATCGAGGAATATCACGAAGTGAACGGCTTCATTCTGGCGCAGAGGCCCGCGAGCATTCGCGTGATCGGCCAGGCGCCTGTGGTCGGAAAAAATATTTTCGATATGGTCAGCGACGGCGAGACATTTCAAATTTTCATTCCGTCAAAGAACAAGTTCATCACCGGGCCGGCGCGATTCGAAAAGCCGGCGGAGAAGCCGATCGAAAATTTGCGGCCCCAGCATTTATTGGACGCGCTTTTCTGGAAGGAAATTCCCGAAGGAGCGCCGGTTCTCTTCGACGAATTGGACGATGCGGCGGGCCGTGCTTACGTCCTGACGATTCTGCGCGGCTCGAGCGCCGAGGCGAATCTCGAAATCGTGAGCCGAATTCTTTTCGACCGCTCGGATTTGAATGTTTCGGAGATCGATATTTTCAGCGCGGGCGGAAAATTGGAGTCAGAAATCCATTATCAGGACTGGCAACCGGCGGGCGACGCGCAATTCCCGCGCAGCATCACGGTGGCGCGGCCCCACGACGATTATCAGCTTGGGATTCAGATCAAGAAACTGACCGTGAATGAACCCATCGCCGCGGACCGGTTCCATCTCGCGCAGCCGCCCGGAAGCGAACTGGTGGAAGCCGGCAAAGACGACAAGGGAGCCCAGCCGTGATCCAGCACATGATCGTGCAGAACGTGCTGCACCGGCCGCTGCGCACGCTGATTACGGTGGTCGCGGTGGCCGTCGAAGTGATGCTGGTGATCTGCGTGGTGGGCTTGACGAGCGGGCTGGTTCAGGAATCGGCGAAGCGGATCGAAGGGATCGGCGCGGACATCATGGTTCAGCCACCGTCGGCCTCGGTGTTCATGGCCTTCAGCGGCGCACCGATGCCCATAGTTCTGGGTAATAAGCTCGCGGAAATGAAGTACGTGAAATACGTCGCGCCGGTGCTGCTGCAATTCAATTCGACGAACGGGCTGGACATTATTTACGGCATCGACACCGAATCGTTCCGCAATGTTTCCGGCGGCTTCGTTTTTCATTCGGGCCATGACCTGACCGACTCCAATGACATTCTGGTGGACGACGTGTACGCGCGAAGCAAGCACATTGTGGCGGGCCAGATGCTCCATATTCTCGATCACGATTTTCACGTGGCGGGGATCGTCGAGCACGGGAAGGGCGCGAGACTTTTTGTGATGTTGTCAACGCTGCAGGATCTGGCCGGGGCGCATGACAAGGCGTCGGTGTTCTTCATCAAATGCGAGCGGCCCGACGACACCCAGACGGTGACGGAGGAGCTTCGCGAGCTCCTGCCGCGCTACGAAATTCGTCCGCTGAAGGACTACATGTCGCTGATGACCTCGTCGAATTTGCCGGGATTACAGGCGTTCATCAACGTGATGATCGGCATTGCGGTGGCGATCGGGTTTTTGGTGATTTTCCTTTCGATGTACACGACGATTATCGAGCGAACGAGGGAAATCGGCGTGCTGAAATCGCTGGGCGCGTCGAAGGGTTACATCGTGCGGGTGATTTTGAGCGAGACGACGCTGCTGTGTCTCGCCGGCGTTATTGGCGGCGTCGGACTTTCCTATGCGGCGCGCGCGATTCTGCTGCGTTTGTTTCCAACG
Source organism: uncultured Acidobacteriota bacterium (assembly GCA_963771905.1). Classification (GTDB taxonomy): domain Bacteria; phylum Acidobacteriota; class Terriglobia; order Acidiferrales; family UBA7541; genus Palsa-147. The sequence goes on from CAVYVI010000009.1 coordinate 468,208, forward strand.
CTGTCCATCGTGATCACCGTTGATTGGGTTTTCAAGGCGGCGTTCATCGCCATACTGGGAGGCCTGCTGGGTTCGTCGTATCCGGCGTGGCTGGCGAGCCGCAGAGATCCCGTCGAAGCTCTCGCGTACGAATAATCGCGTGAATGTCTTTGCGCAGTGCGGCTCACGGGATCATCAACCCAGTATTCATTCCTGACCACCACGACCTTCACGAATTCGTACAGCTACGACGCTAATTCCAACCGGACCGGCTACACGGCGCCGGATGGCAGTACGGACACCTACAGTTACGACACGCTAAACCGGCTGAGCACGCTCGCGAACTCTTGGGCTGGCTCGTTTGGCTTCAGTTACGACGCGCTGAGCCGGCGGACCCAAATGACCCGGCCGAACAGCGTTACAACGAACTACACCTACGACACGCTCTCGCGACTGTTGAGCGTGCTGCATCAACTGTCCGGGAGTACCATTGACGGCGCGGTATATACCGTCGATTCTGCGGGAAACAGGAAGACGAAGGCGGATCAACTCGCACAGGTGACGTCGAATTACAGCTATGACGCGATCTACGAGCTGACGGACGTGACGCAGGGATCAAACACGACGGAGAGTTACAGCTACGACCCGGTGGGCAATCGGCTGTCGTCGCTGGGAGTGTCGTCGTACACGAACAATTCGTCGAACGAGCTGACGTCGGACTCGAATGCGAGCTACACGTACGACGCGAATGGCAACACCACGAGCGAGACGGCCTCGTCGAACACGACCAGCTACGCGTGGGATTACGAGAATCGACTGGCGAGCGTGACACTGCCCAACTCCGGCGGGACGGTAAGTTTCAAATACGATCCCTTCGGCAGAAGAATCTACAAATCTTCCAGCACAGCCACGAGCGTCTACGCCTACGACGACAGAAACCTTATCGAAGAGGTGAATTCCGCAGGGGCGGTTGTGGCGAGGTACGCCCAAGGGCTAGATCCCGACGAGCCACTGGCAATGCTGCGCTCCTCGGCGACGAGCTACTACGAGCACGATGGGCTCGGAACTGCCACTTCGCTGAGCAATGGTGCAGGTGCACTGGCACAGACCTACACATTCGATTCCTTCGGGAAACAAACAAATTCCTCTGGTTCGCTGACGAATCCATTCCAATATGCCGGGCGTGAGTTCGACTCAGAATCGAGTCTCTACTACATGCGAGCCCGCTATTTCGATCCCTCCACCGGCAGGTTTATCAGTGAAGACCCGATCGGTTTTGACGGCGGAGAGAATTTCTACGCGTATACACGCAACAGCCCAGTAGACCTAAAAGATCCCTTCGGGCTGTACATATTAGCTCCTGGCGTGCCTCCTCCTTCGTTAGCGTTAGATAAGTTGTTGAAATGTTTGGACGGGAAAGTCGGTCCTGTGACCGTCACGGCAACGACTAACGGAAGACACACAGATAAGGGCCATGCATTGGGAACTAGTGTCGACATTTTGCCACCCAAAGGGCTCCCGGCTGATAACGTATTCTGTGCTGCTGGCGCATGCGGAGCCGTCCGAGGGCTAAACGAGGCACCGGCCCAGGGAGGACAGAACCTTCCGACTACCACAGCGCCCAATTATCATTTTTCCCTCGTTCAGCTCGTCAAGCATCCAACGACGCCTAGCGCGATACCGGACAAGCCTGAGTGCAAACCCGGCGCTTGCGGGATTTTAAAGCCATGAAGATGCGAGGTGCTTCTTGAAGTTGAAACTTACGGCGATCTTTGTAAGCGCGCTCTGGCTACTAGCGCTCGTGCAAGGCGCGGCTGCTCAATCGCCGAACGATGCCTGCGATCTCCCGAAGGACTTGCAGAGCGTAGTTGAAGGCAAATATCCCGGGACTAAGATCGTGACCCTTTCCGATCTTAACGAGGACTACAAACAGTTCTTTCAAAAAGATCATGCCGGTGGCTGCCCCGGTCTGGCGAAGGTTGACTTCTATGGTGATGGCAAACCCACGTTCGCGTTAGCGATGACGACAAATGGGAAGGCTTATCCTAGGACGAAGCTGGTTCTAGCTCACCGAGTAGGATCGGATTGGAGAGTAGCCACTTTGGACAAAGCAGACGGACCTGTTCCAGTGGTTTGGAGCGACAAGCCAGGGGAATACAAGAGTGTCTATCAGCACAAAATTCGTGCGACTAGACCGGTCATCGTGTTCTGCGGGTATTCGTCATGGGCGGTTCTTTACGCCTGGACGAACAACAGGATAGCTAAGCTCCAGCTCCAAGATTAGTCTCGTCGTAGGGGCCTTCCGCTGGCGGTTATCAGGCAGCGCCTGAAGCATCGGAGGAGAGCGGCGTCTTCGACGCTGGGGGTAGGGGTATGACAACTCACCCCTAGAAGGGTGCTGCATAGCAACTTTGGTTGCTCTATAGGAACCACTCAGAAATCAGCGACTTACAAAATCTCCGGCGCTGTAGAGCGCCGCACGGTGTGGACCATCTGCGCGGGACGGTCTCGATCTGGCAAGGCAAAGGAAAGAAAGACCGCGTGGTGCCCATTGGCGAGCGGGCGCTTCCGTGGCTCGATAAATATCTGCGCGACGCGAGGCCTCAACTGGTGATGGAGCCAGACGAAGGGTCCATGTTCCTGACCATCGAAGGCGGTCCGTTCAGTCTCGACGGCATGAGCAAGCTGGTGCGCGTGTACGTGGAGCAGGCGAATGTCGGAAAGCGCGGCGCGTGTCACATGCTGCGGCACGCGATGGCGACGCTCATGCTCGAAAACGGCGCGGACATCCGCTACATCCAGGAGATGCTCGGCCACAGCAAGTTAGAGAGGACGCAAATCTACACGCAAGTGTCCATCCGGCAGTTGAAGAAAATCCACTCAGCCACGCATCCGGGCGCGATGCTGGAAAAGAAAAAACCAGTCAGCACAAACACCGCGACACAAGATGAAGGATCGCTGCGAGCGAATCTCCTCGCCACGCTCGACGCGGAAGCGGAAGAAGAATCCGAATAGACGGACGTGGGACAACGAAGGCGACAGAAGGCAGCTTCTGTCGAGTGGGGCGCGGGAAGGCTCGCGGGGTTCGAGGCCGCGTCGGATAACGAGCTCGTTATCGGATGCGCCGTGCGCAGCGTCCTTCGTGCCCCACGGAACACACCGCTCTTCAAAACCACTTCCGAGGTCCATCCCTCAGCACGTAAAATCAGGGTAATGCTGACAGCAGCTAAAGAAGGGACGTTCTCCGCGTCGAGCGATCCGTGTGTGCTTTTTCCTTTAGCCGCTTCCGGGGTGTACCAGAAAACTCGCGTCTGGGGTTCAAAGCCCGAAAACGTGCACTGTTCTAGTGTAATCGGGTCGCTAAAGGTAGAACTGCGTTTGGGATGCGAGGAGTCCAACGGAAAAAGTGCGGTAGGGTCAGGAGTTACCTTCAAGTACGATCCCTTCGGGCGGAGGATCTACAAGCAATCGCCGAGTGCCACGAGCATCTTCGCCTATGACGGCGCCAACTTGATCGAGACCGTAAATGCAACAGGCGGCCTGGAGACTCGGTATACGCAAGGGCAGAACATCGACGAGCCGCTGGCGGAATCGATTTCGGGAACGACGAGTTACTACGAAGCGGATGGCCTCGGATCGATCAGTTCGCTGAGCACAACGGCAGGCGCGCTCGCCGATACGTACACCTACGATTCGTTTGGGAACACGACGAACTCATCGGGCTCGCTGACCAATTTCTTCCGGTACACTGCTCGCGAGTCCGATACCGAAACCGGACTCTACTACTACCGCGCCAGATACTACGACTCAACAACGGGCAGATATTTCAGTCAAGATCCGGTTGGTTTCTGGGCTGGAGGGAATTTCTACGCCTATGTCCGGAATCATCCATCTGATCTGGTTGATCCGAGCGGGCTGTTGCAGGTGTGCTGCCGCCCGGCTAACGTCGGACTTGCCGAGTTTTGGGCTGACATGAGTCTTGTACCGCCGCCTTGTCACTGTTTTCTCAAAACGACCGATGGGCACACGATGGGCGGTTATCACAATTATGGATTCTTCGGGAGATTCGGACTTGTCGGCACCATGGGAGGGCTTGATTTGAGGCTCGACGAGCCGACCGTCTGAGCTGGCAACGCTAATCAGGCAACGTGCTCGCTCGTCCCGGGTGCTTGCGATGGTCAAGCGGAAAAGGCCTTCAACTCGGTCCCTAAGAACCTAGGGGGATATGGGTTCGGGATCTTCGACTATGGCACTAGCAACGACGCTGCTGAAGGACTTCTTCAACAAGCTGGGATCAGTTATACGCTCCCAGCGTGCGCGTGGGGGAAGGGAACGGGTTCGGTGCCAATGAGACCTATTCTGATTCCGGGCGGATTCCCATTGTTGCCTTAGACCGAGTCCTTTACGAACGGTGCGCACCGGTTACTCCTAAGCATCGGGGCCGACAGCCAATGGGCGTTCTCACTGCGGTAAAGTTCGCACCTGCGGGTCCGTTTAGGCATAGTCCGAATTACACACGCATCCTTGGTGGACGGCCATTTCGCGAGTGTAGAACCAACCAACGATGAGTAGAAACAGAAGCGCCACGCTGACCGTCGTCGCTCTCGCAATCGCACTGGTTGCGTACGAATACCCGTTGCTGCATTTCCGTGGAGATGGCTGGATTTGGGGTGGACCGGGCTTTGGTTATCGAATCAAGATGCGCCTTATCCCGTTCAATCAAGCGGGAGAATACGTCTATCATTTCCGTGGGGTACCCGACGGTGATATGACGCTTCTATTCTATGCGGAGGGAATGACGGATGAGAGCCGCGAGGAACTTACTCGCCCTCGCACGACGCTTGCAGCCCTTCTCGTAGACCAAAACAACCACGTCATCTGTCAAGCCTCAGGAACGCCGGGGGAAGGTCAAAACGAGCATATCTGGGTTCTGATGTCGGCCTACTATGAGGCAGCATTCTGGCACTGGAATTGTGCACACATACATCTGGAACGTTCTGCGTCCTACACGCTCACTCTTCGCATCAGCAACGCGGATCCAAGTACTCCTAAGATTAACCTCATTCCCGTGCTTGAGAGTGACCATCGCATCTGGCCCTAGAAGTTGGACGCCTCACGGGCGTGACGCAGGGATCGAACACGACCAGCTACGCCTGGGATTACGAGAATCGCCTGATCAGTGTGACTCTGCCCAATTCCGGCGGGACGATAAGTTTCAAGTACGATCCCCTCGGCCGACGCATCTATAAGCAATCTCCGAGCGCCACAAGCATCTTCGCCTACGACGGCGACAACCTGATCGAGACTGTGAATGGAACGGCCGGTCTGGTGGCTCGCTATGCGCAGACGCAGAACATCGACGAGCCGCTGGCGGCATCGCGGTGGCGATCGGATTTTTGGTGATTTTCCTTTCGATGTACACGACGATTATCGAGCGCACGCGTGAAATCGGCGTGCTGAAATCGCTGGGTGCGTCGAAGGGTTACATCGTGCGGGTGATTTTGAGCGAGACGACGCTGCTGTGTCTGGCCGGCGTTATTGGCGGCATCGGACTTTCCTACGCGGCGCGCGCGATTCTGCTGCGTTTGTTTCCAACGCTGTCCATCGTGATTACGGTGGATTGGGTTTTCAAGGCGGCGTTCATCGCCATTCTCGGAGGCCTGCTGGGTTCGTCATATCCGGCGTGGCTCGCGAGCCGCAGAGATCCCGTCGAAGCTCTCGCCTACGAATAATCGTGTGAATGCCTTTGCGCAGCTTCGCCGCTGCGTACTCGCCCAGGCCGTTCCGGGCAACGGCGCGATGCCACTCGGTCTTCGAGTGCGATTCTTCGTCAGCGCCCTTCCAGGACCGTTGAGTCGCGAGCGACAGAACCGCGTATTTGCGGTCGGACGCTCGAACCGATTCCACAGTGGTGATCGATTCGAGCGGCACCTGCGACGGCGAGCGCCAGACGGCTGTGGGAAATGCGCCCGGCGAATGTGGCTAGGGTGCGTGACGGCAACCCGATGGAAATTGCCGATGACTTAGGGCACCGTTCCGGGCGATTACTTCCGTATGGCTGACGATACGCCCGGAATGAGCAGACGCGAAGGGCGAATCCACGGGTAGCGCGTTTTCGAGGCGGAAATCCCCGCCCAACGGAGCAATTCCATCAGAAAACTGACTGTTCTGCGATGCTATGGATGGTTAGCCACGTGAAATTTACGGGGCGCTATGGTTTGCGTGCGATTGCATAGACTGCGTTGGTTTCGACGCTTTGCACGCGGTCCTTCAATATGAAGTCCAGGGTCGCTTGACGCACGCGTTTGCGTGTTTCCTGATCTAGTTGCTCGATAGTGCCGCGGTAGCCTGTTCCCATTGCCATGGTCCAGAAGTCCTCCGGCGAATTTAGAGGCTGAGCACCGGCCTCTGCCAGTAGATCATCCGTGTGTACACCCGCTTCGAGCAGCATGGATGCAAGCGCACGCGCGTCGTTGATGCGGTCCCATGGATTGAAGCTCTTGTAGAGGTCCGGACGCTCGTTCCTCACGGCATTCCAGAAAGCGGAACTCCCGGGTTCCAGGAAGCGCGATCCCCAGGTGGTAATTGCAAGTTGGCCGCCGGGCCGGAGAACTCGCCACAGGGAACGAACACCCGAAGGCATGTCCGGCACAAAGAAGATACCGAACACGCAAATCACCGCGTCGAACGTTTCCGTGGAAGGATCCAGCTCCTCGATATCTTTCAAACGGAACTCAGCGTGCGTCAGGCCGAGTTGCGACGCTTTCCTTCGCGCCAAGCGCAGTAGATTCTCTGCTAAATCGACACCGAGTAAACGCCCGCTTGGGCCGATGGCTTTCGCTGCCGGAATGGCAGAGGCTCCGCTGCCGCAGCAAGCATCTAGAACGCACGCACCGGCCTTCAGCGACATTCGCTCCACTGTTCGCCGGCCGATGCGGTCCCAGAATGAAAGGGCTGGCGCATCGAAACAATCGGCCGCAGCGTTATATGTAGAAGTTGCGCGTACCTTCGCGTCGTTCCTCGTTTCAGGTTGCATTTGAACGCTCTCTCGCAGGGAGGTGTGAGAACAAAGCCTATCGTAACGCGGAACAGCGGTCTTTTCGCGTCCAGGCTTCAGCACGGCCACTATGTCCCCAAAGTCGCGTAACCAGAGATGTGGCCCACTTGTCACTTCGGCGATTCGTGTCCGAGTCACGGAGAAATCGGAAGGAATGCAAACGGCGGCTGCATTCGCAGGGGTAGCCGCTCGGATAAGACCCGCCTAATACCCCGCTGGCCACTTCCTCCACTGCGGCCTGAGTGCAGGGCTTGCGGCGTCGCAGACCTCCGTTTCGGGAGGAGACGGCGGCGCAAGACGGACCTGGTGCTACTGCGTCTTGTTCTGGAATTTGGTCTGTGCTTCATGATCGGTGGCCTCCATGCGATCGAGCAGGATCCGCGACGTTCGCGAAAGTTTACGTTCCGGCTTGCCCTTAATGATTGACGAGAGAAACGAGGAGTCTTAACAACTGGTTTGGATTCATCTCGAATTGCTACAATCGCGGATCGTTCTACGCGCGGCACGGGAGTGGGAAAATGAATAGCACAACAATCCACTGGGGACGAATTTTGCTCGGCGGGCTGCTCGCGGAAGTAGCTCTGATTCTCGCAATTGTTCCTCTTGGCTTACGTCTCGGCGACAATTTCCTGCACTACACGGCTCCCCCCGGATCCTTCGTGATGTGCTTCCTAGGAGCGCTCTGGGCGTGCCGGAGGATCGAATCCCATTTCATTCTGAATGGGACGTTGGTGGGAGTGGTCGCGGCGCTGATCTACGTTGCCTTGACGCGCGCGCAGCCTGAACCTTTTGCATACATTGTGGCCCACGCGCTGAAACTGGCAGGTGGCGCGTGCGGCGGCTTCGTCGCCCAGCGGCGTCGGTCAGCGTCTCCGCCGCAACCCGATGGAAGTCGCCGATGACTTAGGGTACCGTTCCAGGCGATTACTTCCGGGTGGCCGACAATTCGCTGGGCAGACCACTCGGGTTGCCATGCCGGAGCTCAGTGGGATGTCTCGGTTGCGTAGTGGTCAATCTACTCTTGATGCGTGGGTGCGGCCGTTCCGTCGGACCACTTTGCAACTTCGACTGCGAACACAAGAATCGGCGGCAGCCCTTTCGCCTGGGACGGTTCTTTCGACGATAAGAACCAGTAAGGACCGGAAACAACTGGCGAGCCCGATGCGAAAGCCCCCCAAAATCTTACCGTCCTTCAGCGCGGTAAAGAACATCAGATGCGGTCCGTTGTGATCCCCTTCGTCGTATAGATATGCCGAATTCGACATCATGAACGCCATAGCGCCGCTTTCGAGGCCTGGCAGTTGTTTATTGTCGAACGCCGCCTTAAGGGCCGACACGATTTCCGCCTTAGAGTGGCCGGCCATCATCCTCCTCGTCCGCAGATCAGCGATCGGCAATATCGATCGCGCAGCTTGGCGATTCAGGCATTCGGCACCTTTCACCTACGGGTTCCAGAACTCAGGCGAGTCAAACGCCTCCATCCAGCTTCTTTCCACCATACAGACAAACCCGTTCTTTTCTCGGACGGCTGTTTCATAGCCTTGCCGTCCCAAGACCAGAATCGTCGCGTCGCTGGATATGGAATCGGGAGCGGCGCTCCGCGCCAGCGGAATCTCAGGTAGTGGGTCAGTTTCCGGTGGCGGCGCTAGTGAGGCGTTGGTCTCCATCGGAGCGGGAGTGGGCAGATCGTGCTACGATGCGGCACTTTCTAAAACAAGCCATAATCCGTGCAGCTTACCGAGACACTTCCCTCGTTAGCCCTCGAGCTTGAGCAGATTGACGGTCAGAGAAAATCTTGATGACGGGCCCCGGGAGCCGTTCCACTTCGATGATTCGCCGGCTTACGGGAAACTTCGGCACGCCGGAAAATCATTCCGAGCGAAGCGCTTGTATCACGTCGACGTGGGCGGCGCGTGCCGCCGGGAGCATCGACGCGACGGCTGCAGCACCGAGAAGCACCAGCGCAGAAACGATCACGGGCAATGCGCCCGGCATTTTCAAGTCGCCGAAATAACTGCCCGCCACGCGTGCCGCGACGAGCCCGAACGCCGCGCCCGCCAGAACGCCAACGCCCGCCATCACGACGCCTTCCGCGACAACACCTCTGAGTAGATTTGCCGGCTGTGACCCCAGCGCCAAGCGGATGCCGAATTCGCGTGTCCGCGCGCTGACGGAAAATGCCAGTACGCCCGCGACGCCAACGACGGCAATCAGCAACGCGACGGCTGCGAACACGCCAAAGACCAGGGAATTCAAGCGGTCCGGCGCAAGCACTTTTGCGCGGATGTCTTCGAGAGTGGCGGCGTGCTCCACGGGTTCATCGGCGGACATATCCCGAATGATTTTTGTCACCGGCGTTACAAGCGAATAAGGATTTGCGGTGGTGTGGATGAAGAGGTGACCGCCAAACATCTGAGAGTCGGCGAAGGTATCATAAATGGTGGAGACAGGCTGCGGAACTACATGCAGGTCATCAACGTCGGCAACGACGCCAATGATGCGATGCGGCCCTTTGAATCGCGCCTTCTCAGCTTCAGTTCCGGGGATGAATTCGAGCACAGGATCGGTCCAATAGACATGCTGGCCGACGGCATCCCCGGCAGGGAACATGCGCCGCGCGAGAGTCTCACTGACGACAGCGACGGGCTCTCGAGTCTGATCATCGAGCGAATTAAAATCGCGGCCGTCAAGAATGGGCACGCCGAGCGCGGCGAAAAAGCCGGGAGAGATGGTGCGCCACATCGCGCGAGGATCGTCTTTGCCAGAGACGTGGCCATCAGCAGAGAATTGCAGACCTACACCGTAGTTCTCGGCATCGCGCCATGGAGCAATCGTGCTGAAAGCGGTGGTCGTGACGCCAGGCAGCGCTTCGATGCGGCGCATCGATTCCTTGTAAAAATCGAGCACTTGCTGAGGCGTTTTTCCGTTGTACAGCGCTGGAACGTCGACGGTGAGGACGTGACGCGTATCAACACCGGTCTGTATCGTTTGTAACGCGATCAGCGTAGTGATCAGCATGCTTGCGCCCGCCAACAGCACGAAGGACGCCGCAATTTGCGTCACCGCGAAGATACGCTGGCGGCGCTTGGTGCTGCTGGTGATGCGGACGCTGCCGCTCGCGAGGTTCATGCCATTCGATGCGCTAGCCGATGGCAGGCGCGGCACAAATGCCAAAATCACCGCGGCGACTACTGCCAGCGCCACCCCCACCCACAGCAGGCTGGAATCAACCGTCAAATCCAGCGCGCGAACGGAGAAGCGCGAGGCGTATCGAGCCAGGATTGTGACCAATGGCTGCGCGCTAATCACGCCGAGTGCGGCTCCAGCGCAGCAGAGCAGAAGGCTTTCGGCTAACAACATGCGGCGCAACGCGCCAGTGCTTGCGCCGAGCGCGGCGCGGATCGAGAGCTCGCCCTCGCGGCGAACCGTCCGCGCGAGAATCAGGTTGGCAACGTTCGAACACGCGATGATAAAGACCAGGCCCGATGCAGCGAGAAGGACGAGGAGAACGGTGCGCGCGCCAGAGGTAATCTGGTCGCGAAGCATCTTCGCGTCGATGCGGTAGCCGCCATTATCGGGATACGCTTCAGGGTGGTCCTTTTCCATGGAGGCGTAGGCAGTGCGCAACTCGGCGCGAGCCTGGTCGAGAGTGACGCCGGGAGCAAGTTTGCCAAAGAGTTCGGTCATGCGATGGATGCGGCCCGTGACCATCGTGGCGGAGAGGTGGTGAGGGCTGATAACGATGTTGCCGATAATCTCTGTATCCGCAGGATACGGCACAGAGGGCTCGAGGACGCCGATGACCGTGGCCGAACGATCGCCAATGCTGCTGAGGCGGACGGTCTTGCCGATCACGTTAGGATCTTTTTTGTAAACGGTGGACCAGAAACGATACGTGAGCACGATGACGCCGGACGCATTGGGACCGTCGTCTTGAGGTCCAATGAGGCGCCCGAGAACAGGACGCAGCCCCATCACTTCAAAGTAGTTGCCGCTGACGACGCCACCTTGGACTCCGCGAGGTTCGCCGAGTCCGATCATCGTAAAGCCCATCTGCGAGAAATCGCCGAACTCGCTGACGGAGTGGACGCTGGCTTCGATGTCCTTGATTTCGGGCACGGAGAACGTGGTGTTGTCGTCTCCCATGCTGGGGGCGCTCTGGCGGATGTACATGAGGCGATTCTCGTCGCGGTTGACGAGCGGCTTGAGCAGCACTCCGCGCACGAGCGTGAAGATCGCGGCGTTCGCGCCGATGCCGAGCGCCAGCGTGAGGATCACGATGGTCGCGAGCCCTTTGCTACGCATCAACGAGTGGAACGCAACTTTTAGATCGCGGAAAAATGACATGTTTCTCGCCCCCTCATCGCGAGGTTTCCGTTCGCCGTCGCCGCTCGCTCTCTCTGATCAATTCGGTGATATCCGCCGCTGGACGTATCTCGATTGTTCCACAGTTCAACTTCACTCCCGGAGATTGGGAAATGAGCTGAATGGCGTGATTCAGATCTCGCGCTTCCAGCACCTGAATTCCACCCAATTGCTCCTTCGTTTCCGCGTACGGACCGTCCGTCACTGCAACCTTTCCGTTCTTCCAAACCACGGTCACCGCCGTGTTGGCGGGCTGAAGCGGTTCCTCAGCGACCAAATGTCCGTTCTTGCGCAGTTCGTCGTTGTAGCTAAAACACTCGTCCAGCATGGTGTTGCGCTCGCTCTCAGACATGTTTTCGAACTTGCCGGGCTCGAGATAGCCCAAACAGATGTATTTCATGGGGTCCTCCGTCAGAGACCGCGTAACACATCGATTGATGGAGTTGCTTGTCGCTAGTAAAATCACACTTCGTGGGCTAGCCGGTGGCAAATGCTCGCCGAAGGGCAACCATCCACGATTCCGTGAATCGCTTCGAAACTGCGGCGTCGGGGACTAGCACATCGAAGCCGTGATACGCGCCTGGAATTACATGGAGTTCCGTCGGAACTCCGGCATTGATCAGGCGGCGGGCGTATTCGACATCTTCATCCACAAACAGATCGAGAGCGCCGACGCCGATGAATGCGGGAGGAAGCCCGGCGAGATTTTCGACGCGCGCAGGAACCGCGCCTGCCGGAACCGTAGGCGAGCCGGCCGGGACGCCGAGGAAAGAGGTCCAGGCGAAACGATTCGACTCTGCGTTCCAAATGAACTGCCCGATAGATGGCGGAGGTTGGCGCGTGCTGCCGGTTCGATCGTCGAGCGCCGGATAAATCAGCAACTGAAATAGGACGGGAATTTCGCGGCGATCGCGCGCGGCAATGGCGAGTTGCGCGGAATGGCCGCCACCGGCGCTTTCTCCGCCTATGGCGATGCGTTTGCGATCCACGCCGAGTTCGTCAGAATTTTTGTAGAGCCAGCTCAGCGCGGTGTAATTATCTTCGAGCGATCCCGGGAAATGAGTTTCCGGCGCGAGGCGATAGTCGACCGAAACGACCAGGCATCCGCAATTCTGCGCCACTGCTTGCAGAAACGGATTGAATTGTCCGGCGAAGCCGGCGACATACCCGCCGCCATGAACATGCAGAAATGCGGGGCGCCCCTTCGTGCCCGGAGCCGGATCGACAATCACCAGGCGCAAGTCCGGGGCGCCCGATGGACCGGGGATGTGCCGTTCAAATGGCTGCGGCGCCGGCGCAGGCAGCGGAGGCATCGCCGGCCATTTGCGTCCGGCAACGAGAGTTTCGCTGGTGAAGCTCTGAGTGGGAAATGGGAATTTCTTGATTGCGTCAAGCAACTCCGGATCGACCATTGCATAGGGGTCCGCCCCCGCGGCAGGCGCAAGCGCCTGCCGGGCGACGGCGGAGCGCAGCAATTCCGGCGCAAGGCCGATCCCAATTCCCGCCGCTAAACCGCTGCGAACAAAATCACGCCTGGTGAACCTATTCATCGTTGACTCCCGTTCCTGAAATTGAAGCGTCTCTTTTCGGTCATTGCTTCAGGTAATGAAGCAGAACACTTCCTGATGACTTAAAAACCCTGGACTCCACAAGTTTTAATTGTAATTTCTCCAGGCTAATACCTTCGAACAACCGTTTCCCTTTTCCTGCAAGTACCGGCATAACGACAAAACGAAATTCGTCAACCAGGCCGAGCGCTATAAGTTGTGAAGGAATATCCGCGCCGCCGACTAAAATATTTTTGCCTGGCTCCTGTTTCAATTTAAGTATTTCGTCCTGCAGATTGGTGCGAACAATTCTCGTATTGTCTCCTTCAGCGCTCGCTAATGATCGTGAGAAAACAACCTTCTTTTTGGAGACAAACGCCTCGGCAAAATCTTTATCTACTTTGGTCTCCGAATCGCTTTTGGCGATATCCGGCCAATAAGGAACCATCAATTCGTAGGTCTTACGCCCATAGACGAACAGGCCAGCATCTCGGACGAGGTTTGTGAAATATTCCATTAGTTCTTCATCGGGGCCTCCGTGGGTGTGGTCGCAGCAGCCATCTAACGTAATGTTGATTGCGTAGATTACCTTTCTCATTTGGTTACGCCTCCCTCGTATGTATCAGTGTCTGTAAGGCCCTGCGCACTGGATCGTGCACCTTATAGTCGTCAAGGATGTACCATCACGGCGCGAATGTTTACATGCTTCCGGTTAGGACTGCGCCCGCGCGCTCGTAATTGATGATAATGACGCCCTTCGGGGTGACTGTGCTTTCCGTCACCTTGAACGCCGCCGGGATCGTGCCATCGGCAAACAATTTCTTCCCAGCGCCCAACGTAACCGGAAATATCTTCAGCCATAGGGCGTCGACCAGATCATGCTTCAGCAGGGTCTGAACCAGATTCCCGCTTCCCCACACGTGCAGGTTCGGCCCGTCCTGCTTCTTGATTTCAGCGATTTTTTTCGCGATGTCGCCGCTCAGAAACACGGTCGGCTTCCATTCGGAAGAAGTAATGGTGTTCGAGGCCACGTACTTGGTCGCAGTCTGGGCCTCCGGCCAAATGTCGGCATGTTGCGGCCAGAATGCTGCGAACATTTCAAATGTCTTCCGCCCGAGCAAGACGTCAGCCGGCGCCCTCATCTGTTTTTTCATGGCCGCGCCTTCTGCGGCGTCGCCATGCGGCACGGTCCAGCCGCCATACTCGAAGCCGCCGCTGGTGTCTTCCTTGGGTCCGCCAGGAGCTTGAATGACTCCATCAAGGGAGACAAATTCAAGTACGTTGATTTTTCTCATGACCGAGCTCCTTCGAGTCCTATCTGCTTTTATTTGATTTACGGGTGCCCCCGGTTCTCGATCAGCCAGGTAATGCCACTTGAACGCAGGGATGCTGACCTGGCTCGCGGCACCCGACGCCAGCCGTCAGGCCGGCATCGCCGGCAGTGTTGTCACTGCCGCTGAGTTGTTTCAGTCGGGTATTCCAAACGGGCGCACTTCCACCGGCGCCCGGCAGGCGACCACCGCCTTGCGCCCCCACGCTAGCGCCTCGTCCAGGTCAGCGGCTTCCAGCACCCAAAAACCGCCGATGTGCTCCTTGGTCTCCAGGTACGGGCCGTCGGTGGCGAGCACCTTCCCATCGGGCTGCGCCCGCAGCGACTTCGCCTCGCGGACGGGGGTGAGGCCGCCCGCGAAAATCCGGACACCGGCAGCCACCATCTCCTCGTTGAGCACGTCGATATCGCGCATCGTCGCTTCCGTCTCGGTGGACGGATCGAAATCGTCGGGGTGGTGAATAGCAACCAAATAGTTCGGCATTTGATTTCTCCCTTTCCTGTAACGGTCTTCCGGCCGGGCGGTTGCCCTGCCTTCACTACATAGACGAACGGCCGGACCGAAATTCGACAAAGCGCGGAGAGCTTTTTTATTGCTTCATCTCATCGGCTACGTCGTCGCCGAACCTCTTTCGGATCTCCTTTTGGGTCTCGGGATCGAAGTCGGTTAAGTCAAACAGCCGGCGGACCTCGACTACCATTTCGTTATCCTTTGCCGGGATGCGCGAGGCCCATTCGAGCGCCTCTTCGCGCGACTTCACCTGAATAATCCAGAAGCCGCCGATCACTTCCTTCGTTTCGGGAAACGGGCCGTCGGTGACTTTCGACTTTCCGTCTTTGAAGGTCACGCGCGCGCTCATCGTCGCGGGCGGGGTCAGCCCGTCGAGCGCGAGCAGCACGCCGGCTTTCCCTAGTTCCTCGTTGTACTTGCCCATTTCCTCCATTTCTTTGAAGTCGGGTACCCAGCCGGGTTTCGCGGTTTCGTAGACTTTCGGAAAGTGGATCATCATGAAGCGCATTTTCTTCTCCTTGAGTGTTGTGCGGACACCGTGTCAGGGCCGCTACTTTTATATAAGGGCTTGGACCGCGCTGGGCCTGGAAAGTTGCGAGGCGCCCGTTTCGTGTCCGCTGTCGCGCGGTGCGGCTCCACTTACTAGTCGAACGGGGTGATGGGGAATCGACACGCGATTTGCAGATTCCTCGTGTCGCGTATCACCCGGGAAACACTTTCTGGCGGGCCGGTTGCCCGGCCTTCACCATATAGTCGAACGGTCCCACCTGAATTCGACAGGTCGTCGAGGTTTTTATTCTAGCTGTCGAATCCGCTCTTGCAGGAATTGCCGCTCTGGTTCCTGTTGGGTCAGGGCCAGAGCTTTCTCATAAGCGGACCGAGCCTCAGCTGTCCTGCCGAGCCTGCGGCACATATCGGCACGGGCGGAATGCGCCAGATAATAATCGGCCAGTTCGCCATGTTCCAGCACCGCGTCGATCTGCGCCAGGCCGGCCGCCGGACCATCGCGCATGGCAATTGCCACAGCGCGATTGAGCTGCACCACGGGCGAAGGCTGAATTCGTACCAACTGGTCGTAAAGCGCAACAATCTGCCGCCAGTCGGTTACAGCGACCGATTCCGCCCCCGCATGAACGGCCGCAATCGCAGCCTGCAGTGTGTAGGAGCCGAAGCGGCGGGACTGCAGGGATTTCTCCAGCAATGCAACCCCCTCCGCGATCTGCTCCCGGTTCCAGAGCGAGCGATCCTGGTTCTCCAGCAAAATCAGCTCTCCAGTCGGCGATGTTCTCGCGGCGCGACGGGATTCGTGTAGCAACATCAGGGACAGCAGCCCCATGACTTCCGGCTCTGGCTGGAGTTCGGCCAGCAACCGGCCCAATCGAATCGCTTCGCCAGTCAGCTCGGCCCGCGTTACTTCCGCTCCCGCCGCAGCGGAGTAGCCCTCATTAAATACGAGGTAGACGACCTGAAGCACCGCGCCGAGTCGCTCCGGCAATTCCTGCGGTGTCGGCACTTCGTACCGAATCGGTGTGTCTCGAATCTTTGCCTTTGCGCGCACTATGCGCTGCGCCAGCGTGCGTGGAGTGGTGAGGAACGCCTTGGCGATCTCCTCGGTGGTCAGCCCGCACACCTCACGCAAGGTGAGCGCAACGTGCGCTTCCGGCGCGAGAGACGGATGACAGCAAGTAAAAATCAGGCGCAGCCGATCATCCTCAAGGCCATCATCCTCAAGGCTGTCCTCTTTACTGGACGTTTCCGCGGAACTCGATTGCGCTTCGAGATATCGCACGAGCTCGTCTTGCGACGCATCAAATCTTGCCCGTCGACGCAGAGTATCAATGGCTTTGAATCGGGCCGTCGAAATCAACCATGGTCGCGGGTTGCCGGGTACTCCACTTCTCGGCCACAGGCTCAGAGCAGCCGCAAAGGCTTCGTGCATCGCCTCCTCGGCAAGATCAAAATCACCGAGCAAGCGGATCAGAGTTGCCAGGATTCGTCTCGAATCCACGCGATAAAGGGAGTCGAGCAATTCGCGTATCTGCTCGGTGGAACGCTCGGACATGACGACGACCTTAGCAAAACCAGCTACGCCGAATCAATTTGGCAAACGGCGGATCGATGCAAAGTGCCCAGGTCGTGACTCTGAAATCTGGACAACAGAACGCTTCCTCGGTTGACTCAAAATCGCCAATGTACTCATTTGAGCTTCGCACAAGCTCAACACTACCGCGTTGCTATCGAGTCACGGGCAACCCGGAAGTAATGCAAACGGCGGAGGCATTCGCGAGGATGCCGTCGGGACGAGAATCGTGCAAAACTCCGTCGCTTGCTACTCCCTCCACTGCGGCCTAAGCGCGGCGCCTACGGCGTCGCAGGACTCCGTTCCGAGAGTGGGCAGCATACGCAGAGATGCGTTAGTGGCTAAACCGCTGGTGAGCAAACCGCGGCGAAGAATTTGTCGGCCTGGTGCCAGCCGTAGAAACCTATGCAAAACGAGTTACGGCGCATTACGCGGGAGATTTCAGGGAAGGCCGTTCATATCCCGGGCATGCGCGGATTGGCAGAGCTGGATATTTCGGGTATTGGGGTTCGGTGAAGGAGCGGCGGCAAAGGACAAACGTCGAGCCGCGCTCGGAAACTATTCTTTGCGCGTGAAGACAGTCGGCGCAGAGGCCCGCGCTGTTTCGCTCATCGTCGCTCGGCGAGGCCATTACGACTGGCGGCCGCGCAGAAGTTCCGCGGCGCGCGCGCCGTCGTTTTCGGTGTCTGCGGCGCGGTTTTCATCCTTCGCGAGACCGCTCGGAATCGTGTCGCCCTCGCCGGGCGCGAGAAAGAGATTCGATTCAAGGCCGTGTTGCTTGGTGTAGAGATCGAAGTAACGCCCGCCGAGAGCGTAGAGCGTTTGGTGGGTGCCGCGTTCGATGATGCGGCCGGCTTCGATGACGAGAATCTGATTGGCGCGGCGAATCGTCGAGAGACGATGCGCGATCACAAACGTGGTCCGGCCGCGCATGAGATACGACAATCCCTGCTGGATGAGCGCTTCGGATTCGGAATCGAGGCTCGAGGTCGCCTCGTCGAGAATGAGAATCCGCGGATCGGCCAGAATCGCACGCGCGATCGAAATGCGCTGGCGCTGGCCGCCCGAGAGTTTGACGCCGCGTTCGCCGACCACCGTGTCGTATTTGTTTTCGAAGGTCTCCGCGAATTCGTCGACGCGCGCGATGCGGCAAGCGGCGAGAAGCTCGTCTTCGGTCGCGTCAGGGCGCGAGAATCCGACGTTCTCGCGAATGGTGCCGTCGAAGAGAAACGTATCCTGGAGAACGACGCCGAGCTGCGTGCGATAACTGTCGAGCCGCACGGTCGAGAGGTCGGTGCCATCAACGAGAACGCGGCCGGTGGCCGGCGTGTGAAATGCCGCAGTCAAGCCGATGATGGTGGATTTACCCGCGCCGGACGGACCCACGAGCGCCGTCACCGTTCCCGGCTCTGCGGAAAAACTCATGTCGTGCAGGACTTCCTTGCCTTCGGCGTAAGCGAAGCTCACATGATCGAAGGCGACTTCGCCGCGAATGACGGCGATGGCCGCGGTGCGGCGCGGGTCGGCGTCCTCGGGCTTTTCTTTCAGAAGCTCGCGCGTGCGTTCGAGCCCCGCCATACCTTCGGTGAGCTGGGTGCCGATGGCCACGATCTGCGCGATGGGCGCGACGAGCAATCCCAGGAAGGCGATGTAGGAAATCAAAGAGCCGGGCGTCATGGTGCCCGCAAAAATCCGCTTCGCGCCGAGATACATGATGAGCGCGCTGACGATGCCGATGAGCACCGTCGAAGACAGGCTCATCACCGAAGTGGCCGTCAGAGTCTTCAGAATGTTTTCGAGCAGGCGCTTCACGCCGCCGGCAAAAACATTTTCCTCGCGCTCCTCGGCGTGATAGCCCTTCACGACGCGCACGCCGGCGAGTGATTCCGTCAGGCGTCCGGTCACTTCCGCGTTCAATTTCGAGCGCGCGCGATAAATCGGACGAATCGTCCCGATGGCTTTATTGAGCGCCAGGGCAAAAACGGCGAGGATTGCAAAGGCCACGCCGGTCATGAAGGCGCTGATGCGAAGCAGGAAGAAAAGCGCGAAGGTCGCGGTCATCAGGCTCCCCGCAAAGTCCACGAGGCCCGTGCCGATCAAATTTCGAAGTCCTTCGACGTCGTTCATGATGCGCGTGACGAGCGCGCCCGTCTTGTTGGCATCGTGAAACGAGACGGGCAGACGGCCCACGTGCGCCTGCACCTGGCGGCGAAGCTCGGCGATCATGCGCTGCGCGGCCTTCGAGAGAAGCTGCGTCAGCGTGAAGGATGTGACGCCTTGAATCGCCGTCGCGCCGAGAATCGCGAGCATGATGGGAATCAGAAGTTGCGTCTGGTGCTTGCCGAGGACGTTGTCGAAAAATGGCTTGGAAGCCGCGGGAAGGACGAGTCCGGCGACGCGATTGATGACCATCAAGCCGAGTCCCAGGAGAAACAGACGGCGCTGCGGCTTGACGAAAACCCAGACTTCGGGAAACAGCTTGATGAGGCCGCCGATGCCGATCGGCTTGGTTGGCTTCGCGGGCGCGCCCGCGGCGGCCGATGGCGGCACGCGCGATACCGGCGCTGCTGTTGTGCTGGATTGGCTCACGCCTCTATTGTCTTATAACTTGCGGAGAATTGCTTGAGGCGCGGCCAGCGCTCCACGCGACGCTCCATTTCAGTGCGCGGCGGCCGCCACGCCCTGCTGTGCAAAGGTGATGTAATGCCCAGCCGGGTCCTTCACGCCAAATTCCTTTGCGCCGTAGAAGGTCGTGCGCACCGGCATGGACACTTGCACACCTTCCATGGCATCGATGAACTCATCGACATTTTCCACGTCGATGTAGAGGAAGGTCGGCCCCTGCCGCACGGCGCGAGAAATTGCCGGAAAATCCTTGTCGGCGCTTGCGAAGGATTGATACATCAGCTCGACGCCATCTTTTTGAAGGGCCACGAAAGCGAGATTGTTTCCATCGGGAACTTCGATGGTTTTCTGGAAGCCGGCGCGTTCGGCCCAGAATTTCACGCAGGGCGCAAGATCTTCCGCGAAGAGCACCGCGGTAATTTTGTTGATTTTCATGTTGTTTCTCCTTGCCAAGCGAAGTAGTCTAAACTAGACTAGAGTGACCATAAGACATTTTCACGTTCGCGTCAAGGAGGTTTTTCATGCCAGCCACACAACGCCGACTGCAGGACTTGATCTCCATCGGGCCGGCCATGTTTCGCGATTTTGAACTCTTGGGCATCCGCACGGTGGGGCAATTGGCGCGGCGCGACCCGCAGCGGCTTTACGAGAAGCTCTGCCGCATTACCGGACAGAGCATCGATATCTGCTGTCTGGATGTTTTCTGCTCGGCCGTGGCCCAGGCGCGGAATCCGATGCTTGCGGCGGAGAAATGCCAATGGTGGTATTGGAGCCGCAAGCGAAAGGCGCGCGATGGCCGGCGTTAAGAAACGCAGCCTGACAACGCCGGACCTCGTCCTGCTCAGCGTTCTCGCGGAACGGCCGATGCACGGCTATGAGGCAAATCTAGAACTGGAGCGGCGGCAGGTGCGGGATTGGGCGGGCATTTCGCGGCCGCAGGTGTACTACTCGCTCGAAAAGCTGGCGCAGCTCGGGCTGCTCCGCGCCGGGGGAAAATGACGAGCCTCTCGCCGGGCCCGAGCGGCGCGTCATGGAAACTACCGCGAAGGGCCGCGCGGCACTCGCGAGCGCGCTTGAAAGCGAGCACTGGGCCACGCAGCGCGACCGGCCGCTGTTCCTGACCTGGATGGCGCTGTCGTGGCAGGCACGACCTGCCGTCATTCGAAAGCAAATTCGCCGCCGCCGGAATTTCCTCGAGAACGAACTGGCCCGCGAAGAGATCACTGTTCGCGCCATTCGACGCGAGGTGGGCCACCGATTCCACGAGGCGATTTGGATGGTCAGCCTGGTGATCGGCCAACTTCAAAGCGAGCTGCGCTGGTTGGACAAAGTGAGTCGTGAACTCCGTCATCGCGCTCCGGCTCGCCATCCCGGCTTTCGCGAAAAGCATTCCGGAGAATGAACGTAACCTGCCGATTTGCTCCGAGAAATCTTTCAGGGCGGTTTTACGGCGGCACCGCGATTTCGGTTACAATGAGCCATGGGGAAGCCGAATTCAGGCTCGGAAGCCGGCGAGATGCTCCGCCGTGCGATTTATTCCGGGCTTTCCCGTGCCTATAACGGTGTGAAGCTCGATTCGACGGCCTACCTGCACCATCTCCGCCGGGCGCACCGACTGCCGATTGTTTCCTACCGCGACATGTTTTTGCTGCCGGTCGCCGCGATTGACCACGTAGCCGATCAGACCATCTCCGCATCGAAGAAAATCGCGGCGCTCGAAGGCGCCGGCGTGGGCATGGGCGGAATGCTGACCGTTCTGCCGGACATCAGCTTCCTCTCCATCATCGCGATGCGCATGCTGCAGAAGCTCAGCTTGATCTACGGTTTCGAATATTCGACCGAGGAAGAGGTCATTGAGCTATGGATCGCCGCGGGAACGGCCGCGGGCCTCGATCTCGGCCGAGATTTGCTCGAGAAGGAAGTGATCGAGCGATTCGTGCCGCGCGTCATGGAGCGCGTTGCGGCGCGGATGGGAGCGGAGATCGCGGAGAAATGGACGGCGCGGCTGATCCCCATCCTGAGCGGCGCAGTCGGCGGCGCGCTCAATTACTACTTCATTCGCGAATGGGGGCGCCGCGCGAAGATGCATTTCCGCGCGCGTCATCTCGCGCAGCGGCAATTCGAATTGGACGCGCCTTCCGTGCGTACGTTTAATCCTCCCAAGCCCCTACTCCCCGCTTGACGCCAATGCCACTCGATTTTCGCTCTGAGCGCGGGCTTGTGTCCTGGCGGCAGAGGATTGGGAATCCGCCGCGGCGAACAATCTTGTAACCGAATCTTCTTTGTACGAAGTCTCATAACTGTCTTCGCGCCAGCGTGTTAACCGCATCTTGCGCGCCCGGGAGTGGGCTGCCACCTGCAATTGGAGTAGGCAGAAATGGAAATCGCGACTAGAATTGAGCCATCCCTTGAAGCGGAAAGTTCCTTTCGGGAGTTGGTGTTGGAACCCATACTCAAAACCGAAAATCTGTGGAAGGTGTATCGCTCGGGCCAGCTCGATGTTCCGGCGTTGCGCGGCGTCAGTGTGGATGTGCTGCCGGGTGAGTTTGTCTCCGTCATGGGCCCGTCGGGTTGCGGTAAATCAACGCTTCTGCACGTGATTGGAGGCCTCGCCAGCGCGACGCGCGGGCGCGTGCTTCTCGACGGCAACGATCTCTCGGCGCTCAGCGATGCCGCGCGGACGAAACTTCGCCGGCACAAAGTCGGCTTCGTCTTCCAGAAATTCAATCTCTTGCCCACGCTCACCGCGCAGGACAATATCGCGCTCGCGCAGCATATTCACGGCGACGGCTTTGATCCGCACCATTTCGAAGTAGTGACCTCGATGCTGGGACTGGCCGGCCGCTTGAAGCACAAGCCTTCCGAACTTTCCGGCGGGGAACAGCAGCGCGTGGCGATTGCGCGAGCGATTATTAATGAGCCGAAAATCGTTCTCGCGGACGAACCCACGGGGAATCTCGATACGAAAAGCTCGGAAAACGTTTTGAATATGCTGCGCCAATTGAACCGCGACCTGGGTCAGACGATCGTCATGATCACCCACAATCCCGAAGCGGCGGCGTACGGCCACCGCGTCCTGCACATGCGCGACGGCCTCGTTGTTGATGCGGCAGCCGCAGCGGACTGAGATGCGCACACTCTGGCGCGGCATCGTTCGTACGCTATTCTGGTCGTACGAGCGCGGGAGCTGGCCGTATGACGTGATGATCGTCGCGATTTTGATATTTGTGCTGGTGACGCCGCGGCGATGGTTCAACGATGAGCCCCAGACCACCGTGGTTGCAGCGCAGGCTGCTGCGGTCCAACTCCTGCAACAGGATGATGCCGCGAAGACGCGGACGTATCGCCTGAACGCCAGCGCTTTGGCGCCCAATAAACGCGCGCAGAAGGCCACGCCGGAGCTTGAGGAAGAAACGCACGAAATTCTCGGCCGCACGGTGGACGATCTGAAAGGGCGGACGTTTCAAGTCAGCCAGATCGATCCCGTGCGCGGCGATGACGGTTCGGTGCAGTTTTACGACGTCTCGGTAAAGCTGTAACTCCCCGCGCAAACGCTCGCATGTGCCCGCTGCTGGAACCCTATGGCGGCGAAATCCGTCCAATCTGGTGTGCTATGATTCGTGGGTTTTGTGCCCTCGGGGCGGAGGGCGCAAGGAGAATTTCTTGGTTCGAACCTGGCTCGTGGGAGTGTTTGCGGCGATGATCGCGGTGGCGGGCGTTGCCGCGCCGCAGAAGCATTCGGCGTCGCTCGAACGGGTGCTCGAGCAGCTCGACGATCAGGCGCGTGATTTTCACGGCCTTTCGGCCGATGTCGAGCGGACGAAAGTTACCGTGGTGGTGAACGACAAGTCCACCGAGTCGGGCACCATTCTCGTCCACGGCGACAAGATGCGGCTCGAGCTGAAGAATCCGGACGAGCGGACGATCCTTCGAACCGGCGATTCTTTGTTTATCTTCAATCCCAAACTCAATCGAGTCGAGGAATTCAATCTCGGGAAATACAAGGCGTTCGCCGACCAGTATTTGCTACTCGGGTTCGGAACTCCTGGGCGCGAGTTGAAAAAGGGCTATCTGGTGACGCTGCTGGGAGAGCCTGTCATCGACGGGGAAAAAGTGGCGGAGCTCGAGCTCACGCCCAAATCAGAAGCGATGCGAGACCAGATATCGAAAATTCAGCTCTGGATCGAAGAGACGACGTGGCTTCCCGTGCAGCAGCAATTCTTTGAAACCGGCTCGGAAGATTATTTTATCGTGAAGTACACGAACATCGTTCGCAATCCGCAGATCAACGAGTCCGAATTTAAACCGCACTGGCCGAAGGGCGCGGAGAAAATCAAGCCGCAGGGCTAGTCGGCTGAAGTTTTGTTCGCCGCGCTGTTCGTCAATCGCTGCCGGGCATCTTCCAAAGCGCGAATCAGAATGTTCAGATCTTCGGCCGTGGTGCGGTAATTCGTGATGCACGCGCGGAGGACGGGCTGGCCCGCGCCGATGCGCGTGGTCGAAATCCAGGCGTGACCCGAGCAGACGACGTCACGCACGATGGCTTCGAGCTCCTCGGCGGAATTCCGTTGTGGATTCCGCGCGTCCGTGAAGCATACGACCGGCAACGGCGTTGCATTGGCGATGTTCCAGCCGTTGGCCGCGAGTTCCCGCCGCAACTCCGCGCCCATCTCGGTCATGTGACGCATCGCTTGGGCGTAACCGTCCCACCCCGCGACGCTCAGCGAGAGAAACAGCTTCAATCCGATGAATCGCCGCGACCATTGCAGGGAATGCGCCAGCGGATCCTCGACGCCGTCGGCTTTCGGCGGCACGTAGGCGGCGGCGATCTGGAACGTCCGGCCGAGAATGTCCGCGTGGCGCGTCAAATACACTCCGGCCGCGATGGGAACGGACAGCCATTTGTGCGCATCGAGGGTGATCGAGTCCGCGCGTTCGATGCCATTCAGGAGCGGGCGCAATTCAGGAACGAGCGCCGCCGCGCCGCCCCACGCGGCATCGGCATGCAGCCAGAGATTTTCGCTCGCAGCCGCTTCAGCCAATTCCGGCAGCGGATCGATGACGCCTGCGCTCGTTGTTCCCACTGTTGCGACGACCATGAAAGGAGCGAAGCCGCGCCTCCGATCGTCCTGGATTGCGGAACGAAGCGCCGGCACGTCCATTCGCAATTTCGCGTCCACCGGAATTATGCGCACGGATTCGTCGCCGAGCCCGGTCAATCGCGCCATCTTGTGAAACGAGTGATGGCTCTCCGAGGAAACGTAGAACACCGGCTGCGCGGCAAGCGCTCGCAATCCTTCGCTCTGCCAGCGGGGAAATTTCGCCGTCAACGCCGTCAGAAGAGCGGTGTGATTCGCTTCGGAGCCGCCTGAGGCGAATGTGCCATCCACTTCGCCCGGCGAATATCCGAAGCGCTCGCCGAACGCGCGGATCAGAAAGTTTTCGACTTCGACGGCGAAGGGCGCGTGCTTCCATACCGCGAGTTGCGGATTCAGCGCTGCGACGAGCGTATCGGCCGCGATTCCCATCGTGGTGGGCGCGGGATTGAAGAGCCCGAAGTAGCGCGGATGCCCGACGTTGACTTGCGTGCGCGCGAGACCTTCCGCCGCAAGGCGGAGTGCATCGAGAGGCAGTAGCGGCTTCGCGAAATCGACTCGAGCGAGCAGGTCGCGAACTTCCGGCAGGGTCATCTCGGTCACGACCGGCCGATCCGCGACCGTCGTGACGTAATTCTCGATCAGACGTTCAGTCTCCGCCCACACATCGCGGCGCGTGCCGGCACCGAGAAGCAGAGCTTTCTCCGGATTTTCCTGCGCAGATTTTTCAGACATGTCAGACCACCCCGGGGCGAATGACTTGCGGTGGCGGCGCGCGCCGCGACTCGATCAGCGCGCCGCCTTCCTGGCTCGCGCGGATTCATGCTCGAGAAGCGTTTGTTTCCGCGAAATTCCCCAGCGATAGCCGGCCAGATTGCCGTCTTCGCGCACCACGCGATGGCACGGCACGACGATGGAGGTTGGATTCGTAGCGCACGCGCGCGCGACGGCTCGCACCGCGGTTGGCTGGCCGATCGCGCGCGCCACTTGCGTGTAAGTGCGCGTCGTGCCGTACGGAATTCGCCGCAACTCTTCCCAGACGCGGCGCTGAAACGCCGTCGCTTGCACGTCGGTGGGCAGATCGAGGCGCGGCTCGCGTCCGCGAAGGTGTTCGACGATGGCGTGCACCCAGTCTTCGAGGGCGTGGCGATCGCGCTCGATTTCCGCGCGGGGATATTCCCGGCGAAGTTCGGATTCGAGCTTCGCGTCATTGCCGTGGAGATAGACCGCGCTGATGCCGCGCTCGGTTGCGGCGACGAGGACGCGTCCGAGAGGCGAAGCGGCGATGGTATAGCGAATATGCATTCCGGCCCCGCCACGGCGATACGTCGCGGGCGTCATGCCGAGCTGTTCCGGTGCGCGTTCATAGAGGCGGCTGCTGGAGCCGAATCCGGCGTCGTAAAGTGCGGTGGTCACGTTATCTCCTTTTCGCAATCGCGATTTCAAGCGGCGCATGCGGTGTGCATCGACATATTGCCGCGGGGTTACGCCGATCGTGCGGCGGAAAGCGCGCTCGAGTTGATGCGCGCTGAGCCCGGCACGGGGCGCGAGAGCCGAAAGCGTGAGCGCCGCAGCACTATCCGCTCCGTTCGAACCGGCGAGAACGTTTTCGATATAGCGGCAGACGCGCGCGACCGCAGCTGCCTGCGGATCGTCTTGCTCCGCCTGATGCGGCCGGCACCGCCGGCACGGCCGGAAGCCTTTGCGCTCGGCATCCTCGGGCAGGCGGAAGAAAGCCACCTGGCCGCGGCTCGGTTTGCGCGAAGGGCACGATGGCCGGCAATAGATTCCCGTTGAGCGTACGGCGTAGACGAACGCGCCGTCGGCGATGCGATCACGCGTTTGCACGGCGTGCCAGCGCGAATCAGGATCGCGGTTGATTCTTGCGGCGGCGTGATTGTGCAGGGCGCTCATCGGTTGCTCTCAATGTCCCCAAATTACAGAATCGCGGGCGCGCTGGCTATCCGATTCTTGCGGGCAATCTGGCCAAATTGGACGCGCCGTTCCGCGGGAGGGTAGCGACGAAATTCGAGCTACGCGAAGGCGGATCGCGCGGGGCGAGCGAACAAAATGCGAAGAATCTGTTTACTCTTTGAACCAAGCCGTCATCTCTCCGCGTTGACCTAAGTTGCAGAATTCGAGATAGTTCACCCACTCGACATGCTCTGTGCCGGGCGACCTTGGGGGGTCTTCACAAAATGGCGGCTGCGCGGGATCCATTGGGGCAGCTAGGTGGCGGCGTTTCCCACAGACCTGTGGAAAATCGCGCCGAACCCCTGAAGAGACTCGAAACCGTTCGTCCCCGCAGGATCTTTCTTGTGCCCACGCACGCCGTGGGACTCGCGTTTGAGCGCCGCTGCAGCCCACGCGCCCCACTGAATCTTCCGCTTCGACTCATTAGCGTTAACGGCCAGGCCCAGCCCTTCCCGACTACGCTGGTCACGAAGAATATCAGTTCGAGCGGCGTATTTTTTCTCGCGCCGCGCGAAATTGAAAACGGCGCCGCGATCGAAATGGAAGTGGGGTTGATCGGCCGGCCGCTGGGCCAGGGCAGCGTGCTCATGCGCACAGCGGCACACGTCGTGCGCGTGGAAGATTGCGACACGCCCGGCTGGCGCGGCTACGCAGCCACGTTCGATGACATCGCATTTAAGCGCGACGACACGCTCCCGATGCGCTATGAGTCGCTCGCCACGGCGCACTGAGCGCCTCTCTCCGATCTCTGCTACCATAAAATTCCCGTGAATCGTTCCCGTTTTCCCGCGCGCGCAGTGCTTTTCGATTGGGACGGCACGCTCCTGAATTCCTATCGCGCCGATTCTCGCGCGTACCTGCGGATGTTTCGCGATCTCGACATCGACTGGGGCATGAGCGAGCTCGAACGCCACTATTCGCCGAACTGGCATCGCGTCTACCGCGCCGCTAAGCTGCCGCGCAAGATGTGGGAGAAGGCCGATCTCTTGTGGCATCGCGCGTACGAAAAGGAATCGCCCGCGCTCTTGCCTGGCGCAAGGCGCGCGATCCGGCAACTCGCGCCGAATTTCACGCTCGGCATCGTGACCAGCGGCAATCGCCGCCGCGTTCATCAGCAATTGCGCAAATTCAACCTGGCCGCACATTTTGCCGCGTGCGTGTGCGCGGAAGATGCGTCCCGGCGCAAGCCCCATCCCGCGCCGCTGATCCTCGCGCTGCGGACGCTCGATTTGCCGCCGGAGGCGTGCGTCTACGTGGGCGATTCGCCCGAGGACGTTGAAATGGCGCGTCGCGCGAAAGTGCGGGTGATCGGCGTCTGCGGCCCGTTCCCCACGGCAGCGCGAGTGCGCGCGGCGCGGCCCGACCTCATGCTCGATTCCGTCGCCGAGCTTCCCGAATGGATGGAGGCAATTGACGCGTAGCCTCTGCGGCGTCTGGCCTTCACGAGCGTTGCGTGCGTCGCCTGTCGTTCTCGAGGTGCAAATTAATTGTGCGGCGTGGGAGGCGGGGAAGTCGCGCCGGGAGCTGCCGGAGCCGTCGTCGATTCCGCGGCCTTCACCGCGATAGGATTCGGCGCGAAATTCTTGGAACGCACGACCAGGCGCATCGGCAGATTCTGACCGCCGGGCACGCTGATGAAATCGTCGGAGCTGATGTACGTCGGGAACCAGTATTTGCCGTCGATATTTTCGCGGTACGTGTCGAACATCGTGAACGGCAGTGGCGCGCCTTCGGGTTCGACCTCGCGCACGAATTTGCCCGAGCTCTTGACGATTGCGAAGTCGCGATTGTCCACCCAAACCACGCCGTCGAAAAAGGCCTGCTTGCGCGAAACCTGTTTCGGCTGTACGCGAAAGATGTAGGTGTTGAGTTCGTCGAGTTTTTCCACGCCTTCGTATCTCAGGTTGTAGTTGGGGAGCTGATCGGTGGTGAGAACGAAGAGAGGCAGGCTGACGATCGTCTTCACGTCTTCGAGCGTGAACGCGGTTTGCTTCAGCGTCGAGACCGGCTGCTTCACGATGCGCTCGTAACGCTGCCCATCGGACTTCATGTACATCTCGCCCTCGACGATGTACGCACCACCCGGATCGCTCATCTCCTGGACGCGCACGGATTGATCGAAGGCGTATTCGTCGTAAGCCTTCTTCATGCGGTCTTCGTTGGCCGCAAAGCGATGAATAATGTCGTCGACGGGAACGGGTGGCGGCGCAACCACCTTGGGCTGCGGCGCAATCGTCTTCGTTTCGTATTTCGGCGGCGGCTCAACGGGCCCGGAGGTTTGCGCGCGGGCCACGCCCGCGGCGGCGAACAATCCGGCAGCCGCAAAAACGGCAATCGTTCTCACTGGGAGTTTCCTCAACGGCTTAGATGCATGAAGCGGCGCGAGCGCTGGCTGCCTGCGAGCTGGTGCGGTCACGCTCGAAGTTCATCCGCCTGCCAGTTCTGCACCATTTTCTTGATGGTGGTGCGGTCGGTGACATTGTCAGCGAGGACCTTGCGCGCGAGTTCGGGCAGCTCGGCATCGCTCGCGAAGCGCAAGCTGATGAGTTGCGCGGGGGTGAACTCGACGATGCGCGGCTTCAAATCCGCGGGAAGCAGTTGCTGCATGCGCAGGCGCATCTCGAGACGGATCACGCGATCCTGCACCGCCAGCGCAAACATGCGCGCTTGAAGCGCAAGCAAGAGCAGCGCGACGGCCACGAGCACTGCAAAAGCGGTGCCGACCGAGAAATACTTCACGGCGTAATAGACCGACCAGCCGACGTTGATGAGGAGCACCGGCAGGACGAAGAAATGGAACGCCGGAACGAACTTCGCGTGATTCTGAAAATTCTGTGCCATCTGTAGGTCTCCTGTTCCTATCGAATGCGGGTGCAAGCTGCCCGGATTCTAGCAGAAGGTCGTTGCGCGAGTCTCACCCGGCCGGGTTCCTTTCCTGCGCGGCTCACTCGGCGGGCAGAACGTGAAAGCGCAGCGTGGACTTCATTTCGGCGCCTGCCGCGAGCGAAGGGAACGTCAGCCGCAGAAGAACGGAGAAGCGCTTCGGCTCGACGGACATCCGGCCTGACTCCCAATCGAGGGCGAGGCCGGGACGCCCGGGTGCGCGAAGCTCGAGATGCTTGGCATCGATGGGGACTTCGACGATCGCGCCGCCGGGCGCAAAGTTTTCGCAATGCGTTTGGCCGGATGTCTGCGGGGCCGCGGCCGACTCTGTCGTGGCAGCCTGGCCTTTCTTCATTATCCCGGAAGCCGGAGGATTCGCCGGCGCCTCGGCGGGGTGCCGTTCGTTCCAGCAAAGGCGCGTTATGCGGGAGCCTTCGGCGATCGCCGGGATTGATTGCACGGCAACGAACGATTGTGGCCGCGGTTCATTTGCATTCGCGCTCGGCTCGGCGTCCTTCGCCGCCGGTGAATCTGACGGCGCGCTGAGCGCCACGCGATAGTCAATGTGCATCGAATCGCCGCCATCGAGCTCGATCGTTTTTTCAATCTCGGCGCCATGCGGATAGATATCGGGCGCGCGATAGCGGAGATGCAATGCGGTATTCTTTCCGTCCGCGATCCAATCGGCCGCGTAACTGCGATTGAAGAGGCCGTAACGGCCGCGAGCGCGTTCGGGAGAGACATCCGGGGGATTCGGCGTATAGGAAAAATTGTCGCGCAGGGCGCCGACGCTCGAGAAGACGTCGAAGCTGGTGGCTTTGTCGACGAGCGCCAGCGCCCGGCCGCCGCTGGCCGGGGAAACGATCAGCCGCAATCCCGAATTTTCGAGCACCCATTCCTTCTCGCCATCGCCGTCGAAATCGCAGCGGTAGGCGGTGACGCCCGAGTCCTTCAGCGTGACAAACGCGATCGGCGAGTGGTCGCGGATTTTCCCTTCGTGCAATTCGATATCGCCGTGAAGCAGGCCGTCGATGTCGGGAACGCTGGGGACCGCCGCGTTTGAATTGGGCGCGGGTTTGAGCGTTGCGTCGGCCACCCCGATTTGCCCGGCTACTATTCTCAGATCCGTCGTCCCACGATACGGCCCGGTGATGTTGAGGGTGAGGTCGCCGGGATGTTCCCGGCTCGGATTCGAAGCCTCGAAAACGACGCGCACGTTGCGCGGATCATCCACCACGACGAGCGGTGGAAACGGCGTGACGTTCGCACTCGGCCCGAGCGGCAGCCGAACCGCGTTCGTCACGGCCAACTCGAATTCACCGGGGGCATGTTCGGGCTCATGCGCGAGCTGCGGCGCGTGGGGAACGTAAGGCAATTGCACCTTGAGCACGCGGAGAAATTGCGGCGATGCGCCGCGTGGAATGGAAAACGAGAGCTCCTGCTTGCTCTGATCCCACCCCGCTTCGACGGTCGAATCCTGCATCGTGGCGCGCGTGGGCTGATGGTCGAGATGAAGGCGAACGTCGGCGCGAGCCGGAGCATAGAAACTGAGCTCGAGCGATTTACCTTCGCGCACGGCACCGAGATATTCCGCGCCCGACGTGACGACCGCATCCTTGCACGAGGCGAGATCGGCCACCTCCGAGCAGATGGGGATATTCAACGGCAAGAGCAGCGATTCCTTCGGGGGAATGGTGACGGTCAGCAGGGTGCGCTGCGGAATATTGCCCGTCGAAGACGCGGCTGGCGGAAGAATCTCGAGCGGGGCGTCGAGCGAATCGTCGGAGTTAAAATTTGTCACGCTCAGCCAGCCGGTCCCGCCGCTTCGAATGCCGAGCGGCTCGCTGCCGTCATTGCTCACCAGTTCCGTTACCACCAGATCGCTGGCGTACGCGGGATTGCCGGTGACAATGACTGCGGGATGGATGCCGGCTTCCTGCAGCAACGATCCAAATGCCTGTATCGAGAACGCGGCGCTCTCCTGCGCGCGATTTTCATCGAAGCCGGCGTTCAAATTCACCCACGAGAAGAAATCCTTCGATGACTCGATGACGCGGCCCGAGCCGAATTTCCACGCGGCGGAAACGATGTCCGCGGGCGCGTTGCTCCCGGCGGGCGCCTGGCTCCAGAGCTCACCAATTACGGCTCCTGGTGGGCGGGTTGGAAAAATCAGAAGCGTCCCGCCGCCGCGGACGTATTCGACGAGATTGTGCTGCGCTTTTTCCGAAAGTGGAAGCGGCACGCCGGCGGAATCGAACACCGGAAGAAAAAGAAGCGCATCGCGCCGCAATTGCTCGCCCGGCTGATTTTCGGGATCGAGAAGTTCGCTCGAGACATGAATGAGCTGCGCGAGCCGCTCGATTTTCAGCAGCGCATCGGAGACGCGAAGGACATCTTCGGGCGTGAGCGACGCCTCCGCGTATGCGCCGAGCGGATCGACGAGCCCAAAATCGGCGCGCTCGTGCGACGCCGCGAGCTGCGGCCCCCATTGCTTCAGGAAATCGGCGTTGCGTTGGACGGCGTCAGCGCGGCGCTGGCGGTGCGCGTCCGGATCGAAGGCCGCGCCCCAGAGATAGGCCCGATTCACCCAAGGAACCGATTCGCCGGCGGGTGTGACCGTATCCTGCAGCGGGAAGTAGCTGATGCCGTGCAGACCGTACGCGAGAAAGAGGCGCGAGCTTTCGAGCGTGTTCGCCGGCGGGCTGTCGATGGGACGATCGTCGTCGCCGGGAGCGTACCATCCCGCTTGATATTCAATGAGCGCCGGAGGAAAAGCCGGCTGCGTCTTCAGTTTTTCGGTGAAGAATTCGATCGTCGCGGCATCCTGCGTCGTGAATTGCTGCTCGAGTTCATCTGCGTGCGAGGAAGGATGCAAATACCATTGGCCCATCACGGCGATAGGGTGCTCCAGCGCCGCGCCGGATGCGGGAACGCGCATGTCGGTGGGATTGACGAAAACGGAGGCGTCGAGACCTCCCGCGCGCAGCATTTCACGAAGCGACTCCATATACCGCCAGAAATTCGGGCCAATAGTATTGGTGCGGCCGCCGGCTGCGTCATCGTCGAGCTGCACGAAGAGGAGCGGTTTGTTGAATGGCACGATCGATTCAACCGTCGCTCCTTCCGGCGTCAATTTCGCGGGGCTGTTGCCGGTGCTGGCGGAGGCCGCGCTGTACGGCGCAAGCTCGCGGGCGACAGCTTCGAGCCATTTCCGCGCGTAGGCCATGTGCGTGGGATTGCCGAGCCAGCCTTCGGCGGCGGCTTCGGCGTCGCGCGTGTTCAGAGCGGCCAGCGGCGGATAGCGGCCTTCCAATCGATCGATCTCGTCCATTTTGTCCGCAGCCGGATAGTCGGGGCGCGTAAGGAGCCATTCGGGATAACCGCCGAGCCGCCATTCGTTCAGGATGAGAGGGCCGGGGCGCGCGATGAGCTTGAGATTTTTCGCGGCGATCAAGCGAAGGAGGCCGCGCAAATCGCGCCGCGCATTCGTCTTGCCTTCGAAATCGAATTCACCTTCGCGCGGCTGATGCCAGTTCCACGGAATGTAGAGATCGATCGTATTGATGCCGAGATTGCGATAGCGATCGAGCGCTGGATTCCAGAGATCCCGCGGAATCCGGTCGTAGAAAAATGCTGCGGAGTGAATGAAAAACGGCTCGCCGGCAACGTGCAATTCCGGATAGCCGCCGTGAATCACGATTTCCGCGCCGCGCGGCTTTTTGGTTATGGCTTCGGCTTGCGACTGCGGCGCCGCATCCTGGGAGCGCGCCGGCAGCGGAAGAGGGAGAGCGGAAACGCTGCCGAGCAAGCCAGCGAGGGCGGCCACCACAACGGTTCGGCAGGAGGTGGAGGAAATGTTCATAGCCCAGAGCAGGCGGTGTAGCCGGCTGCGCTGGATTCTGACACGAGTGCCGAGGAAAGTCAGCGGCGCCGAAGAGGAGTTCGAAGATACCTTGCGCGATACAATAGGATGCTCCTGGCTGCTCTCAATGCCGCGAAGAAATATCCTGTCTCTTCTGGAGGGAGGGGATCGACGAACGATCGGCCGTGCCGATCAAGTCGCGGCAATTGTGTCCCGCGGCCCAAAACTTTTTCCGAAGCTGATCGCAGGCTTGTGGTCCGCAGATCCCCTAGTACGAATGCGCGCCGCAGACGCGGCCGAGAAGGTCACGCGGAAATATCCTGGGCTCCTCCAACCCTACAAGAAAGAACTGCTAGGGTTGATGACCGAGGCCACGGAGCAAGAATTGCGCTGGCATCTGGCGGCCATGGTTCCACGGCTCCTGCTGAGCGCGAGGGAACGGCAGGTGGCGATATCTTTATTGATGAGCTATCTGGAAGATCGAAGTTCCATCGTCAAGACCTTCGCTCTTCAGGGACTCGCCGAGTTGGCGAAGGATGAGCCAGGTATCCGGACCACGGTGATCGAGATTCTGCAGGAGGCCAGTCGGAGCGGTACGCCTGCGATGAAAGCTCGCAGTCGCAAGTTGCTGATTCATCTCAAGCGTACTTGATCGGCCGTATTTTCCGCGCGCTCGACCGGAAATCACCGGTCGGCCAAGTTGTCGGCTATTCGAAGCCCTTCGGTGGACGTGCGACCGCCCTATCAGTAAGCTAGCCCAAAAGCATGCACGAACTTCGGCTGATCACAACTCGCCTCGAACTCGTGGCCGCTACAGTGGAGCTGGCGCAGGCTGAAATAAATAAATTGCCGGAATTCGCACGACTGCTCGACGTCCCGAGGCCCGAGAGTTGGCCCCCACCTTTGAATGATGAGTATTCTCAGCAGAACTTCTTGGCGTCGCTGCTAAAAGCAGGACCGGAAGACGCTGGCTGGAATTTGTGGTTCTGCATTCGTCGAGATCCGCGCGGCCTGGTTGGGAACGCCGGGTTCAAGGGCTCTCCGAGAAATGGGCTGGTGGAAATCGGATACAGCATGCTGGAAGCGCATCAGCGGAATGGATATTGCACGGAGGCGGCACGAGCGTTGATTCGC
The DNA here is from genome assembly GCA_963771905.1 of uncultured Acidobacteriota bacterium. Classification (GTDB taxonomy): domain Bacteria; phylum Acidobacteriota; class Terriglobia; order Acidiferrales; family UBA7541; genus Palsa-147. The sequence continues at coordinate 502,651 of CAVYVI010000009.1, forward strand.
TGGGCATTTCAGCATCCGGCGGTGAACCTCGTCATTGGCCACACGCTGCCTTGTTTGACACCATCCATTCGTGTCATGGAGAAGTGCGGGTTCGTGTTTGCCGGTGATGGGCCTATCGAAGATGGAATGCGGACGATTCGCTATGAGTTAACACGCGAACGGTTTCAACCGCCAGCGTCGTAGCGAGCGCGCGTCGGCCGCTTCTTCGGGAGCGGTTCATCGTGACATTTGCGTGGCGTCCCCAGCGACGGCGCTGCGTCGCCGGGGCGGAATCCGAAGACGCCGGTGTTTTCACTGCATCAAATGAATTCGAGAAATGCTCTAGTAACCAGCCGGAGGACCGCCATGGTAGACCTGCTCGTAACCGCTGCGGAAGCCGTGGCGATAATCTTCGATCGCCGGCGGAGGCACCGGTGGTCTGCGAAATCGCGGATGACGCTCGACATTCGGCCCCCGGCCCGCGGCGATGTCGCGGCGCGCTGCTTCGATTCCGTCATGGTAACCCTGCCGCGCGATCTCGGAATACGCCGCCGGAGGGGGCGCCGGTTCATATGCCACCACCTCTCGATGACCGCAACCAACAAGAGCGAAGGTCAGAAATAGTGCTGCTAGCGCAAAGAATTTCTTCATGAATGTCCTCTTTCGTAGGATGAAAGCCTCGTGAGCGTATCAGCGCGCCGCCCAGTGAGTAGAACCCGGATGGGCTAAAAATGTTGCGGGTCCGCTGGCTTCCTATTGACACTCTATAGGTGGTTCCAATATCATTCCTATAGAGCCTCGATAGGAGATTCATCTTGAGTCCCGAACCCACCACCCTTCTGCAAGGCACTTTGGACATGCTGATCTTGAAGTCGCTGATCGCGGGCGAGATGCACGGATTGGGAATCTCGCGCCGAATCCAGCAGATAACGGGCGGCACTTTTGTTGTGAAGCCGGGCTCGCTCTTTCCCGCCCTGCACCGAATGGAAGAAGAGGGTTGGATTTCCGCGTTTTGGGGAGACTCGGAAAATAACCGCCGCGCGAAATACTATCGCTTGACCAAGCCGGGCATGAAGCAACTCAAACTCGAAACCAGGCGATGGGGCCGCATTTCCTGGGCGATCGGTCAAGCTTTGGAAGAGTCGTAGAGAGGCGACTAGCATGCCGCTCGTTGTAAAAGCCCGAAGTTTCCTGCGAAATCTTTTTTCATCCCGCCGTGTGGACGTCGACCTCGACCAGGAGGTTTATTCACACCTCGAGATGCTGACAGACGAAAACATTCGCGCGGGCATGCCGCTGAAGGAGGCGCAACGCGCCGCGCGGATCGAACTTGGCGGCATCGAACAGGTGAAGGAGCAGGTTCGCGAAGTACGGATTGGCAATTGGCTCCACTCTGTGATGTCTGATTGCCGCTACGGTGTTCGGCAACTCCGCAAGAACCCCGGCTTTACCATCGTCGCAGTTCTCACTCTGGCGCTCGGGATCGGCGCCAACACCGCGCTCTTCACCATCGTCCACGCCGTGCTGCTCAAGGGACTGCCGTTCCGCGATGCCGGACAGCTCGTGCGCGTGACCGCGGACTTCACCGGGCTGCGCACGCGGGACGTCGGACTCTCGATTCCTGAGCTCTTCGATCTGCGGCGGTCGCGCATCTTCAGCGAGATCGCCGGCGTGATGCCAATCAGCGCGAACCTGACGGAGACCAAGGAGACCGAGGAGCCCGAGCGCATCGAGGCGGTGATCGTCGACGCCAACTATTTTTCGATGCTCGGCGCCGGCGCACAGCTCGGACGCGTGTTCGACGAATCGGATTGGCAGCCGGGCGTAAGCGACGTCGCGGTGATCAGCGACGGCCTGTGGCGCCGGCGATTCGGCGCCGATCCGGCGGTGCTCGGCAAGCGCATCCGCATCGACTACGACGTGTACTCGATCATCGGCGTCGCGCCCGCATCGTTCCGCCATCCGGGACGAGGCACGGAGATGGAAGTCGGCGTCTGGCTGCCTGCGGGCTGGATCGCGTCGCCGTTCTTGCCGCAGCCCGTCCGGCGCGCATATTTGTTGCAGGGCGGCCTCGGACGGCTTCAGCCCGGCCTCACGCCGGCGACTGCGCAGGCGCGGATCGATGCGATGGTCTCCGAGCTACGGCGGCAGTTTCCGAATGATTATCCGAAGGAGGCGGGCTGGACGCTGCGGGAAGTGCCGCTGCACGACGATCTCGTCGGCAACGTCAGGCCCGCGCTGATCACGCTGCTGGCGGCGGTCGGCTTCGTGCTGCTCATCGCGTGCGCGAACGTCGGGAGCCTGCTGCTCGCCCGCTCGTCAGCGCGGCAGCGCGAATTTGCGATTCGCTGCGCGCTCGGGGCGGGGCGCGGTCGCGTCGTTCGCCAGCTTCTCACAGAAAGTGCGATGCTCGCGGCGGTTGGCGGCGTGGCCGGACTGTTGATTGCGGTCTTGGGCGTCGACGGCCTCGTTCGACTGAGCCCGACGGATTTGCTTCGCCTGCACGACGTGCACGTGAACGGCGCCGTGCTGGCGTTCACCGCGGGGCTCTCGGTTCTCATCGGCATCGTGTTCGGCCTGGCGCCGGCCATCCAGGGATCGTCGGCCGAGCTCCAGCACGTCACGCGCGAGTCGTCGCGAGCGGCAACGGCCACCAGCGGCGTCGCACGCCTCCGCGCCGTGCTAGTTGTGTCGGAGTTCGCGCTCGCGCTCGTGCTGCTGGTCGGTGCGGCGCTGCTCGTCCAGAGCTTCTGGCGGCTGGAGCGCGTCGATCTCGGCTTCCGTCCGGAATCGGTCCTGACGGCGCGTCTCTGGCTGTCGCAGCCGAACGATCCGAGCGCAGGTCCGTACTTCACGGATCAGGCGCGCGTCAACTTCTACAAGCAGGTCCTCGATCGCGTCGCGACGCTGCCGGGCGTGCAGGCGGCCGGCGGCGTGTCGGCGCTGCCGCTGAACGGATCGAGGCCCCGCAACTCGTTCGTCATCGAAGGGCGCAGCCTCGAAGCGGGCGATGTGCCGGCCGCCGAGGAAGCGTTCGCGACGCCCGGCTACTTCCGCGCGCTGGGGATCGACCTCCTCCGCGGGCGCCTCTTCGAGGAGGACGACGATGCGCGCATCCGCAAGGTCGCGGTCGTGAGCGAAACGTTTGTTCGCAAATACTTCCCGTCCGAGGATCCGATCGGCAAGCGGCTTGGCCCCGGAGCGCGCGTGCTGACGCTCGGGGGTCCCGCGCAGCCCGCGCCGCCCGAGTGGACGACGATCGTCGGCGTCGTGCGCGATGTTCGAACCGATGCGGTGGACCTCGAGGCCGCGCCGCTGATCTACCGGCCGGAATGGGAGGCGTCGAGCCACAACATTACCCTGACCGTGCGGACCGAGGGCGACCCGGCCGCGCTGGCCGAGTCCATTCGCCGAGAAGTGCGGGCCGTGGATCCGAACGTGCCGGTGTATGGCGTCCGCACCATGGAGACGGTGGTCGCGTCGGCGCTATCGCAACGGCGATTCACGATGCTGGTGCTGGCGTGCTTCGCCGCGACGGCGTTCCAACTTCACTCCGCCGCCTTACGATCTTGCGCGCGGAAATTCCTCGACGTGAAGCTCGCCCTTGCGGCCAAAGTAGACAACTTTCCTTCCGGCAAGAAACGCCCAATAGGCGATTACGCCTGCCGCGGCGGAGCGCTTCATGAATTCCGGATAGCGAATCGTGTCCGCCTGAGCTCCGCGAATCGCGGCCACCACTTCGGATGACGAAAACTCCTCGGCGATCGGCGCCAGCGGAAGAACCATTTTTTCCACGTGAGTCTTGCCGTCGCGCAGGTAAAAAGTTTCCGCGCCAGCAGCCAGATCGCAGAAGTACGATTCAACCCCGGCTTCGAGCAGCCTGCGCACAACCTCGGGGAAGATCAGCTTGCCCTCCTGCGACTCTATGAGAACGTCGTGCATCGTCTTCGTATTCACAATTTCTCCTTACTCGATTGAATTCTTACGCAGGCCGTGCGCGTGCACAAGTTTTCTTAGCGGCGCGGCCAGCGCCTTGCGATCCCCGGCCACCTCTCGCGCTCCTTCGCACTCCCGCCGCCGGCGATAAGACCATCAGCCCGCGAGGCCAGCGGCACAGTCTGCGCGTCCGTGACACTTTCCGAGCTTGCAACCACTCACTCGGAACCTCGTTCTTCGCGGGTTTAGTCCTGGCGAAGCGCCCCTGTCAGGTCGATCTGCAAAACTCGCGCGGCGGGGATAGCGCTTGCGATTGCCGCGACTCCGAGCAAGAACACCGCCGCACCCGCGAAGGTGACCGGGTCCACCGGCGAAATGCCGAACAGCAGGCCGCTCGTCAGTTTCTGCGCCGCCCAAGCGCCAAACAGTCCTATGGCCGCGCCAATTGCGGCCATTTCCAGGGCTTGCTTCAGTACAAGCCAGAGAACATTGATACGGCTCGCACCCAATGCCATCCGCACCGCCATCTCCTGCTTGCGTTGCGCGACGAGAAAGGAGACCACGCCATAGATGCCCACAACTGCGAGCGCCAATCCTGCCACCGCGAAGGAAGCCAACAAAACGGTGGTGAAGCGTTGCCCGCCGGTCTGGCGTTCGACCAGTTCGTCAATCGTTTGTACCTCGGCGAAAGGCATGTCGGAATCCAGCGCACGAAGTTGACTTCGTATTTCGGACTCCACTAAATGCGGCTCCGAAGCCGTGCGAACCACAATATCCTTGAACCCGCCATTCACCAGGGGGTGTTGGGAATACAGCACGGTAATCTGTGGTTGTGGCGCGAGGGCCAGACCAGCATTTTTGAAATCGCCAATAACGCCAATGATTGTGACGTCCACATCGTCCGTTACATTCTCTTCAGCAGCGATTTGCAGTAATTGCGGAGGCCCGATGTGAATCTTCCGGCCGATGGGATCTTCTGTCGCGAAATAGCGCCGCTTGAATTCCTCGCTAATCAGTGCCACCGGAGGGCTCGTGGCGCCGTCCGACTCCGCGAAATCTCTTCCGTGAATCAGCGGAATTCCCAAAGTTCGAAGGAAATGTTGGTCCACAACTCCAAACTGCGCCGACGGAATATCTTGAATTCGTGTGGCAGGATGCCCCGGAATAACCAACATCTGAGTCCACCCGTTATTTGGCGGGTAGACGGTTGTCACCGTCGCCTCAATCACGCCTGGCAACGCCCGGACCCTCGTTGCAAAATCATCGCAGAAGCGCGTTCTTGCTCCGGGGTTTGTATAGCGGACAGGCGGCAAATAGATGCGGCCTCTCAATAAATGGTCCTGACGGATACCCAGATTCTGACCTTCCAAACGCATGATGCTTCGAACCAGCAGGCTCGCTCCCACCAGAAGCATCAAACACATCGCCATTTCCGTTATCACTAGCAGGCTGCGCACATGCTGACTCGAACGTCCGGACGTCCCGGATCGCCCGCCTTGCTTCAGTGCGTCCACGAGGTTCAGCCGAGTGCCCATGAACGCCGGCGCCAGCCCAAAAAGCAAACTTGTGACAAGAGATACCAATATAGTGAACGTCAGCACTCGCCAATCGATTCCCACCGAACCAAGTTGGGGTAGATTTTCCGGGTGCATCCTCGCGAGAGCTCTCAGTCCAATCTCCGCACAAGCAAATCCCACCGCTCCGCCGATGAGCGACAGCAATAGCGTTTCCGCAAGCAATTGGCGGACAAGCCCGCCTCGTCCGGCACCCAAAGCCGCGCGCACCGCCAGCTCCCGTTGACGCGCCGAGTTGCGCGCCAAGAGCAGATTAGCCAGATTCACGCAGGCTATCAGCAGGATCAGGCTCACGGCTCCCATTAACAAGTACAGCATCGGCCGCAGCGCTCCTACCCGGGAGTCAGCCAATCTCTTCACGGCTACACCGACACCTTGATCCACCGGATGTTCTGCCGCGAGCGCAGCGGCGATCACCGAGAGATCTGCCTGAGCCTGTTCGAGCGACACTCCAGGCTTTAGCCGTGCCAACACTGCGTACCCGCGCTCTCCTCTCCCACTTTCCGACCACATGTCGGGCGAATATGGAAAGGGAGTCCAAATTTCGCTGTGCCGCCCAGGCTCCACCCATGCCGGAATCACGTCCGGCATCACTGCGACAATGGTGTAGGCCTCCCCATTGATGCGAATCTTGCGGCCCAGTACGGACGGGTCGCCATCGAACCGGTTTCTCCACAGCTGCGCGCTGATTGCAGCCACGTAGTTTTTGCCTTCCTGATTTTCATCCTCGGAGAAGAGCCGGCCGATGATGGGTCGAATATCGAGGATTTCGAAATACGCTGCTGGGACCAATCCGACCGCCATCTGCTCAGGTTGGCCCGCGGACTCACCGAAACTCACATTCTTGGACCAGGTGTCATAAGCCACCATCTTCTGAAAGCTGCGACTTCTCTGCGCGAAGTCGCGAACGTCCAGTGCCGAAGGTCCATCAGGATTTGCAAAGGTATTAAACATGCCTTTCTGAATGGAGTAGATACGCACGAGTTGATCTGCGGCAGTGAACGGCAATGGCCGAAGCATCAGCGCATCAATGGCGCTGAAAATTGCGGTGTTGGCGCCAATCCCCAACGCCAGAGTAAGGATCGCAACGATCGCAAAACCGGGGCTTTTGCGGAGCGAGCGCGCCGCGTACTTCACGTCGCGTACAAATCGTTCCAGCCAAACCAGACTCCAGATTGCCCGCACGTCCTCCTGGACCAGCGTCGTATTCCCGAAAGCCCGTCGAGCCGCATAACGGGCCTCCTCGGGCGGCAAGCCGGATTCCTGCTGCTCCTCCGCTTCCAGCTCGAGATGCGCTTCCAGCTCCCGCTCCAGCTCGTCTTCCCGATTGCGGCGCCGCCAGACGCCCGAGAGCCGTGAGCGAAGCGAATTCCAAACGCTCATGACTCATCTCCCACAGCCGGCCGCATCACCGTCGCCACGGCTGCAGCCAGTTGTTTCCATCTCGATTCTTCGCGAACCAGTTGTTTCCTGCCCGCCGGCGTGAGCCGGTAATATTTGAACTCGCGATTCCGTTCCTTGGGCATCTCCCACTTCGCGACGATCCAGCCTTTGCGCTCCATGCGATGCAGCGCCGGATAGAGCGAGCCGTGTTCCACCTGAAGCACGTCCTCCGTCGTGCGTTGGATGTGCTTTGCGATTTGATGCCCATGCGCTGGACCGAAAAGCAGGGTGCGCAGAATCAGCATATCGAGCGTGCCTTGAAGGAGCTCGGTCCGGTTGGCGGCCTTCTTCGCCGTCATCATAGTAGGCATTCTACCCTAACCAGGGTAGACGCACTACCCTCGCCGCGGTAAGCAGACGTCACGGCGTCACGCCCATCGTGGAATCCAACGCTCTGGGCGGCGAAGCTGAAACCACGACCGAGTCCCCGCGGGTAAGGTTCGACGTGCCACGCTTGAAGCCAGTTGCGCGACTTCGAACGAGAATCCGGCCCTGGAATATTTTCATTCCAAAATAAATCCGCGAATCGAACCCAGCATTTCGTGTCCACTGAAAACTGATCATTCCATTACGCAGAACCGCGTGCTAGCTTGGAAAATGAGGCTGCGACTGGCTCAATTATGAAAAACATGACTAACGCGGAAAGCACCCGGGAAGTGAGGCGGCCTGAGATCTTGCCTACCCGCGACACACACGCGTCTCTTCCGGCGCCACGCCTCGCGTGTTTAACTCAATTAGCCAATGTCTTCCCCGGCGCGCCGCCCAGCCTCACCCCGACCCCAGAATCGAGCCGGCCTTATCCGAGCTCTAATCGGGACACCCTACGATTAGAATTCGCCGCAACCCGCACAAAACAAACTATCGAGCTCATTTCTAACCGGAACAAAAACACTAACTCGCCGGATGCGGTCAGCCGGCTTCGCATCTTGGCCGAAAAGGAGGCAGACGCTAATTCAGGACTTGCGCTACGGCGCGCGGCGGCGTGTCTGATAGAATCGCGGGTTTGCATGAGGGTTGACGACCGTGGCGGATGGCACCAATTCGAAGATGTTCATCATTTCGGGGATGGTTCAGGGCGTGGGATATCGCTATTACGCGCAGCGAACCGCGCGAACGCTCGGGATTCGCGGCTTTGCGAGAAATATGAACGACGGTCGCGTGGAGATTTATGCCATCGGAGCGCCCGAAGCGCTGGCGTCGTTCCGCGCGGCGCTCGAACATGGTCCGCGCTCGGCGACCGTCGAACGCATCGAGGAACACGAGTTTCCGCTCGACGCGCGTTACAGCGACAGCTTCACCATCGAGCACGAAGATTGGTGAGAGGACACGCGAATGGATAGTCTGAAAAAAATGATCCGCGAAATTCCCGACTACCCGAAGCCGGGAATTTTATTTTACGACCTTACGACTCTGCTGCAGGACAAGAACGGTTTTCGAAACATGGTTGATCAACTCTGCGGGCACTACAACGGCCACAAAGTGGACGTCGTCGCGGGAATCGAGGCGCGCGGATTTATTTTTGCGCCGGCGCTCGCCTACCGGCTGGGCGCGGGATTTGTGCCGGTGCGCAAGGCCAACAAGCTGCCGTGGAAAACGGCGCAGGTCACTTACCAGCTCGAATACGGAACCGACAAGCTCGAAATTCATCAGGACGCGGTAAAGCCCGGCACGAGCGTTCTGATTTGCGACGATTTGCTGGCGACGGGAGGCACGGCGGCGGCGGCGATTGAATTGGTGCGGAAGTTGGGCGGCGAAGTCGCGGGCGCGGCGTTCGCGGTGGAGTTAAATTTTTTGAATGGACGCAAAAAACTTCCGGGTGTCGACGTGTTTTCGCTGTTGCAGTACGACAAATAAAACCTACGGATTCGCTGTGAATTTTCCCGCGGATCGTCAGGGCTTCGCGTTTTTTCTCTGGCGGACGACTTCGAAGAGGACGACACCGGCGGCGACGGAAACGTTGAGAGAACGCACCGGGCCCGTCGTCGGAATCGAGACGATGAAGTCGCAGCTCTTGCGCGTCAATTCATACAAGCCGTGGCCTTCGCCGCCCAAAACGATTCCCACGGCGCCCTTGTAATCCGCCTCGGTGTAATTTTGCTTTCCGGATTCGTCGAGGCCGATCAGCCAGTAACCCGCTTCTTTGAGCTGCTGCATCGCGCGCACGAGATTTTTCACGCGCGCCACGGGCAGATGTTCGAGCGCTCCGGCGGACGCGCGCGCAACCGTGTCGGTGAGGCCGGCGGCGCGGCGTTCGGGAATCACGACGCCGTCCGCGCCGGCGGCTAAAGACGTGCGCACGATGGCGCCGAGATTTTGCGGATCTTCGACGCCGTCGAGAAGAACGAGAAGCGAGCGATCGGATTTTTTCGCCAGCAAATCTTCGAGTTCGATCGCGGCGCGCGCGGCCGCGAGTGCGATCACGCCTTGATGTTCGCGCGAGTTCGCCAGGCGATCGAGCTGCGTGCGATCTTCGAAGCGCACGGGAACGCCGTGCTCGCGCGCGCGGCGGACAATATCTTCCATGCGGGAACCGTGACGGCCGCGCGCGATGACGATGCGATCGAGCGCGCGCCCGGCTTGCAGCGCTTCCTCGACGGCGTGAATGCCAAGTAGATAATTCATTTCAATCCAGAGCGGCGCAGAATTCGAGCATGCGCTCGCGCGTTCCTTTTACGTGCACCGCGAAATCAAGTTTCGCGGCGGAATCGAGAAGCAAAATCACGCGATCGAGTTCGCCTTCTCCGGCGCGGCCCGCGAGGGCGAGGCGGACCGGATGAAAAAGTTCGCGGCTGCGAATGCGCGTCGCAACTTTCAGCGCGTCGATCATTTCCTTGAAACGTTCGGAGCGAATTTCGCCGCTCTCGAGAATTTGACCGGCCAGCTCGCGAATCACTTCGCGCGCGCCGCTCCGCGCGATCACGCTTTGCGCGTCCGCCGAAGCGAGCGTCGCGGCGGCGTCGTAGCGAAAAATCAGGCCAAGCAAATCGACGAGCGCGCCGCGATCTTTCGCATGCGAGCCGAGAAGCGAAGCGGCTTCTTCGAGCCAATTCGCGAGCGCGGCGGAATCGGCGGCAGCGGTCGCGTTGCTGGTGCACGCTGTGTTGTCGCTGCGATCCGCAAGCCAAGCTCGCTCGCGCAGAATATTTTCAATGTCGAGCGCCGTGAATGCGTTTGCGGGACCCGGCGCTTCCGGAGAATTTGCAGCCGCGTCGTCCGCGCCGTCCGATTCGGTTGGCGATACGGAGTTCACGGCGTTCACGCTTCGAGCGAGGCGACAGCGTGGGCGGCGATGGCTTCGCCGCGGCCGACGGCGTCGACGCCTTCGTTGGTTTTTGCTTTCAAGTTGATATGTTCGGGCGCGATGCCGAGCGCGAGCGCGAGCGCGGCGCGCATAGCCGGAAAATGCGGGCCGAGCTTCGGCTTCTCGGTGACGACGATGGCGTCAATGTGCGCGATGCGCAGGCCCTTGGCGTCGAGCAATTTTTTCGTGTGTTCGAGAAAGAGCAAGCTCGAAACGCCTTTCCATTTCGGATCCGTATCCGGAAAATGCGTGCCGATATCGCCGAGGCCGCCGGCGCCAAGAAGCGCGTCGCAAATGCAGTGGCTGAGAACGTCGCCATCGGAATGTCCGACCGGGCCCTTATCGAACGGCAATTCAACGCCACCGACAATAAGCTTCCGGCCTTCGGCGAGGCGGTGAAGATCGTAGCCGATGCCCGTTCGCGTCATGATTTGGCGCGCTCCTGTTCGAGATAGAAGCGGGCAAGATCCATGTCGGCGGGGCGCGTGATTTTCAGATTGCGCTCGGAGCCGAGGACGACGTAAACGGTGCGGCCGAGGCGCTCGACGAGCGAAGCTTCATCAGACGCGACGACGTCGTCCTGCTTCGCGCGGGCAAACGCTTCGCACAGAATTGCGTACTGAAATGCCTGCGGGGTTTGCGCGAGAACGATGCGCTCGCGCGGAATCGTTCCGGTGATGAGGGCGACGTCTTCGGGAAGGCTCGCGCGCTTCACTTCCTTCACCGTATCCATGGCGGGAATGCCGAGAATCGCGGCGCCGCGCGCGCGGGCTTCGGCGATGACGCGGTCGATTTGTTTGACCGTAACAAACGGGCGGACGGCGTCGTGAACGAGAACGATTTCGGTGTCGGGAGCGACTTGGGCGAGGGCATTGGCGACCGATTGCTGACGCGTTTCGCCGCCATGGACGACGCGAGCGGGGCGGCCGAGGCGCGCCTTGCCGACTTTATCTTCGAGAAGCGAAAGTTCCTCGGCGCGAGTGGCGAGAAAAAAGTCGGTGATCGCCGCACAGGCGGCGAGGCGGCGCAGGGTGAAAATGACGAGCGGCTCTCCGCCGAGCTCGAGGAATTGCTTCGGCGTGTCCGCGCCCATGCGCGTACCGAGTCCTGCAGCGGGAAGAATGGCAGCGATGCGGGTCATAGAGCGGCGGACAGTTTATCGTAAGTGCGGCGGCGGGGGAACTCGCGTGAATGCCTGGCGGTGGATCAGTTTCCGATTACGGTTTTATCAGGGAGTGGCCAAGCATAAGACCGAGAAAGAATTCGTCAATTCACAGGGAATTCGGACAGACGGGACAAAAGGAGGCGCCCGGCAACCTCACAAGCGCCTCCCCTACTGCATCAAGGTAAACCGTACCTCACTGGATCACCTCCTTCTCGGCAAGAAAGCCGATGTCGACAAGAATGTCGCGTGGCCGGATTATAACGCGGGAACGAGGAGATGTCAGAACAAGCGTTTCCTAAACATTTGGGTTTGGGCACGCGAAAGCCAGTTTCCGATTGCCGCGTTAATCGGGCACGGACTCCGAGAAACGGCTTTTGGCTCCGCTCACGATAAGAACCTCAGCTGGGAAACTAAGCCCACGGTCTGTGGAGTATTCACGAATCGATTCGAGCGCTTGACGCTTCAATTCAGTCATCTGCTCCTGTGAAAGCACGCTGATCCTTTCACGAAGCTTCTCAGATATCTCGAGGCGAAGCGTCCAGTAGTCTTCAACTGACATTGGGACGTCTATTGTGAATTGCAGCAGGCGCTCGGTTGGAGCTGTCACGGCGGCTTCGTTCAGAATCTCTCGTAACCTGCCTGGAGCGGCAAACCGGAAGGCATCCAGCGCATCCGGCTCGGGCGGTGGCGCATCGACATAGCGGTCGATGACGCGCGAGAGCGAACTGTGGAATGGATTTCTTGAAGCGAAATGCCAGACCGCCAACACCAGCTTTTGTCCTGGCTTGAGTACTCTCAACATCTCGTGGACCGCGTCGAGAGGAGACGGAAAGAACATCACGCCAAATCGGCTGACCACGGCATCAAATGAATTGGCCGGAAACGGCAGATGGTCTGCAAAGGCGACGTCAAACTGAGCATTTTTCAACTCCAGACGACTTGCCTCTCGTCGAGCCCCTGCGACCATCTCTGGAATCGCATCGACTCCGAAGATTTTACCGTGTGGGCCGACCAGCGAGGCAATGGTCAACGCAGGTTCTCCGGGACCAGTCGCAACATCCAGAACTGAGTGCCAACTGCCAATTTGCGCTTCCTCGACAAGCGCTTCCGTGACCGGCGCAAACATGTGGCGGATTACATCGCGGTGCTTTTCCCAGAACGGAGCGGAACCGCTCCATCTGTTGATAGCTTCTTGTTCGCGTTGCATGAGAACGAGTATAGCTTTCTGATAGCACTTGTCACTGCGTTCGACTCAGGCATCTGAAGGAGGATGTTAAAAAGAGCAGTGCTTGCCGGCAAACGCGAAATTATTAGCGTGGCAGACGTAAAGGCGAAGCGAGCATAGGCTGCGCAGGCCTACCGTATGCCTGATCTCGACGCGCCAAATTTTTATGCGGACGGGTCTTACGGCGTTGGCGCAAGGGAACCCGGCGGAGCCGCGGCTCCGCGTGCTAAACGGAAAACCGCCGGGTTCGCGATGCGGTTATGCCGACGGATGCTTCAGGATATCCGCCAAAGCATGCAAGCGTTTCGAGTCGGCCGGACTCTTTGCTGTGGTGGCGCTCGCTTCCACGGACGCCGCCATGCTATCCAACTTCGCGAGTTTGCTCTGGCTCATGTGTGAGCTCTCTGCGTTTTGGATGGCCTTACGCAGAGCCGCGATTCGGTGAGCCGGCAAAGCCTGCGAGCGCGACAACTGATCGAGGTACGCCTTGGCCACAATCAACTGCGCGGGCCATTCGAACTTCTGCTGGTTCTGCACATTGAGCGCGGCCACTTGGACGGTCCTGGCCGCGTCAATTTCGTTCTGCGTCAGGAACTTGGTCGGCGTCAGTTCGAAGACATCCAGGCCGCGCGCGATTTCCGAACCATAGATGTAGCCGTTGTACCAGTAAGTCGACCAGTAGCCGCCCAGGACGAGAAACTTGGGATCGATCGGCCCGCGATCGAAGTAGGCAATCTCAAAAGGGTGGGCCGCGTCGGTGAAGTCCATGACGGAGACGCCGCCCTGATACCAGGCCTGCGTCTCGATATCGCGCCCGGGAACCGGGATCAGCGAGCCATTGTGGGCCACGCAGTTTTCCGTGTCGCTCTGCGCGGCGGGCAGCTTGTAATAACTTGCGAAGGTCAACTTATCGTCATTGAGATGGAAGATCGCATCGGCGCCCCATTTGTTCGGGTCATTCGGACGGCACCGCGCCCCGAGGCCGCCGCCCCACTCGTCGGTAAAGACGACCTTGGTACCATCGTTGGAGAAGGAAGCCGAGTGCCAGTAGGAATAGTTCGGGTCGTTCACCGCATCTAGACGTTTCGGATGAACCGGGTCCTTGATATCGAGGATAATTCCATTTCCGGAGCACGCGCCGGCCGCCAGCCCGATCGCCGAGTAGACCGTGATGTCGTGGCACTGGTTCGTATCGACCGGCTTCGCCTCATCCTTGTCATGGCTACCGCCGTTGCTCAGACCGTTCAGCGCGCCCGTCCGGGGATCGATAAATAGGCGAGGGCTCGAAACAACCTTCGCATCCTGCGGCGCAGCCAACGGAACCTTGATCACTTCGATACGAAACAGCGCGGTATTGGGGTCCTTGTCCGGCGCTGCGCCCGAACAGCCGGCCAGTTCTTCCGGTTGACGCACAAACGATATGCCGGAGACGTAGATATAAACGTTGTCCTTGTCGTTCGGATCCACCACCAGCGTATGCGTATGCGAACCGCGGCAGGTCTGGACAGCGGCCACTTGCCTCGGGTTCTTTACGTCGGAGATGTCGAAGATCCGCACGCCGCGGAAACGATCCTTTTGGGCTACCGGCAAACGGCGTTCTTTTTCATGCCCTGCGGGCGGCGGAGGCTCCGGCGGAAACCCCTGCGCGCCGCAATCGAGGCGTCCATTCGGCATCTCTACCGACATGAAGAGCAGGTCTTTGTAGACGGATACATCGCCCTGCCCGCCCGGGCACACAAGCGAAGTCAGCACGGACGTCCGCGCGGGATCGGAGATGTCATAGATACTGATTCCGTAAAAGTTGCCTTGGAAAAGGTGGTTGCCCTCGAAGGCGAGGTCCGAGTTCGCAAAAGCGAGTTGCGCGATCACCATCTGCAGCGGTTTCGGTATCCTCGAGATATCACCCACACCGAGCTGGCGAAGCGTGCTCTCCACTTTCGCATCGTCAGGCTGAACGACTCCGAGTTGAAACGCGTCAGGCTTCTTGAGGAGCAGGAGGTGCTTCATGCCCATCGATGTTTCACCCGCGTCATACATCCCCGGCGTCAGCTTGTAGCGCGGATCATTCACATCCGACCCCGTCACTCCCGGCGGCAGAGGCGGAGCCGGCTGAGGCGCAAACGGATTCTTATTGGCGTCCGGCGCCTTGGCGGGTTCCTGCGCGGGTGGCGGGGTTGCGGGCGCTTGCGCGTGCATCCGGCTCACACCGGAACATAAAATAATCGCGGCCACCGCGGCACGAAAAGCAACACTGGGCACTCGGTTCATCGTTTCTCCTCTAACGGTTTTTTGTCCAACATAGCCTGCATAATCCTGATCTCGGCCCGCTGCGTATTGTCCGCGTCCGTCGCGAAGTTGAATAGGTCGGCGTCCTGCCCCGCGCCCGCGGTGTCGAACAAATCCTTTACCATTATCAGCGCGCCATTGTGGTGCTGAATCATTCCGGTCAAAAATAAGTGGTCGAACTCGGCGCCTTTCGCGTTCCGCAGCGCGTCCATCTGCTCCGGCGTCAGCATACCGGGCATAAGAGGCATCGGATGGCTCGACATATCCATGCCCGGCATTCCCGGCATCGCCACGGGAACTGATTCTTGGCGAGCCGCCAGCCACCGCTGCATAAATTTTATCTCGTCGGACTGCGAGCTACTGATGCGCGCGCCGAGCGACCGCAAATCCTTGTTGTCCGTGTGCGAAGAAATCAGCGCCGTCATTTCCACCGCCTGCGAATGATGCATGATCATGCCTTGCATGAACTTCACGTCGGCCCGCGACCAGGGCGGAAGCGTAGCGCTCGTCGACGGCGGCAGCCTCTTGCTCGGCTGACCCGGCGCGCCCGGCTGTACGACAGCAGGCGCAGCGGTGTCCGTTTGCTCGGCGCGCGCGGGCGAGGAAAAGAAAGTTGTAAGAGCGCTCGCGGCGAGGAGAATCCCGCACAGCAGCGCGGAACCTCTTGCCGGATTCGGGGAGGCGAGGGCTACCCGAGGAGACACGCGCGACCGCGGACTCAATATTATTTGCTGCGTGGTTCGCAGATGCGGTTCGATCGGCGTTCGTTGTGGAGTCAGTGTCAATCCGACGCTCAGATTATGGATACGACGTGGAACCAAGCGGGGCGGAGTGGGCGTGACTTCAACGTCCGCGTTTTCTTCGGGCCTCGCGTTCCAGTCAAACGCGAAAGACGGCCAAGAAGCTACGCCGACGATCACGCCGAGGTGGAAGCATAGAACAAAAATATGCGCGATGGCAACGCTTAGTAAACCGTATGGAGCCGGCAGAAAGGCCGGGTCGAAGGCGAGGAGTTTCGAGCGCGGGCGCAGGATAAGACAGCGCGTAAACGCGACTACCAAGAACACGAAGAGGCGTGTCTTCGTTGACTTGATTCATGACGCGACCTAAAATGCGCCACGTGGCAGCCACCGATCCGCTCATCGGCCGAACTATTTCGCACTACCGCATCGTGGAGAAACTTGGCGGTGGCGGAATGGGTGTGGTTTACAAGGCTGAGGATGTGAAGCTCAGCCGCTTTGTGGCCCTCAAGTTTCTGCCCGACGACGTAGCGAAAAACCCGCAAGCCCTCAGCCGTTTTCAGCGCGAAGCGAAGGCTGCGTCTGCACTGAACCATCCGAACATCTGCACGATCTACGAAATTGACGATCAGGCAGGACAAGCGTTCATCGCCATGGAATTCCTGGATGGGCTGACGCTGAAACATCGCATCGGCGGAAAACCGATGGATACGGATGTCCTGCTCGGCCTGGCGATTGAAATAGCGGACGCGCTGGATGCGGCACACTCGAAAGGAATCGTGCACCGCGACATCAAGCCCGCGAATATTTTTGTGACCGAGCGCGGCCACGCGAAGATTTTGGATTTCGGGCTGGCAAAGACCATGCAGGCGGCATCGGCGCTGTCGCAATCGGCGACAAAAGGAGAGGCCGCGGGAGTGGCGCCGGAGCAACTGACGAGTCCGGGAAGCACGCTCGGGACCGTTGCGTATATGTCGCCGGAGCAAGTACGCGCGAAGGAGTTGGACGCTCGAAGCGATTTGTTTTCCTTCGGAGCGGTGCTGTATGAAATGGCGACGGGGACGTTGCCGTTTCGTGGAGAAAGCTCGGGAGTCATCTTCAAAGCCATTCTAGATGCGGCGCCAGTTCCGCCGGTGCGGCTGAATGCCGATATCCCAGCAGAACTCGAGCACATCATCTCGAAGGCACTCGAGAAAGACCGGGAGACGCGCTACCAGCACCCGTCGGACATGCGGGCCGACCTGAAGCGGCTGAAACGGGAAACCGAAACGGGGCGTTCCGGATCGATGGCGATTGCGGTTTCCGACTCGAGGCAGCCGTCCGGCGTAACCAACACCGGTTCCTCCGCCGGCGTGCCTGCGGCTCGAATCGAGAGCAGCTCGGAAGTACAAGCGCGAAGCGGAGACGCGCATGCTTCGGGGAGTACCGTCGTCGCGGCGGCGAAGCAGCACAAAATGGGCCTTTCGGCGGGGGTTGCGGTCGCTCTTGTGGTGCTGGCCGCGGCGGGCTACGGTGTGTACTCGCTGCTTGCCAACCGGGCAGTGACGATTCCGTTTCAGAGCTTCGAGGCCACGCAAGTCACAAACTCAGGCAAGGCAATTTTCGCGGCAATCTCGCCGGACGGGAAGTACATCGTAAGCGTTGTTAACGACAACGGAAAACAAAGTCTGTGGCTTCGCAACGTGCCGAGCGGCAGTAACACACAGGTTCTCGAACCTGATCCATTTGCTATTCGCAGCCCCACGTTTTCTCCAGACGGGAGCTATATCTTCTACCGCAAAGCGGCGGACGCCACCACGACCTCATTCCGCATGTATCGAATGCCGGTGCTGGGCGGCACGCCGCAAGCCCTGGTGAGCGATGTCGATGCCGGTCCAACATTCTCACCGGACGGCAAGCGGATGGCGTACAGACGGGCGAACGATCCGGAACCCGGCAAGTATCGACTCCTTTCCTCTAATGTGGACGGAAGCGATGAAAAGGTTCTCCAAATCGCTCCCATTCCTGCGCCCGACAATCTTTCCTGGTCGCCCGACGGAAAAAGAATTGCCTTTATTCCCTACTCCCAGGGCAGCGCTCAGGGACAGATCAGCACTTTCGACATTGCGAGCGGCAAAGATACGGCGCTGACGTCGTTTCCAGAGAAGGTTTTCAGCGACCTGGTGTGGGCTCCGGATGGACGGGGTCTCCTGGCGAACTATCGCAATACGGGCGCCACCAATTGGCAAACGGGCTTCGTTTCCTATCCGGACGGGCGGTTCCAATCGATTACGAACGACACGCGCGGTTATCAAACGCTAAGCGTTTCCGGCGACGGCAAAGCAATGGTCTCCATTCAGCGGCAAGAGTCCGATTCAATCTCCTTGCAGCCCGCGACGGGTAACGGGGCGCCTGCGACGGTTCCGGGCGTTCCCAATCAGGCCGAAGCCCGGGGCGTGGACTGGGACAGCCGCGGGGATTTGATCATCACCACCACGACTTCGATCCTGCGAATGTCGCCGGATGGCAACCAGCAAGCGACTCTATTGAGCGACCCATCTGAGAGGATACTGTGGTCATCGGTTTGCGGCCGGGGCGGGCCCATTCTCTTCGGCGCGTACCTTCGAGAAGGGAAGACGACATACAACATCTGGCGGGTGGACGCCGACGGGGCTCGTCCAAAACAGCTCACGAGCGGCAAGGATGAAGAATTTCCTGTCTGCTCGCCGGATGGAGCATCCTTTTACTACCTCGATGGAGCTGCGAACCGAATCATGAGAATGTCTATCAATGGTGGTTCTTCGGAACTCATCAAGGCCAGCGTCGTCCCCACCGGTCTCATGGAAGGCGGAGTGAACCTTTCGCCGGACGGCCGGTGGATGCCGGAGATCGCGACGATAGTCGATCCGGCCACGCAAACGAGCACGATCAAGATTGCTCTCCTTGATGTAACGACGAACTCCGAAGCATCTGTAAAATATATTATTCCCCGCGACGACATCGCCATTCCGGTTGCGATCACTCCGGACGGCAAGGCCCTGGCCTATAACATCGTCGAAAACGGGATCGGCAACGTCTGGGAGCAGCCACTCGATGGCTCGCCAGGTCGCCGGTTGACGAACTTCACCTCGGATCGAATTCGCACGTTTCAATTCTCCCCCGACGGGAAGACGCTCGGCGTCGCTCGGATGCACGTCGTTTCCGACGTAGTCCTCCTGCGCGATACCCAGGCCGCGTCGCGATAGAGAAGCGTCAGGCACAATCCAGCCGTTCGGACCAATCTGTCCTTGTGCCAGGTACGTAGGATTGTCGGAAAACTGAAGCGGCGCCGAATGCCGGCTAGGAGCGGCCGGGCTCGGGATACATGGGGCGAGGCGGGCGATCGCCGTGGCCTTCGACGGGAGCGATCGTTGGACGAGCCTGTTCACCGCGTTCATCGTAGCGGCCGAAGATCATTTTGCCCGCGGTGGTCTGATGGACGGAAGTGACGGTGATGTCGATGGTTTTGTTGATCATTTTGCGCGCGCCGTCGACAACCACCATGGTGCCATCATCGAGATAGGCGACGCCCTGCGTGTATTCCTTACCTTCGCGGAGGATGAAGACGCGCATCGTTTCGCCGGGGAGAACAACGGGCTTGAGAGCGTTCGCGAGCTGATTGACGTTGAGAATTTCGATGCCCTGCAGGGTGGCCACTTTGTTGAGATTGAAATCGTTGGTGATGATTTTCGCGTCGTAGCGCTTGGCCAGCTCGATGAGCTTCATGTCCACGTCGGCGACGTTTTGAAAGTCATCTTCGGCGATCTGGATATCGAGATGCGCAATTTTCTGGATGCGCTGAAGAACTTCGAGGCCGCGGCGTCCGCGCTGTCGCTTGAGCGGATCGGCGGAATCGGCGACGAGCTGGAGCTCGCGGAGGACGAACTGCGGGATGACCAGAGTGCCGTCGAGAAATTGCGCGTCGGCGATATCGGCCACGCGGCCGTCGATGATGACGCTGGTATCGAGAACTTTGCAGGTGTGGCGGGAGTTGCGTTCGCTGCCGAACAGGCCGCCGAGCGCCTGCAAGTTGAGCATGTCGCCTTTATTTGCGCCGAGAATCAGACCGATATAAGTCATCACCAGGAATACCGCAAGACCGACGAAGGAACGCGTACTTTCGGGCATGCTCGTGTGCGAGAGGACCAGCGTGGTCAGGTATGCGCCGAAGATGCCGAGAATCGAGCCCGTCGCCGCGCCGATCAGACGCCGCAGGCTTGCGCGCCGCAGGCGAATTTCGAAGAGAATGACGCCAATGGCGAAGAGAAATCCGATGAGCGAGGCCGCTTCCCTCGAGAGGCTGAACGGCCGGAAATGGAATCCCGCGGCGACGCAGATGATCGTGAAAATCACGCGGATGGCGAGCATGTCCCAGAACGTGCCGACCCGGCCGCTCGATTGGCGCGAGACGGAATAGGGTTTCGCCGAAAATCCTTCGGATTGCGCCGGGGGTTGGGTACGAGACAACGGATTCGAATGAGGTGCCATAAAATCCTCTTATGAATTGACGAGTGGTTATGATCGCCGTTCTGTTCGTCGTTCTAAACCGGATTCCGAAAAATCAAGTATGAAGAATCGAGCTCTATGAACGGTTTGAGTTCTCCCGCCTGCGCGTATGAACTGATGAAAGTATGACTGCGCTTGAACGGAATTATAGCACCAGCGGTCGGAAACGAGTCAACAGCTGGCGGGGAATGTGTGACGCGGGAGAAGCACCAGGGAACGCAGAAGTGACGTGTCAGGAGAGATAGAAGCGGCGGACGCGTCGCCCGAGGGCGCAGAGGAGATCGGAAGTGACGGTGCCGATCTCCCGCGCGACGTCGGAGACTTCGATGGCGTCCGAGCCATCCTTGCCGTAGATGGTGACCACATCACCGATGGAGGCGCCGGGAACTTCGGTGGTATCGACGGTCGAGAGGTCCATCGAAATCGTTCCGATCAAGGGAACGCGCCGGCCGCGAAGAAGCGCGGTGCCGCGATTGGTGCGCTGGCGAACGATGCCATCGGCATAACCGGCGGCGATCACGGCGACGCGCGACGGCCGCTCGGCAACGAAGCGCGCGCCGTAACCGACGGCTTCGCCGGGAGCGAGATCGCGCAGAGAAATGATTCGCGCGCGAAGAGAGAGGCACGGACGGAGCGGCATCTGGGCCATGACTTCGGCTTTTTTCTCGGGCGGCGTGAAGCCCTGGTGATAGCCGTAAAGAATCGCGCCGGGACGAACGATGTCGGCCCAGGTGCTCGGGCGGGAGCAGACCGCGCCGCTATTCGCGAGATGAATCATGCCGGGCGAAACGCCGAGCGAGCGAAGATGCTCGAGCGCGTCGAAGAATTTCTTTTCCTGGCGCGCGGTTTGATCGCTCGTGAAATCTTCGGCCGAAGCGAAATGGGTGTAAGTGCCTTGGAGAAGGGTGTGCGGGGATTTCGCCAGTTCGCGCGCGAAGGATTCGACCTCGCAGGGCTCGATGCCCAGGCGGTTCATGCCCGTGTTGATTTTGAGATGGAACGCCGCGCGGAAATTCTTTTTGCGGCGGGCGAGGCGAGCGGCGGCGCGTTCGAGCTGGCGAATCTGGTCGAGGCGCGTGATGGTGGGCGTCAGATTGTGGCGCAGGAGAATTTCTTCCTCGCCCGGCCAGAAGCCGGTGAGAACGAGAATGCGCTTGCGAATGCCCGCGTCGCGGAGCTCGACGCCTTCGCTCGAGCAGGTGACGCCGAGCCATTCGGTTCCCGCCTTGGCCAGAGCTTTTGAGACGGGAACAGCGCCGAGGCCGTACGCGTTGGCTTTGACAACGGCGAGAACTTTGCGCTCGCGGCCGATCTGGCGGCGGATGACGCGAAGATTGTGAAGAATCGCGTCGATCGAAATTTCGGCCCAGACGGGGCGGCCATCGAATTGAATGTTTCGCGCCATACTGATTTCCTTAGAATGCCAGACTCGCACTCCGCCCCGCCGCAAGAAACGGCGCGGAATGAGGCAATTTCGCCGTTGAGTAAACAGTACGTTGGGGTGGGGAGCAGGAGCATTGCCATACGGGGAATCGCGGGATGAGTCGCGCGAAGTGAGGGTTTTAAAAGAGTTGGCGGCAAATGAGGGCGCCGAAAGGAAAGGCGCCGGACCATTTTGGCGTGGATGGGACTACACGGCTGTGCCAGCGGGGAGACGACGGCTCGCCAAGATGCATGGGGCAGTGCCTTTCCGTAGGAACCGCAGATCCCTTCCGCCGCGGCGGACTCGCGCTGACAGCGTTTCCTTTCTAAGGCTGGCCTCAGTTACCGGGGGCGCGACCTACTAAGATTGCTCTTACCGCGGAGCTATTCGACGCCAGCGTCCCAGGATTCGGGAGCGGCTTCTTCGAAGCGGGTGTGACGATTCAAGAAGACAAAATTGAGATTGCCGGTCGGGCCGTTGCGCTGCTTGGCGATGATGATTTCCGCTTTGGCGCGTTCTTCGTCGGGCAGATCGCTTTTGTAGAAATTCGGGCGGTTGATGAAGATGACCACGTCGGCATCCTGTTCGATGGCGCCCGATTCGCGGAGATCGGCGAGCTGCGGTTTGCGATCTTCGCGTTCCGGCGCGCGCGTGAGCTGGCTGAGAACGAGGACGGGAATCTTCAATTCCTTGGCGAGGCCTTTGAGGGAACGAGAAATGCTGGAAACTTCTTCGTTGCGGTTGCCGAAACGGCCGCGCGCGGAAATGAGCTGGAGGTAGTCGACGATGAGGAGCGAAAGGCCCTTATCGCGAGCCAGGCGGCGAGCCTTGGCGCCGATTTCCAAGACGGTGGCGGAAGCCGAGTCATCGATCCAGAGAGGCACTTCGGCGAGCTCGTTGAGAGAGGTGGTGATTTTGGAATGATCTTCGCGGGTCATGTGGCCGGTGCGGAATTTGTGGGCGTCGACGCGCGCGTGAGACGCGAGCAAACGCAGAAGCAGCGATTCCTTTGACATTTCGAGGCTGAAAATGGCCACGGGCGCGCGATGGCGTACGGCAATATTTTCGGCGAGGTTCAAGGCCAGCGCCGTTTTCCCCATGGAAGGCCGCGCGGCAACGATGATGAGTTCGGAGGGCTGGAGGCCGGCGGTTTCGCTGTCGAGCCGGGCGTAGCCGGTGGGAAGGCCGGTGATGCGGCGGCCTTCGCTGAAAATTTTCTCGAGGCGCTCGAAATTTTCGCGGACGAGTTCTTTCACGCCGATCAGGCCGCTGCGGACGCGCTCTTCGGCGAGGGCAAAAATTTCGGATTCGGCGCGATCGAGAATGACGTCGGCATCGTCATCGGCATCGAGCGCGGCCTGCTGAATGGCGAAGGCCTTGTGCGCCAGATTTCGCAGGACGGACTTTTCCTTCACGATGCGGGCGTAGTGCTCGATGTTGGAGATGCGCGGGACGCCGTCGACGAGCTGCGCGAGATACGCGGCGCCGCCCGCGGCTTCGAGTTCGCCGCGGCGGTGCAAATCCTCGGTAAGCGTGACGAGATCGATGGCCTGCTGCAACTCGCCGAGATTGATCATGCGCTCGAAAATGCGGCGGTGCGGATCGAGGAAGAAGTCGTCGGTCTTCAGCTTTTCGATGGCGGCGTTGAGCGCGTGATTATCAAGGAGAATCGCGCCGAGAATGCTGCGCTCGGCTTCGAGGTTCTGGGGGAGAACGCGTTCGAGAGTGGAGTCGTTGGGCATTATTTCGCTTTATTTTCGCCTAGTGGAACGGTAAGCGCAAGAGGTTTCCAAGGTGAGGAAAACGACAGCGCCCGTTTCGCGTTTCGGAATTGAAATTTGAAATTTCAAATGAGGACGACAGTGTGCGCGTTCTCGAGGGGAGGGTCAATGATGAGGAGGCTGTGGATTTCACAGGCTCTGTGTAAAACGGAAAAGAGGAAATGGAAAAGAGCGGACGCCGGAATCTAGTGGAGAGGCGCGAGTGAAAAAGGCGGAAGCGGAAAAGGCAGAGGCGGAAAAGGCAGAAAGAAAAAAAACAGAAGCGCGCCGTGGCTTGATTGCGGCCGCGGCGCGCTTGGAGACCATCTGCGGAGATGGAAAGACGAGCGGCGCGAATTAAACTTCGCGGACGACGGCGAGCTTCACATTCGCGATGATGTCGCGGTGAAGCCTGATGGGAACCGTGTATTCGCCGACGAGCTTGATCGGATCGACGAGTTGAATCTTGCGCTTGTCGATCTTGAAGCTCTGCGCAGCGAGCGCTTCGGAAATATCGGCCGTGGTGACCGAGCCGAACAGATGATCGTGCTCGCCGGCCTTGCGGGTTATCGAGATCGAGACGGCGTTCAGCAGCTCGGCGAGCTTTTCGGCTTCGCCGCGGTCGGTGGCTTCGCGCTTGGCGTAGGTGGTGCGCAGGCGCTCGAGATGCTTCAGATTTCCCGGCGTGGCCTGGAGAGCGAGCTTGCGCGGGAGAAGAAAATTCCGCGCGTAGCCTTCAGCGACTTCGACGATCTCGCCGCGATTGCCCAGCTTTTCGACGTCTTCCTGCAAAATGATCTGCATGGTGTTGTCCTTAAAATTTTTTTGGCGCGGCTGCAAACTCCGTTGAACGCCGCGGCGGTTCAAAACCTGGCGCCGGGCTCAGGCAAAATGCCGTTTCCCCGGGCGCTCGACAATCGGATCTGCTACAGCTCGGCGGCGAAGGGAAGCAGGGCGATGTTCTGCGCCCGCTTGATCGCCACGGTCAGCCAACGCTGGTGCCGCGCGCAGGTGCCGGTCATGCGGCGGGGCAAAATTTTGCCGCGCTCCTGCACGAATGGCAGGAGCATATCCGCCTTCTTGTAATCGATGTAGTCGACGCGGTCGACGCAGAAGCGGCAGACTTTCTTCTTGCGCACGTAGTTCCGCTTGCCGCGCTTGTGCGGGCCGCCTCCGGGACCACTGCTCGGTCGTCCGCCTCCGGGACCGCCAGGTCCACCCGGGCCACGGCTGGGGCCACGTCCTCCGCCTCCGCCATAACCGCCGGAAGAATGCGGGCGGCTCGACGGGGGAGCCGATGGCGCGGAAGGCGCTGAGGCCGCTGGCGCGGCGGGGGCCGTCGTCTGCTCGGCTGGAGCTGTCGTCTCCGCCGCGGGTGTCGCGGCCGGAGGTTGTTGCGGTGCATTCGGATCGGTCATTCGATTTCTCCCCTATCCAGCCACGGAGGCATTTTGCTCTCCGGTTGCGGGCGCCGCGGGTGTCGCCGGCGTTGCCGGCGCCACTTTTCGCGGGCGGCGAGCGGCGCGGCGTTCGCGGTGCCGCGCAAGTTTCTGCTGGCGTTTCATTTCTTCATCAACGCGGATGGTCAGGTACTTGATGACCGGATCGGCGACTTTCAAGCGGCGCTCGAGTTCCTTGATGAGCTCGCCGTGATCCGAACGGACCGAGATGTAGACGTAAAAGCCCTCGCGCAGCTTGTGGACTTGATAGGCCATGCGCTTGCGGCCCCACTTCTCGATTTTTTCGAACTTGGCGGATTTTTCCGTTGCGCTGTGCTCGAGAGTCGCGATGAGCTTGTCGATTTCGGCCTCCGGCGTATCCGGGCGGCAGATGAAAATCAGATCGTACAATCGTTCTTCCATGTGTCCTCGATTTCCTCGAATGCGAATTGCTTGCCAACTTGTTCTACAATGAAATCCCGCCGCGAGCCTGTTGCGGCCGGCTAATCCTCTTCGGCTTCTGCTTCTGTGTCCGGCGATTCGACGCGGCGGTTGAAGCGCGTCATCGCCCGGGTTACGCCTTCGGTCAAAATCAGCTCAACCGCGCCGGTGGCCTCGGCAATCATTTCGTTCGCGACTTGCCGGGTGCTCTTGCTCATCGCGCAGAGAACGTAATCGGCCAGATCGCCGAGCGGGTGATCGGGCTTGACGCCCATGCGCACCCGCAAAAACTCGTTCGTACCGAGCGCACCGATCAGCGACTTGATGCCGTTGTGGCCGCCGGCGCTGCCGCGCTCGCGAATCCGCAACATGCCCCACGGAAGCGCGACTTCGTCATACAACACGATCAATTCCGCCGGGCCGCATTCGAACCGCTCGAGCAAACCGCGTACGGCCATGCCGCTCAAATTCATCATCGTCTGCGGCTTTGCGAGAACCACTTCCTGCCCCCCGAACTCGCCGCGGCCGACGTAGGATTTCGATTCCGGCCGCGTCACGCGAATTCCGGATTTTCCGGCGATGCTGTCCAGAGCGAGGAAGCCGAGATTGTGCGGCGTCCATTCGTATTCCGGACCGGGATTGCCGAGACCCACGATGAGTCGCATGTCGGCGTCTGTCCCGGCCCCGGCGAACCACTCGCCGCGTCCAGAGCCAGCTACTTCTCCTTGCCCTTCTTCTCGGGCTTCTCCGCCTTTTCGGCTTTCTCCGCGGGCGCGGCCTCGGCGCCTTCTTCTTCCTTCTTGCCCTTCTTGATGACTTCGGGCTCGGCCGGCGCGACTTCGGCTGTGGCGACTGCTTCCGGCGCCGGCTCGGCTTCGACCTTGAGCGTGACGACGTGGAAGAGCACGCGCTGCGGCTCGGTGAGCAGCTTGACTTTGTTGGGATCGAGAGAAAGATCGCCGGCGCGAATCTGTTTGCCGATGAGCAGTTCGCTGACATCGACCTTGAACTCTTCGGGAATGTCGGTCGGGAGGCACTCGATTTCCACTTCCCGCGTGACGATCTCGAAGATGCCGCCCTGGACCTTGACGCCTTGCGCTTCACCGAACGGATGAACCGGCACTCGGACGCGCATGCGGACGTCCATGGCCACGCGGAACAGATCCACGTGAAGCAGAGTGCCCTTGATCGGGTCCACCTGCCAGTCCTTCACCATGGCCTTTTCTTCCTGACCACCGGCGAGCTGGACCGTGAAGATGGAGTTGTGGCCGCTCTCGGAGCGCAGAATGCGGGCAACCTGCTTGGCGCTTACGGTGAGCGAAATCGATTCCTTACGCCCGCCGTAGAGAACCGCCGGAATCATTCCGATGAGCCGCGAGCGGCGCGCCGGGCCTGTCCCGCGAGTTTCACGGGCCGTACCTTCAACGACGAATGTCTCCATACGTCCTTCCTTGGCGTACTAGATGAAAAGTTCGCTGATCGATGTCTCTTCGTGAATATTGCGAATGCCGCGGGCGAGAAGCTCGGCCACGCTGAGCACGGTAATCTTCGAAAGCTTCTGTGCCTCGGCGGAGAGCGGCACGGAATCGGTGACAATCACTTCTTCGATCGCCGAATTTTGCAGGCGTCCGACCGCCGGGCCCGAAAGAACCGGGTGGGTGCACGCGGCGAAAACTTTGGTGGCGCCGTGTTCGAGAAGCGCCTCGGCGGTCTTCACAAGCGTTCCGGCCGTGTCAATGATGTCGTCGATGACGAGAGCCGGCCGTCCGGCTACGTCGCCGATCAGGTGCATCACTTCGCTGACGTTCACGTCGATGCGGCGCTTGTCGACGATGGCCAGCGGCGCGTCCAACTTCTTCGCGAAGTATCGCGCTCGCTCGACCCCGCCAGCGTCGGGTGAAACCACGGTCACCCTGCCCAGCTCTTTCTTCTTGAAATACTCGACCATGACCGGCGCGGCGAACAAGTGGTCCACCGGCACGTTGAAATAACCCTGAATCTGCGGCGCGTGCAAATCGAGAGTGAGAGCGCGGCTGGCTCCGGCGGTCTCGAGCAAATCCGCGACCAGCTTCGCCGAGATGGCCACGCGCGGCCGGTCTTTCCGATCCTGCCTGGCGTACGCATAGTAAGGAATCACGGCCGTGATGCGCCAGGCCGAGGCGCGCTTGAACGCGTCGATCATCAGCAGGAGCTGCATCAAGTGAAAATCCACCGGATGCGAGCACGGCTGCACGACGAAAACGTCCGCGCCGCGCACATTCTCAAGAACCTGGAAACGCGTCTCGCCGTCGCTGAAGCGGCCGTGCTCGGCCAAGCCCAGCTTCACGCCGAGAAAGCTGCAAATCGCATTAGCGAGCGGCGGATTCGCGTTGCCCGAGAAAATCTTAAATTTGTCGTCGACCAACGATGACCCCTCAGGCGGTCAGCGGCAAGCGCAGGGCCCGGACGTAGTCTTCCCGGGTGAGAGTATCCACCACGTAGACCTGGTCCTCCGGGAAACCGAATGCGGCTCGGCGCGCCTGCGCTGGGCTCCGGAATAATCCGAACACCGCCGACCCGCTACCTGCCAGCGCGGCTCTTGCAGCTCCTCGCTTGAGCAGTCCGGTCCGGATTTCTCCGAGGCGCGGATGTCGGCTGAAGACGGGCCCCTCAAAGTCGTTCTCGAGGGCGTCTCCCTGCCGGCTCCAGCATAGAGCGCAGAAACCCCAGATTTTACGGGGGTAAAGGCGCTTTGTCAATTCCAAAGAAACCCACTGGTAGGCGTCGCTGCTGCGGACGCCGATGCCGTCGGGGGACACAACTACAACGGAATAGTGCGGGCCGTCGGCCAGGGGGTAGATTTCGTCGCCGCGATTGACGGCTAGCGCGCGGCCGCCGAAGAGAAAGAATGGCACATCCGCGCCCAGGCCGGCGGCGATTTCAATGAGGCGTTCGAGAGGAAGCTTGCGGCTAGTGAGCCGAAGCATGCCGATGAGAGCCGCGGCGGCATCGCTTGAGCCGCCGCCCAGTCCGCGAGCGACGGGGATCTGTTTTTCGAGGCGCGCGTGGATACCGCCTCGGAAGTTCAGCTCGGTGCGAATCGCGTCAATTGCGCGGTAGACGAGATTTTCGGGGCCGGTGGGAAGCGCGGTGTCGTCGGTTTCGAGGACGACTCCGGGTTTGCGCGCGCGTGTCAGCTCGAGAGTGTCGTGAAGCGAGATGGCCTGAAAAATCGTGCGCAGCTCGTGGTAGCCGTCGGCGCGACGTCCGAGGATGTGCAGGCAGAGGTTGACTTTCGCGAATGCGGGAAGACGCACCGAATTTTTCATGCGGATCTGTTTATTGCGGCTTGGTATCGCCCGGCGCGGCCTTCTCAGCAAGTTTGTTGTGCTTCAAATTTTTCAGCTCGAGGTCGAGTTCGCTCACGCGATCGGCTTCGTAATCGGCCGGGAGCACGTGTTGCCATTCGCCGAGAGCTTTTTCCCAGAGCGCAGCCGCCCTTTCGGTCCGGCCCATCTTCGCATAAACATCGCCCAAATGGCCGAGAACCGTCGGATCGTGGGCGGAGCGGTCGACCGCCTTCTGCAAATATTCCTCGGCCTCGGCGAGCTTGTTCTGCTTGTAATACGCCCAGCCCATGCTGTCGAGATAGGCGCCGTTGGCGGGCTCCTGTTCGAGCGCGCGGCGAATCATGTCCGTGGCTTCGTCGAGACGCACGCCGCGATCGGCCAGCATGTAGCCGAAATAATTCAGGACAGCTGCGTTTTTCGGATCGGCTTGGAGCGCTTTTTTAAATTCGACTTCGGCCTGATCGTATTTTTTCTCGCGCTCATAGACCGCGCCGAGCATGAACCAGGCCGATTCCTTCTCGGATGCATCCTGCGAAAGCTCCTCCGCTTTCATTGCCGACTGCTCGGCGTCGGCATAATGCCGGCCGCGCTCTTCCACCTGCGAGAGGTCCAGATAAATTTCCTGATCGCCGGCATTGTGCTGAAGCAGGCCGCGCAAAACTTTTTCGGCATCTTCAGTTTGCGATTTTTCACCGAGCAGGATGGCGTAGGTGATCAGAAGGCTGCGATCTTTGTCGTTGGCCTTCATGGCCTTCTGGGTTTCCGCGATGGCGCGATCGATTTCATGGCTCTCGCGGTAGGTATCGATCAAAAGCATCTGCGCGCGCTTGGCTTCGTCAGGGCCCAGCTTGGCCAATTCTTCGTAGCTGTGCTCAGCTGAGGCGTAATCTTCCTTCTCGCGATAAATGCGGCCGAGTTCTTCGTAGAGGATGGCGAGCGCGTTGGGGCTTGCGTTGCCGTCACCCTGTCCGCGCATGCCGGCGATGGCATCGGCGAGAACGTGCGCCGCATCGTCGAGGCGGCCTTCGGCGTCATACAGAAGCGATTCGTTGTAGAGGATTTCGAGATTTCCCTGGCCCAATTGCTTCGCTTTGACGATATTGCTTTCCGCCAGATCGAACTGATTCGTATGCCGGTAAATCTGCGAGAGGCGCAGATAATTTTCCGGATTGTCGGGTTCCATTTCCGCGAGGTGCTGGTACTGCTCGAGCGCTTCGGGGAATTTCTCTTCGTTCAACAGGGTTTGCGCGAGTCCTTTGCGGTGCGCGACTTCATCGGGATCGGCGTCGACGGCCTTGCGATAGGCTTCTTCCGATTTCGCGTAATCGTGCGTCTGGCTGTAGGCGTCGCCGAGCAGGTCGTAGAGAGTGGGAGACGCCGAGCGATCGGCTGCCTTGCTTAGGAGTTCAATGGCGTCTGCGGCGCGGCCTTCGTCCACCAGCAACTGGCTCAATTGTTCGAGCGCGCCTTCATTTGCGGGATCCCAGCTCAGCACTCCGCGCAGGATCTCCTCGGCTTTGTCGTGCTCGTTCTCGAAGCGATAGAGACGCGCGAGCCAAAGGGAGGATTGGGAGTCCTTGGGATCGATGCGGAGAATTTCCCTGAACTGATCGACGGCCTTGTCGATGGTCTCACGCTGCGCGGTTCCGGCGCTCAAATCGCCGAGATTGCGGACGTAGATGCGCGCGAGGAGGCGGTGCGGCTCGGCGTTGTTCGGATCCGCCTGGATGGCTTTCTGCGCTTCGGCGATCGCTTCCGGAGTGCGCTGGGATTTTGCATAGGTCTCGGCGAGCCGCTCGATAATCACCGACGAGTTGGGATCGAACTCGAGAGCTTTCTTGTAGAAATCGACGGCGCGATTGGCTGAGTCGGACGTGCCGCTCAGCTCGTATTCTTCCTCAGCGGCGTGGCCCATCGTGAAATTGTAGTAGGCGTCGGCCTCGCGGTTCACTTCCGCCTGGCGACTTGTTCCCGATTGATCTGCTGCGTTCGCGGGTGCGGACTTTTGCGCGGCCTCGGAACTTTGCGCATTCAGCGCGTGAGCGGAAAGCGCCAGCAAAGCGACGCCAGCGAGAGAGAGGCCGATACGAATCTTTGTCATGAGTGCACCGTAAACCACCATTATCGGCTACCCTTTCCCCAGCGTCAAAAGATTCCGCTCCCGCCGTATTCGACGCGTCACTTGAATGATGCTCCCGACATGCAGAAAGGTGCCCAAAATTAAAGGAAAACCGACGACCGTTGAATTAGACGCACGAGGCCGGAACGAGTTGCGAAAAGCGAAGAAAAATAAAGCACGCTGAAAGGGTTTACCCAATGGTGCGCAAGTCAATGTGGATAGGCGCTTTGTTGCTGGCGGTGACGATGACGCCGATGCGAGCTCCGGTTCGCGCGCAGACGGAAGAGCCGAGACACAAGCCTGTGCCGAAGGCGAAGCTGGCCGATTTCGCGTGGATAGCCGGGCGATGGAAAAGTGAAATGGACGCGAACATTTTGGACGTCACGTACATGGGTCCGGAGACGGGCGTGATTACGGGAATGCTGGTGGTTCATCGTGCCGACCGGATCTACATGGTGGAGTTGTCGAGTTTCGTTCAGACGGTCGACGGCGTGTCGCTCTTCATTCGCCATTTCAGTCCGGAATTGCAGGCGTGGGAAAAAGGCGATCCGATCGTGTTGAAGCTTGCGAGCTTCGACGGGAAAGCCGCGGAGTTCGATAATCCAGTGAACAGCGACCCCAAGCGCGCGATCATCACGAGGAACAGCGAAGATTCTTTCACCGCGCATTCGGATGTGTACGACGAAAAGGGACAGCACCAGGTGATCGAATTCACGTACACGCGGGTGAAGTGAGTTCCGCGGTCTTTCGCGGGCGCTAGTGGCGGAAATGGCGGATGGCGGTGAAAACCATGGCCATGCCCAGCTTATTCGCAGTCGCGATCACGTCAGCGTCGCGGACGGAGCCGCCCGGCTGAATCACGGCGGTCGCGCCGGCTTTGCCGGCTTCCTCGACACCGTCCGGGAACGGGAAGAAAGCGTCGGAAGCGACGACGGTTCCGGCGAGTGACGTCTGCGCTTTCATCACGGCAATCTTCACCGAATCGACGCGACTCATTTGCCCCGCTCCGATGCCGCAGGTCACGCCATCGCGCGCGAAAACGATGGCGTTGGATTTCACGTGCTTGCATACTTTCCAGGCGAACATGAGCGCGCGAAGTTCCGCGGCGCTCGGCGCGCGTTCTGAGACGATCTTCAATTCGCTCTCGGCGAGTTCGTGGCGATCGGGATCCTGGACGAGAACGCCACCGGAGATGCGTTTCAACTCGAGCTCGGGCGCGGATTCTTCGCTGGCGATTTCCAGCAGCCGCAGATTTTTCTTCGCGGAAAATTTTTCGAGCGCGGCCGCGGCGTAACCCGGCGCGGCGATGCACTCGACGAAGAGCTTGGCGGCTTCCTCCGCGGTCGCGGCATCGACGGGGCGATTGAATGCGATGACGCTGCCGAATGCGGAGACCGGATCGCAGGCCAGAGCCTTCACGTAGGCGTCGACGAGATTCTCCTGTTCGGCCGCGCCGCAGGGATTGTTGTGTTTGATGATCGCGACGCCGGGCCGCTTGAATTCTCTCGCCAAGTTCCACGCCGCATCGAGATCGACGAGATTGTTGTAGGAAAGTTCTTTGCCTTGCAGTTGCTTCGCGCCGGCGAGGCCCGCCGCTTCGCGGCCCGCCGGAATGTAAAGCGCCGCGGACTGATGCGGATTTTCGCCGTAGCGCATGGCCTGGCGCCGCTCGAGCGCGATGTGCAGCCGCTCTGGAAGCGCGGGTGCTTCGCCGATCTGGACTTTTTCGTTGGCAGTGAGGCGATCGAGCTCGGTTGCGATTTCGCCGTCGTAGCGCGCCGTACGCGCGTAGGCCTTGCGCGCCAGAGCGAGGCGCGTCGCGAGGCTCACGCCGCGCGTCGCCTCAATTTCCTTCGCGATCGCGCCGTAATCGCCGGGGTCGGTGACCACCGCGACGCTCTCGAAATTCTTGGCGGCCGAGCGCGTCATGGCCGGGCCGCCGATGTCGATATTTTCGATGAGCTCTTCAGGAGTGACGCCCGGCTTGCGCGCGGTGGCGGAAAAAGGATAGAGGTTCACGACCACGAGATCGATCGGCACGATGCCGTGCTCGGCGGCCTGCTTGCGATCTTCTTCTTTGCCGCGCTGGAAGAGAATTCCGCCGTGAACTTTCGGATGCAGCGTCTTCACGCGCCCGCCGAGCATTTCGGGCCAGCCGGTCAGCTCGGAGACATCGCGGACCGGGATTCCGGCTTCGCGCAGCAGCCGCGCCGTGCCGTCCGTGGAAACGATTTCGATTTTTTGCGCCGCGAGCCGCCGCGCGAAATCGACGAGGCCCGTCTTGTCATACACGCTGACCAGCGCGCGCTCGATGGGCACGGTGCTCCTCCGTTTGAGACGGCGACACTTCGAGAAAACGGGTTAGTGTAGCCGCATCGCGGAAAAATCACAAAGTACACTTCATTGACTTGCAGAAATTCGCGTCCTAAGATGGCGGCCCGTGACGGACTCGCAACCCATTGTTGGACAAACGATCTCGCACTATCGCGTCCTCGAAAAACTCGGCGGCGGCGGGATGGGCATCGTATTCAAGGCCGAAGACACGCGGCTGCGCCGTACGGTCGCGCTGAAGTTTTTGCCGGACGAAACGGCGCACGATTCCTCGGCGCTCGAACGATTCCAGCGCGAGGCGCAATCCGCATCCGCGCTCAATCACCCGAACATCTGCACGATTTACGACATCGGAACAGACGGCGGCAAGGCGTTCATCGCCATGGAATTCCTCGATGGCCAGACGCTGAAGCACCGGATCGACAACAAGCCGCTGCCGCTCGATGTGGTCCTGGATTATGGAATTCAGATCGCGGATGCACTGGAAGCGGCGCATACGAGCGGCATCATCCACCGCGATATCAAGCCTGCGAACATCTTCATCACCAAGCGCGGCCAGGTGAAGATTCTTGACTTCGGATTGGCGAAGTTGAGCTCGAGCCGTCTGCGTTCGGGAAGCACAAGCCAATCGAGTGGGGATACGGTGACGACCATCGCCGGCGAGGGCATGCTGCTGACCGGCCCGGGCGTGGCCGTGGGCACGGCAGCGTATATGTCGCCCGAACAGGTACGCGGCGAGGAACTGGACGCGAGGACGGATGTTTTCAGTTTCGGCGTCGTTCTGTACGAGATGGCGACTGGCCGCCAGGCGTTTACCGGCAACACATCCGGCGTGGTATTCGACGCCATCCTGAACCGCGCGCCAGCTTCGCCGGTGCAATTGAATCCGCATTTTCCGCCGAAGCTCACAGAGATTATCGACACTGCGCTCGAGAAGGATCGCACGCTGCGGTTTCAGACAGCCGCGGAACTCGGCGCCAGCCTGAAACGGCTGAAGCGCGAGAGCGGCTCCACGCGCATGGCCGCTGCGTCCGGCGCGGGCGACTCCGGTTCCGTGAACGTTGCAACGGACGCGGCGGCGCCCAGCGGAATCCGCGCGAGAACAACCACGAAATCCTCCGCGCTTCGCAAGGCACTCGCGGTTGCAGGCGCGGTCTTGGCCCTCGGAGCGGTTTTTGTCATGGGTGTTTACGACGGAGAGCGCACCGCGAAGACCACACCTCCCGTCTATCACCAACTCACATTCCGCCGCGGCACGATTCGCGCGGCGCGATTCAGCCCGGACGCGCAGACGATCATTTACAGCGCGGCGTGGGAAGGCAATCCTGTAGAAATTTTCTCGACTCGACCCGAAAGTCCGCAATCGCGCTCGCTCGGCATTCCCGACTCGGAAATTTTGGCGGTTTCCTCGACGGGAGAGATGGCTGTATCGCTTAACAGCCATCCGTTCGCCGGCTTCATGACGATCGGCACGCTGGCGCGGGTGCCGCTGACGGGCGGCGCGCCACGATCCGTGGTCGAGAATGTCGTGTGGGCGGACTGGTCGCCGGATGGTTCGAATTTAGCGGTGGTCCGGGAAGTCGAGGGCCGCTATCGCTTGGAATATCCGGTCGGGAAAGTTTTGTACCAGGCGGATGGTTGGATCAGCCACGCGCGGATTTCGCCGAAAGGCGACATGATTGCGTTCCTCGATCATCCATTGCTTGGCGACGACGCGGGTCACGTTGCCATCGTGGACATGAACGGTAAGAAGCGAGACCTCACCGAAGCCTGGGGCAGCGTGCAGGGAGTTGCATGGACCCCCGACGGCCGCGAGATCTGGTTCAGCGGAACGAACGTCGGATTCGCGCGGTACCTGAACGCCGTGGATCTCTCGGGCCACGAGCGTCTGGTCGCCCGCGTTCCCGGAATGTTGATGCTCCACGATATCTCCCACGATGGCCACGTGCTTCTCGGCCGCGACACTCCTCGCGAGGGAATGATCAGTGTTCCTGGTGACGGCGGCCGCGAACGCGACCTTTCCTGGTTCGATTTCTCGACTCTCGCGGACTTCTCCGCGGACGGCAAGACGGTGGCCTTCACGGAGACCGGCGAGGGCGGTGGCAGCACATATGGCGTATACCTTCGCGATACCGACGGATCTCCGGCCGTGAGACTCGGTGATGGCTACGCTTTGGCGTTATCGCCCGATAAGCGCTGGGTCATCACGGCACCTATCAAGCCGCTTTCGCCCTTGGTTCTCGTACCCACGGGTTCGGGTGAGCCGAAGGCTCTGCCGAGCGACGGAATGATCCACCCCGGGGCGTTCTGGTTTCCGGATGGCAAGCGCTTTGTATTTTCCGGCGACGAGCCGAATCACGGCGTCCGGCTATTCGTGCAGGACGTGACCGGAAGCAAGCCGCGGGCGATTTCGCCGGAGGGTGTTCGGGAAGATGATTTTTCGGTCTCGCCCGATGAGCAATATGTCGCTGCCATCGGTTCGGATCAGCTCGGCTACCTCTATCCGGTGAACGGAGGCGAGCCGAAGAAGATTCCCGGATTCGAAGTGAGCGACCGCCCGGTCGGCTGGGATTCAGACAGCCGTTCACTCTACATTTACGAGTATGGTGCGTTGCCTTCGAAGGTCTTTCGTTTGGATACGGTCACGGGGAAGAGAACGCTTTTGAAGCAATTGATGCCGGCAGATCCTGCGGGAATTGACCACATCGCGCCCGTTTACATGGCCAACGACAGGAAAAGTTTTGTTTATGGCTATGGAAGGTTTCTCTCCGATCTGTATCTCGTCGAGGGCCTCAAGTAGTAAAGGCGCTGCGCCGTGACGCGGATGGTTTGATTCGCGGCCGGATGATTACTTGCTGACGCGGGCCTTCAACTTCACCTTGCCGCCTTCGACGCTGACGGTGTACTCGACTTCCTTGCCGCCCTTCTCCTTGAGCTCATTGGTTTTCTTCTGCACGAAGCGTTCGAAATCCTGAAAGCTCGGCGTGCCGGCTTTTTCGCCGGTGGCAAGGCGCGTTTCGAGAAGAATGGCGTAAAGCTCTTTCAGTTTGGCCTTTTCGTGCGCGGGATCCGAGAACTGCATCGCGAACGCCCCCGGACGGGCTGGCGGTCCGGAGTCGGGCTGAGGCGAGTGAACGTGCGCCGTGTCGTGGGAATGCGTCGCGCTCGGAACCGGATTTTCGAGCGGCGCCACGGTGACGGACGGCGTCGAGGCTTGCGCGACCTTCTCCTGTAGGCGGGCGCGCTCGGCTTCGATGGCCTTGGCAGCGGCGCCGAAATGATGCTGCTGCGTCCCGGTTTCTTTTTGCTGGAGTTTTTTCCGCCATACTTCTTGATACTTGGCATAGGTGGAAGCGAGGTTGTTGTAGCGGAAGCGCTGGGCGTATTTGATTTCGGCGAGGCGTTCGCCGTAACGCCGGATGAGCGACTCGACACGCCACTGCGTATCCGTCGGCGGACGCTTGCGGCCGCCCGCGAAGAATTGTTCGAACTCGATCTTCAGAGTACGAATGTCCTTCTCGATTTGGCTGAGATCTTCGTCGACGGTGGCCATGGCGGTAAGCGGCAGTTTTTCAGGGTACGGTGGGGAGTGCCGAGCGTCAACGGCGGCGTCGCGGAGCGTGCCGGAAGCGGCAAGGCCCTCGGTTGCCTGCGCGTATCATGCTGTGTTCCAATACGTTAGCTATGAACCCTCCCGCTGATCCCGCCACCCGCGAGCGCTCGGCCGCGCTGCGCCATATCCCTGCTGTTGATGAGCTTCTGGGCCGGCCCGCTATTGTTGCTCTTGCGAAGACGGCGGGGCGGGCGCTGGTGACGAGCGCGATTCGCGATGTCCTGGCGGAAATTCGGGAGAAATTGAAAAGCGACAACAAATCGAACGCGGAAGGCGGAGAGCCCGCGAACGGCATCGAGGTGATCGAGGCGCGCGTGGCGACCGGCGTTGACAAAGCGCTTCGGCGGTCGTTGCGGCCAGTGATCAACGCGACGGGCGTCGTGCTGCATACGAATCTTGGGCGCGCACCGTTGCCGGCCGCGGCCCTCGAACATATCGCCGCGACAGCCGGGCGCTATTCGAATCTGGAATACGACATCGCTTCCGGCGCGCGCGGGAAGCGCGACACGCACACGGCGCGGCTTCTTGCGGAAGCCGCCGGCGCCGAGGCGGCGATTGTGGTCAACAACAACGCCGCGGCTGTCTTCCTGATTTTGAACACGCTCGCCAAGGGCGCGGAAGTGATTGTCTCGCGAGGCGAGTTGATCGAAATCGGAGATGGATTCCGGATTCCGGACATCATGTCGGAGAGTGGCGCGATTTTGCGCGAGGTCGGGACGACCAATCGCACGCGCATTGCGGACTGCGAGCGCGCGATCAACGAGCGGACTCGGCTTCTTCTGCGCGTGCACCCATCGAATTTTCGAATCACCGGATTCACGGCGCGGCCGTCGCTCGAGGAGTTGGTTGAACTCGGCCGGCGATTCAAGATTCCGGTCTACGAGGATCTCGGCTCGGGATGCATCACGGATCTCGCGGCGAGCGGAGTAAAAGAGCCGGTGGCGCGCGAAAGCTTCATCGCAGGCGCCGGCGTGATTTCGTTCAGCGGCGATAAATTGCTAGGTGGGCCGCAAGCGGGAATCATCGCAGGGAAGAAAGACATCGTCGAACGCATCCGGCGGAATCCGCTCTTTCGCGCGCTGCGCGTCGACAAACTGACGATTGCGGCGCTCGAAGTCACGCTGCAGGTGTATCTGCGGGGCGCGCTAGATGAAATTCCGGCGCTGCGGATGATTCGCCTGAGCGCCGCCGAAATGGCGCGCCGGGCGGAAGCGTTTGTCGAGCGGCTGCGGCCGGCGTTGCCGAAGGATGCGGCGCTCGAAATCATCGAAGGCCAATCCGTGATCGGCGGTGGCTCGACGCCCGATCAATCGCTGCCGACGCACCTCGTCACAATTACGAGCCGGCGGTTCTCTGCCGCGGCGCTCGAAGCGAAATTGCGCGAGTCTTCGAGCGGCGATCCGGTCATCGTGCGAATCGAAGACGACCGTGTCGTCCTCGATCTCCGTACCGTTTTTCCTGATGAGGAAACCGCGCTGCAGGACGCGCTGACAGCCGCGCTGCGCTAGAGGCGGTTGATGACCGTGGCGACGCAGGCGGCGCCAAAGCCATTATCGATATTCA
Source organism: uncultured Acidobacteriota bacterium (assembly GCA_963771905.1). Classification (GTDB taxonomy): domain Bacteria; phylum Acidobacteriota; class Terriglobia; order Acidiferrales; family UBA7541; genus Palsa-147. The sequence continues at coordinate 540,842 of CAVYVI010000009.1, forward strand.
CGACGCTGACGTTTGAGGCGCAACTATTGAGCATACCGAGAAGCGCCGCCACTCCGCCAAAGCTCGCTCCATAGCCGGTACTCGTCGGCACGGCGATCACCGGCACGCCCACCATCCCGCCTAGAACGCTCGGAAGCGCGCCTTCCATTCCCGCCACGCAAATCACGACGCGGGCTGCGTCGAGTTTCCTGCGATGCTCGAGCAGGCGGTGCAATCCCGCGACGCCGACGTCATAAATCGCTTCGGCGCGATTGCCCATCAAATCGGCGCTAAGGAGCGCTTCCTCGGCGACGGGGATATCGCTCGTTCCTGCGGTCACCACCAGAACCAGGCCTTTGCCGAGCAGAACGCGAGTGCGTCGGATTGCGATCACGCCCGAGAGCGGATGAAATTCGGCGCGGCGGGCGATGCGGCGCACGGCGCGGAATGTTTCCGCGTTGGCGCGCGTGATCAGAATATTGTGCGAGGCCTTCGCGCGCACCATCCCGCGCACGATTCCGGCGGTTTGCTGCGGCGTCTTACCGCGCGCGTAGATGACTTCGGGATAGCCCTGGCGCAGCGAGCGATGATGATCGATTTTCGCGAAGCCGAGATCTTCGTAGGGAAGTTGGCGGAGCTGTTCGAATGCCTTATCGAGCGAGAGCCGGCCGCTGCGGACCTGCTGCAGAAATTTTTTTGCGTCGCCTTCGTTCATCGCGTCTCTGTCCAGCGCGCATTGTAGCATTGAGGCTGTTGCGGACGGCCCGGCGCCTTGACTTTGCGGAAAGCGCCTGCCTAAAGTGGAAATTCGGCGCATGGCGAAAAACAAACCAGACGGCAAGGTCATTACGGTTGGCGTCACGGGCGCGAGCGGCGCGATTTATGCGCGGACGATTCTGCGCCTGCTCGATGCCGACGAGCGCGTGGCGCGCGTTCCGTTGGTCGTGAGCGAGACGGGTTTGCGGCTGATCGCGACGGAGCTCGGCATTGTCGCGCCCGACCCGAAGAAGGTACCGTCGCTGCTGACGGGAACACCAGCTTCGAAAATCGAGTATCTTCCCAACAAAGACGTGGGTGCTTCAATCGCCTCCGGAAGTGCGCCGGTCGACGCGATGGTCGTGATTCCGTGCTCGGCGGGAACGCTCGCGGCGATCGCCGGCGGCATGGCGGATGATTTGCTCGCGCGCGCGGCGGATGTCTGCCTGAAAGAGCGGCGCACGCTCGTTCTTTGCCTGCGGGAGACGCCTCTCAACCGTGTGCATCTGGAAAATATGCTGCGCGCGCACGATGCAGGCGCCGTGATTATGCCCGCGATGCCCGCTTTCTATTACCGCCCGAAAAATATCGACGATGTGGTAGAGCAGTTCGTCTGCCGGGTTCTCGCGCAAATCGGCTTGCCGCAGGAAGCGCAATTCCGCTGGGAAGGCGGCGCGCCGGGGAAACGGAAATGACCGCCAACCGCATTCGCACCGTGCTCGAAATGATCAAGATCGAGCACTCCGTTTTTGCGCTGCCATTCGCTCTCGTTGGAGCGTTGCTCGCGGCGCGGTCGGCGGGCGTCTGGCCGACGTGGACGCAGATTTTTTGGATTGTCGTCGCGATGGTCGGCGCGCGTTCGGCTGCGATGACCATGAACCGCATCGCCGATCTCGAATACGATCGCCGCAATCCGCGCACGAAAAACCGCGCTCTTGCGACAGGAGCGCTGTCGGTCGGATTCGCGTGGGGATTCACGCTGGTGGCGGCCGCGCTGCTGGTGATGGCGGCGTGGCGGCTGAATCGGCTGGCGCTCGAGCTATCGCCGTTCGCGCTAGCAGTTCTATTTCTGTATTCGTACACGAAGCGATTCACATCGTGGTCTCACTTTGTCCTCGGATTCTGCCTCGGAATGTCGCCCGCCGCGGCGTGGATTGCCATTCGGGGCTCGCTCGATTGGCGGATGTTGATTCTCTGCGCGGCGGTGACGCTGTGGGTCGGCGGGTTCGACGTTCTGTACGCCTGCCAGGACGTCGAGTTCGACAAGTCCGCGGGCCTGTATTCGATACCGAAGCGTTTTGGGATCGCGCGTGCGCTTCTGATCGCGCGGGCCATGCATGGAGGCGTCGTGCTGCTGCTTGCCTGGCTCGCGTGGAGCTTCGGCCTGGCGTGGCCGGCTTGGGTCGGAATCGCAGTGGTCGCGGCGCTCCTGGTCTACGAGCATTCGCTTGTCAAGCCCAACGACCTCTCCAAATTGAATGTCGCGTTTTTCACTTTGAACGGCTATATTAGTTTGTTGTTCCTGCTTTTCTGGGGAGCGGCTACTTTCGTAGCGCACCCCTGAAGCGAGCCGGGCTTCCGATGACCTCCGAACTCCAGATTGCCGACACGCGGCTCCGGCCCGTCGCCGAAAAAGTCCTTGCGGGTGGGCGCCTGAACGCCGATGAAGGTCTCGCGCTGTATGAGACGAGCGACCTGCTCGCCCTCGGCTGGCTCGCCAATCATGTCCGCGAAAAGCGTCACGGCGATATCTGCTATTACAACGTCAACCGGCACATCAATCCCACCAACGTCTGCGGAGCGCATTGCAAGCTGTGCGCCTTCGGCCGCGATCTGAACGCGCCCGGCGCATACACGTTCACCCTCGATGAAATCTGGGAGCGCGCCGGCGAAGGCGTGGCCGAAGGCGCGACGGAATTTCACATCGTCGGAGGCCTGCATCCCGACCTGCCGTTCAGTTATTACCTCGATTTGATTCGCGGGCTGAAGCAGCGCTACCCACAGGTTCACCTGAAAGCATTCACGATGGTCGAGGTGGGCTATTACGCGCGCATCGCCAAGCTCTCGATTCGCGACACGCTCCTGGCAATGAAGGAAGCGGGAGTCGATTCGCTGCCGGGTGGCGGCGCGGAAATTTTTGCGCCACGCGTGCGCCGAATCATCTGCGATCACAAAGTCAGCGGGCAAATGTGGCTCAGTATCGCGCGAACCGCGCACGAAATCGGGCTGCGTTCGAACGCCACGATGCTCTACGGCCACATCGAAACGCCGGAAGAGCGCGTCGATCATTTGCTTCAGCTGCGCGGCTTGCAGGACGAAACGGGCGGCTTCGTGACCTTCATCCCGCTCCAGTTTCATCCCGACAACACCGGGCTCAGCCATGTGCCGAAGCCCACGGCCTTCGACGATTTAAAAGCCATCGCCGTCTCACGTCTCCTCCTTGACAACTTCGATCATATCAAAGCGTACTGGATCATGATGACGCCGCGCGTGGCGCAGGTGGCGCTGCGATTCGGCGCGAACGATCTGGATGGCACCGTGGTCGAGGAAAAGATTTATCATGATGCCGGCGCCAAGACTCCCCAGGGCCTGACGCATTCAGAACTGGAACGATTGATTCGCGCCGCCGGACGCGTCCCGGTCGAGCGCGATACGCTGTACCGTAAGGTCGACCGTTCGCAACATCCGCTGCCTCGTGCGCCGCGGCGAGCGACCGGATTGATTCCCGAGTCCAGCCTCACGGCGAATTTGCAGTAACGCAACTTTGTAAGCCCAGCCGGGTTTTGAATCGATGACAACAGGGGAAGTGCAGGTGTCGCCGGACTCCTCTTTGAGGGGAATTGCATCTCAGTAGAGGGTACGACGTAGCATTACGGAGCCCAGTACCGTATTGCTCCTGATTGACGCCGGGCAGCGTGGCGCGTAGCTTCTCGCCCTCAGCTTCGAGCCCGCCTGCCGCGACCGGCGGCCGGTTTTCGCCGGCGCCTCCACTATAGAAGGCAGGTTTGAGATATGTCGCTCGGAGAAAGATTGTCGAAGAAGGTTGCCCTCGTGCCTCGGGAATGGCGCCAACGTTCCGAACTCTCTCGCCGGCCGGCGTGGTCGGTGATGGCGTTGCTGGTGGTGGCCATAGCGGCCATCCTTCTCGCTGTCGGCTGGCGAGCCACGCGCGGCGATGCCGTCGAGTCGGCCGCCGCTCAGACGATGGCGACCGCGGCTGCCGGTGATTCTGCGAACCACCAGCTCGAGGAGTCACGCTCCGAAGTCGCGGGATTGCGGCAGGATATGAACGATCTCAATCAGCAAGTTCATCAAGGCACCGTCGCGCTGATCACCGCGAATGACAAAGTGCAAAGCTTGCAGGGCGAATTGGCGGTGGCGCAGCAGAAGATTACGTCCGCGAATTCCGATCGTGAGAGCATCCGACAGCAGCTCGCAGAATTGAAAGACGAGCTGCGCAAGGAATCGCAAGCCTTGAGCGATGTCTGCCGGACGCTGCGATCCGAGAAGGATTCCGCGGGACGTCCACACGAATCCTCCGCTCTGGCCGCCGCCTGCCAGACGAAGAGACCGTAGCAAAACTCCTGTACGCGCCGAGCCCGTTTCTCGCGCTTTTAAGTTCCCGCCTGGCGTGGGGGCCGTACCTTAGATTCTTTTATCCCCGCTTGCTCATAGCAATGATTCGGGCCGATTAGATCACGTGCCGGCGGAGAAGCTTCGCCGTCGCCGATTCAACTGACCGCCGCGATCCGCACAGCCTCTTGTTTTTTCCGCAGCGCCTGCCAGAGAAGCAGCGCGTAGAAAGGCACATACGTCAGCGCCAAATAGCGTGGATTGGAATTGAAGACCCCGAAGTCCTGATAGTTGATCAGCACGTTGTAAGACAAAAATTGAAGAACGGTAAGGAGCAGCCACGCCGGATTGGGATAAAAGCAAAGAAACGGAATGATCCATGTGAAATACCACGAGTACGCGTTCGGCGAGAAAATCAGAACGGCGCCGAAGATCCACAGCGCCGCGCGCGCCGACTCGATCCCGCGCACGGCGGTCCAGAAAGCCAGTCCGACCGCGACGCCAACGCCAATGCCCGCGGCGAACTCGTGCGAAAGGCTGAACATCTTCAGGAGGGTGTAGACGCTCGCGTTGTTGTCCTGCCAAAGCGATTCAAACGTCGCTAAAGTGATGGGAATCTGATGGAACGCGGCTCGATAAGGCCACGTGCAGATCGCCGCGAGCGCCGCGGCGGCACACCCGTTCATCCAGGCGCGCCACGAGCGCGGCCATCCCGCGCGCCACAGCCAGAGCGGAAACAGCAGAATCGGGAAAGACTTCAGCAGCGCCGCGCAGGCGAGCAGCAGCGTTGACAGCGTCGGTCTGGACTTTATAATCACGAAGGCGCCGACGAGCGCCGCGAGAGCGAGCGCGTCGCTGTGCGCGCTCCCCGCAAACTCGACCACCACCAGCGGGTTCCACGCGTAGATGGCCAGCTGGTATGCGCGGCCTCCTACAGAGCGAAGCCACACAGCGAGCAGAATCATCGTGAGAACGTCGGCTGCTTCCATCGGCAGCTTGAATGCCACGGTTCCCGGCAGGAATCGGGCGGCGGCGCGAAACACAAGCTCGGCGAGCGGCGGGTAAATTGTGGGGATCTCCCCGGCCGGCATGCGCATTTCGTTCGAGTTCGCGGGATTGCGCAGGTTTTGGAGCTCAGGGTCATCGGGCTCAAAGAGGTAGGGATTCCGCCCCTCAAGCTGAACGCGGCCGTCCCAGCGATAGCGGTACATGTCGTTCGAGAGGGTCGGGACGAGCGGCCAGAGCGTCGCGCGGAATAAGATCGCAGCGACGAGAATGACCCAGAAGGCAGCGCGGCTTTCGGGCAGGTGCTCAAGGCCATACACGACGAGGAGATAGACGGCGCCGGCGGCGAGTCCCACGGCCATCGTCTCGACGACGTGGCGCTCCAGGTCGCCGTACCGCCGGAGCTGCCAGAACATCGCTTCGAGAACGACGAAGCCGGCGATTAGAAGCGGCACTTGCGAAGTTTTCAGGCGCGCGTGAAGGGTTTGTGCAGGCGGCATCAGGAGGTGTTAGGGCGTTGAGCTCGCAGTTTGCATTCGCGATGACGTTGCATTCGGGACCGTCGCTCTCGAATTATTGGCGGCACCTGACCGATCTAACATTCTCCGGGCAATACCAGATGAACTCGTTCGATCTGGCCATCATGCTGCCGTACTTTTTTGTGTTGGTGATCCTGGCGGCTTATGGCATCCATCGCTACACGCTCGTCTACAATTTCTTCAAATATAAGGATCACGTTCCGGGCCCGCCGCCGCCGGTCGCCGAGTGGCCCAAGGTTACCATACAGCTTCCCATCTTCAACGAGCGGTACGTGATCGAGCGGCTCGTGGATTGCGTGGCGCTCTTCGATTACCCGCGCGATAAATTGGAAATTCAGGTGCTCGACGATTCGACCGACGAGACGCAACAGGTCGCGCGAGATTGCGTCGAGCGCCACCGCCAGCTCGGATTGCCGATTTCCTACATTCACCGCGACAATCGCGAAGGGTTCAAGGCCGGCGCCTTGCAGGAAGGCTTGGCCTCGGCGACGGGCGAGTTTATCGTCATCTTCGACGCGGATTTTCTGCCGCCGCCCGAGTTCCTGAAGCGCACGATTCCGTACTACGCGGATCCCAAGCTCGCCGTGGTGCAGACGCGCTGGAGCTACGTGAACCGCCATTACTCGGCGCTGACGGAAGTGGAAGCCATTCTTCTCGACGGCCATTTTGTGATCGAGCACACCTCACGCTATCGCCGCGGCAATTTCTTCAACTTCAACGGCACGGCGGGCGTGTGGCGACGCGCCGCAATTGAAGAGGCGGGCGGCTGGCAGCACGATACGCTGACCGAGGACACAGACCTTTCCTATCGAGCGCAGCTCTGCGGCTGGCACTTTCTCTATCTCCCCGACGTCGATTGCCCGTCGGAGCTGCCCGTGGAGATGAACGCGTTCAAGTCGCAGCAGGCGCGCTGGGCGAAGGGTTTGATGCAGACGGCGAAGAAGGTCCTGCCGCGCGTGCTGAGATCGAAACAACCCGCGCACGTCAAGACCGAAGCCATCTTTCATCTCACCGCGAACATCAGCTATCCACTGATGGTGTTCCTGTCGATTATTCTTCTGCCGGCGATGGTCGTGCGGTTTTATCAGGGCTGGTTTCAAGTGCTGGTGATCGATCTCCCCCTGTTCATTGCGTCCACCTGCTCGATTTCGAGTTTCTATCTGTGCTCGCAACGCGTGCTTTATCCGAAGACGTGGATGCGCTCGATTTTGTACCTTCCGCTGGTGATGGCGATTGGAATCGGGTTGTCGATTCGCAACGCCGTGGCCGTTATGGAAGCGATTTTCGGAGTGCGCTCGGATTTTGTGCGCACGCCGAAATACCGCATTGAAGGGCAGCAGCGCTCGGATTGGTCGAAGAAAAAATATCGCAAAACCGGGGGATGGATGCCGTATGCCGAAGTCGCGCTCGGAGTGTATTTCGCGGCGACGGTCGGCTATGCCATTCAAAACGAAAATTACGCCACTGTTCCGTTCCTTCTCTTGTTCGTGTGGGGATATTTGTACACCGGGCTGATGTCGCTCGCGCAGGTATATCTGGAACGGCTGCGATTCGGCCCAGTCGAAGCGGGCGAGGTGCGTCCCGCGGCCACCGGCGCACCCGGATTTTGATTTCGATTCTCGAGGAGACGGCCATGAGCGAACCCGGACTGGATGCAGCTCGATTCAACCAGGTCGAGCGCTACGGCGCCTTCATGGAGGTCGTTCGCAGCCGGATGACGAATCGCGCGTTCGCTCCCTACAGCGTGCCGCGTGAGCACTTCGAAATGATTCTGGATGCGGCGCGGCATGCCCCGTCGGGCGCGAATGCGCAGCCCTGGCACTTCATCGTCGTCACCGATCCGGCCGTGAAGCAGTCCATTGGCGACTGCTTCGTCAATGAACAACAGCACCGCGCCAAGCTTCACATGGGATTTCCGACGCCCAACTACAACGGCGTGAAGACGGCTCCCGGTTTGATCGTCGTGTTGGCCGATTTCCGCTACGTTCGAGCCTTTCCTGTTCTCAACGATGGCTCTGATCTGGACCGTCTCTATCACCAAAATGCCGAAAGGATTTTGCTTCAGTCGGTGGCGGCGTCGACGATGTCGGCGCATCTGGCGGCTGCCGCGCTCGGATACGCCGTCTGGTGGATCACGGCGATCGGGCAAGAAGATATCCAAAGCCTGATCAAGCCTCTCCTGGGAGTTCCGGAGGAATTGGCGATCATCGACGTGATGTGTTTTGGCCCGCCGTTGAAGCCCTCTTACAAACGTTGGAAGAAAACGCTCCATCAAATCGTGAGCTGGGATCGCTTCAATCCCGAATGCGCCATGACCATCGAGCAGATCGACGATTGGATCAAGACCATGCGCCACAAGGTCATGTACCGCGACGAATCGAAGATCGATTGAGGGTTCCAGTGTTCGGGTTGGCTCGTCCCGCTTTTCCCGGTAGCTGGCTCGGAGATTCGGCGTTCGGTTCCCGGGCACGATTTAGGTCCGAGCACGCCTGCCATTGCCATACCGATTGCCGCGGAGGCCGTCGCGGGTTTCATGAAATGAGACGGCTGCGGCCACTGACAGCCGGAGAGGCAATTTTGGAATCTCCTGCACGAGTCCAGGTCACGGAGACCGATCAAGTAATGTCGTATACTCTCAGAAAAGCATGTACGAACCAGGCGAAATCATCTCTTACTTAGAGATGTGTAGAGTTGAAGGCGCTTCCCTTCAGAGGGGAATGAACTTCGGTCACCAAGGTCGCGAAAGCGTGCTGCTGATGAGCGTTCGCCGAAATGCACCTTATCGCGACGCTGTCGAAGACGGAGGGCGCGTCCTAATTTATGAAGGCCACGATGTGAGCAAGACGGAGGCGCGCAATCCCAAGAAAGTGGATCAACCGATGCAGTTAGCAAACGGGAAATTAACTCAGAACGGCCTATTTTGGCATGCGGCCAAAGATTTCATGGCAGGTGAAGCTCCTGCCGAGAGGGTTCGGGTTTACGAGAAGATTAGGACAGGGATTTGGGTTTACAACGGCGCGTTTCGGCTTGTCGGTGCGCTCCAGCAGGACTCTGCCGGAAGAAAGGTTTTCAAGTTTCGACTCGAACTCGATCCCCAAGCTGAGCTGGGGTCGACCGGAGCGCGCAGCGTTCACCGCGAGCGTTTCATACCCTCTCACGTCAAGGTCGCAGTATGGAAACGCGACAGGGGCCGATGTGTGAAGTGCGGCAGCGGCGATAACCTCCACTTTGACCATGTCATTCCGTTCTCTCTCGGTGGCTCCTCCCTTGTAGAGGAAAACGTCCAATTGCTATGCGCTCGGCATAATCTTGAGAAGCGAGATAAAGTTGAATAGTCCGCGGGCTGCGGTTTTCACAGCGCGTTCTGGAGCTCGGCAAACGATTAGACGTGTCGAGAGTTTTGGTCGCTTCCCAGAAGCATCAGTGCGCGTCAAAATGGAAGACGAGACCAGCATCATCTCCAGGACGAGCTTGTGGCATCACACTCGGTTTCTGAATTGCTGGCGGTGTGCCGTCGTGGCAGCGTCAATTGGATATTTACTAGGGTGAAACAAGAATTCGATTCTCAAAATCACGCGCTGTCCAAGTCACTTTGTTTTTCGCGTTCGCGTTTGTCGGTGCGGGTGTCGCGACGGCGCGCTTCCGCCAAGCGAATGAAGAATATGCCGCGCGCCGCGCGGACCTCGTTTCGAAGGTGGATGGACCCGTCGTCGTGTTCGGATACACCGGCCACGAAGATCTCTCCGAATTCGCGATTTTTTTTCAGGAGAAAAATTTTTATTACCTAACGGGCGACGACGAGCCGGGCGGCGCGGTTCTGTTGATTCCCGATCCGCCGGCGGGGAAAACGCTCGAAGGCCCGCGAGAAATCCTCTACCTTCCGCCGCGCGATCCGCTCGCCGAACGCTGGGAAGGTCCGAAAATGGGTCCCGGCGATCCCGGCATCAGCGAAAAGACCGGCTTCGCGGCGGTCGAGCCGTTCGCCAACTTGCGCGCGAAGCTCGAAGATCTTTCGAAAATCTATCCGAATTTTTACACGCTGCTTCCCGGCCAGCAGGAAGAGGGCTATCCGCACCTGAAAAATTGGAGCGAATGGCTAAGGCAGACAGTTCCAGCCGCGAGTGTGCATGACGTCACGCCGTTCATCAGCGCAATGCGCCAAGTGAAATCAGCGGGCGAGCTCGCGCTGATGCAGAAAGCCATCGACGCCTCGGTTGACGCGCAGCTCGATGCCATGAAGCACATGCGGCCCGGACTTTACGAATATCAAATCGCCGCGCGCATGGAACAAATTCACGAATGGGAAGGCTGCTCGCGAGAATCCTATGCGCCGATCGTTGGGACCGGATTCAATTCGACGGTGTTGCATTACAGTACGCTCGATGCGCGGATCAAAGACGGCGACGTCGTCGTGATCGACGTCGGCGGCGAATATGGCGGCTACGCGGCGGACATCACGCGGACGCTTCCAGCGAACGGACAATTCACGGCACGGCAGCGCGAAATTTACGACATTGTTCTCGGCGCGCAAAACGCCGCACTCGCTGCGCTCAAGCCCGGCGCGGCAATTCATGGCGGCGCGATCGATCTCAACGCTATCGCGCGCGAGTACATCAATACGCACGGCAAAGATCTCCACGGCCAGCCGCTCGGACAATATTTCATTCACGGCCTCAGCCATCATCTCGGCCTCGACGTTCACGATCCCGGCAACACGAGCCGCCCGCTCGAACCAGGAATGGTGATCACCATCGAGCCCGGAATTTACATTCCGGAAGAAAACATCGGGGTGCGTATAGAAGATGATGTGCTGGTCACGAAGGACGGAAACCAGTTGCTGACGGCGAAGCTGCCCCGTGCGGCCGACGAGATCGAGAAGATCATGGTCTCCGGTGAAGGCAAATAGCGTATTGGCGCGCTCAGAGGCCGCTCCGGGCCCGGATTGACGCAAGTTTGTAAGTCTGCTATCGTCTCGCGCTATGGCAGGACGCGGAAAGTCAGCAAAACGAGCTTCTTCCAAATCTGGTAGTGCCTCCCGCAGCGGTTCGAAATCAAAGAAAAGTAAGGGTTTACAGGCGGAGGGTCGAGGCCACGCGATTCGCCCAATCGACCCGGCGTTGCAGGCGCAGCTCAAACTCTACGAGGAAGCGCTGAAGCATATTCAGGAACAGAAGTTTCAGAAGGCCAAGCAGACACTCGAGAAGCTGACAACAGGTCCGGGCAAAGAGCTCGCCGACCGCGCCCGCGTGCATTTGCGCGCGGTGGAGCAGCGGCTGAGCAAGTCTCCCGCGCCAACCCCCAAGACAGCCGAAGATCATTACACGCAGGGCGTCGCCATGATGAATCTCGGACGCTGGGATGAAGCGCGCGTGCATTTGGATCGCGCACTGAAAGCCGCGCCGAAGGCCGATCACATCGTTTACGCCATGGCCGCGCTCGATTGCTTGACGGGCGAAGCCGACAGCGCCATGGAACGGCTGAAATTCGCGATTCAGTTGCGTCCGGAAAATCGCTACCACGCGCGCAACGACGAAGATTTTGCGTTCCTGCAAGAAGATCCCCGATTTACCGAGCTTCTATATCCTGAGCGTGAAGGTTCCGCCGGATAACTTTTTCCGTGAAAAGGCAAAGTCAGCTTCGCTCGCGGCCCGTGCGAATTGTCGCCATGGGAGGCGGCACAGGTCTATCCAGCGTGCTGCGCGGGCTGAAGGAATATGTCGCGCGGCGCAAGGAGGAGCGGCGGCGCCTGCCGATCTCCGATCTCGCCGCGATCGTGACGGTCACAGATGACGGGGGCAGCTCCGGCCGACTGCGGCGCGAGCACCGCGTTCTTCCGCCCGGCGACATTCGCAATTGCATGGTGGCGCTTTCAAAGGATGAAGCGCTTCTCGGGCGGCTCTTTCAATATCGCTTTACGGCGGGTCGAGGGCTTTCCGGCCACAGCTTCGGCAATCTTTTTCTGACGGCACTGACGCACGTCACGGGCGATTTTCCGGAAGCCGTGCGTCTGTCCGGACAAGTTCTCGCGATTCGCGGCCGCATTTTTCCATCGACGGCGCAAAACGTAACGCTTGAAGCGGAGCTTGAAGACGGGCGTATCGTGCGCGGCGAGACAAGGATTTCCCGCTCCCACTGCCGCATCCGGCGAATTCGCCTGGTCCCGCGGCGCGTCCGGCCGCTTCCGGAAGTCCTCGAGGCGCTTCGCCAGGCAGATCTGATTCTCATTGGGCCGGGCTCGCTTTACACGAGTCTGATTCCCAATTTATTGCTTGAAGAAGTGAAGGACCTTCTCGCGCATTCACGCGCCACGCGCGTTTACATCGCGAATCTGATGACGCAACCGGGCGAGACGGACGGCTACTCGGTGGCCGACCACGTGCGCGCGATCTACGAACACACGCGCGAAGGATTGTTTGATTGGGTGGTGGTCAACCGCAGGCCGGTTGCGCCGCGCATCCTGCGCCGGTATCGCGCCACCGGCTCCGAACCCGTGCGTTTCTCCTTGCAGGAGTTGCGCCGCATGGGACTCGGCTGCGTGAGCGCGGATCTCTTGCAAACAGGGAACGTAGTTCGCCACGATCAGCACCGGCTGACGCGTGTCATTCTGGACGAATTCGTGAAACGCAGTCACCACCGATAGCCTGCTGCGTTGGAATGGCGGCGCGGCAGCGGACGACGCAGCGAAGAGTTCCATGCGACGCCGGGCCCGAGAGGTTCCCGCGCCGTGTGTCCTGAACGGAACCCCCGTTTCTTGCGCGCAGTCGTTTCTGCTCGTATACTGGCGCGCGCTGTCGAAATCAGGAGCACGACTGGCCGGGCAGCGCGGACGGGCCGTTCCTGCCTCACCGCCTTCGGAGCTGGTTTCCATCGGAACCCTTCGCGGAGGAATTCATGCCGACTCTCGTCAAGAACGAATTGAATGTCTACGAATGCGCGGAAGCGCGATTTGAAGCGGCCGCCGCCAAGCTCGGCCTGGAAGACGGGCTGTATCGCTATTTGCGATATCCGAACAAGGAAATCACCATCTACATCCCGGTCACGATGGACGATGGCCGGCTCGAAGTGTTCATCGGCTATCGCGTGCAGCATTCGCTGGTTCGCGGCCCGGGGAAGGGCGGAATTCGGTATGCTCCCGACGTGACGCTCGATGAAGTTCGCGCGCTGGCGTCGTGGATGACCTGGAAATGCGCGGTGGTCAATATTCCATTTGGCGGGGCGAAGGGCGGCGTTATTTGCGATCCCGAAAAAATGTCGTCCAAGGAACTCGAACGCATGACCCGCCGCTACACCGCTGAACTTACCGATTGGATCGGGCCGGAGCGGGATGTTCCGGCGCCGGACCTGGGAACGAATGAAAAGGTAATGGCGTGGGTGATGGACACCTATTCGATGCACATGCGCCATACGGTCACGGCCGTGGTCACCGGCAAACCTCTCAATTTGGGCGGTTCGGAAGGGCGGAGGGAAGCGACGGGCCGCGGCGTCCTCATCGTCTGTGAAAAGGCCATCGAGAGATTAAAGATGAAGCGCGAAAACTGCCGCGTCATCATTCAGGGCTTCGGCAACGTCGGGTCGATGGCCGCGATGCTTATGCACGAAGCCGGCTACAAGATCATCGGTGTCGCGGATATTCACGGCGGACTTTACAACGAGAAGGGCTTCGACATCCCCGCTGTTCTCGAGTGGGTTCACACCAAGCACCAGCCCCTGCCGGAATTTCCCGGAGGCGGCGCAAAGATGTCCGGGCAGGAGCTTCTGTTCCAGCCGACGGATATCCTGATTCCGGCGGCGATTGAGAATCAGATTACAAGTCAAAACGCGCACCGCGTCCAGACCAAGATTCTGTGCGAGGGCGCGAACGGGCCGACAACTCCTCCGGCGGACGATGTTCTGCGCCAAAAGGACGTCTTCATCCTTCCCGACATCCTGGCAAACGCCGGCGGCGTGACGGTCAGCTACTTCGAGTGGGTCCAGGACCGGCAGGGATTCTTCTGGCGCGAGCGCGAAGTGAATGAGCGGTTGAAGGATGTGATGGAGCGCAGCTTCGATGAGATCGTGCGCTATGCCGATTCCCACGGCGTCAACAACCGCATCGCTGCCTATATGGTGGCGATCGATCGCGTCGCATTCGCTTTGAAATTGCGCGGGCTGTACGCCTAGAGACGCGCTAGCCCACCCTTCAATTCGGCGCCGGCACCCCCAGCCATATTGACGAAGCGAAACACCGCGCGCTGGTGTAATATGACGCGCTCCGCTGCCAAGCCTCGCGCAATCGGCTGCGGTGCGTTGACAGGCGTGATGCTGCCCGATTCCATACTGCCCGGTGCGCTGAAAACCGAAGATGAACATCGCCGCGAAATGTGCACGGCCGGCCGGTGGATTCATCAGCGCGGATACACTCCGTCGACGGACGGAAATATTTCCCTGCGCCTTGACCCGCGGCGAATTCTGACCTCGCCCACCGCCATCAGCAAAGGCATGATGGCGCCCGACGATCTCGTCGTTACCGATCTCCAGGGCAACAAACTCAGTGGCCGGCGGAATCCCTCATCCGAGCTGGCGATGCATCTGCTGATTTACCGCCGGCGGCCGGATGTATGCGCCATCTGCCACGCGCATCCGCCGGCGGCGACGGGTTACGCGGCGGCCGGCATCCCTTTGAATCAGGCGCTTCTAACCGAATGTGTGATGTCGCTTGGCGCCGTGCCGCTGGCGCGCTATGGCACGCCGGGAACTTCCGAACTTACCGACGCCATCGAGCCGCTCGTCCAGCATCACGACGCGATCCTGCTCGCCAACCACGGCGTTGTGACGTACGGCGGGGATTTGCTTAGCGCTTTCTTCCGCATGGAGACGACCGAGCATTTCGCGAGCGTCGCACTCGTCACTGTCCTTCTCGGCAAACAAGTCTTGCTTTCCGGCGAAGATGTGGAAAAATTGCTCGCGGCGCGCGTCCGTTACGGCGTTCAGGGCGCGCCGGCCGGCATCAGCCGTCCTGTGACCGCGGATGCGGCGGAATCGGTTGCCACCGATCGTATTTCCCTGACTCGGCGCGAACTCGAAGCCCTGGTGGAAGAAGCGGTGCGCAAGGATCGGATCCAGCGGTGATTTTTCGGATGCGTCTCTGCGGAGGATGAAGAATGGGTGAAGCACTCGGAATGATCGAGACCCGCGGGTTTATCGCGATGATTGAAGCGTCGGACGCGATGGTGAAGGCGGCAAAAGTCACGCTCGTCGGCTGGGAAAAGATCGGGTCGGGCTACGTGACGGCGCTGGTGCGCGGCGATGTCGCGGCGGTGAAGGCCGCCACGGATGCGGGCGCCGCAGCGGCGCGGCGCGTCGGCGAATTGATCGCCGTGCACGTAATCCCTCGGCCGCATCCGTCGCTTGAAGACGTCCTGCCCATTGGCAAGTCGGCGATGGCGGCCTCGGCGAAGTAGCTCGAGCGCGACGCGGCGCACTTCTCGCGGAATTTGGCGCCGAAGTTTCGTCGTAAGAACGCGCTTTCTTAACGGAGAATTTCTCAAGACTTCATGATCCTCGCCCGCATCGTCGGAACCGTTGTATCCACGCGCAAAGATCCTCGCCTCGAAGGAAAGAAGCTCCTGATCGTCAAGCCGGTTTCACCGGAAGGCAAAGATGAATCGGGATATCTAATCGCGGTCGACACGGTCAGCGCCGGATTTCGCGAGACCGTATTGATTGTTTCCGGCAGCTCCGCGCGCATGGCTTCGGAGTGTAAGGATCGCCCGGTCGATGCCGCGATCGTAGGCATCGTCGATACGGTGCAGCTCGACGACGCGCACGAAGCCGAGCTCGCCGCCGCGCGAAGGAAGTAGCGTGCAAATCGGCCGCGTCATCGGGACGGTCGTCGCAACTGTGAAAGACCCATCGCTCGACGGAATCAAATTGCTCATCGTTCAGCCGATGGGACGCGACGGCAGCGACAAAGGCCGGCCGCTCGTGGCGCTCGATTCGGTCGGCGCGGGCGCGGGTGAAACCGTTTACTGGTGCCGCGGCCGCGAGGCCAGCTTTCCGTTTCTTCCTACCGAAGTTCCCACTGAAACCACCATCGTCGGAATCGTGGATGAGATCAACATTCCAGAGGCTGAGTGATTGATGTTGATCGGGCGCGTGATCGGCGACGTGGTGGCGACGCAGAAGGACGCATCGCATGTGGGGCGCAAGATTCTCGTCGTGCAGCCCCTCAATCTCGACGGCTCGGATCGGGGCGAGCCGCTCCTGGCCCTCGATTCCGTCGACGCCGGCGTCGGCGACCGCGTTCTGCTCTCAACGGAAGGATATTCCGCGATGACTTCCGTCGGCCGCCCGAATTCGCCCATCGATTCCGCCGTGATTGGCGTCATCGATGAAATTGAATTGGTCGACGACGTAAACTAGCCGGCTTCCGCTCACCGGAAAACAACGCGCCCCTCTCACAAACAAATTTGATTGTGCGAGGCCGGCGAAATCTGTCGCCGGGAAACCCCGTGTCCTGATTTTGCCGAGATGCCGGATGTGCTGCGGAGAAAAAAGTCGAACGGGCGTCCTGATGTGATCGAGACGCCCATTCGCCGACGTGAAAAATCTGTTGCGTTACGGTTGCACGATGGCCGTGCGCGTCTGGCCATTGAAGCGAATTTCCTTCACCTGGTTTCCTTCGAGCACGATCGAGCTCGACTCCGACTTTTCCTTGCGGTCTTGCCATTGAATGGGAGCTTCCGCGACGACTTTGCCGTTCCGCTTGGCCTGAACTTTCGTCCCATCGGCCACGAAGGAGTACTCACCGGCCTTGAGTTCCGTGCTGCCAAACGTGACTGTGTTGACGATTTCGATGTCGGCCTTGGCTGTTCCCTTGGAATCTTTCGCAGATGCAAGTGACGCCGTGACTGGGATCATCAGGGCTAACGTTAGAAGTAACGCGGACAAACGTACGAATTGGTTGCGAGACATTTTATTTCCTCCTCTTTCCTTTAGCCCCATTTCACCCAGTTAGACGTTTCGTGTTCGTCGGGGAAAGCAGCGCGCGATTTTTCTGCGAAAAAATTGTCGCGCGTCACGTTTCTTTTTGTTCGAATCCGAACACAGCATTCCCGAAAGCGCACAGGCGCGTTCGCCTCCGTGCTTTCGTATCCCCTGCAACCGTATCTACGGAATTCGCGTCGTGAAAGTTTCGTCCGAAGTCTCGGAAAGTGCCGCAAAATCGCACTTTTTCACACGCGCGTAACGTGCCGCGTTGACACCCTCACAGCCCTAATCAATAATCCCTTGTTTATGATTGGACAGCTTCGCGGCAAGTTGATCGAGCGGCGCCCAAACCAAGTGATTGTCGATGCCGGCGGCGTCGGATATCTCGTGCAGATTCCACTTTCGACATTTGCACGCCTCGGTTCTCTCGAGTCCGAAGTCACGCTGCTCATTCACACGCATCTGCGCGAGGATCAGTTGTCGTTGTACGGCTTTCTGACTGCGCGCGAAAAGCAATGCTTCGAATTGCTGCTCTCGGTGACCGGCGTTGGCCCCACGCTCGCCCTGAAAATTCTCTCGGGAATGAAACTCGACGAGCTCCTTCCCGCAATCCGGCAGAGCGATTTGGCGCAGCTCGTGCGGATTCCCGGCGTCGGCCGCAAGACGGCCGAGCGCATCGTCGTGGAATTGCGGGAGAAAGTTGCGGCGCTCGAGCCGGCTGAAGCCGGGAAGTCCGCGGCACGCTCGCCGCTGGAATCGGATGTGGCGTCGGCGCTGCTCAATCTCGGCTACGATGGCCGAGCGATCGAGCGAACTCTCGAGCAACTCCGCAAGTCGGACGCGGCGAGCGATTTCAATACGTTTCTTCGCGCGGCGCTGCAGCAGCTCGGCGGGGCCGCCATGCAGAAGAGCGCGCGCGGCGCATCGAACGATTGATGCGCGGAGGCGATTGTGATTCAGCTCGTTTGGGAATTCATCGTTCGGCCGAACGATATCCGGGAATTCGAGACTCATTATTCGAGCGACGGCACGTGGGCGGAACTCTTTCGCAAAAGCCCGGGCTATCGCGGTACTGTCTTGTGGCGCGACGCCACCGCACGGTGTCACTACCTGGCCGTGGATTCGTGGGAGAGCGCCGCGGCGCACGCCGAGATGGAGACGAAGTTCTACCGCGAATACGAGGAGCTTGATCGCGCCTGCATGGCTTTCACCGAGAGCGAGAAGAATCTTGGAGCGTTCGAAGTCACCTGAGCAGGACTTGACGATGAACGACACGCGACAACGGCTGGTTTCGGGGCGCCCGCTCGACGAAGATGCGCGGCTCGAAGCGAGCGTCCGTCCGAAGCGTTTGGAGGATTACATCGGCCAGACGCGCGTGAAGGAGAACCTCGCGATTGCCATCGAGGCGGCGCGTACCCGCGGCGAAGCGCTCGATCACGTTTTGCTGTATGGACCACCCGGGCTGGGCAAGACCACGCTCGCGCAGATTCTCGCCAATGAAATGAGTGTGGCGATCAAAGTGAGCTCCGGACCGCTTCTCGAGAAGAAGGGTGATCTCACCGCCGTTCTGACCTCACTCGATGCGCGCGATTTTCTGTTTCTCGACGAAATTCACCGGCTGCAGCCTTCACTCGAGGAAATTCTCTATCCCGCGATGGAAGATTTTCGGATTGATTTGGTCATCGGGCAGGGACCGGGCGCGCGAGTCCATCCCTATCAGCTCAATCGATTCACGCTCGTCGGCGCGACGACGCGCGCGGGGCTGCTGATGGCGCCACTGCGTTCGCGCTTCGGGATCGTCCATCGGCTGGACTTCTACACGCCGGAAGACTTGTTCCGGATCGCCAGGCGCTCGGCGAATATTCTAGGCATCACCATGGACGACGCGGGCGCGGAAGAAATCGCGCGCCGCAGCCGCGGGACGCCGCGCGTCGCGAATCGCCTTCTGCGCCGCGTTCGCGATTTCGCCGAAGTCCGCGCCGGCGGCCAGGTCACGCGCGATGTCGCGCGCGAAGCCCTCGCCATGCTTGGCGTCGATGAGCACGGCCTCGACGAAGTCGATCGCAATCTGCTTCTGACCATCATCAATAAATATTCGGGCGGCCCGGTGGGGCTGAATACCATTGCCGCTTCGATGAGCGAAGAAGAGGACGCGATTGAGGAGATGTACGAGCCGTATCTGATGCAGCTTGGATTGCTCGACCGCACGCAGCGCGGCCGCGTCGCCACGGCGCTGGCCTACAAACACTTCGGCATGGAAGAACCGCGCCGCCAGCCGCACTTATTCTGAAGCGAGACCTTCCTGGTCCGAGTATCTCGGATAGCTTTCCGGCGAGAACTTGGCCGCGCGCGAATCCGCGTGATGCGCTTCCAGGAATTCGCCGATCATGCGTGAAATCCTGTCGTGGTCGAGAAACGCCGCGAAGTGGCTCCCGCTAGGCAACGGAACAAGCCGCGCACTGGGAATCCTGCGAGCCGCGAACTCCGCGTGCGCGAAAGGCACAACGTCGTCCGAGGTTCCGTGCAGGATGAGTGTTGGAACGCGAATTTTTTCGAGAGGATATGTTTCGATGGTGGGGAAGGCGGCGCCGTCGTTGATCATTCCGTCCCACCGCGCTCGCATCGGGACCGAAGTCGCGATGAGTTTGGAAACTCCGTCGGCGGCGTCCGAATTTTTCAGAGCGCGGCGCTCGTCAAGCGAAAGCGCGTGGCGAAGAATCAATCCCGGATGCGCGCCGAAGAGATAGGCCATGAACCAACTCGCCAGATCCGAGCGGACGATCGCCCGAAAACGAGGCACCAGCATCGCTTCTCTAGGCAGGCTCAGCCGCTGCGTCACCCCGGAGATCAGAATGACCGCGCGGCAACGCTCCGGATGGCGTAGAGCGAATTGCAGCGCGGGCAATCCTCCGGCGGAGATTCCAATCACCGCGGCGGTTTCGATCCGAAGCGCGTCGAGCAAATCCGCGAAGGCATCCGCTTGCTGCTCGGGCGTCTTACCCGCCGCGAGAGGCGTGCGTAAATAGCCGGGGCGCGAAATCGGAAGGTACTCGTAACCCGCGATGCCGAGAAGCTCCGCCGCAGCTACGCCCTGGTCGTAGCCTCCGTTGATTCCATGCAAGATCAGAACTGCCGGGCCCTCGCCAATTCGCACGTATTCGATATCGGCGCGAGGCGTTCGCGCAATCCGGCTTCCCGCCGCGAGCCGCCTGAGCGCGATTCGATTCCAGCGTGCCGCGCGCCCCCACGCCGTGACTCCGAGGAGCCCGAGGAGAATCAGCGCCGCGATGCCGAAGAGTATCGCCATTCCCAAGAGTGCCGGCGCGAACATTAGAAATCGCATTTCGCGCGCAAGCTACACTATCATCAATCGATTAGAGTCGGCAGACGCGGATTGGGTTCGCCAAAGTTAATGGAAACGGCTTATTTATCGCTCGGCTCAAACATGGGCGACCGCGAAGCGAACCTGGCGCGCGCGGTCGAGGAGCTTCGCCGGCGCGGCGTGCACATTCTGCGCCAATCCTCGTTATACGAAACCGAGCCCCTCGAAATTCGGCAGCAGGCGTGGTTCTTGAACTATGTCGTCGAAATCGAAACCACCGCAACGCCCAGCGAATTACTCGCCATGCTTCTCGAAATCGAACGCGAGATGGGCCGACTCCGCGGAACCAAGTACGGGCCCCGGCTCATCGACATGGATATTCTTCTGTATGGCGCGACAGTCGTTGATACACCAGAGCTCACCGTTCCACATCCGAAGATGACCGAGCGGCGATTCGTGCTTGTGCCGCTGAATGAACTCGCGTCAGATATTCGGCATCCAGTTTTGCGCAAGACAATTGCCGAGCTTCTTGCGGAGACCCCGGATCAGAGCCAGGTCCGAGTATGGCGGCCCTGATGCGTGCCGCCACGCGCCAAGCCTGTTCCTTCAATTGCTGCGTAGAACTTTCATCCAGTGCAGCATAAGCGGCTCGGGCGAGAGAGACTCGAGCTCGATTTCGGCATACGGTCCCTCGGTTCTCTCGCGCCAGATGTAGACGCCCGGATCGGATTCGTCTCGTTCGTGGCCTTTCGTGCGTTCGAGAAATCCGCGCGCATCGTCGAGCGAGGCCTTCTCGATCAATGCCGGCCGCGCCAGAGCTTCGACGGCATAACTGCGCACGAGCTTCGGCCAATATTGCCGGAATAGGCCCGGCGACGCAAAAGCATCGCTCCACGCGACCTCCCCACCGTACGCCACCACGACGCCGATGACGCCTTCGCCCTTCATTCCAGCCGTCGCGTCCGCGAACCGCCCCTCGATTTCGCGTGCAAAAGTTTCCACTGGCTCGCGAATTGCCGGCGACTGATAGATTTTCTGGTACGACTGCGTTGGCGCGCCGTTCGCGATCACGCGCGAGATGGAATTGGCGGAGAGTTGAGGCGCCGGCGCTGCAGGCGGTGATGATCCAGGTGCCGATGGCTCGACCTCGACCATGGCGGACGCCGACGCCGTAGATCCTACACGAACCGCGTCCCAAACGCCGCTCTGGTCCGCATCGACAGCAGCTTTTTCCCGCACGCTCGGATGTACCATCAGATTTCCCGCTGCAAATTTTGTCGTGGGGCCCGTCCACCGCCCGTGCTCGACGCAAAAAACATCGAGCGGCAGCGGCTCACCGCCCGCCGGCACGATGCGGTCCTTTCCCACAATACGATCCTGATTGCCGCCCGAAACGACTTCTCCGGCGAGAAGCAGAACCGGCCGTTTGCCGCGATTGATCAAGACAAGCTGATTCACCGACGCACCGTACGACCGCTCTTGATAGGGCGGGGGATTGTCGCTGCGCGAGCGCCGCAGAATTTCGCTGCCATGCTCGGTGACCAGCACGTCGCCGGAGGCAAGAGCTTCATCGAGGGTTTCAAAGCCGGTCGCATCCGCGTTCGTCTTCGAAAGAATGGGGAACACGGTCATGTTTTTGTAGCGCACGGGTTCGCCGAGGCGCCATGAGTCCGGCCCGCCCGCCGCGGTCTTCATGGGGCTGTTCGCAGGCGCGCTGTGAAAATTTGCGAACGATGCGGGCGCGCCAAGGATCCCGGCGGCCGCGACACTTGCCCATAGCCGCTTGAACTTCTTCATAAGCTTCATAGGGACCTCCCCGTTCTGCCTGCAATACGTGCTGACGTGCTCGCGTATACGCGGCCTTCACATTGGAGAACGCGGGCCACTGGATTTCTTGCGCGGTTTCTTTCGGGCGAAGGCGGATTTCGGTGGGCTATCGAATCAAGCCTCGATCAGAGGTCGGGTGAGATTACGTGAGGTTGTGTGACTTGACGGAGGATTTCGTTGAGGGCCATGGTCCGCTGGTGCGGGTGAAACATTGCTACCACTCGTGCTCTTCGTCCTTCTTTGTCTTCTTGCGTCGCTCTTCTTCTTCCTGGCGCTCGTATTCGGCGACTTCTTCCTCGGTCATCTGGTAGTCGCGGCGGGAAGAAAACATCGCTGATGCGGAAGCGTCGTCAGCTTTCTTTCGGAATCGGTCACCGTGGGTGGTATCGAACCGCGATCCACGCGTCGGGCGCGGCAGAGCGCCCGCTTCGATGAGCAGGTCGCTCACCTTCTCGAAAAAGTCGTGCAGATGATAGGGCCGGATCGCGTAGGGAAGCTCTTCGCGTTCTAGGTGCGGCAGAACTTCTGGTGCTGCGTCTGCCGGCACGATGAAGAGCACGCGCAGCCGTCTTTTCCTCACACTGGCGATATCCGCGGCGCTTTTCTTCGCGGAGGTCCGAATGGTTCGCTGCGCTTCGGCCGCGACGGTAATCCCCTCGGCGTGCGCCAGATCTCGCAGAATGCCGAAAATTTCTTCGTGGGGAAGCGCGAGCTCGATGTTGACGATGGCCAGATTCCAGGCGCCGCTGGACAAATGCTCCAGAAGCTGGCGAGAATCCGTGACGAATTGCACGCGCCATCCTTCGGAGCCGAGCAGGTGATGCAGCGCCTGCTGGCTCACGAGGTCGGCGTCAAGAATCAAGATCCCGATTTCGCTTACGCCCATGCTGGTTCGGCCCGTGCGAACGGAGTCCAGTATAGAAGGGCGGTTCCGGGTCGCCTCATTTTTCGTCGTCGCGCGTCTCTATTCGCCAACTGTGCGAGCAGTCAGTGGGATATTCGGCAAGAATCGTCCTTCCGCACAGGCGAAAATAAAGCGAAATGGTTGTTGACAAGGCGAACAAAAGGCGAATATAGTCCTTCCCGTGCGGCGAGGCTATCGATGGCCACTCTACCAACTCTTCCGGCGGTACCGGATTCCCACCGGATTCGGAAATCCCGCTCGAAGCAGACCAGTCTCTCCTTGTTCCCCACAGCCGCTTGCCACGGCCGCCCGAATGCTGGCAGCGCGACTTCTACGCCCACTCCGGTGCCTGACCGGAGTTCGAAGCCCGCTGCCGAACTGGTCGGCATCGCACGCCTCGCCGCTTCCTCCCCCTGCGCGGACGCCAAGCGCGGGACGGAATATTTTCTTCTGCCTGTCCGTTCAATCCTGAATCACTGCGATTCAGACCGTGTTCCGTTCAATTGGACGATCAATCCCTATCGCGGCTGCGAATTCGGCTGCCAGTATTGTTATGCGCGCTATACGCATGAGTTCATGGAGCTCGATGGCGGCGAATTTGAGAAAAAGATTTACGCGAAACAGAATGCGGGCGCGCTCGTCGCGCGCGAGTTGGACAATCCGAGAATGCGGGGCGAGCATATTGCCATTGGAACCGCAACCGATCCGTACCAGCCCGCCGAGCGGGAATTCGGTGCGACGCGGGCGATTCTCGAGCGCATGGCGGAACGCACGGGCTTGAGTGTTTCGATTACCACGAAATCGAATCAAGTGCTGCGCGATCTCGACTTGCTTAAAAAAATAGCCGAGCGGTCTTCTCTCGCCATCAATCTTTCGGTGACCACTTTGCGCACGCGTCTCGCCCGCCTGCTCGAGCCGCGCGCGCCGCGTCCGGATTTGCGGCTCGAGGCGATCAAGAAGCTGCGCGAAGCTGGAATCCCCGCGGGCGTTTTCGTCATGCCGGTGCTTCCCGGAATCAACGATCGCGAGGGTGACCTCGATGCTCTCGCGCGCGCCGCGCGCGACGTCGACTCGCTCTGGTTCACGGGCAATGTTCTCTTTCTGATGCCCTCGGCGCAAAAGCAATTCCTGCCGTTCATTCAGGAGAAATTTCCGCGGCTCGCGCGCCAGTACCAGGAATGGTACGTACGCCGCGGCGGCGCGCCGCAGGAGTATCGCCGCGAAATGTCGAAACGCTTCGAGGAATTGCGGCGGAAGTACTCGCTCGGCCTTCGCCCGACGTCGCCATCGCTGATTCCGTGCGCGCCGCCGCAAATGAACCTGGGATTGTCACTGGCGCCCTGCGCAACCTGATACGAAGGACGCAGGAGAAATTCTTGGGCGCTTGGGAGGTGGAAACAATGCAACTGAAATCCGTCAGCGCGCTGATTCTGCTGATTGCCGGATTGGCTCTGGTCGCGTTTGAGATCAGCATCTACGGACCCGCGCCCGCGGAAGCCGCGCCGCAAGCTCAGCCGCAACCCCGGCCGCAAGCGGAGCCGGCGAATCGCGTCCCTCCGCGCACGTCGCCCGCCCATCCCGTTCCGCGCTACGGCACGATGATGCGCGACGTCTCGGGCTGCGTTTCCGGGGTGCGAGGGAACTGCGCGCGCAAGAAATCGAGGAAGGCGCGAGAGCGCGGCCGGCCATTCGTCTCGTACTTCGCGACGCGCAGCAAAAATGCCAGCACGCGAAAAGCCTCTGAATCCCTGAGCCCGCCGAAGCCTGTATTTTGTGTCTCGGCCTTCTTGACGTCCTGCAAGAACGCCCCAATCTTTTCGTAGACGGAACGCGCGAGCGGCGCATCCGGCGACCGCTCGTAGTACAGACCGGTTCCGAGCGTGCGAAACATTTCCGCAAGCGCCGCGAGCGCTTCAATTGCACCCGAATCGTCCAGCGCGGGTGTCTCCATGGCTGCTTTCAGGATCGTGTACGCAAGTCCCGAAATCAGCGGCCGGCGCTCGTGAATGAGATCCGCCGGAATCGCGAGTTCTGGATAGGGCACTTCACCCGGCGCAATCGGCTTGCGGTGCTCGCGCTCCCATCGTCGCGCAGCAACGAGATGCGTGCAGTCGGAGGGGCAATCAATGGTCACCTCCCGTTTTTCGCCGCAACAGATCGCGCAAATCATCTCGCCCTTGGCGGGACAATAGCGCTTCGCTTTTCGCGTCTCACATAGCGGGCAGATCATTGCATTCCTTCTCGGAGCATTCCTTTACGAGAAATCCGCATCCTGACAAACGTATGCGATTGTGCGCCGCCCGGCAAGGTCTGCGAGTCTGTGGTGTGTGCCGTCAAATCGCGTCAGGCGGAAGCCGTGGTCGTCCCGACGCGTTTCTCGGCGAATGAGACGCCGTGCAAAATCATGTCGATGACGTACTCGTCGCCCATTTCCGAGTTGACCATCACGTCGTAGAGCGGCCGGTGCGGCCAATCGGCGCCGAAATAGCGCTTGATGAATTGTCCTCGCTCTTTGTCAATCGTCTCGAGCAGTTCCCGCGCTTCCGCATCGCTCTTGCCCAACGTCTTCACGCGGCGCATTTTTTCCTCAAACGGCGCAAAAATGAAGGCGTGAAAAACATCCGGGTGATTGCGGAGAATGTAGGGGGCGCCGCGGCCGACGATAACGCCATTGCCGGAGGCGGCCGCATCTTCGATGACCCTGTGCAGCAGCGCCACCATATGGTCGGTATCGAATTCTCCGGTATCAGCGACCGGCAGCCGGCGCTCGTAGCTCCCGCGCGCGAATACCTTGAACAGCCGGTAGAGCAGGGGATCGATGTGTTCGTCGCATCGCACCGCCGCTTCGCGCGGCACTTTCGCGCGCTTCGCGATTTCGTCGGTCAGCGCCGTGTCCCACAATTTCCAGCCCAAACGGTTCGCGAGTTTCTCAGCAATCAACGATCCGCCGCTGCCGTACTCGCGTTCGACCGTGACAATGCGGATCGGCAAGTCGCACCCTGGGCATCGACGACGAAATTCGACGCAGCTGACGCCGCTCTTGCGGCGGATTATAGACCTTTTCTGCTTCTCCGGCGGCGCTAGTGGACGCCGATTCGCCCGGTCACTTTCGGTTTCTTCATCAGGAACACGATCGGGATCAAGCAAAAAATCAGTGTCCCCAGAATCCGGAAGTTATCCACGTAGGAAAGCATGGCCGCCTGGCGATAGAGCGTCGCGGTAACCAGTCCGTAAGCCTGCTTGTTGGCCAGTATGGGGCTTGACCCGTGAGCGATGAGCGTCTGCGTGGCACCTTGGATCATCCCGCGCAATTGAGGGCTTCCGGCCGTCAGGTGTTTCACGAGCGCATTCTGATGAGACTGCGTCCGGCGATCGAGCATCGTTGTCACAAACGAAATTCCCACGCTCCCGCCAACGTTGCGGGCCAGGTTGATCAGGCCTGATGCGGCATTATTCTTGTCGGGCGGCAATCCGGAATATGCGGCGGTATTGATCGGTATGAACAGGAATGCCAGACCGACGGCCTGATACACGCGAGCCAGCGCCGCGGTCTTGAAATCGATCTGCAGATCGAAGTGAGACATATACCAAAGCGAGAGAGAGAGCGCGATCAGGCCGAAGGCGATCAGTCCCCGCACGTCGAATTTCTTTCCCAGCAGGAATCCCACCACCGGCATGAAAAGCATGACCGTAAAGCCGCCGGGCATCAGCGCCAGCCCGGCCTCTTGAGCCGTGTAGCCCATCAGTGTCTGCACAAATTGCGGAAGTAGAACTGTCGTGCCATACAGCGCCACACCGAGCATGAACATCATCCCGTTACTCACCGCAAACGTTCGGTCCTTGAAAAGCCGCAGGTCGATAATCGGATTTTTGTGGTGGAGTTCCCAGAAGACCGCGATAACCAGCGCCACAACGCAAATCACCGTCAATGTGGTGATGAAGTTCGAGTCGAACCAATCGTCGCGCTGGCCTTTGTCCAGGACCACCTGCAGCGCCCCGAGCCCCACGGCGACCAAACCCAGTCCGAAATAGTCGATGCCGAAGTGTCTCTTGTTCTGTTTCTTCAGGTACGGCGGGTCTTGAATCAGCCGCGCCGTGAGTAGCAGCGAGATGATTCCGATCGGCACGTTCATATAAAAAATCCACCGCCAACTGTAGTTGTCGGTGATGAATCCGCCGATCGTCGGACCAATCGCCGGCGCCAGCACGACGGCCATGCCATACACGGCGAAGGCCATCCCGAGTTTGGCCGGCGGAAACGTGTCCGCCAGGATCGCCTGTTCGCTCGGCTGCAATCCTCCTCCGCCGGCGCCTTGGAGAACCCGGAAAATGATCAGCATCGTCAGATTCGGCGCGAGGCCGCATAGGAACGAGCTGATCGTGAACACTACGACGCAGCTCATGTAGAACCGCTTCCGTCCGAAGAACGATGAGAGCCACCCGCTCATCGGCAGAACTATCGCGTTCGACACCAGATACGACGTCAGTACCCAGGTGCTCTCATCCTGCCCGGAAGAGAGGCCTCCGGCTATGTGCGGCAGCGCGACGTTCGCGATGCTGGTGTCCAGCACCTCCATGAATGTCGCCAGCGTCACCGTCAGCGCGATGATCCACGGGTTGACGGCCGGGCGCCACGTATCCTGCACCGGCGCGAATGTCTCCGCCGCCGCGCTCATTTCACTTTGACCTTCGGTTCTACCGACATTCCCGGCCGCAGCAGATGGTCGCTGTTCTGCCCCGGATCGAGCACGATTTTCACCGGCACGCGCTGCACCACTTTTACAAAGTTGCCCGTCGCGTTTTCCGGCGGTAACAGGCTGAATCGCGAGCCGCTCGCTCCCGCAATGCTGTCCACTTTTCCTTTATACGTCCGTCCGAACGCGTCGACGGATATCTCCGCCGGCTGCCCCGGCCGCATGTACTTCAACTGCGTTTCCTTAAAATCCGCGGTTACCCACACGTCATCGAGCGGCACGATGGAGAGCAATTGCTGCCCGGGTTGCACGTTCATGCCGATTTCTACGTTCTTGTTCACCACGCCCGCGACCGGCGCAACGATCGTGCAGTACTGCAAATTCAGCTCGGCCTGCTCGAGCGCCGCCTGTTTCTGCGTCACACCTGCGTCCGCCGAGCTGAAATTGGCTTTACTCACGGCCATCTGTTGCGGCGCCGTGCCGGCCTCGCGAAGCGTCGCCTCGGCCTGCAGCAGGCGGCTCTGCGTCTGGTGGACGCCTTGCTCGGCGGCGCTGGCCGATGCTCGCGCCGCGGTCACTCCCGCAGCGCTCCCTCTCGCCGCCGCCACCGCCTGGTCGTACTGCTGCTGCGAAATTTCCTGTTTCGCGACGAGCTGTTTGTAACGCTCGAGATCGCTTTGTGCCTTCACGTCGTTGGCCTGCGCCTGGTCGAGCTGCGCCTTCGCCGCGTCGAATTGTTGTTGCGCGCCCGCGATGGCGGCCTTCGCATTTTCGACGTCCGCCTGCGCCGATTCGATTTGGCTCGACGTGTTTAGCGAGGTGATCGGCACGTTCTGTCCCGCCGCCGCCGCGCTCGCTTCGGCGGAAGCCAGGTCAGCCTTCGCTTTGTCCACAGCCACCTGATAATCCTTCGGATCGATTTCGACGAGCACTGTGCCTGCCTCGACGTACTGATTGTCGTCCACGTTCACTTTGTTCACGTATCCGCTCACGCGCGCGCTGATCGGATTGATGTGGCCGTCAACCTCCGCGTCATCCGTGTTTTCGTACTCCGCGAAGTAGTGCCACAGCGCGAATCCTCCCACCAGCAGCACAAGGATGCCCGCGATCAGAAGCCCCCGCGGAAAAGGTCGCCGAGCACTAGCTTGTTCTGCCTCGCGCAACGGCGGGGCGGCGGAGTGCTGAGAGCCTGGTTCCCCAGCGGGGCTTTGAGCTTGCGGGGCAGCTTCCGTTTCAGTCTTTTGTGGCATTGCGCTTTCCTTTCAAATATTGCATGACGCCCGTTTCCGCGATTCCCTCGGCACGCGCCAGTGAAATTCTTCCGATGTTGTAGTTGAAGAGGCTTGAAATGTAGGCTTCGTTTGCCGCGGCCACTGCTTCCTGCGCTTGGACCACTTCAATGTTGTCCGTCACGCCGGCGACAAATCGGTCGCGGGCTTGATCGAGCGTCTGCGACGCTAGGTCCACATTGCTCGCCGCCACTTTCACTTGATCCGAAGCGGACTGCAAATCGAACAGCGCATCGCGCACATCCTGGTCGATTTGCGCGCGCAAATTCTCCAGCTGCTCCCGGCCGTTCTTTAGATTGGCATCGGCCGTCAGAACGTCCGAATGCGTTTTTCCGCCTTGAAAAATGGGAATCTTCAACGAACCCGCCGCCTCGAATGTTCCGTGGATTTGATCCGGCACTGGACCGCCCACTCCGTAATTGCCGTCGAACGACAATGTCGGCAAATGTTCTTCTGTCGCCGCGCGGCGCGCCAGTTCGGCGGCGTGTATCTGCGCCTGCGCGCTCTGAAAGTCCGCGCGTGATGCGTACGCCCGCTGCAGCGCCTCCTCCACCGTCACCGGCGGTTGCGGATCGTAGGGAATGGTTTCGATCAATTCAAACGGCTGGCCCGTCGGCAAGCCGATCGTGCGCGCGAACGCCAGCCGCTGCTTCTGATAGTCGTTGCGCGCCGCGATCAATTGTTGCTGCCGCGTCTGGAATTCCACCTTGGCGCGCAGCGCGTCGATGGCCGGCGAAGTTCCCGCTGTCTCTTGATCCGAGGCTTGCTGGTAGAGCGCATCTGCCGTCTTCAGTTGCGCTTCGGCGGTATTGACGCGCGCCGCGTCTGTAAGCGTTTCGAGATAGTTGTAGCCCACCACGAGAACCACGAGTTCGCGCGCATCCTTGAAGGAATAGTGCGCCGCGCGCACGCTCTCATTCGCCGAGCGCGACTTGTCCCACGCGTTGAAATCGACCAGCGGAACGCTCAGATACGCGCGTGTGTCGAAATAACTGAACGGCCCGACGATGGGGTTGACTGCGGACAAGCTTACTCCGGGGAATTTGATCCGCGTAAACCCGGTCTGGTTCAGATTGACTTGCGAAACGGTTTCGGTGGTATCCGTCGTGAGGTTCGGAAGCGCGTCACTCAGCTGTTTCCAAAGCTCGCCGCGCGCCGATTCCACGCTGTTGCCCGCCAGCAGGATTCCCAGATTCTGTTTCAGCCCGCGTTCAATCGCATCTTCGAAGTCGAGCTTCACAACCTCCGTCGTGGCTTTCCCGCTTGTCACACTCCCTGTGTACGGACTCTGCGGCTGAAGAGGATTGGACGGTATGGAATTTGTCTGCGCGATAGCCAACGGGGCCGAAACCGCGATTGCGGCGGCGATCCCCAAAATTCGTTTTCCGATCATTGCTCTTTGCCTTTCTTCTCGCCGCGCCGCGGTGGCACCGCGGCGGCCGACCAGAACTGCGCGAACGCGCGCTGGAAGGTGGGAATAAGCCGGGCGGATGGGGTAAACGACCAGACGAGCAGCGCTCCGAAGTAGGATTCCTTGAAGGAGGATGCCAGGTCGGCCGCGGAGACATCGCCGCGCACTTCGCCGCGTTGCTGGCCAAGCAGAAAAATCTTGGAAGTAAGCGCATGTCCTTGCGCGAGCCGCGCGCAGGCCTGCCGTCTCACGATTTCGTTGGAAAGCATCGCCAGAATCATGCTGCGTGCCAACTTGGGTGATCGTCCCGGCTCATGCACCAGCGCGAAAAGCAGGCGACGCACCACTTCGCGAATCGCCTCCCGGCCTTCAACGGCCTCTGCCAGCGCCGCGCGGATCTTCGCGATCCGGGTTTCTCCGAAGGATGTGAGCAGTTGTTCCTTGCTCGGGAAATAATTAAAGAAAGTCCCTTTTCCTACATCGGCCGCGTCGGTGATGTCTTCAACCGTCGTTTTCGTAAAGCCGCGTTCGGCAAATAAATGGAGCGCCGCATCGAAGAGCCGCTGGCGGACTGCTGCGGTATGCCGCTCGCGCCGCGACACCGGGCGCGGCGAAGCGCGGCCCGGCTCCCGAATTTTTCGTTCCGCCTTCATGAATGTCGACTGTTGGTCAACTCTGACTATAAGTCACGAATGAAGCGCTGTCAAGCCCGGGCGGATTTGGGTCAGGAGCACGCGCGGCGGACAAGCATCCCGGCTTCTCGCATATTGGATGTCGGCAGGAGGGAATGGATTCGGCGGGCGTCCTCTCGGGAACGCCCGCCGCGACTTGAATTGTTAACGCTTGTTTACGACGCTTTACTTGCCGCTTGAATCATTCCGCGGTGACCACTTGGTGAGCACGGAAATCAGTTCTCGCGCGGCATCCGGCGCCGGCACCACGCCCTTGAGCACGATGTCGCGTGCTTCGAGCTTCTTTCCGTAGACGGCCTCGTTCCCATCATTGTCGGGACGCACCGTCGAACCTTCCAGGGAAATTCCGGCAAAAAGCCCGCGTGCGCGCGAGTAAGTCAGAACTTCCGCGCGCATGGAGGCGTCCGTGGATGCTCCCGCGTCGCGCCCTTTCGGACCCGCGGCCGCTGAGGCATCCGCGCCGAGTTTCACTTTGCTGGACAAAATTGCTCTGGCGCCGCCATCGTTCATTACCAGCAGAACGAAATCCGTCGCCTGCCCGCCGATCTGGAAGCCGATGCTGCCGCCCTCGAGCGCCATCATGGAAGGCGCGCCCCATGGCCCCTTGAAGTCCTCGCCGCTGCGGCAGACCATCGCGCCGCGGCCATAGCTCGCACCCACGCCGAACGCGGCCTTCAGCACCGACGGATAGACAATCACGCACTCGGCCTTGTCGATCAGATTCTGCGGAATGTCGTCCGGGACATTCATAATTTCCTTCAACACTTCGCCGGCGTTCTCCAGCCGGTCCAGATTCTTGCTTCTTTCATCCGCCCGCGCAGGCCGCGGTACCACGAGGGACGTGAATCCAACCAGGGTTAGGGCAAGTGCATAAGTCAAGAAATTTTTCATCGCTTTCCTCCTCGAGAATCATCGCTCATCATACGGGTCTTTCGCAGCGGCGTGCAATCCATGTATGGGATGCGTGAGCGGGACAACCAGGTTGGACTATAATCCACGATTGCGTGTTTTGCAAAAGAAGGAGCCGGCATGGACTGGCGACGTCAGCAACCGCATTGGATCTTGACGTTGCTGGTGTGCGCGGGCGTCTTGCAGGCCGCGGCCGCTCCCGCGCAAAAGAAACAGAAGAAGTCGCGCAACGCACCGGCCTCGGTAACAAACACGCGGCCGGATCTTGATCGATTTACCGCGCGCGTCACCACCGCGCTCGACGAAGCTCACGCGCGAAAGGCCGATTGGGGAATTCTCGTCACCGACGCGGACACCGGAGAAACGCTCTACGAGCGGAACGCCGACGAATTTTTCACGCCGGCATCGAACGCTAAGCTGTTCACCACCGCCTTTGCGCTCGCCGCTCTCGGGCCGGATTATCGCTTTCGGACCACCATCGAAACTTCGTCCGCTGTCGACGACGATGGCCGCCTGCACGGCGATCTCGTTCTCGTCGGCCGCGGCGATCCCGATCTCTCGAACCGCGTATTTCCGTTCGCGCAGAAAGCCGAGCGCGATGGCCCGGCCGAAAAAGTCATCGCAGAATTAGCGGACGCCGTGGTCGCGAAAGGCGTGAAGCAGATCGACGGCAATATTGTCGCCGATGACAGTTATTTCCCCTACGATCCCTATCCCGAAGGCTGGACCGTCGGCGATCTCTACTTCGGTTTTGGCGCTCCCATCAGCGCGATCGCTCTCGACGACAACACTCTGACCATCACCGCCCAGCCCGGCGTGCGCCTCGATGATCCGGCGCTCATCACCGTCGAGCCGTGGGCCGGGTACGAAACCTTCGGCCACGAAATCACCACCGGTCCGAGCGCTTCGAAGCCGCAATTCTCCGTCGTGCGCGAGCCCGGCCCCAAGCCCATTTTCCTGCGCGGCACGATTCCTCTGGGCGGCGCGCCCGTGAAAATCGATATCGCTCTTGAAGAACCCGCCGAATACACCGCGGACTTGCTGAAGCGCTTGCTCGAGGCGCGCGGCGTGCGCATTGCCGGCGACGCGCGCGCACAGCACGGTCCGCCGCCGGAACGCGAAGCCGATGCGACCACCGCCATTGTGCCCGTGGTCACCCGTCCGCCGACCGGAACCGACGCTCCCGTCGTTCTTGCCGAGCACATTTCGCTTCCATTGATCGAATCCATCCGTCTGCTCAACAAGACCAGCCAAAATCTTCACGCGGAATTGATTCTGCGCACAGTGGCGCGCGAGAAAGCCGGCGTGGGTACCACCGATGCCGGCGTCGAAATCGAACGCAATTTTCTCGAGTCAATCGGCATCGCGCCCGGCGATACGTCGCTCGTCGATGGCTCGGGCCTCTCGCGGCAAAATCTCGTTACGCCTCGCGCGACGCTGCAATTGCTCGCCTATGCGGAGCGCCAGCCGTGGGCCCAGAGCTTCCTCTCCACGCTTCCGATCGCCGGCCAGGACGGCACGCTCGAAGATCGTATGAAGAACACACCGGCGGCCGGCCGCGTCCACGCGAAAACCGGCTCGCTCGAACACGTTCGCGCGATCACCGGCTATGCCACCACCGTCCCCGGCGCTCATCTCAATTTTTCGATTTTCACCAACAACAATCCGCAGCTTCCTCGCGATGCCGCAACCGTTTTCGACTCGATTATTCTCGCCATGGTCGAAGAGATTCATCCGCAACCCGCGCACAAATGAAGAAAAGCGGTCAGCCGCGCATCATCACTGTCTTTGGCAGCTCGCGTCCTCGCGAAGGCGATGCCGCCTATGAACAAGCACGCGCACTCGGCGCCGCGCTCGCGGCTCGTGGCTTCACCTCTTGTACTGGCGGCTACGGCGGAGTGATGGAAGGCGTCTCGCGCGGCGCGAAGGATTCCGGCGGCCGCACTATCGCTGTCACTGCTTCGTTTTTTCGCGCGAAAGCGAATCGTTGGGTGGACGAAGAAATTCGCGTGAAGACCTGGCAGGAACGCCTCTTCGAATTGATCCACCGGGGACACGGCTTCATCGCCTGCGCGGGCGGCACGGGAACCCTCGTAGAATTGGCCGTCGTGTGGGAGATGGCGAACAAGGGCATCCTGAAGAACAAGAAACCCATCGTAGTGCTCGGCGAGTTCTGGGAGCCGGTCATCGCGCGCGTCCGCGAAGTCGAAGTCGGGCACCATTCCGCGTGGGGTGAAGCGCAGGAGCGCCTGATCCACGTCGCGCCCGCGCCCGATGACGCCGCGGAATTTCTTGCCTCGCATTTCAGCGCGGCTGCTCCTTCGCAGCAACGCCGCCTGCTCTAGCCTGCTCCGCTTTTGCCCGCATCCTTGACAGACGGACCATCCTCCTCCATTTTGAGCGTGTGAGCCGCACAGCCGAAGACCTCCTCGAATTTCCCCGTTTGCGCGAAATCGTCGCGCGCCGCACCACCAGCGCGCCCGGCCGCCGCGCCGTTCTCGCCCTCGCTCCGCGCTCCGGCGCCTCCGAACTCACGGCCGAATTCGAACTCATCCGCGAAGGCGTCGCCTATCTTCGCGCGGGCTCCGAACTCGGCTTCGGCTCGCTCGCGGATCCCGAAGCCTGGCTTACGCGGCTCGGTGTTCCCGCTTCCGTGCTCTCGATCGCCGAAATTCTCGACGCCGCCACGCTTCTCGACGCGTCAACAAGTCTTCGCCTCACGTTTCGCGGCAGCGCCGATAAATTTCCCCGCCTCGCGGCACGCGCCGCGGCTCTCGCCGATTTCCGCTCTCTCGCCGGAACGATCCGCAAAGCGATTCTCCCGAACGGTGAAATCAGCGACAACGCTTCCGCCGAGCTGAAACGCATTCGCGCCTCGAGCGCGCAGACCCGCGCGAAAATTCAGAAGTCGCTCGAAGGCATCCTTCGCGGCCGCGGCGGTGAAGCCGGGCAGGATTACGTCACCCTGCGCAACGACCGCTTCGTCATTCCCGTGCGCGCCGCCGAACGCCGCGCCGTGCCCGGCGTCGTTCACGGCGCGAGCGCTACCGGCCAGACTGTTTTTGTCGAGCCGCTCGAAACCATCGAGCTGAATAATCGCCTCGTCCAGCTCGGCGAAGATGAAGCCGCGGAAATCGCGCGCATTCTCGCTGCTTTGACCGATCAGTTGCGCCTCGAAACCGGTCCGCTCGCCTTTGCCGCGCAACGCATCGCCGAATTCGATTCGGTGTTCGCACGCGCGCGGTTTGCCCGCGAATTCGATGCCACCATGCCGGAATTCATCGCCGAAATCGCGATTCGACTCAAAAGTGCCCGCAATCCGGTCCTCGATGAGGCATTGCGGCCGCAGGGCCGCGCCGTCGTTCCCATCACGCTCGCACTCGGTGGCGCGGACGGCACCGTCATGGTCATCAGTGGTCCCAACACGGGCGGCAAATCGGTCGCCCTCAAGACGCTCGGCCTCGCCGCGCTCGCCGGGCAATCAGGAATCCCCGTCGCAGCCG
The DNA here is from genome assembly GCA_963771905.1 of uncultured Acidobacteriota bacterium. Classification (GTDB taxonomy): domain Bacteria; phylum Acidobacteriota; class Terriglobia; order Acidiferrales; family UBA7541; genus Palsa-147. Next base: position 576,213 of record CAVYVI010000009.1, read on the forward strand.
AGCGCGCCGAGCTGCCGATTCTCGATGCCGTGCTCGCGGACATCGGCGACGAACAATCGATCGCCGCCGATCTCTCTACATTTTCCGCGCATGTCCTCAATCTAAAACGCATGCTTGAACGCGCCACGCCCCGCACCCTCGTCCTCGTCGACGAAATGGGCACCGGCACCGCGCCCGAAGAAGGCGCGGCTCTCGCCGTCGCGCTCCTCGAGGAATTTCGTCGGCGCGGTTCGCTCACGGTTGCCACCACGCATCACGACCGCCTGAAGTCTTACGCCTCGACAACTCCCGGCGTCATCAACGCCGCCGTTGAATTCGACGAGGTCGAGCTCAGGCCGACGTATCGCCTCCTCGTCGGCGTGCCGGGTGTTTCGAGCGGCATCGAAATCGCGCGGCGCCTCGGCTTGCCGGAAGAAGTGATCGCCCGCGCGCGCGAAGGACTCTCGCCCGAAATGCGTGAGGCGCGGGAATTGATTGCCTATCTGCATCGCACCCGCGATGAAATGGAAGATCTCCAGCGCCAGTCGCGCGCCGAGCTCGAAAGTCTCGAAACCGAGCGCCGCGCTCTCCGCACCGAATGGGTCGAACGGCAGCGGAAGCGCATCGCCGAACTCGAGAAGAATTTCGCGGATACGGTGAAAAAGTTGGAAGCCGAAGTCGCGCGCCTCGCGGCTGACGTCCAGGATCGCAAGTTGCGCGCGGACATTGAAAAATCGACCGGGCGGAAATTTGGAAAGCTCGAAGCAGGCGCACGCAACGATGCCGATGCCGCCGTTCTCGAAACTCTCTCCGGATCGCAAGCCGATCTCGGCGTCCCGGCGCACGAAGCCAAGCCGCTCGCGCCCGAGCAATTGACCGAAGGCACGCGCATTCGCGTCCGCGGAATGAGACAGGCCGTCGTGTTGCGCCGCATCGACGGCCGTTCGGCGGAAGTCGATGCCGGCCCGATGCGCATGAGAGTGCCGCTCAGCGATATCATCGGCGTTGACGAAACCGCGCCCGCATCGCCGCGCCCCGGCGTCGCGAATCGCGGCATTCGCGTGCAATCGCAGCCGCCCGACGAGCCCTCGGCCGGCGAGATTAACGTCATCGGCGCCACGGTCGAGCAGGCCACCGAGCGCGTCGACAAGTTCATCGATTCCGCGGTCCTCGCGAATCTCCCGCAGATCCGCATCATTCACGGCCACGGCACTGGCGCGCTCCGCCGCGGCCTTGCCGAATTCCTGCGCACCCATCCTGCGGTCGAGCAAATTCACGCCGAAGCTGCGGATCGTGGAGGAGAAGCAATAACCATTGTGGAATTAAAGGGATAGATGGATTGTGCGATGCAGTAGACTCTAGTAGAATCTACTGGACTGATTCCGTCCGAGTGGGAGCTCTCATCATGCGCAAAAATAACAAGATGGTCACCGTCGAACAGCGCGCTGTCGGCTCTTTCCGCTGGGACGAACGCGATGAGGCCCGCATCGAGCGCAATCTCTTCGCCCATCATGGCGATACTTGGGAAGGGCTGCGTTTCTGCAAGAATCGCAATGGCCGGCATAACCGCGTCCATCTCGTGATCGGCGAGGCTGACTTCGTCGCGCTCTTCCGCGATGCCGTCCAGAAGGGCGTCTTTCACCAGGAGACACTGGACGAATTGCGCGCGATACTCATTCAGCAGCGCGACCCCATTTTGGATGTCATCGGCATATCGACGGACGGGCGCCTTTCGCAATCGCTCGATCATGATCTCTATCGCGAGTCGTGACATTGAAGCTTTTTGTGGATACTTGGGGATGGCTGGCGCTCGCGGATCGGGAGGATCCACGCCACAAGCAAGCCGCCGCGGCTTACACCGAGCGAAGCAAGCTCGCAGGCCAGGTTTTCACGTCGAACTTCGTGCTCGACGAGACATTGACGATACTTTTCTCGCGCCGCCCGTTCGAAGAGGCTTGGCGATTTACACAGGGCGTCGTCGGTTCGCCGTTCTTGAAAACGGAACTTGTTACCGCAGGGCGTTTCCAGAAGGGTCTCGAGCTGCGACGGAAATTTTCCGACGAGCCCAAAATCTCGTTCACCGATTTGTCCAGCATGGTGATTATGAAGGAGCTCGGTATCTCCGATGTTCTGACGGCGGACTCCCACTTCTCGCAAGTGGGTCTGGGCTTCCGCATGCTTCCGGAATGAGGGCGGCGATGAAAGCAGGGCACGTCGGCGCGTGCGGGGCTCGGGATCGCAAGCTGTCGCACACACATGGCTGAAGCAGGCTCATTCGCGGAACGCGTCAAGCAGCAGGCGGACATCGTCCGCGTCGTCGGCGAATATGTTCGTCTGAAGAAGAGCGGCCAGAACTTCACCGGTCTCTGCCCCTTTCATTCCGAGAAGACTCCCTCTTTCGCAGTCCATCCGACCAAGCAGATTTATCACTGCTTCGGCTGCGGCGTGGGCGGCGACGTTTTCAAATTCGTGATGGAAATGGAGAAGTGCGCGTTTCCCGAGGCCATTCGCATCGTCGCCGAAAAATGCAGCATTCCGATTCCCAAGCCCCGCGAGCGCTCGCCCGAAGAGCGACGCGAAAATCAGCAGCGTAGCGCGCTCGTCGAAATGCACCGCGAAGCCGCTGCTTTCTTTGCCCGGCAATTAAACGACACGCCCGAGGGCAAAGCGGCAGGCGCGTATCTCGAAGACCGCGGCCTCGATCCCGAATCGATGAAGCGTTTCGGAATCGGCTACGCTCCTTCGGGCGGGGACATTCTCTATCGTTTCCTTAAACAAAAATATCCCGACAAGCTGCTCGAACCTTCAGGCATCGTCTCGCGAGATCACAGCGGCCGCTTCTACGACAAGTTCCGCCGCCGCATCATGTTCCCGATCTCGAACGAATCCGGCAAAGTGATCGCCTTCGGCGGCCGCGCTCTCGGCGACGACATGCCGAAATATATGAATTCCCCCGAGACGCCGATCTATTCGAAGAGCAACGTCCTCTATCATCTCGACCGCGCGAAGGAAGCCATTCGCAAAAACGATTTTGTAATTCTCGTCGAAGGCTACATGGACACCATCGCCGTCGCTCGCGCCGGCTTCAACAATGTCGTCGCGAGTTGCGGCACGAGTCTTGCCGAACCGCAGGTGAAGCTCCTCAATCGCTTCACCCGCAACGTCGTCGTGAATTACGATCCAGACACCGCCGGCCAGGCCGCCACCGAGCGTTCGCTCACCCTGCTTCTTGAAAAGCAGCTCGAAATCCGCGTTCTCGCCCTTCCCGGGGGCGCCGATCCCGACAAATTTCTCAAGGAGAGTGGCGCGGCGGCGTACGAAAAGCTTCTCCGGCAATCGCCGCCGTATCTCGACTATCTGATCGCCCGCGCTCGGCGCATGGATCGCTCGTCTGCAGCCGGAAAGCTCGCGGCTCTGAACTACCTGATGCCGTACGTCCAGCGCGTTCCCAACGGCCTCCTGCGTTCCGAATGGGCCTCGCGCATCGCCAGCGAATTGCGCGTCGAAGAGCCCGTCCTCCGCGAATCGCTCCGCCGCGCCGCCGCCGAGCGCCGCAGCGAAGTGAAGACCAAGCCCGAATTCGTTTCTGCCGGCGCCAAACAAGCGGACCGCCGCTTGATGCAGATGCTCGTCGAAGCGGACGGCTTTCGAGAAAAACTCGCACGCGAAATCGCGGACGCCGAGCTGCACAAGGGTCTCGAGACCGAGAAAATTTTTGAGGCGTTGCTTGGCGCGGTTCTTTCCGGCGTGCAACCGGACCCTGCAGCCCTCGCAGAATCCCTTCCCGAACACGACCGCCGCATCTTGTTCACCGTACTTTTCGAGACGGCGTCGACTTCATCCTGGGACGAAGCGGAAAGCTGCATGAGCGTCCTTCGCCGGCGCCGGATCGAAACCGAACTTACCGTCGTCCAGCGCGAAATTGAGGCCAAGCCGTCTCCCTCCGAACTCAATCGCCTGCTCGCACGCAAACAAGAGCTCCGCCGTCGTTTATCCGAGCCGTCCGCCTGACCTGCGGGCGTGATCGCGCGCCTGATCGCGCAGCGCTCTACAATACGGTAGAATAATTTGATGATCGGACGCCCGCAGAACACCGAAACAGCGCCGTACTACTTCACGTATATCAATCGCGTGATCGGCGACGACGCTCTCGCGACGATCGAGAGCCAACTCAAAGAGTCCCTCGCGTCGTTCGAGGGCATCTCCGAAGAAAAATCGCTCTACCGCTACGCTCCGGGAAAATGGAGCATGCGGCAGGTTCTGAATCATGTGACCGATACCGAGAGGGCCTTTGCATTCCGAGCCCTTTGGTTCGCTCGCGGCTTCGACATTCCTCTCCCCGGCTACGATCAAAACGTCGCGGCGACCGGAGCAGAGGCGGATCGGATCGCCTGGGCCGACCATATCGAAGAATTCCGGCGAGTGCGCCTCTCCACGATCTCCCTTTTCAGAAATATGCCATCCGAGGCATGGTCACGAACCGGCATCGCAAGCGACAATCCCTTTACCGTGCGGGCTGTGGCCTATATCATCGCGGGACACTTCGCTCACCACGTGGCCATTCTCCGCGAGCGATACTCATAGAATCTCCCGTTCCAAGGCTCGACTACAGCCGTCGTTTCGAGCGTCCTTCCAGCCCGCGCGAGCATCGAATCGGAGGGTTCTCGCCTCTTCGGGCAAACCCGCGGGCCTTATTGACGGGGAAAGACTTGCGTGGCGAACCTCTTTTGAATCAAAACCTCCCCATCGAACATCTAATTGACGTAAAGGCTCGTGCCGATGTATCGTCGTAGGGTTTTGGAGGAAACGGGCTGAATCCATCCTGCATCCTATACTGTGTAGGGTATGGCGTGAACGGAACAGGCGCGGGCAAAGCTTTCGGGGTCGCGATAGCAGACGAGTTAACCGGTTGTACATTCGCCATTCGAAAAAATTCTGAGATTACGAACTGGCCGGGGTGTCTGGCCCCTGCACTTTGTATGTTCGGCGCAGCCTCTCGCGCCTTGTGGTACCTGTTGGTTTTGCCGGGAGAATTATTGTGACTTTGGCGATTGAAGAAAAATACGATCAGGTACGGCAGCTCATCAACATGGGCAAGGAGCGCGGCTACCTGCTCTACGATGAGGTGAATGACCTCCTGCCGGCCGAGATCCATTCCTCCGAGGAAATCGACGACCTGCTCTCGACCTTCGAGCGCTATGGCATCGATGTGTACGAAGATCTCTCCACCGCGAAGGCTGCTCTGGCTGCCGACGCCACGGAAGTGGTCGAGCCGAAAGAAGAGATTCAGTCCGAGGAGCCCGAACTCGACCTCACTCCCGGCTCGCTCGAAAAAACTAACGATCCCGTTCGCATGTATCTCCGCGAAATGGGCACCGTGCCTCTGCTCACGCGCGAAGGCGAAGTCGCCATTGCCAAGCGCATCGAACGCGGCCAGCTTCTGGTTCTCAAGACCATTTCTCGCTCGCCGCTCATCCTGAAAGAACTTCTCGGCGTCGGCGAAGATCTGCGCCGCGGCTCGCGCTCCATCAAGGAAATCGTCGTTTTCGACGACGAAGAGCTCACCGAAGAAAAGATCGAAGCCAAGACCCGCGAGACGCTCAAGGAAATCGACAAGATCGGTAAGCTCTATCTCCTCTCGGTCAAGCAGTCGGAGAAGCTCGAGAATACCGCGCGCTCGAATAAGCGCGCCTTTCTGCGCGCGCGCTTTGCCATCGGCCGCACGCGCGTCGAGATGTCTCTCCGCGTCCGCGAAATCGAATTCAATCCCTTCGAGAAAAAGCGCCTCATCGACAAGATGCGCCAGACGGTCGAGCGCGTCCACTCTCTCGAACGCGAAACCGTAAAACTCGAGCGCCGCGTCGAAGCCTCGAAGGCCGACGTTCTCGCCGAAGCCCGCAAAGATCTGAAAGCTCGCCGCCAGGAACTTCGCGAGATCGAAGTCGCCGCCGAAGCCACGCCCACCGAGCTGAAGCGCATGCTTCAGGTCATTCTCCGCGGCGAAGCCGAAGCCGAGCAGGCCAAGAAAGAATTGATCGAGGCCAACCTTCGCCTCGTCGTTTCTATCGCCAAAAAATACACCAATCGCGGCTTGCAGTTCCTCGATTTGATTCAGGAAGGCAACATCGGCCTGATGAAAGCCGTAGACAAATTCGAATGGCGCCGCGGCTACAAATTTTCAACCTACGCGACCTGGTGGATTCGCCAGGCCATCACGCGCGCCATCGCCGATCAGGCTCGCACCATTCGCATTCCGGTGCACATGATCGAGACGATCAACAAGCTCGTCCGCACCAGCCGTCAGCTCGTTCAGGAGCTCGGCCGCGAGCCCACTTCCGAAGAAATCGCCAAGCGCATGGACATTCCTGTCGCGAAGGTCCGCAAGATTCTGAAAATCGCGCAGGAACCCATCTCACTCGAAACCCCCATCGGCGAAGAGGAAGATTCGCATCTCGGCGATTTCATCGAGGACAAGGCCGTCGTCTCGCCGTCCGACGCGGTCATCAACCTTAGCCTGAAAGAACAGACCTCCTCGGTGCTCAAGACGCTGACGCCCCGGGAGGAGAAAGTCATCAAGATGCGCTTCGGCCTCGACGACGGCAGCGAGCACACCCTCGAAGAAGTCGGCCAGTCCTTCGCCGTTACGCGCGAGCGCATCCGCCAGATCGAAGCGAAAGCCCTGCGCAAGCTGCGCCATCCCTCGCGCTCGCGCAAGCTCCGCGCCTTCCTCGAAGGCTCCGCCAACGATTACTAAGTCTCTGAAATTTTGAGGGAATTTTCAGTTCCGGGCCGGCCGCACTGGCCGGCCCTTTCTTATTTCGGCTCGAGCGCCGATTCCAGCCGCGCCACGGCCGCCGCCCAAAAAATCTTCATCCGCTTCGCTTCCGCCGCGCTCTCGAGCTTCATGTGGTCCACGACCACCTGGCACTTCTCCGCGCCCTTCGCATAAAAATAAACGCTCATGCGCGTTCCGCCATCCCACTTCGCCCGAATGGATTTATTCGGCGTCGCCGTCGTGATTTCCATCGCATCGCTTTTCAGCCACGCCTTGCGCGCCTTTTCATCCGTCCAAGCCTTGTAAATCTTCGCCAGCGGAACGCCCAGCGTCCGGCTCACGCCCGCTGCAAAATCGCCGTTGCAGGTCTCGCCGACTTCTCGCAAGCCGTATTTCTGTTCGTATTCGACGGCAACCATCTGGCACCACCACATACCAACCTTTCGCTCTCCGTAAAGATACCGCGCGATTTCCGCGTGCTTCATTTTTCTCGCGCCCCTCGCGTCCAGAATCTTGAACCACTCCGCCCAAACCTTCCCCGTCTTCGCCTTCACCGCCTCGTCGCTGAATCGCCGGGTCTGTTTTGCCCTCGCCACTAGTGTCCTCCTCGTTCAGCTCATTTCTGCGGCTGCGCCGTCGACCAATCCACCGCCGACCCGTATTCATACACAAGCTGTGCGCCGCGGTCCGCGCCAATGGTCATCAGGATCGCCATCACCACCAGCCCCGCCAGCATGCCCTTGCGATACGTCGCCGTGAAATTCTTCCGAAAGACGAGCGCGAACAGCGACAGCAAAATTCCCACGCTCGTCGTCAGCATCATCAGCGTCTCGTGAATCCCCACCACCACCATCGCCGGTCCCGGCGGAATCGATTTCTCCGCCTCCAGCCCCGTCAGCACTGTAATCATTCCCGCAATCGTCCCCAGATAAAGAAGCCGCGCCGCCGTGCGGTGCCAATCATCGCTTTTGCGCACCACCGCGATTGCCTCAAAGAGCAGCGCCGCAAGCCACAGCGCGATCGGAAAATGCACGAACATCGGATGAATGTTGAGAATTGCCTTTAGGCCGGGGAGCATGGCGTCCCTCCTGGTGCGCGGATTATCTTCGATTGGCGCGGCGGCGTAAAGCGGATGCGGCCGCGCGCAACCGAAGGCTATAATCCGCGGTCGTCGCAATCATTCCCGAGGTGTTCGCGCCATGCCCAAATCGCCGAAGCCGCCCACGCCAAAGACACCGAAGTCGCCGCGTCCCGCCGAGCGTGATTACTCCCTTCGCTCGCTTCTCGACAAGCTCGGCGTGAAACTCCAGCAGCGCATCCTCATCCTCGACGTCCAGGACGGCGCGTTCCTCAACGACATCGCTCCCTTTTCGCCGGAGTTCGCCGAACGCAAACCCGCCGCCGACATCGACCTCATTTTTTTCGCTGCCGAGCAAAAGGCCGCTCTGAAGCGTCTCGCGTCACTCCGCAAATCCATCGTGAAAAATGGCGCCGTCTGGGTCGTCTATCCCAAAGGCAAGCAGCACATCCGCGAGATCGATGTCATCAACGCCGCCAAAGCCGCCGGCCTCGTCGACAACAAAGTCTGTAGCTTCTCCGCCACGCACACCGCGCTCCGCTGCGTTATTCCGCTCGCGCAACGCTGACCCTCCCCTGAAAGCCCCGTCCTCAACACACTCGACACGTCATTTTCTCGCGCCAGCACGATTCGCGATTTATGATGAATGCATGAGCGCTCTGCTCGAAGTCCGCGGCCTGACCGTCGAACTGCCAAGCGAACGCGGCTGGGTGCGCCCGGTGAACGATGTTTCGTTCACCCTCGCCGACGGCGAAACGCTTGGCATCGTCGGCGAATCCGGCTCCGGCAAGACGATGCTCGCGCTCGCGCTAATGGGTCTCGAGCCGCCCGGCGCGCGGCGTAACGGCGAAGCCTGGCTGCGGAATCGCGCCAAGAATAATTCGGCTCAACAACCGGAATCTGCAGTTCCTCCAGCGCCCGAAAGCCCCCGCACGAATCTCATCGCTGCGTCACAAAATGAAATCCGCGCGATCCGCGGCCGCGAGCTCGCCATGATCTTCCAGGAGCCCATGACCGCGCTCAATCCCGTCATGCGCGTCGGCGCCCAGATCGAAGAAGCGATCCGCGTTCACGAATCACGCTGCGGAGCCGCGGAAGCGCGCCGCCGCGCCGTCGCCGCCCTCGCGCGCGCCGCCGTTCCCGAGCCGGAACTGCGCGCGCGCCAATATCCGCATCAACTTTCCGGCGGCTTGCGCCAGCGCGCCATGATTGCCATGGCTCTGGCCGCAGGCCCTCGCGTCCTGATCGCCGATGAGCCGACGACGGCCCTCGACGTCACCGTGCAAAAACAAATTCTCGATCTGCTCGTTCGTTTGCAGCGCGAACTCGGCCTCGCCATGATTTTCATCACCCACGATCTCGCCGTGATCGCCCAGCTTCCGGGCCGCGTCGCCGTCATGTACGCCGGACGCATCGTCGAAGAAGGCCCAACCAGCGAAATTCTGCACGATCCGCGCCATCCATACACCGCCGGACTCTTGCGCGCGGCCCCGCGCCTCAAGCGCGCCAAGCTTGCGCCCATTCCCGGCAGCGTCCCGCCGCTCGACGCCCTGCCTCCCGGCTGCGCGTTCGCGCCTCGCTGCGAATTCCATCGCGCCGAATGCGACGTGGCCGTGCCCGACCTGATCGCCGCATCGCTCGACCACCACGCGCGCTGCATCCTCCTCTCCGACGGCGTGTCCCAATGACGCTGCCGCCGATCCTCTCCGTTCGCAACCTTCGCAAATCCTATCCGTCGCACGCCGGCGCTTTTGCCGCCGCCACCGCTCACGGCGTTGCCGTCGATGGCGTCAATTTTGATGTGGCGCCCCGCGAAACGTTTGGCATCGTCGGCGAATCCGGTTGCGGCAAGACCACCCTCGCCCGCATGCTTCTTCGCCTCGTCGAACCCGACGAAGGCGAAATCGAATTTCGCGGCGAAAATTTTCTCGCTGCGCGCGGCGGCACGCTCCGCGCCATGCGCCGCGGAATTCAGATGGTTTTTCAGGATCCCGCCTCATCTCTCAATCCGCGCATGCGCGTCGGCGCGATTGTTGGAGAGCCCCTCGCGATCCACGAGCCGCAGCTTTCCCGCGCTACGCGGAGCGCTCGCGTCGCGGAAGCGCTCGCCGCTGTGGGGCTCGAGTCCAATGCAGCCAATCGCTTCCCCCACGAATTTTCCGGCGGCCAGCGGCAGCGAGTCGGAATCGCGCGCGCCCTGATTCTGCGCCCGGACGTTGTCGTGGGCGACGAGCCGGTCTCCGCGCTCGATGTTTCCGTCGGCGCGCAAGTCCTCGAGCTCCTCGCGCGCCTGCAGAACGACCTCGGCCTCACCTACGTTTTGATCTCGCACTCCCTTCCCGTCGTCGCCCAACTCGCCACCCGCGTCGCCGTTATGCGCGCCGGAAAATTCGTCGAGATCGGTCCGGCAGCCGACGTCCTCTCCCACCCCCACGATCCCTACACTCAATCCCTCCTCGCCGCCGTCCCCGAATTACCCGCCTGAGTGAATGTCGAATCTTCCGCCCGCACCTCCCGGATAAATTCCCATCTCGCTTCCACGCCCATCCTGGATTAAACTCAGCCCCCTTGAAGTCTCGTGCTCCCCGCTGCCTAGAAAGAGGCAGCTTCTCCTCGGAGGATAAAATTCATGGCGACGCCACCGATCCCGGCCCCCGAAGCTTCCGCGGAACCCCAATCCATCGGCACTGTAGGCCGAATGACCGGGGTGCTCTTCAATCCGAAGCCGACGTTCGAAGACATCGTCGCCCGCCCCAGCTGGCTCCTGCCGCTCGTATTCCTCGCAATTCTGTCGATCGTGGTCATTGCCATCTTCGGCCAGCGCGTCGGCTGGCGCGGTGTCATCGAGCGCCAGATCGAGCAGAGTCCGCGCGCCGACCAGTTGACGCAGGAGCAAAAAGAGCAAGCCGTCGAAAGAGGCGTCAAGTTCGGGCCGCCTATCACCTACGTCATCGTCGTTGTTGGAGCATTCCTTGGCCCCGTGATCATCGCGGCTGTGCTCCTCGGCGCATTCAATGTGATGGCGGGGACTCGCCTCGATTTCAAAATCGCTCTCGCCATCGTTTCGTTTTCCTGGATGCCGTTTGCCATCCATGGTCTGTTATCGATAATCCTGTTATTCGTCAAATCGCCGGATTCTATCGAGATCGAACATATCGTCGCATCGAATCCCGGCGCGTTTCTCTCGAGCGATTCCGCGAAGTGGCTCATGTCGCTGCTGACCTCCTTCGATCTTTTCACCTTCTGGGTGATCGCGTTGCAGGCGGTCGGATTTTCCACCGCCAGCCCCAAGAAAGTGTCGTTCGTCAAGGCGCTCACGATCATCGTTGCGGTGTGGGCCTGCTATGTTCTTCTCAAGGTTGGCTGGGTCGGCGCATTTTCGTAATCGTTTCGGCCAACTGATACAATTCGCCGGATGGGTTTTCATTTCGAAGTTCTGAAGACGGATCCGACCGGCGCGCGTCTTGGCCGCCTGACCACGCCGCACGGCGTTATCGAAACGCCTGCGTTCATGCCCGTCGGCACGGCCGCCACCGTCAAGGGCCTCACGCAACAGGCGCTCGAAGAACTCGGCGTCCAGATCCTTCTCGCGAATACCTACCATCTTTTCCTTCGCCCCGGTCACGAACTCATCCGCGAACTGGGCGGTCTGCACGCGTTCATGTCCTGGCCGCGTCCCATCCTCACCGATTCCGGCGGCTTCCAGGTTTTCAGCCTTTCCGATCTTCGCAAGGTGGCCGACGAAGGCGTCACGTTTCGCTCGCACATTGACGGCTCCGAACATTTTCTTTCCCCGGAAATTGCTCTCAATGTCGAAATGGCGCTCGGTGCCGACATCATCATGGTTCTCGACGAATGCATCGAAGCTCCCGCGGACCACGCGCGAGCGCAAGCTGCCGCCGCGCGCACCCTCGATTGGGCCCGCCGTTCGCGCGATCACTTCTCCCATCACGGTAATTCTTCGCGCCAAATGCTCTTCGGAATCGTGCAGGGTGGAACGCACGCCGATTTGCGCCGCCAAAACGCACGCGATCTCATCGCCCTCGATTTTCCCGGCTACGCCATCGGCGGTCTCGCCGTCGGCGAACCCCATCGCGTCACCTGCGACATGACCGGTGAAGTCACGTCACAGCTTCCCACTGCTCGCCCGCGCTATTTGATGGGCGTCGGCAAGCCCGAGCAAATCGTCGATTACGTCTCGCTCGGCGTCGATATGATGGACTGCGTTCTGCCGACGCGCAGCGCCCGTCACGGCTATCTCTTCACATCGCAAGGCCGCCTGCTCATCAAGAATGCGCGTTACGCGAATGACCCGCGGCCTATCGATGAAACCTGCGCCTGCGCGGTTTGCCGCCGTTATTCCCGCGCCTATCTCCGGCACTTATTTCTCGCGAATGAACTGCTTGGTTCGATCCTGAACTCCCACCACAACCTCTACTTTTACCTTGACATCATGCGCCAAATTCGCGAGGCTATCGGTTTTGGGAATCTGTCAGGATTCCGCATGGACCTGCAGGCTCGCCTCGAAATCAGGCATTCCGAATTGGGCGTGTAGGAAACGGGTCGGGCCGAGGCAGCACATTTCAGTATGTATCCGCGAGACCCCGCCGGTCGCGGCGGGAATCCGCAGATCAAGGGCTTGGGAATCAACGTGATACAATGTTCTTCGATGGCTGTTTCTCTCTTCGTGCAGTCCGTGCCGAGCGGTTTGGTCACCTTTCTCCCTCTCTTGCTCATCATGGTCATTTTTTATTTTTTGTTGATCATGCCGGCGCAGCGCCGCCAGAAGAAAACCGCGCAGATGCTACAGGCCCTGAAGAACGGCGACAAAGTCATCACCAATGGCGGAATTTACGGCACTGTCGTTGGGCTCGAAGACGATACCGTGCAGCTTCGCATTGCGGATCAGGTGAAAATCAAGCTGTCCCGCAATGCCGTCGTCTCGCTTCAGCAGGAACCGCAGAAGGAGAGCTAGGTCCCGCGCATGAATTCCCAGCTCAGATGGAAATTCATCTTTATCTTAATCGTCATCCTGGTGTGTTTGTACGGCCTCGTTTGCTTGCCCGATTTTCCAACATCGCTGCAAGCCGTGAAGGACAATTTCACGGACCGCATCAAGCTCGGCCTCGATTTGAAAGGCGGAAGTCACCTCGTTCTGCAAGTCCAGGTTCAGGAAGCCATCGGCCTGCATTGCGATCAGACGGTCGACCAGCTCACCAAGGAACTCCGCAGCAAGAACATTCTCACCGGCGAAATTCGCCGCGTCGATGACACGCACATTCTGGTTCGCGATATCGTCCCCGCATCGGCCGACGCATTCCGCGATCTCGTCTCGAGCGAGTTCGCCGACTGGAATATTTCTCCCGCGGCGGGCGAAACTTCCGGCTATCTCCTCACCATGAAGCCGACCGTGGTCTCCGACATTCAAACGCAAACGATGGATCAGTCGCTTGAAACCATCGAGCGCCGCATCAACGCTCTCGGCCTCACCGAGCCCACCATCGCCTTCACCGGCCGCGCCGAAAATGAAATTCTCGTGCAGCTTCCCGGCGAAGGTGATCCGACGCGTGCCAAGGCCGTCATTCAAGCCGGCGGCCAGCTCGAATTGCGCGGCGTCGACGACACCAACACCTATCCTTCCGAAGCCGCCGCACTCGCTGCACACGGCGGCGTTCTTCCGCCCGGCACCGAATTGCTCCCTGGCAAATCCGCCACCGCGCCCGGACAATCCGGGCCGCAGGTCTGGTATCTCGTCGATCGCCTTCCGATTGTCACCGGCCAGGATTTGCGCAGCGCCACTCCTTCACCCAGCACGAATTATCCCGGCCAATATCAAGTGAACTTCGTTCTCTCCACCGCCGCCGCGGCCCGCTTCGGCCCCTTCACCGAATCGCATATCGGCAAACAGATGGCGATTGTTCTCGACCATCAGGTGCAGACCGCGCCCGTCATCAATAGCCGCATCGAAGATTCCGGAATGATCGAGGGGAATTTCAGTCAGGACTCCGCAAAAGATCTGTCGCTTGTCCTCCGCGCCGGCGCGCTCCCGGCATCGATCAAATATCTCGAGGAACGCACGGTCGGCCCGTCGCTCGGCGCCGATTCCATTCGCGCCGGCGTCCGCGCGTCGGTTGGCAGCCTCATCGTCGTGATGCTTTTCCTGGTCGTCTACTATCGGCTCAGCGGCATCAACGCCGTCGTCGCCCTGATTCTCAACCTCGTCATTCTCATTGCCTTTATGGCGTATTTCGGCGCCGTGCTCACGTTGCCCGGCATCGCTGGCGTCGTTTTAACGATCGGCATGGGCGTCGATTCCAACGTTCTCGTCTTTGAACGCATCAGAGAAGAATTACGCGCAGGGAAGGCCAATGCCTCAGCCGTCGGCGCGGGCTTCGATAAGGCCTTTCTGACGATCATTGACACGCACATCACGACTCTCGTTTCGGCCGCGTTTCTGTTTTTATTCGGCACCGGCCCCGTGAAGGGTTTTGCCATCACACTCGTCATCGGTCTTCTGGCAAACCTGTTCACTTCCATCTACGTCTCGCGCGTTATTTTCGATTGGCATCTCTCGCGCATGGATCAGCAAGGCGAGCTAAGCATTTGAACCAGCACGGCTTGACGGGCCAGCGGCGAAGCAGCCGCGCCCCGCACTTGGGAACTGAAACGTTGCAGACGGTGTCTAACTAAAGCGGGACTGGACTCAGGAATGGAATTCTTCCACAGCGTCAACATTGACTGGATGGGCAAAACAAAATACTTCGTCTCCTGCTCGCTCATCCTTTTGGTCATCGGCTGGATTTCCGTGTTTCGCGGTGGCGGCCTTCGCTACGGCATCGATTTCCGCGGCGGCACTCTCGTCTATGTCCGCTTCTCGAGCGCGCCTCCCATCAATAAAATCCGCAGCAGCTTGCAGAGCGTCGGCCTCGCCAACAGCACCATCCAGCAGATCAGCGAGAATCTTGGAAATGCGAGCTCCAGCAACGACGTCGTGATCGGCCTCGAGCAACGCGGTACCGGCGATGAATCTCTCGACACCGGCAAGCAGGCCATTCTCTCCGTTCTTCAGAAAATGTTCCCGACGCCGGGCGGCAAAGCCGATTTCAATTCTATAACTCCGTCCGATCTCGCGGGCTTTCTCACGCAGAAAGATCCTCTCTCCCTCGGCACCACCGCGGGCGACCGTTACACGCAACTCGCGCAGCGCC
This sequence comes from uncultured Acidobacteriota bacterium, assembly GCA_963771905.1. Lineage (GTDB taxonomy): Bacteria > Acidobacteriota > Terriglobia > Acidiferrales > UBA7541 > Palsa-147. The sequence goes on from CAVYVI010000009.1 coordinate 591,253, forward strand.
TCACCGAATCGCGCGACAAAGATCATGGCGGCATCCTCACGAATTTCGACGAACTTGCGAGCGTCCCGGGCGTCAACACAACTCTCGTCTCCGATCTCAAGAATTCCTTCGCTCTCGGCAGCTTCGCCATCCGCGATGTCGAGATCGTCGGCCCCAAAGTCGGCGCCCAGCTCCGCCGCCAGGCTATCCTTGCAACCCTCTATGCTCTGGCGGGCATGTTGATATATATTGCCATCCGGTTCGAGTGGGTCTACGGGGCAGCCGCCGTGATTGCCGTGTTTCACGACGTACTGATCACCCTCGGCCTGTTCTCTCTTTTTCGTTTTGAAATTTCGCTGACGGTGATTGCGGCCTTGCTAACTTTGGTCGGCTATTCGATGAACGACACGATTGTCATCTTCGACCGCGTGCGCGAAAACTTGCGGCTGATGCGCCGCGAGCCGCTCCCCGCCATCGTGAACAAATCCATCAATCAGACTCTCTCTCGCACCATCCTCACCAGCGGTCTGACCTTTCTGACCGTCCTGGTTCTCTTCCTGATGGGTGGCGAGGTTCTTCGCAGCTTCTCTTTTGCTATGGTGGTGGGAGTTGTGGTAGGAACATACTCCAGTTTCGGTATTGCGGCTCCCATCGTCGTTCTTTGGAGCAAGTATCGGGGTCAAGGGGCCGTCGCTCGCGCTGGATCCGCAGCCTAAGCGCTCGACGGCAGCAGGGAGGCAACTCAGATGTTCGACGATTTAGTTGAATCGAGCGTCATCAGAAAAAAGACCAACAAGAGTTGGACCGTCGCCCTTTCGGCCATCATTCAGGGCGCGATCCTTTTCGTGTTGGTTCTGATTCCGTTGATCTACACGGAAGCGCTGCCCAAGCAGCTGCTCACCACGTTCCTCGTCGCTCCGGCTCCTCCTCCACCGCCGCCCCCTCCGGCTGCCGCGGTCCAAAGGATTGTGAAGCCCGTCGCGCGCATCATTCAAGCCGGCAAGATGATGGCTCCCACGGTCATCCCTAAGAAAGTTGAGATGATCAAGGAAGAAGAGCTGCCCCCGGATGTTGGCGCCGCTGGCGTCGTCGGCGGTGTGCCCGGCGGCATTCCCGGCGGCTCCGCTGGTGGCGTCTTGGGCGGGATTATCGGTGGAGTCGGCTCTGGTCCACCGCCACCCCCTCGGCCGCAAGGGCGGATCCGCGTGGGCGGCAACGTGCAAGCCGCCAGGATGCTGCGTCAGGTCCAGCCCATCTATCCGCAGATCGCCAAGACGGCCCACGTTCAGGGAACCGTCATCCTTCACGCCATTATCGCCAAGGATGGCACGGTTCAGGAACTCCAATACATTTCCGGTCCGCCTTTGCTCATGAAGGCTGCGATGGATGCGGTTCGCGAGTGGCGCTATCAGCCCACTCAATTGAACGGCGAGCCCGTCGAAGTCGATACGACCATTTCCGTTATCTTTACTCTTGGTGGTTAAGGCCGGCGCGGCTCCGGTTCGCCGGGTCCGCTTCGGGTGTTTGGGCAAGGGTGGCCGGCAGGTTCTCGCTGCCGAAAATTTGACTCCGAACGATATTGAGGAGGGGTAAACCTTATGTTTGCGAATCTCGTTTTGGCGGTGATGTTCCAACAGAACGCAGACGTCGGCTGGGATTTGGTTACGATGTGGCACAACATGGGCGTGCCGGCCAAGGCTGTGGTCGTACTTCTCTTCGTCATGTCCGCCTGGTCGGTGGGCATCATGATTGACCGCGCCTTGATGTTCAGTGCGGCACGCAAGCAGTCGCGCGTCTTCGTCCAGCAGGTCGCCGGCGCGCTCAAGGACAACAAGCTCGACGAGGCCATTTCCATCGCCGAGCGCAACAAGAAGAGCCACATCGCCAAGGTTGTCGCCACCGGTCTTTCCGAGTTCCAGGCGGCTTCCGCTCAGGTGAGTGACGAAGAAGTGATCGAAGCCGCGCGCCGCGGTCTCGAACGCTCCGTCGCCATCGTCCATGCCGAGATGAAGCGCGGCCTCTCCGGTCTCGCCACCATCGGTTCCACCGCTCCCTTCGTCGGCCTGTTCGGCACCGTGGTCGGCATCATCAACGCCTTTAAGGGCATCGCCAGCAGCAAGGCCACCGGTCTGTCCGCCGTCGCAGGCGGTATTTCCGAAGCCCTGGTCACCACCGCTCTCGGTTTGCTTGTCGCCGTCCCGGCCGTGTGGACCTACAACTATTTCACCAATAAGGTGGAAGCCTTCGACGTCGAGATGGACAACTCCTCGATGGAGTTGATCAACTATTTCATCACCCGGCGCGGGGTAAAGAAGTAAGCCATGGGGTATAAGCCAAAGGCCCCACCGGTCATGTCGGAGCCGAACGTAATTCCCATGGCCGACATTATGCTCGTCCTTTTGATCATCTTCATGGTGGTCACGCCCATGTTGCAGAAGGGCGTCTCCGTGGACATGGCCAAGGTCCAGAATCCTGAGGACATGAGGGATGCCGACCGGGACGACGCCGTCCTGATTGCCGTCACCCGGGATGGCCGCTATTTCCTCGGCACTACTCAGGTCTCCCTCGATGACATCACCAGCAAGGTGAAGGACCTCCTCGCCAACCGCATAGACAAGACCGTCTTCGTCAAGAGCGACGCTCGCGCGAAGTACGGTGAAGTCGTCAAGGCGGTTGACGAGGTTCGCGCCGCCGGTGTCGATAATCTCGGCCTTCTCACCGATAAACTCGATACGGGGCGCAAGGCCCCTCCCCCGCCCCCTACGGGCGATTAGCGTTTCGCTTTAAAGGAGCCCTTCCATGGGAATGGCAGTTGGCACACACAAAGGCTCAATGGCCGAAATGAACGTCGTGCCCTTGATCGACATCTTGCTCGTGCTGATCATCATTTTCATGGTGATCACTCCGACCACGCCGAAGGGCCTCGACGCGCTTGTCCCGCAACCCGCGCCCCCGAACGCTAAGGAGGACCCGGCCCTCCTGGCTAAGACGATCGTCGTTCAGGTCACCGCGAGCGGGAAAGTCCTCATCAATCAGGATGAAATTTCGTGGGATCAGCTCGGACCGCGCATTGAAGACATCTTCAAGATGCGTGCCGAGAAGGTCGCCTTCGTCAAGGGCGATGATTCCGTCGACTTCGCCGATGTGGCCCGCGCCATCGACATCATGCGCGGCAACGGCGTCGATAAAGTCGGCTTGATTACGGCTAAGGTCGAGGCCGGTCAGTAAGCCCGGCGGCTTGGCATTTTGCTGGTGCGCAGTCGCGTGCTGGGTCGATTCGGCAGGGTGGCCATACGTTGGGATAACGGTAGGCTGCTACAAGGGTGCTGCATGGGAAGTGAACGTCGCACCCCGAAATTGATCCCTCGTTGGTTTTGATCGTCATGGCGATCGCGTCGGTCACGCAGCTTCGAAGAAACGGGCATATTCTTGGGCCGCGCGTCGGAGCAGGGGTCCAAATCAAGACTCCGGCGGAGAATTTTCAAGGAGAAATTGGAATGGAGCGCAAGCCCCGCTATCGGTACCTCTTCGTGCTCGGTCTCACAGCGCTCGTCGCCGTGTCGGGCTGCAGCAAGCTGAAAGCCCGCGACCTTCTCAATAAAGGCGTCCAGGCGTACAAGGCCGGCCAATTCGACCAGGCCATTGAGGATTTCAAGCAGTCGAAGGATCTCGACCCGAGCCTCCTGAATGCGCGCCTCTATCTGGCTACCGCCTACTCTTCGCAATACATCCCCGGCGCTCCCTCCGACGAGAACGTGCGCATGGGAAATCAGGCGATCGATGAGTACAAACAAGTTCTCGCGGCCGATCCGACCAATCTTTCCGCCATCGACGGGATCGGCGCCATTCTCTACAACATGGGCGGTACTCCCTTCGATGAAAAGAAACTCGAGGAGTCCAAGACCTACCACCAGAAGCACATCGACATTAAGCCCGATGATCCCGAATCCTATTATTGGATCGCCGTGATCGACTGGTCTCTCGCCTACCGGGCCAACAAAGACATGCGCGCCGCCTACAATGAAAAGGCCAAAAAGCCCGTTAGGGACACCGATCCCATGCCGCCCGCTCTCGGAGCCGAGTTCGCAGCCAAGTACGGCCCCATCGTCGACGAAGGCATCACCAACCTCAAGAAGGCCATCGAGCTCAATCCCGAATACGACGACGCCATGGCTTACCTGAATCTTCTATATCGCCAGAAGGCGGACATGGAAACCACCGCCGAAGCCCGCGATAACGACGAAAAGATGGCCGATGAGCTCGTCGACAAGGTCAAGGCCATCAAGCAAAAGAAGATGGAGAATCCGCAGCCAACTTCTTAACCACGGCACCGGATTTCAATCGGCCGGCTGGACCCTTCGGGTTCAGCCGGTTTTTTTGCGTTGAGGAACACGAATCCGAAGTTCGCGCCGGCGGCAACCCGTCCCTGCTGCGCGCAAGAATTTATATAAGCGCAGCAAAACACACGAGCCATCAGAAGAGAGTCATGTGCGGTATAGAACTCACTGAAGAGAACCGGCGAGGCGGAAGCTACTTGTCCGATTCTTGCTTTACCGCTGCAACAGGCTTTGTATGATCGTGAGCCACGAATCCGATCGCCGAAACAATTCGGCGCAGAAAGAGCGCGGCCAAAATCAATCCCAAGCCCATCAGCACTAAAGTATTCGTTTCCGGCAGGGACGTCGCAGTTGAAATGATTGCGTTCACGCCATAAGAGTACGCAACTCACCTTCCAAATTCATCGGATACGAACTGCATTAGTTTCAGTTATATAGAGCATAATCGTCTCAGAATGACTCACATTTCGGAAGAAGACTGGGATTCATGGGAAAATGTCTTCCCAAATTTTTCCTCACCTGTCCGATCACGCCTCACTCGCCGCAAGCATTAAAGCCACGACGCCGGCACGTTCAACACAGAATTTCCGTTGAGGCGAACCAGCCTCGCCATAACAGGCGCACTTGGGACTCGCCTCCCGGAAATAAAATGGTGATGTAGCTGGATTCGCATACAGCGTGGCAATGCCGCACCGGCGTTTTTCCGCGCTGTCGCGCTGTTTTTGCGCGGAGCGGTCTCCGGGACTACTGGCGGAGCGCGACGAAGTGCATGAACCAGTTCGCGCTCACGGTATTTTTTGCCGTCGCGCTATGGGCTCCCGCCGTCGCCGCGTTTTCGAGCTCCTCGAGGTTTCCGCGGAGAGTGCTCACCGCCGTAAATCCGGTTCCAGCGCTCGCGACTCCGTTGTCTTCAAAGGCTACGCCGTAAAGCAATTCGTTCGCGAAGTTCGTCGCCACGGACCCGCTGCTCATCGTCGTCCCCGTGCCCGTGGCCGAGGAAACCACATCCACGGGCGTTCCCGTGTTCGCATTGACGTATTCGGACTGGAACAATTGCAGCGAACTCGATGCGGTCCCGCTCAGCGTCGCGGTGATGGTGATTGGGGCGCCGCCTCCGATAATATTTTGGGCATAGAAGGTCTGTGCGCGCCTCGACGTGCCGCTCCAGTTGGTCGGCCCGAGAACGCTCGTATAGGTGTTGCCCTTGCTGTCGGTGACCGAAGCCGAAAGCGTTTGATCACCCCACTTCACGGTGACCATGATGAGATCCCCGGAAGTGCTTGCAGCCGCAAAAGCTTGCGAAGTTGCGGTCACTCCCGTGCCTGCGGTCTCTTCGGCGTGCTGCACGAGCACGATGCCCGTCGACGAAGCGGCCTGCGTCACGTAACCCAAGCCGTAATGTGTTGTGGTTGAGGTGGGCACGCCGTTCTGCCAGTCGATTTCGATACTCCCACGCCGGGTGTTCAGAAGTTGCGGGATCGTATTGACTACCTGCCGGGTCGTGGTGTCGATCACGTCACCGGAATCGCCTACGAAAACGTAATGCCCGTCACGAGAGTGCTGAAGCCAACCTTCTCGTGGGCAAAGGTCGGTCGCGAAACACGGCGACTCGAAACCGGAAAAGTTGGTGGTCAATGGGATATTGGCAACCGATACGGGCGCACTCAATGGCAATCCGCTTACGTCAAATACGTGGACGTATGCGTTTGCCGTGTCAATCAGGTAGATTTCCGTTTCGTCCGGAGACAGGGAGATTCCATGCACGGGGGTGTCAAACGTAAAGCTGGCAGGCACACTGAATCCCGGAACAGGCACCGTATACAGCACGTTTCCCGTTTCCGTATCACTCACCTGAAATTCAATTCCAGACGCCGTGTTGGAAGTCGTGAACGCAAAAGTATGGAGGCCGTTAATGGTGAAGGGTCTAACGCCCTGGTTCAACGGCCCGATATTGAGTGCGACACGATTGGTCGACGTGACCCCCTCGACCAGATAGGACGAGGCGATCGGCCCCATGAACACATAAGCGCCGTCGAGACTCACGATCGTATTGTGGGGTCCATCCATCCCAGTATTGATACTGCCTTCGACTTCGCCCGTCGCAGCATCGATGACGTACCAGATCCCGTCTCCCGAAGAGGCGCCGTCCGGCATATAGATCGTATTGCCGTCAGGCGTGATGGAAAATGAGTCGATGCCAAACGTATAGGATTGGGTCCATGCCACCGTGTTCGTCAGCAAATTGAATGCGAGAAGCGAACCAGTTCCATACGTGCCCCCGTCTCCTCCATAGGATATGTACAAGATGCTGGTGGTGGGAGCGGCTGCGGCGCCGCGGACTGCCGTTGCTTGCGGAAGGCTGACATGCTGTACGAGCTGGAATGGGTTATCCAGGCTGTATACGTATAGGTTCTGGTCGTCCATAACGTACTCGTAATGGCCCGAAGAGATGGGCGTTGAGAGATTATTCTCGATGGTGAAGGTAGCCGTATCAGCTTCACTCGTTCCGTCGGACTCCGAAACGAGCTGCGTAATCGTGTGTGTTCCGTCGGCGATCGTGTTGGTGTTCCACCCGTTGGCTACGACGGTTGAAAGAATCGTAACCTCTCCAGCAAAGTCATAAGGCACAGCAGACCCAGTGTGGATCGGTGCTCCCGTCATGGCGGAATTGTCCAGCCAATAACTGACTTGCATGATTCCCGTGGGATTGAAGTTGGTCAACTGTGACGCCAAGCTCGTAAACACATAGGCGTAGCCTTGGAGGGTCGCCCCCTGTAGCCCGATGGCGTAGTCGCGGTCCGAGCTGATTGAAAACGACAGTGCGTAGCCCGGGCCGGTGGTCACTTCAAAATTAGCGGCGTTACTAGCGACGCCCGACACGGTGACCACCACGCTGCCGGTGGTGGTTCCAACAGGCACTGTCGTCGCGATGCTGGTGGCGCTCCAACTCGTTGGTGTCGCCGTCACTCCGCTGAACGTGACCGAGCTCGTCCCCTGGTTCGCTCCGAAATTAGCCCCGGTGATCGTAACCGACGTACCGATCACTCCCGATGAGGGGATCAGGCTCGTAATGTTCGGCGATGACGATGTGACTGTAAAACTGACGGCATTGCTCGCTACGCTGGAAACAGTAACCACTACGTTCCCGGTGGTAGCTGCGGCGGGTACATTCACGGTGATGCTGGTCGCGCCCCAACTGGACGCGGTTCCCGCGGACGCGCCATTGAATGTGACCGTGCTGCTCGCCTGGCTGGCTCCGAAGTTCGTTCCCGCGATCATGATCGCCGTTCCCACTGCTCCAGACGTCGGACTCAGATTCGTGATGTTTGGCCCTGTCGCACCTCCTCCGCCACCAACCGCCGTCAGCCGCAGTGTATGCGCGTCGATGTTGTAGTCGTTTATCAGCCCGTATGCGCCCAGCGCCGGGAAGTACTGAAACCGCCCATACGTTCCGTTCGAAGTGCTTGGGCTGCCCGTATGCGCGGAATCCGGTGGCGAGCTCGCGCTGTAGGACTGGGTCGTGCACGAATCGGTGTCTTCATCGTAGATGTAGACCGTCCCGCCAAAGTCCGGCCAGCCCACGATTCGGTCGAGCACCGGGTCGTACGCCAGCCCCGGCCCCACCGAACTCATGAGTCCGGTGCAGCCGCTGCCAGTGAGCGTCGAAACCGAATAACTGCTCCCCGATGCGATGCTGACTTTCTGCACCTGCCCGTCGCCGAAGGTCACAATTTGTTTGCGAGTCGGATCCAGCGCTCCATACGCATGAGTGGTGGTAGGCGTTTCGTTTAACTCGGTGTAGGTATCCGTAGAGGGATTGAAGGACCATAGGCCATCCGAGGTATCCCACATGAATACCAACTCCGTGTTTGGATCGTATGCGGCCGCGGATACACCCGCGCTGCCATTTGGAACCGTGGTCGGATTCATTTGCGTCCATGGATTTCCGCTCCCGCTCACCAACGTCGGCAAATCAAGCAGCCAGGTGTCGCTCTCCGCTTCGCCGGTCGAGCACGCCACGTAGCCGCTGAAGGCGTACATCTTGTCCAGATTCGGGAGGTACACCAGGCTGCCATAGGTATGCCGCGACGACGGGCTTCCATCCGAATACGCCGGCTCGCACAGCGGCGACGGTGGATTCGTGGGCGCATTCAACCGGTTTACTGTCAGCGCGTTCAAGTCGAATATGTACACTTCGTTACCGTCGTAGTCGGTGTGGCCGCCTCCCCAGAACATGAGCCTGTTCCGCAGTGTGTCCGCCGCCCCGCCGCCCCAAGCGCGAACCACCCCGGCGCAGTACGTTGCGAAGTCGTAGTCCGAACTGTTTTGTGGGCAAACAGCTTCTTGCGTTTGCCCGGTCACATCGAGCCAGCCCAAAGTTATTGGAATTACGCCGCCGGATGATGGATTGCCCACCGTGACGTTGACTGTCGCACTGACGGTCGTATTGCTGGAAGAATCCGTCGCGACGGCTGCGATCGAGTGGCTGCCGTTGGCGTAACTCGTCGTGATCCATGAGTAGGTGTACGGCGAAGACGTCACCGCAGAGCCGGCGTTGTTGCCGTCGACTTGGAACTGCACGCTTGCAATCGTCGCGCTGCCCGCGGCAGTCGCGCTCGCGCTGATCGTCGTTGTACCCGCTACCGTCGCGCCATTTGCCGGAGACGTAATCGAAACCGTTGGCGGTGACCCTGTGACTGCAAAACTGACACCGTTGCTCGCGACGCTCGAGACAGCGACTATGACGGTGCCAGTCGTCGCCCCCGTCGGTACCGCCGCTACAATGCTCGTCGCACTCCAACTGCTTGACGCCGCCGCAGTCCGGTTGAACGTGACCGTGCTGCTCCCCTGCGTCGTTCCAAAATTCGTCCCGGTGATCGTGATCGGCGTACCTACCGCTCCCGAACTCTGACTCAGACTAATAATGCTCGGCGGTACAACGACCGTGAAGTTCACGCCGTTGCTGGCTAGCGTGCCTACCGTCACCACCACATTCCCTGTGCTTGCCCCGGTTGGCACCGCCGCCACAATGCTTGTCGGGCTCCAATTGCTTGGCGTCGCCGCCGTTCCGTTGAACGTGACCGTGCTGCTCCCCTGTGTCGTTCCGAAATTCGTCCCGGTGATGGTGATCGGCGTGGCCACCGCTCCCGATGTCGGGTTCACGGTGGTGATGTTTGGCGCGACGGTGAACGCGGCTCCGTTACCCGCGCTTCCCGAAACAGTCACGACGACATTACCCGTCGTGGCCGCGGCGGGCACATTAACGGTGATGCTGGTCGCGTTCCAACTGGTCGCGGTTCCCGCGGACGCGCCATTGAATGTGACCGTGCTGCTCCCCTGTGTCGTTCCAAAATTCGTCCCCGTGATGGTAACCGGGGTACCCACCACTCCCAATGTAGGACTCAAACTCGTGATGCTCGGCGGTGTAACGACCGTGAAGTTCACCCCGTTGCTGGCCAGTGTGCCTGCGGTCACCACCACGCTCCCTGTGCTGGCCCCCGCCGGTACCGTCACGCCTATGTTGGTCGCACTCCAACTTGAAAACGTCGTCGCCGCCGTTCCGTTGAACGTGACCGTGCTGCTCCCCTGTGTCGTTCCAAAATTCGTCCCTGTGATGGTGATCGGCGTAGCCACCGCTCCCGACGCCGGACTCAAACTCGTGATACTCGGCGCTGAGATAACTGTGAAGCCGACTCCATTGCTCGACACACCGGAGACCTTCACCACCGCGTTTCCGGTGCTGGCCCCGCTCGGCACGGTCACGGCAATGCTGGTCGCACCCCAACTCGAAAACGTCGTCGCCGCCGTTCCGTTGAAGGTGACTGTGCTGCTCCCCTGTGTCGTTCCGAAATTCGTCCCCGTGATGGTGACCGGGGTACCCACCGCTCCCGACGTCGGGCTCAAGCTCGTGATGCTTGGAGCTGTGCTACCTGTTCCGCTCCCCGCCTTAAACGCTGCCAGTGCTGCTGCCCAGTAGTCCGACGCAACTAGCGATGCGCTCGCCGATGCTGTCCCCGCAGCCGTTCCTATCTGGTCTTCCACGATAAGTTTCGTATTCGGCTCCGCTGGAACACTTTCCTCGATGACGTAATTACTTCCTGCCGTAAAGTTAGCAGAACCTGCGGTCAGGATTGCTCCCAACAGCAAGTCCCCACTCGATGTCGTCGTTGTATTCCCGCTGTTCGCAGCTGTGCTCTTTCCTTGTGCCGCGACACTCACGTCAAGCGCATTCGCCGTGGCCACACCCGAATATTCCAAAATGGCAAACCGCAACGTGTTCGACTTCGTATCCGATACCGTGATCGTGTTTGCACCACCCGCAATATTCTGGGCATAGAAAAGCCCCAGCGTGTTCCCGTTCCCCGTCTCATTGAACTGCACCGCCTTGTGGTAAGTGTTCTTTCGGGAATCGGACACGGTAAACGTCTCGCCCGCCTGGCCAGCTCGAATCACCACGCCAATCCAGTGCCCTGCGATGTTTGCAGCGGGGAATGCCAACGATGAAGAGGACGTCACGCCAGCGTCCTTGCTTGCGTCCTGAACCAGCGCGATCGCGCTCTGTGCCTGTGCCTGCTCGATGATTCCTCCGAGCAGCACAATAAGAATCAACGGAATCAACGAAAGAAGTACGAAGCGGTATGCCGAAAGCGCACCCGGCGCGGGCCCGCGGCCATCGAAGCTAGGCGGCATGAAGCCGTCCTCCGCGCGGAGGGGACCCTGTATCTGGACTTTACGGTTTGCCCGCTATTTCGCGCATCGTACGCTTCAACTGCGCTCGAAACAACACATTCTTCACGACAGCAGATCACAGCGTGACCGCGCGGCTCCGGCAATTTCCTTCGATCGTTATCTCCGCGCCGAGAATTGACGTCTCGCTGCTATAATTTGTCGCCGGCGAACGCTTCGAACATCGCCGCGGACCGGACTTGCCGACATTTTCGATCGAGAATTTTGGCTGTCGCGCCACTTTCGCGGATACTGCCGCGATCGAGCGGCAACTTCTTGATCGAGGTCTCGTCCGCACCGGCGAGCATCGTGACGCCGAGATCGTGGTTCTCAATACCTGCACGGTGACGGCTGCCGCGGACGCGCAGGCCCGCGACGCCATCCGCCATATTCACGCCGCCAATCGCGGCGCAAGAATTGTCGTCACCGGCTGTTATGCCCAGCGCGCGCCGGATGAGCTCGCGCAGCTCGAGGGTGTCGCCTGGGTCGTCGGTAATTCCCATCAGTCCGAGATTCCCAATCTCGCCGCGTCCAATGTTTTCGACGCCGCCCCTTCCGCAAGCCCTTCGGATTTTGTTCCAGCGGCTTTTCTCTTCGACGCCGGGATGTCGCTCGCGCGCGGGCCGGCGAAGATCCTCACCGGGGACATCTTCGCGCAAACCACCGTCCTCCTCGCCTCGGTCGAGGGCGGCGAGGCCGAGAGAACCCGGCCCACGCTCAAAATCCAGGACGGATGCAACAATCGTTGCTCCTATTGCGTGATCCCCTTCGTTCGCGGAAACAGCCGCAGCCTCGAGCCCAATCATGTCGTTTCAGAGATCGCCCGCCTGGTCGCCGCGGGCATCCGCGAAGTCGTCCTAAGTGGCATCAATCTAGGCAGTTACGGCCGCGATTTCACGCCCCGCGTCCCACTCGATTTGGTGCTGCGCCGCGTCCTCGCCGAAACGCCGCTCGAGAGCTTGCGCCTCAGCTCGATCGAGCCCATGGATGTCACGCGCGACTTCGTCGAATTGCTCGCTTCCCACCCGCGCATCGCGCCTCATTTCCATATGCCCCTCCAGTCCGCTTCGAACCCCATCCTTCGCGCCATGCATCGCTGGTATCGCGCCGAGCATTATGAGCGCCGCGTCGAAGTCATTCGCGAGTTCTTGCCCCATGCCGCGATTGGCGCCGATGTGATCGCCGGATTCCCTGGTGAATCCGAAGACGATTTCCGCGCCACCTTCGAATTCATTGATCGCCTCCCGTTCACCTACCTTCATGTTTTTTCCTTTTCGCCCCGGCCCGGCACCGCCGCAGCGCATCTCTTAAACGAGCTGCCGCCGGATGTGATTCACGAACGCGCGCGCCGCCTGCGCGAACTCGGCGCGCGAAAGGCCGCCGCATTTCGCGTCGCGCAAGCGGGCCGCACTCTCCGCGCCCTGACGCTGAAGCCGAAAAAAGCTGGCGTGACGGAAATTCTTACGGGAAATTTCCTGAAGTTGCGCGTCGCCGGAACTTGGCCCGCGAATCTTTGGCTCGACGTCCGCGTGGAAGCCGATGGCTGCGCCGGCCTCGTCGGCTCCTCTGACCTTATCGCCTCGGCCACAAACGCGATTGGCATCGCGGCCGAACCCGCTGCCGCAGCCGCCGGTGAAAACGCAATCGCCGCGAACTAGCCTTCGAAGATGACCTGCGCCAGCGCGAAATTTCCGCTGTGTGTAATCGAAATCGAAATGTTCTTCACGCCAAGTTTTGCGGCGATTTCTCCGGCGGCGCCCAAAAGACGCAGCGTTGGTTTTCCGCCGGGAAGGTTGGTCACTTCGATATCGCGCCAGCGCACGCCGTGAGTCCATCCGGTTCCAAGCGCTTTCATCGCGGCTTCCTTCACCGCGAATCGCGCCGCGTAACGCTCGAAGCGATTTTTGTGCCGCTCGCAGTACGCAACTTCCGCGCGCGTAAAGATGCGCTCGAGAAATCGCTTTTCATTGCGGCTGATCGCGGCCTCAATCCTGTCGATTTCCGCGATATCCACTCCCATGCCGACGATCACGCGCGTCCCCCGTCTCCCGCCGCAAAACTGCGCCTGCAACCTCGCGGAATTATACCTATAATCGAGATGCATCGCGCCCGTGCTGAAGACCGTTCTATTCGGCGGCAACTCCGAGTGGCGCAGCCTTCAGGCTGTGCGCCGGGACAACGCATAGCGCACGCGCGGATGAGCGCTCTTGAGTGTCGAGCTAAGCATCAAAACAAAAAATTATGACTCCGACGTCAACTCGCACGAAAACAAAATCGCGCGTCCGCAAAACCGCAAGCGCGAACTCGCGCGCAAAGCAGTCCGCCACCGCAAACGCCGCTGCCAACAGATCCTCCGACTGGCCTTTGCGCAAATCCGATGGCATTTCCATTCTTGAGGCGCCCGCGCTGACAAAGCAAAAATGGCTCATACACGGCTTCAGCACGCGCCCCGGCGGCGCAAGCCTTCTCGAAACTTCGCACAGCTCTCCCAAGCGCGCTGAAAAAGTTTTGAACCTCGGCTTCTCCGAATGGGATGAACGCGCACGCGTCGAAGAAAATCGCCGCCGCTTCCTGAAATCCCTGCAAGCGGAGCGCATGCAATTGATTCCGCTCCGTCAATTTCATTCCGATCTCATTCACGTCGTCGAAAATGTTCCGTCCGAACCGCTGCGCGGCGATGCGCTGATCACGCAAACCCCCAATCTCCTTCTCGCCGTGCAAACTGCCGATTGCGTTCCCATCCTTCTTGCGGATCCGGAACGCCGCGTCGTTGCCGCGATTCACGCGGGCTGGCGCGGCACCCTGAATCGCATCGCCGAAAAAACCGTCGGCCGCATGCGCATGGTTTTTGGCGTGCGCGCGGAGAATATTATCGCCGCGCTCGGTCCCGGCATCGGCCGCTGCTGTTTCGAAGTCGGTCCCGAAGTTGTAAAGGAATTCACGAGTCAGTTTCCCGCCGCGCGCGATTGGTTCGACGGCCCCATCGATGCACTCGCGTCGGGCGAAGATCCGAATCCGCTTCCGTGGCTGACGATGATGCCGCCGGGCCATCCGTCTCCGCCGGCGCGCGCGCTGCTCGATCTTCACGCCGCGAATCGCGCGATTCTCGAGGGCGCGGGGGTGCGCGCGAAAAATATTTTCGCAACGAATTACTGCACGTCCTGCCGCACCGATCTTTTTTTCAGTTATCGCCGCGAGAAAGTGACCGGACGTCTGATGGCGGCCATCGGAATTCGCGGCTAGCGTTTGAGGATTTGCGTCTGATTGGCGGAGACGAGGCGGTAACGAATTCCGCGCCAGCGAATTGTTTTTGAGACGAGCGAAACGCAGAAATTCCAGAAAAACAAGAACGGCACAATCGGCGCCAGCGCCGTCCACACCCAACTCCAATCGCGCATCTTGGTCTTCCATTCGGGAAGCAATTCGCCGATGGCGATCGTTCTCAGCGCGCCCTTCATCGTCGCGAGCAGCGGAATCGCCAGCGCGAGAAGCAGAAGTTGTCCCCACGGATCGCCGGTGATCATTTCCGAAAAGACGACGAAGAGCGCGACGATCGAAGTGATCACGTAGCTCGCATGCGACAGAAATCCGGCGGCCCACATTCGCGGCGAATACACACGCGTCAAAATAATTTGGCGATTCGTGAATTCCAGAAGTTCCGCGAACGTCGCGCCATACAGCGTCGGCGCCATGCATTCCGGCACGAATAAAATCTGCTTGTTCTGATTCTCTAGCGCGTTCGTGAGCGCGAGATCGTCGCTCACCGCGCCCTGCCAGAATTCCAGCGCGTTGATATCGTTGAATGTTCCGCGGCGGATCGCCGTTCCGCCGCCCCAGCAAAAATTATGTCCATGGTCGCCGAGCATGGTCGCCACCGAAGCATTCCACGCCGAACCGAGCGCGCTCGCGAAATCCTGTTTGTTCGGCCAGCGCGTGGGAATCAGCCAGCGGTAGGTGGTCGCGGCGCCCACGCGCGCGTCGCCGAGCGGCGAAATCAATTTCGTGAGCCACGCGCGGCTCAGCGTGACGTCGGAATCCACGAACACGATCACGTTGAACGATTCGTCGAGTTTCTCGACCGCTTTGCGCAGATTGCTGACTTTTTCGCCGGAGTCTTCGGGCGGGCCCACGATCACGATATGAATTTTCCGCGGGCTGGTGGCCTTGACGCGCTCGATTGCTTTGATCGCCGGGTCGAGGCTGGTGGCCAGCGTAAAGAAAATCTCGTAGTTCGAATATTCGAATTTCGTGAGCGACATCAAGCTCGTTTCGAGGCCCGGCTCTGAGCCTTTGCACGGGCAAATCAGCGCGACCTGCGGCGTGTAAAAGCCCGCGTGGGTCGAGAGCCGGCGGCGGACATACCCCAGCCACGCGATTCCCTGCCAGAGCGAGTAGAGACCCTGAAGAACTTGTTGGATAACAAGAACGTAAAAAACCAGGAGCATACAAGGGCGAGCGTACCAGAATGAAACATTGTGCGCATGAGCCGCTTCGCCGCTCTGTGGCGACAAAGATACGGTCTCGAAGCTCGGAAATTCGCGCCGGTCGCATTTCAGTTTTCCCGGCGCGAAGAGAAAACTCTCTTCAATGCGTCTTCGGTAACGGCGTTCAGTTTTTCCTGGAAGCGGCCCGCGGCGCGACGCGCTTGTTCGAGAAGCGAGGGATCGAGGAGCAGTCCACAGCGGTCGACGAACGGGCCCGAAGCGACCGCTTTCGAACCGCGCGGCGCGGGTGTGGCGCGTTGGCGAGCGGTGATCGCCTGATAGAGATCGTAATCGCGGGCGAATTCCGCGAATTCGCTTTCGCTCCAGCGAAGCGCCTGGCCGATCGCGACGAAAAATTCCTCGCGAAACAAATTCAGCATGGCCTGGTCCGCGGCGACCTGGCGGGCCGCATCCCTCGCCGAAAGTTTCGGCGCGGGCTTTTTTTTCGCGCGTCCGCGCAGCGCGCGATTTCCGCGATTTTGCTTTCGGCGGTTTTTGTTTTTTGGGAGTCGGCGCGGTTGCAAGGCCCAGCCGGCGCGGCAGAAGCGTGTCGAGATGGGTAAGCATCGCGAGAACGGATTCGCGGCGGATCGTGGTGGTGAGATCGCGATAGAGCATGGGCTGGCTGATCAGGCCGGGGCGATCGTAATCGTTGGCGTAGGCGAGCAAGAAATGAGGAACGTGGGCTTCGTGATCGAGAGTGGCGAGGAGCAAATGGGCGGCCTCGCGCGCCCGGACGACCAACTGTCTCGGCGTAAATCGCATGTGGAAATTTCTAGCTGTACGCGAATGCGCCGCCTGGCGCAACAGAAATTCGGCGGAGCGTTGCCGCGCGGCAGGTTGGCTCTTTTCTTTGCGTTGCGGGAGCGGCGCAGGCCGGGCGATGGCCGTCCGGCGCATCGCGTTGGCGAAGGCTGCGTTTTTGTTCCGGTTAGAAATGACGCCGAAGCTTTGTTTTGTGCGGGTTGCGGCGATTTCTAATCGTTTGGGTGTTCCGGTTAGGAAAAACCGCGGGCAGTGGTGCATTCGCGCGAACCCACGGGATGGCGGGCTGTACGGCCCTATCCGCTTCGAAACGGCTGTCGAGCGTCCCGCGCCGGTGGGTGACAGTGCGGAGGCGCTGCCCATTCAGCCGGTAGCGCGGCCCCAGGGTAAACGGGTGGCTCCTGGCTGCCGAACTCGCCGCCCTCCTCCCCTGTCCGTCGCTAAGCTGCCTAAACATGGCTCTGCCACCACCGTATCAGCGGTCTCGCGAAAAATCAAATTGGCGTCTGTAAGGATTGTGGTGGGGCTGTATCTGGAGTGCGCGACATAATTCGAACCCGCTTCGGACTTCGGTCTCAAATCGACCCGTTCATACGCAGCGAAGCTTCGGCGTCTCTGCGAATCAACGATAGATGTACCACTCATTTGTGGAATTCGCCTCTTCCAGAAAATCGTTTATACTCCGAGCGTGAATCGAATGACGCAGACGTGCAAGGCCCAGCTCAAAAGTACGCGAACGGCCGTCGGTGTGCCGAAGCTGGAGGCGAAGCTTCAACGACTGCTGGTTTCTGCATTGGGCCGAGAGCCGCTGAAGCGCGGCCTGAGGCGTGTCATCTGTTCCGAGGTCGATGTTTCGCATGGAATAGCCGATGTAGTGGTCGCCATCGTTATTGGCAATTATGCCAGTAGGGTGTGGCTTGCGCCTCTGCGGCTGAAGTCTCTAAACTTAACGACCGCGAAGCTGCTATCGCAGCTTCGGTATAACGCCTACAGACCACTCGCGGAAATTGCGAGGGCTACGGGGTTCTCGGCCCAAACAATATCCGCCCATCTGCGAACGCTGGAGAGACTTGGCTTGGTCCGGCGCAGAGGAGCAAACGCAAGGCTCTTGCGCTCCACCAAGACGAGGTTTCTAGACCTTACTGCATTTGAGGTCAAAGTTTCGGACTGGAAGCACGGGCTGTATCAAGCAACCCATTACCGCTCCTTCGCGAACCGAGTCGCACTGGCGTTGCCAAATGCAAAGGCAAGAGCCGTGGCGGCGCACGCAGAGATGTTCAGGCGGTTTGGAATCGGTCTCGCTGGTGTCCGGGCGCCCGGCTCGATCAAATGGTACGTCCGGCCGGCGAGGCACCGACCATCTTCAGTGAGTAGGAGGCTCCTTGGGTCTGCGCAGATTCTTAGGCGGAGAGAGTCTAGAGCCTTGCGAGCGCACGGAGGGTAGTAATCGCTTGGCTCCATTCTTGGAGGTGTGAGGGGCCAGTTGTAGGATCAAACTGTACGCCCCGTGTTCGCAGCTTCTCGTATAGGGTCTCTGCCGCAGTAATGGCCTCGTCGACAGCTTCGAGGCGGTCCCTTGGGTTTTTACCTGCGTCAGAAGTGATCTCGAACAGTTTTTTTAAGGTGGCCCAGTGATGGAGAACACTCACATCGGGAGGCCAATCGTGGGCACTGGGTCTGTTTGTTTTGAGTACTCTGTCGTAGGGTGTGCCGGTCAGAACATCCCCGATCATCCGCGCGTCGTAGCAGTTGTCGAGCTCCTGATAGAAAATTGAGTTCAATAGGGGCGCCGACGAGTAGCGCTCTTTGGGAGGACGACCGCCCGTCGAAGGTAGGAACCGCTTCACGTCAAACTGTCGGAGGGAGTTGAACCATCCGGTCGCAGCCGCCGTTGCGCCGAGTGCCGATGCTGGGAACCCCAAAAAATCTGTGTAGCCACAAACCACCTCAAATCCATTTCGGATCCCCAACGAATATAGAATTAGCAACCACGCAGCCATCTGTTCGTAGTCGAATCTCTGTTGATACTGGCCAACGGGTCGGACAACGACTAAATAGAAGCCCGCCGCCTCATAGAGGGACACCGTGTCCAAGAATTCGTGTACCTGTTCTTGCGAGGTCAGCGCCGTCTGATCGAACACAAACGACAACAGTAGGGGTCGAGGCGATTTGAGGCTTGTGTAATAGTCGATGGAGGACTCTGCAAGAAAGTGTGCAATCTGCGCGGATCGATTGGTGAAGCTTTCCAGGATGATTGTCGGCGACAGAAGCCGGGTTACTGGCAGTCCGTGTTGAAAATCAAGTACGTTGTGGACTAGATCGTTGATG
Source organism: uncultured Acidobacteriota bacterium (assembly GCA_963771905.1). GTDB lineage: Bacteria > Acidobacteriota > Terriglobia > Acidiferrales > UBA7541 > Palsa-147. Next base: position 609,872 of record CAVYVI010000009.1, read on the forward strand.
CGGCGCGGCGTGAAATCGCGAATCGTGAGGTTGGAAATGTAATAGTTATCGTAAAGAGGCAAGTATCCTTCTTTTGGCTTGGACAGTAGCGATACGTAAAGTTGCGGGTCGATCAAAATGTCTCTTTTCGGCGTTAGCCGGGCAAATCTTTCAACACACTCCTGCAGCGAGCTGGGCTTTTCATTATTCGGACCGAACACGACGCCGTCTAGCGCCCCTGCCTCAAAACCGACATCAATCTTAGTGCTCTTGGCGTAGCCGTGTTGTGCGTACAGTTTCATGAGATCACGATCCTATTCAATTCGTTGCGTAGATGCTCGAACCTTGAGTACCTTAGGTGGCGTTCCTTTTCCAATAGCCTCATCACAACGTTGCAGGCTTCGAAATTGAGTTCGGGATTCCACCTCTGAGGGTGTGGACACTCGCAATGAAGCGTGTTGTGATGAATGTCCCCGCGCGGTAGATCCTGATTCCAAAAGGGGCGCTGGCCGGTCAGGCATTCATACATGCAAATGCCCAGCGCAAATAAATCTGAGCGGAAGTCAAGATCTCGCTTGTTCAATTGTAGCTGGTCCGGAGAGCGATATCCGGCAGTCCCGACGATCCCACCGGTATCGGTCAGCGAAGGACCGGCAGAGTCCAGCGCAAGTCCGGCATCTAGGAGTACGTATCGCTGAGTGTTTGCCTTCCGCACTATATTTGCAGGTTTGATGTCTCGATGAACAAAGTTTTTCTTCCAGAGCTCTTCAATCGCATCGTTCACACAGGTCGCCATCGCGATTACGTCCGGCGTGGGCATGGGATGAGGTATTTCGGCAAGAGTTCGGCCGTCAACGTACTCCTCTAGATAGTACAGGATGACGTCTTCACCGATTGGCAGCGTACTCAGTGGAAGTGGGCCAACCTTTGGCAGGTATGGGCTGTCGCAACGCCGATAGACCTCGAGCTCTCGCTTGGCACGCTCTGTGGAGTCGGGTTCTGCAACCAAAACCTTTAGCACGTACCGTTGGCCGAGGTAATTGCACTCCCAAACAGCTTTTTGTCCGCCGCTTCCTCGTCTGTGGCTAACTTGCAGTTCGGGCACGGCCGCAGCTATCAACTGTGGATGGAATGCAGCCAGATCGATCGCCATAATCTCTGCGCTCGGCGCCTGTTCTCATGGTGCGCCTCTAGAATCTGATGCGGGGCGACGATGGCCACTATACCTCACGCGTTATAGTTATCAAAAGTATAATCATTGAGCGGAGCTAAGATGCGGCCCGACTTCGAGAGATGGGAAATTTCCTCTCATGTCTTCTGATTCCGATGCGCGGGCCGGGCCAGGCGGTCGGGAGCCTGATGTCGCCGCCAGCGCGACGCCAACTTGGCCCTGCGAGCTCGAAATGGCGGTGCAGTTCTTGCGGGTGGTCGGTATGCACACGAGGCGGTGCGCCCCGCGGGCTGGGCGCTCGACGTTAGGAGTCGGCGCGTGGCACGAAGGTGGTGAAAAAACAAACGGGGGTTGAAATTATCAACGGAAGGAGGAGAGTGCGGGGCAGAGGTACTGGGGCTGCGGGAGGGCGTAAGTGCTTTAATTTTAGCGGCGCGGGGCGGGGCTGGCGGGCTTGTGAAATTGGAACGAAGCGTGCACTCTATGCGGGCATCGAGCCCACGAGGGCGATCTCAAGGAAAGGGGAAAATGAGATGAAAAGGAAAAAGAGCCCGGTGAAAAAGGGAACCAAGCTTGAAACCGTGAAGCCGTTGAGGATCCGCCGAGCCACACGGGGCGTTGAAGCACCGAAATGTGCCGGGTTCCATAGCCGGCAAGCTGCGCTGATTCGAGCGGGGCAGCGGAACAGGAAGAATCAAAGGGCTGCCATGCAAGGCGTGGCAGCCCTTTTTGTTTTACGAAGTGCGTGCTGAGATGGGCGGGGCAGGCCCGCAACGACCGGCGGATCGCCCGTGCGAGGGAAAAGGCGGCAGGCATGCGGCCCCGGGGCGAGCGGATTGGTGAAAAAACAAACGGGGCGTTGAAAATGTCAATGGTTTGCGTGGCTTCGGAGCTATCGATTGGAATAGCGGGATGGCGTAAGTGCTTTTGCTACAGTGCGATACAGATGGGCTGGCGGGCCTGGGCGAATGGCATGAATCGTGCAATTCATAGGGGCATACAGCCCAGAAGGGCAATCTTAAGCGAGGGGAGAAACGATGATGGAAGCGAAAATGACGCCGATGAAAAAGGGAAACAAGGGCGTGGCACCGTTGCAGGCCAAGAAGCTTGAGAAGACCCGCACGTTGACGATGATCAGGCCACTGAAGCGCCCGTTCTGAACGGCACGCTGCCCTGAATCGAAACGGGCAGAGGGACGCTAGACAAAAATTGAAGGGCTGCCACGCGAGGCGTGGCAGCCCTTTTTGTTTTTGAGGTAGGCGTCGCTGTACGGAAAGTGGCGTGCACGCCATTACATAGCGATGGGCAAAAAAAACGGCCCGGCGAATTGCCGGGCCGTTTTTCTTTTTCAGGTTTTTCGATCGGCAGTGCCAACCGAGTACGTTAGTTTCGATTAGTGAACCGGTGCGATGGCCGGCCGGTCGGCTGTACGACGGCCGCCGCCGCTGACGGGCCGAAGAGGCTTCTCGATTTTGCCGAGAGCAATTTCCAGAGCCTGTTCGGCGGTGCGGACGAAGTGGATCGTCATCCCTTCGATCATTTCGGGCGGGAGATCTTCCTTCACGTTCGGCTCGTTCTCCGACGGAAGAATGACTTCGCGAATGCCGGCGCGTTTCGCGCCGAGCACTTTTTCCTTCACGCCGCCGATCGGCAGAACGACACCCGAAAGAGAAATTTCACCAGTCATCGCTACGCGCGGGCGAACCGGCCGATTGCTGAGCAGGCTCACGAGCGCGGTCACCATCGCCACGCCCGCCGACGGACCGTCCTTCGGAATCGCGCCGGACGGCACGTGGATGTGGATGTCCTGCTTGCGGAAGAAATCGGGATCGATGCCGAATTCCTCCGCGTGCGCACGGACCCAACTCAACGCGGCGCGGGTGGATTCCTGCATGACCTCGCCGAGATGGCCGGTGACGGTGAATTGCTTGCCGCCGCGCATGGTGCTGGCTTCGATGAAGATGATGTCGCCGCCGACCGGCGTCCAAACGAGGCCGACGGAAACGCCGGGCTTCTCGACACGCTCTTCGACTTCTTTTTCGAGATGGAACTTCGGCACGCCGAGAGTTTCGAGAACGACTTCGGGCGTGACGATGTGCTTTTCCGGCTTGCCTTCGGCGATGCGCCGCGCCTGCTTGCGAATCAAGCCCGCGATTTCACGTTCGAGATTGCGAACGCCGGCTTCGCGCGTGTAACTGTGAATGATTTCGCGCAGAGCCTCGTCGGTGAACTCGATTTGCTCGCCGAGTTTGAGACCGTGCTCGGTAATCTGGCGCGGAATCAGAAAGCGCTTGGCGATATGGATTTTCTCTTCCTCGGTGTAGCCGGCGAGCTCGAGAATTTCCATGCGATCGCGCAGCGGCTCGGGGATGGGATCCATCCAGTTGGCCGTGGCGATGAACATGACCTTCGAAAGATCGAAGGGCACGTCGAGATAATGATCGCGGAAGGTCGAGTTCTGCTCCGGATCGAGGACCTCCATCAATGCCGCCGCTGGATCGCCGCGAAAATCGCGGCCGAGTTTATCGACTTCGTCGAGCATGAGCACGGGATCCATCGTTTCCGCGCGGCGGATATTCTGGATGACTTGGCCGGGCAGAGCGCCGATGTAAGTGCGGCGATGGCCGCGGATTTCGGCTTCGTCGTGCATACCGCCGAGCGAGACACGGACGAACTTGCGGCCCATGGCGCGCGCGATGGATTTGCCGAGCGAAGTCTTGCCGACTCCGGGAGGCCCGACGAAGCAGAGAATCGGGCCTTTCATGCCGGGCTGAAGTTTCTTGACCGCCAGATAATCGAGAATGCGCTGCTTGACCTTTTTGAGGTCGTAGTGATCCTCGTTCAGGATTTCTTCGGCCTTGGCGATGTTGATGTCCTCGGTGCCCGAGGTCTTATTCCACGGCAGCGCGGTCATCCATTCGAGATAGGTGCGCGCGACCATGTATTCGGCGGAAGCGGGAGTCATGCGAGCGAGACGCTTGAGCTCGCGTTCGCATTCCTTCTTGCCTTCGGCCGACATGCCGGACTCTTCGACTTTCTTTCGAAGCTCATCGACTTCGGACTGCGTGTCATCGGAATCGCCGAGTTCCTTCTGAATCGCCTTCATTTGTTCGCGCAGTAGAAATTCGCGCTGGCCTTGATTCACTTGCTCCTGGACCTGCTCCTGGATGCGATTGCGCAGATCGAGGACTTCGCGCTCCTTGGCGAGCTCGCGGACAAGAATTTCGAGACGCTTGCGAACGCTGGCGGTCTCGAGCAATTCCTGGCGGAGCATGGTCGTGAGCGAAGGAAGCGTGCCGGCGATGAAATCCGCCATGCGGCCGGGCGAATCGATAGTCAGGATGACGCCCTGAAGATCGTCGGAAAGCTGCGGCGAACGAGCGACGACTTCGCGGAAAAGCTCCTGCGAATTGCGGACCAGAGCGGTCAGCTCGGAGTCCGGCTGCGTTTCAAGGTCGGGCTGCTGCTCGACGCTGGCGCGCAGAAAGGGCTTGATGCCAAGAATTTCGGTGACGCGAATGCGATACAAGCCTTCGAGAAAAGCTACAACGTTGCCGTTGGGCATGCGGACCATCTTATGAACTTTGGCTGCGGTGCCGACGGCATGCAGGTCGGTTCCCGAAGGATCTTCGGTGCGCGGATCGAGTTGCGCGACCACGCCCAGCAACTTCTCGCCGCCTTCCAGCGAATCGAGGAGTGCCAGAGAGCTTTCCCGGCCGACGGTCAGCGGCATGACGGCACCTGGAAACAGGACCGTATCGCGAACCGGCAGAATGGCCAGCTCGTTGGGATTCGTTTTCGGGTTGGTTGTCAAAATGTCCCCCTTGGTATTCCACCATCTATCAGATATCGACTGATAGTCAATTGGATGCAACAGGGCGGGAAAGGATTGCGAGCCCTCAATCGGAGTATCAGGAAGCATGACTATAAGGCACTAAAGGAAAAAAGTAAATAGTCCAAGCTATTGAATGCAAGGTGTTTAATAAAACAGACCGTTGGGTTACGGATGAGCGCAGCCGATAGAATGGAGGGAATCCTGTGATTTCCGATGGTTATCGCTTGAGAAATTCCCGCTGAACAAAGTCGAGCGCGGCGTCGCGAGTCTGGATTCGGCCTTCGAGCTGGGCGTCCTCGACGCTGCGGAGGATGTCTTTAAATTCGGGGCCGGGGATCAGCCCGAAGGCTTTGAGGTCGTCGCCGGTGATCAGGCGGGACGGGCGAACCTCTTCGGGAGGAGTTTCGGCGAGAAAGCGACGGACGAAGTCGTAGATCTCGAGCTGGCGGTGGCTCGAGAGGCAATCGAGGCGGTGCAATTCCAGATGCTCGTCGAAATGCGGCAGGCGAACGAAGCGCTTAAGAGTCGACGGGCGCATCTGGGGGACGTCCTTGAAGCGCAGATGATTGGCGACGAGCGCGGCGACTTGCTCGGTATCGCTGTTGGGAAAGCGCAGGCGGCGGCAGATGTCTTCGGCTATGCGCGTTCCGACATCGACGTGACCGTCGAAGCGAATTCGGGTGCCGGGTCCAGCTTGCGGCGTGAAGGTCGGGGGCTTGCCGACGTCATGGAGAAGAACGCCCCAGGCGAGCGCGCGAGAAGCTCCGGCGGGCAGCATTTCGAGCATGAGGCGCGTGTGAATCCAGACGTCGCCTTCGGGATGAAATTGCGGCGGTTGCTCGACGCCCTTCATGCGTGCAATTTCGGGGAGAACCTGGGCGAGGAGGCCGGTGTCGTCCAGCAATTCGAAGCCGCGTCGGGCGGCGCCTTCGATGAGAATTTTGGTCAGTTCGTCACGCAGGCGTTCGGCGGAGACGACGTGAATTTCAGGCGCGAGTTTTTGAATGGCGGCAAACGTCGCGGGCTCGATTGAAAAGCCAAAGCGAGCGGCGAAGCGGACGGCGCGAACCATGCGCAGCTTGTCTTCGCGGAAACGCGTTTCCGGATCGCCGATAGCGCGAATGATTCCGGCGCGAAGATCGGCGCGCCCGCCGACGTAATCGAGAACTTCGCGAGTGAGGGGATCGAGAAGAAGGCCGTTAATGGTGAAGTCGCGGCGCGCAACATCCTCGCGCGCCGTCTTGGCGAAGACGACATGATCAGGATGGCGGCCATCGGAATAGCCGATGTCGGAGCGAAACGTGGCAACTTCGACCTGGGCGCCGTCCTCGACGACGAGAATGACGCCGAATTGCGCGCCGACAGCCTGGCTTTCGGGAAACATTTCCTGGACGCGTCCGGGATGGGCGTCGGTTGCGACGTCGTAGTCGAGCGGCTCGCGGCCGAGCTCAAGATCGCGCACGCAGCCGCCGACGAGGTAGGCCTGATGGCCTGCCTCACGGAGCTTGCGGCAGATTTTATCGGCGAGTTCGCGCGCGCTCATGCGGCGATTATGCGGGAAACGCTCGATTCGCGCCACCGTGGGGCAATCGGTTGCGATTTTCGAAGCGAAACTTACTGGAAAGGCGCGACGATTCGCGAAAAGACGCTTACTGGAAACGGGCGATGAGGCAGGTGATGTCGTCGTGCTGGCGCGTGGCGCCGACGAAGCCGTCGACGTCGGCGAGCAAATTTTTCAGAATTTCGGCAGAGCTCAAATTGGCGGACGAATTCAATTGCGCGAAGACGCGCGCTTCGGAGTATTCCTCCTCCGCGGAGTTTTCCGCCTCAACCAGACCGTCGGTGAAAATTACCAGGACATCGCCGGTATCGATGGACGCCGCGCCGGAATCGTAGTGCCCCGGCGCGCCATCGACGCCGATTCCGAGGGGAATGCCGCCGATTTCGAGCCGTTCGCGCCGGCCAGAGGCGTGTTGAAGAATGGGAGCGTTGTGGCCTGCGTTGATATAGCGCAGCGAGCGGCCGCCCGGCTCGACTTCAGCGATGAAAGCGGTGGTGAAGCGCAGGCCGTCGAGGCTGTGCGCGCAAGCGTAGCGATCGAGTGCGGCGACGAGAGCATCGAGCGTGCCGGGAGTGGCAGCGAGAGTGCGGAGTCCCGCCTGGAACGAGGCCATGAGCAACGCCGCGGGCACGCTCTTTCCTGCGACATCGGCGACGACAAGAATCAAACGGTCGGGCGCGTCGCTGCCGGAGGGCGCGGGGCGAAGAAAAGCGTCGTAGTAATCGCCGGCCACAGTGTTCGCCGGGCGAGTGGCAAACGCGATGTCGATTCCGGCAATTTGCGGGGCTTCGCGGGGAACGAGCCAGGATTGAATTTCGCGGGCGATCTCGAGATCGCGCTTCATCGTGATGCGATCGGCGAGCTCGAGCGCCAATAGCAGGAAAATAAGCAGGCCGGAGATTTCGAAGAAGATCGCAAAGTCCGCATGCGAGCGCCCACCGAGAATCGATGCGGGAATGGGATAGACGAACAGAGCCGCGGCGATGAGCAGCAGAACGCGGCGAGAGGGCGAGAGCTTCATCAACATCGCCTGAAACAGCGCCCAAGCCCCGCGGAAGGCACGCTTCAATCCTCTTCTTTGCGGGATCGTGGACCAATCGACATCGCGGGAATAGAGGCTGTAGCTCTGACGCGCTTCGGAAACAAACTGGCTCCAGAGGCGTTCGACTTCGACGCCTTCGGTGATTCGCTGCCAATAGTCGCGTAGGCGGTTTATGGCACCGATCGCGCGTTTCCCGGACGAGGGGCGCGGGGATTGAGGGGAATTGGAATCGTCGGCAGGCATGCGGCCGTGATTATAGAACAGCATGCGACGCGGCGTGCGAGCGGATCACGCTGACGAATTTGGGGCAGGAGTGCGAGCGACGGCGCGGCAGGCAGAAACCGGAGTTCAGTCCGGCTTCGGCTTGGCTAGGGAGCCGCCGAGCTGGAGCTTATCGAAACCGAAGCGGTCGCGGAGGCGATCGGCGGTGCGCGCGAGTCGCTCGAGCTTGGCTCTCTGGTCCGCATCGAGCAGGCCGAGTTGCTGCGTGCCGGAAGAGAGCGTTTCGAGAGAGACGCCGATGAGGCGAAGCATGGCGCGGCCATCCCAATTTTGCGTGAAAAGATTTTTCGCAATGGCGAGAATCACGCCGTCGAGATCGGTCGGCTCGGCGAGCGTTTTGCTGCGCGTGACGGTACGGAAATCGATGTAGCGCAGCGTGAGGCTGATGGTGCGAGTGTAAAGTCCGGAATCGCGCAGGCGCTTTGCGGCTTTCTGCGCGAGATAACTGAGCGTCGATTCGAGAAGCGCACGATCGCGTGTGTCCGCGCCGAAGGTTTGATTGTGCGAAATGGATTTCGCCTCGGCGTCGACGAAAAATTCGAAAGAGTCGCCGCCGAATGCCTTGCGGTGCAGCGCCGTGCCCCAGCGGCCGAAGCGTTCTTCGAGTTTCTCGAGAGGCACGGCGGAGAGCTGGCCGACGGTGAGAATTCCAATCACGTGAAGCGCCGCTTCGGTGACGCGGCCGATGCCGGGAATTTTGCGGACATCGAGCGGCGCGAGAAATGCGGGCTCCATTCCGGCAGCGACCCAGACGAGACCGCGCGGCTTGGCTTGCTCGGAAGCGACTTTCGCGACGAGGCGCGTTGAGGCGAGGCCGGCCGAGCAGGGAAGGCCGGTGGACTTTCGAATATCGCGCAGCAAATGATCCGCGGCAACGAGCGGCGGGCCGTGAAGGCGCTCGGTGCCGCTGAGATCGAGATACGCTTCGTCGACCGACGCCATTTCGACGATCGGCGAATATTGCGCGAGCAAGGCGGCGATGCGGTCGCTCCATTGCGAATAGAGCTCGTGGCGATTGTCGAGGTAGACCGCGTGAGGGCAGAGGCGGCCCGCGGTCCGCAGCGGCATCGCCGAATGAATGCCGAAGCGGCGGGCCTCATAGCTTGCGGAGGTGACTACGCCGCGTTGATCTTTTTGTCCCCCTACGACGACGGGCAGGCCGCGCAGCTCAGGGTGCGAGAGCAGCTCGACGGAAACGAAGAAGGCGTCCATGTCGATATGAAGAATCGGCGTGGCGGAACTTGCGGAAGCGGCGGAGAAGGATTGCGCGCCCGCGGAGGCTTCAGCGGTCGAGGAAGAATGCTTTGCGCGATAGCGGGCGAGTTTCGGCATGCGGATCGTTCGAGGAAACTATACATCTTCTAAAGAGGTGCGGTCGAAGAGGACGAGACGCCATCGAAGGGTGCTGCGCGATGCGCTCTTGCTATTGCCGGGAGACGGAAATAACCCGGGGGATACCGGCGAGATCGTTGGTGACGCGAACATCGGCCCACGCGGCGGAATTTTCGATGACCGTGCGAACAGCGGAGAGGGAATCGTGGCCGAGTTCGAGGATGAGCATTCCGCCGGAGTGGAGAGCGGCGGCGGCGGCAGGAATCAGCGGCCCGTAAACAGCGAGGCCATCTTCGCCGGCGAAGAATGCGATTTCCGGCTCGTGAGCGCGGACTTCGCGCTGGAGTTGTGGCGCTTCATGGAGCGGGACGTACGGAGGATTGCTGACGACGAGATCGAAGCGGCGCGTCTCCGTTGCAAACGCGTCGAGAAGATTTGTTTCGGTGAAATGAATGCGATCAGCAAAGCCGTGCCGCGCGGCATTGCGGCGCGCGACTTCGAGCGCGGCGGCTGAAATATCAGTCGCGAAAATTTCGGCGCGCGAAAATTCAGATGCCAGCGCGACCGCGACGCAGCCCGAGCCTGTGCCAACATCCGCTATGCGAAGCGGCTCGTTCTTGCGTGCGGCGCCGAGGCGCTCGAGCGCGACTTCGATGACATGTTCGGTTTCGGGGCGCGGGATCAGAACGGCCGGCGTGACTTCGTATTCGAGTCCCCAGAATTCCTGCGTGCCGGTCAGATATTGCGTCGGAACGCCGCTCGAGCGCTGCGCGACGAGTTCAAAAAAACGCGCGGCTGCGGCGGGATCGAGCGCGGCTTCGGGATGCGCGTAGATCCACGCGCGATCGCGGCCGAGCGTATGCATCAGCAGAAGCTCCGCGGCAAGGGAGTGTGACGGCACGCGCGCTTCGTCCAGGCGCGCCATGGCTTCCTTCAGCGCGCGGCGGATGTCGATTGTATTCGTCATTGCACCCAACGCACCCAATCGAGCCACCGGATTGTGCGGATTTGCTTGCATGACATGCTCTACGCGTCGTCGAGTTCTTGATTCAAGCGTTCGGCTTCGTAATGCGTGACGAGCGCGTCGACGAGCGGGCCGAGCTTTCCTTCCATCACGAGATTGAGCTGGTGGAGCGTCAGGCCGATGCGGTGATCGGTGACGCGATTCTGCGGGAAATTGTACGTGCGAATTTTTTCGGAGCGGTCGCCGGTCTTGATCTGGCCGCGGCGTTCGGCGGCAATCTGCGCATGCTGCTTTTCCTGCTCCATTTCGTAGAGGCGTGCGCGGAGAACGCGCATGGCCTTGGCACGATTTTTGATCTGCGATTTTTCATCCTGCTGCGAAACGACGAGGCCCGAGGGAATGTGCGTGATGCGCACGGCGGAGTACGTCGTGTTGACGGACTGGCCGCCCGGGCCGGAGGAGCAGAACGTATCGACGCGAAGATCTTTCGCTTCGATCTTGATGTCGATTTCGTCGGCTTCGGGAAGGACGGCGACGGTGGCCGCCGAGGTGTGAATGCGGCCGGCCTGCTCGGTCGAGGGCACGCGCTGGACGCGATGCACGCCGCTTTCGTATTTCAGCTTCGAATAGACCTTGTTGCCCTGAATCGCGGCGACGATTTCCTTCACGCCGCCGACGGACGACGCGGAACTTTCGAGTACTTCGACGCGCCAGCCTTGCGCTTCCGCGTAGCGCGAATACATGCGATAGAGCTCGCCGGCAAAGAGCGAAGCTTCGTCGCCGCCGGTGCCGGCGCGAATTTCGACGAGGACGTTCTTGTCGTCGTTCGGATCGCGCGGCAAGAGCAGAATCTTCAGCTCAAGTTCGATTTTCTGCAGGCGCTCCTCGAGCAAGTGCTCTTCGTCGTGCGCCATCTGCTTCATTTCCGGATCATCGGTCTCGACGAGCAATTGCTTCGCACCGGTGAGATTCTTCTCGAATTCCTTCCACTCGCGGTATTTCGCGACGACTTCGGCGAGCTCGGCGTGCGTTTTGGCGAGCTTCTGGTAGCGCGAAGAATCGATCAGGACTTCGGGTGAAGACAGCTGCTTCGTCAGGTCTTCGTACTTCGCTTCGATGGCGTCCAGCTTTTGAAAAAGTTTACCGTTTGCCATGACACAGCCTCGGGTGTGCGAAAAATACAAAATAGAAAAGAGAATAGGAAAAACGAAAACCAGGGATCGGCGAATTCGGACGCCGGCGATTGCGGCGCGAGAGGTTCGAGCTAATAGAACGCGGTGGTCATTGCGAACAGCCTGAAACAAGGATAGACGCAATGCCGGAAGCTGTCAAATTGACGCGCCCGGCGGTGTGCGCGGAGCGCGGATTGCTGCGGATGGCGGCGTGTACTACGATAGCGGCGCGAATTCATGAGCGATGCGATGAGCGACGGATCACAAATCGCTGAAACAGCCGAACGACGGGCGCACGAGAGCCGCGACGCCGAAATGCTGCCGGGCTTCTGGTATCCGGCTCCGCGCAGCACGCAAGTGGCGCGGAAACGGATGCAAACGGCGCTGCTGCTCGAAATTCCGCTGACGATCGGGCGAGATGCGCAGGGGCGGGTGTTTGCGATGCGCGATACGTGCCCGCATCGCGGGATGCCGCTTTCGTTCGGGCGGCTGGAAGCGGGAAACGTTGAATGCAGTTATCACGGCTGGCAATTCGACGTGCATTCGGGGCAGTGCATGGTGATTCCGTCGCTGACGGCGGATTCGAAACTGAAATGCGACCGGATTTTCGCGGACGCGTTTCCATGCGAAGAGCGCGACGGGTACATCTGGGTTTACTTCCCTGACGGCGACCTTCACGCACTGCGACGTGACGCGATTCCCGCGGCGCCGGAGCTGCCGAAATTCGGCGAGCACTACCGGATGGCGCACTTTGCGGCCGAAATGCCGGTGAGCGTCGACAACGGCATCATCGGATTGATGGATCCGGCGCACGGGCCCTTCGTGCATCAAGCATGGTGGTGGCGCAGCCGGCGGAGCATTCACGACAAGGAAAAAGCGTTCGAGCCGATTGCAGACGGTTTCCGGATGAGCGCGCACACGCCTTCGTCGAACAGCGCGCCGTACAAATTGCTGCGCGCTTTATACGGAGCGCCGGTGACGACGACGATCGATTTCGTCCTGCCAAATATGCGATTCGAGCAGATTCGCTGCGGCAAAGCGTGGTTTTCTAGCCGCGCGACGGTGACGCCGATTCGCCGCGAGCTGTGCCGCCTGGATTTTTGCGCGGCGTGGAATGTGGCGCCGTGGAGCGCGATGATCGGCGCTGGGCTGAAAATTTTCGGGCCGCGATTCATTCGCCAAGACACCGAAACGATGACGCGGCAATCGATCGGGCTGAAGCACCGGCCGAAGCTGATGTTGATCGACGACGCGGATCGGCCGGCGAAGTGGTACTTCGCGCTCAAGGCCGCGCATCTCGAATCGAAGCGCACGGGCGCGCCGATGGTCCATCCGATGGACGGGCCCGTCACGCTGCACTGGAGATCATAGAGCGCCGCGCGCCGGGTTAGTCCGTGATGCTGCTCAGGAACGGATAGTGATCGGCCGCGCCCATAAAGAAGAGCATGGGAAACGAGAGCCAAAAAGCCACGCGCGCGGAGAAAAAAGCCCAGGCCCGCAGGCGATCGGCTTCCGGCGGAATCGGCGTGCCGTTTTCCGCGTTGGCGCGCGTCCACTGAATTAATTTTCTGTGCACCGGCCAGACCACGCTGAGCGCGTTCATCGCCATCACGAGTCCCAGTCCGCCGCCGACGCTGATCGAAAGATGGCTGTTCGAGGATTGCGGCCCACCATTGACGATGAGCGCAATCCACGAAGCGGCGATCACCACGATGGCGATCAGCACCGCGCGGAGCCAGCGCTGCTCGACAACGCCTTTCCACGGCATTTGCAGCGGAAAGATCAGCGTGCAAGCGATGAGCCACACGGCCAGCCACTCGCCGAACCAGCGCCAGAGAAGCATGGGATTTCCCGCGTTAACCGCGTCCGCCTTCAAAATGATTGTGAAATAGCGCAGGCCAACGAGGATGGTCACCAGCGCCGACCAGCGGAACCACTGCATCGCGCGCGACATCAGTGCGGGAAAAACTTTCCCGCGGACGGTCGCATCGAGCTGTTTCATCACCGGCGTTCCGACGAGATTGAAGAAATAGAGCAGGCCGATCCAGGTGATTCCGGCGACGAGATGAATCCAGCGGAGGACGATTTCTTCGGTGGCCGTGCCGCCCTGCGGGAAGCTGAAATGCGGCTGCTGCAGGAGATGCAGCGCGGCGAAATTTAAGATTGTTGCCATTCGGATGTTCCTTTCCTGGGCGTTGTTCTAACTTTCATTATTGCAAGTAACCCGCACGCCATTCGCACGGAGTTCGCTCGCGGCCAAGCTAACGGACGGATCGCGTCCTGTCAATTCGCGCGGCCAAGGCGTTCGAGCGCCCAGCGCGCATGCTCGGCGATGACGGCGTCGTCCGAAGCGGCAAGCCTTTCGAGCAATTTCGAGATGCGCTGATGCTGCTCGGAGCCACGCGCGATCTTTGCATTTCCGAGCGCGACGCACGAATTGCGAATCAGGCCGCGCCATTTCGTGCGTTTCACGGGGCTGCCGCGAAAAAATTGGCGGAATTCCTCTTCGGTCAGCGCTGCGAGCGATTCGAGCTCAGGAGCGAACAGCGTGGAATCAGTTTTGATGAATGCCGAAGGCTCGCCCATTTCGCCGACACGAGATGCAGCATTCGCGCCATTGTGAATCGCGCGCGGTAAGAATTCCGCGAGCGAGCCGTTTGGCGCATGGCGATTCCACGGGCAAACATCCTGGCAAATATCGCAGCCGAAAATCATGCGCCCCATCGACGGGCGCAACTCTTCCGGGATCGTGGCGCGCAGCTCGATTGTAAGATAGGAAATGCAGCAGCGCGCGTCGAGAAGATACGGCTCGACGATGGCGCCCGTCGGGCAGGCGTCGATGCATAAGCGGCACTGGCCGCAGAGATCGGCAGGCAAGGTTCCGGCATCGGGGACGGACGGAGCCAGATCGAGAGTCGTGACGATGACGCCGAGAAAAAGCCACGAACCGAGCTCTTCGTGGATGAGCATCGTGTTTTTGGCGAGCCAGCCGAGGCCGGCATGACGCGCCGCAACGCGCTCGACGATTGGGCCGGTATCGACGTAAGCAAGCGCGTCGAAATTTTCGCGGTATTCGGCGCGCATTGCGGCGACGAGCTCCTCTAATTTTTTGCCGAGCACTTCGTGATAGTCATCGCCCCAGGCGTAGCGCGAAATCCATCCGCGCGGACTTTCGCCGGCGCCGGAAGCCGGGACCTCGGTTGAATAGGGATGAGGACCGCGATAATTCAGCGCGACGACGATGACGCTGCGCGCGCCGTCGAGGATGCGGCCGGGATCGCAGCGGCGCGCGTCGGCGAGATATTTCATTTCGCCCGCATAGCCGCGCTCGAGCCATTCGGGGAGCCGCTCGAGTTCTTCAAAGGCGTGCGCGGGCGCGACGCCGCAGAGATCGAATCCCAGAGCTTTCGCCTTCTGCGTGACCCAATTGGTGCGTTGCTCGCCTGTCACCGGAACATCATGCACCAAACCGCGCGATGCGGCACATCAATGCCCTTCGGCGCGAAACAAACAGCGCCGTAAGTCGGGCGCGACCTCCTTGCAAAGCAAAAGCCCTCCCCTTAGTGCGATTCCCACCACTCGTGCGGCTTCTCGGAAACTTTCGAAGGCTGCGTCAATGGCAACTTAAGAAGCCTGATGGGCTGCCGTGCGCGCGCGGAGAAGATTTGGTCCAAGCACGTCGAGAATCCGCGGTAAGGGCACCGGATTCCCCGGCCAACGCGGATCGATCTGCCGCTTGATTCCCTCCTCCTTGGTCTTGAGAGATGTCCCATTTCGCACAGATTGTTAAGCCGCTCTTTTGGTTGAATTGGCGTGTAATCTCAGAGTCCACGCAGTTTCACCCAATTGAATACCAGGCACTTTGGTGCCGTTCAGGAGTGCCATGAGTCGAAAAAGCTATCGAGTCGTACGGGCGGGCGAACGAACCAACGCCGATGGGAAACCAGTAAGCAACAAAGTGCTGTTGGCAACGCCCGATAATGAATTCGAGTTGATGCGTTCCGACTTGAAGTACGTCGATCTGCCGGATCATCTCAGCCTTCATGAGCCGACTCAAAACATCGAATTCGTCTATTTTCCGAACCGGGGAATGGTTTCTCAGGTCGTAGTGACCAAAGACGGTCGAACTGTGGAAGTAGGTGTAGTGGGGAATGAGGGCTACGTTGGGGCGGGATTGGCAGTTGGCTTGAGCAGAAGTTCCGTGCGTGAAATAGTCCAAATCGGCGGGGACGGCTTCCGAATGATGGGAAACGCGCTCGAACGCATTCTGCGGTCGGCTCCTCAGTTTCAGATCATCTTGAACAGGCATACGGGACTTCAAGGGATGCAAGTCGCACAGACTGCGGCGTGCAATCGACTTCATGATATACAGCAGCGTCTCGCGCGGTGGCTGCTGATGACCCAGGATAGGGTGAATTTGGGAGTACTTCCGATCACCCACGATTTCATCGCGACCATGATGGGTACTGACCGGTCCACCGTGAGCTTGGCAGCGTCGGTGCTGCAAAAAAAGGGAATCATAGAATACGTGCGCGGTGCAGTGAAGGTTGTGAACCGCAGGAAACTCCAGAACTTCGCCTGTGAGTGTTACGATGTCATTCAACAGTTCGAGCATGACCTCGGATTGAGATAGCAATTCTCGTCAGCGTTGGATACCCCACAGACAGCAACCTCTTTCTATCACTAGTATTCGGGCCTTGTGTATTCACTTCGATTTTGACGGGTGTTCAAAGAACGGTGATTTGCGCGGAACCTCGCTCTGGGCAAATGAAAAGAGCGGGTTTTGTCGTCGCAGTGACGTCGAAGAACAATGCTGCACCGTCTTTCAAAGAAGCATAACCGCACCAAATCTCGAGGTGTGCCATGGAGGCGACGCGTCGCAAGCTGGTATGGGTCGAAAGACCGAATTTTCGGGGCTGGGCTTGCTCCGAATGCGCATGGGCGTTCAACCCATCAGGGCCGCTCGTTGGCAAATCAATTGACGAGATGAAGATGCACTATGAACAGCAGCGCGACAAAGAGTTCACGTCCCATCTCTGTGCCGAGCACCCGAGAGCTCCCAAAAATCCCCGTTAGCCAAATCGCTCGCGGGCTAAAGGCTGTGTGATTCTCGTGTTTATGCGAAGCAACTACACTTCAAAGCGGGATATCGAAGCGGCGTACAAGGATTTTCCGATCGTCGGGACACAAATGGGCGGATGGCGTACTTGCAGGATTCTGAAGGAGCTTCGACTCTCGCCCTGCTCAGTTTGCCCGATTTGTTGCAAAGAGATGGCGGCATGGAACCCTCTTTCGACATTCTGAAGAAGATAGGCGTCGCGAATTTTGAATGGCTCGAAGTCGTTCGAGACTTGCGCACCGCCGAGGCCAAGATCCAGGAACTACAAGCGCGTTCGCCCGGCGAATATGTCGTCTTTAGCCGAAGTGCCCAAGAGATTGTTGCCAGATTCAAGTCTCTTGGCCAGGCGGATTGTGCCTGAGAAGTCGTGTTATCGGAAGCTGCCCAACTTCGGATTTTTCTCCGGACCTTCAGAGCGTGGTATAATCTAGGTAATATGCTGCAGAACGTTGAGCATGCGCTCTTCATCTTGTTTCTGATCGTTATGCTGGTAGCCTTCCGGCTGCTATTTGGCCATCCGGCGTTTCAAGTCATGTTTCGCTATCTTCCGAAGCGCTGGCAGCAATGGCTCTTCTCCGAGCCCCAATCTTCCGCAAAAACCAAGCTGAGAAGCTCCTAACCAATCCGGTTGCTGGATTCGAGACGCCTTCCGCTGATACACTACACACCGTTATGTCGAATTGGCGGCAAATCCAGGCGCGCATCCGCAAGGCGAGAAACAGCCCCGAAGCTCCGGTGAAACTGGCGGACCTCTACGCGAAGACGCGCGACGCGATGGTCGCGTTCGAGCTGGCCGCGTTCGAGGAAAAAGCCGGGCGCAGCGACGAAGCGATCCGGTGGTACACGACGGCGTTTGAGCGATTCCGCCGCGCAGATTGGAAAAAGCGCGCGGAAGAATCGCTGACGCGGCTCGGCGCGCCTGTGCCGGCCACGCGCGAAGCGACTCCCTCGCCGGAAGCGAGCTCCTCGCAAGGATCTTTGCCGTACCACGTTGCAGCATCGGGAGAAATTATCGAGAGCGCGGAACCGCCCGAAGAACACGAAGCCGAAATTGCCGTGTCGTCCGAGCTGCAGCGCGTCGAAGAATCGGGCGAGGCTGCGGGCTCGACCGCTGGCGATGTACAGGCCGCAGGCGTGGCGGCACACAAGCGGCGGCGCCGCGGGCGCCGAGGAGGTCGCGGCCGCCGGCGAAAAGGCGGCGCGGCGGCCCCGGCATTGCCGGCGCAGACATTCGCTCCGCGCACAGATCCGGCGCGCGCGTTCGATAAGCCTCCATTTGCGGAACGCGATGCGGCTCCCGCGCGCCGGATCGAGCGCGAGCCGGAAACCCCGCATCCCATGGCGCCGGCAGCATCGGAATCGCCGCGTTGGTCGCCGGAAATTGCGGCCGCGCCGTCGCTGCCATCCGAGCGCGTTGCGCACGGCCGCGGCGCTGAGCCGGCGATTGCGTCGTGCCTCGCGCATCTGGAATCTTCGCTGCGCCGCCTTCTGGGAAGCCAGCTGCACAATCTCGATGAAGCGGACGAAGCGCCGGCTGGGCCGGGCGTTTTTATTTTGACGGATTCCGATCTGGTGACGTCGTACTACGTCGAGTCGTGCAAGACGCTGCGCGTGGCCATCGGCCAGCTTCTACGCGGCGCCCGCGGCACCAGCCGCAATCATCCCGGCGGCTCGCTGCGAACGCGCCTGGCCGAGCATCTCGGAATCAACGAAACCAAGGTTTCGGATTATTTGAAGAAGCACTGCGTGGTTCGCTGGATTCAGCTCGATGAAGAAGCCGCGCACTTCGCGCATTTCGTGATTGGTGTGCTCCGCACGCCGCTGAACGACGAATAGTTTTTCCCCGCACGGATTTGATCCCAGAAAATATGGGCCTGCCATGATGCCGCACCAAAACCGGTGCGGCGCTACGCAGCCAAGATTTACCGCAGCCTTCGCCTTCACTCCTTTGCACTCCGCGATTTCGCCGCGCCGCGTTCCGCCACTGAAAATCGCAGCCTACAAAGAAATTCCCGGCGGAACCGATGGCAGCCCCGCCGGGAGTTGTCGAATTTAGCGCGACGCCTAGAACATCAAGTGCAGCGCCATTTGAAGGAATCTCGGGCTGCCCAGCGTGTGCTGGATGAGTCCCAATTGACCCGATGGCGGGCACCGATACGCACCCGTTGCCGGAACGCAAGAGCTGCTCGAGCTGTAAGTCGGCGGGTCGGCGTAGTAGGGGTTGAACTTCACGTCGTTATTCGGTGTATCGAAGCTCGGGTGGTTGAAGATGTTGAACGCCTGCGCATCGAATCGGAGACCGAACCGCTCCGTGACCTTGAAGTCCTTAAAGATTCCGAAGTCAAACCGCGACTGGAACGGCCCACGGAAAATGTTGCGGCCAGTATCGCCATAGCCTGTTTCATACGAGTCGCACACGCCGGTAACCGGATCACACGGCGGAACTCCTCCGCTGCCCGGAGTGAGCAGGGGAAGTCCGAACGCGTTGACGTTGAGCACCGGTTTCCCCGGGTTGACGCCAAGCGTCCCTTGAAGCTCAACTTTCGTTGAAGTAGAGCCAACGCCGCCCACAGGGATGATCGGATTCGTCACTTGATCGTCCCCGGCACCCCAGTAAATGCTGCCTGCCCCTCCCGTATAGTCATAAACGGAATAAGGCTGGCCGCTCTCTGCCACTGTGAGTCCGCTGAGACCCCATCCGTTCACGACCTGGTTCCACGCACCTGTAGCCCACGCCGCCTTCGGGAATTGGTACCGGTAGCTAATGCTGAAGACGTGGGTCCGATCGAAGTCGGCGCTGCCGTAGGCCGACTTCAGGTCAGTGGGGCTATTGCCGTTAAAGAACAATCCCAATCCGCTCTGCTCGTCAAGGACATGCGACCACGTGTAGGAGGCCGCAAGCGTGAGTCCATGCTGCAGGCGCTTCGTCAGACCGAGTTGCAGCGCGTCGTAGTTGGAAATTCCAGCGCCTTCGTTGAATTGAGAATTGGGATCGTAACCGATGTACGGAGCGCGGAGATCGGCGTTTCCATCCGCGTAACCGGCAACGAGGGTGTATTGATTTTCGGCGGACACACCCGGCACATTGTAGCCGTAAGAGTAGATTTCGCCGTTGATCGGGTTGCTCGGCGTGGCAATCCCCGGCTGGTTGAACGGAACCGGGATCACTTCATGCACTCCGTGATTTCCGACGTAGGCTGCATTCACGACGATGTCGTTCGACGGCTGCCATTGCAGATCAAGCGTCCAGTTCTCGGAATAAGGCAGCTTGCTGTTGGGATCGTAGCCTGCGAACTGGAAAGGCCCGCAATACGACTGACCCGTCGCGATGCAGAACGGCGTCGTGTTCGCTTCCAACTGCGCGATATTCGGAAGAAGCGAAGCGACACCGGAGAGACTGTTTACCGGCGCGGGGGGCGCCGTTGTGCCAAACGGAGCCTGGAACGTGGCGCCAGGCGGTGAATAGTAAGGGACTGCGAAGGGTTGTTCGGTGGTGACGCCGAACGGACCGCCGATGCCGGAACCTGCGCTCGGCGAGAGCTCGGCAAAGTATTCGCCGCGATCGTAGTACATTCCGAATCCGGCTCGCACCACGAAATTCTTGATGAACGAAGGCGCATAGACGATGCCGACGCGTGGCGCGAATCCCCACTGCCGCGCGGTAAGCGTCGAGTCGCTCGCGCCCTTCGTCGCGAAATCCGGGTTGTTGCCGGCGACAACCAGGCCCGTGTTCGTAATGGTGTCGGTGCTGGCGTCGTAGCTGTAGTCAGCCGGATTGAAGTTCACAAGCTTTCCGTATTTCTCGTAAAGTGGACCGTTCCAATCCCAGCGCAAACCGAGACTCAGAGTGAGATTGGACTTGAGGCGGAAGGTGTCTTGAGCATAGAGGCCAAGCTGATTGGACCGGAAATAACGGTTGGTCTCGCCGTTGACAAAAACCGAGGAGTCCGCGGCGTAGCACGAATTGGACGGACTGCAAAGATTCCCCTCGAGGAAGTCGGAAAACTTCTGAAACCCAAGGAGGCCCAACTGATTGTTCTTATTGACGACGTTCAGTTGGGTGTAGTCGTACTGCGCTCCAAACCCGAGTGAGTGCCGCCCGAGCACCCAATTGTAGCTGGTAGCCCACTCGAACTGATTCTGGAAAGCACCGGCGTTGGCGGTGTTCGAAGCGGCGCCGAGGTACAAGCTATTTCCGACGTTTTCATCATCGATTCCGATGTGTATGCCCGGGAGAGTGTTCAGGCCGAATTCGCTGATCCCAAAGTCAGAAGGCGTGAAGCCCTGCTGCGTGCTCGCGAAGGCCTTCTCGCGGATGAACCCGAATCGCTGAATCCACGAAGTGTTCGGAGTCGGCAGCACCGTATTGGTCAGCGAAAAAACCTGAGCGCCCGCGTTCATTTGCTGCGGGAAACCCTCCACCTGGCTGATGGCAAAAGGGGCGTAAGTCGGGTCTCGCTGGAAATAATACTTGCCGGAAATCCGGTCTTTCTCGCTGAAGTTGTAGTCGATGTTCCCATTCACCTGATCGGCTGAGAAGTGTGTCGATGGCCCCTGAATCACTCCGTCATAACCTAGCGTATAGGCCTGGTTCTGATTCGTGATGGTCGGAGATGGAATTAGGTAGTTGCCGTTGGGCAGCTTGGCGTTCATGATGGCCAGCGCCACGGAGTTGATATTTGCGGCTGTCAGACTGGTTCCGAAATCGGTGTTCGCGACCGTGGCGAGCGACGCGGCGTCACGCGCGTCCGTCAAGTCCGGCGGGACGTCGACATCGGAGATGGAGTCGTCTTGGTCGACTGCCCGCTGGCCCTGGTAGGCTACGAAGAAAAACAGTTTGTCCTTCAGAATTGGTCCACCCAACGTTGCCCCAAATGTATTTCTCTTCAGAGCTGGCGTCCCGATTCCCGCTGCATTGGAAAAGAACGGCGCGGCGTTCCAACCGCTCGTCTGATGGTATTCATACGCCTGGCCGTGGAGATCGTTCGAACCCGTCTTTGTTTGAACTTCGACGTGCGCACCGCTGTGTGAACCTTCCGAGGCGTCGTACATAGATGTGCTGACGTGAAGCTCTTCAATCGTTTCCGGGGGAGGTGTCGGCAGCCCCTGGCCGATGGCGTCATAGACCGAGGTGCTCTCATGATATTCTTCGGTAGTAGAATCGAGGAACCCGCCCGTATTCAAGACAAAGCGGTTGTCGCTCACGGAACTCGATGATTTTCCGTTGAAAAGATTGTTCCCGTTGACGTCGTTAAACGAAAAGCTGTTGCTTGTGTCGCGCTGGCCATTCGCCCAAATGTCCTGATTGCCGAGCCCCGCGTTTGTGCCTGAACCCGCCAGGAAATCCGCGTTCACACCGGGCGCCAGGATGGCCAACTGCGTGAAGCTGCCCGTGCCGAGCGGCGTACTTTCAATTAAATCGGAATGGAGCGTATAGCCGTTCGACGTATCGGTTTCGTTCAAGAGGGGAGTCGCCGTTACCGTAACGGTCGAAGTGACTGCGCCCGGCTGGAGCGTGACGTTCACCGTCGTCGTCAGATTGCCCTGGACGAGAATCTGCGAATATTCTTCGGTTTTGAATCCTGCCTTCGAAATCGTGACGACGTACGTTCCGATGGGCAGTTCCTTGAGACTAAACGAACCGTCGTTCCTCGTCGTTGCCGCCTGTGCCAGGTTCGTGCCGACGTTACGAACTTTTATAGCAGCGCCTTGCACGATGGCGCCGCTATTGTCGGTAACCGTTCCGTTGATCGCGCCGAGTGTTTGTTGCGCGCGCGCGGCGATCGGCAATAGCGCGAGAAGGAGAGCCACAAAGCCAAGGAAGGCAAAACATATCTTGCTCATCCGGAACACCCCCGCCCAGAATTTAATGAGAGTCTTGTAATCGTGTTACCCATCTGGAGTCAAGAGCTTATCTATGACCTGTCTGTGGAAATCGTCCAGGCGCACGTAGCACACCAGCGGGTTCTACGCTAGTCCGGTGCGGAACGCATGAATGTTCGGTGAGAAGAATCTGAATTTCCCGTAAAGGCCTGCGGCTCGTTTTGGCAGGTCGACGCTCGAGCGGGGAAATAAACTGGCAGGGCGCGTCCACGCAATGAACCCCGAGCGGGGCCCCCCGACTCTAACTGGTGTAACCGGCCGCCCCACCCGGGGCCAGTAACTACCGTTCAGCCCCCTATTGGCACATTTGGGCGTTTGGGGCTGGACCGCCGTACCATGGATACGGCAAACTTTCGTACTGTACGGCTTTGGGCGTAAGTGTATTTGTTCGGTGGGGTTACTCAGGGCGGGTATGAGTCTCGGGGGCTCCGCAGTAGCTATCATTTGCGAAAGAGATTTCTGAGGAGAGGCTGAGGCCTATGTCCAGCAGCAAAAATGTAACGAGAGCGTTTGACTGGGTGGTCTGCAAGACAGCAAGCGCCACTTTTAACTCAATTCAGTACTTCAACAAATTCAATCCGAACCCTTCGTTCACTCCGAAGTGGTCCGACAAGCCGCTGCTGAAGTCGTACGAGAAGAGCAAGCCGACTCTCGGCTGGCCGCGTACGACCGATTCGCTGTGCCCCGGCTGCGTGGCGGAGGCGCGGGACGCGATTTTCAGCGGCAAGAAGGATTGGACCGATCTCGTTCATGAGAAGGTCGGCGAGATCAAGGCGCAGATTGTCGAGCGCGACGGCCAGATCTGGATGGTGAAAGAGTGCCAGATCCACGGCAAATACGAAGACCTGATGGCCGTGGACGCGAAATTTCTCGCGTGGATCGAGAAGAATTTTCCCGGACGGGACATCCCGGCGCACAACGATGAAACGCTGCACCGTCACGGCAGCAGCACGGTGCGCTACGGCCGCGGCTCGGTTCTGACGGTCGATCTGACGAATCGCTGCAACATGATGTGCGACCCGTGCTTCATGGACGCGAACCAGGTCGGCTACGTTCACGAGCTGAGCTGGGAAGAAATCCAGGAAATCCTCGATAACGCGCTGATGATCAAGCCGCGCCGCCAGATGTCGGTGCAATTCTCCGGTGGCGAGCCGACCATGCATCCCTACTTCCTCGACGCGGTTCGCTACGCGCGCAAGGTGGGTTACAACAGCGTGCAGGCCGCGACGAATGGCATCGAGTTCGCCAAGAGTAAGGACTTCTCGAAGAAGGCCTTCGAAGCGGGAATGCGCTACGCCTACCTGCAATTCGACGGCATCGGCAACGATGCCAACAGCCATCGCCAGGTCGGCAACCTGTTCGACGTGAAGCTGCGTGCCATCGAGAACATGCACGAGGCGGGCATCGAAATCGTGCTGGTCACGACGATCATCAACAACGTCAACAACGACCAGGTCGGCCCCATCGTCAAGTTCGCAATGGAAAACCCTAAGAAAATCGCGTTCGTTTCCTTCCAGCCGGTTTCTTTCACCGGCCGCGACGAAGAAATCACGCCCGAGCGCCGCATGCGCCAGCGCTACACGCTCTCGCATCTGGCCAAGGACGTCAGCAGCCAGGTGGGCAAAATCGAGCCGACGCGCGACTGGTTCCCGATTTCGCTGGTTAGCGCGTTCGCGGGCTTCTCGGATCTCGTGCACGGGCCGGATTCGCAATGGGGTTCGCTGAGCTGCGGCTGCCACCCGAACTGCGGCGTGGGAACCGCGGTCATGATCAACAAGGAAACCAAGGAGTGGGCGCCGGTTCCGCGCTTTCTGAATACTCCGCAGCTGGTGCAGGACGTTAATTCCATCACGGATGCGGCGCGCGGGAAGAAGTTCTCCAATTTCATGATGGCCATGGCGCTGCTGAAAAACTACAAACCGTTCGGCGCACCCAAGGGCCTCACGCTTTTCCAACTCTTCAAGAAGTTCGACAAGACGTGGGCGCTGACCAAGGATGCCGACAAGAAGTACGGCAAGACGAGCCCGGATCGCACCTACGAAGACGCCATGAAGCGCCGCGCGACCGACCCGTGGAATTTCCTGTTCATCGCGGGAATGTGGTTCCAGGATCTGTTCAACTACGATTTCCGCCGCACCGAAATGTGCATCATCCCGTACGCCACGCAGCAGGGTGAAATTTCCTTCTGCGCGTACAACACGGGCATCGGCTGGCGGAAAATCATCGAGAACATGTACAAGAACGCGACCGTAGCCCAGTGGTACAAGACCCACGGCAAGCACGAAATTTACGCCAAGGGCAAGAAAGTCGATCTCAACAGCTACGAACACTCGCTGCGGATCGACGCCGACGATGCGTCGCGCACTCGCCATCTCGAGCACGACATTCCGCAAACCGCGGCCGAGGAAGACCGCATTCGCCGCCGCCAGGCCAATGAAGAAGCGGCCAAGGTGCGCAAGATTTACGAAGAACTGGTGCTCAAGAAGCAGCCCGAGAACGTCGTTCAGATCGGCAGCGTGGCGGCGATTAAGGCTGCTACGCCCGAGGTTCAGGTGGGCTTGAAGACAATTCAACCCGCGGGCAACGGCAACGGGCACTCGAACGGCAATGGGAACGGCAACGGGGTCGCGAAGAAGGAAGACGCTGAAGTCGCTCACGCCGCCGGCGATTGATTTTCAAGGCTGCAAACGCTTCAGGTCGCCCCGGTTGGCAACAGCCGGGGCGATTTGTTTTTGGACGGGCGGTCGCGAGCTGTGCGCTCCGGGCGTCTATTCGAGAGCCGTTTGCTTTGCGCTCGGCGGCGCTTTGAAGTAAATTCATACTAGGATGGCAATGTCCAACGTCCAAGTTGCGAACGAACGCGGCCCGTCCCGCCGTCCGCGGGAGTGCGAATTTAGCGTCATTCTGCTCCCCGTATCTTACGAGTTCCGTTCCGTGCGCCGGCGCGGTAAAAATGTGCGCCGCATGAAGAACCCGCCCGGATATCAGGTGACGGTGCCACTCCTTCCCGGCCTTGTGACCTACGGCCGCGATGAAAAAGAAGCCCTGCAGATGGCCCGGGACGCCATCCGTTGCCACATTGACGGTCTGCGGAAATCCGGCGAGGAAATACCCGACGAGAGGATTTCTCGCTCGAAGAAACTTCGCGTCGCATTGAGCGCCTAAATGGGCGCGGATGTCCCGGTCCTCAAGCCACGGCAAATTCTGAGGGCGTTGCTGCGCGCTGGCTTCGTGATTAACCATCAATCCGGCAGTCACGCCCAGCTACGGCATCCTCTGAAGCCGCATCTACGCGTCACCGTGCCTCGCCACGACCGATTCGACTTGCCCGGCCTGTTCTCCGGAGCATCCTTCGGCAGGCCGAGCTAAGTGTCGAAGAATTTTTGGAACTCATCTAAACAAGCGAAGAACTTGCCCGGCTGATCAGGAAACGGCATAATTTTCTGCGGGAGCGAGCGAGCCATGCCGATTTACGAATATGTTTGCGAGGATTGCGACACACGGCACGAGCGGATCGTGCTGTCGAACGGCGCCGAGGTCACTTGCCCGAAATGCGGCAGCCGGAAGCAAACCGTGCAATTCTCCGTTTTTGCGGCGCCCGCCAACGGCGCAAAGTCCGCGAGTTCGCCGGCCTCAGCCGGCGGAAGCTGCGGCTGCACCCCGAAGACCTGCGGTTGCCACTAGCCGCCGGATTTCTTCCCGTTCCTTCCATCGATCTTCGGAGATTGCGGACGCGAGTACTCCCGCAAGTAATCTGGAAACGCCACGCCCGCGAGTAGCCTGGGATCCGGAACGGGATCACCAGCCGCCAACCGGAGCGGCAGGACGCCGGCCCACACCGGAAATTCATAATCCTCGGCGTCGTCTTTGGGAGGGCCCGTGCGGATTTTTGCCGAAACCTCCGCGAGCGGAAGCTTGAGCACGGACGTCGCGTTTGCTTCGGCATCGTGAATGGGGCGCACGGCGTTCCATCGCCCGCGAACGATATGCTCGGTAAACGCTTCGAGCGCGCGCAGCTTTTCATCGCGATCCTCGACGGCCTGCGCCTGCCCAAGAATCACCACGGAGCGGTAGTTCATCGAGTGGTGAAACGCCGAGCGCGCGAGAACGAGGCCGTCCACGAGCGTCACTGTGACACAAACTTGCACCCCGCCGGCGAGCGTTCGAAGCATGCGGCTCGCGGCCGAGCCGTGAATGTAGAGCGCGTTGTCGACGCGGGCGTAGCCGGTGGGAATAACGAACGGCTGCCCATCGACAACAAATCCAGCGTGGCAGAGAAATCCCTCGTCGAGAATTCCATACACAGTTTCCGAATCGTAGCGCCCGCGCTCGGCAAGCCGGCGCACCTGCGTCCGCGCCGTCGGAGTGAATTGGCTCATGCTCGCAGCGTAAGAGCGGAACCCTGCATGCGCAAGAGCCAATCTGGATCGCCCAGCACCGATTATTTCGGTTTCGGCGAAACGTGGACGACGCGGAACCCCGTGTAGGCGAGATCCGCAGGGCGATACCGCGCTTTCGAATCGGATGCGCGATCGGCGCTGCCGCCGAGCGCTTTGCCCGAGCCATCCGCAGCGATTGCCCATTCCGCGACGTTGCCGCCTAAATCAAAAATCAATTCCTCGCCATCATCGCCCTGACCGGCGAAGCTCCCGACTTCTTTCAAGAGCGGCGCCGTGCCCGGCAATTGCTTGATTTTTTCCTCGAGGCGCT
This sequence comes from uncultured Acidobacteriota bacterium, assembly GCA_963771905.1. Taxonomy (GTDB): domain Bacteria; phylum Acidobacteriota; class Terriglobia; order Acidiferrales; family UBA7541; genus Palsa-147. The sequence goes on from CAVYVI010000009.1 coordinate 636,922, forward strand.
GCGCGTCTTCGGGATTAACCGCGTAGCCGGCCCAATAATCGAGCGTGTTTTCGCCGGGGCGATCTTTGTAAAGATCGGCGACTTCCTTTTCATTCGGGAGCCGATACGTTTCCCCGGTCGTTTGGCTCAGCCAGGCGCAATAGGCCTTGGCCTGCTCCAGCGTGATGCCGTTCTCGGGGAAATTTTCGGTCCCAGCCTCGATCGCGAAGTTTTTGTCGAATGCCGTGTACTGCGCGCGGGTCACTTCAAATCGCCCAATTTCAAGCTCTCCACGCTTGACGACCTCGGGGATCACAGCGCCGGCAGCATCGCTCCTGGCCGGCGATGCGAGCGGATTTCCGTACACATCGCCCACCTTCTTGATCGATTGCCTTCGCAGCGCTTCGCCGAGCGGCGAATCCTTCTTGAACGCTTCGTTCTCCGGCGGATTCGCGTTGAACAAGTATTTGTCGAACCACGCCGTCTCTTCGGTCACCTTGCGCAGCTGATGCGAGAGTTTTTGCGGCCCGTGCGCTTCGCCGGGGAAGAGCAAAAAGCGCACCGGCGCTTTCCCGATGGAATATAGCGCGCGATAGTGCGTCCAGCCTTGTTCGGTCGGAACTTGGCGATCGAGCGTGCCGAAGAAAATCAGTGTCGGCGTCCTCACGCGATCCATCTTGAAGAGCGGAGACTTGCGAAGGTAGAGCTCGGGATCCTGCAGCGGCGACTTGCCGAAATAGTAGTCGTCGAACGATTCGCCGAAATCGACGTTGGCCCAGTCGCTGATCCATTCGACGTCGCCCGCGCCCACCGAGGCAGCCTTGTAGCGCGCGGGATCGGTCACGGTGAGCTGGATCGTAAGAATCGAACCGTTCGACCAGCCCAGCGCGCCGATTCGATCGGGATCGACGAGGCCCTTGGCGATGAGATTGTCCACGCCCTTCTCGATGTCGGGAATTTCGAGGTCGTAATATTTCCCGCAGCAGATCGACTCCACCCATTTCAATCCGTAGCCGGCGCTTCCGTGGTAATTCGTTTTCAGGATCAGCGCGCCGCGCTGGGTCAATAAATTCTGCGAATAAGCCCAGCTCTCGGACCAGGCGTCAAAGTCGAGATACGCGGGGCCGCCGTGCGTGGCGACGACGAGCGGATAGCGCTTGCCGGGCTCATAGTTCAGCGGGTAATAGAGAATGCCTTCGACGTCATCGTCGTTCGCGCCTTTCCAGTGCAGAATTTCCGTCTTCGCAATGTTCCGTTCCTTGTATTGCGGATTGATGTCCGTGAGCGGTACGGCGTCGCTCACCTTCGCGCCGTCCAGATGCGCCCGATACCACTGCGCCGGCGTGCTGGCCGTCGAGTAGTTGTAAACGAACGAGTGCCCGTCGTCTCCCACGGCAAAGTCGAAATAATTGCTTGTGTGATCGCCCGTAATCCACTCGCGCGACCACGTCGAACCATTCTTCGTGTACCGCGCGGGCTTGAGATGTACCCCATCCGCCAGCAGAGCGATGAATCCATCGCTGGTGACTTCCATGCTGGAGCCCAAATAGCGATCCCAATCGAGATTCACTTCGGTGGTCTTGCTCGAAGCGAGATCGTAGAAATAAAGCTTCTCGACGGTTGCCGTGAAGAAGTGTGGATCGGATGAATACGGCGCGACGGCATAAAATCCGGAATTGTCGCGCGCCCAGCGGAGTTCATCGGGGCGAATTTTGCCGTCGGGATAAAGTTCCGTCCGCTTGCCGGTCGAGAGATCTACCAAATACGTCGCAGGCGCGACCTTGTGGTCCCATGCGTAGCTCAACTCGCGTGACGCGGACGCAACGGCCCACTTGCCGTCCCGCGAGACATCGAAATTCTCAATCCAATCGTTATTGTCGGTGACGCGCGAAACTTTCTTGTCCTTGATCGCGAATTTGAAGAGACGCACGGCCGGCGCGTGCGGCGTGTCGTCCACCACCACCGTGTCGTCCTTGCGCTCTTTCGTGTCGTGTTCGTACAACGATGCATCCTCTTCCGCGCTGAACAGAATCGTGTCGTTGTCGATCCATTCGAAACTCTTGATCTCTTTGGCGAACTCCGTCACCGGCCACGCGTCGCCTCCCGCGGCGTTGATCAACCAGAGCTGCGTCGGAGAGTTCTCGGGCTTCGGCTTCGGCAGTGCGTGCGTGCTCAGAAACGCAATGGTTTCCCCCGAAAGAGACCACCGCGGCTGAGACACCGTATCGGTGTCGCGCGTCAGTGGAATTTCCATTTTCTCGGTCAGGCTCGAAAGAATCAGATTGCTGACGCGCGTATCCTTGTCCTTGTCGGGAGTGCTCTTCACCCACACGGCCCATTTCCCGTTTGGCGAGACGCGAAACTGCGACGCGCTCTCGGTGTACACAAAATCTTCCGGCTTCCATGGCGACTTCTTCGCTGGGGTCGCGGGCGCCACGGGTTTCCTTTCGCTCGATTGCGCCGCCGCGCGATACGCGCCGCCCATCAACACGAGAAATCCCGCCACCAGACACAGGCGTTGAACGGACATCCTCATGTGGTACACCCCTCGTGAAATATAAACCCTCTGCACATCGGCCCGTTGCGTTGAGAAATTATGAAAAGCCCAAGCCGCATAATTTCGAGCTCACACGCGCTCGAAATCAATCATGGATTGTAACGCGCCAGCCAATCGCCGATTTCCTGAAAGACGTTGCGCCGCTGTTCCGCCAGGAGCGGAAAATGCGGCGAACCGGGATAGGTAACCATCCGCACGGTTTTTCCGCGCTCCGCGAGCAAGATGAAGAATTCGCGTCCTTGGAACGTCGGCACGCGGAGGTCAGCTTCGCCGTGCAAAATGAGCAAAGGTGTGGTCACTTGGTCGGCGTGCATCACCGCGGAAAATTCCAAAAACGGCGCCGCATCTTTTTCTTGCAGGCGGGCGTCGTAGTCGATCTGCCCGATATCGCTGGTGGGAATGAAGCTCAGCCAGTCGGTGATCCCCGCGCCTTCGATCGCCGCGCGATACCGGTGCGTCTGGGTGACGGTCCACGATGTCATGAAGCCGCCGGCGCTCCATCCAAAAATGGCCAGCCGATTCGGATCCGCCCAGCCTTGGGCGATGGCGAAATCCGTCGCGCTGTCGACGTCGGCGTACGCGCGATCGCCGAAATGCTGATAAATCGCGGCGAGAAAATCCGAGCCGTACCCCGTTGACCCACGATACTCCGGCTGCAACACAACATAACCCAAGCCCGCGATGAGCCGAGAGAAGGAATCGAAGCGGAGCTCGTCGTTCGATTCCGGACCGCCGTGCGGCAGGACCAGGAACGGATATTTTTTCGCCGGATCGTAGCCGGCGGGAAATGTTGCGATACCTTCGAGCTGGATTCCTTCTTTCGACTTCCAATTTACGGTGCGTACTTCGCCGAGCTTGACCTCGCCGAGCGTGTCATCGCCCTCGTGCGTGATCGTCTCGAGCTTGCCGTTCCGCTCGACCGCGACATTGTTCGCATGCGACGGATCGCCGGCCGTGACCGCGAGTGAGTCGGGTGAGCTCGAGAATGCCGCAGCGGCGATCGGCAGCGTGACGCAGCCGCCAGGCCAGCGATATGCCGTCTCGAGCTTGCCGTTGCGATACGCATCAATTTCGACGGCGACTCCTTTGTGCATTTCCACCCAGACGTTGCCGTGCGCGTCTCCCGCGACGTTAACCGCAGAGCCGTTCAAATTCGGCGTTCGATCGATCGCCGCGCCGCCCGCGACGGGAACGGTCCAGACGTGTTCGGGCGTGAGCACCGCCGTGGTGGTGCTCGCAAAAGCGAGCTCGCGGCCACCCTCGGCCCAGGCGATTCCTCCTACGGCAGTCGGGATTTCCGCGATCTGTCGCGGGCCCGACGCGCTGCACACACTCACGTACGAATGCACGTCGTGATGGCCGATTTTCATGTCCTGCGTGAGCACCGCGATTTGCGAGCCCTCGCTTGACCATGCGATATCGGTTATATCCGTGAGCGACGGACACCACCACGCGCCGTCTTCGCCGTGAACGCCGGCGACATACAAGCTCGTTTCGTCGTTCTCGATTACATGCCGAACATCGGAGAGTGGATCCGGAGCCCGCGGATTGGCGAGGACCGCGAATCGTGTGCCGTCGGGCGAGATAACGGCGGAGTGAATTCCCGAGGGCAGCGCAAGAATTTGCGTGAGCTTCCCGGGCGCAAGCGGAATGATGGCGAGCTGCTGTTTCTTCTCCGGCCCGTATAAACCGTACAGCGCCGCGCCATCTTTCGTAAAACCGTCGGGCTCAAAATTTTCGGGAAGATCCAGCTTGCGCGAATTCTCGCCGCTCGCATCAATAAGACGCCATTCGCGTTTCTGCAAGCCCGTCGTTCCGTCGTAGGTAGCGCGATAGAGGATGGTCTTTCCATCCGGCGACACCGCAATGGCGCGAGCGGCGTGAAGCGCGGAGTAGTCATCGACGCCGAACGGATGCTTGTCGGCGCCGCGAGCCGGCGAAGAATTGATGGCGATGCTGCTCGACAGCAGCAGAACGAGGATCGGGTAGCAGGGAATTCGTGCCTTTGTCATTTTTCCTCCGGCCGTGCCGGCGCGATTCGCCCGTGCGCGAGCCTTCGAGTAATCCCTGCGGTCACTCGCCCCTGCGCGCCGCGGATCGATACAGGATGCGGAGTGGAACGCTATCACATGCGCCGTGAGGAGCAAAGGCAGCGATCGGCCCGTTGCGATCGACCGGGTAGAGGCTTGGTTTCCCGTACACCGGCGTTATGGCAAAGCAACGGTGAACGAGGACTTCCGCATAGCCGGACAATCCATCCTGAGTCGTCGCATTTGCTGCAACGTGCTGCCATGGACTATACTCGCCCGCGCGAATGACCCTCACTTCTGGCACCAAGCTCGGTCCTTTCGAAATCCAGTCTCCACTGGGCGCCGGTGGCATGGGCGAAGTGTATCGCGCCTGTGACACGCGCCTGGATCGCACAGTCGCGATAAAAATCCTGCCGTCGCGTCTCTCTTCCAACGTCGAAGCCAAACAGCGCTTCGACCGGGAGGCGCGAGCGATCTCCTCGTTGAACCATCCCAACATTTGTCATCTCTATGATGTCGGCTCGCAGGACGGCACCGACTACCTGGTGATGGAGTGTCTGGAAGGCGAGACCCTCGCCGAGCGTCTGGTGCGGGGACCACTGCCGTTGGAAGAAGTGTTGCGCTACGGCGCCCAGGTGGCCGACGCGCTGGATAAAGCCCATCAGCAGGGCGTGACCCATCGCGACCTGAAGCCGGGCAACATCATGTTGACCAAGACCGGAGCCAAGGTGCTGGACTTCGGGTTGGCCAAGCAGGCGCAGACAACAGCCGGCGGCGCCAGCGCCCTAACCGCCATGACCGCGGGTAAGCCGCTGACGGTGGAAGGCACTATCGTCGGCACCTATCAGTACATGGCTCCGGAGCAGATTGAAGGCGCGGAAGCCGACGCGCGCTCCGACATCTTCGGGCTGGGCTGCGTGCTCTACGAGATGACCACTGGCGCGCGGGCCTTTGCGGGCAAAACCCAGGCCAGCGTAATCGCCTCCATTCTGGCTAGCGAGCCGGCGCCTCTCTCGCGTCTGGCGCCGATGACCCCGCCCGCGCTCGAGCGGTTGGTGCGCTCTTGCATGGCCAAGGAGCGCGAAGACCGCATCCAGAGCGCGCACGACGTAAAGTTGCAACTCGAATGGATGGCCGAGGCCGGCTCGCAGGCGGGCGTCCCCGCTCCCATCGTGGCCAGGCGGCGGACCTCGCAGAAACTGGCGTGGGCGGCGGCAGCCGTGGCCGCAGCCGCTGCCATCGCATTTGCGATTGGCTTTGTATTACGCGCGCCCGTGCCCGCCCACCCATTGCGGGTAAGCATTCTGCCGCCGGAGCAGCACACTTTCGATCCGTTGAGCATTGTCCTTTCGCCTGATGGCACCAAGCTCGCATTTGTAGCAACTCCCACCGGAGGAGCGCCTCAACTTTGGGTGCGACCTCTGGATTCAACGGCGGCCCAGCCGTTGGCGGGAACCGACGACGCTGTTTTTCCTTTCTGGTCGCCGGATAGCCGCAGCTTGGGATTCTTTGCGCAGGGAAAACTGAGGATCGTTGACGCCAGCGGGGGAGCTGTGCAAACCTTGGCCGACGCCCCTCAGCCTCGCGGCGGTACCTGGGGGGCAGACGGCACGGTTTTATACACCCCTCTTCCCTCATCAGCCATGTTCAGAATCCCGGCGGCTGGCGGTACGCCGTCACCCGTGATAGGCCAGGCGCAAACGGAAGGATCAGTCGCTGCCGCCCCGCGCTGGCCGGCATTTCTGCCCGATGGCCGGCACTTTATCTATTTTGTGTTCGCACCCGACAGCCAGGCAGGGGCGCGGGGAACCATTCATCTGGGCGCGCTCGATTCGAAGCTGGACACAACCTTGGTGGAGTCGGATTACCGTGGCCAATATGCGAACGGACATCTGATCTTCGTTCGCGGCGGGAATCTGATGAGCCAGAGTTTCGATGAGAAGAGCCTCAAATTGACCGGGGCTCCCGTGCCCGTTGCCGAGCAGGTCCGCAGTGACCCTCGTGGAACGGCTGCGTTCTCACTCTCGAGCGACGGCAAGCTGATCTTCGCCGGCGGGCAAGGGACGACTCTCGACTTGGCATGGTACGACCGCAGCGGGAAGAAGGGCGATGTCATTGACAGCGGAACATTCCAGGACGCCCACATTTCGCCCGACGGAAAGAAAGTCTCGGCGGCGCGGGCTGACGCCGGAGGACATCTCGAGATTTACATATACGATTTGGTCCGAGGCACCAAGTCACAATTCAGTTTCTCGCAGTCCAGGGATGACGACCCCGTCTGGTCTCCGGATGGGAATACCATCGTTTTCGACTCCGCGCGCAACGGCAAGATTGACCTCTACACTAGGCCCGCCAATGGCGCTCGGCAGGAGGAACTGCTCTATCACGACGATACAGACAAATACCCCTCCAGTTGGACCTCTGACGGAAAATACATCGCATACGAAGTCGTAACCAACAACCATGTCGATGTGTGGGTGATGCCCATGTTCGGCGATCGCAAACCCCATCCCTTTCTGCAGGAGAAGTACAACAACCGCTATCCGGAGTTTTCGCCGGATACAAAATGGATGGCATATACATCGTACGAGGCGGGGCATAGCCAGGTCTACGTCGTGGCTTTCCCCAACGCTGGTGGCAGGTTCCTTGTGGGAGACGGTGTGGGAGGAGTATGGAGCCGCAACGGCAAAGAACTCCTCTACCTCGATGACCATTCGCGCATTGCATCCGTGGAAGTCACTGCGCACGGCGACTCCGTGGAACTGGGCAAGCCGCAGATTCTGTTTGCTGCACAGCCCGGCCTGTTCGAGGCCAGCGCCGACGGCAATCGCTTGCTAATGATGCAAGTGCCGGTTCAGAATTCGCCCAGCCTGACTCTGGTGGTGAACTGGCTGCAGGAACTCAAGAAATAGAACCTGCTTTGCCGTCTCAAATTTAAAGCTCTCCACGGGGCGAGTCACCGCACATCCGGAAGCAATCCACTCCTCAGCCCAATGCTCGCATCGGAAAGCTGCCCACCGCCATCCGCCCGTTCGCCCCGCGCCCAGTGCGAGCTTTGCGGCCGGACCGCGCGGTTTGCAGTAAAATCGCGAGTCCGCATTCCAAAGGGAGACCTGGCATGAAAAAGACAGGAATCATTACGGCGGAGACGTTTCGATTTTTCCGCGAGCTCGAGCGCAACAACAACAAGCCGTGGATGGACGAGAACCGCGATAGATACCGCTCCGCTGTCGTCGAGCCTTTTCGAGCGCTGCTCGATCAGCTAACGCCTTCGGCATTGAAGCTCGACGCAAACTTGTTGATCACCGGACGCACGGGCGAAAATTTTTCGCGCATCAATCGCGATATCCGTTTTGCGAAAGACAAATCGCCGTATCGCCCCCATTTCTATGTTTTCTTTCGAACGCACGAAGCCATCGAGAACGGCGGCCCGCAGTTCTACGTGGGACTCTCGAAAGACAGCGTGACCGCCGGATTTCGAAATTATCTCGAGGGAAAAGAAAGCCTCCTCGCGACGATCGGCATCCCGCGCGGCCAACAGCACGGCGCGTGGCTCGCGCGTCAGAAGAAGCGCCTCGGCCGGAAATACGATAGCTATTGGTATTCGAGCGAAAAGAACGATTGGATCAAACATCCCGGCTGGCCGGTGGAACCTGCGGAATGGAAGAAGCTGAAAGCGTGGATCGTTCGGCGAAAACTTGCGCCCGCTGCGGCCACGCGGCCGAATTTTGTCGCGGAAGCCGGCAAAATTTTCCGCGACGTCTTTCCACTCTATAAGTTCACGAGCGCGGCGGACTGGCGTCCTTGAAGCAACGCCTCGCGATCCGTGATTGACGCACGGAACGCGGCTCTCGTACGATGCCACCGGAGCGCGCATGAAAAAACTCTTGCGGGTGATTGTCTGGTCGTGCATTTCGCTCGCGGGCGCCGGCGCGCTCGCCGCCATCGCGTTTGAGCGGCGCGAGCCGCTCAACGCCGTTTGGCTCGTCGTCGCCGCCGTCTCCACCTATGCCGTCGCCTATCGTTTCTACGCCGCATTCATCGCCGCCAAAGTTCTGGCCATCGACGACACCCGCGCCACGCCCGCCGAGCGCCTCGAAGACGGAAAAGATTTTGTTCCCACCAACAAGTGGGTTCTGATCGGCCATCACTTCGCGGCCATCGCGGGTCCCGGTCCTCTGGTCGGACCGACCCTCGCGGCGCAGTTCGGATATTTGCCCGGCACGCTTTGGCTCATCCTCGGCGCCGCGCTGGGCGGCTGCGTCCAGGATTTCACCACGCTGTTCTTCTCGATGCGCCGCAACGGAAAATCCCTCGGCCAAATGGCGCGCGAGGAAGTCGGCAAGCGCGGCGGAATGCTCGCGATGCTCGCCGTCCTCGCCATCATGGTCATTCTTCTCGCGGCCGTCGCGCTCATCGTCGTGAAAGCGCTCAAAGATTCGCCGTGGGGCACGTTCACGCTCGCGATGACCATTCCCATCGCGATCCTGATGGGAATCTACCTGCGCTTCATACGCCCCGGACGCATCCTCGAAGCCTCCGTGATGGGCGTCGCGCTGGTCCTGTTTGCCGTCGTGGCCGGGCAGTGGGTGAACGCGTCGCCGTCTTGGTCGCAGGCGTTCACGTTTTCCGCTCCGGCGCTCGCCATTGCGATCATCGCCTATGGATTCGCGGCATCCGCACTCCCGGTTTGGCTGCTCCTTGCGCCGCGCGACTATTTAAGCGCCTTCATCAAGATCGGCGCCATTCTCGCCCTGGCTGCGGGAATTTTCTTGGTTCGGCCCACGCTGCAAATGCCCGCGCTGACGCGATTCACCGACGGCACCGGCCCGATCTTCGCCGGAAAAATTTTCCCGTTCTGCTTCATCACCATCGCCTGCGGCGCCGTCAGCGGTTTCCACGCGCTGATTGCCTCCGGGACGACGCCGAAGATGATCATGCACGAAGCGAACGCCCGGATGATCGGCTACGGCGCGATGCTGATGGAATCCTTCGTCGGCGTAATGGCCATGATTGCGGCGTGCGCGCTCTCGCCCGGCGTCTACTTCGCGATCAATAGTCCCGCGGGAATCGTCGGCAAGACCGCGGATGCAGCCTCGGCCACGATTCGCTCGTGGGGCTTCGCGCTCGATCCCGGAACGATGGCATCGCTTGCCCAGCGCGTCGGCGAGCGCACGCTTCTCGACCGCACCGGCGGCGCGCCTTCTCTCGCCGTCGGCATGGCGCAAATCTTCAGCGGCACCATCGGCGGCGACCGCCTTCTCAGCATCTGGTACCACTTCGCCATCATGTTCGAGGCGCTCTTCATTTTGACGGTCCTCGATGCGGGCACCCGCGTCGGCCGCTTCATGGTTCAGGAGCTGGGCGGCCGCTTCTGGAAGCCCATCGCGCGGCCTGGATGGATTCCGGGAATCCTGCTTTCGAGCGCCCTGATTTGCGGCGCGTGGGGCTATTTTCTGTGGCAGGGAGTGCAGGACCCTCTCGGCGGAATCAATACCATGTGGCCTCTCTTCGGAATTTCAAATCAGCTCCTCGCTGCCGTGGCGCTCGTCGTTGGAACCACGATTCTGCTGAAGATGGGGCGTCTCCGCTGGATCTGGGTCACGCTGGTGCCCATGGTGATGCTGGTCTCCGTGACCATGACGGCGAGCTACCAGAAAATTTTCAACGCGGATGCACGGCTCGGTTTCCTCGCGCAGGCGCGGCTGCTCTCAAGCCAGATCGCCATGGGCGCGATTCCGCCGGATCGCATCGCGTCGACGCAGCGTCTGATCTTCAATAATCGCCTCGATGCGCTCGTGACGGCCGTGCTCGCGGCGATGGTTTTGGCGCTCCTGGTCGACGCGCTCAGCGTGTGGGCCGGAATTCTGCTGGCCGGCAAAAAGCCTGTTTTGAATGAATCGCCGTACGTGGCGACGCGCTGGGCGGAGGGAGACTAATGGCCGACAAACTCGAATTGACACGCGCGGTTTTTACCAGTGCATGTGCGAAAACGTGGCGCTATTTGCGGCAAATCACCGGCGACGCCGCGTACGAGAATTATCTCCGCCACTGCGCGCTCGAAACACATCCAGAACGAACAGCGAAGACCATGACGCGCGGCGAGTTCTATACGGATTCTCTGCGGCGCCGCTATTCCGGAATCAGCCGCTGCTGCTGACGGCATTCCTGCAAACGAAATCCAGCGTGCCCGTTAGAATCCTACGCCGATGGATGCGATTGCGCGGCGCGCGCGCGGCGCCGCAGTGCGCGAAACGGCCACGGAAAATACAGATCCGTCGCGCTCGAGTCGGGAACCGGCGGCAAGCGATTCGCCGAAAGCCCGTAGCGAATATCCTTGTAGCTCTGATACCACGGACACAGCGCGTCGATCGCAAGAAAAGATGGCTTTCCTCGCTTCAAGTGCTCCCACATCAGCACGCGCATGTGGCGGAAATTCAGCAGCACCTTCAGCGGAATGCTGTTGTAGCCTCCGTCGCGGTAATGCAGCCAGAAATCCCAGCTCCACGAAGTGCGCAGAATCGATGAAATGGTGTCGCGGCGCATGTGGTGCGCGATCGCGCGCGGATCGAAGACGAGCTTGTATCCGCCTCGCAGCAGCCGCACGCACAAATCGACATCCTCAAAATTCGTGCGGTAGCGCTCGTCGTATCCGCCCACGCGCTCGACCGCGTCTTTCCGGTAAATCGTCCCGAATCCTCCCAGCCGGCGCGGCGATCCTCCGGATATTTCGATCCGCTCTTCGCCCATGTCCTGCGAAAAATGCATCGCCCGCCAGCCGTCCGGGGGGGTCTCGCGATGTTTTTCGATCAGCCGTCCGCCCGCTCCCGCGACGCCCGGATCGTCAAAGTTTTCGGCGAGCCGTTCGAGCCAATCTTTTTCGGGAGTCACGTCCGCGTCGATCGCGGCCACCAGCTCGTAGCGCGCGTTCGCAAACGCGGTGTTGCGCCCCGCGGAGAGGCCTTTGTTGCTTTCGTGCCGGATCACGCGCACGGGATACCGCGACGCCACTTCGACCGTGCGGTCTTTCGATGCGTCGTCGATGATCAGGATTTCATCTGGCAAGCGCGTCTGCTCGAGCAGCGCTTGAATCGTGGGCTCGATGTACTTCTCGACGTTGTAGCAGGGGATGTAGGCCGATATTTTCAATCGAAATTCCTTGCCTGAAGTTGCGAATGGCCGCTCGGAAGCCCGCGCACGTCGCCTGATACGCGCGATTTCCAGCCTACAACTCGCACCCGCCCTTTACAAGACGCCTCCTCGCGCTCTGCCAACGCTCTCGAAACACACGTCCTCGATAAGGTGGACGTTGTATCCGGGGTCACCGTATAATTTTTAGGTTCGCCCGGCTGCGATTTTGCATCTAAGCAAAAGGGTGTGATGCCGGCGATTGCTCTAAATTTCAAGGACAAGTCGAAATGAAAACCACAACTCTCAAGTTGCCCAAGGTCGCCAAAGAAAAGCGAGCCTCGGCCTCGTTGCAGATGTATCTCGAAACCATCTATTACAAGACGCGCGAGCGCCTCGAGCTCATCAACATCACCCGCGACGTCAACGAAGTGGTGAAAAAGCACGGCATGAAGGCCGGTTTCGTCATGGTCCAGTCGCTCCATACCACCACCGCCGTTTTCATCAACGAATTCCAGCAAGCGCTCCTCGACGACATGAAGGCGTTCCTCGAAAAGCTCGTCGGCCGCTTCGATTACTGGCGCCACAACGATCCGAACCTCTCCGAATGCCACCGCAAGAACGCAGACTCCCATTTGCGCGCCATGGTTCTGGGGCACACGCTGTCCCTGCCCGTGCGCGATGGCGAGCTGGCGCTCGGCTATTGGCAATCCGTGATTTTGGCGGAACTCGATGGCCCGCGCGAGCGCGCCGTGCAAATCCAGGTTCTCGGCGTTCAGAACGAAGCGGACTCGAAGTAGCGCGCGCAGAACGCGGCGCGAAAAATCTCCGCAGTATCTTGTCACAGGCGAACCTTCCGGTTCGCCTTCTTCGTTTTGCTCCTCCGTCGCCCGTCGCGCCCGTCGCGCCCGCGGATTGATCCGGCGCCGAGCCTCTCTGCAGGGCAACCCGACGAGCCGCTCCTCATTAGCTCTGGCTTCTATTCCCGGATGTCCATAAACCATTTGTCCAATAATCCGACTTACCAAAAGTTACGCTCACGGTAATGCTTGAATACTGCTGATGCTGGCCTTACCAAAAATCGCCGGGTTAGGACTCTTATCCTTACTAGATGCGTTTAATGCGGCTGGATGTGCGAGCGATCAGGCAGAATCTGTGGCACAACTGCCTCGTTGAGTTTTTGCACGCGGATATAAGATGGCGCAGGAGAGTCAGGAGCGATCATGGCCCATCAAGCACCATTGAAATTTATCTTCTACATTGCCGCCAGCCCGGAGAAGGTGTGGGAAGGCTTTGTGTCGCGGGAGTCGAACCGCATCATCTTCTCGGGCGCCGAGTTTCAAGCGGACTTTAAGCCGGGCGGCTTGCTCGCTTGGGTGGGCCCGGGACCCGACGGCAAGCCCATGAGCTACGTCCAAGGGAAGGTGCTGCGCTTTGAGCCGCCAAAAGTCTTTCAGTACACCTTCGCTATGGGCCAAAATGATAAGGCGTTGCGCGCAACGATCGAACTCGTGCCCGAGACCGAAGCCACCCAAGTGACGGTGACGCATGACGAGTGGGCCGACGATGACCCGACTTATGCTGCCTGCGCCGATGGATGGCCACGCATTCTCTCCCGCCTCAAGACACTGCTTGAGACCGGAAAGACTTTCAAGCCCCATTGATCCGAGCTTGGTATGGTTTAAGGTTTTGCCCGACGATACACCCCAAGCCAGCGCTCAATAAACGCAGTAATCGGAAAAGTAAAGCGCTGCTTCAAATCTCCGGTTATCCGACTTATCAGGACCTAGCACCGTTGTCCGCTCATGCCAGCGACTTCGAGCGCCAATCAGAGAATTCGAAAGAGACGCAAAAGGTCGATAGTCACAGCAAGAATCCCAATGCATTCCGCCAAAAGGAATATCTTGACCGGCCTAGACCTCGCAACGAATAGACCCACGAGGGTCAGTACAATGGGCACTACTGAGTATACAAACCACGCGACAAGCGAAGGCTGGCCATAAGACGGAGTGAGTCCGCCAATCAGACCAACCCCGACAAGAATGGCGGCCAAGACCCCCGAACCGAGCGCGATTGTCACAGATTTGGTGCGGTTCATTCTGATTTCTTCCGCAAACTGGCGACCGCTGCTCCGACTGCTGCGTAGAGCCCAGTATTGAAGAGCCCAATTATTGCGTACTGAACGAAACCGCTCGTACCAATTACCTCGCAGTCTATGCAAAAAGCAAAGATAAGTTGGGGTGGACAAGCTATGACGGAGAGAAGCGTCAGTGCGGAATCGAGCCCAGTCCATGGTTTCGAGTAGTCGTGCAACGCCGCGAACGCATAACAGACGCCTGCGACTGCAAGCCCCAGAAGGGCAAACCCGAAGACGATTTTCCGCGATTTGGGCGTCACCAACTGAAGTGTACTCGTCGGGCAGGCCTGAGTGGGCCCCAAGTCCTGATTAACGCACTAACCGGACAAGTGCCCTCGAACTCCCTCACGGCCTCGTCCCGCGAAACGCCCGGCATTTTCGATCCGGCCAACTACCGGCTCCCCGCCTTCATTGACTTACCTCTCATGCCTGCCTAAGATGGCTTGCAAACATCCCGAAATTTTCGGGGAGGCCGAATGACTTCCAAGCGCAACCATTTGCCGATCGCCATCGTGATTCTGCTGACCTTCTGCCTCACCGCGATTTACATGCTCCTCCGCGGCGACCGAATGATTGGCGCGACCGTGGCGGCTGCGGCCAGGACGACGCAGACCGATTCGCGGCTCACGGGCGCGTATCGCTTCGAGAGCGGTGGCTGGACCTACGTGCATCTCGCCGGCTCGCCCACGCAAGTCGGGTTTCAGCACGGCTATCTCCTCGCCCCCGAAATCGCCGACGCGCTCGCGGCGGTGAGACTCGAAGACACCCACGACACCAAGCGCGACTGGAATTTCTTCCGCAAGACCGCGCACGACATGCTCTGGCCGCGCATCGATCCCGAATATCAAACGGAACTGAGCGGCATTGTCGCAGGAGCGCAGTCGCGCGGCGTCGCCATCGATATCGACGATCTTGTGGCCCTCAACGCGTTCATGGAGCTGCCGGACTATTACGTTCCGTGGCTCAACGCCCAGGAGAGGAATCCTCACGCGCCGAATTTGCAGGCGCCCGGAAATTGCAGCGCGTTTGTCGCCACCGGAAGCTGGACCAAGGATCATCAGATCGTGATGGCGCACAATAACTGGACGAGCTATCTCAATGGCGAACGCTGGCGAATCGTTTTCGACATCGTTCCGGAAAATGGCTATCGCATGATCACCGACGGTTTTCCCGGCGTGATCGTCAGCGACGACGATTTCGGCGTCAACTCCGACGGCTTGATGGTCACTGAAACCACCATTTCAGGTTTCCGCGGCTGGAATCCAAACGGCAAGCCTGAATTCGTCCGCGCCCGCAAAGCCTTGCAATATGCCAATTCAATCGACGAATACGTAAAAATCATGCTCGACGGCAACAACGGCGGCTACGCCAACGACTGGCTGCTCGGCGATCGCAAGACCGGCGAAATCGCGCAGTTCGAGCTCGGCCTCCAGGCCTATCGCGTCTGGAAATCAAAGGACGGAGTTTTCGTCGGCTCGAATTTCGTCAGCGATCCCGAAGTCCAGAAAAAAGACACCACCTGGAACAATGACGATCCCGATGCGTCGCCGAATGCGCGCCACGCGCGCTGGAACGAACTGATGAAGGAATCGAAAGGGCAGCTTGACGTCGAACTCGCGGAGAAAATGCTCTCCGATCACTTCGACACATTCACGGAGAAGAAAGGTCCCAGCGGCCGAACGCTCTGCGGCCACATGGACGCGGATCCCGCCGGCTCGAAAGCTTGGGACGCGCCGCCATTCGAGCCGATGGGCGCGGTTCAGGGCAAAGCCATGGACAGCCACATGGCGGAACAGATGAGCTTTGTGGCGCGCGCCGGCCATCCCTGCGGCGGCAATTTCTACGCGAAAGAATTTCTCGCGGCGCATCCCGAATATTCTTGGGAAGCGCCTTCGCTCCGCGACATGATCGCCGGACCGTGGACCACGTTCCACGCGGGTGAAACAGAAACCGCCGCGAAGTAGGCGGTCTTGCCCTACTCCGCGGCGGGAGGATCAGCTCGTTCGACTTCGTTTAGCGCCGTTAGCTCTTCTCGACGGTCAGGTCGTTGGTGACCGAGAAAACTCCCGGCACTCCGTTGGCGCGGATATTCGCGGCGTTCTTGTCGGCTTCGTTATCCACGGCGCCTATCAGTGTGACGTTCCCGTTCTTCACGATGATGTGAATCGTGTGGAGCGTTCCGACTCCATAGCGCTGCAGCGGCGCAAACCCGTAGATCGCGCGATATTCCTGCATGCGGATGTGATCGTCCATCGGCGATAACGGCAGCACCTCGATGTTGTTCACGACGTTGCCCACTCCTTCGACGTGTTTCACGGCGCTCTCGGCATCCGGCCGCAGCGTCGACCGCGCCACCTGGCCTTCCAGAATCACCGTGTTGCCGTCCACGCGATACGCCAGGTTATCGAAGACCGAGTAATAGGGAAGCATCACCAGCTGATGCCGCACCTGATTGCTCAGCCACGCCTCGTATTGCGCGGACTCGCCCTGGGCTTGCGCGCCGACGTTCCCGCTGTTCGCAGGCGTCGCGGCCTTCAGATTCGGAGCGCCGGTCGTGCCGAGGATGGCGGCCAGTACGCCAATTCCGAAAAATCGGGTTAGGCGGTTCACTGTACGATTCATAGTTTTCCTCCGCATATTTCCCAAAACTTCTCTTTCGTTCCCACTTACTTAGATGACGTGAAGAACGCGAAGGTTTCCTCAAAGTCGACCGCCGGTCAGGTTTGTGAATTTCGCGAAAATACCGCGGTTAAGTCGATGACGAACGAAGAATTGCGCCCGGATGCCCGCGCCGAGGCCCGTCGCAATCCGCTTCCCGGAACCCTCTCGCGCGCTGCGAATTTCTTACCTTAGATGGCGGCCGCAATCTTCGGTTACATGGATCGGGCCGCAAGGAGTCGGATTTCCCGAAGCGGGTACGCAATGCCTCGCGTCAAATCAATATCCATCGTCATCGGTGTTCTTCAGCGGGATCATCTTGAGCGACACGCGAATGTCGCGCGAGCGCAGATCGGCCAGTATCGCCCGGCGCACATCTCCCGGCAGCGCTTCCGGCGGGAAAACGCCCGCGGTGTCGCGCGGCATATGCCGGATGAAAAACGCGGCCAGATGTGCCGTGGCGTAGGAAATCGGCGTCGAGTGGATGCCGCGCCGCGCGATTTGAAACAAGCTCGGGAAGCCCGCGTCCCAGCGAACCAGCATCGCTTGTCCGTTCTTCACGCCGCGCACCAGCACCGCCGCGGCAAATCTCGCATTCTCGAGCGACTTGCTGCGGAAAAGTCGCGCCATCGCCCGCGGCGTCGGCGTCTTCGGAAATCTTTTCGTCACCATGCCGCGCGATTTGCTCAACTTTCCCTGGCGGTACCATCGCCGCAATCGCTCGAAATCATTCCCGCCGATTTTCGCGTCCAGCTCCCGCATCGGCACGAAATACGGCAGCGTCGCCACTTCGTCCTGCGCCGCCAGATACACGGTCACTTCTCCCATCGGCGGCGGAAATCGAAATCGTTCCGGCGCTCCAAATCGCTTTCCCTTGTGGAATCGCGCGCCGCTGTAATAAATCGGCTTCGATACGGCTTCATCGAACGCCACTTCCGGCGACCACGTCGAAACCGGATTGTCGCTTTCGGTGCTCTCGAAGAGCCGCACCTGCGCCGCTTCGATCGTGTCGAGAAGCTCCGCGCCGCGCTTCACCAGGAGATTGGTCAGCCCCGGCGCAACTCCCGCATTGATCACCGCGATGCGGTTTTTCGCGACGAACCGCTTGTGATAGTGAAGTTGCTCGGCCTTGAAATGATTCCGCGTCAGCCGCGAATTCAAGTCGATGTAATGCGCGCGCAGCCGCAGCGCGGCACGAATGATGATTTCATTGAACACGGCGGGCGAAGCGTTGACCACCAGATGGCAACTGCGGCCTGCGCGGATGATCGACCAGATGTTTCGCGCGTTCACTCCGAAAACTTCGATTGCGCTGTTCTTGCCGAGGAACCGCTTGGCGCGCTCCACATCGCGATCGCCACACCAGACGGTGTGGCCCTGGCGCACAAGCAGCTGAGCCAGCAGGGAGCCAGTTCCTCCGACTCCGACCACAAATATCCGCATCGGCCCGAAACTGTATCACAACCCGCCACTCCCCGCGCCTTCGCTTCGCCCCAGCGCTTCCGCGTCACGCACTTGCGCGCGGATCGCAGGCCATGCCCCTCGCCATGGACAGGTCGCCAACCTCCCTTTCACCCGTTTATCAGCCATCAGCAACCCAAAATGACCGGTGCCTCTTACTACCTTGTGGCGTCTAACTATTAATGAGACCAACTATCGCACTCTGGATGGTTACTATCGTGATGGGGACTCACTTTTTGCATAGTGTGCCGCAATCCCAATCCAACGAGGGGCCGGAGTGGCAAAAAGTTGACCAACTCTGCGGTGAAGTGGAACTTGCAGCGCCCACCGAGAAGTCCATGGTGGCAAGCGGAAAGACAGAAATACGACTGGCCTCGACCCCAGTAAAAAATGCAGAGGTAGTCCTCTATCGGGGGACGACCACGGACAAAACGTGTTGCGGAAGTTCTGCGCCTCTGGCGCGCACCCGATCGAGTAGGCTTGGCGGATTTGAGCTCCTAGGCTTCAAGCGAGGTTTGTACTGGTTGCACGTGAAAAGGGGCAGCATCAACGCAACAATCCCAATACAGTTGACGGAAGATTTCGCGCCACAATCGTGCCATGACGCATCTGTGGGCCGCTTTTTCACCGTGGATGCGCAACCTCCAAATGTGGTAACGCGCATCTACTGACAACAGAATGGCGGCTGCCCTCGTTTGCCCCGCGCCCACCTTCAGCGTAGAATGTGCTTCTCCGACCTCCTGCTCCTACCGGAGAGACATCCCATGGAGCAGGCGGCGAATCCCGCGCTGCGGGGTGACGGTTCGGTTGGAAACGTCCGAGCCACCCGTGTTTGGTAAGGAGATTGACCGGCGCCCCGAAGGCAGAGGCGTCGTGTCTCACCCGAGTCCAAACACGAACTCGGGTTTTTTGTTGGCTGCTTTCTTGGGAGACACGAAACGCGGACATCTCAGTCCGCGCGCGGTTCACGATGAGCCTCATCGACAAGTTCGGCCGCCCCATCACCGACCTGCGCATCTCGGTCACCGATCGCTGCAATTTTCGCTGCGTCTATTGCCGTTCGGCCGACCCCGAAAATCACATGCCGGGGCACGAGCTCCTTCGCTGGGATGAGCTCGAGCGTCTCGCGCGAATTCTGGTCGGCCTCGGCATCCGCAAAGTCCGCGTAACCGGCGGCGAGCCACTCGTTCGCGACGGCGTCGAAGATTTCATCGCGCATCTCCGCGACCTCGGCGTCGCCGATTTGTCGATCACCACCAACGGCCATCTCCTAGCCGAGCGCCTCGATCGCTTGCTCGCCGCGGGCCTCCAGCGCATCAACATCAGCCTCGATTCGCTCGATCCCGCGCGCTTCGAACAAATCACGCGCACGAAATCGTTTGGCAAAGTGATGGCGGGAATCGATGCGGCGCAGGCGTCTCGGCTGCGCCCGGTAAAAGTGAACGCCGTTCTGGTCCGCGGCATCAACGACAGCGAAGTCGAAGCCTTCGCCGAATTCGCGCGTGACCGCGATCTCATCATGCGCTTCATCGAATTTATGCCGCTTGACGCCGACCGCCACTGGTCGCGCGATTTGGTCGTCACCGCCGCGGAAATCAAGAAACGCATCGAAGCGCGCTGGCCCTTGATTCCCATCCCGCACGAGCCCAGCGAGACCGCGCGAAAATACAAATTCGCCGATGGTCGCGGCGAAATCGGTTTGGTTGCCCCGGTCTCTCAGCCCTTCTGCGGCCATTGCTCGCGCATCCGCATGACCGCCGACGGCAAGCTCCGCACCTGCCTTTTCAGCAAGGACGATCACGATTTGAAAGCGCTTCTCCGCGGCGGCGCGACCGACGAGGATATCGCTGGCGAAATTCGCGCGATTGTCGACCTGAAGGAAGAAGGCCATCGCATCAACGAACCGGATTTCCACCCTCCTTCCCGAACTATGGTATTTATAGGCGGCTGATTCCGGGCCCCAGGTTCAAACCCAATGGGTGATGAAGAACAAAGACTCTTCACGCTGAGCGAAGCCGAGACGGCGCGCGTCGAGATCGAGCCGGTCTTGATCGAAGCGATGGAATCGCGCCGCAAAATGGCCGATCTCGAAGCGACCCTTCTCGCCCTCACCGAGCGCATCGTGCGCATGGGCGGCATAATCGTTCCCTACGAAAAAGCGGCCAACACGCGCCTCGAGCGCGATCGCACCGCGGCCATGCTGCAGGCGGCGGTCGAACGCATTCATTCCACCGGTTGCGTCGTCAAGGACCTCGATGTCGGCCTTCTCGATTTTCCGTCGCGCCTCAATAACCAAGACGTCTATCTCTGTTGGCGCCTCGGCGAGGATCGCATTCGCTTCTATCATCGTCAGGACGAAGGCTTCGCCGGACGCAAGCCCATCGACCCGCGCGACGCCGGTTATAGCAGCCCGGTTCAGTAAGCATGCGCCGGGGCCATTTCGCCGGATCAACTGAATTCGTAGGGGCGGGTCTCAGACCCGCCCGGCCTTCTTCCGGCCAGTAGCGCGGAGCTTCCTTGGACCATCACGCCCCAAATCGTTTGAAAGATTCGGCCAGCCCCTACCTTCGCTCGGCCGCGCATCAGCCCATCGATTGGCACGAGTGGGGCGAGGAAGCTTTCGCGCGGGCTCGCGCGGAGAGCAAGCCGATTCTTCTCGATATCGGCGCCGTGTGGTGCCACTGGTGCCACGTTATCGACCGCGAGAGCTACGAAAATCCCCAGCTCGCCGCCATCATCAACCAGAATTACGTACCCGTGAAAGTCGATCGCGATGAGCGCCCCGACGTCGATTCCCGCTATCAGGCCGCCGTGAGCGCGATGACAGGGCAGGGCGGCTGGCCTCTCACCGCCTTTCTCACGCCCGATGGCAAGCCGTTTTTCGGCGGCACCTATTTTCCTCCCGAAGACGCCATGAATCGCCCCGGCTTTCGCCGCATTCTTCTGGGCGTTTCGGAAGCGTTTCGCACGCGCCGCGACGAAGTGGACAAGACCGCCAAGGCCATCGAAGACGCCGTCGCCCTGGCAGAAGTGTATCGCGGCGCGCAGGCCGCTTTCGATTCCGGCGTCGCCGAAGCCATGGTCAATTCCATCACCTCGATGTTCGATCCGCGCAACGGCGGGTTCGGACAATCGCCGAAATTTCCGCACGCCGCGGCCATCGATCTTCTCCTTGAGCAGTATCAAGCGACGCGCGATCCTCTCCTGATCGCCGTCGTCGAAAAAACGCTCGAGAAAATGGCCCTCGGCGGCGTCTACGATCAGCTCGCCGGCGGATTCCATCGCTACTCGGTCGACGAGCGTTGGCTCGTCCCCCATTTCGAAAAAATGTCCTACGACAATTCCGAGCTCCTGAAAAATTATCTGCACGCCTGGCAGGTCACCGGCAAACCGCTCTTCCGCGAGACGTCCGAGGGCATCATCGCCTGGGTCGACGAAGTTCTTTCCGATCGCGAGCGCGGCGGATTCTACGGAAGCCAGGACGCCGACCAAACTCTCGACGACGACGGCGATTATTTTACCTGGACGCTCGACGAAGTTCGCGCGGTCCTGACCGCCGGCGAAGCTTCCGCGATTGAGCTGTACTACGACGTCGAAGAACGCGGCGAGATGCATCACAACCCCGCGAAAAATGTTCTCTGGATTGGGCGCAGCGTCGATTATGTCGCGAAGCAGTTGAGGCTCGCTGAAACGGACACGCGCCTTCTCCTCGCCCGCGCAAAGGGCAAAATGCTCGAAGCGCGCCGCAAGCGCCAGACGCCCGCGATCGATACGACGGTTTACGTGAGCTGGAATGCGATGTTCGTGTCCGCGTATCTTGACGCCGCGCGCGTGCTTGGCCGCGATGATTGCCGCGCTTTCGCCTTGAAGACGCTCGATCGCATTCTTGCCGAAGCTTGGGATCCTGCGCAGGGTTTTCTCCATCGCGTCGGTGGCCCACGCCTGGAAGGCATGCTCGACGATCAGGTTTTTGCGGGTCTCGCCCTCCTCGATGCCTATGAAGCCACGCTCGACTCGCGCTACTTCGCCGCTGCCGAACGCGCTCTTCAGCTCGCCATTGAAAAATTCGCCGATCCCGAAGGCGGCGGCTTCTTCGATCGCTCTCGCGACGCCGCGGCCATGGGCGGCCTCGATCTGCGTCGCAAGCCGTTTCAGGATTCGCCGACGCCCGGCACGAACTCGATGGCGGCAATTTTCTGCGATCGGATGTACGGCTTCACGGGCAATCGCCTGTATCATCAATGGGCCGAAAAAACGCTCGAAGCCTTCGCGAAAATCGCGCCGCAATTCGGATTGTTCGCTTCGTCGTATGGTCTCGCGGCCGTTCTCCACGCGCGCCACTCGATGCAGGTCGTGGTGACCGGCGCTGCAAATGACCCGCAGGCTCAGGCGCTCGAGCGTGCCGCCAACGGCGTCTATCGCTTCGGCAAATCAGTTCTCCGCGTGACGCCAGAGCGCGTTGCAAAATCCGCTCTCGCCCCCGCCCTTCAAGACACGATCCCGCATCTCCGCGCCGACATCCCGCAGGCCCTCGTCTGCGTCGAGACCTCTTGCCGTCCTCCCGTTTCCGATCCCGCGCAACTCACCGCGCTTCTCACGGAGCTTCCGGCGACTTCCGCCGCGACTTCCTAGCGCTGCTACGAGGCCCGGCACGTCTCGACATGAGCCGGAGATTTGCTGCACGGGGGCCGTGACTGAGCCAGGTTGCTGGCATGGTGGCGCGGTGCGATAATGACGGCGCATACCGAATTACGCGTCGTGCGCCGATGTAAATGCGCAGGGTCTGTGGGCGTGGCGCAGGGGGGAATCATGGCATCGAGAGCGGAATGGATTCAGAAGCGAACGGCAACCGCGTCGGGGCACGCGCCCGGCTCGAACGGCCATGGGCATAATTTCTCGCAGATGCATTACGCGCGCCGCGGCGTGGTCACCGAGGAAATGGAATTCGTCGCCCGGCGCGAGAAGCTCGACCCGGAACTCGTGCGCAGCGAAATTGCGCGCGGCCGCGCCATCATTCCCGCAAATATTCATCACTTGAATCTCGAGCCGATGGGAATCGGCGTCGCGTTTCGCTGCAAAATCAACGCGAACATCGGCAATTCGGCGACCACCTCGAATATCGACGAAGAGCTCGAGAAACTTCATCGCTCCGTGCACTACGGCTCCGACACCGTGATGGACCTTTCCACCGGCGGCGACATCCCGACGATTCGCAAAGCCATCATTGACGCTTCGCCCGTGCCCATCGGCACCGTGCCGATTTACGAAGCCATTTCGCGCGTCCGCCGCGCCGAGGATTTGACTATCGAGTTGATGCTCGAAGTGATCGAAGAGCAGGCCGAGCAGGGCGTCGATTACATGACCATTCACGCTGGCGTTTTGCGCGAGATGCTGCCGCTCGTGCGCAATCGCATCACCGGAATCGTCAGCCGCGGCGGCGCGCTCCTCGCGCTTTGGATGAGCTACCACAAAAAAGAAAATTTTCTCTACGAAAATTTCGAAGCCATCTGCAAAATTTTTCAGAAGCACGACGTCAGTTTTTCTCTCGGCGACGGTTTGCGTCCTGGCTGTCTCGCGGACGCGAGCGACGCCGCGCAATTCGCCGAACTGAAAATTCTGGGCGAGCTCACGAAAAAAGCCTGGGAGCACGACGTTCAGGTAATGATCGAAGGTCCCGGCCATATTCCGATGGATCAAATCGAGCTCCAGGTGAAAAAAGAAAACGAGCTGTGCTACGAAGCTCCGTTCTACACGCTCGGGCCGCTCGTCACCGACATCGCGCCCGGCTACGATCACATCACCAGCGCGATCGGCGCCGCGATGATTGGCTGGCATGGCGCTTCCATGCTTTGCTACGTCACGCCGAAAGAACATCTCGGATTGCCGAACGCCGATGATGTGCGCCAGGGTGTGATCGCATACAAAATTGCCGCGCATGCCGCCGATGTCGCGCGGCATCGCCCCGGCGCGCGCGATCGCGATGACGCTCTCAGCTACGCGCGTTTTCTTTTCGATTGGAATAAGCAGTTCGAACTTTCTCTCGATCCCGACACCGCTCGCGCCATGCACGACGAAACTTTGCCGGATGATTTTTACAAGGAGGCGAAGTTCTGCTCAATGTGCGGACCCAAGTTCTGCTCGATGAACACGACGCAGATCGCCGAAGCGTACGCCGGGCAGACGCAGGAAGATCGCAAGCAGAAATTCGTCGAGCTGCTCTCCAAAGTCGAGAAGTAGCCGTCCAATAGTGAGAGTCGCGAGGTAGGTACCGAAAAGTTGCGGCCGAGAAGCAGGCGTCCAGACGTAGCGGCGGGGGATTCTGCCGCGGTGGCGGCTGCGGTGATGAAATTCGGCGGAGTTGCGCGGATGCCCGGGAAATTCCTTCGATGCATTTCCATTTTGTTCCTGTGCATCTGCGCCGCGTCGTCAGGGGTGACGGCGCAGGAGGACGCCTACCGTGCGGGCGTTGAAAAATGGCGCCAGAATTACGAAGCGAGCCTGAAAGCGGATAATGGCTGGCTCACGGTCTCCGGCCTTTTCTGGCTGCACGAGGGCGAAAATCATTTCGGCTCGGATCCCCTGAATGACATCGTTCTGACGGAAGGTTCGCTGCCGCCTGACGCCGGCTATTTCGATTTTCACCATGGAAAGACAATCGTCCACGTAAATCCCGGCGTGGCGATTACGATGAATGGCCGGCCGGTGCAGGAAGCGGAGATCCGTCCGGATTCACCCGATCAAATTCTTTTCGGCGACATAGCTTTGCTGGTGCACCAGAGCGGCGAGCGCTATTCGATCCGCCTCAAGGACAAGAACAGCAACGTGCGCAAGAATTTCGCGGGCCTGCATTGGTTTCCCGTGGATGCATCGTACCGCGTGACGGCGAAATTCGTTCCGTACGACCAGCCGAAACAAGTGGAAATTCAAAATATCATCGGCGACACGATCAAGACCTGGACGCCGGGCTACGTCGAATTCACACTGAAGGGACAAACATTTCGTCTCGAGCCTGAAACCTCGGACGCCCAGGGAATGTCCTTCGTCTTTCGGGATTTGACGAGCGGCAAGGAAACGTATCCGGCGGCGCGTTTTCTGGATACGGCGGCGGCGAAGGACGGAGAGGTTACGCTCGATTTCAATGAAGCATACAATCCACCGTGCGCGTATAACCCCTATACGACGTGCCCGCTGCCTTTGCCCGGGAATCGCCTGAGGGTTCGGATCGAGGCCGGAGAATTGGCGTACATGCACGACCGCGGAAATTGATTTTTTTGGAATTGCTGTCTGAACGGAGGTGCGGCTGTGACGTTTCTTTTTTTGGCGTGCCTGATGTATTTTCTGCCGGCGATTGTGGGACGAAACAAGCGCGATGCCGGCCTGATCTTCCTCGTGAATTTGTTTTTCGGATGGACCGTGGTCGGCTGGATTGTGGCACTAATTTGGGCGTGCACGACGGATGCGCGCGTGGTCCCGGTTTACGCGACGGGGCCGGCGTGCTATTGCAGCCGCTGCGGCATGCCGCAAATGTACGGCGCGCGATTTTGCGGCGGATGCGGGCGGCCGCTTTAGAACATTGCTCTTGACACGAGGCGAATAAAAAGCGAAACTTCCCCGGCTTTGCAGCCAATGAAAAAGGAGAACTAAAACATGGCTATGAATCAAGCATTGCTCGTCGAGTTCGATCAGGAAATGGCCAAGACCCGGAACACGCTCGAGCGCGTGCCGGACGACAAATTCGACTGGAAGCCACACCCGAAATCCGGGACGATGGGCTGGCTCGGAAACCACATCGCCAACATGACCGGGTGGGCGGCGGACACGCTGACGTCGGAATCTTTTGATTTTTCTCCGGGCGGCAAGCAGATCCAGATGCCGTCGGCGAAGAACCGCAAGGAATTGCTGGCGAATTTCGACAAAGGCGCAGCCGTCACGCGCACGGCGCTCGCGAAAGCGAGCGATCAAGACATGATGAAGACCTGGACTTTGCTTCAGAACGGGACGGTGATCTTTGCGATGCCGCGCGCGGCCGTGCTGCGCGGAATGATCCTGAATCACATCATTCATCATCGCGCGCAGTTGTGCGTTTATTACCGGCTGAATGATATTCCGGTGCCGGCGCTCTACGGGCCGTCGGCGGATGAAGCGACGATGACGGCGACGGCGGGATGACGGAACGAGCGCAGAGCGAACAACTCCGCGAGGAGTTCAATCGCTGGGCAGATGCGGGCAGGGGCGAGGAGATGGAGCATGACCATTGGCCCATCGCCCGCCCCGCGCTCGAGCTGATGGAAATTGCACCCACGGACAATCTTCTGGACGTGGGCTGCGGCGCGGGCTGGCTTTCGCGGATTCTGGCGCGGCGAGCGACGCACGGCCGGATCGTCGGGATGGACGTCTCCGATGAAATGGTGCGTCGCGCGCGGCGAGCCAGCGTTGAGGTTGCGAATCTTGTGTTCGTCGCGGGCGGCGTGGAAGAAATTCCGTGGGAAATGAATTTCTTCGACAAGACGATTTCCGTCGAGTCGTCCTACTATTGGCCCGATCCCGCGAAAGGAATCCGCGAACTGCATCGCGTTCTGCGCGAAGCCGGATCGGCGTGGATTCTCATCAACTACTACCGCGATAATCCGCATTCCCACCAGTGGGCGGAAGAACTTCAGGTGCCCGTGCATTTATTCTCGGCGGAAGAATGGAAGCAGCTTTTTCGCGACGCGGGTTTTGCCGAGGTCGAGCATAAACTGATTCCCGATCCCACGCCGACTCTGGAAAAATATTCCGGCCGGTGGTTCCGCGACGCCGCGCAATTGAAAGCGTTCCGCGAAATCGGCGCGCTCCTCGTCTACGGCACGAAAATTTCGGAGTAGTCACGCGCGAACGGCAAAACGACAAAAGGTGTCACTTTAAGTAGGTCAAACACATTGACTCAAATTAGCGTTTTTGCGCATGTTAGACGCGGGACAGTTTCCGATTGGTCGGTTTATAGCGGGTTGAGCAGGCGCGCCATCCCGCAATTTCGTACGACTCTCAATGGGAAAGATTGTCGACCTGGAGTTTCAGTTCCATTTCGTTAATCGGATACTCCCCGTCGGGCAAGGGGCTCACGCTGACGCCGGAAATGTCGACTCGAACAAGCAGTCTTCTCCCTTCGACTTTTAGCTCCCTGTGACGCCCGAAGTCGGACTCATCGGGCCCTTGCGCCGGCTTTGCACGAGAACCCCCCGCTAAGTTGCTTATTCTTGTGAATACTGCAGGCTTTTTGTGCAGTCTACCCTCTACAGTATAGGCTCGGGCCCCAGGCGGTATCTTTTGAATCCTCGAAGCCTTATCCTTCGGGAGGCAAGGAAGGATTCTTGTCGCTGCGGAGGTTCACCCCTTTATGCCCGAAAACGATAAAACCGGGGGACTCTGGAGACAGCACTTTGGTCCATCTGTGGTTCTACGGTGGGACGTGCTTGCTTGGATCGTCACAATTCTTTCCTCCGTAGCGGGGATCTTGTTACTATTCGACCAATATACAGGAGCAAATGTGTGCTTCATGGCGACTGCGGGATTCTTGTTCTGGAAAATCATCTACGTTGCTAGCTTGTCGAGCGACGTCTTTTGGCAAAGGGCCCTATTCGTATTCGTTCTCTGCGGAGTCGTCGGCGTAGGAATAGTAGAAACGGTACGTGGGGTTAATCGATGGGCCGCAAAGCACTCCGCTCAAGAAATTCCACCCAAAGTGGCGGCTATTCCTCCCACGCCTAGTCTGGTATTTGTTTTTGGTGCGCCGCTAGGAGATAACGATTCTGCTTTGTGGATAATGATGCTTAAACATTATGGACCGTGGTCTGCGCACAACTGCGACATCGGGTTTTACGACGATGATCGCAAGAACATAGAACATGAATGGTTGGTTAGACACCCGAATTCGCCGTATCCGCCGCCCGATCTGGTGGGCGAATCGCAAAAGCGCATCCGTGTCATCGAAGCTGGCCCAGAAGGAGCACCGGGCAACTTTGTGTGGAATCCTCTTGATCCGGACAGTCAGCATTATACCGTCTCAATAAGTTGTCGTGATGGCGTATTTGTAGAGAAGT
Source organism: uncultured Acidobacteriota bacterium (assembly GCA_963771905.1). Taxonomy (GTDB): domain Bacteria; phylum Acidobacteriota; class Terriglobia; order Acidiferrales; family UBA7541; genus Palsa-147. Next base: position 664,951 of record CAVYVI010000009.1, read on the forward strand.
GGGAAGTAACGCGGGTTAACGGCATCCTTCGCTCCAGAATTACGATTGGGCACGGCCCTCAATGGATTAAGAAAAATCCCAACCTAGAACCCGTCGTATTCCGATATGAAGACCCAGAATTTGTCAAAGCGGCTCTCGCTACTGAAATGCCCAAGGCCAGCAGAGGAAAAGTCGTTCATCCGGGCTGGAAACCTACGCATAGATTCGAGGTGCCAGCGGCGATTATCGATCCTAACGGTAACGTACAGGTAATGTCTGGGCTCAAATTACCAGATGGAAGCATCGTAACCGACTTCGGGTCTTGGAATATCCTTACGAGGCATTTTGGGGATGCCCAAGAATCTAGGCAGTCATGAGTTCTTTGTATTCGAAGAGGGCCAGGCTGTTTGATTAGACCCAGACACAGGGTCTATTCCGAGTTCGCGCACATCGAAAACGTATCGTGGTGGGACGGGCGGGCCATGCGCCTCGGCTTTATGAACAGCATACGCCGCAGAAAGAGTCGAGGACAGGCGTTGTCAACCGCCCCGACGATGGCTGCCGGGCCCCTTAGTCTTTTGGAGCGCTGAAAATCGCGATGCGCCGCTTCTTAGTTAGATTGAAGGTTTTGAGCAGCGTGCCGACGAAGGCGCGCTCCGAGCCCTTTTGAATGACGAGTCGCCAGCCCGCGCCTTCTGTCATCCGTTTGCCTCTTTTAACTTTCATGCCCAAGACGTTCGTATGCGTCGCCATTTTGAAATTTCCCTCCCAGGGCAGTTTGTCACGGTTATATCGGCGTGCCAGCATGCAGAAACCGTATAGTTGTCGTTCTAGATAATAAGAAGTTATAATCAGGGGCGGACGGTCACGTCTCGCATCGAGGAGGCCCAGTGAAGTGCATGTTGAGCGCGGCTCTGGCTTTGATTGTTCTCGTTGGATCAGTCCCACTCGGGGCTCGGGATGTAGAAGGAAAATTGGAGCGGGTCGCTCGTAACGTAGATTTTGCCGTGCTTCCAGTTTGGTACAGCGAACCCGGGAATCTGGTACTTATGCAAGTTGTCGGCACTGGTTTTTTGGTGACGCCAGACGGCTACTTCGTCACCGCGGGGCACGTGCTCAAGGAATACGATCGCAAATCAGCTGAGATGACTGTTGGATTACGCCAGAGGAGCGGCGACATCATTGGGCAACGGTTCGATTTGGTCGAAACGGATGCGCCTCACGATTTGGCGCTTTGCAAGATCGCCGGTCCGTTGGGGAAGTTTACCGGGAACAAGAGCAACCCCGGCACGGAAAAACCCGTAGCGTCTTTGCGGGTTTCAACTGCCGAACCGGTTACCGGAGAGTTCATTGCTATTGCTGGTTTTCCACTCGGCTCATGGAATCTTGCCACTCAGTTCGGAACTGTTGCTGCCACTAGAACTACCAATCCAAATGCAGGAAGAGTTCCCGCAGGTCAGCGTGAATTGCTTCAAATTAGCGCCTCGGGAAACAAGGGCAACAGCGGCTCGCCTGTGGTCCGGCTAGATACCGGGGAGGTCATAGGTGTCATTGTCCAAGCTGAGCCCGCTCCGCTTTTCAGCGCTGTTGAGGGAGTTCCGCTGGCGCAGAGTTCGGGAATTATGTTGGCGGTTCCGGGATCCTGGGTGCGAGACTTGCTAAAACGAAACAATGTTCAGAGCGTCGCTCAGCCTCCGGCCAAAGGCCACACCAGCTACTACCCACTCCCAAGCAATTGAGGTCTAAGGCCATTCTGGCGGATGGCCCATGCTTTGGCTACGTGTGTTCCGCTCGACCCGGACCGCCGTCGTGAACGCGTAGTCGCATCGCGGCAGTTCATGAATGGGTGCGGGGGACGGGCCGAAAGCGGCACGCTTGCTGCGCGAGGATCCTTCGTGCGCATGACGCGAATTCAGGACGAGTGGGGCGCGCGGCGTGATGCAGGGAGAAGTGGCAAGGCAAAGGGCACTACTGAGGACCTGCCGTGCGACCGGTGGCGCGGGGCGAAGGTGACGGGGGCGCTTCGAGCGCGCCCGGGGCCGGCGGCTGGGTCAGGATAGTAACTACCGATGATGCCCATTCAAGCCGTCCATCGCTGTTTGCGACTTCCTGAACGATTCTGGTGAACAAGCGATCTTTCATGGCCGTTCGTTTCGAGTAGTCGACCACGTAGTCGACGGTGAATTCGAGCGATCCGGCGTTCACGGCGAGTGAGACGGTAGGTTCCAACGGAGGGTTTGCGCTGCGAAAATTGTCACTCACAACCTTCCAGGAAGCCTCGGCCTCGGCCAGGTACTCGCCAATCGCTTCTTTGGCGGCGCGCAAAAGAATTTCCTTGGCGAGCCGGCAATCGCTGCTGTTTGTAAACACCACTTTAATTTCGTCCCAGATAAACTGGAATCCCTGCGAGTAATTGAAAACGGACCCCTTCAAGACGGTGCTGTTGGGAATGCGAACGATCCGGCCGTTGTACAAATCCTTGCTGACCCAGTCGCCGGTTTCCATCAAGGTGGTTCGCAAGAGCCCGATGTCGATCACGTCACCTCGCGTCTCGCCGATCTGAACTCTGTCTCCCACGGCGTACAGCTTTGAAAAGCCGATGGAGAAGGCGCCAGCAATGCTGGCCAGCACGTCCTGCAGGGCTACGGCGACACCCGCGCCGGCGAGACCGACGGCAAAGCTGAGGCGGCCCAAGCGGTCCTCAAAGAGGATAGCGAGGAAAAGGAGAATCGTGAGGTATCCGGAAAAGACGACGAACTTGCGAACCTTATAGCGCGCATCGGCGCGGCCAAAGCGCCGGGGAAGTGTTTGTTCGAGGACGCGGAACGCGGCGTGAATAATGACGATTCCGACGACTGCGGCAACGCACTTGCCGAAGAGCGAAAGCGAAACAGCCTCTTTCAAGAGATCATTCATACAACCACCCTCACTCGCAGTATGCCGCTGCAGGGCAAAGCAAGACCAGCGGAGCTCTTAACGCTATCGAAGAACCGCGATCGCTGATTCACGGGCGCGCGCCTGACTCCTATGATGCGGCTGGCCGACTATTGTGCCTGATCAGCCGGGGAATCGGACATCTCCCGAAGGCGGGCGGCCCATGCTGTGCGTGCATATTTTCGGTTCGGCCTGAATTGGCGTCGCGAACGGATCATACCATCGCGGCAGTTCGCCCTTCGGTGGAGCTTTTCGGAGTGCTCCCGAAGAACGAAAAGCAGATTCCTCACTGCGTTCGGAATGACAAGAAAAATCCTGGGGCGAGGAATTGACGGGCGTCAATATTTTTACGGATGGCGATGCTGTGGACAGCACCCGGCGGGAGTTTTTGCTGGATTGGTTACGTAGGCTTGTAGGAACGAGGATGCCAATTGGCGGTGAGGATGAGTTCATGCGGCGACGGCATATCAACGAGCGGGGAAAGACGCAAAGGGCGTACCAGGCTTACGTGGATTTGATGGATACGGCGGAGTGGTTGCGGGATGAGTTCAGCGGGCAGCTCGCGTCGTTCGATTTAACGATGATGGAATATCGGGTGATGGAGAGGATTTACAGGCGGGGGCCGCAATATCAGACGGACATCAGCCGGCGATTTCGATGCAGCAAGCAGAATATTGCGTGGGTGGTGAGCAGATTGGAGGACCTGGGAAGGGTGAGAAGGGTGACGGCGAGGCTGCGCGCCAAAGCGCCGGCAGAGAGGCGCGCTTACGCGAAGGCTCCTGCGGGCAGGTCCGGCAAAGGGACGGCGAGGAGGCGCTCCCGTGCAAAGGCGACGGGCAGGCGAATCATTCACGTGCATTTAACGCCGGAAGGACGGGAGTTGTTCGCGAATGTTTTTCCGAAGCATGCGAAATACGTGAAGGCGGAGATGCGCACGCTGGAAGGACGGGAACAGAAGACGCTCAGCCATCTGTGCCGGAAATTGAGGGGCGGCGATGTGGAGAAGTTTTTCCGGGAGTTTCGCATGATGGACTGGAACGAAGGGCCGGATTGGCATCTGATGGAAGGCTATGGCCCGAGAGAGGGGCGAAGGCGCCACCTGTGAAGAGGAGAGGCACATTGGCGCGAGACAAATCGAAATCAGGCCGATTCGGGAATCCGCGAACCGCGCATCTCGAAACGGCGCGCGCGCGGCTTGAGCCGTGGAGGATGGAGGACTGGCGCGCGTTTCATTTGATCTCGACGGATGTGGAGGTGATGCGGTTCATCACCGGAGGCACGCCGTGGAGCGAAGCGCAGACGCAGGAATTCGTCGCGCGGCAGATGCGCCATTTTGCCGGACGCGAGTATTGCCTTTGGAAGCTTTCGCTCAAGAGCAGCGGAGAACTCGCGGGGTTCTGCGGAATCCAGCCGCTCGATGGAACGAAAGAAATCGAGATCGGCTGGTGGCTCGCGAAAAATCATTGGGGCCAGGGGATCGCGACGGAAGCCGCACGGGAAGTTTCGCGGGATGCGTTTACGCGCGTTGGACTGGAGCGCGTTGTAGCAATCGCGCGCGCGGAGAATTCGGCGTCACTCGCCGTGATGAAAAAGCTCGGGATGGCCTACGAACGCGAACTCGTCCATCGCGGAATACCGGTCGTCCTGCATAGCGTTTCGAAAGTTCAGTGGCGCGCGAATTCAGAGCGATGAATTTGTGCGATTCCGGGCGCGACGGGCGTTATACATAGCGAAACGTGACTCCGAAAAATTAGCCGCCGCTGGAATCTCTGCTACGATGGTTTGAAGTTCTATCCGCAAGACAATCTGGTGGAAGCGTGTGCTGAAGCTAGGACGACAAGGCGCTGAATCGCGAACGGACACGTCTGAGGGCAACTTTCAGATCCTGGTCGTGGACGATTCGCCGGTCAGCCGCAAAGTTTTCGAGCACGCGCTTGCCGGGAACTACGCGCTGCTCTTTGCCAAGAGCGGCGCGGAAGCACTGGAACTCTTCACGAAGTACCAGCCTTCCCTGGTGATTACGGACTGGATGATGCCGGATCTTTCCGGGATCGAACTGTGCGAGCGAATTCGCGGGAGTTCGAAGAAGCCTTATACGTACATCATTCTGGTCACGGGAATGTCGGAAAAAGGAAGCGTGGTAGAGGGATTGGCGGCCGGAGCGAATGACTATGTGAAGAAGCCATTCAATCCGGAAGAGCTCGTCGCGCGCGTGGGCGTCGGGCGAAAGATCATCGATCTGCAAAGGCAGATCGAAGCCAAGAACCGCCAACTGGAAGAACTCGCGGGCACCGATCCGCTCACAGGTTTGGCGAACCGGCGCACGATCAAAGACTGGGCGTCGAGGCAAGTGCGCAGTGCGTCGCGGCATGGGTTTCCGATTTGGGTCATCGTGGCGGATTTGGACTACTTCAAGAGAGTGAACGACAGTTACGGCCATGATGCGGGAGATACGGTCTTGAAGTCGCTGGCCGAGATTCTCAAAGGGTGCACGCGGGCGTCCGACATTTGCGGGCGACTGGGCGGCGAGGAATTTATTCTGGTGCTGACGCACGTTGCGAAAGAAAATATCGAGATGACCGTGGAGCGGGTTCGCGAGCAATTCGAGGCGAAGAAGTTTGGTTTTCGCGGAGAGACCGTGACGGTCACGGCCAGCTTCGGCGTCGCCGGCTTCCATGGAAGAGAGTTGATGGATTTCAGCCGGATGATGACCGAAGCGGATCGGGCGCTCTACGAGGCCAAACGCGCCGGGCGCAATCGGGCCAAGATTGTCATGCTCTGAGCGCGACACCCGGATTTGCGGCTTCCTGCATCCACAAAATTCCGCCGGGACTTTGACTCAACAGAAGGCGATGCGTATACTCGCCCTTCGCGAGGTGAAACAGGCCAATGGGTGTCCTCGATAACCGGTTTGAACGCAGCTACGTGCTTTCGACGGTGGATTACGTCTTCAATTGGGCGCGAAAGAGCGCGATTTGGCCGCTGACGTTCGGGCTGGCGTGCTGTGCGATCGAAATGATCGCGTCGACGACGTCGCGCTTCGACATTGCGCGATTCGGGGCCGAGGTGTTTCGACCGTCGCCGCGGCAGGCGGACTTGATGATCGTCGCCGGGACCGTAACGCTGAAGATGTCGCCGGTGCTGAGGCGCGTGTGGGATCAGATGCCGGATCCGAAGTGGTGCATTTCGATGGGCGCGTGCTCGAGCGTGGGCGGGCCGTTTAATGTTTATTCGGTGCTGCAGGGCGTGGATCGGATCGTGCCGGTGGATGTGTACGTAATAGGCTGCCCGCCGCGGCCGGAGGGCTTGTTCTACGCTTTGCTGAAACTGCAGGACAAGATCGATCAGATGACTTTGGCGAAGAAGCCGACGGAAGTGCGGCTGCGGCCTGAAATGGTGGAAGATTTCACGAAGGGCGTGATGGTTGCGCAGTCACCTGCACCGCGATAAATCAAGCTGTTACATAGGAGTTCTGAATGGCACTGTTGCGAGCGGCGAAGAAAGACGAAGTCCCGGCGGGGACGATCCGCGAATTTCAGCTCGACGGGACGACCGTTGCAATCGCGAATGTGGAAGGCAAGCTCTATGCCATCAATAACGTGTGCCTGCATCGCGGAGGGCCGCTCGGCGAAGGCCAACTGACCGGAAAGATCGTGACGTGCCCCTGGCATGGCTGGACGTACGACGTGACGACGGGGAAAACGACGATGAATCCGGCTGTGGGCGTGGACTGCTATCCTATTGAAATTAAAGGCGATGACATCTTCGTGGAGGTCGGCTAGCTCCGCCGGCTGACGTTTTTCCTGCAAGTTCGTTTGCCCCCTCATAATTTTTCGCACTTTCCTGCGCATGCGTGTATAGTGCGCGCGACACAATTCGATGACACAGACCGCCTTGAAACCACGCCGTTGGCTCCTGGCAGTTGACCCGCGGGTCTATCACTGGGATACGCTCTTCGTAAAAGGGAAGGAAATGTGGCGCCATGCCGGCCACAAGCCGGACGCGCTGCGCCAGCTCAAGCAATTCAAAAAGGGCGACCGCGCGCTTCTCTATCACGGAAAGCCGGACCATGCGCTCTACGCGCTCGCGGAAGTAAGCCGCGATCCATATCCCGATCCGCACCACCCGGAAACGAAAAAACTGGTCATCGATTTGCGAGCGGTGGAGCGGCTGCCGCGACAGGTCAGACTTGAAGAACTGCGGGAAAACAAATTGCTGCGGAAGATCAAATTTCTGAAGAATACGCGGCTGACGATTTCTCCACTGACCGACGAAGAGTACACGGAGATCCTGCGGATGGCGGGAATCGTGGCATCGCCGGGAATTCCGCTGCCCTGATTTCATTCGTTCGATTCGGCGCCTCGCGTGAACCGGGAAGGGAGCGAACGAGATGGATCTTGGACAGATGAAGCAACTCAGCTATCTCGCAGGGATTATCTTTGTGATTGCCGGAATCGTCTTCTGTTTAGCGCATCATGTCCCGCTCGGCGCCGCGTTCGTGGTCATCGGCGCGTTCTGGTTTGTTTATCCTCAAACGATTCGCAAGGGCGGCGAATAAACCAAAAGGACCTCGAACGATCTGCAGGAGCGGTTCGTAGTCCCTCAAACGCCGCTGCGCTATAGTGGGTGTGCGAGGCGCGGAGTTGCCCGAACTTCCTGAAGTAGAAACCATCGTGCGCGGGTTGCAGGCCGTGTTGCCGGGGCGGCGCGTGGTGGAATTGCGCGCGGGCAAAGTGAACATGATGGAAGACCCGGAGAAGCTGGGCGATTCCATTCCGGGGAGCCAACTCGTGGCCGTCCGGCGGCACGGAAAATTTCTGCAACTCGAACTCCAACCTTTGGCGAAAGAAGCGCGACGTCTGCACCTCCTGATTCATCTCGGCATGACCGGACAGCTCACGGTGACGGCGGCAAACGAAGCAATCCCGCCGCACACGCACGCGTTCTTCACGCTCGATGATGGAAGGGAATTGCGTTTTCGGGATGCGCGGCGGTTCGGACGGATGCTGCTGGCGCCGGAATCGATGAAGACGCAGGTTCTGGGCAAGCTCGGCGCCGATCCGCTGGAAGTGACGGCCGAAGAATTTCGCCGCCAGCTCGAACATCGCCGCGCGCGGATCAAGGCGCTGCTGCTCGATCAGAGCGTATTTCGCGGGATGGGGAATATCTACACCGATGAAAGTCTATGGCGCTCGAAGATTCATCCCGCGCGTCTGGCCGCGAATTTGAAGCGCGAGGAAATTGCGCGGCTGTACGCGGCGATGCGCCACATTCTTGAAGCAGCGATCCGTCTGGGAGGATCTTCGATTTCGGACTACATCGGAGCCGACGGGCGGAGCGGCGAATTTCAGATGCGGCATCGCGTGTATCAGCGGGAAGGGGAAAAGTGCGTGCGTTGCCGCGGGCGGATCGCGCGAATGATCGTGGCGGGCCGCAGCAGTTACTATTGTCCGCAGTGCCAAAGGGCGCCGCGCTCCCGGAAGAAAGCGCGTCGCCGCTCGAAAGCGAAGAGCCGAGCGGATTAGCGCGAGCGAAGAATCAGCGCCGCTCCCGCGAGGATAAGAATCCCCGAATAAATAAATCCCGCATTCGGCGAGACGCTTGACCACAGCGCACCCACCGCAACGCTCGAGGCGAAATCACCGAGTCCATTCGCCGTGGCAAGAACGCCGAAGCCGGAGCCGCGCGATTCGGCGGGAAGCAATTCCGCCGCGAGCGATTTCTCGACAGATTGCTGAACCGCGAGGTGAATTCCCGCGAGGCCAAAGAGAAGGATGAGGACGGGAATCGTGGGCGTAGCGAAGATGAAGCCCACGGCAACGGCCGCGCCGAAAATATAACCGATGGCGAGAAGCGGGCGCTTGCTGATTTTGTCGCCCAGGGCGCCGGCCGGATAAACGGCGACGGCGTCGACGAAATTGTGAAACGTGTAGAGGCCGATCGCGATGGCGGAAGCGCGAGCGAGGCCGTAGCGCGGGACAAGAATTTGAGTGGCGCGGAGAATCAAGAGCGTCGGGGCGAAGTCACCGAGGCCGTGAACGAGAACACCCACGAGATATTTCCAGTAGCCCGGCGGCAATTGGCGGAGGCTTGTGACGAAACTCGGGGCGCGCCGACCCTGCAATTTGCGTCCGGCTGGGACGAGCAGCGCGAAAGCAAGGGCGGCCAATAATCCCGGGACAATCGTTGCGCGAAGAACGCCGCGCGCGCCCCACGAGGTGACCAGCGCGGTGGCGCAGAGCGGACCGAGAACCGCGCCCACCGTATCCATGGCGCGCTCGAAGCCGAAGGCCCTGCCGAGTTTTTCGGGCGCGACGCTGTCCGACAGCAAAGCGTCGCGGGACGGGCCGCGGCTGCCGCGTCCGAGCCAGCCGAAGGCGCGCAGGGCGAAGACGGCCGGCCAACTTTGAGCAAAGGCGTAACCAAACGTGGAAATGCCCGTGGCGAAATAGCCGATGACGCCTGTGGGCTTTCGGGCGTGCGGGCGATCGGCGATCCAGCCGCCGGCCAGCTTCGCGAAACTCGAGAGGCCGTCGGAAACGCCTTCGATGATTCCGAGCGCGACAGCAGGCGCGCCGAGGCTCGCGAGAAAAGCCGGAAGAATCGAAGTGGCGGCTTCGTGGCCCCAGTCGGAGAAGAGGCTGGCAAGGCCTATGCCGAGAACGCCGCGGGTGAGCCAGCGGGAATTCGGCGGCGATTCCGGCTGCGATTTCGTCGGGGACGGCGCGTTGTCCATGGTGAAAGGAGTTTCAGCGCGCGGCGGATTTCTGGGCCTGCTCGGGAAGAGCGCCGTCGATCAAAGGCACGGCGGCCGAGAAAATTTGCTGGCCCCAGGCATGCCGGTCACGCGCTTCGAGCCAGAGGACTCGGCCGCGGACGATCGAGAAAGGTTCCGTGCGGAGAAGCTCGTTCAGAAGCTCGTGGATGCGCTGCTGGAACGCGCGATCTTCGGAGCGGAAGCCGTCGGGGGTGATGCCTCCGTCGACGCAGGGAACGCCGGCGAGGAGCGCGTAGGTTTCCATCCACCAGGCGAGCCATACCTCGAGTTGCGACTGGCGTCCGAATTTGTTGACGAGGTAGCAATAGTTGTCGAGAACCGAGCGGTCGCAGACGACGTGCGGAGCGCGGCGCGAAGCATCAAGCTCGGCGGCAATCTGCGCGTGAAGAATCCAGAGCTGGCCTTCGAGCGTGGTCGCGGCATTCACCGGGAAAGGCGAGTGCCGGGCGACTTCGGTGACGAGCTCGACGTTGTAGCCGGCTTTCTTCAGGAGCGAGCAGGTTTCGTAGGCGAGGGTGGTCTTGCCTACGCCGTGAGTTCCGATGAGTGCGAGTTTCAATGCGTTGGGCCTCGCGGGATTGGTGCGCTCTTCTTCTAACACAGATTCCGGCGCGAGAGAACCCGAGTCGCGTCGAAGAATATTTTGGCGCGATGCGCGGTTGCCTCGGCGGAAGCAGGCGCATACAATCTCCCGGCTCTAAAGATTGCGCAGGAAAGAGAACAAGGGGGCATTACGCATGAATGTCAGGCGCAGTGTGATTGCCGGAGTTATTTTGACGTTGGCCGCGGGGTGCGCGATCGCGTTGCGCGCCCAGCAAGGGAATTCGCAACAGGAACCGCGCGTGGTGACGGAGGAAATGGCCGCGACCGATCAACAAATCATCGCCGAGATCAAGGATCACAACGAAATCATGACGAACCTCGAATATTTGTCGGACATGATCGGCGAGCGGCTGACGGGATCGGCGAATCTGAAGAAAGCGAACGACTGGACGAAGGAGAGATTCGCGGCCTACGGCCTCGCGAATGCGCATCTCGAGGGCTGGCAGATCGCGCATGCATGGACGCGCGGCACGGCGCACGGGAGGATTTTGAGCCCGGCCGAACATCCGCTCGCGCTCGCATCGTATGCGTGGGCGCCGAGCACGAATGGAACGGTTCACGGACCGATCGTCTATGTGAAGGCCACGTCGATGGAGGAATTGGAAGCGTACAAGGGGAAGCTGAAGGGCGCGATCGTCATCATGACCCAGCCGCTGCTGCTTCCGGCGCCGGACGCGCCGGCGATCAATCCGATGCTCGTGCCGTACGGCGACAACGTGGTGCTGATCGCGCCGAAACGGCCGAACGAAAAGCCGATTCAATACGGACCGGAGTACAGGCAATTCATCACCGCGCGAAATGAATTCTTCAAAGCCGAGGGCGTGAACGCGATGCTGACCGATTCCGGAAAGCCGGATGCGCTGTTCAATATGACCGGGCTCGGCGGACGGACGTATTCGATAGCGCCGATTCCGGCGGCATTCGCCACGTCGGAAAGTTATTCGCTGATCTGGCGGCTCTTGCAGCGCGGGCCGGTGGAGGCGGAAGTCGACATCACGAACACGATCGGGGACCAGCCAGTGGAGGTTTACAACACGGTGGCAGAAATTCGCGGCAGCGAGAAGCCGGATGAAGTCGTGATCGTCGGTGCGCATATCGATTCGTGGGATCTCGGCACGGGCACGACGGATAACGGCACGGGATCGATGGTGGCGCTGGAGGCAGCGCGCGCGATGGAGAAGCTGGGGCTGAAGCCGAAACGGACGATTCGCTTCGTGCTGTTCAGCGGCGAAGAGCAGGGGCTGAACGGTTCGCGCGCGTACGTTGAAGCGCACAAGGACGAATGGCCGAAAATTTCAGCGGCGCTGATCGACGACATCGGCACGGGAAAAATTATCAGCTTCGGCTTGATGGAGAATTTTCAGGATCAGGAAGTCATGCAAAGGCTGACGGCGCCGCTGCGACCGCTCGGGATGCTGGAAATGAGCGAGCGCCTGCTCGGCGGCAGCGACCATGCGTCGTTCGATGCGGTGGGCGTGCCGGGCTTCTACGGCATTCAGGAGGCGGCGCAGTATTTCGAGACGCATCACTCGCAAGCTGACACGTTCGACCAGGCGCACGAGGCGGACCTGATTCAAGGGGCGCAGGTGATGGCCGTGACGGCGTACAACATCGCGCAACTGCCGGAGCTGCTGCCGCGGAAACCGGCGCCGGCGGCGAGCGCCGCGCACTAGAGCGGGCGGCCATTGCGGAACGCGGAGATGATTCGGTGAGAGCGGTGGTGCAGCGGGTGAGCCGCGCGCGAGTGATTGTGGACGGGCGCGTGACGGGTGAAATCGGCGCGGGGCTGGCGGTGCTCGTGGCCGTCGGCGCGAACGATGCGCCGGAAACACCGGCGGCGTTTGCCGAGAAAATCATTCACCTGCGCATCTTCAACGATGAAAACGGCAAGATGAATCGCTCTCTCGTGGAGACGGGCGGCGCGATGCTGGCGGTTTCGCAATTCACGCTGTACGGCGATACGCGCGGCGGGCGGCGGCCGAGCTTTATCGGAGCCGCGCCTGCGGAAAAAGGCAAGGCTCTCTACGAGGAATTCGTGCGCGCCGTCGAAGCGCTCGGCGTCCTCGTGGCAACGGGCGTGTTTCAAGCGCACATGTCGGTGGAACTCGTGAACGATGGGCCCGTGACGATTCTTCTCGATTCCGATAAACTCTTCTGAGCCGGGGCGAGGAGAATCCACGATGGCAAGTTCCGCGAGTTCGCCGGCGATTCATGTCCGGCCGGCACGGCGCAGCGACGTTCCCCGATTGACTAGCCTTTGCGGGCAGCTCGGTTACCCTTCCACCGAGCATCAGGTTGCGGCGCGCCTCGCTGCGATTGAGTCCATGCCCGAGCACGCGCTGTTTGTGGCGGACGCGTCCAACGGAATGCTGGCGGGGTTCCTGGATATTTTCGTGATGCGCACGATTGAATCCGATGCACGCGCTGAAATCGCGGGGCTCGTCGTGGATGAGACGTACCGGTCGCAAGGCGTCGGGCAACTTCTCATCGACAGCGCCGAAGCGTGGGCGCGCGAGCACGGGTGCACGGCCGTTTCGTTGCGGACGAATGTGATCCGCGAGAGAGCTCACGCGTTTTACGAGCGCGAGGGTTATAAGCACATCAAGACGCAGAAGTCCTACCGCAAGCCGCTTTGATCCGCGAGGCAGGCGCCCGCCTGAAACACGAATACGTTTGATATAAGTTGCCCCGCGCGAGCGTAGTGATTGGCATGACGTTTCAACTCGACTATCCAGCGGCGCTGGCGGTGGCCGGCGTCATGCTCGCGTGGCTCGGGTTTGCAGCGATATTTGCCGTCCGCAACAGAACACCCAGCGCGCCCGAGCGGAAGCGCGACGCGATGTCCCGATTGGGAATCGGAATCCAGATGGTTGCGTATGCGTGCGTCTGGTTCTTCCACCGAAATCCTCTGGGGCCGATTGTGCCGATGGCGAGATGGTTGGAGTGGATCGTGGCGGCATTGAGCGTGGGGATCGCGGCGGTTTCGGTGTGGTTTGTCCTTGTTTCGGTGCGAACGCTGGGAAAGCAATGGGCGTACGTCGCGCGAGTGGTGGAAGGACATCAACTGATCATCGAGGGTCCGTATGACGTGGTGCGAAATCCGATCTATCTCGGGATGTTTGGGATGCTCGTGGCGACGGGGCTGGCGTTGACGCAGTGGCCCGTGCTGCTGGCGTGCGTGGGGATTTTCGTCGTGGGCACCGTGATTCGCATCCGGCGCGAGGAGAAACTGCTTCGCGAGACATTTGGCGCGCAGTTCGAGGACTATGCGCGCCGCGTTCCTGCGCTCTTTCCGGGGCTCTATTAGGCTGGCCCACTCATCGTTCAGCTCCGCCCGCGCTTCCGTGCAGACAGTGACGTTTCCGATGCAAACTCGGGAGGAAGAGGAAATTTACATCGGGTTACGATATAATCGTGACTGGATATGTCCAGCTCCAGTCGAAGCGTTTTCAATTTTAAGGCCCTCGCCGATTTCCGGTACGCGATCCGCCGCTATTTGAACTTCAGCGAACGAAACGCGCGCGCAGCGGGCCTCGAGCCGCAGCAATACCAGGCGCTGCTGGCGATCAAGGGCATTCCCGCGCCGCAGAAAGCCACGATCGGCTCGCTGGCCGAACGCCTGCAAATCCAACATCACAGCGCCGTGGAATTGATGGACCGGCTCGAGGCCCGCGGGCTGATCCGCCGGCTGCGCAGCCGTACGGATCGCCGCAAGGTTCTCGTCGAGCTGACCCGCAAGGGCGAGAGCCGGATGAAACACATTTCTCTGCCGCATCGCGAGGAACTGCGGACGGCGGGGAAAAAATTGCTGCGAGCGCTGGAAACTTTCATTTCGCATGATGGAGCGCGGCGCGACGAATCATCGCACGCGCGCGCGGCCGGAAACTCCAGCGGGCGGCAAAAAACGCGCGCGAACGCGCGCATCGCATCCAGCCACTGATTCCGCGCAATGAGGTTGGGCTCTCCTTCAGATGGAAGCAAACATGAGCAGCGTTGTTGAAGAAATGGCAGGTCCAGGAAAGCCGGCTCCGGTCTCCGGATACCGGATGGGATTGATTTCGCTGCTCGCAGGAGTTATCGGGAGCGGCGCCGGGCTGATTGCGTTTGTTCTCTACGATCTGATCGGCCTCTTCACGAACCTGGCGTATTACCACGAGTGGTCATTTCATTTCCGCAGCCCGGAGCACACGCCGCTCGGTGCGTGGAGGATCGCCATTCCCGTAATCGGCGGACTGATCGTCGGAATTATGGCGAAGTATGGTTCCGACAAAATCAAGGGCCACGGAATTCCCGAAGCGATGGAAGCGGTGCTGACGTCGCGCAGCCGGATTGAAGCGAAGGTGGCGATTCTGAAACCGCTCTCGGCGGCGATCGCCATCGGCACCGGCGGGCCATTCGGGGCGGAAGGGCCGATCATTCAGACCGGCGGCGCGGTGGGATCGCTAGTGGGGCAGCTGGTCTCAATGACGGCGTCGGAAAGGAAAGTGCTGCTGGCATGCGGAGCGGGAGCGGGAATGGCGGCGACATTCAATACGCCGCTGGCCGGAGTCATTCTGGCTATTGAGTTGCTGCTGTTCGAATTCCGGGCTCGGTCGTTCATTCCGCTGGTGGTGGCCTGCACGCTGGCGACGAGCGTGCGCTACCTGCTTCTCGGGCAGCACTCGATGTTTCAGATGGGCAATGTGGATTTCGGCGTGCCCTACGGGCTGCCCTACTATTTGCTGCTCGGCGGGATTTGCGGAATTGCCGCCATCGGATTCACGAAGACTCTCTATTGGGTGGAAGATCAATTCGACCGCCTGCCAATCAGCGATTTCTGGCATCCGGCGATCGGAGCGCTTGGGCTGGGAATCATCGGCTTCTTCGTGCCGCGGGTGCTGGGAGTGGGATACGACACGATCTCCGACATATTGAGCAACAACCTGGCGTTGAAGCTGCTGATCATGATCGCGGTGTTCAAGGCGCTGGCACTGGTGATTTCGCTGGGGTCGGGCACGTCGGGCGGGCTGCTCGCGCCGATGTTTATGTCGAGCGCGGCGATGGGCGGGGTTTTCGCGATGGTGGTGAACTGGATCGTGCCGGGAGCGCATCTATCTCCGGGTGCGTATGCGCTGGTGGCGATGGGCGCGGTGTTCGGTGCGGCGTCGCGGGCCACGTTTACGTTCATCGTGTTTGCGTTTGAGATTACGCACGACTTCAATTCCATATTGCCGTTGATGATTGTCTCGGTGATCGCGGACGCGATTGCGCTGCGTTACCTGCCCAGCTCGATTATGACCGAGAAGCTTTCGCGGCGCGGCCTGGACGTCCACCAGGAATTCGAAGCCGATATTTTGAAACAAGTGCGGGTGAAGGATGTGATGCGGCAGAGCGTGGTAACAATCTTGCCGGAGATGACGCTGAGAGAGCTCGGCGACCGCATCGCGAAAGGCGATTTGAGCTTGAACCTGACGCGCGGGCTGCCGATCGTCACGCGCGAAGGCGAACTCGCCGGACTTTTGACGCAAGGCGATCTGCTGCGCGCCCTTGAAAAGGATCCAGCCGGAAGCCTCACCATGCGGGAGGCCGCGTCGAAATCGCTTCTGGTGGCATATCCGGATGAACGCGCCTTCGATGCGCTCTTCCGAATGCTGCAGAACAATGTAGGGCGCCTGCCGGTGGTCGAACGCGGGAACCCGAAAAAGATGGTCGGCTACATGAACCGGTCGAGCGTGCTCAACGCGTGGACGCAGCAATTCGAGGACGACAATCTGCGGGAGCGCGGATGGCTCGGGCGTATCTTTCCGGGCGATACGGACGATGAGACGGCGGTCGAGAAGACGCTCGTCGGGAAAATCGTGGCGCTAAATGACGCGAGCCTGCGCGTCGCCGTGGCCGGGGAAGCCGAAGTTCGTACGATGGAATTCGAGCTGCGCGAACCGCCACGAGGGATTGCTGTCGGCGACCAGGTGAGAATTCGCTATCACGCGCAAGAGGACCACAACATTCTCGACCGCGTCGAAGAGCTGCGCATTCACTGATCTTCGCGCGGACGTCGCGGGCGCACCGCGCGGGTCCGCGCGGGAGCCTCAAAAGTTCGGATACTTTTGCCGGAGACTCTCGTAAAGCGGAGACGTCGAGCCTCGCTTCTTGTGATAGCTCAAGACTTGACGCTCCCGGCCTGTCGGCGTTGGCCCAGAATCGCGAGGTTGGAGGTCGGGGAGGTTGGTGAGCCACTTCTTGGCGAACGCAACCCGCTTTCCCGTGGGAACGAGGCAAACGCTGACGTGTTGGTTTACCTCTCGAATCGTGGAAGCATCACCGACGTAGGTCTGGTCATCACCGCGGAAGTTACGATATCGAATCTCGATGGTGCTGGCGGGACTGAAGTTTCCTGAAAGCCGGGGAAGCGGCTCCGCAGGCGCGCCCAGAGTTTGAGGCGACTTTTCCGCGTAGTCGCGATCGTAATTGGCGCAACCAATGCTGGCGCATTTCACCTTGTTGCCGAACCGCTTCGCGCCCTTCTGCCGGCACAACGGGCAAACACACGCGGAGCCCAGCCAGTCAAGAAGTCCCATGGCGACGCCTCCGATCATCCAGTTCCCAGAAGGCCGGCTCAGGAAACGTCTGCTTCGCTTC
Organism: uncultured Acidobacteriota bacterium; assembly: GCA_963771905.1. Classification (GTDB taxonomy): domain Bacteria; phylum Acidobacteriota; class Terriglobia; order Acidiferrales; family UBA7541; genus Palsa-147. Next base: position 681,863 of record CAVYVI010000009.1, read on the forward strand.
AGCGAAGCAGCCTTCGATGACGCCCTTCGACAGGCGGCCCCTCTCTCTCACGAGGATTGCGTAGCCGCTGCTTCGGGGACCGGAGAGAAAACCGCGTTCGCTGCGTGAGAATCCGAGCGATGCGGCCTGGCAGCCGGCCTCCTGGAACTTTTTTCCGCCTGCGTCTGCTTCCAGACGAAGAACGGCGATTCGATGTGACCGTGACGAATCAAACGGCGACGGTGTACGAGCGACGGGAGACCCATTTCGCGCAGGCGGTCGTACGGCATCAGCCGGAAATAGCTCTTGCGATGGCCGCCACCGAAAGCGATGGAGAGGACTTCTTCGGCGAGCCAGCGATCGAGCAGGCGGAGCTGCGCTTCGTCTTCCACGTGCTTGAGGTAATAGTCAATGATGGCCACGTTGCGCGGGCTGGCGTCGAGTGCCTTTCGCGCGAGCTCAATCGCATGGCGCGCCTTCTTCCCGGGGTCGATCATGCGCGCCAATTTTGCGCGATGGCGGCGAAATTGGAAACGGAAGAGATTGCAGATCTTTCGAAATTTGTCGCGCGAAAGAGCCGTGACGCCGTTCGAACGATATTCGAGTCCCAAATGACGGAAATGCGTCGCGCCATGGAAAAGTGGGTCCTCGACTGACTTTTGACAAAGGGAGAGATCGAGTTCGTGACTCGGTTTGCTCTTGAGATTGAGCGCGCCGATTTCGCGTTGAAAAGTTGTTCGGGCCTCGAGGAGCGCGTCGCGATCCGGCGAGAATGCAAGAAGATCATCGGCGTATCGGAAGTAGCAAAGTCGCGGCACGCGAGACATCCGCTTATCAAGATCGGTCAGATACACATTCGCAAAAAAGCAGGCAATCGCCGTGCCGAACGGGATTCCGCGAGAAGCCGTGGAGGGTACGCCATTTTCCAGATACGAAAAGCGAATTCGCTCTTCGAGCAGCTCGAGTAAGTAATCGTCCGGAGCGCAGGCGTTCTTCAGTTGTCCCTCGAGAATTTCATGGTCGACCGACGGGAAGTAATCGGCAATATCGCGCTTCATGATGTAAACCGGCGGGGGTGCGGCTCGAAGAAGCGCGGCGATCTTTCGTTGACAGCGATCGACTCCGAAGCCACGGTATCGATAGGCGTAAGAATGCGGCGAGAAACAATTGTGGAAGCGCCGGCTCAACAGCCGGTAGAGAAGGAGATCGACGAGGCGTTCTTCCCATGGATAGATGTAAAGCGTGCGCGATCTGCCGTTGAAATTGAAGTGCAATGCCAGGCCCGGCCGGAAATGGAATTGGCGGCATTGGAGCCGCCGGTGCAGTTCTTCGAGATTGCGGTGCCCGCGACGCGCGAAGTCGTAGAGAGTTTGGCCGTCCGTCGATGTGGATAATGCTTTTCTCCAGTTGAACAGAGGGTTGGTGTAGAGGCGCACGGCAGCCTTGTAGAGCTCGACCTCGGAGTACAAATTATCCCAGCGCAAATTCATGGACTGCCAACTGGCGTCACTGCGAATTGTGGCGGGAGAGGACATCGCTACGTGGGGCGGATTCTAAGCGCAGCGCGGCGGCGGGTCAAATGGGGAATCGCGCGTAATCATCGCGGACTGAGCTGCGCCGGAAGAGGACGGAATGGGAATGTCTAGCCTAGCGAACTAAAATCCGCCGCCCCCGCCCCCACCGAAGCCGCCGCCGGAAAATCCGCCGCCTCCGCTGAAACCGGAGCCGCCGGTGCTGCGCGGAGCGGATGACATCGTCGACCAGGCCTGATTCGACATCACGCTGAGATCGCTGACCAGCATCAACGGGACGAAGCCCGAGCCGTAGGCGCCCTGATACCACTGCGGCGGCTGCATGGCTATGTTGGCGAAGGCCTGCACCCATTTCTTTTCGACCTGCAGCGCCATGGCGTACGGGAGATATTTTTCGAACAGCTCGGGGGTTTGGACGAGCCGCGCAAGACGGTCGGCTTCGACGTGGCCAAGAAAATTCTCAAAGCCGAGAACTTTTTCGAATGCGCGCGCGCCTTGAATCGTGCGCGCCGGCATGAACCATCCGAAGCCGCAAATAACCGCGGCCGTGAGGAGACCGCTGAGAAACGCGCTGGTTGGCGCGACGCCGTAGTTCGCGCCGGCCGAAACCCCGAATGCGAAGATGGCGACGCCGAGAAAAATTCCGCTCACGATATAAACCTGGCGCACCCGGTCCGGCCGATGCAGATAATAACCGTCATTGATGAGGGCGGCGAAGATGCAATCGCGCATCACGGGAAGACTGGTATAGAAGTGATTCTGGAGCTCGGAGAGCTTCACCGAGTTCCGCGCGCCGGCGTCAAAGAACGCGTTGAGCATCGCCAACTCGTGCGGCTTCGCGTCCTTCCACTCCGTCGCCGGCTTCTTCAGATTGAAAATATATTCCTTGTGATGAAGCAGGCCGAGCATCTGGTCTTGATCGAGCTGCTGGATGACGAAATAGCCTTTCACAGCGAGATCGACGAGCGTCGCGGTGATGTCGTGCATGGCGGCTTCGTTGTCGACGAGAGTTCCGGCTTCGCCGGGTGTCAGAGAATCGGGAGGCTCGTACTGCACCGAGATGGCCATCCGCCGCGGATCGCGCCCGTAAGTCCACCAAAGCCAGAACATCACTGCGAAGGCGAGAATGGGGAGAAACAGAATCCAGTTGCTGCGGAGGAAGAGGACGATCGATTCGGCCGCGCCGGGTTCATGCACGAAACCTTTGTCCCAACCGATCACGACGGTCAGACCTTCGTGATAGGCCAGCGCGTGACGCGTGCGTACGGTGATTTTTTCGCCATCGACGTGAACTTCGGCGTCCTCAGAGCGCGAGCCGTACGCGCCGGTGAACGCGAGAGTGCGAATGCCAGTGGTGCCCGAGGGCAGCTCGATTTCGGAGCTCGCCGACTGAATCGGCTCGTCCCACTCGTTGCCCGTGGCGTTCCAATAGAGCTCGTCGTGGTCGGGAAAGAATTTCAGGCCATCGAGAACGCGGTAGTGAAAGGTGATTCGGCGGGTCGCGTCCTCGGCGCCGGGAATATAAATCTTGTACTGCACGCTCGCGCCCTGACGGCTCGCTTCGACTTTCAGGGCACCGCCGGACTCGTCTGTGGCGCCGACGGAATCGAGGAAGAGCGTGTAGTTGGTGCCTTGCGGCGTGGTGTATTCGATGGGAATCGTGCGGTAAATTCCGTGCCACTCGCCGGAGAAATGGACCTCGATGATTTCGGAGACGTCCAGCGTGCCGTCCGGATTTACGGTGACCCGCGAATCGAAGTTCTGAAACGTGAGTTCGCGCGCCGCCGCGGGAAGTGCGGTCAGCCACGCGAGCAAGAGAAGGGCGACGCCGCGGCGCAGTGTCTTCATTGTGAACGACTCATCCGTGTGCGGCTTTACTGCGCTGCCCCGGCGCCGAAACTTACCTTGGGAACTTCGCGCTCGGCCGGCGCGGCAATCTCGAAAAATTCGCGCGGCTTGAAATTGAACATCCCCGCGATGATGTTGGAGGGGAACTGCTGAATTTTCGTGTTGAGGTCGCGAACGACGGCGTTGTAGTAGCGGCGCGCGTTCTGGATGGTGTCCTCGAGCTGATTCAGCGTTTGCTGGAGCTGATTGAAGCTTTCGACGGCGCGGAGTTGCGGATACGCCTCGGAGAGAGCAAAAACCTGGCGCAGGGCCTGGGTCAGCATGCCTTCGGCTTCGGCCTTGGCGGCGGGACCCTCGGTGGTCATGGCACGATTGCGCGCAGCCACGACGCCTTCGAGCGTGTCTTTTTCGTGACCTGCGTATCCCTTGACGGTCTCGACGAGATTCGGGATCAGGTCGTAGCGGCGTTTGAGCTGCACGTCGATGTCGGCCCAGGCGTTGTCGCACTGGATTTTCAACTGAACCAGGCCGTTGTACATCCCGACGACCACGAAGACGACGACGACAACGACCGCAAGAAGAATAATGATGCCGATCATGAACTCCTCCCGCGCGGCTGGATCCGCCAAAGCAATCGCCGGCACGAATGTTTGCGGCACAGCATACGGTGTGCGGGCCGAAGTGTAAAGGACCGGGGAAGGCAGAGGCTCGGGAGCTGGACTTCGTCAAGTTGACCGACTCAGCAAGAGAATCGTGCGGAGGAATTATTTGTCGGGAAGAGTTCCCTTCGGCGGTGTGAGCGATGAATCGAGCTTGTTGGCTTCGAGGAATTCGGCTTTGGCGGGCTTGTAATCACGCAGACCGGTGAGCGCCATCGCGAGATTGTAGTGCGCGCGGGCGAGCTCCGGGTTCAGGCGAATCGTTTGGCGATAGGCGTCCGCGGCCTGCGCGAACTGGCCAAGATTGTAGAGAGTGTTGCCGAGATTGAATTGCCCCTCGGAATCGGAGGGGCGCAAGGCGACGTATTTGCGAAACGACGCGACAGCGAGATCGAGATCGCCCTTGGAAAACTGCGCGTGGCCCAGGCTGACAAGCGCTTCGGGGAAGTCCGGCTGAATCGCGAGCGCTTTTTGGTAGGCCGCAATGGCGTCGTCGTATTTCTGTTGCTGCAAATAGGCGTTGCCGAGATTGAGGAGGGCGTGCGCGTCGTTCGGCTTGAGGGCGAGGCCGCGTTCGTAGCACGTCGCGGCGTCGGCAAAGCGGCCGAGCGCGTATTCGCTGGCGGCGAGATTGAACTCGGCCTCGGGCTGGTTCGGGTCGATTTGCAGCGACTTCGTAAAGCTGGAATTGGCGTCTTCGAATTGGCGCTTTGCGAATTGCAGGTGGCCGAGCTGGAACCACGCGGACGCGTCGCTGGGTTCGGCCTGAACGTGCTCTTGAAAAGCCGAAAGGGCCTCGTCGTGCCGGCCGGATTCGCGCAGCGCATTCGCCAGATTCGCGCGGATATCGGCGGCATTCGGACTGAGCGAAAGCGCCTTCTTGTACATATCGATCGCAGCGTCCCACTGGTGCTGGCGTTCGAGGGTGACGCCGAGATTGTTCATCGCGTCGACATAGTCTGGGCGAAGCTCGAGCGCCTGGCGATATGCGGCAGTCGCGTCATCCAGGCGGCCGGACTGCATGTATGCGGCACCGAGACCGTTCTGTGCCTCGGGATATTTTGGGCGGATTTCGAGAGCCTTTTGATATGAGTCGATGGAATCGGCGTACTTGTGCTTGTGAAAGTAGGCGAGGCCCAGATTATTGAGGGCGATGGCGTCCTTCGGCCTCAACTGGAGCGCTTTTTGGAGATCGCCGACGGCTTCGTCGTCGCCGCCCTTCGATTCCAGAGCCAGCGCCAGATTATCGAGAGCCTCGGGGAAATCGGGCACGCGCTGGATGGCCTCGCGAAATGACGCAATCGCGTCGTCGACCTTGCCTTGCTCGTAAAGCTCCATGCCGTGATTGTTCAACTGGACGGCTTTGGCGTCTTTGTATTCGCCGGGAAGCGGACCCTCGGCTTTGCTTTGCGCGCGCGCCGGAGCGGCGAACACGGCCGCGGCAAACAAAACGCTCGCGGCAAATAGGATGGCGAAAGAAGGCGTTGGCCGAGCGCCAGTGCGCGACGAATTCGGGAGGTATGTCGCCAGCGGAATCATTGGTTCCCAAGCTCCTGCGATACTTTTTCCAAGAATACCACGGCGGAACGCGCGAGGCTGCCGAAAGCCGCGCCGGTAATCAAATGCATAGTATCACTGGCATGAATACAGGTTTTGAGTTACGCTCGAACCCCTAAGGGCGTCCCTCGTATGCGCTACGAGGGCGCGGGTTTTCTCAAATGTTATTCAAAACGTTCAGCGCGGCGGTTTTTGGCATCGACGCCTACCTCGTCGAAGTCGAGGTCGACATTGGCGCCGGCCGGATGGGCGACTTCAACGTCGTTGGGCTGCCCGATGTGGCCGTCAAGGAAAGCCGCGAAAGAATCAAATCCGCGCTGAAAAATTGCGGCTTCGATTTCCCCTCGCCGCAAAGCGTAACCATCAATCTCGCTCCCGCCGACATTCGCAAGGAAGGCTCCGCATTCGATCTTCCGATGGCGCTCGGGCTACTCGGCTGCCAGGGATCGTTCCACGGCAAAGTGCTCGACTCGCACGTGTTTTTGGGCGAGCTGTCGCTCGATGGGGGCGTGCGCTCGGTGCGTGGCGCGCTTTCGGCAGCGCTGGCGGCGCGACAGCGCGGAGTGCGGACCGTGGTGGTGCCCGAAGCGAACGCGCGAGAAGCGGCCGTCGTGCCGGATATCGAAGTCTTCGCGGTGAAATCCTTGGTGCAGGCGGCGGACCTGATCAACGCTCCGGAGTCGTTTCAGGCGGTGCGCGTCGACACGTCGCAGATGCTGGCGGAATCGAGCGGCTATGCGGTGGACTTGCGCGATGTTCGCGGGCAGATGTCGGCCAAGCGCGCGCTCGAAGTGGCCTGCGCGGGCAGCCACAACATCCTGCTTATCGGGCCGCCGGGCGCGGGAAAGACGATGCTCGCGAAGCGCATTCCGACGATTTTGCCGCCGATGTCGCTGGACGAAGCGATCGAAACGACGCGCATTCACAGCGTCGCGGGGACGCTCGACGATTCGCGCGGCCTCGTCGGCACGCGGCCGTTTCGCTCGCCGCACCATACCATCAGCGATGCCGGTCTGATTGGCGGCGGTGCCGTGCCACGACCGGGAGAAGTTTCGCTCGGCCACAACGGCGTGCTGTTCCTCGATGAGCTGCCGGAATTCCAACGCAATGTACTGGAAGTGATGCGGCAGCCGCTCGAAGACGTCTGACCTCGTTACGATTCCATCTTTGATTCGGATCCCGGTTAATTTCTAGGGCGTATGCCTTGCGCTGGGAACTCGAATCTGTTCTTGCCTCAGGACGGGGTTCCGGGTCATCAGAACGAAGGAACAGCAGCTCCGAGGTGCAAAATGGCTAGACAGCAAAAACTTACGCCGTTGCAAAAAGTGGCAAAGATGAATGCAGTCAGGAAGTACAATCGTCTACACAATATTAAGCCGAATAAGACCAATCGCAAGAAAGTCCCGACGATTTCCTACGTCCCACCGCCTCAAAGAGACCGCATTCAGAAAAGATATATCTCAGGAGAGAGCATCAGAAAAATCGCAAAGGTGGAGAAAAGAAACAGGAGCACAGTTACGAGGATCGTGAGAGCACCGGAAGTGGAACAATATCGCAAGGACATGCGGGAGAAATTTTACGGCATCGGGTACACGGCAATAAATACAGTAAGGGAAGCAGCGAAATTCAACGCGGAACTGGCGTACAGAATTCTTGAGGCCACTGGGGTTGTTCCCAGCCTCCAAGAAGTAACAAATGTACCGGCTACGGACCATGTACCAACGGAACAGGAACGGAGAAGGGCAATCACGTTGAGGTTGATGGGAATCGCACTGGATAGAAATGAAATTTTCGGAACACCAATCAACGAATTAGAAGAGAAGATTGGGCAGCCGATCCCAGTGCCGAAAAAGGATAAAGTGCAGTGACAACGATCACTCAGTGGATTGCACTTGCCCTCGCGCTGTTATTCATACTGGTTTGGTTTTTGGCTAAGGAAGGCGAGCCACCACCCACATCAGGACAGGCTGTCAAACTCGTTTTCACTCTGGGAACACCGGAGAATCAATAAGGAGAAAAACAGAAATGGCTACTACACCGTTTGTTTTGCAGGACACGCAGCAAGTATCTTACCAGCTGAATGCAGTGGATGCGGGCGAGAAAGTCGCGTCAGGGGCTCACATGCGTTTCAGTTTTACTGGTAGTAATCGAGCGGCAAATTATAAAGAAAGATGACACGGATTTCAAAGTAGGGCCGATGGTAGTCCGATGGCAATGGCTCGAACGGATTCGACGCGCGAATCGCAGACATAGCGGCGTGATCGAGCAATTCCTTGCCTGAGGTGCGAATGAGCGTCGGATCGGGATCGGGAACCTGGCCGCCGGGTAAAATTTTGAACTGCGTGACGACGGCGCCCTTGTCGCCGCGGCGCGCGGATTCGGGAATGACTGGATACCAATTGCGCTGGAGGCTGACGAGCAACCGCCGGACGTAGCCCGAGAAATCAACGCCGTCGGTCGGCGTCATAATCTGATAGCCGTTGCCCATGCCGGGCCCAAGGTCTGCGCCTCCGCCACCACCGCTCCCACGATCAGTCGGCGCGGGCGGCCTGCTGTCCGTGCTCGATTGGCTGGCTGAGTCCTCGACGGAGTTCTGATTCGCTCGGTCGGGCGACATGTTGGGGATCGAAACTGAAAGAACTCTGCCCGACGAAATGTCATACACCCACAGTCCTAGAAGCTGAGCGTGGATGTAATGACTTTTCACGAGCAAATCCAAAGGGTTATCCACCGTAGCCTGATGATGTTCAGTCTCTGACGTGGCAAACGGTTGAACCAGACGGCAAATGGCGAGAACGCGCACATTCTTCGAGATGGCCTGCGCCTCTCTTGGCTCAAGTGCCACCTTCAGTGTGATTAATGGATCCATCTCCGGGTTGAACCCCGGCAACTGGTCCCTGTTGTTGAATGCTATTTCATATTGCTCGAGTGTGCCGGAGCGAACTCTAACTTTCGCACCGAACGCGTTGCTGGCGATGTAGCTAGCATTTTCTGTCGATATTGATCTTGACGAGACTGCGGACCAGCTGGCACCGCTCTCTTCATCCTTGTAATGTGTCACCTCTATCGACAGGGTTAGCGTGGCCGCGTCCGCGTCATAGCTGGTCGTGAGCCCGAGGTCGTCAACAAGGAACGCATAGGTGCTGCGGTAAGTTAGGGTTCCGATAGTTCGGCTTGAAAGCAGCCGTTCCAGTCTATGTTGATATTCACTGGTCGTTTCAAACTCGCCTTTCTTCGCAACGGCAGACAGGCCGGTAAACACTGCCTCCGCGTCATGCCCCCGGTACCGGGGCGCAAGGGAGGACGCCGAAGTGTCGAAAGCCTTCGTGGTGAATTCAGAACTCGGACGAGTGGGTTGCGAAACTTGTCTAGTCTGACCGCTGAGAACCGCGACGAATGCCAACTCGACAATCAGGGCTGTCGCCAAAATGGCAAATAGTTCGCTCGACCAGCATCGCGTGATCGATTGAATGCGAGAATGGCGCTCTTCTGTATGGCACATTCGCAAGCTTTCAGTACGCCGACTGTAATGTTTTCCGAACGTCATAATATTGCTGACAAACTGTCAGCCGCGTGCGCAGCGCTTCGGAACGTAGTGCGCCCATCCAAGATGAAATTCGTGGGAACAGAAAGAAAACGTAATACTCTCATGAAGTGGTTGTCAACGAAAATACAAGAGCATCCAGCCCCGATGACTCGATGGCCAGTTTTGAGCATCACGGAACGAACGGAAATAGCACCGAACGAAGGGGGTCTAGACCGTTCCAAGGGTTTGGTTCACGGGTGCGCCGAAAAACGTACAGTACAGCCCGCTGACGTTATTTGAACGGGTCTGGGACTTGATCCCGGATGCCTGTTTGAGCTTGCACATTGCACCAAAGGGAACCTGCTCGCGGTGCTTGGCATATTTGGGCTCTTCCAGCAGCCCATGAGACCGTGTCGCGGTGATAGTCGTTGACAACCGATCTTAAATATGCTAAATACATGAACGTAGTGAAGACATACTCGACGCAGCGGGCGGCCAAGCAAGCCGGAATCCATTGGGTCACTCTGCACCGATGGCTCGCCGACAAAAAAATTCGACCGTCTATTGCAATTCCCTTGGATGGGCGGACCCTCTGGCGTTGGACGGTTCAAGATATCAAGAGAGTCATCGCGTACAAGGCGAAAAATTATAGAAAAGGCAGGGGAAGGAAACCGAAGGCTCGCAGGTGAAAGTACGGGGCATGACCGCGCATCAACGCGATCACGCCCCTAACCAAGCCGACCCAGTAGGAGGTCGAAATGGCTTCACGAATATTACGACAGGAATGCTCCGATACCACAGTCCGGGCAGCGATATACGCTCGGGTCTCCACCGTAAACGGCAGTCAAGATCCGTCAATGCAGACTCGGGAATTAGAGGAATACTGCGAGCGAAGAGGCTGGCAGATTCATGACGTCTACGTTGACAACGGTGTGTCTGGCAAGAAGGATTCCCGACCGCAACTCAATAGAATGATGCAGGACGCCCACGAGCGGCGTTTTGATGTAGTCGTCGTGTGGCGGTTCGACCGATTCGCTCGCTCTGTGTCGCATCTGCTCCGTGCCTTGGAAACATTCAATTCGCTTGGGGTTCAATTCGTTTCGCTTTCAGAGCAGGTTGACACAAGCACGCCGATGGGAAAGATGGTATTTACCGTCCTGGGTGCTGTCGCTGAGCTAGAACGCAACTTGATTGTCGAAAGAGTTCGTGCGGGCCTCCGCCATGCGCGAGCGAAAGGAAAGCGGCTCGGAAGGCCAAAGAAGTCTGTTGACCGGGCTCAAATTGCATCATTGCGGGCTGCTGGGAACTCGTGGCGCACAATTTCCCGCGAGATGGGCGTATCTGTTGGCACGGTTTTCGCCGCCGCTCAGGGAAGTTAGAATACCCAAGAAAGCACATCGGTGCTTACCGCAATTCGATGTAGTACGAATCACTTCTGCATTTCTGTTCATACTGGTTTGGATTTTGGCAAAGGAGAACGTACATGGAGCCAAAACGAAATAGTGCTGATCCTCCTAAAGAACGTCAGGTTCTCTTTCTTGCGTCCGTCCCGCATCAGATCGACTCATCTTGGGATGAAGAGTGGGCGCCGAAACTGGCGGGCTTTCCGTTGAATATCGCTTATGTAAGGAGTCCAAAACGTGAGAGCCCATCACAGTCGCACTCAGAGACGGTAGTCTATTGGTTCGACCGGGCGACGTACAAAGAAGACTTAGAGCGTAGAGAGATGTGTTACTTCACGAAACGTCCGAACGGTTACCACGTTCGCGTTGTCTTTAACCAGGGTCGCGGCAATTGGCGAACGGAGAAGTTCAAAGGAGATGTTCTGATTTGCTCAGCTGCGGGCTCAACGTTCGATGGAGCGATGATACAGACGACGATGTTCGGCGCTGAAATTGACGAGTGAAACCGCGGGGTCTCACGCACGTCGCTGGCACTCTGTGGAAATGGATGGATCGTGCCGGCAGCAGCGACAGAACCCGTGTGGCCGCGCCTCGTTTTAGCCACCCGACGGAATTGCTCGTATCTGGGCACTATGCAGCTTTGTGCCCCATTGGAAAAAGCCCCCGCACTGGTCGCGAACTCCGCAGTCGTCACACTCCGCAAGATACACGTTCTTCCAATCGGAAATCGACTTGCGCGCAAACTTCCAGAGTGATTTCCGAAGAACGCATAACTGGTGGTTATAGATCGAAACGTGCATCCCTCTCGTAGACAGAATCTCGACCGCCAGTTCCAGTTGGTCTTGATAGTCGGCCGGATCAATCCACAGTTTGTCCATGTTACGCGGCGCGTACCCAATGTTTTCGAGTCCCATCAGAGCAACATGTTCTGCGAAGGTAAAATTCCGATAAATGTAATTTGCGAGTTCCGGCAAGCGGGGAATTGTGATTGCGTGAAGTACGACTCGGATTTCCACTCGCAAGCCGTATCTCGCCAATTGTTGAAGGCCCAACACCGTTTGATCGAAGGCGCCACGAGCCTGCACCGTGTAGTCGTGAATTGAAGGATCATCGGAATACAGCGGGATTCCCAACACGAAATCCGGGTGTCGAACTGCTGCCAAGCCGGCCGTATATGACTGCCATGCAAAGATTCGGCCGTTCGTCAGCATGTGTAAGTACGTTGTAGAAAATTTGTCGCGGAGCGCAGCCACAAGTGTGAATAGCCTGTCGCCCAATAGCGTTGGCTCACCACCGGTGATTACGAGCCTTGCTGGAGGGCTTTCAATGAGGCGAATCAGTTCTAAATTCCGCTGAAGCATGGCATCCGTATCATCTCGATCTCTGGGCGGTTGGGAACACATCAAGCAATTGCTGTTACACCGCTGCGTCGCGAAGACGACGTTATGATCTGAATCGGGACGGTATAGGGTTCGGACGAACCCGTTTTCGGGCTCCATACCAACGATATCACCCGTACGAAGGTGCTTTAGTTCCTGGATTGAAGATATCGTCGGGACTGGAGCCGAATATGACGTCAGTTTCGCCGTTGTAAGGAATCCCCGGTAACCATTCAACTCGCTCGGATCCCGCGGGACTCTCTCGCTGACGAGGATTGTCTTGCTCCGATTCACGTAATCAATCGGTTCCCACGAGACTCGGCCGACTGCGGGCTCCTTCCAGTGCTTGTCGGGGGCACCTCCGGTCGTGAGCTTCACGATGGCGCCATTTGGTTTACATCTCCAAGCCCCGAACCGTTAATCCAAGCAAAAAAGATACGCATGGTTTGCCGGTCGTTTTCGGCGATGAATTGAAAGAGTTGTTTGATCACTTCCATGTTCCGTCGGCAGAAATCGCTTGTGGGTCTGTGGCCGAAGATGTCTCCCTGCGTGGCGTGGTTGTGGACAGGATCGGACCCACAGTAGGGTTGAAACGCACAGTCTGAGCATCCCGTCAGCGATTGGTTACAGGATGCGGCTGCGAGATTCAGGAAAGCATCTCCCGAGAATATCTGTTTGTGCGTATGCTCGCGCACGTTGCCTAGCCGAAATGTATGATCTCCCATCTCCGCCAGCATCCGAGATTCGTCCGAGGCATAGACATCCCCATCGTAGTTGTAAACGAGAACGTTGATACCTGCACCCGCGGGAGACTGTAGGTCCACATACCCTGTACCGTACGGAGTGAGAATCTTAGTTAGCAGAATCTTGGCATACACCTCGGCGAGATCATATCCATTTCTGTTGATGTCCAAAATGTGGGCCACGCCGGCGCGATAGAACCTCAAGAACGCATCCATTTGGTAACCGGTCTTCTTTTTGGTTTTGACAGCAAACCCGTACGGACTAATCGGCCTGAGGAAAATTGAATGAAAGCCTTGGCGTACGTACTCATCGATGATTTCGATCGGATGCTCCAAAGAAAGCTGCGTCGTTGTCATGAGCGCCGCCACTCTCTCTTGGCCAAGAATCTTGCGAGCGCGGTCAATATTTTTGATCGTCAGCTCATAGCTATTGTTGCCGGGACGGGGCCGATTGACGTTGTGAATAAAAGCTGGCCCATCGAGTGACGTGGATACTTTGATCTGCTCGTCGCGTAAATATAACAGGATGTCATCGGTCGCGTTCGCCAAATTGGTCGTCACGACGATGTCTAAATCCTTGTTCAAGAGCTTCGCTTTTTTCTTGGCGAGCGGAACGATGTAGCGAATGACATCGAATGCGAGAAGGGGTTCGCCACCCTGCAATTCCAGGGTCACGTTTCGCGCCGGCGTTTTCATCATGAGATCTACGGATTTCTCCGCTGTCTCAAAACTCATGTCGTACGCGCTCTTATCCGTAGTTTGACGAGAGACTTGACAGTAGTGGCACGAATGATCGCAACGAAGCGTGACAACGAAAATATGTAGCTTGGTGAAGCCGTCGATGAAACTGTATTTTGTCCGGTACTTTGTCGCAAGCAGATCGACGAGGGGCGAAGAGGAATCATCCGCCAGAAACTGTCTTGCTTTGAAAATGGAATACAGGCCGGAGCCGCGCATCAATCGTTTTTGTATCAACGCTTGCGCCGTGCCCACCGGTCCAATTACAAACTCCCCAACTTCATTCACGAACACTTCTCTGTCGTGATCCAATTTCAAAAATCGAAATGGAAGCAGTCGGTATCCGGGCTCAGGGTTCGAGTAGGTTTCAACCGGATAGAAGACTCTCGCCATGAGAACTTAGATTTGTCGAGCGCTCAATCTCTCGCCGGAGCTAATTTACCGCTAATTTGAACGAAGGCATCCGGTCTGTCTTTTCCTACAGGATCGCTTGTCGTTCCAGACGGTTCATCTTCCAAAATTCCGGACTCTGAGAAGGCCTTCGCAAGAATCAACTGACGAACGGGAGCAGTCTCTGCCTCAACTTGACGACGCAACTCAAACTCCAGCAGAGAATTGCAAATCTCCCCTACGATTTCCTCGATTTTCGGTGGTTTTGGATCGGTTAGCGTGGGAGTGACTGGCTTCAGGCGAACGTGAATTGCGAACTTGCCGTCCGGTGATTCCGGAAAATGAACGTACGCAATGTCAGTGAACCAATGGCAAGTGCGAAGGATGGCTTCTTTCGTATAGAGACGCGGGTCCAGCCGAATCGTCGCAGAATGCTCGGAATCAGACTCGGAAGAAAAGCCTTCCGGTACGCTACTCACGCAAACCCTCCCGAAGTATGGGATGAATGGGAGCTATGCGATGCGTGGGAACTGTGAGAAGAGTGGGAACTGTGAGAAGTATGAGAATCGTGTTGGGCGATAATTCTGTAGCCAGGCCCAGCGGGTCGCAGTATAAGCTTGGCTGGCACGGGTTTTGCAATCGAAGTGGTGAACGCCTCAACGGTTATAGCGTTTGAAGGGTCCGGCAAGACCGGCTTGGCGACTAGAGTTGCGCTACCGTTGAGGAGTGCAAGTCCACCGCCAATCAAAGCTGTAAGCTTCCCGGGGAGCGCTGAGATCAGACTCTTTTCTTTGGATTTGTCTTTCTCCATTGTCGAAAACCTCCTGAAAAGGAAGAATCTAAACCGGGCCCTGTGTCAGAGGCTATGCTTCACGAAAGAGGCTGTCAATCGGAAATCGGGAGTCCGATGATAACGTTATCTCTAGGTTAACAGGCCCAATATGCGAAGGTTATCGCCCGCCGCACCCACTGTCGACTTGCAGCTTCCGTGAAACAGCTACGAACACATCGCGCTCTGTCCAACTTTGACGTTCCTGAGCCGTGCCCTTTGCTGAGACGCTTCGCGTCCCGTATCATCGACTTTAGCCAGGAAGCTCCAATTCTTGACGTTGCCTGTGGAGCGGGGCGCAACGCCATATTCCTCATCCGGAGCGGCTGCCGAGTAGTCTGTATAGATAAGGACTTGAGAGCACTCCGGAAACGTTGTATCCCGGATTCGTCGCGAGATAATTATTGCGATAATTTGCAGCTGCGCGAAATCGATCTCGTGCATGATCCATGGCCATTCGAGTCAGGCACAGCCGGAGCAATCATCAGCGTCCACTTTCTGCTCCCGGCTCTGTTCCCACACTTTGAAAACTCGCTTCTTCCAGGCGGATATCTTCTTATCGAAACAGTTCCGGCGCACGGAGGAAACTACCTGGAATTACCGAGAGCAGGGGAGCTACGCTCCGCTTTGCAGAGCGCGTTCGATTTTGAATATTACAGAGAACGCAAGGCGGGCCCGGGCAATTATGACGCCGTCACGGTCCAGCTCGTTGCGAAGCGTCGCAGCTAGTCGTATAAGTCAGGACTGCGAGCATTGGTTCGCCGCGGACCCGCAATGAACAGCCTGTCTTGAAGGGAGGATAAATCAATGCGGACACTAAGAAATTTAGGGCTGGCTTTCGTCTGCTTGGTTGCTGCGTTTGTCGTCCAAGCGCAGACCGGACACATAAGCGCAGCGGAGGCGAAGAACCATGTAGGGGAAAAGGCCACAGTGTGTGGAACGGTCGTTAGCGCTCGCTACGCTGAACGGAGTCGCGGTCAACCGACCTTTCTGAACCTCGACAAGCCATATCCAAACCAGATATTCACGATTGTGATTTGGGGTGCCGACCGCGAGAAGTTTGGAAACCCGGAAACCAATTACCGCGACAAGCAAGTGTGCGTGACTGGGAAAATAACAAGTTACCGAGGAACGCCGGAAATAACTGCCAACGAGCCGAGCCAAATCGAAATTCGCAAGTAGAGTTCGGTTCGACAGCACGATTTGAGGGTCCATCTCGATTCCGGCAGTCGTTTGGAACACTTGAGCCCGGCGACATCTGCACTTTCGAGAAGGGCCATTCTCTATGCCCACTTCGATCACTAAGACTCCAGCGATTATTTCCCTCGTATTCCTGACGATGGCTGTACTGGGGCGATGGCCGTACGTTTTCTATATCCTTCTCCGGTTTGTCGTTTGCGGAAGTGGGCTGTATCTCGCCTTTCGAGCATATGAACTTAGGAAATCGATCTGGGTCTGGTTGATGGGAGGGATCGCGGTCCTGTTCAATCCCCTAGTGCCAATTGGCCTTCGTCGGTCCGACTGGCAGATTCTCGATGTCGTCGCAGCAGTTGTCTCTGCCGTTTCAATCTTTGCGATCAAGAAATAAGAGAGGGCGCGGGGTTGATAGATGTCGGGAGGCAGCCGTATTGTTGAGACTAACCGAAGTTCCCAGTCTCCCGAATCGCGCCATACATAAAGGCCACGCCTCATTCAATCCCAGGAGAACTCAATGAGAGAAGCAGCGTTGCTTTTGGCGGCACTAACGCTGGTTGGTTGCAGTCACGCCACCGAATACCGCGTCATTAGCCAGCAATACAACTTCTCCGTGTTGATGCCTGAAACTCCTGAAATCACAACCGACGTCAACGACGAGGGCCTACCCTCGACTCAGTGGTTGGTGAATCACGCGCACATGACCAACGTCGAGTACTATGTGGCGAACGCGTCCTGCTATAAGGAGGACTTGAACCCAGACGATGAGCTTACGGGTGATGACGATCCTGCGCTGGCCTTAAACGGGATCACCGTACTGACATCTCGTCGCTTCATGCTCAAAGCAAAGGAAACGGGAAGGGAAATACCCGCACTAGCTCGTACATCAAAATCGGGGAAAGATGAGGTAATGAGTTCTATCTACGCCGTAGACGGTCACTGCATTGTAAGCGTTGGCACGAGAATGAATCCTGGCACGGCAGGAACGAATGCGCTTTTTCTGGAATCTTTCCAGTTCTTGAAGTAAAGGCGGCGCGTGAAGCAGGAAAACCAATAATGAGAAAGCTATGTGTCTTCTCCGCGCTCGGAATTCCTGAAGGTGGAGCGGCGGCAACCGAGGCCGCGACGAAGGCTGCAACGAAGCCTGCGTCGCCCAGCAGAACTGAAGTTGCAACGAAAACCGCAGCGGAGCACGATTCGACGGCGCGCAGGCGCGAACGTAAACCGAACAGAGAGTGTCTGGGTGGCCCACATGTCGGTCTTACACGTGGGTCTTCGTATCGCTTTGAATTTCGGTCACTGACCCACGAGCACGTTGAAAATTACATACTCCGATTTCCTACACAGTCGATGCTGCAGGAAATCGGACGGCAAAAGCGGATCAGTTGGCGGGAGTGACGTCGAACTACAGCTATGATGCGATTTACGAGCTGACGGGCGTGACGCAGGGATCGAACACGACGGAGAGCTACAGCTACGACACGGTGGGCAATCGACTGTCGTCCCTCGGGGTGTCGTCGTACACGAACAATTCCTCGAACGAGTTGACGTCGGACTCGAATGCGAGCTACACGTACGACACGAATGGAAACACGACGAGCAAGACAGCCTCGTCGAACACGACGGACTACGCTTGGGATTATGAGAACCGGCTGACGAGCGTGACACTGCCCAACTCCGGCGGAACGGTAAGTTTCAAGTACGATCCATTTGGACGGCGCATCTATAAACAATCGCCGACCACGACCAGCATCTTCGCCTACGACGGTGACAACTTGATTGAGACCGTGAACGGGACAGGCGGCCTGGTGGCTCGTTACACGCAGACGACGAACATCGACGAGCCACTGGCGGAATCGACTTCGGGAACAACGAGTTACTACGAAGCCGATGGCCTCGGATCGATCAGTTCGCTGAGCACAACGGTTGGCGCGCTGGCTGATACGTACACGTACGATTCATATGGCAACACGACGAACTCGTCGGGCTCTGTGACGAACTTCTCCCGCTACACGGGACGCGAGTTCGATACCGAAACGAATCTCTACTTTTACAGGGCCAGATACTACGATTCCGGCGTGGGCAGGTTCGTATCAGAAGACCCAATAAGGTTCGATGCCGGAACGAACTTCTATAGCTATGTTCGGAACGCAGGGTCAAATTTCTCAGACCCCTTTGGACAATTCCCAACTTGGTGGCACCGCGATGAAACTTACCAATTGGCGAAGGACGTGTTCGGCCCAAAGTGTGCGGACGACGCCAAGACGGTAGCAGCAGCAGACGGGGGTGTCGACTCTCCGTGGTGGAGTTTGCTTAACCCGGTTGGGTCAGCTTGGCAGTATGGAGGACCGCACTTTCCTGTTGGAGGCTATAGCGACCTACTGGTAAGCAACGCGATCAGCGCCTGTAATCTGAATAGTCTCGGGAGGGCGCTCCACTCTTTACAGGATGCGTTCGCTCACCCATCAGGTCCTTTGGGCCCTCTACTTCACCTCGTTACAATAAATCTGAGTGACATGCTAGGAGGCGCCAATGCGGCTGCAGCAGCCGGGGCGACGAGGGCAGCACTACAAGACTTCAAAGATAAGTGCCTGCCATGCTGCGGGGGTGGTTCGACGACGCAGCTGATGGCCCAATGATCACGCTCAGGAGTAAGCGATGCAATCACCCTTAAGAATTCTTCCCTCTAAGGCCGATTATCACCGCTTGGCTGTGCCGATCTTCTGCGTTTCATGGCTGATCGGGAATGTTGCGCTAATCGTCGGCCTGAACGGAGCCGGGGGAACCATCCCGGCCGTCTGCGGTTTCACGATTGCCTGTGTTATATGGTGGGGAGGATACAGATTGGGTGGGATGAAGAGGCCTATCGGGACAGCGATAGGATTCCTCGCCATCGGCATTTGGATGCTGAATCTGGTCGGGGCCATCGTTTTCGCATTTCACCACTACGCCGCTGACCCCTTTTTTTGGTGTTCCACGATAACGCTGTTTCTTCTGATCGTGGCAATGGCTCTTTCGAAGGTGCCTGATCATGCAAGCGAGCCGTGATTGGCAGGTTGATTGGAGGACGCTGACGGCGCTTTTCCTGGTCGCAGGTGCGCTCCTGGCACAAGCCCCCAGTGGGGACAGCCGAGCGACGAAGCAAGTGTGCCAACTCGTATCCGCGAACCCACCGGACTTCAATCCATTCCAATTCGTTCCAAAAGTGGCGGATTTCACGCGGTTAAATCGGCGTCCTAAAGTCTCGCTCGTTGTCAACGAGGACGGAAGCGTCGACAATGTGAAGGTTCTCAAGGGAACGGGCTCTCGCAAGGTGGATGCCGGCCTGGTCAAGAGCATTCGGGCGTGGAAATACAAGCCGCAACCCGGCTGCATGGTTGAGACATCGATGGCGGTCGTAATCGACGTCGGGCAGCAATGAAGGGTGCGCAGTTCTGAGCCGCTCGTGGCCGGCTAACGGGCAGCGCCAAAAAGCCTCGCAAGTTGGACCCGGCGGTTGGCCCAAGCTTAAATCGAGGAGATCGATTGTCAATGCCCGTCCTGTCGCTGTTACACGTGGGTGTTGGTCTCGCTTTGAACTTTGGTCCCTGAGTCACGAGCACGTCGAAAATTAGACACTCCGATTTCCCGCACGGTCGATTCTGCGGGAAACAAGGTTTTTGCGGCAAGATCTTTCCAAGTATTTTCAATTTGTGATCAAAGATTTCCGGGTTGAACGCTGCGTGTAACCGTGCGTTCTCTTTTTCCACTGTCGAACGGAGGTCATAATGGGGCTTGACTGAGTGGGTGCAACTGAATTGTAGGGGAGTTCCACAGAAGGATGGGAGGTGCTAGCCTGAGTAGTGACTGTCAATGCCGTGCATACACAGGTCATGCAACGCCGTAATCGCATTGAGCTGCGCCGCGTGGCATTCTGGGCAGCGCTGATGATTTTGCTCGTCGTCCTCGCCCCATTGAGATGCCCAGCTCAGGCGGAGAAATCGCGAACCAACGTCCAGGTTAAATCCGCCCCGCCGAGCGCGCCTTTTGCGGGCTGCTACGAGTTGAAGCTGGGCCGGTGGTGGCCCTGGGGATTCGGCGAGGAAAATGTTTACGTGACGCCGCCAACCCGCATTCAACTGCTGGGAGAGCACGGCCCGCGTGGATTCGAGAAGGATAAACTCCTCATCCGCACGATCCCACGCCGAGACAGGCCGTCGGCAAGCAGAGAATCTTCCTTCTGGAGCACACAATCTCAGAGTCAGTTGCTCCTGACATGGACTGACGGTTTTGTTGGAGTCAGCGTGGATCTCACGAAAAACAGAGACGAGTGGAACGGATGGGCGCATCCCCATTTTGACGCCGACCAAGAGTGCCAGAGCCGGTCTGGTCACCCTTAAGGTGTGTCCGCGTAAAGTGCTTGTGGCTCTTATCCCAAGTGCCAACGTAATTTTTGTGACAGCTCCCGGTGTCCTTGCCGCACCCCTTGAGCCAGATGTCCAAGCCCGTTGGGTCCGTCAGGCTCAGCGGATTGTTTCGAGCGTAGCTGTACAGGTTGAGTTCCTGCGGATCGAAGAGGTGGTGATCGTTCATGAACATCGGATCGGGACTCATGAAGCGGCCGAAGGAGGAGGAGTCGTAGCGTGCGCCGAAGTTATCGAGTCCGGATTCGGAGTCGCGTTCTTTGCCGGTGAATTTGTAGATCGAAGACGCATGCTGCGCTGTGCCTTCGTACATGTAGGTTCAGTGCGTCGTAGGCGTAGATGAGACACCGCGCTTCGGATCAGCACCGGGGGAACTGTTGGCCTTCGCTGTTGCGGCACAGAGAAGCTCGGTTTCCTCGATTTCGTAACGCAAGCAGTTCTGCCCAAAACATTGCCCTTCGTGCGCTACTCGGAACGTCCCACGGGAAACTATATCGACAGGTTGAAATTGGTCCTTCTTGGTGAGTGATCGAACTGTGGCTGAGGCACGCTTGTCACCTTTCCATTTTGGGGCTCGCCGCAAGTTTACGTTAACTTCCGGACAAGCAGACCCCATGAGAATCGACCCATGTGTCACCATGCGGTAGAGACCTCTAACAGTTATCTCCTTGCCATCATATTTGGCAGCGTCCGCCAAGACGGCGCAGACGGGAATCGCTTGCGCCGAGACGACACAATCGTCATCCGCAGACAAAGACAATGCACTGAAGCACGCCGTGAGTAAAAGTACGACCGTAACAGCTAGTCTCATTGTGGTGGGTTCCCCTGTGGATAAATTGACGGCGGAAACACTAACTGGTTGGCACTGGGATAAGCTCTGTAAATGTAATTGGTGAGTTGCTGATAGCCTTTCGGACCACTGGGAAACATCTCATAAGATTTGACCATCGAACCAGCCTCAAACGCCTGGAACTCTGTATCGAAATGAGTAAAATTCAACGCCCCGTTGTATTGTGCTGTCGTGGCATCAAAGGATTTCAAGAAATTCATGTCGTCTTCGAGATGTGACCCCTCGTGAGCAATTGTCTGTGCAAGGTCCTTGCCTCCAAGGTTCTCTGAGAATTCGGCATTGATATTGGGCTGGTGATCGGAAGTGGCACCAGGAGTCACGATTGCGTCCGTCTTGTAGCCGGGCTGAGTGTTGGCATCCGCGTCTACCTGCCGTTGAGACTTGAACGTGACATTGACATGGTTGTCTTCTCCACGGTCGCCCCACGCTTTGGCGGCATCACGCACTTTTACGTCCTTTGAATTCAAATCCTTGTCGCGCTGCTTCTCGAACCTATCAGAAGCCTTGTTGCAATTCTTCCGGTCTTTCGTGCTGCCGTCAGTGCAATCAACGATGTATAGACCGGTCGGATCGGTGAGATTGAGGGGGTTGTTGCGAACATAGGAATATTTATTCAATGTCTGAGGATCGATGCGCTTCCCACCCATTGGGTCGGGACTCATGAAGCGTCCGTACTGCGAGGAGTTGTACCTAGCCCCAAAGTTATCCAGGCCGGATTCGCTATCCCGTTCTTTGCCGGTGAAATGAAGGGGACTGGGGTCTGTGTTGCTGCAGGTGAGGCCGTCGCCGAATGGGAGGCTCGTGCACGTCTCATATAGGTTGCCTTGATAGTCCGTGCGGGCGCGCTCGGAGCCGAGCCAGTCCGTGTGGTCGAAATACGTGGTGCCATTCCAGTAGGTTGCGATGTGGCGCCCGCCCGCGAACAATTCGCCCCGCTGCATCACTCCGGACGAGTTCAGCTCCGTAATCTTATTGCCGTCGAGGTCATTCACGTAGTCGACCAATGCGGCGGCGGAATTGTATTTTTCGACGCGCCTGCCCAGAGCATCATAAACGTAAATTGTTGTTATACCGCCCCCGGTGACCTGCACGATCCTGTTTTCGTCGTCGTATAGATACGAATTCACGCCATCGTTGAGGAGATTCCCGGCAGGGTCGTAAGAATATGTGTCGGCTTTGTTCGTGGTGCCGGTCAGGCCGACGCCCATAAAGGTCAGGGTGGATTGAAGCCCTGTCCCTCCCGTGACATTCTGCTGCCACCGGTTTCCGAAGCGGTCGTAAACATAGCTATACGATTGCGCCGCGCTGGATGAAGTCGATAGCCGATTGAACGCGTCGTATGTGTAGGTCCAATTGCTATTCACGCTGTCGTTTGCCGTGGCGATGTCGCTATTGGGCTCGTACGTCAGGGAATAGTTGTACATGGAACCAGCGGCAAAGGAAGTTATTCTGGTTCGTTTGTCGTAGGCCGCCGTTTCGTTCAGACCGTTGCCCAATGAGGCCGAAACTTCTTCCCCCGGGGCATTGTAAGTCATGTTGCTAATTAGGGGAGAAGGGTACTGCGCGCCATCCAGGCTGCTTGCGAGGGACGTCACTCTGTCGGCGCCATCGTACGTCTCGGCGAGGGTTACGCCGGCGCCATTCGTCATCGACGTGGTGTGCCCAGCGAGATCGTATGTGTACTTTACAGGTAAGTCACCTGAGGGGCAGTTCTCCGGGGTGCATTGCGAGTTGTCAATTATTCGCCCCATCGCATCGTAACTAAATATTTCGCTCGAAACATCCATCGTTACGAGTACGTCGCCTGTGGGTGCTTTGCCTAGCGCAAAGAACTCTACCTTAGGCGTCTCGGCGATGGCGAAGGTCATCCGCCCAATGCCATTCGAGACGGTCGTCGCGTCATAAGCGAAGCTCACGGTGTTCAGACTTTGGCTGTACGACTTGGCCGTAAGCCGATTGAGAGCGTCGTAAGTCATCGTCGTAATATCGGTCGCTGTCCCCCCGCTCGTTTGATTCGCCTCAGGGGCGGTGCGGCTTATGACGTTGCCGTCCGCGTCATAAGCGTAGGAGATGGCACCGGACTCCGGATTGGTCGCATGCGTCAGCTGAGAAAGTGAATCGTAGGTGAAGGAGCGGGGCAGGAATCCACCCTGACTGACGCTGAGCATATCATTGAGGACATCGTAGCTGTAGGTGGTGAGGAACCCCGTGCCGGCAATGGCCTGCCCGCAGGCCACGGGCGTTTTGCCCGAACCAAGCTGGGTAGTGCCGCTAACTTCGCAAACGCTCACAGTACGCCCGAGACCGTCGACCTGCGAGATGCGTGAGACGGGCTGCGTGCCGCCGTTGCCTTCGTCCAGGGTCTGAGTGGCGGAACCTGCGTAATTGAATTGGATTGTCTTGCTGTCAGGATCCGTAATCACTGTGGTCCTATCCAGGGCGTCGTACGAATACTGTGTGATGCCATAGGTTGGGTCGGCGGTTGAACAGTACGGATTGCTGACGGAGGCTTTTCGTCCGAGGGCATCGTAGGTCGTGTCGACTTTGGAGACACATGCGGGAGCGGAATTCAATTGTGACTCGCTGACGCGTCCCAATCCGTCGAATACGTTCGTTTTTACGATCGATGGCGATGGAGTGGCGGTCTGAGTGGAGGTCGCGGAAAACGGAAACGATGTTTCCTGGCGCGTAATCGTAATTTGGCTGCCGGCGGGCGGAGGGTACGTGACACTTGCCAAACGCCAGAGCACATCATACGTGAAGCTAGTAACGTTTCCGTTCTGGTCGGTTGTTGACGTCACGAGGCCGCTGTCGAAGTCGTAGTTTGTAGAGGTCACGTGCTGGACGCCTCCGGTCGCAGGCAGAGTGGTCTGAGTGAGGTAAGCGCCGTCAAACGTACCGGAGTAGCCGAACGTAGTTACATTGCTGCACGGATCAATGGATTGGTAGGTTTCCCCGGTGTCGTAGATAAAAAACTTGGTTTTGACGTAGCCACTGGAAATCGTTACCGGACATCCTGTGGTCTGAACCGTACTCGCATTGAGGTAGCGAGAAACCGATGTCTGATTGCCACGAATGGTGCCGTCGGGCGGACTGGAATCGTGCTGGGTCGTCACTCCTGACGACACCACCGCAGTCTCATCGTACCCGTAATCAGTGATCTCGCTCTGCGAGCCGCCAGCAATCGTCACTGAGGCTGGAAGCGCGAGCAAATTGTTCGCCAAGTATGAAGAGCTATTGAACGCCTGGTAGGCCGTAGTTGTCGTGCGTAACAGCGAACCGTGCGTGCCCGAGCCGTAGTCGTACTCCTGTTTCGTAACTGGGTTTCCATATAGAAGTTTGAACCCGGAAACGGGTGCGGTCATCGCGACCCCGGCGTCGAAAGCTGTCGCAAGTTCGGAAACCTGATTGTTGGCCCAAGTAGTGGTTACGCTGGTTGGGACAACGTTGGCTGCAGTCGTAACAAGACCCGTGAGCGTCATCGGATCGCCAGCGGCATTGAACACTGTCGCGACCGTCTTCAGGAGGCTGCCGGCGGCAGTGTAGGTCTGAGTTTCGGTCTCATAGAATGCACACAGCCCCGCTTCCGCGGAGATGGTATGAACAGTCTTTTGGCCTAGAGGGTCTGTCGAAGTCGTCGTATATTTCGTTGTGTTGAGCGGGACGTTCTCGAATGCGTACTTCCAAGTGTGATTTCCCGTGCCGTCATTCGCGTTGACCGTTCGTGACGCGACCGCGTATGTATACGTCGTCGAGCCAGTGTCGAGATCCGTCTGGCAGACATAGATACCTGTCCAAGAGTATTGAATATATCCGCCGGTTGGGAATGTGATCTGGAGGAGATTGCCTGTGCCTGTTGAACCGGTGATGTTGGGGTTCGCGCTGTCGTATGTGAATGTCCAGGCAGTGTTATTCGGCAGTACGATGCTGTCGATAAGCGGAGTCTTTTGCAGCGTGACGCCGCACGTTACTGTAGAGCCCTCCTTGAGGCAGGTTTGTTCACCGAAATAGATGTCGGCATAACAAATTTTGATGGTGAAGGTCCCGCCCAGGTAGGCCGGCAGCGTCCAGTCGTAGGCTGTCACTGCGGGTAAGCCCGTACAGCCAGAAGTGTCGGTGGTAAAGCCCGTTCCTCCCGTCCCCACCGCTGGAGGGATCGGCAGAGTTCGATGCATGGTGTCAACGTAACCAGTGACGACCGCGCCGTTCAATGTCGCGGTAAGATAATTGCCATTCGGATCTTCAATTTTTAGCGCTTGCGATCCACCGGTCGCACCCGTGTACCGAATTCCGTTTCGATCAATGACAGTCGCGCAATTGCTGAGACAGAGAAAACCGGTCGCATCAAGCGTGCGCCACCCTCCCGAAACCGGCCCCATTTCGTGCTCCGAACCATCCGCTGTCGTAATTATGGCGTAGGGACCCGTGGAAGGAGGAATTGTGCCAGTTACAGAGGCATAGAGGTTGACGTTCGGTACGATTTCCATGAGGGGACCGTTAACGAAAGTTCCGTAACCACAAACAAAGGGTTTCTGGTTACACGCGGAAGCCGTGTCGGGAGTGTACGTGTAACTGTTGTTGTCAAACTTGATTGAAAAGCTGACGTTCAGCTTTCCACCGCGCTGTGGATAGGAGGCCAGTGGCAAATGAAGATTGAGATTGCCGTTGGTCATACTGATGGAATCGATGTCGCCGCCCTCGAATGAGCCGTAGGGCTTCATGCCGCGCTCTAATGTGGGATCGATCGCGAGCTGAGCGCGCGCGCTCGGACATGCGGCCACAAACATGAAGCCGAGCAGAACAGACAGAGAAAGGCAATGACGAATTCGCGGACGGAGCAGCGGCAGCCGACCAGACGTTGTACGATTCGATATGAAAATCGTTCGGGAGATGCCGAGCAACGACGGAATTGGTTTCATCGGGAATTCACGCTCGCTTTCTTTTAGCTCGTGACCAAAAGTCCTAATGTGCGAGAATCACGGGAATCGACCCAATCGCCCGGTTTACTCATTAATTTTTTGACCTTTAGTATTATCATTTTCATGTATTATTGAGACCTTATACTGCCTTACTATGTAATGGTCAAGATTATAAAAAGTACCGGGGACCTGCCGTCTCGGTACACTTTGGATCACGTTGTGCTCTCGGACTATTCATGATGGCCAGCTGAAATCTTAACTCTGGCATGAACTACACGCTTCACTAACGAGCGGACTGCGAATGATCTTGATCGTTTCCTCACTCCGTTGATTTTGGAAAAACGAGTGAAGACCTGTATCATCTAAATAGCATTAGGAGCGGCCCGTATCGATCGGGCCCGGCAACCGGGCAAGGAGAGGCCACGGTGCCATGAGCGATTGATCGCTCGATGTGCGGAGCGCGAGTTCCGAAAAAAGTCTCTCGAAACATTCGCCGCCTAATGCTATGGGCGGCGTTTTTGTTTTCAGGCTGCTGGTGCATGCCAGGTGAGAGGAGCATGGATCGATGACGAACCATTCTTCGCGATTCGGCAACCTGCCACGAGAAATGCGGGAAATTCTGGAGCTGGTCGGCAATCAAGACAATGGAGTTCCCAAGGGACTTTCGCGCTGCGTAGCCTGCGGAGATTGGAAGGGCCGATGTCTCTCGCGCAATCCGCTTGAGTGGCATCTGGGCCCCGGACCGGTGAGGTGCCGCTGCGACGCAAACATTTGTTCAAAGTGCGGGGAACCGATCTATACCTACCGCCTCGGCTCGAATGTTTACGACGAGGACGCCGGGCGGGTATTACATGTTCCTGGGATGATTGGGGCTTCGCATCAGTGTCGCCTGCGAAAGTGATTCTCGGCTGCGGGCGCAACATTCGCTGGAGCGATGGTACAGACGACGATGGTTGGTGCTGACGTTGACGAGTGAATTCGCAAGCGCGTTGGCTCAGTTTAGGGGGAACAGCCCATCGTACAGAGATACAGCATCGTGATTCCGGGTTTGGTTCATACAGGTTCAGCTCATGGAGATCAATCCGAGCGTCCACAAAATACCGCATGAGAATCGAACCACGAACGTACATACCGATACCGACGGGAAAGGTGGATGGTGGTCCAGCCAGCGGCGGAATCCCCCTACAACGGGTTGCGGCAAGAAGCCGTGTTGCGAAAGTAGGCCACAAATGGCGCAGTTTGGGGCTGTGAAGGTATGGATGACAGCCCGTCGGGAGGGCCTCCGATGAGAATCGCCTTACAAAATCGCGAACATGCGAGGCAGGTGTACTATGGTGCCGTTTTCGAGATCAAAAAGGAAATTCCGGGTGATATCTTCGTCTCTCACCTGGAGGCAAAATGACGAATCTGCTTTATGGGAAAGCCCCTGTTCGGATGCATCAGGCCTGCTTCGTTCTCGTGCTCTTGCCCGTTTTCGCGTGCTTGCTTCAGGCGACGACCATTCCAGGCTTGGGCACGGCGACATTTCCGACCTCGACGCACTCGGCGGCTGCGCAGCACGACTTTATACGCGGTCTGTTGTTGCTGCACGTTTTTGAATATGACGCGGCGGCCAAGTCGTTTGTTGCCGCGGAAAAGCTCGACCCCGAATTTGCCATGGCTTACTGGGGCGAGGCGATGACCTTCAATCATCCGGTCTGGAACCAGCTAGATGTCAGCGCGGGTCAGGGTGCTCTCGACAAATTCGCACCCACGCCTGAAGCGCGCGCCCGCCGCATTGCCGATCCGCGCGAACGCGCCTATATGAGCGCGGTTGAAATCCTGTACAGCGGCCTCGGCACAAAGCGCGAGCGCGATGCGAAGTACGCGGACGCGATGCAGCGTTTGAGCCAGGCTCATCCTAAGGACGATGAGACGCAGCTCTTCTACGCCTTGGCGTTGCTAGGCAAGAGTGAGGGCGTCCGCGATGTGCCCACGTATCTGAAGGCTGCGCTAATTGCCAAGGCCGTTTTCATGAGAAACCCTGACCATCCCGGCGCGGCCCACTATTGGATTCATGGCATGGACGACCCGCAGCATGCCGCCGGTGCACTCGTGGCGGCCCACGCTTTGTCCAAGATCGCCCCGGATGCGGCCCACGCCCTACATATGTGCTCGCACATCTTTATGGCGCTTGGCATGTGGGACGACGTGGTGCGCGCCAACGTCGCCGCCACCTCCGTCGAAAACCGCCAGGCAACTGCGGCAGGAAAGCCTCCGGTCTCCTGCGGCCATTACAACTATTGGCTCGTCTACGGCTATCTGGAACAGGGCCGCTTCGCGGAGGCAAAAAAAGTGATTGCCGCCTGCCGCGATGAGGCCATGGAACCGGGCATGGCCGCCCTAGCCGTCGCTACGGTTGACCCTGACGCTGCAAAAGTCCCCTCTTTTGTCGAGATGCGTGCTCGCTACATCGTCGACACTGGCCGTTGGCACGGCCAGGTTGCCGCCTGGAACGTCGACATGGGCGGCGCGCTCATACCGGAATTCAACCACGCGTTCGGCACGGGTTTTGCCGCCGCTGAACTTGGCGATCTCCCCGCCGCGCGACAATCTCTGGCCACCCTCGACCGGCTTTTACCTCAGCTCCCCTCCGTTTTTGACCATGCCGGGCTTCCGGCCGGTGATCCCGCGCGGCGTGTCCCAGAAATTCAAAAAATGCAGATTCAAGCGTTGATCCTCTCCGCCGAAGGCCATGACGAACAGGCGGTCGCCTTCATGCAGCAGGCCGTGGCGGCGGGGAACGACTTGCCCTACGCGTTCGGTCCGCCCTATCCTGAAAAACCTCCTGATGAACTTCTCGGAGAGCTTCTGCTTAAGGAGAAAAAAGCACCTCAGGCGCGTGCGGCGTTCCAAGCCTCTCTGAAGCGCGCTCCGAACCGAACGCAATCTTTGTTGGGGCTGGCGCGCGCCGAGAGCGTCATGGGCGACAAAACGGCAGCCACGTTCAGCTACCGTGAACTTCTCCAGATTTGGAAAAACGCAGACACGGGTTATGCGCCGAGAGAAGAGGCTCGGCGCTATCTTTCAACACCCTCGCGTTGAACCTGAATTCCGAAATTGAATCGCACTGTCTTGCCCTAACTCGGTTAAGTTTCGGTTGGATGGAAGAAACGCCGAGGAGGACAAAACACTGCACGGGCAAATTGTTCGTCTTCAGCACCTATGAGAGTAAGAAGGCGCATTGGGTGTTTGACTTCAGCGGAAAGCGGTGCATCCGACGCGCACGTTCGACATGCCAGAACAGTACAAGAACCTATTCGGTTTTAGCGCAGAAGGACGCGGGCTAGTTGCCATCTTCCCGCTCGACGTCTGGACTGAAAGCAACGATGTTCACGTGGTCTTCGACACAGGGATTCCAAGTTCGCACGGCGTTGGGGACGTGGGTGGCTGTACGGACCGCAAAGTACGGATCAACCTGAAGGATGTTCGTTGACGAAGCCCGGCTGAGCTTTCTTTTCTGACGATCAAAGACTCAGAACATGCAGTTTCTTGTGGTGGCCGCGGCGAGCAACCTACGTCAAGATTCTCTTTTTCTCAGGCACTGGCATCCTTTCAACAGAATCGTCGAGCGCGTCTTCTCTTTAAAAATCGGCCGATTTTTAGAGTATGTGCCTCATCTTTAGAAGGGGATCGAAATGAAAAGCGAAAATAAGCCCTACCCAGCCACTAGCTGCTGATACTGGAAACCACTCTAGCCTCGTGCGTCGGCCTTCTGAAGGGTTTGGCCCACTGAGGCGCCGAAAAACGCACGGTACAGCCCGCTGACGTTATTTGAACAGGTCGTGGGAGCGGTTGGAACTTCCGATTGCGCCACAATTGTTGGAGGCCGGAGCTATTAGTTGTTGCCGTTTACTGCCATTTAGTATATACTGGTGTCTCTATGAAGGATCGGACTAACATCTACCTCAGGTCGGGCCAGATGAAGAAGCTGAAGGCGCTCAACGAAAAGACTGGAGCGCCGGTAGCCGAGCTGATCAGACGTGCACTGGATGAGTATTTAGCCAAGAGGGCCAAAGAAAAGTAGAGAGCGGGACGCCGCAGTGTTCTAAGCACCGCGACGCCCCTGACCAATTCGACCCAGTAGGAGGTCGAAATGGCTTCAAGAATATTACGACAAGAAAGCTCTGATCCCACCACCGTCCGTGCTGCCATTTATGCGCGCGTCTCCACACTCAACGGCAGCCAGGATCCCTCGATGCAGACTAGAGAGCTGGAGGAATACTGTCAACGAAGAGGCTGGCAGATTCACGACCTGTACGTTGACAACGGTGTGTCTGGCAAGAAGGATTCCCGACCACAGCTCAATAGAATGATGCAGGACGCCCACGAGCGGCGGTTCGATGTAGTCGTCGTGTGGCGGTTTGACCGTTTCGCTCGCTCCGTTTCCCATTTGCTCCGTGCCTTGGAAACTTTCAACGCGCTTGGAGTCCAGTTCGTATCGCTGTCGGAGCAAGTCGATACTTCCACCCCAACAGGGAAGATGATATTTACAGTTCTAGGTGCTGTCGCCGAACTCGAACGGAATCTGATCGTGGAAAGAGTTCGCGCAGGTCTGCGTCATGCGCGAGCAAAAGGAAAACGGCTCGGACGCCCGAAGAAGTCTGTTGACCGGACTCAGATCGCAACTTTGCGGGCTGCCGGGAACTCGTGGCGGACGATTTCCCGCGAGATGGGCGTATCTGTTGGGACGGTTTTCGCCGCTGCTCAAGGAAGCTAGAAAACCCACGCAAGTACAGTGGAGCTGATGCCCGCGCAATTACGCCGGACACCCTCACGAAAACGCTTGTCACCCAGCCTCAGCAAAGAATGGCCTGCACATCGAAATCAACCGCCGGATTTCATATCCGTTCTTGCGTCCGCGGGACTGGCTTGGAAGAACCGCGAAGTCCATTTTGTGGAGAAATGACAGGTTGAAGCGATATCGCACTCATCAAACGGATTTCATATCCGTTCTTGCGTCCGCGGGACTGGCTTGGAAGAACCGCGAAGTCCATTTTGTGGAGAAATGACAGGTTGAAGCGATATCGCACTCATCAAATGTCCTGAGCGGAAGGCGTACCGTGATGATAGACGTCGAAAACAGCGCCTACTGCTAAGTCGGCCCTCCGTCGCGAACTCTGAGCACTGTCTTAGGTTGCTTCACTTTCACAGTTTCATAATCGTTTCTCCAGGGCCGCCATTCTGCGGAATCACTCGCTCGCCGACCTCGGTCTTGCTGTGGCATCCATAGAATATCCCTGCGGATAGGCAGACCGAGCACGGCGGGCGATCGAGGAGTTCTTCGAGTCTCAAAATCCCCCGCAGTATCACGAGGGAATCGGAAGCGTCGCGCCCGCCGACGCGTGCTGCGGCTGGCGGCAGGCCATCCTGAGACGGAAAATAGAAAAAAACGCGCTAAGCGCAAAGAGCTGTCCGATAAAATCGCGGCCACGAGGACTTTACAATCATGGGTGCGCTCACGCTTGAACCGTAGCTAAGAACTGGCTTCACGTACTGCCAGCGGCGCTGAAGTCAAACAGCGTTACTATCCCGCCCCTGTCGAAGACGTCTTCATCCTCGCCTCCGAAATCCACTAAAATGATTTCCACAGAGAACGAGTTGGTAAATCGCTGGCGGTAATATTGACTTTACTCATTGAATTAGATACAAGGGCGCAATAAGCTATCGGGGGACTTAATGAACTATAAAATGAGACTTCCCGCTTCAGCGATTTTCGTCCTCGCGCTCGCGTCTCCACTCTTCGCACAAAGCCCATACCCTTATGATCCCGTTTTGGATGCTGGGATGCACGACCTGCAGTCGTACCAAGGGGCGGATATAGATTCGGTAAACCTTGCGACAGGAAATCTCTCGCTGCACATTCCACTAATTTCCTACCCTCAGCGCGGGGGCAAACTCCATTTAGACTATTTCATCGCTTACTCGAGCGGCGCACTCGTCCAGTTCAAGGCTCCGGACAACGGGCCCGCGGACTGGCAGTCGGCTGCCGGACCCTACGCCGCCCTTACTGCGATCTCGATCGTGAACAAGAATTTTCCAGGAGTCGCGTTCGTGACCACGCAAACTGGCACGGACACCTCCATTAGCCAAGCATTTATTTCGGAAGGCGATGGGACGAAGCATCCAGCGGGTTTTATCAATTCCAATCAGGTGAGATCATTAGACAGCTCCGGGTTCCTTGCGACCGTCCCTACTAGCGGCGGCCAGGTCATTGTAGACGGTGACGGTATCACTACGACTTCTGTTCCTAACACCAATATTTCAACCGCCGCCGACCCCAACGGGAATGAGATGACCTATTCTGCCGCCGGCTCATTCGTTGGAATCACAGACACAATGGGGAGAAAGATACCCACATCCGCGACCAGCGGCACCTGGAGCGTCCCAGGCATAAACGGCGGACTGGCGAACTTTACTTTCAGCGGGCCAACCAACGATCAAGTAATAACCCTTCCCAACCTGACGAGCTACACTTTCCAGTTCACTAACATAACCCTCCCCCTGCTTTTCAGGCAGACTACTGCCCAAACCTATCCTGCGCTCACTAAGGTGACTCTTCCCGCCGGCGGAAGCATCACCTACACGTATGCCTTGACACCAACGCAATCCCCTTGCGCAACGGGATCAAATTTTTACTTTCCTGTGCTTTCTCGATCCGTCGATGCCAATGACGGAACAGGACCTAAGACTTGGACGTACTCTTACAATCTCTCCACCGGCGTCACGACTGTAACCGATCCACTCGGCAATAAGTCCGTCCATACTTTTGGTCTCAATCCGTGTCTGGCACCCTATGAGACCGAAGTCCAAGAATCTGACAGCACTGGCCACCTGCTCAAAACGGTCAATACGACCTACTCTTACATCAGCAACGCTGACACATACGAGTACTTTAATGTGCTTCCAAAGACCGTCACTACCATCTGGCCAAACGGTCAGCAGCAACAATTGTCTTCTACCTATGATTCCGGCAACGGATTCAGCTTTACGTTTGGCGTCTTGGATTTCGTGAACGGCCCCCAGTTCGATCCGACGCCATCCGGCTATACGAGCAACCCGTGGAGCGTCACCGCCACTGACTATGGAAATGGATCTCCCGGATCGGTCTTGCGAAAGACCAATACGACTTACATGGCCTTCGCCGGACCCAATGCTTCCTCCTATTTTGCCAACAATCTTCTCTCCCTCCCATACACCGTCCAAACCCTGAACGTTTCTGGGTACAAGTGCTCCGAAGTCGACTACGCCTACGATGTTTCAACACGGCTTTTCTCTTCGGGCGTATCAGAACAGCACGTCGCCGCGCCCAATGCGTTCCGCGGCAACGTCTCCTCCTTGACAAATCAGCTGAGCAGCACTCCCTGTCAATCCGGCGGGACGTGGACGGCCATTACCTCCTATCGCAACGTTTATGACACCGGAATGCCGTATCAGAACATCGACCCGCTGAATCACACTGCCACCTTCAGCTACTCGTCCGCGTACTACGGCACGTATCCCACAACCATTTCCAATGCACTCAGCCAGAGCACTCTCTATACGTACGATTTCAATTCTGGCCTGGTCACGTCGGTAAAGGATCCCAACTCACAAACCACGAGCTACTCGTACGACGTGATGTGGAGACTTGCGCAAGCCAACTTCCCGGACGGCGGCCAAACCACGATCACGCGCCAGGAGACATCTTATCCGTTTTCCGCAACGTCCACTCAGATCGCCTCGCCCTCGCCGTCGATAGCAAGGACCAATTTCTTCGACGGATTGGGACGAGTCAGCGAGTCCCGATTCAACTCCGACCCTGCCTGCTCGGCCCCAAATGTCAATACAACCACCACAACCTTTGACGCGCTCGGACGAAAAGCCTCCGTCAGCAATCCGTACTGTTCGACCTCTGACCCGACGTACGGCATCACCACGTATTCGTACGACGCCTTGAATCGGACCACTGTGATTACGAATCCGGATAGCACGACGATCCTTAACACCTACACGGGCGCCGCGACCGAAACGCAGGACGAAGGAAATGGCGCGGAGCGCGTCTCGCGCATTTCGCAGATCGACGGCCTCGGACGCATGGTGACAGCTTGCGAGGTCAGCGGCACGACCCAGCTTGGCTCGGGTAAAACGCCAGCGGCCTGCGGACAGGCTATCGCTGGCACGGGGTTTCTCACCAGCTATTCGTATGACGCCCTCGATAATTTGCTCAGAGTATCGCAAGGCATCTTCCTTCCGCGATCCTTCTCCTATGACTCACTTTCACGTTTGACGCAGGCCAACAATCCCGAGTCCGGCACTATCTCGTACGTTTACGACGCGGACGGCAACATCACGAGCCGCACCGCACCAGAGGCAAATCAAACGAGCGCGTCAACAACCGACATCACGACAATGACGTACGACGCTCTCAACCGGCTTACGGCCAAGTCGTATAGCCAAAGTTTGAACACCGTTAGCTTCGCATATGACGCGACAACCGTCTCGAATGGTATTGGACGGATGACCTCCGCCATCGCCAAAACGCCCGCGATATTTTTTATACCGCCACCCGACGTGACCACAGGCGATGTGCTCATTACAATGGATGTTTCGAGCGAAATCTTTGGCTATGATGCAATGGGCCGGGTTATCGACAACTCGCAATGCACGCCGAGCAACTGTCCCTCGGGCGATTTGCCGGTGAAGTACACCTACGATCTCGCGGGCCACACCACCTCGACGACCAACGGAGCCGGAGTAATGCTGTCCGAAACCAACGACGGCGGCGGCAGAGTGATGTCCGTCGCCAGCAGCCTGGACGACGCGCAGCACCCTACTCCCCTTATCAGCAAAATGACCTACAACGGTCCTGGCGAGGAAATCGCGGCCTCATTGGGCAACACTCTGAATGAAACGGCAGCCTACGACAAACGGACCAGAGTAACCTCTTTCGCGGCTGGCTCCGTTTACAACTACTCCCTAACGTATGAGCCGGACACCGACATCCACACCGCCGACGACAGCGTGAATAGCAACTGGACCTATACGTACGACTCGTTCAATCGGCTGTCCACCTCGTCCAGCGCGGCCCAATCGTATAGCTATGTTTATGATCGCTTCGGAAACCGCTGGCAGCAGAACGTCACGGGAGGGACCGGACTTCAATCCACCCTGAGCTTTATGGGCGTCGGTCTACTCGGCCCCACAAACCAAGCCGACACCTATTCTTACGACGCCGCCGGGAATCTCCTCAACGACGGCGTGAATTCGTATCTATACGACGACGAGAACAGGATCGTGCAGGTCAGCGGGAGCAGCGGTTTAACAATATACATTTATGATGCTATGGGCCGGCGCGTCGAAAAATCCAGTGCCACGGAAACGGTCGACTTCGTGAACGACCTCGCCGGCAAGAAAATTACGGAGCTAAACCCACCGGGAGTCATGCTCCGCGGTGAAGTGTTTGCCGCAGGACGCCATGTCGCGACGTACTGGAATGGCACCACCTACTTTGACCATGCCGACTGGCTTGGGAGTGAGCGCGCCCGCAGCACCTATCAAGGTGCCCTCGCCGAAACCTGCACCAGCCTCCCATTCGGCGACGGCCTCACCTGCAGCAATTCAGACCCCAGTCCGCTACACTTCACCGGCAAAGAACGCGACGCGGAATCCGGCCTCGATAACTTCGGGGCGCGCTACAATTCCTCCAGCCTGGGTCGGTTCATGTCTCCCGACCCAGCTGGTATGATGGCAGTTGACATAGGAAATCCTCAGACCTTCAACCGCTATGCTTACGTGCTCAACAATCCGCTTTCGTTCACCGATCCGTTTGGCCTCGACTGCGTTTACCTCAATGCTTCAGGAACAGGAGTCGCGAAGAACGGAATCGACCAGAACAGCAGCTCCGGGGAATGCGGGAAGACTGGTGGCTACTGGGTCGAAGGAACAGTGACCCAGGTAAATATCGATCCCAACGCAACAACGATCTCGCTTACGGGAACGACAAATGGAACGAACACGACCGGTACCTCCTACCAGCAGTACACGACGGTTTCGATCGGCTTATTCGAAAATTCGTTCTTCAATCCAGCCGCTCACATTGCGTTCGGCATCGGCAACGACCCTCTTTACGGCCTCAACCCTAGGAGCGATTGGCAGTTCATTAAGTATGCGATTTCTCGCCGGACGTCAGGACATGTGGGCGGCGGCCCCGGCGTTCCTGGGGCGGTGAAGCTCCAGCCTGGCAAGCCAGCTTTGGAGGCACGCATACCAGTAACAGGGATGCAAGCGCAAATGGTTCAAAATGGAATCAACCAGGGTATACAAAACCCCCCGAACTATGACGTTGGCGGAGGCATGGCAACTTGCGACTGTGCCAGTTGGCCGCAGCAAATCCTCGGGGACGCCGGGATAAATACCGGCGCTGCGACTCAAGATCCAGGCACGCTGATGAACCAGATAGATAATCTATAT
Source organism: uncultured Acidobacteriota bacterium (assembly GCA_963771905.1). GTDB lineage: Bacteria > Acidobacteriota > Terriglobia > Acidiferrales > UBA7541 > Palsa-147. The sequence continues at coordinate 718,303 of CAVYVI010000009.1, forward strand.
CCTCAACAACAACCGTAGCAGTGGATAAGGAGATGCCCTTGACCGCTGCAGGTGAAAGGGTCTTATGCTTTGGTACTTGTTCTTAGCGTGTCTCGCGATTCTTGTGTGCGTGGGGTTGCTCATTAAGAGGTTCAGGCGTTGGTTCCTAGTCTCGGGCTGCGCAGGAGTGCTGGTGGCGATTGCTCTCTACACCCTAGGGGCTTTCTCCTACACCAGATCCTTCGCAGTTCATGCCGCGTCAATCCTATGCCCAGAAATGATCCTCGGGCTCGGGCTGGCTGCCCCCCCCTCGCCTGGGGCCATATTATTACTGTTGGCGTGGGTGCTTGGAACGAACTTCGTCTTATACGGTGCTGCGGGGCTCCTCCTGGGCGGGGCGTGGATGTGGATTCGGCGCAGCCCCAAGAGGAACCAGAAGCCGGAAGAACAGGACGAGAGGGCTTAGCAGCTTGTTGAAAATTCAGGTTTCTTGTGCGGCGGACTCTACTTTTCACGTTCATAGGTTCGACGCAGAAGCGATTTAGATCGCGTGCGATTCGATCAGTTGGCCTGTGTCGCCGTCGCTGGTCATGCTCGGGCCATTAGGTTTCGCAATCGGCAAAGGTTGTAGGCGGCTCCAGTAAAGGTGAACAGCCACCCCACTTTGTCCATCCCTCGTAACTTCACTTTCCTTAGCATTCCCACCATCTTCATCCATCCAAACGACTGCTCCACTTGTTTGCGCTTCCGCTGACTCATCTCATAGCCCGCCTGCCGCGTGGTTCGCTGATCGATCGCGCTCGAACGGTTGGTGTCGTTTTGAGCCACGTGTGGAGTGATATTCATCCCGCGCAGTTCCCGGACAAATTCCTGTGTGTCGTAGTTCTTGTCGCCGCCCAATGTCACGCGCTTTCCGCCGGGGATCGCTTCCGCCATCAGCATCGTCGCTTCTCGTTCCGCTCTGCCATTGGCCTAGGTCAGAAAAGTCTGCACCAACAACCCGTTACGATTCTCCATCAATACATGTCCCAGGTAGCTCAGCTTGGCCTCGCTGCCTCGGGACTTCGTCCACAACCGGGCATCCGGATCCGTAGTCGATTCATGCGTCTGGTTCTTTCTCTTTTCCCCTTTAAAGTCGACCTCTCCTCCCGGTCCAGCGGGCTTCCCACTCCCATCCTTTGGTCGGAAACTCTTCTGGCTGGCCCAGGCCTCGATCAGCGTTCCGTCCACCGTGAAATGTTCATCGGACATAAACGGCCTGGCTCGTTCCAGCACCCGCTGGAAAAACGACTCGGCAATCTCTTCCTTCAGCAAGCGCTCCCGATTCTTGCTGTACACCGCGTGATTCCACACCACCTCGTCCATCTCCATCCCCACGAACCACCGGAACAGCAGGTTGTACTGTAGTTGCTCGATCAGCATTCGTTCGCTGCGAACCGAATAGAAGATCTGCAACAGCAGGGACCGCAACAGCCGCTCCGGCGCTATCGATGGCCGCCCCACGTCCGAGTACAACTTCGCAAACTGCGGGGACATTTCCTTCAGGATCTCATCGACCATCCTGCGGATCGGTCGCAACGGATGGTCCGTCGGCACTCGCTTCTCTGGAGAAACGTAGCTGAACATTCCTTCTTGCTGATTATCGTCGCCGCGCATTTACTCGCCTCCTTGGTCTTCCTACTTTCAGACGAGTTTTTTGAATTAAAGTTGCAGCGAAACTGCATTTTTCAACAAACTGCTAATCGGGAGTTGGCTCCGCTTCAAAAAATCAATGGCTTGCAGACGGAGTGCTCTGCCGATCCGTCTACTTTCTCTATCGGAAAGCGAAAGTGACTTGAACCGGAATAATCACGGCTATGGGATTACCGTCGAAGCCGAGAGCAGGCTTGAAACGCCAAGCTTGCACTCCCCGAACTGTGACGAAGCTTACTGCTTGCCGCAAGAATCTGGATGGGTCCATTCCATCAGGTCGAAGGCTGGAAAGAAAACGCGGAGCGCGCGGAGTGTTGTCCGACTCGACGCGCAAACTGCTACAGAAGTGCTTCATGCGACGCTGAGGGCAGCGCCACAGCTCGAACAAAACTTTGAGCCCGCTTGCGAATACTTCCCGCACGATGAGCAAAGCACGGGAGATGGCAGCGTCGGCCGATTGACGACCACCTGAGTGGATTGAGTTTCTTTCGTGACAGCCCAAACCAGCGCTACCACCCATCCTACCAAAGTCCATCCGAGTAGTAGGTTGAGTATGAATATTCCAGCGAAGTTTCGTTGATCCCTGCCGACGATTGAGGGAAGAAAATACAGCAGGATTCCGAGTCCCACTACGAGGATCAAAAATAGAAAGCCGGCCGCCGCGTCTCCGGATTGACCCGTCGCCTGGATGGACACGACGGACAGAAAAGCGATGCACATTGTCCCACCTCGCGGGAGCCGTTCTCGCCTTGCCCCCGAAAGGCAGTATTAAATGGTTGAATCAACTACCTTGTCAAGGCTGGTCCCTGGTGTAGCATCAGCCGCAATGGCGAACCTGTCGTGAGCCAGGGCTTGCCGTTCAGCCTGAGTCACGGGGCACCCGGAAACCACCCGCACGTACGACGCGCTAGCCCGGCTTGAAGTCGGCAGCAAGAGATTAGTGAATGGTCGCACCGCCACAGCAACGCTTATATTTCTTCCCCGAACCGCACGGGCATGGATCGTTCCGCCGAATCTTAACGTTAGCTTGCCGTGGCTCAGATCTTCGAGTGCTCACATGGGACTGCCCGTGATGCCTAAAATACCGGTACGCTCCTAGCAGCCCCTCTGACATGGATGCGATGACCTTTTCACGTTGCTCCGGACCAATCGTCTTGGGACGCATAGCCGGATTTTCGTCGTGTTCGTGGTAGAGCATCAGCATCGGAATCATGCATCCGCCATGGTCGTCATCAGCCAGCAACTCGGCCCAACCTTGCTGGCGCAGGTGGGTCCCTCGGATGAAGGCGCGAGCCCAGTCATTGCCGCGCTCCACGCCGTTCTGATCCTCCAGAAGAACCGGCAAATACACTTTGCCCTCTAACAGCGTCCCGGCGATATTGTTCCAGTGGCGCATCAGGAGCCTCAAGATTTCGCTAGCTTCGGCAAGACTGCTGAACGCACGCGTCTCCGGCGTTTCGCTGCCAAACAGCTCCGGCATGTATTCGCTGGGCGCCACGATCTCAGGACCGGCAATCAGGGCAGAAAAAAACCCATCGACCTCCTCGATGTTCATAGCCTTGCCGCCTTTGTAGCTCCTGAGGAATTCATCGAGACAGTCCAATTCGGTTTCCGTCAGCGGGTCATTCTGGGCAAAGGCTCTCATGGCATCCCCAACTGTTCCCGGCAGCGGCCTATGGTACCACCATCGATTTTGGGTGTTTCGGTTTCCGGCGATTCCTTCCTGTCAACGCCACCCGATGATCTCGTCCGAGGTCGGAGAGCAGCCTGGAAGACTACGTTGCGGGCCATCGGTATGAATGACAACGCCGAGCACCCCTATTGACATTTATATGCCTGCATGATACTTTATGTATATGAAGCGCACAGGCCTGTTCCTTAAGATAGACCAGGTCAAGAAGCTTCAGGCGCTGTCCGAAAAGACGGGCGCTCCGGTGGCGGAACTGATCCGCCGCGCGATTGACAAGTATCTTCAGGAGCGAGCGAAGGAATTAAAGTAAGCGGGGCGCTACGGTGTAACGAGCACCGCGACGCCCCTGACCAAACCGACCTAACAAGGAGGCCGACATGGCTTCGAGAATATTACGACAGGAATGCTCTGATCCCACCACAGTCCGGGCAGCGATTTACGCTCGCGTCTCCACTCTTAACGCTGGCCAGGACCCCTCGATGCAGACTCGGGAGCTGGAAGAGTACTGCAAGCGGCGAGGTTGGGAAATTCATGACCTCTACGTTGACAATGGTGTGTCGGGCAAGAAGGATTCTCGGCCGCAGCTCAATAGAATGATGCAGGACGCGCACGAGCGCCGTTTTGATGTCGTGGTCGTTTGGCGGTTCGACCGATTCGCTCGTTCCGTGTCGCATCTGCTCCGTGCCCTCGAAACCTTCAATTCGCTCGGGGTCCAATTCGTTTCGCTTTCAGAGCAGGTGGACACGAGCACGCCGATGGGGAAGATGGTATTTACCGTTCTAGGTGCTGTCGCCGAACTCGAACGCAACTTGATCGTAGAGAGAGTTCGTGCAGGTCTGCGTCATGCGCGAGCGAAGGGAAAGATACTTGGACGTCCGAAAAAATCTGTCGACCGGACTCAAATTGCAACATTGCGGGCTGCCGGAAATTCGTGGAGGACGATTTCTCGCGAATTGGGTGTATCTGTCGGAACCGTTTTCGCCGCTGCCCAAGGAAGCTCGCAAACCCGTGTAAGTACAACGGAGCTGAACACTCTTTGATGTATTAGGGATCGCTACTGCATTTCTGTTCATACTGGTTTGGAATTTGGCAATGGAGAATGTACATGCAGCGAGAACGAAACAGTTCTGGCCGTCCCCACGAGGGTAAGGTTGTGTTTCTTGCCTGCGTTCCGCATCAGATCGATGCCTCTTTGGATGCCGAATGGGGACCGAGATTGGCGGGCTTCCCGGTAAATATCGCATACACGCGGGGTCTGAATCATGAAGCTCCATCAAAATCGCAATTGGAGCAGGTGCTCTATTGGTTCCACTCGGGAACGTACATCGAAGACTCAGAGCACAGGGAAATGTGCTATTTCACGAAACATCCGAACGGTTACCACGTTCGCGTCGTGTTTAACAAAAGTCGCAGCAACTGGCAAACGGAGAAGTTCAAAGGAGATGAATTGGTCTGCTCGGCTGCAGGCGCAACGTTCGATGGAGCGATGATGCAGACGACAATGGTTGGTGCTGAAGTTGGCGAGTGAATCGAGCGGCGGAATGACGCAGACGAGCAGGCTCATCGGCGCGCCCAAATGCATGTCGCCCGAGCAGGCCAAGGGCGAAAAGGTGGACGCGCGTTCGGATTTGTTTTCGCTCGGAATCATCTTCTATGAACTGCTCACGGGGACTTCGCCGTACGCGGCGGATCGAAGAAAAAACAAGGTCTACTCTAGATTCACATGGAAGTAGGCTGCAGCGATCTGCCGTCCGGCTGATTGCCTGTCGTCCGGAACAGAGTTATCCCGAAAGAGACATATTGCATCAACAGGTAAAAATGTAATGGTATTCTGTCCGCAGCCAATCATGAACGCTTTCGGCAGCTTGCGTTTAGAAAATCGGTCGTGGCTGATACTCATACTGTGCATTCTTGGCCTGTCTTTTCCTGCATTCTGTCAGCGCATGCCCGATACAGCTAGATACGTCCCCCCCGAACTGCAACCGGCCGACCCAGAAGTCAGAAATATGATCCAGTCCGCGCGCACGGATTACGAAGCCGGGAGGTATGAGATTGCATTCTCAGAGGAAAAGACTGCCTTGGCAATAGCGGAGAAGAAAAATCTTGTAGGTGACAAGGCACTGGCCGAGGAGGACGTAGCGAGTGGCTATTTTGCAGCCGGCAACTTGGAAGAGTCGATCAAGTCGTATCGCGCAAGCCTGCAGGATGCGATCGACTCTTCCAATTTAGTGCTTCAAGCAGATGTATTAGTGGCGCTCTCCACATCGCCTCAATTGCAGGGGAATATGCCCGGTGCTCTTGAGCTTCTGAATAGCGCATTGGACCGAGCCAATCAAAGCAAAAACGTTTTCATCAAATCGCGAGTACTTGGAGAACTTGGCAGGAACCAGGTTCTCTCAGGGAATTTAAATGAAGGGCGCCACTCCATCAGTCAAGCCTTGGAAATCGACAAGGCCAATGGATACGTGTATGAGGCTCTTCACACCGTCTACCTTGCATACGCGATCTTAGCTGCGACCCCGCCGACCGCTGACCCAAGTTTGGGGATTGCAAAGCTGGAAGAGGCGCGAGATTTAGCGATGCAGAAGAGCAGTTACATCGCGTTGATTCTGGCCGAGAGTTCTCTCGGGCAAATTCTGATTCGTAAGGGCGAAGTTTCCGAAGGCATTCGGACGCTCGAAGCCGCTCGCGACGGGAAAGTCTTTAAGGACGGTAAGGTCGTCGACATGCCAGTTGCGTTCCAAGTGACCATTTCAGAGCCGTATATGAAGGCGACATTGCTAGAGGGTCTGGCCCAGGGATACGGAATAGCTCAGGAAACCGACAAGGCGTTACAAGCGTGGACTGAGCTGTATTCGTACTCCGTGGCTTCAGGTATGAACGTAGCCGAGGGGGAGGCGGCACTTAGACTTGCAACTCTTTATAGAAGCAAGAGGGACGAAACGAATGCGCTCAAATTCTATAGCATCGCCTCCGAAACTCTGAGAAAGCTTCAGGATTATATCCACCTCGCCCAAGCTCTCAACGGAGAAGCATCTTTTCTAATTCAACTTGGAAAAGCTGAGGAAGCGGTGCCACTCGAACATGAGATTGCGGAAATTGGTCGAAACATTCATAACCGACAAGCTCAATTCTTCGCAGAAGGGGCATTAGCTGAGATATACGACCCGGAGGGAAAACTTCAAGATGCGAAAGCAGCACTTCAACAGGCAGAGGATTTAATAAGCCCCGGCCCGATGGACTCCGAAATCGACAACAAGTTTGTTATCGAAGACTATGCTCGCTCGGCCGTCATACTTAAAAAACTCAATGATCCGATAGGAGAGGTGATCGCGTTAGAAAAGGGCTTCGCTACCGCTGCCTTTATAAAAGATCAAAACGCGAGCGATACGTTTGCCACAAGCCTTCAGAAAGAGATAAATTCTCTTCACCTTGAGACCCGAATCGCAGACTCATATAAGTCGGGGAAACTTCAAGACGCTCTTTTGTGTTCTGAGATTCTCCTAATTTACAACGGACCGCCGAAACCTCCGGGTAATGAACAATATTGGAATCTCGTCCTCAGCCTCCCATTTCAGATAGCTGCTATGCCCGATGGCCCGTCCGCTTTGGCGAACGATCTCAACGCCCTCGGTCCTGATCTGGGCATCGGCAGATTTCCGATTCTAGATGCGCTGTCTCAGCACTATCTCTATTCGGAGAATAAGCCGGAATTGGCGCGGCGATACGCTGTGCAGGCTCTATCCGTGCTCGGAAGTTCATGGCCAGTGAACGGGATAAAGGTGCGGTCTGTCTGTACACTTGCCGTCGCCTACTCACACACTAGAGAGATCGAGCTCGCCCACGATGCTCTTGGGAAATGCCTGGAATACTCTAACGAGGTCAATGACTCGGAAGTTAAGGTCCTTGCGCATGGTGCGGACGTCTTTGTTCATCTGTCTTTGGGGGAGACTCAAGACGCCGAAGAATCCCTCGCATATCTTCGTGATCTTACTCCGGACGACCCCGCGCTCCATCAGCAACTCGCTGCATCATTGGTATCAGCGGGAGACACCGAGAAGGCCCTTTCAGAGTACGAACTCGTACTGCACATCTATGAAAAGAAAAACCTCCAAAGCGCTATTGCCAACACCTACCGGTTGATGGGAATTGCACTCGAATCGAGCGCTTCTGACCAAAAGTTGGCGATTCCAGATTTCGACAGGGCTTCACATATCTACGAAGGCCTCGGCGACAAAGCCGGGGAAGCATCTACACAATTGGCTGTTGGAGAAGATCTTGTCAAAGTGAAGGACAATCGCGATGCGGAAAATCACTTGCGGTCGGCTATTAAGCTTGCGCAGGAATCGGGGCGAAAAGATGTCGAAGCACTGGCCCTATCCAACCTAGGGAATATCTATTTCGCCCAAAATAGGTTTTCAGAAGCCGCCGAATTTCTCCAAAAGGACGTCGAGGCATGCGAACGGTCAGGAAACTCGGTCAGTGAAGTATTTGCCCTACTCGAACTCGGGCTTGATTATGAGCGACAGGTCAATCGCGACGAAGCTCTAGCAACATACTTGAAGGCCAAGTCCTTGGCAAGCAATACGGGCCTAGACTTCGTTGAGTCAAGTGTGCAAGTTCGCCTCGGCTGGTTCTATTTCACAATTGGCAGGTATGAGGAGTCCGTGGCGTCCTTTCGGGAGGCAACTCGAGTAGCAGAAAAGGCCGGTGATGTACCAAATCTTGCAAGTGCGTCTCTAAATTTGGGCATGGTACTGGCGACAATCGGTGATTGGACTGGAGCAGTTGAGGCGGTAAATCGGGCGCTGACGCTCAGCCAACAGACCAAGAACGGCGCGACCGAATATCTGGCTGACGCAGAGTTGATGGGCATATATAGCGACCGAACGTCAAACCTAAAGGATTTCGACAAAGCACTCAAATATTACTCCGATGCTGTTTCGCTAAAGAACTATTCAAATGCCTCTCTCATGCAACTGGATCTCCTTGAGATTTACCTCCAACGTGGGGAGTTCGCCAAAGCTGAATCGAGCGCGAAGCAGGGGATTGATGAATGCCGGCGCATCAAAGACGAAAATTGCCTGGCGAACGGGCTAATTAGTTTGGCGGAGGCCGAGCGTCACGAACAGAACCTTTCCGGCGCCGAAGAAGCATTGCGCAAGGCCAAGCCATTAGTTGACAGAGACGCGAGCTTCTATCTCTTGGGCAGGTATCTTTACGGACGTGCTGGCCTGGAACGCGCGAAGGGACGCCTCCGCGAGTCAGTATCTTCCTACGAGCAAGTTGTCAACATGATTGAGACCGTCAAAGAGGATAGCGCCCAACAATCGCAAGCAGGAGTTGAGGAAAGCTACGATTTTATTTATGGAGACCTGATAGACACTCTTTACGCGTTAGCTGAACAGTCGACCGGCGACAGCCACACGAAGGATTCAGAAGAAGCCTTGCGGTATTGCGAGTCCAACAAGGCTAGGCAATTCGATCAGGAGTGGGGACAAGCATTTGTCGCCAGGCTGCGGACGACCCTGCCCTCGAACTTGCAAGACGAAGAAACGTTGCTGATTCAAAGGAGAGACAGGCTTCGCGCAGAGCTGCGGTACTCCATTTCCAATTCACAGAGTCTTCCGGAACGATCTCCTGTTGATATTCAAAAGGATCTGGATAGCGCGGAAAGAGACTTGAACAATTTTGTCGCATCTCTCAGAAGCACTCAACCCCGCTACGCCTCTTTGGCATATCCCGAACCCATGTCTGTCGACTCGCTCCCTCTCCACAAGGGGGAGCTCGTTGTAGAGTTCAAAGTAACGGACGACGCCACCTTCGTTTGGATGATCGAGGGGTCTAATGCAGCGAGTCCTAGGTTAGTCTCCTTTTACAAGGCGCCTCAGAAACTCCAATGGATTGCTCAACGAGTGGAGAGCATTCGAGACGCTTTCAACACGGGCACTCCAGATCGCTATCAGGCGAAATATTCGGAAGAATTGTTCGATGCCTTGTTCCCCCCGAAGTATGCCAAAGAGCTTTGGAGCCATACCTCCATAACCGTGATCCCCGATGATGTCCTGTTTCTAATTCCATTTGAAATCCTCTCCCCTCACGCCACGCAAGGTGACTTTGCACTGATAGCGACGCCGATCAGGTATTATCCGTCGCTGGCTGCGTTACGCATTGCGCGCAGTAGCAGCCGGAGTACAGACTGGAAGGACGCATTTCTTGGAGTGGGGGACCCCATAACGTCACCCGACGACTTGCGATATACACTCGTCACGGCCATGCCACAATCCAATGCAAGTACGCCTCCATCGGATAACTCGTCTATAGGTGGATTTGATCGGATCGCTGCAATCAAGAGCCGAGGATATTCGTTCGATAGACTTCCCGGCACAGCGAAGGAGGTCCAGGACATTGAGACTTTGGTCGAAGCGAGAGGTCAGCCTGCCAAAATCTTTCTCGGCCCGGACGCGACCAAATCACATGTCACGAGCACGGACCTAGCGCAGTTCCGATTCCTGCATTTTGCGACACATGGGGTACTCCCTACTGAGGGCGGCATTCGAGAACCTTCTTTGATACTTTCCTTCGACGGAACGACTCCTCAAAGCATGCTGTTTAGTGTATCGGACATCTTGAGACTAAGCGTACGTGCCGACACAGTGGTTCTTTCCGCGTGCAACACTGGTTCTGGGCCAGTCAGCCGGGCCGAGGGCGTTATGAGTCTTGGTCGCGCCTTTATGACGGCTGGAGCCCAAAGCGTGACCGTAAGCCTGTGGCAGGTGTCAGACAATTCGACCCAAATGTTCATGGAGGAATACTACAAGAATCTCCTTGACGGCAAGCCGAAGCCGGAGGCCCTCGGGCTTGCGCGGTCTTATCTTTTCTCGAAGGGTTTCAAGAATCCGTTCTTCTGGGGCCCGTTTGTCCTGATCGGAGAGTAAAACTCAATTCTTCAATTTGAAGTGAAGACATCCGGAACAGCAGCGCTTCCTTGTCCTCTTACTGAGGCCCCTCCTCGCAACACGATCATCCATTCGCCGAAGCCGCCAAACGAATTCGGTTTCCACGCGGCCACTTGCGTTCCGTCTGTCGTCTCCGTTCTGAGCGAGAGCGGGTTTCCTTTTCCGTCGGAGATCAAATAACAAATCAGATCCGAATAACTCTCCCTTTGAACATTGCGCCCGTCTGGTAGCCGAGCCGTAGAAAATTCAGCATCCGGGGATTTCGGTTCGGGATTGCCGCCTCTCGTATTGAGTGCCATCGCTTCCGACAGAAACTTTTGGATTACGTCAGACGCGATCGCGTAGTCGAGATTCTGACCCTCCTCTCCCATCGCAACGAGGCCAAGGAGCTTGCCCTGATCGTCAACGACTGGCCCCCCAGAATTACCTGGATTAATTGCGGTCTGCAGTTGAAGCACTTTTGCTTCGTGCTTTGATCCGTCGGAATAGGTCCAGTCGTAATCGTCTCGCACCTGACTGACGACTCCCGTGCTATATGACCAGAGATTTCCTCTCGGATGTCCGATCACGTGTATATCTTCAGCCACCTGAACCGAGGATATATTTCCAATCGCAACAGAACGGAGATTCGAGGGAGGTTCGACGATACGAAGTAAGGCTAGGTCGGTCACTTCATCTTGAGCGATGAGGCGAGCACCATATCCACTATTTTCCTCGATATCCGCCCGTCCTTCCGGCTTCAAGAAGACAACCGCCCCGCGATAGCCATCGATGACATGCCAGTTTGTCAATACGTCGCCTGATGAGTTCAAGATCACGCCGGCACCTAGTCCGGATGGCTCAAATTTTTCGTTTTTCACATCTCCGGTGATGACGATCACGACACTTGGAGAGACGCTTCTGAAAACCGCGATGCCCGAGGCGCCTCTCGTGAGTATCGGCTCATGATAGCTTGGAAGAATCTGCTTACCCTGAGCATATGCACGACCGAGTCTGATCGTGGTCACGAGGTCTTGATAAGAAGGAGTATTAATTAGACTTGGTGGACTCGCTTTCTGATAGGGGAGTACTTTCAGTTCATCAAGTTTGGGGACGTCGTCAGAAACACCTTGGGCATGAACGTTCCGCGCGCCGACGACTAGAGACAGAGCCACCGCGAGCAGGCTCGCTCTGCGAGACCGGAATAGCGGTTTGGATCGCATCTCTCTTGCCTTTCTGTCGAACAACTCTCAGCGAGTATCTGTGCCATCCGAGGCAGTGTCAAGCAAATGCGAATTAACTGAAAGTGAAATCAATGGGAGTGCCAGTTATTTCGGCGAAGCCGAGACCGTGGAAAATTTCCCGGATGCAACGGCAAAATGCGCAAGCGGACAGGCTCGCCCCAACCTCTAGGTAATGACCTGAGTATCGGAACCGTGATCGGCGACCGGGTTTCTCTACACCCGCTCTTGGCCGCGAGAAGTTTTTCGACTCGCGAGACCTGCGAACGACGTTTCATTGACAAACGGCAGGTTGAAAGTAAATCGTCCCTTTCCAAAAGCCCGAAGCGAAGGCTCTACGTGATGGGCGCTGAAATTGGGGTTGCATCGAACTCGTGTCGTCTTAGGCGCAAAGGCTCTCAGTTGATAATCGGAGCCAGAGAATGCGGCCCCGCCGGTCGTACCGATACGCCCTCGGACAGACTACCCAAACGCCTCCGAAGTATCTCCAAACGCTCGACTGCGAAAAGGGCTATTGAGTGGTGGTTGCAGCGACGATCGGGCTGAGATCGCTACGCTTTGCGACAGTGTTGCCGCCGGATTCTTTCTGAATGTCAGCGAGGATGCGGCGGGCTTCATCGAAATGGCTCGCGGCCTCTTTTGCATTTCCTGTCAGCTGAAAGTCGCGTCCAATAAGGTAGTGGCTCTGGGCAAGGAGAGCGCGCAAGCTGAGTTTGTCGGCGCGATTAAACGCGCGCTGGAGTTCTTGCTCGGCCTGCAAGTAACTTTTGGCGTTCGTGAGGGCTTCGGCCAGATAGATAGAACATTCCACGGAAAGGTACGCCGCGCCGAGGGAGTCCGCCTCCGCGGCAAGTCCACGCAGCGTTTTAGCGGCTGATGCCGAACCGCCTTGCGCGACGTCGAGTTTCGCTTGATTGAACTTCGAGAGCAAAATTAGCTGACGGTCGGTCGTGTACGAGGCCACCTGCAAGGCACTCGCATACAGAGGCGCGGCGGATTTGTAATCGCCCTGGTAAAAGAAATTGTCGCCCTGATCGTTGAGGGTCTGGGCCATTGTCGCAGCGTTTTTCAAATCGCGCGCCTGAGTGGCGGCCTCGTCCAAGACCGTACTGGCGAGTTCGCTCTTTCCGATTTCGGCCAGAGCTCTGCCGTCGTCGCTCAGAATTTCAGCAAACCAGTAGCCGGTTTCGTGAATGTCGCGTAGCGTCTGTAGAGAGTCGTCTTCGGAATTAAGCGCCGCACCGAATCGCCCCTGATAACCAAAGAGCATACCCAAGCTAGCAGACTCGATGGCCGCGCCGTGTTTATCGCCAACGCTTTGCCAGATATCGAGCGCTCGTAGGTACTGCGCAGTGGCCTGATCGAATTGGCCCATTTTTACCGAGGTTTCAGCGAGGTTGTGAAGAGTAGCCGCGATGTCATTGGGCATTTTGAGTTTTTCGCGGAGTTGAAGTGCCTGCCCGAGATAAGCACGTGCATTCTCGTAGTCGCCCTTGAATAAGTAAGTGTTGCCGATGCTATTTAAGGCCAGACCTTCATTGGTCTCGTTGCCAACGTCCCTTTGGATCTGAAGAGATTCCTTCAGATATTTCAGCGCCTGGTCGTATTGTCCGCGATCGTCGGAGAATTGGGCGAGATCAGTAAGGACGTCGCTGGTTCCCGATTTGTCTCCGATATCCCTGCGCAATTGCAGCGCTTCATTGAAGTCCTTAAGGGCGGCATCGGACTTTCCAACGGTGGCCTCGGTTTGGGCGATGCTTTCGAGACTGTCGGAGATTCCACGCTTCAAGCCGAGACGCCGTTTGATCTCGAGCGATTCCTGAAAATTGCGTAGCGCGTCGTCGGGCTTGTTCAGAACAGAGTAGGCCACGCCGATGGCCTGCAAAATTTGGGCCTTCTCTTCATCGTTGCCAAGCTCGATCGCCATGCTTTGGGCTTGATTGAGGAATTCGAGGCCGCTTTGGGCATCGCCGATTTCGATATCCACGCGGCCCATGGCGAGCAAGCCGTCGACGCGCTTCGGATCCAGCTTCAGAACTTTGGAGAAATTGTCGCGCGCTTTGTCAAATGCCCCCGTGCTTTCTTGAAGACGGCCCAGCTCGAAGAGCACATCCGGATTATCCGGCGACACCTTGGCCAGGTTTGTATAGGATTCAATCGCTCTCGGATAATTCTTCAGGATTTCATCGCGACGGGCGAAGATAATATATTTTTCCTGGTCCGGAAGCTTGTCGCTCAGCTCGAGGGCCTTTCGTGAATCCTCCTCCCCCTGGCTGTCGTACCCTAGGTTCGCCCAGGCCTGCGCGAGCTGCGAATACGCGAGCGCGAATTGCGGATCTTCGGTCGTGGAAGCCTGAAATTGCTTGATGGCCTCAAGGTTGTTGCCCTGACGCGCCAGCTGGAGCCCCTCGTTGTAGTCGCGAAGAGCTGGCAGCGACGAGGAAGATGGCTTGAAGGACTGCGCCTGAAGTTCTTTGACGGCGCCGCTGGAGAGCGCGAGATTCTGGCGAATATCTCCCGCCAAACGATCGACGGCGGATAGGATTTCCTTTTCGTTAGCGGCATCCGCCTTGAGCGTCGTCGTGTGATTGCGCTTGAGATCCTGAACCGTGGCGTCGATGCGGAACTGATCCCCGAACTTGGCGTATTGCCCCCAAACGACGGTATCGGCATTACTGAATTCCGCGAAGCGGCTGATTGTGTGCGCGTCGAGGGTCGTATCCGGCGAAATGCGCAAATCGCGCATAATTTGGCTCACGCGCTCTGGGGAAACGGTGCGAAGGCGAGACGACTGGCCGACATCTGTGCTCAACATTTCGGCGACGCTCGACCCCAGCCAGTCGAGCGACGCATCGCCGGAGGCATTACGAAACGGAAGTATCGCAAGCGACATCGCGGGCGCCTGGACTTGCGTCTGTGAAGATCCGGAAAACAGCCGCGTCCGGAAAACGATGCCAGCGGCGGCGAGAACCACAACAACCGCGCCCGCGGCGGCCCAGATTTTCCAGGACGCTGGCAGCGGACGTGGCGCGGTCGTAATCTCAACTGACTTGGATGATCCACCGAGCCACGATTCGAGGTCCTGCCGAATTTCAGCCGCGGATTGATATCGAAGCGCGGGATCAATCTGCAGGCACTTCACGGTGACATCGTTGAGGAACTGCGGAATCGACGGATCCTCTTCGATCGGAGGCCGAGGCTTTTCGCGCGTGCGCTTGAACATGGCGCCCTGCACGGTGTCGGCCTTATACGGCATATTGCCCGTGAGCAATTGGTAGAGAATGACGCCAAGCGTGAAAAGATCGGAACGGGCGTCGACGTGCTCGCCCATAACCTGTTCCGGCGACATATATTCCGGAGTGCCGAGGAGCGCTCCTGTCTGCGTCATGCCGCCCATCTCGGTAGAGCGCGCGATGCCGAAGTCCATCACCGAAACTCTTCCCTGCTTGTCCAGCATGATGTTCTGCGGCTTCAGATCGCGATGGACCACGCCTTCGCCGTGTGCAGCTTCCAGCGCCAGGCACACTTGCTCAATGATGCGCACCGTTTCTTCGTAGCCTAATTTGCCCTTCTCGACGACGAGGGACTTCAGATCCTGTCCCTCGATGTACTCCATCGTGATGTACTTGATGCCGTCGGCTTCCCCGAGATCGAAAATGCGAATGACGTTCTTGTGAGTGACCTGGCGCGCGAGAATCAGCTCCTGTTTGAATCTTTCGAGGATTTCCGGACGCGCGGCGAGTTCGGGGCGGATGACTTTCAGCGCGACGAATCGCTTTAGCTCACGATCGGTGGCTTTGTAAACGGCGCCCATGCCACCCTGACCCAGAAGCTGGATAATTTCGTAGCGCGTGCCAAGGATCGTACCGGGAGCGAGCGCGGTCGCAGACGGACTCAGATTTCCAGTGTCGAGAGTCTGCGCCGGAACCGACCAGACTTTTCTAACTTCGTTTGTGGGAGTGGGCGTAGCATTGGCAACATCCGTGACAGCCACTCCCAACGTCGTGCCGTCGAGATCCAGATCAAGCGCGGTGTCGCACTTGGAGCAGCGAAGAGCATCGGGAGGGTTGTGGGAATGACATTGGGGACATTCCACCATAAATTGGCGCCATATGAACCAATTAGTGAACTAGGACAGTATGGCTTCCGCGAGAGAAAATCAAGCTTGTTGGGATTCTGCGCTTAGCGTGCGGACCGAATCGATGCTTCGCGGCGCTCGCATCAGATTGAGGCCTCGTTCGATGCCAAATGTGGGCCGAGATTGCTGCTCCCTGCTATTGATTGCGCAGCTTAGTGCTTGGTCCAGTCCGCAAGGATTAGTTCACACGCCTTCTTCGCGTCTCCCTTGATACTTCCGCCCTCTTTGGTTCTTGATATAAGGTCACCATCTTTGTTCGCGATCTGGATCTGATTGTCACGTGCGAAACCGTGTTCAGAGTGATTCAACAGGACGGTGTAGTCGGCCGTGTTTTGATTAACTGTTATTCTTACGTCGGGACAGTTCTTCTCAAAATCCTTGGCCATTTCCATCGACTGGTCTCGTTCGGCGTTCCGGTTGCTACCTTTGCTCGCTGATGAAATGTAGACGCGAGGGTTACCGGCTGAATGCGCAGGAGCGGTGGGAGCTTCTGCCGGGGGTGCCGCTGCGGTTGATGTAGCACCCGTGACGGGTGCAGTCTGCGCCACTCCTGAAGCCTTCTTCACAATCGCCGCGACCACCGTGTCGCTGACGTCCGCCTTCTTCAGAGCAATCAGACCATCGGGAGAGGTGTCATAAGTGCCTGGCTGGGAGTTGATCGTCGAGATAATCAGTTCGTCTGACAGTCCGGCCTTCACCAGCTTAATGACAGCGTCATTATTCAGCGACTGCTGTGCCACCAGCAGAGAACACGAAGCCAGGAACAAAATTGCAAGAAAACCCTTGCGCATATAACTTCTCCTTTCTTTGCAGAACATTCAGCCAGGGTTCCATATCGCGTCCTCAGTGCCGCGCCAGTATACTCCCAAGTACTTCCCCTGGGTCGATTCTTGCACCTGTGTGATTCTACTGATCGTTAACTATGACGATGATTTCAGCGTCTTAATTACATTCCCGGCTAAGAAATAATATAAATGTCTCACGAACTGGCTGTGATATACCTTGCACTTTCGAGGACCCTTTACCAATGGGTAAGCGACTCCCCTCGTTCCTGCTTTTCTCGATGATTGCGCGTGCTGGCGGGCTTGCTTGCATCGGGTTGCCTCGCTCCACCCCGCTCACGTCGACTGTGCTACTATTCTGCTCCGAACATCCTGTCCACTCGTTTCAGGAGGATCCCGCATGCAAACTAGCTTTGCTGGGCTCGCATTTGTGGCTGTGCTCACTCTCGTCCCCAAGGTGGTGACCGCACAAACTGCCACTGTGCCTTGCACCGAAAAAGGCATCCGTGATGCCATTCAGAACCGCACCATCAAATACACCGACGACACGTTTTTCTGGTCCGGGGCGTTTGACAAGCCGCTGATTGGGACTGCCGCGACGAAAGAGGCTTCCAAAAAAGTTTCCGCAGAGCGGAAGCACGAGGTGCCGGTGGAACAACCGCAACGCATCGAGGTTTCCAGTGCGGGAGATATGGCCTACGAGTACGGCGCCGGTTCAGTCAGCTACGAGGAGGTAAAGACCGGCAAGCACGTCTCGTTTCAGATCGCATATGTTCGAGTCTGGAAGTCGGCAGATGGCGAGTGCAAGGCTGCAGCATCCATGTTCAAACCAATAGAAAGCACAATCCAGACTAAGTAAAAACGCATTGGCAGCCGGGAGCGAGCACCCACGCCTCGGCGCAGCCTGATCCGCAAGCAGTCAAAGCCTTTGTGACCAGCGCCACGTATCTCTCTTGAATCAAACACAAGCAGCCATTCCTGGAACCGGCTCAGTTTTGATTCTCGGTCCATTCGGTCCAACGCCGCCTGATTCCCGAACCGGCCAAGCCGTTTGAAAAACAGATGTTTTGTGAACCTCCAGATCACTCTTCTCTTTGCCTGGTAAATCAGCCGGTTAGCATGACGCTTGCCGAGAGGTTTGTTGAACACCCGCGTAGGCAAGCCGGCAAACTGGAAAGGTGGATTTAGGCATTTGCGGAGGAAACTCGCCCCTATTCAAACGCAGAATGATCGGCCCTGAACTGTCGAGTGAGTTTCTTGCGAAAGGCGGAATCCCGGATGAGTTTTTGAAGTTTGTGCTCGTAGACTGCCTGTGCCTTCTCTGGATCTTTCCCAGTCTCGACGGCCCGCGAAGTTTCCCACTCTGTTTCTAATAGCAGTGCACCCAGAACGTGTTCGGCGTGATGAGCTGAGGTTCCGGTGGATACCATCTTCTCAAAGGCAGCCTTTACCAAAGGATCTTGTTCGAGCTGCCCTTTGACGGCCGCATGCGCGGTGACGTGAGCCAGCGGATTCACGGTTTCACCCTCTACCGTGATCTCGTATGGCGTTCCTTCACGCAGATCTGCGAACTCAAGGGCGTTGTGAACGTGCTTTAGGTGCATGTGTTCTTGCATCGCCTGTGCGAAGAGCTGACTCTCATGCGGGAGTCCAGCGACCATTCCGGCCTTGACGGCCTCGTAGACGAGCTTTTCATGCTGGCCGACCAGTCTGCGAAGTTCTGTAAGTTTGGGTTCGTCCATTTCAGCTCTCCTCCCATAGGGACAATTCTACAACTACCCCACGAACAGTGTGGAAGGTAAGGTGCGCCACGGCGATCGGTCCTGGTAACTATGGTGGACGTCATTTTCGATCAACTATTGAGGACAGCATAATATATTGACAGTTTCTGAGCCCCGCGCCCCTCTCAAATGGGCGTTTTTGCAGCGGGACGCGTCACTATATTCTGCGTTGCTCAATAATCCACTTCTCCGGTAATCCGACTTATCGGGAGTGACAAGAACCAATCGGAGTCTTTAGCTTCGGCGCTAGGGCCCAACCTGTCCTTGGTACCTTGGTGGCAGATCGTAAAGTGTGTAAATGATGGCCATTTTCGGTTCTCCCCCGACACTTGGGTCACGAAAGCCCTTTCCCCTCGGAAGGTCAAAGCTGAACGGAATCTCGAGATGCCATTGCTTCCCGACGTGATTTATCGGGACACTAAAGAGAGTCGCCCTACCTGAAGGGATGCTCTGAAAAGACCCGACTTCAGACATGTAGCCGCGCGGCACTTCAGCTGCCCTGTTCTCGGTCGCGGATTCCTTTCCTTGGGAAGTTGGAGTTTGCGCTTGGGGCCCCGTCCCAAAGAGAGGAATTGGGCCGACTTCCGGGTTGGGGACAACTTCGTCCATCACGCCCTGCTCATCCTTCGGGCTGCCTTCCGGAACTCCGTAGGTCGAGACGATAATCGGGACTCGGCAATTGTTTGTGAGTAAAAGCCAAATGCGTGAGGGTGATTCGCTTTCATCTCGCCTTATGCCAGGGCCGAGGTGGTCAAATCTCAGGTACACATACGGACGGCTTGGATCGATCAGAAACTCTTTTGTCTGGCTACCTTTCTGGGCCTGCAAGCGTGTTCCCGCGGTGATGAACAGCACCAGCGGCATCAGGCAAGAGACGGCTGCACGTATATTGGTCACGTGAATACCCCCGCACACGGATAGACACCACCGATCCTACCCATGGGTCAAGTCGATTATTCCTTACCGCCTGAAAAACGTTAGTCGGACGTCTGGTTTTCACGTACTGCTGGCAAACTGAATAAGACATCTCAAGGGCACGGGATTGGTTTACTGCGATCTCTCAGGTAGATTGTTTCCGGAGGATCCATGAGCATATTGGCAGCAATCAGACGTGAAGAGAAAAAGGTAAAAAAGCAGTTGGCCAAGTTGCAGCATCATTTGATTGGCTTGCAATCGGCAGCCAAGGCGCTGGGTAAGACAGCAAGCCGAGACATCACCAGTGCGAAGAAGCGCGTGCTGTCGGCGAAAGGGAGAGCAAAGATCTCCAAAGCCATGAAAGAGCGCTGGGCAAAGGTCAAAGCGCAAGCGAAGAAAGCTGCTGCCTGATAACTGGGGGTCTTGCAACCGAAACTGACCACTGACCCGCTTACTTCCCATAGTCTGCGAAGATCTCTGGGGGCTTCACGACACCACGAGCTTTGTGGCTGACAAACGCCGAAACCGGAGATGTCGATTTGCTCGAATTCTCGGGAGTTCGCCGCACGGCTCCGCGCGGCGGGCACGTGAGAAAATAATTGCAGCCCTCTGGTTATTTCTTAGTTTGCTTTTCCAATTCTTTGACTAAGCGCTCGCCGACGCTGTCGAATCCTGTGAGAAGGCCACCCCACATATGCTCAGAACTCCAAAGCTTCTCCCCGGTCTTTGGGTCAATCACAGTCAGATATGCATAACGGGCGGGCGATTGCTTGTTGAAGTTGGGAACGCTGTCCTGAGCTATGTGTCCGGTATTGTCGATGCTGCCAGTCTGACCCCCTGACATGATGATGTTGCCTCCCCGATACGGGTCAGCGGAGAGTAGGAAAATCAAGTCGGCCTGCTTCCGATCTTTAACAAGCTGAAACTTTCCCCACCTCTTCAACTCAACCTCCGCATTGTTGCCTACGGCGTCGGACCCGGTCTGGTTGTCAAAATAGATGGTCTTGGCTGTCAGTATTCGGGGCAATCGGCTGGCTGTTTTTTGAGCGACAAGGGATGTCTTGGCAATCACGCTCACAAGAATCACGAGGACGAGCCGATGGACGGAGATTCGCATTTGCACCTCCGGCAGGCTGATCGGAGATTACCCTTGCTTTTACTACGTTTCAATCATCAATCAAAATCGCTTCCGGGCAGAATTCGAGACTGAGAACGTGCAAATCCCGATAAAACGCGGTTACCGGACATGTGATTTTCAAATGTCTCGTTATCCGAATGACCGGGCGGTAGGCGCCCATGCCAAGCAGGATCGGCGACAAGACTCTCTCAGAAATGCTGGCTTTCACGCCAGCGGTAGCCGACGCTTGAAAGGAAACCGGTTGGGTAAGATTCGGGATTTCTCTTCGTGGATGGCCGAAAGAGAGATTATAATCCCCGCACGATAACGGACTATGGTACTCGTTATACCGCGTCGAAAACTTTCAGTCTTTTTCTTTGTGTATGGTGGCTTGGTTCACCTCCTTCTCTTCAGGTGGTACGTTTCCTATGCGTATGCGCCGCCGTCAGACAGAAGTTTTGTCAATCACCCCGCAACGAACATTGCCGCAGCGGTTCTCCCGGGTATTTCTGTAAGTTGGTTTATGCTCCACCTCCTTGATCAGGCCCTGCGAACCGACTTCAAAAGAGCTTCAAGTATAGTTTTGAAAGGAGGTGTCTACGGAATCCTTGCAACGGTTCTGTCGCTCGAAGCTTTCATTGTCCTATGTTCCGTGTGGATTGCCCTCTGGTCTGGTTCAGGTTATCCCTTTTGGGTCCGACTCCTAGGTATTCCACTCGCCTTTATAGACATCCAAACGTACGGGATGGTGCCGATCTCCGAAAGCATACCATTTGCATTCATGTACGGTTCCGTCGGTGCAGCAATCATACTGAACCTCCGCAGAAGAGACACCCAAAGCATCAACGCACCTGAGAAGAGCTAGAGGAACGTCGTTCCCTCGGTCACGTGCCGACGGGAAACGGGTTCAGTTCAGTTGTCCGGTAATCCGATTTATCAACAGCTTGAATTCTTACTCCCGACAGCCTGCCGTAGTTGGCTCTAGAACAAATGCAAGAATCGGCTAAGATACAGCTATGCCGCTTGACCGCGAACTGTGGGAATCTCGACTTGCGCTCGATCTCGTCGCGCCAGACGAAATGCCGAAACTCGCATGGGACGCCTTAGAGTCGGGTTTAGACGGTCCCGCGATTCGGCGGCTTCCGATGGAATCGTCAGACAGCTGACGGGCAAACCTTTCAACAAACAGTTTCGACTATTCTCGGCGGCGTCTTAAGAGTATTACGGCGATAAATGCTGCCAAGAACATCAAGGGAAGCAGCCAGCCGTTATCCGCCATCACCAGACGAGCCAGTGTGTTTTGCAAACCTGCATGACGCGAAAGCCACGAAAAAAAAGGGCGATTCAAGAGTTGTAAAGCGAAATCGCTTCCAGCAAAGAGCAGGAAAAAGAGGACGGCCCGCTTCCCCGGGTGAACGCTGCCCCGGTTGGTCTTGAACAAGATCGTCGTGGTAAACGCGAGTAAGCCAAATGCCGCTCCGACGATGATTGCGCGGGCGAAACCAACAAATGGATTCCAGCCCGAATCCTGAGGCGATGGCAACAGCAGACCCGGGATGGCCAAGATGATTCCCACAACGACCACGACAACCAGCGCTAATAAATATTTAGACCACGTGGGCACCTGGATTGCGGACATGGCGACTCCTTCGTTCCTCTCACACGAGCAAGCCTCGAAGAAGGACGTTAGAGCACTCGCTCTCTAAAATCCAGTCAAGATGAAACTCTTCACCGGGTCAGTAATCCTCAGGAGTCGCCCGCCCAAGAATCTCTGTGGGCGACAAACGGGGAAACCGGAGAACGGAAATCGCCCGGCGGCAGATGTCCGATAACCGAGGTGATCTCAATGGGTCGACGCAACAGTAAGCTTGAACCCACCTCGCATTGAAAACAAAAGCCAAAATCGCCGGCTAGGGTTAGATCAGCAGGAACGCTGCCCTGGCTAGGTTTTGGCCGAGTACAGGCAAACAGATCGTTCTCCCGCGGAAGCATTGTCGAACCGATGCACTGGATGGTGTTGCATCGACCGGTTGAACCCGCAGCATTAATCGGACATGTTCCGATCCGCCTATTCCACTCCTCCGGTAAGCCGACCAATCCGGAGTTATCGCGCTTCAAGGCGTTTTCTCTGAGCCTCGTCCTTCAAAATCTGACGGCATACGGCGAGGCAGCCGCTACAGATTTGAACCTGATGTAGTGGATGCGATCCAGGTACGTGTGAATCTCTCGAACGAAGCCTCTTCTGACAAAACGAACATCGCAGTTGTTTCGGCCCTAAGTGTTCTTGGAGGAATCTCCTAAATCTGAAGCGTGACGGGGCGGAGGCGTCTTTTCGGTTTTCGCGTCCTTCAGCCGCAGGTTTCAGCCTACTAGGCTCGACGACACACTCATCGCAGATGTATGTGCGGTGGTCGGGGGACTCGATCAAGGACCGCGCAACCTGCTGTGACTTTCCGCAGAAGGTGCAGCTCTTTTCCTTGCTGATGTTGACTATCTGCATGGCTTCATTCCGAGAGCATTCTAAACCCATCCGACCTTCTCTCTCTTCCGGCGAAGCTCAACTCCTGATAAACGCGGTGGTCTCAATGGGTCGACGCAACAGTAAGCTTAAACCCACCTCGCATTGAAAACAAAAGCCAAAATCGCCGGCTAGGGTTAGATCAGCAGGACCGCTGCCCTGGCTAGGTTTTGGCCGAGTACATCCAAACAGAGGGTTCTCCCGTCGGAATCATAGTCGAATCAATGCACAGGATGGTGTTGCATCGACCGGTTGAACCCGCAGCATTAATCGGACATCTAGCGTCCCAGAAATCATCTTGTGAGAAATGTCAAACGCCCGGCGTTCTGCAGATCAATCCTCCGAAGAGGGCTACTGTTTACAAATCCGGGTCGGTCACCCGACGTTCAGAAAACCCTTATGTGTGGCGCCTTGGAAATCATTGAAATATTGGGGCGAGCCGAAGGCGTTCCAAAGTTCGAGATACATGTGATTGACGAACGCCTACCGCTGCGGAGACCTGCCCAAAAACGTATGAATTCCGGGCGCTGCTTGCTTCGACCCACAACCCTGCCAATATCAATGAGCCGCGCCTCCCCGGTCCCTATTTCCGGCAGCGGACCGAATATCGAGAAGGTGAGCCTAAAAGCTGGTTCCGGGGATCAGCATCGGAATGCCTTAAACGAATTCAAACAGTCGTAGACTCGCGCAGCTTCGTCAGTTGCCAACGCTGTAACGCCGCGAAAACCAACGCCTCGCAAGCCAAAAAAATCAATGCGCCGATCCATACGCCCACTGCTCCCGTCCACTTGGCGAAATTCATGTCGAAGATTGCCCACGGCATCAGATACGCTCCGAAAGCGTCGACGCCTATCCGGTAAAAACCCAAACCCGTGAACAAAGCACTCGAGCAAATGTAGAACACGATGAGGTAAATCAACGCGGCAACAAGTGGACGTCGGCCGCGTCGCAGGTTCATCCACTGGAGATAGAGAGCATCGCGAATCAACCATGCCGCGACGAAGCAGACTTCGAAGGAGGCCATCTCGAAGCTCCACGCGGTGCTCGGGTGCAGTTTGTGCCTGATCATGGCAATCACCGCGAGGCCTACTATTAGGATACCGCCCAGCAGGTAGGGCCCAGGCCAAAGCGCTGCCCACCAATTCGTTGCGCCCCGGCCTAGTTCGAGGATTCTGTGCCGGACGCGCTCGCGATTGCGCAGCAGCGTCAAGCCAAAAACGGCGAACAGCCACAGGCTGATCGTCAGAAATTCGTTTTCGGCTTGCATGGGTGCAATAGGGAGTTCCTCAAATCTGAATCCAGTTGAACCAGCGCTGCTCGCGCTGTACGCGTAGACTCGCGTCCACAAGAAAAAAGCGAGCACGATCAGATGCAGATAGAGGGCAAAACCAAATGCCTCTATGGGCGAATAAATTTCGTATACCGACGGGTCGCGCTTCATGTTTCTTATCAGACCCAACAAGAACCACCCCGTCAAGCTGACGTATAGGACGACGAGGACCAGGTTATGTGGAACCGCCGCGCCAAACAGCAGATCTTGACCGACTGGCAACGGTGCGAACGAGGCCGTCGGGGGCCCGGCAGCCTTCGAAAATTCGACGACAAAGTAAGGACCAATCCCGTGGAGGCCGAACATGTACACACCTGAGGAAGTGCTAGTTATGAAGACGAGCAGCAGGAAAATGATGACGGCGCCGGCGAAAGCGCCACGGCCAGCCAGGAGAGAGGCAAGGAGTGCCAAGGCGTGCCAAGTGATAGAACTCAGGAGAAGGATCGCGTAGATCCACAGAATCTTTACGATGGTCAGGTCGGATAGAAATGCCGCTATGAGGGTGATCGGTGCGAGACAACCCAAGATAAAATACGCCATCGACGGAGCGCCAAACAGTTTCCCGAGCGTCAACTCGAGCGGCGTAAGCCGCGTGATGCGTTGGTAGTCAAACGTGTTCAACTCTTTTTCGCGATGGACCGATTGTAAGCAGTAGATCCCGCCGCCGATCGTGAGTACGGTGACTTCCACGGAGAGCAGGAATTCAAGCAAGCCCGCTGCGTCTCTCCCTGTGTGGGGATTCATGTAATACACGTACGCCGTAAACGAAGCCGCGGCGCAAATGAATGCGGCAGCCAACATCCGCTTGGGCCGCAATTGGATACGCGCATTGCGCGCCGCTTCAGGCAGGATTGACGCTACTTTCACGACGGTATTCCGCTCGAGAGTCGGTAATAAAGATCTTCCAGCTTCTCCGAAATCTCGCGAATGCCACATACTGGCGCGCCGTCGGCTGCTAGCGCGCGAACCAATTCTGCGAGATCGGTGTCGCTGCCACTGAAGGAGAATTCGGCCCCGGCCGGCTCGATTCGAACTTCGGTGACACCAGAGCGCCCAGCGAGTTGTGCGCCGATCGTCTCCGCCGGTGACGCGAGCCGGATGCTAATCCGACGAACCGCCCGGCCATCGCGCATGATTTCTTCGAGACGTCCCGCTCGCAGCAGCCGGCCATTTTCGATAAGGGCGATGGACGTGCAGACTTCTTCCAGGTCGGAAAGAATGTGAGACGTGATGAAGATCGTTTTGCCCTTGCCGTGCAGATCGCGCAGAAGATCCTTCAGTTCGACGCGGGCCTTCGGATCGAGCCCTGCGGCGGGCTCATCGAGGATGAGCAGTAGTGGGTCGTGAATGACGGCCCGGCCGATGCCCAGTCGCTGTTTCATACCGCGCGAGAGCCCGTGAATCATGGCGTCACGCTTTGACTCCAGACCGATCCGACGGATCACCTCATCGATCCGCGCCGGAATCGCCGCCTGCCCCATCTTATAGGCACGCGCGAAGTATTCGAGGTACTCCCGGACTGTTAGGTCGTCGTAAAGCGAAAAGAAATCGGCGAGATAACCGATGAATTGCTGCGCGTCTTCGGGCTGCCGAGCGACGTCGATGCCGTTGACGCTTATGCGTCCGGCGGTGGGCGCGATGAGGCCACAGATCATCTTGAGCGTTGTGGTTTTGCCCGCGCCGTTCGGCCCCACGAGTCCGAAAATCTCACCAGCCGAGACGGCAAGATTCAGCCGATTGGCCGCCACGATGCTACCGCCGTCGCCGGAAGTCGAGTCGTACTCCTTCGTGATGTTTTCGAGGCGAATCATGGAACTCGCGGATTCTCGTCCTCCATTGGTCCTAAGTCAATATCACGATCTGTACCGGCAGAGCGATCGGAAGCATCGCCCTGCTGGCGGAAAGCGGCTGGGAAGGCCTCGTGTAACCGTGGACGCCGCGAGGATTAGCTCCCTACGCGCGACGGGCGTTCGTGGCGCCAAATCACGGCAGAAATGGGAATTAGCAAGGGGTCGGCCCGGCGGGCGTTTTGTGGCTTGCCCAAAATCCTGTGAATTGGGTGAAAGTACCGCTTTATTGGACGGGGTTTATCTGCGCGATCTCAAGCAGTCGCATGAGCAAGCTAGCGAGAGCTAAGTAGTCGTGTCCACGCAGTGGATCGTCAAATAGTCGATTGTCGTGGGCCTTCGCATTGCGCAGACCGACTACGCCTTTGAACAGAAGAAAAATGGCGCGTTGTTCATCTTGTTCGGCCTCTGAACCTAGGCCATTGAACTGCACAACAGGTGTTTGTCTGTCGCACGCGAAAGCCTTGTTCATTAGCGAATCCCCATCATCTGGAATTCGAGAGACAGCCTTTACCTGAGCGATTACACGGATATAGCCTTCCAGCGCGGCGGATTTGTAATGACCGCTCCGATATAGATCGCCGCTAACCCGCTCGATTTCGGAATGGAAAATGTACCGGTCTGGAGCGGTTCTTGCACTCGGTGGGGCAAGATCCTCGAGCTGCTCGACGAACCCTTCCAGCAAAGCTTTCCTCTTCTCTGTAGTGAGCGTATGTTCTTGCTGAATTTCAGAATCCGATGGGTTGAAGTGAGGCACGCTACAGTCCGCACGCATAAAAGCTAGGGTGTTCTCATGCCGTTCTCCACCCGGTTTTCCAAAACTCTGATTCAGAATATTTTCTGTTGAATTGAGCCAGACATCGATCTGTGGGTCGTCGAAACGCATTGCTGCGATTGCGTTAGCGCGTTGGCTCTGGCGCCGAAGGAACGCGATAGCTTGGCTTGGAGAAAGAATTGGTGGAATCGATTCCTGTTGGGTTTTTCTCGACGTCATACTATTTTCCTTCGGGAGTCTCTGGTTGAGGTGGTCGAGCGCCCATAAGGGGCATCACTCCCTCCATTGTGTACCGGACGAACTGCTTGCCAAGTTCAGTTAGTTCGTACCGCTTTTCATTGTCGAACGCAGAAGTCATTGTGGAGGAAGTTTCTCCGCGAGGCTTAGGATCCGCTTTCAGATAGCGGCCGAAGTAGTCTTTTTTCCGGTGCTGTCGAATGATGTGTCCTGTGCTGAGGTCACCAATCAACAGTCTGAATAGATCCGCCTCGGCTGAGTCCTCCCTCACCGCTGCACCATGAACTCCAGCCCATATATCACGACGCGTGCAACCCTCGCTCGTGTAGATATACTTCGTTACCGCAAAATGTGATTCTGAGTATGTTTCGATCCACTGGATAAACATGCGCACCACATCATCGGAGCAAATCCGGTGTACTGCGGCATTGATCAAGAGATTGCGGACTAGGACTCGCTTCTCTTCGCTTTCTGCCGCCGACCAATCACGGAAGCATTTCTTGATCAGCTTCAAGTATTCAGGGCTCTCAATGCGCTCGAGGATTTTCGCGTCGTTCAGGTTTAAGCGCGACAGTATCTCGGCGATCGTGAGGCCAATTTCTCGAACTTCATCCTCTTGAAGTTTGAGCCAGCTGGCGAATACCTTGTTGAAACGCTCTTGTTCTGCCTCAGCCCACACCCCGCCAGCAGCTGCCAAGCCACCGCCCACGCCTGGAATGCCGCCGAGGCAAGCGAGAACAAATCTTGCAAATCTCGGACCGTGACCATGCGAGAGTGCCTCATTTAAATCCTTGTCGAGTTTATCTTTCTCGTTCATTGTCTAGCCGCTATACAGTTTACCCGAGGCAGGTACATTCTTCATGGAAATGAAAAGGCCAAACCCTTCGGCTCGGCCCGTGGTAAATGAGTTTGTTGAAGGCTATTTCTGCGGCTTCTTGAACATCCGCGTCGGCTGATTTGGCACTTTTGGGATTTTCGGGTCAAACTTAACCGTCCTCACCGCTTGTTTTTTCTTCAACCGTGCTTCCTGGCCGACGTGACGACGCCGTTCCTTACCAGGCCACACCTTGCTGCTCCGCGAATTCGGATCGTGAACAGTGGCCTTCAACTCCGGTAGGCCGACGTAAATTACTCCGAAGACGTTCTTCTCGTACTCTCTTTCATACTGACAGTATTTCGGTCACTTGCCGGCGACTCGCGCTGTCAAGATCCGATCAACCGCAGGCCGTGGCTTTACGTCTTACAGTGTTGTTTGGATTGTCCTTTCAACCTTCTCCTTCAATGCCGGCGCAAGTTCCATTGGCATTTCCTCCATGCCGCAACGTCCAATCAACGCAGCCGGGAGGTCAAGCGCCAGTCGTACTGCGACCCGTGGCCCGCGAGGTGCTAGCCAATGGTCGCGGCGGATGTTTGAGGTGGTAAACTACCGCTCATGCTAAATCCTATGGCGACAGCAGATGAGAAGAAGGATTTCCTAGAAAAGGACCTGTATGATGCGCTTCGTTGGACATTTGTGAGCGCGGTCGCTTGGTACGGTGGAGATGGTCGACCAGAACGTGTGCTCGGGATGTTCACCAATTTTGTGCAAGCCCGCGCTCTGTACGAGTTCTACTTCACTAGCGGGACCAAGCTTGACGACTCTCGTGCTCGCCACTTCGCCCCCTCGTGGACTGAGCCAAAAAGCCCTTTATACTCGAAGTACATGCAGAACGACACGCCAGCCAACAAGCGAGTGTTCCATCTCGTTTACGGCCGGAGCAGCGCCGCCAACGCGGGAGGGCCGGGGCATGATGGTCCTGACCACCTTAAGAACCAGGTGCTGGAGTTTGCCAAGGACTTGCGTCGGCTCACAGAAAAGTTTATCGAATGCGTTGAGCCGCAGTTTTGCGACATCGCTCGAACGGCATTGAAGAACGCGCTCAACAAGGCCGCGCAGACGGCAGATCACTACGGCATCCCGAACCCGCTCTAAGCGGGGGGATACCTGTTCTGAAATGAGGGCACTGTGGTACATTCCACGGCAATGCCTCACGCCAGACCACTGTTTGCGGATTCGCTTTCCAAGTTCATCTCCGTTGTAACGGGCCTGCGCGACAACTGGCGAATCGAAGATGAGCAACAGGCAAGACAGCCTGATGAGAAAGCTTTTGAACCAAGGCAGTATTGGTACCGCGGCGTGTCGAAGGCGAACTATGATTTGAAGCCAAAGATGTACCGTAAATCTGGGTACGAGGCGGTAAGAAAATATGCCCGAAGAAAGGCGAACGAAAACGAAATAACTCGAGCTTTCAAGAGTTCGGCGGCGCAGCTAACAGCTTGTTGAAGAATTTAGTTTTCGAAGTTTTTTCGTTCTCAGTTTTGAGTTTTCGCTGAGTTGTAAGGGAGTGGTTTGGGTTTTTCTATCTACCGAGCCGGCTCGTCGAAGCCACGTGTCACGTTCTGGCCATCAGGTTTCGCAATCGGCACAGGTTGTAGGCGGCCCCGGTGAAAGTAAACAGCCATCCCACCTTGTCGATCCCTCGCAACTTCACTTTCTTTAGCATCCCGACCATCTTCATCCACCCGAACGACTGCTCCACTCGTTTGCGCTTTCGCTGACTCACCTCATACCCGGCATGCCGCGTGGTCCGCTCGTCTACCGCGCTCCTGCGATTGCTCGTGTTCTGCGCCACGTGCGGTGTGATGTTCATCCCGCGCAGTTCTCGTACGAATTCTCGCGTGTCGTAATTCTTGTCTCCTCCCAACGTCACTCGCTTTCCCCGCGGGACGGCCTCGGCCATCAGCAGCGCAGCATCTCGCTCCGCTCTGCCATTCGCCTCGCTCAGAAAGGTCTGCAGCAAAAGTCCGTTGCGATTCTCCATCATTACATGTCCCATATAGCTCAGCTTCGCCTCGCTCCCTCGGGACTTCGTCCACAACCGGGCATCCGGATCCGTAGTCGATTCATGCGTCTGGTTCTTTCTCTTTTCCCCTTTAAAGTCGACCTCTCCTCCCGGTCCAGCGGGCTTCCCACTCCCATCCTTTGGTCGGAAACTCTTCTGGCTGGCCCAGGCCTCGATCAGCGTTCCGTCCACCGTGAAATGTTCATCGGACATAAACGGCCTGGCTCGTTCCAGCACCCGCTGGAAAAACGACTCGGCAATCTCTTCCTTCAGCAAGCGCTCCCGATTCTTGCTGTACACCGCGTGATTCCACACCACCTCGTCCATCTCCATCCCCACGAACCACCGGAACAGCAGGTTGTACTGTAGTTGCTCGATCAGCATTCGTTCGCTGCGAACCGAATAGAAGATCTGCAACAGCAGGGACCGCAACAGCCGCTCCGGCGCTATCGATGGCCGCCCCACGTCCGAGTACAACTTCGCAAACTGCGGGGACATTTCCTTCAGGATCTCATCGACCATCCTGCGGATCGGTCGCAACGGATGGTCCGTCGGCACTCGCTTCTCTGGAGAAACGTAGCTGAACATTCCTTCTTGCTGATTATCGTCGCCGCGCATTCACTCGCCTCCTTGGTCTTCCTACTTTCAGACGAGTTTTTTGAATTAAAGTTGCAACGAAACTGCATTTTTCAACAAACTGCTAATCACTGAACCTCATCTACCTACCGACGATAAGGGTTGGTACTTTCTCATGCAGCATTACGGGGCACCGACAAGACTTCTGGATTGGACGGACGGCGCACTGCTGGCATTGTATTTTGCAGTCAGGGAATTAAAGAAACCTCGTGACTCTGCTGTTTGGGTCCTAGACCCATCATGGCTGAACGAAAAGACGCTCGGAGTCGAGGAAGAGAACTACCTTTCTGGCATCATGCTACCTGAATGGAAGGAAACCGATCCGTGGTTCCCGACGCCGTTTGACCAAACGCTTTATCCGGTAAAGCCGCTTGCACTCGACCCTCCGCATGTGGCGCGACGTGTGAGCGTCCAGAGATGTCACTTTACGGTGCATGGAACTAACAAGCGCGGTTTAGATACGCTCGTAGGTCAGAAAGACTCAAGGCTCGTTAAGATTGTCATTGGCAGAGCAGGGACAGCCGGCATTCTCGACGACTTGGAAACCCTCGGAATCACCGAAACAACCGTATTTCCGGACCTCGAAGGCCTGTGCCGAGAATTGCTGCGAACATGGGGCGGACCGTGACCGCTCTGCAGAGGGTCAGAAATGAACGAGCTACTCAGCAAGCTCTCCTCATATAACTTATTCAACTACCTGCTGGTGGGAGTCATCTTTACTGTCATCGCAAGCGATGCGATCCGCTACCCCATTTCTCAGCAAAACATTTTCGTCGCGGTGTCGTTCAACGTCGCTAGGTGCTCGCCAAGATGATTACTGCATACGTCAACGAACTGGGGATTGTCCTCCGCTTCGACTCTCCGTCAGATAATTTCTCTCCAGACGTATGGGACCAGCTGCTAAACGAGCTGAAGTCCCACTACATCCCAAGCTTCTACCAATACGGGAAACGTCTGCACGTGGATCTTGGAGGAGACCCCCCAAAGATACGCGTAGTCATTTATTTCACAGACAAAACTGCGACCATGGATGAGGCCGTTTCAATACTGAAGAAACGGAACATCGCTGTGTTCGATGCTCGCGAGACTGTTCGTGGGAAATGAAGGACTTTTTCCAAGCGCTGCAAGAAGCTTTCCCGGGTCTACGGACTCATCCGGTCTTGATGGCTCGAATTACGCTAGTCGCAATGGCGGTAGTCGCCTTGTATTTTGCGAAGGACATGCGGAAGAGTCTATTCCACCCGTTGCATTCAAAGCTGTGCGACCGGATTTTCGCTACAAGCCGGTGGCTGCGCGTCTATCAAAATTCCAATGATATGGCTGATTGGAAGTATTACACATCAGAGGTCACGGGCAGCGGTAACACGGGCGATGACCTCATTTGGACGTTGGTCAGCTGGCCAAGCCTGAAGCCCAAAGATTCTTTCAGAATACACGGAGCCGTTGGGACGGTCGACGCCATTCACGACAGTCAAGTCAAGCTGCTCGCCCGCTGGCAAATTGTGCACGACCCTGACGGTATGTTCATTGGCCCCGTCCCAGCTCGTGGACTGCGAAGCTTATTTCGGCGGACGGCAGCCAAGGTGTTTCGAGTATTGGGTTCATCCTTCTGAGATCACGCCGCGATCATGGTCAATCCGCTTCATATATTTGAACGAAAGAAGCGCCGCGTAGTTTGACGGAGCATGCCGGTTCAGGAATTTCTTCATCCTCGCCACTTCAGCTCGAGACAGAGGCAGTACATTCTCCGGGCTGTCTTTCTTCGAGCTGTGTAGGAGTCCAATCTCCCGCCTCGATGCAGTTGGCTTCCGTTTCCATTCCCGGAAAACACCGTATTTGAACAACAATTTGCAGAACATACTGCCCACCATGTTGCGCCATCGTGCAACCGATCTCGATGCGGTTTCCTTCTGTGAACGCGCCTTGCGTCGAGATACAGCGCCGAAGATACAGCCTGAACATACATCCTGAAGATACAGTCCTCAGGTGACGAACGCTTAGTCCGGCGCAAATATACTAGGGCATGCCGCAACAACGGGAGTACACTGCCGGACGTCGTCGCTCCGATCCTCAACGATTGAATCGTAGGCGAAGAGGCCCCCACCCGAACGAAATGAACGACGCAATTCAACCCCCCAATAGACCGATACAAAGGAGCGTGAATCCCAAGAAGGATACAACTGAGGCCGGAAACAAAGGACAGACAGGGTACGGCGGGTTTCAACTCTATCGTCGGAAAGAAAACGGCGATATTGGCGACGAGATTGACCGAGAAACTGTAAATGGTCCTGGCGACATGAAACCTGCCTGCGACCGCCTCCTCGACAGAAACCGGTCGGTCTGTGATTCCATCTTATATTTCACGCCCGACGTGGGATTCCTGGTTCAGCAAGTACCCGCCCAATCCGAACTCCTGTCGTACATGACGGAGGAGCTGGAGCGCACACTCTCCGCTTCCGATTACAAAAATTTTCGAGAGTATGGATTGGCAGTTCCGAACGAAGCATCGCGCCGACTGATTCACACGGTAATCGACAAATTAATTCTTCAAGCGGCAGTCGATATCGGACCGAGTATGTTCTTGCTGCCACAAATTCTGCAGAGGGTGACCGAATGGCTCACGGAGGTAGACGGAGGCGAGCGTTGGAAAAAACTCGGCAAACAATTTGCTCTTGTCAGCCGAAAGGCTCGGGGCGAAGGGAGAAAGCCGTTGTCCACTTGGTGGGATCGGTCGAGGAAGAAGACGATTGTTCGCGAGGTTCGCGTCCTAAAGAGGTATCTCCGAGCCAAACTGACAAATCGACGGAGTCTGTCCAAGCTGGATTTGGTTGATGCGATGCTGAACACGATCGGGGACCACGCCAACGAGTTTCCAAAACTTATGCAGATTGGAAACGCCTTCCAGAGTTTTGTCGAATCGGACACCGAGCCTCTCCGAATTCTATTGGATGGAACACTCTCGCCTGCGAACTTTACCGGCGAGCTGATGGAGTTGGTGACAGGATACACACCCGAAAGTGCGATCGATATAACCTCGCGCCGAGAGCCACCGCCTGGATCGGAATCGTGAAGGCCGGCCGCACTCGCGGATTTGTGTATGAAATTGCAATTCCGTACATAGATTCGCGCGAAATTTCGTCGTAACCTCATCTGGTCACCCCGAAGCTGAGCTGCCCCAAAGGAAATCACCAAGACGGATTCAACTCGATACCAAACGTGTGCCTGAATGATAAGGCAATCGGAAGGAAGGAAAAATCATGGTCATAAGCCACAGATTAGATTGTACTTGCTGGCAGTGCCTCGGGAACGCGTACGGCAAAATGATCGATGGATTGGGCTCTCAAACGGCGGTGGGAAATTGGGGAATCTTCGGAACGACGACTTTTCGCACCCCTCATTTCCCCTGGTGTCGGGGCTTTCCTTCTAGCTCATCGTTTCGGCCCAACGCGGACTTCGCCCGCCATATCTTCGGCAAATTCATTTTTCACCTCGAATACGAACTGGGGGAGCGCGTCGATTTCGTTGTAGCTGATCAACTCGGCCATATCAACAGGCGCCTCCACCAGCATTTCGTGCTGGCAGCCATCGGATTGCAACGCTATTCCTGCCTGGAAATGTCGAACTGGCTTGAACAGCATGCAGGCTTCTGCCGAATTTTGCCTTTCGAGAAGGGAGCGGCTTACTACATTTCAAGATTCATCGGGCGCACCATCGATTCGTGCGACTGGAATTTGCGAATCGGCGAGCCACCCGTGGACGTATCCGACCCGAAGCCTGCGGGAAAAGTTGACGTCACACGTTCCGTCGATTTGCCGAGCCATTTCTTCCATCTCAATTTCACACGGAGGTTTCGATCATGACTGAACATTACCGGTACGAACGCGAGTCGTCTGGCTCTCAGCGAATTCGGATTTTCTGCGATGGTGCTGGCGCGCGGCCCGATGGAAGTGGCTCAGCATACGCCTGGTTTCGCGAAGATACTGGCAGAAAATTTGCGAGGTCGGCCGATGGGCTCACCAGCAATCAAGCGGAGTACCGAGCGATTTTGTCCGCGCTTGACGCATTGCCAGACAAAAGCGACGTATTGATCCTCACAGATTCGCAGCTCGTAGTCAGTCAAATTTGTGGGGACTGCCGGACGAAAGATCCGGAGCTGCGCAAATTGCGATCCGAAATTCGACAGCTCGTCCGCGATCGGAAACTGGATGTTCGATTCCGGTGGGTTCCGCGTCGCGAAAATCTGGCGGGCAAATTGATTTGAACGATTCGTGGCGCGAAGAAGTCGAGCGGCCTGGACTTCACGTGCTCTCACCGCGATGGCGTGCTCTCGAAGGGACGGCAGATCGTTCTCGGTAGGCAAGGGACCATGAAGATGGGATTGGCGGCGAAACTTCTGGACATTTCGCGACGACGACGGCAGATTCTGGAGGAAATGCGTCGCGCGGTTCGAGCCGAAGACAAGGAGTTAGTGTTTTTGCTCGCGCGGAAACTGACAGGACTGGATGATGAAAAATGTAATCGAACTGATTCGCGTATCAACTGAACGTCAGGCCGAAGGAGATCGGGGCGGAATTCCGGCGCAGCGAGAGGCGAACCGACGTACAGCGAAGGCGCACGATCTGCACATCACCGAGACCGTCGAAATCGTGGATGTGTCCGACGCGTCAGTGATGGCCTCACCGGAGATGCGAAAACTTCTCCGGCTCATAAAATCGCCTGAAATTCACGGCGTCGTTGCCAAAGAGTTCAGCCGGCTTATGCGGCCCGACAATTTCGCGGATTTCGTACTGCTTCAAAGTTTCGCCGATACCGGGACAATTCTGTATTTTCCGGAAGGCCCAATAGACTTGGCGTCGAAAGGCGGGCGTCTCATTGGAACGATTCGCGCAGCCGTAGCTGGTTTGGAACGTCGTGAAATCACCGAACGAATGCAAGACGCCAAAGAAGCCCTACGGCGCGCCGGGAGACACCCTGGCGGAGTCTCGAGTTTGCCGTATGGCGTGGGCTATTCTAAGGAGTGTGGTTGGCACTACACGCCCGAGATCGAAAAGGTCAAACAGGCTTTTGCCCGGTTCAGCTCAGGGCAAACGAGCTACACGGAAATCGGCCGTCGCTTGAACATCCCCCGAACAAGCGTGCGTTTTATCCTAGAGAATCCGATTTATACGGGTTGGCGCGTCTACGATAAGCGGCGCGATTCGTCCCTCGCTGGTTACGTCGCCCGTCCGGACGGGCGACAGGGCTACCGGCGAAAAGTTAAGCGCAGCCCCGAGGACGTAATTCGCGTTCGTGTGTTGGATCCGATTGTCAGCGAGGACGAATTCGCACGCGTCAATCGAATGATGACACTCAAGCGTCAGAAGCACTGGCGAGCCTTTAAAGAACCGAGGAATCGCTATACTTATAACGGGTTTCTCGTCTGCGAGGAGTGCAGAAACCCTCTTTATACGCACTCGTCGCAGCAGGATTTCTACATTTGCAAGACACGTCACACACGCGAGCGGCGAAAGCGGGCGCTCGAAGGACTGCGGCCCTGCACAAATAAGTACATGCTCCGGTCAAAGCTCGAGGGAAAAATTGATGAACTGCTCGGAAGAAAAGTGCTCGAGCCGGAGTTCTTGGAGCGCTTGGCCGATGATTATAACGACCAAATCGTGCAGTCAAGGACCGCAGCGCTAGCGAAGGCCGATGAGCGCACCCTGACTACCAAACTCGGCGCCCTGGAAGAAAAACGGAAACGTGTGCTGGACGGCTTCTTTGAAGGTGTTATCGACGGGCAGGAACGGAACCGCAGACTTGAGACAATCGAACACGATCGAGATGCATATCAGCGGATGCTGATGGAAGCAGTTTTGATTCCCTCGGAGCTGACGGGAGACGATCTCGAACAAGTATTCGAGCCTCTTGCCGAATGGGAATTCCTTGAGCGCGATGACAAACGAGCCTT
This sequence comes from uncultured Acidobacteriota bacterium, assembly GCA_963771905.1. Taxonomy (GTDB): domain Bacteria; phylum Acidobacteriota; class Terriglobia; order Acidiferrales; family UBA7541; genus Palsa-147. The sequence goes on from CAVYVI010000009.1 coordinate 754,748, forward strand.
ACTGACCGAAATTTGCCCTGTAATTGGCGTTTTCCGGTACAGGATTTCGACCATATCTTTGAATGTGAAAGGATATCAGAGCGTCGGTGGTGACGAGGGCAGCCGCTCGAAGACGGGCAAGTGACCATTTCCCGCGCGGCGCTTTCGGTGAGCTTCCCGTCGAGATTCATGCTGGCCGCGGCGATGAATCCGTGCCCGTGCGGATTTTTCGGGGACCCGACGCGCGAATGCCACTGCACGCCCGCGCAGATCCAGCGCTACGTTTCGAAGATTTCCGGCCCGCTGCTCGACCGCATCGACATCCAGATCGAAGTTCCCGCGGTGAAATACAAGGAGCTGCGGAGTAACGGCGATATCGAGCCGTCGGCGGCCGTGCGGGAGAGAGTGCTAAAAGCGCGCGAGGTCCAACTGGCGCGATATGCCGGCGAAAAGAAGATCTACGCGAATTCGCAAATGCCGCCGAAACTCATTCGAAAATACTGCGAGATTTCCGCGGAGGGCGAAAAGCTCCTCGAAAGCGCGATTCAGAAGATGGGCCTCTCGGCGCGGGCGCATGACCGGATTTTGAAGGTGGCGCGCACGATCGCCGATCTCGACGCCGAGGAGTGCGTCGGGCCGCGCCACGTAGGCGAAGCCATCCAGTACCGCACACTCGACCGCACGTATTGGGCCTAGAGCGTCAACTGGCTGAGGTCAGCGGGCGGGACCGCGACTCCGGATCGCGCGAAATCGGCCGCTGGAGCATCCAGCGGTAAGAGCCGAAGAGAATCCCGAAATAGACAACCGCAAAGAAAATCCAGCCGGCATTAATATGGAATTTCCCCATCGCGTATCGCGGGGCGATCAAATTGCCCACGAGAACCAGGAGGCTGATCCGCGCAATATTGGCTATGAGGATGCCGGCGCAACCCGCGAAGTAGCTGATGAGTAGACGGCCGCGATCCAGCTCGTTCCAGTCGAGAAACGCGAGCAGCGCAACAAGAATGTCGAACAGGATAATCGCCGAAAGCCCGGAGCACGCAAAGACGATTTGCAGATCGAGCCGCGGAGCCGTGATCGTCGGGGCGACGCCGCCGGAATAACCGATTCCCGCGACGAAGGGTTTGGCTCCGTAATAAGCGAGCCGTCCGATGACCTTGGAATAGACCGGAAAAATAGTGTGAAACACGCGGTAGGGAAAGAATGCGAAGAGCACCACGAGCGCCGCGATCCATTCCGCGCGGTAGACACGAAGCAGAGTCCGCCATACGGGGAGCGGAAATAAGGCGATCGCCGGCAGGAGAACCGCGAGCTTCAGAGAGGCCAGGGCAGCCGAGCCGGGCGCATCGCTCATCACTGCGGAAGCCAGGGCGCCCGCATAGCGCCGGGCGACGAGGACAATCGCGACGTGCAAGGCGACGAAAATCGCCCAGCGCGCCGCGGTGAGGGCCGGAATCGCCAGCGCGATGCGCTTCGCGTCTGTCGCGTGCGGAGACTGGCCAGCGCGAAAGGTGAGCAGAGTGAGGGCCGCGGCCATCCAGAGAGCGGAGCCGTTGTAGAGGGCGGGAACGAAGACGTAGTCGAGACCAATCGCGACGAACCACAAGAGCAGCCTTCCGCAGACCACGAGATCCTCATGCGGCGGCAGCGCCAGAGGAAGAAAGGATGAAGGGCGAGGCGACGAGTTGTGGGTGGCAGACATGGGTACGTCTTTGTCTAGCGCCTGACGCTTTGGTTTCTGAGCGCTAGTTTACCGCGTTCGCCGTGGGAGCTGAACAGGAGCAAAACAATCCTGCGCAAACCACCCTGCACAATAGAATCGGCGACTGGCCACGCCAGCGCCTGCGGTCCACCCCGTGCATTGGCCACAGAAGAGCGATGCGTTTCCCCGGATGTAACGTAGAATGGCGGCCTCGTAGAAGCGCCGATGAGTCCTCACTTCGTCATCTCGCTCGATTTGATCCGCGTATCCGGACAACTGCTGAATTCAGTTTCCGGACCGCTCTTTCCGGCGTGGAATTACTGGCTGCTCGAGCATTTTTTTCGTCTCGTTCCACACGACGACGCGAGGATGAATTTTGCGGAATTCTTCATTTTCAATTCGCTCGCGAGCTACTGGCTTTTCGCGGTGGCGTTTTATCTGGCGTGGAGGCGGGCCGACGAAAAGACTGCGTGGCGCAGAGGCCGGTTGGTCGAGATCGTTTTTGCCTGCGTCCTCGCCGTGTTTACCGGGCATCTCTTGCGGCAATGGCTGGGTGCCGCGGCTCCAGCGCTGAATCCAAGCTTCCAATCGCTATTTCCGCCGTATCTGTGGGGTCACGGAACTCCGAATTCGTTTCCGAGTGATTCGACGCTGGTTTATTTTCTGGTGGCGGCCGGGCTTTGGCCGATCAATCGCCGATGGAGTGCGGCGCTCGCGGCGTGGGCAATTGTGGGAGTTTCGCTGCCGCGGGTATACATGGGCGGGCACTTTCCCACAGATGTGATCAGTTCGATCGTGTTGGCTTTCGTTTTTCTCGGGGCGGCACGCGCTGCAGGCGAAACGCGCTTCGTCGCGAAGGCATCGAACCGAATCGCGGCCGGCGGGCTGATCATCGAATTCTTTTTGTTCCTGTGGTTGTTCGAGCTTGGCGAGGGATTTCGAGCAAGCCTCGAAATCGGACGCCTGATGTGGCTCGCGATCACACGCAGCGCGTAAACACCGTTCTCCACGCGTAACTATCCTGCTGCTTGCTCTTAGAAATACCCTTCGGAGCGTCCGAGCGACGCGCCGTTGAAGCCCCTTCTTATCCGGCGCGGGTTTTCCATGGACGTTTTGGCGCAAGGAATACGCCATTGACGCGCTTTTGACGTTTCTGGCCCACCTTTCCGCTGCGCTGATGTCCCAAAAATCAAGTCCCAAAGCATCGAAGCGGTACACCGAGTACCTGTACCAAGGACATTGTCCCTTATTTGGCCCGATGGCCAGTTATGGCGGGGTTCCGCACTCGATAGCCTAGTCATGATACGGGGGAGTCCGCCAACAGAGCCCTTTGACGGAGCAGGGTACAGTTCTCGCCCATTCAACCTGGGGGACGGAATCATGAAGATTCTGAGAGAAGCGGTTGCGAAGGGGCGTTTGACGTCCTGGGCGTTGCTGGTCGTGTTGTCGCTCACGGTCATGAGTGCAGGCTGCATTGGGCTCGCGAGCTCGAGCACGAAAGCAACGACGCTGACGGACTCGGCACCTGTGGTGGGCGCCGTGTCGGCAACGAGCGTGACGATTGCCTGGACGACAAATATGGCCAGCACATCGCAGGTTGTGTACGGCCTGACAACCGCTTATGGCCTGACAACTCCGCTTGTCGCGACTATGGTGACCAGCCACTCGGTGACCATCACCGGCTTGACCCCCAACACGCTGTATTACTACATGGCGCAATCCCGCGAAACCGAATCAGGCAGCGTCATTTCGGCCACTGGAACATTTACAACTACAACTCTGTCGAGCAGCGCGGCTCCGTCCGTTTCCATCATGTCGCCGGCGAACGGCGCAACGGTCAATGGAACAATCACGATCAGCGCTAGTGCAGCAGCATCGGGCGGCGCGACGATTGCCAGTGTGCAATTCCAGATGGACGGAGCGAACGTCGGCTCGCCCGTCACGGCTTCTCCCTACAATTATTCGTGGAATACGACCGGCGTCTCGAACGCCAGCCACATGCTGACGGCTGTCGCGACGGATTCGAACAATCAGTCGACGACCAGCGCAGGCGTGCAAGTGACGGTGAACAACGTCAGCACAACGCCGCCAACGGTTTCGATCACGGCTCCGGCGAGCGGTGCGACGGTGAGTGGAACAGTGACGGTCACGGCGAGCGCGAGTGCATCGGGCGGGGCGACGATTGCGAGCGTGCAATTCCAGGTGGACGGCACGAACGTCGGGTCTGCGGACACTTCATCTCCCTACAGTTATTCGTGGAATACGACGAGCGCCACGAATGCGAGCCACACGTTGACGGCGGTGGCGAAGGACTCGAACGGAAACACGGCGACGAGTGCAGGCGTGAAGGTGACGGTGAATAACGTCAGCACGACACCGCCGACAGTTTCGATCACGGCTCCTGCGAGCGGTGCGACGGTGAGTGGAACTGTGACCGTCACCGCGACGGCAGCCGCGTCCGGTGGCGCGACGATTGCCAGCGTGCAATTCCAGGTGGATGGTTCGAACGTCGGGTCTGCGGACACGACGTCGCCTTACAGCTATTCGTGGAATACGACGAGCGCCACGAATGCGAGCCACACGTTGACGGCGGTGGCGAAGGATTCGAACGGGAATACGGCGACGAGTGCGGGCGTGAAGGTGACGGTGAATAACGTCAGCACAACGCCGCCAACGGTTTCGATCACGGCTCCGACCAGCGGCTCGACCGTGAAAGGAACAGTGACGGTCACGGCGAGCGCGAGTGCATCGGGCGGGGCGACGATTGCCAGCGTGCAATTCCAGGTGGATGGTTCGAACGTCGGGTCTGCGGACACGACGTCGCCTTACAGCTATTCGTGGAACACGACAAGCGCCACGAATGCGAGCCACACGTTGACGGCGGTGGCGAAGGATTCGAACGGGAATACGGCGACGAGTGCGGGCGTGAAGGTGACGGTGAATAACGTCAGCACAACGCCGCCAACGGTTTCGATCGCGGCTCCGACCAGCGGCTCGACCGTGAAAGGAACAGTGACGGTCACGGCGAGCGCGAGTGCATCGGGCGGGGCGACGATTGCGAGCGTGCAATTCCAGGTGGACGGCACGAACGTCGGGTCCGCGGACACGACGTCTCCCTACAGTTATTCGTGGAATACGACGAGCGCCACGAATGCGAGCCACACGTTGACGGCGGTGGCGAAGGACTCGAACGGAAATACAGCGACAAGTGCGGGCGTTGCGGTGACGGTAAGCAACACGAGCTCGACGCCGCCAACGGTTTCGGTTACGGCACCCGCAAATGGCGCGACGGTATCCGGCACAACGGCGATCACTGCGACCGCAACGGCCGCAGGCAGCGCGACGATTGCCAGCGTGCAGTTCCAAGTCGACGGCAACAACGTCGGGTCTCCAGACACGTCTTCGCCCTACAGCTATTCGTGGATCACGACGAATTACGCCAACGGCAGCCATACGATTGCAGCCGTCGCGACCGATTCTTCCAGCAATACGGCCGTCAGTTCGACGATCAACGTCACGGTCAGCAATTCGTCATCCGGCAGCGGCAGCGGAATTCCGACAACTCTGGGCTGGTTTGACGCTTCCGGACAAACGCAAGAAGCGGTTTGCCCGCCTAACAGTTCCGACTATGACTTCGCAACGTACTGCTCCGGAGTGGTTCGTGCGTGGGGCGGCGGCGCGGCAGATACTAAACGGAACGACTTGATTTTCTGGGGAGGCGGGCACGTCGATTACGACGGAAACGAAGTGTACGTATTCAACTTGAACACTTTGAAAGTCAACAGGCTGAATGCGCCCACAGACCCGCCGTCGCCACTCTGCGAGCCGGCCTATTCAGATGGAAGTGCGGCATCGCGGCATACCTATGGCAGCCTGGCATACATTCCTACGCTGGATGAAATGTTTGCCTTCAGCGGCTATGTGGCGTGCTCAAACGGAGAAGACAAGAGCGACACCTGGTTGCTGAATTTGTCGACCCTGGCAAGCGGAAGCGGAAATCCGTGGACACAAGTCACTGCGTCCGTACATCCGACCGCCGCGATATCCATAGCTCAATATGATCCGAACACGCAGTTGGTGTTCCTGTGGGATAACAATGACGGCTTGTGGTCTTTTAACCCCACGTCAAACACATACACCCAATTGAATGGAACGCCGACCAGCACGTATTCAATGGGCGTATTAGACCCAACCCGAAAGCAGATTGTGACGTTCGGTAACAGTCAAGTTCAAAAGGTCAGCATCGCATCTGGAAGCAGTTATTCCGTTGTGAACTTGACTGGCAGCGGATGTTCCGGACTCATGAGTTCGGAGGCACCGGGTTTGGCCTATGACCCTGTTCTCGATCGAATAGTGGGTTGGCCGAATTTCGGAGGAACGGTTTACATTTACGACGAAGACACCGATTCGTGCACGACTCAATCCTACAGCACCAGCGCGCCACCGGATTCAGCGCAGACGGGCAGCGCGAGCACAACGAACGGAACTTACGGACGCTTCCAATACTTCCCGGCGTTGGGCGTGTACGCGTTGATCAACGACTACAACATTGATGCGCACACGCTGCGGCTGACGGCGGCTGGCAGCAGCGGGAGCAACCTGATCATTTCGAACGTGACGGCGACGAATATCACGACGACTTCGGCGACGATAACGTGGACAACGAGCGAGTCGGCTACAACGCAAGTGCAATACGGCACGACGTCAGCGCTGGGCACTGCGACGACTGAGAGCTCGACTCTCGTGACCAGCCATACACAGAACCTGTCCGGGCTTTCGCCGAGCTCGCTGTATTACTTCACGGTGCTCTCGAACGATTCGTCCGGCGATACGGCCAGCAGTGGCGGCTATACGTTCGGCACGAGCGCCAGCACCGACACCACTCCACCCACCGTTACGATGACGGCGCCGGCGAGCGGCTCGACGGTGACGGGAACGGTCACGGTTTCCGCGAATGCAACGGACAACGTGGCTGTTGCGAGCGTCCAGTTCCTGTTGGACGGTGCGAATCTGGGTGCGGCCGTGACAGCTTCGCCGTATTCCTACTCCTGGAATTCGACGACAGCGACGAACGCCACACATTCACTCTCGGCCGTGGCCACCGATACGGCGGGCAATACGGCGACGGCGACTGCTGTGAGCGTGACTGTGAGTAACACCAGCAGCTCGGGCACGGATGCAAACGCGGAGGCCGACTATCAGGCGCGTTGCAGCGGCCCCGGCGTGGTGGAATGCGTCGACTTCGATAACTCTTCGGAACTCAACGGCGACTCCGGCCCGGACGTGGTGAAGCTGGACAAGACAGGCGATTCGGTCCCCACGATCGACACGACAACCTACGCTTCGGGCGGCGGCTCGCTCCTGTTCACCGTCGGAGCGTCGGCGCCAGATCCAAATACATCCGGTTCGTTCAACATCGACTTCTCGAGCAATTACTCGGTCCAGTTCGATTCGTTGATCAACGGCGATCCCAAGTCGCTCACGACGGCGTGCGGCGGCTCGCCATGCGGCAACGAATTCTGGATTCAATGGCGGCAACGATTCGATACGAACATGCTGCAGTACTTCGCGGGTTCACAGGGATGGAAACAGGTAATTATCGGCGAGGGCGATACGGCGACGGGGAACGCGTATTCGTGCTCGCAAATGGAGCTGACCCTGCAGAACAGTCAACAACGAGGTATTCCGCAAATGTATCACTCTTGCGGAGAAAAACTCGACACCTACGATAATCTTTACACTCCGAACGGAACAGATTCAGCGGGATCCGGATTGTATTCCATTCAAAATGTCGCAGGCGGATACCTCGCCTGCGAATATGCTGAAAATCAAGCTGCGACAATTCCCCCGTGCATCGGCTACGTGGCGAACCAGTGGATGACTTTCCAAGTCCATGTCGTGGTCGGAACTTGGTATCCCGGCGGCGTAAGCTCGTCGGGCGGTCCGCCAGCGCCGTTCGTACACGACAGCACGGTGCAACTGTACGTAGCTCAGGAAGGTCTGCCATCGACGTTGGTGATTGACTACCATCCAATATCGACATCATGCGATGCCGAACAGACTGACATAACTACTTGTCAAGGCGGATACGACCTGACGAATCCGAGCGCGTTCCCGACCGGCGTGGGCTCGCCATCGTCGATGGGCATCACGTTTGCCAAGTACGGGAAGATCTGGCTACTTCCATATCAGACTGACAAATGCTCAGCGGGTTGCCCGAACGAACCCGCGGCACACACTTGGTACGACGAACTGATTATCTCAACTCAGCAGATTGCGGATCCGAAATACTGACGTAGAGAGTCACCGGCGCCCCAGCCGGTTGAGGAGCGGCGGTGCCACATCCCCCCGTGGCGCCGCCGTCTCTGATTGCGATAAGATCGCGGCAGCGCTGGGGAGGCGCGACGCCGCAATGGCTCCTGGAACAGTCCGCTTTCTCGCCCTCGCCGCAATTGTCCTAATCGTTGTGCCGGCTGCCCGAAGTTTGCATTCGCAAACCGCTGCCTCAACTGCTCAAGCTGGATCGCAGGGATCGCCCGCGGCCCCGACTGCTAACGGCTCAGCGCTATCCGCCCACGACGCCGATTACCAAGCGCGCTGCCACGCTCCGGGCGTCATTCGTTGCATTGGATTCGATTCCGCCGCCGAAATCGCCGGTCACATCAATCCCGACGCGAGCAACACCGTTTATCCCGAGATCGACACAAGCGTGTCCGCGTCCGGCGGCGGCTCCTTGAAGTTCACCGTGCCGAGCCTCTCCACCCAGAACTCCTCCGGCAATTATTGGACGAACTTTACGGACGATAATTCCGTGCAGTTCGACTCGCTCATCAATGGCGATCCGGCGAGCAAGTACAACGAGTTCTATGTGCAGTGGCGGCAGCGTTTTTCGCCCGAGATGCTCGAACCGTTCCAGGGCTCAAATGGGTGGAAACAAGCGATTATCGGCGAAGGCGACAGAACCGGGCACATCGCGTATTCCTGCACGGACATCGAAGTGGTTCTCGAGGATTCGGGCCAGTTTGGAATTCCGCGCATGTACCACAGCTGCGGCAACAAGAACAGCAAGTATGAGCAGCTCGCCATCTACGGCGGTACCATCGGCGGTTCGGGCATTTACAATGTGCAGAACGCCGTGCCCGGCCGGGGAAAGTGCGAACTCTCGAGCCGTCACGGCCCTAAAATTCCGCCGTGCATCGGATACAAGGCCAACCAGTGGATGACGTTTCAGGAGCACATCAAGGTTGGCACGTGGTACAAAAGCGGAAGCTACAAATATCATAACGACAGCACGGTGCAGTTGTGGGTGGCCGATGAAGGCAAGCCGTCGGTTCCCGTAATAGATTTCAGTCCGGAGCGCAAGACCGGCTACGACCTTGTCAATACGGCCCCTGGCGAAGCGAAGTACGGGAAGATTTGGCTGCTGCCGTATCAAACGCACAAAGATCAGGACACACCTCACCCTGTGGCATACACCTGGTACGACGAGCTGATTATTTCCCACCAGAGAATTGCGGACCCGCACTAGCCCGGGCGGTGCTATCGAGCGGCGCCGTTACTCAGGAGCGGGCTGGAGTGCTAACTTCCGATCGCTCCGAACTTTGCGCCGAAATGCCTTCTTCGAGGACGCGGTCCAGAATCTCCATCGATGACGGCCAGGCATGCGCGTGTTCGACCTGTGCGCGCGCTGCCGTCGCGAGCTTCTTTCGCAGCTCCGGGTCGCCGAGTAGCTTCACGACGCTGCGGCTGAAATCCTCGGCTCCCTCCGCCACCAGAAGATGCTCGCCCGGGGTGGCCTGAATCCCCCGCGAGGCCTGCGGGGTGGACACGACGGGGATTCCCGCGGCCATGCACTCGAGGACTTTATTCTGCGTGCCACGCGCAATACGCAGGGGCGCGACCGCGACAGCCGCTTCCGTCAGATACGGGCGCACGTCTTTCACGAACCCCGTGACCGTAACGCCCGCGATTTTCCCGAGGCTCTGAATCTCTTTCGATGGATCGGCGCCCACGATTTGAAGCTCGGCGCCCGTCACGTCCTGGCGAATGCGCGGAAACACCTCTCGTGCGAACCAGAGCATGCCGTCGATATTGGGGAAATAATCCATGCGACCGAGGAAAGCAATCAGGGGCTTGGTGCCGCCGCCCATCGCGGCAGGCTGGAAGAAGTCTCCGTCGACGCCGTTGGGAATCACCGTGCACGGCCGATCCACGCCGAGCGTCTTGAACTCTTCCATTTCGCCGCGCGTCGTGACGGTGATGCGATCGAAGCGCTCCGCCATCGCGCGCTCGTAGCGGCGCAACTTTCGCGATTCCAGGCCGTAACCGGCCGAAAGCGGAAAGCTGCGATGTTTCGAATAGTCCATCCATTTGGTGGAATCGAGATCGCCGAAATCGAGAATGCGCAGGCCGCCGGAAATCCCGAGCGTGTATTGCGCGACAAACGCACAGTGCACCATGACCACGTCGAATTTTTCGCGGCGCCAGGCTTCTTCGACGCGGGCGCGCAGGCGGTCGGACCGGAAATATTCCACGGAGGATGGCGTGTTGCCGGCGAGGGCGAGCACGGCTTGCCGCCAGCGGACGGAATTCGGAAGAACTTCCGCGATAATCTCCGCGCAATGGTCGCGCAACCCCGCTCCAGCTTCCATTTCCTCGGCCGAGTGCGCGAGGGTGGCGACGCTGACGCGATGGTTTTGCGAGAGGTGCCGGATCATCTGGAACGGACGAATTTTGCCGCCGCGGTTGGGCGGGAATGGGAAGCGATGGCAGATGAAAAGGATGCGCATTTCAGGAGCGCACGCGTTTTGCAGCCAGAAGAAGCACGCGCGACGCAGAAAAGAGGGATGACCGGGATTCGAGGCGGATCACGGACAAATGATTCTCTCCGCTGCTGGTGTCGGTTCGGGCTCAGCCGCCTTGACGGCATGCCGCTGCTGCAGGCGCGACCAGATCATGACGCACAAAACGATAATCTCAAATGGCACGAGAAGAACTATGAGCATTAAGGCCGGTTGCTCCGCCCATTCGGGCCGGGCGATGTCGTCGACTCGATCGCCGATTACGGCGTGCAAGATGTCGTAGGCAACGCGCATATACACGGACTTGTTCCAGTTGATCGTTCGCGCATACGTATATATGTACTGGTCCAGCGGATACCACTCGGGCCGATCCTGACCCTGGTGCACGTTTTCGGCGCGCAGGTTCAGGATGCGGTTCCGGAGAATGGTGGGGTCGCTACGCATCGATGCGATATCGTAAAAGCCGCCGTTCGGCCGCGGATACCACACGCCGAAGAGTGGATCAATCACCATCTTTCCCTGTTCGGAATCAAGCTCGACGACGGCGTGGCGCGGTTCCATGGCCGGCGTGTAGATGGCCCATTTCGTTGCGTGAATGTGCCGCAGTTCGAGCAGGACAATCATCAGGCGCGAGCGATCGGCGCAATCACCGCCGTCCTCGGCCACTTGCAACGGGGTCGGCCGGAGAAAACGAAAGACTGGCAGCAGAAAATAGGAATTGCTGGACGAGTGCGGCTTCGTACTCAGGTAATCGCTGATGGCGATCGCCTGCTGGCTTGGAGGAAGCAGCGGACCGGCAATCTGCGAGATGAGCGCGGCCAGGCGCTCCTGATCGCGAACGTAATCTACGAAGGCCAGGGCCTGCATCGCAATGAGCACGACAAGAACGGCGGCGCACGCGCCGGTGACGTACCGTCGTATCAGGCCTTGGCGCGGGCCGGAGGTTGGGGATGCGTCTTTCACAAATTCCTCGTTCACGGAATGTAGAACAGCGCTGCCTATATGACGCTTGGCCGCCTAGCCTTGTTGCGCCGCGGCCGCAAAATGTTCCGGAGCGGCGCGCCAATCGTTGCCATCGAGATAAATGCGGCACCACAGCTCGAGATTAATTAGCGCGAGCAAGTGATCGGTATGATCGCTCGTCTGCGCGCGATGTGCCGCGATGATTTCATTGACGACCGCCGGATCGAAAAAGCCGCGCCGGCGGACTTGCCCTTCATTGAGAGTATCCGTCAGAAGCGTTTCGAGGTCCCGCCTCAGCCATGCGCCCATCGGAGCGCCGAATCCGCGCTTCTTGCGGTGCAAAATTTCGCGCGGCAGCCATGGCTCGAGAGCTTTCTTCAGCAAATATTTCATCGTCAGGCCGCGGACTTTCAGATTGGCCGGCATGCGGCTGGTCATCTCGACGAGTTCGTAGTCCACCAGCGGCGCGCGGCATTCGAGAGAGGCCGCCATGCTCATGCGGTCGGTCAACGAGAGAAGGTCGTCGGCCAGAGACGTTTTCAAGTCGACGTAGATAATTTGGTCCAAAGTGTCCCAACCGCGGGCCTTCGCAAAATAAGAAAGCAGGACGTCGGACGCGGCATCGCTCCCGTTGCTGCCCGCAGGCTCGCGCATCAGGCGCGCGCGCATTTCGGGCGAGAATGCGGTGACGTAACTCGAATATCGCTCGGCGATATCTTGGCCGGCCGAATTCACGAACGCGCTCGCATAGCGAATGTTGTTTTTCCAGCCCGAGTGACGATCCTGCGGCAACCGCGCGAGCAGACTGGGAAGCAGCTTATTGCGAATGACGCCGGGAAGTTTGCCGTAATAGCGCCGCAACCCGTCGCCGAGATACCGGCGGTAGCCGCCGAATAATTCATCGCCGCCAACGCCGGAGAGAATCACGGTCACGCTCTCTCGCGCCATTCGCGAAACAAGATAGGTGGTGACGAAGGCCGAGTCCGCAATCGGCTCGTCGAGGTGCCAGATAAGTTTCGGCAGTAGCTGGGCGACCTGCGGCTTGACGATGATTTCGTGATGCTCTGTGTGGAACGCATTGGCGACGATGCGCGCGTAGGGCAGCTCGTTGTAAAACGAGTCCTCGCCTTCGAATCCAATGGAATATGTCTTGACCGGGCGATCGCTCGCATGGGACATCGCGGCGACGATGGCGCTCGAGTCGATTCCGCCGCTCAGAAACGCGCCGAGCGGAACGTCGCTGACCATCTGCGAGCGAATCGTCTCCTGAAGTTTTTCGCGGATGCGCTCGATCCATTCCTGCTCGGAAGAATTATCGGTCTGGTCGAAGCGCACATCCCAGTACTCTTCGTCGCGAATCTGGCCTTTCTCGATGAGGAGCATGTGGCCGGGAAGAAGTTTTTCGATGCCTTCAAAAATGCTGGAAGGCGCGGGAACATAACCAAGGGCAAGATATTCGCGCAATGCGCGCATGTCCACGCGGCGCGGCACGTTGGCGTCTTCGAGAATGGCTTTCACTTCGGACGCAAACAGCAGCCGGTGCGGCTCGCAGCGAATGTAGAGAGGTTTTTCGCCGAGGCGGTCACGCGCCAGAATCAACCGCTCGCGCTTCTCGTCCCACAGCGCGAGGGCAAACATTCCGCGCAGCTTCTTCACGAAATCGGCGCCGTCCTGTTCGTAGAGATGGACGATAACTTCCGTGTCGGATTTGGTGCGGAAAATGTGGCCGGACTTTTCGAGGCGGTCGCGCAGTTCCCGGAAATTATAAATTTCACCGTTCAGGACGATCCAGACGGAGGCGTCTTCGTTCGAGATGGGCTGATGGCCGCCGGCGACGTCGATAATGCTGAGACGGCGCATGCCGAGAGCGACGCCGTGTCCATAATAGAAGCCGTCATCATCCGGGCCGCGGTGCGTGATGACGTGACCCATGCGCTCCATCAAGGACCGCGGAAGATCGCCGCCCGGCTTGAGATTGACGAGTCCAAAGATTCCGCACATGGGTTATTTCACAGCCACGGACGCGGTTTGAGTGGCGCTACGCGCCGCTTCTTCCACCGCGTCCGAGAGATATTGTGCGACCGCGCGCGCCTGGCTCCGGCGGCTATATTTCTGGACGGCTCCATCATCGGCGAGAACGTGTTCGCCGCGCGAGACCGCGTTCAAGAAATCCGGCAGCGCGCGATAAATCGCTTCTTCGTTTGCGAGATCCACAATCGTCGCGCCGCCCGTGGATTGCAGCAGCGCGGCGGTATCACCCGTGTAGCTCGTGAGCGCGAGGATCGGGCGACGGAGCCGCAAATACTCGTAGGCTTTGGCCGGAATCTGGTGGTCGCAGTTTGCGGCTTGGAAGAGAAGCAATCCGTCGGCTTGAGCGGCATCGTGCAACGCTTCGCGATAAGGCAGCGGCGGCAAAAGGCTGACGATGTCGTTCACGCCGATTTCGCGCAGCATCTCGACGTAGAGACTCTCATGGCCGCTCGCGCGAAGATCGACGCGGAGCGTGGCCGCGGAGATGCGCCCTTCGGATTTCAATCGCGCGAGCGCGCGGAAGAATGGGCGCGGGTCGCGTTCCGAAGGATAGAGAAGGCCGAGATGCAGGAGACGCAGCTGGCGATCGCCGGATGGCGCGCGCGCTGCATTCATCGCGATGTCTTGAAAATCTTCCTCATCGTAGCCGTTCGGGACGAGAGCGCATTTTTCGGCCGGGAGCGACGGATAGCGTTCGCGATACATCTTGATCGCAGAAGCAGCGGTGAAGAGGATCCGCGAGCTGTCGCGAACGGCGCGGGCTTCGAGGCGGCGCAGCGAGCGTCTGGTGACTGGATCTCGCGGGTAGTCGTCTTCGGTCATCGAATCGCGCAAATCGAGGACCCATGGTTTACCAGTGAGGCGGCGGAGAATCCAACCGACGAGAACGGCTGAAGGCACGGGAAACGTCGAGAAGATGGCATCGATCTTTTCGCGGCGAATTACCTGGAGTCCGGAGATTACGGCGCCGGGAACCCAACTGACCCAGCGATCGGGAAGCGCCGTCCATCGAAAGTAGCGTCCGGCGATTGACAGATGGCGCCGCGCATCAAGCGCGAAAGTGCGCAACACATGTACGTCAGCAGGGATTTCCGCGAGTTGGGTCGAATCGGTGCGCTCGTACGCTCGCGGATGGAGAGTCAGAACGGTGGGCTGCCAGCCGTTTTCGGGCAAATAGCGGCAGAGCTTCAGCGCGCGCAGGACGCCGCTGCTGCCTGCAACCGGCGGAAAATGACTCGCGACGATGAGGACGCGATTCATCGTGCACTCTTCAAATTCGCAACGGTCGCGACCGGCTGGTCGTTCAGATAATCCTGATACTCGCCACGGCGCCGGATCAGACGCGATTCACCGCCTTCGATCCAGACTTCCGGAGGCGAAGGGTGACTCAGAAAACCAAGCGGGCTCGCGGCGCGGGCATACGCGCCGGATTGAAAGACGCCGATCAAATCACCGACTTCGGCCGGCGGGAGCTGGACGCCGCGGGCAAGAACGTCGAGAGGTGTGCAGAGCGGTCCGGCAACATCGACGGTTTCGGTGGCCGGTGCATCGAGCTTATTCAAAATGGCCACGGGATAATTTCTTTTTATGGTTTGTCCGAGATTGCCCGAAGCAGCGAGATGATGGTGCATGCCGCCATCACCGATCAGGAATTGTTTGCCGCGCGAGATTTTGATATCGGTCACGCGCGCGACGTAGACGCCCGCTTCGCCGACGAGATAGCGTCCGGGTTCGACCATGAACTTCGTCCCGGAAAATGCCGAATCGCGCTCGACGTCCGCAAAAAGCTTTGCGAGTCCGGCACGCAGCGCTTCCATGTCGAGCTCGTGCTCGTGCGAGAAATAGGGCACGCCGAGGCCGCCGCCGAAATCGAGCATGGCGAGCGGCCGCCCGGTGCGCTTCGCCACGCGGCGCGCGATCTCGAGACCATGCGCGTATTGGCCGACGAGAATCGCTGAATCCAGGATTTGCGTGCCGATATAGAGATGCAAGCCGCGAAACTCGACAGCGTCCGACGCGAGGAGCGGATCGAGAACTTCGTCGAGCGATTCCTCGTCCACACCGAACGGTGCGGGCTTGCCGCCCATGCGCATCGCGCCGCCCTGAACTTCTGCCGCGGGATTGACGCGAATGGCGACGCGCGCGCTCTTACCGAGCTTGCGGCTGATCGCGATGATGCGCTCGGCTTCGCGCAGCGACTCGATGTGAATCTCGCCGATATTGCGTGCCAGGACGAATTCGAGCTCCGCTTCCGTCTTGCCCGGACCGGCAAACAGAATTCGCTCCGCCGGACAGCCTGCCGCTAGCGCCTGATGGAATTCGCCGCCGGAGGCGATTTCAAGCCCCGCGCCTTTCTCGAGGAAATATTCGAGAAATGCGCGATTCGGATTGGCCTTCACGGAATAACTGATCGAAAATCGTGCGGGCAAGGCGCCGCGAAGCTGATTCCACTTGGCGTCGAGAACCGCGCGGTCGTAGAGAAACAGCGGCGTGCCGTATCTTTCGGCGAGAGCGCGAACCGAAAGTCCGCCCATCCGCAACTCCGCGCCGGAGCCCGGAAAATACTTCACCGTCAATGCCGCAACGCCTTCCATGCGTCAGAGCCCTTCGCGGCGCCGTAGCGCCGGATAATCCACTTTGCCGCTCGAAGTTTTTGGCAGCTCGGGCATCACTTCAATGGCTTTCGGAAGCATATAGCGCGGGAGACGCGAGCCGCAGTGCTCGAGTAGTTCGCTCGTATCGAGCGGTGCACCGTCGCGCGGCACGACAAACGCCTTGATGGTTTGCCCGAGCGTTTCATCCGGAATTCCGATCACCGCGGCGCCGCGTAACTTGCCACTTGAGAACAACGCTTCTTCCACCTCGGTCGGGCTGATGCGATAGCCGGACGATTTAATCATCGTATCGCGGCGGCCGAGAAAGAAGAGAAATCCATCCTCGTCCATTTTCACAAGATCGCCCGAGTAGCAGACGCGCTCGCAGTCGCCGAGTTCCGGCGAAAGCAACGGATTCGGCCGCAGGCAGCGGTTCGTATCTTCAGGCCGGCCCCAGTAGCCCATTGAAACGGTCGGGCCGCGATGCACGAGCTCGCCGATTTCGCCGGGCTTGCAGAGCTGGCCGTGCTCGTTGACGACGATGATCTCCGTATCCGGAATGGCCTTGCCCATGGAAGTCGGCCGCCGGTCGAGCTCTTCGGGCGGAAGGTAGGTGGAGCGAAAAGCCTCGGTGAGGCCGTACATCAGGAAAATCCGCGTGGCCGGGAGCACCTGGCGCAGAACGGCGAGAACCGCTTGTGGCATCGCGCCTCCCGTATTCGTGATGTATCGCAAATCGGGCAGCGACTGTTTTTGCAGAGTCGAGTTCGGCTGGGTAATGAGGCTCCAGAGCGTTGGCACGCCTGCGAGGCCGGTGATGCGCTCTTTGAGAAGCGTCTGAACGATTTCGCGCGCGAAGACGAAATTGATGAGGACGATGGTGCCGCCTTGCTGAATCGCGGTCGTCAATTGGTTCATTCCGGCGTCGAAGCTGAATGGCAGAACGGCGAGGATGCGATCCGATTCGCTGATTTCGAGATACGTCGAAACAATCGACGCACCCGCCATCACATTCGCGTGGCTCAGCATCACGCCCTTGGGTTTCCCCGTCGAGCCGGATGTGTAAAGGATAGCGGCGAGGTCCTTCGAGATCGATTTTTCGCGGAACGAAATGTCCGGTTCCAAAGCGCAGAGCGCTTCGAAGGAATGAACGGGCAGTGAACGCGCTGGCGCCGCAATTTCATCCACGACAACGAGAAATTCGAGCGAAGGAATTTCTTTCAACATCTCTTCGAGCGCCGCGAGCTTCGCTGCCGTCGTGATCAATCCCTTCAGGCCGCAATCTTTGGCGATGTGGCCGACCTGTTCGGGGAAGAGCTGGGCATTGATGGGAACGTAGACGCCACCCGCTTCGGAAATCCCAAAAATCGAAAGCACTTGCGGCACCGAGGCTTCGAGGTAAATCCCGATGCGGTCGCCGCGCTTGAGTCCGGCTTCGCGCAATCCGCGAGCCAGGCCCGCCGTGCGCCGCGCGACTTCGCGGTACGTCAGGCGTTCCTTGCCGTGAATGAGGGCTTCCTTCTCGGGAAGCCGGTTCGCGCTGGTGCGCAGCATGTGATGTATCAAAAAATCCATGGTCCTCCGCCTTACGTGTCGGTCGCCGTTCAGGAAATCGCCGGCGCGTCTTTCGCCGGGCCGCCGCGGCGGGCAAATTTTTCGTACGCACGTTTCAATTTCCGTCCGCCAATATGCCGCGTCATCGCGAGTGCGCCTTTGACGGTGCGGGGATTGAACGCCATTAATCCCCAACGCTCGCGGCGATGGCTCATCCAGGTCTTCTTGTAGTCGTCGTCGCCACTGAGGTAATCGACTTCGTGGACGCGGTCGACATCGAGCGCATGTTGCATCAATCGCGCCGTCAGAATTGTCCCCACGGAAAATGGCGCGAACTTTTCATCGTAGGCCAGCTTGTAAATCGATGCCACGCCGTGATGCACGATCCAGAGCTGCGTCGCGACAGGCAAATCGTCCATGTAGACGAGGCCCAGGCGCAGCCAGCCGAGTTCGGCGCACGTGCGAATCAAGCCGGGCATGAACTCGGGATGCGGCTCCGGAACTTTCCAACTCGCGCTGTACACTTTGCCATAATCGGCGATGGCTTTTTCGAGACCCTCGCGTTGCGCTACGATTTCGATTCGCGCGCGGCCGGTCTGCTCGAGCTTCTTCGCTTTTCTTCGGAACGTGTTCTGGAGTACCGACGGCCGGCCTTCCATGTATTGCTCGAAAGACCGGCCCTCAACCGGCAGGAACCAATTGCCGAAGCTGAAGAATTCCTGCGTCGCGAAACCGGCGGATTTGAAGGCCGCATTCATCTCGGAGAAACTCGCCGAATCGTGCGGCAGCGGATTGACGCGCACCATGTCCCAACGAGGATGCTCCGAGGCGATCGCGGACGCGATTGAGTGAAGGCACTCCGCCGAAGCGGCGCCGGGCGCAAGGAGCGGACCGAACAGGCAAGTGTAATAGTTGGTGAGTGAAGCGAGAGTGCGAGGTTCCATCGCCGGCTGACGCGAGGTGGAAGCGCGCATCGGAAGCAGAGCAGCGACGGCCGCATTTCCGTTTTGTGATTCAGATTCGACGCTATAGAGCCGGACCGCATCGCCCGGGTCCAGTGCCGTCGCGACGAAGTTGCTGAACCACGGGAGCGTCAAGTGAAAGTCGGGCGACGCCTGAGAATCAAACACTCCGGGGTAACCTTCCGGAAGAGCATCGAAGCCTGGATACACGCGCACATGCTTCGGCCCCGAGCTGGACGACGGCGGCGATGCGTGTGCGGGAGTTTCCTTCAACTGGATTCCTATGGTCATCCGATTTATCGCGTGCCGCTCGAAGTCTTGCTCACCGCGAAAGCCGCAAGCTTTTCAACTGAGAGAAAATTCTCGGGAATGAGCTCCTCGTCGTCCACGTGAATGCTGAATTCGCGCTCGAGGAAGCTGACGACGTCGAGCATTCCGAGGGAATCGAGAATGCCGCTGTCGAGAAGATTATCGCCGTCTTTCAGGTTGTGCTTTCGAGCGAGCGGAAAAGTTTCCAGGATGAAACTGCGGATGCGGTCATTAACGGGGCCGCTTGCGGTCATGTGCGCTCCTGCGTTTTCAGCTTTCACGGTCTCCATCCATGAGGAAAAGTTGCCCGTTCTCTGCATCGCCAATCGTCACGATCGGGTGCGTCTCGCGCGGAAAAAAGCCGAGCGCTTCGAGCTGCGCCGCGCGCGGGTGCGACGCGATCACCGGCGCGCTCAACGTCGCCATCCCTCGCTCGCGGCTCAGCGTCACAGCGCGAGCCAGAAGGCTCTGCCACAATTCGCGCTCATCGACTCCGAACAAGTCTACAATCGTCACGTCAGCGCCAACCTGCTCGAGCACCAAGAAACCCTTCAATTTTCCGTGGTGCCGCGCCGTGAGCAGCTCGAATTTCCGCGACGGGTGCTCGCGATATCGCCAGTTCAAGTATGCGGCAGAGCGATAGACGCACAAGCCGCCACTTTTCTCGGCGGCGTTTCCTAATTCCAAAAACTCCTCGCCGGCGAGACCATCGTGCAGCGCGATTGTCCAGCCCTCGCTTTCCTTTAGTCGCCAATCGCGGAGCTGGAGAACCAAATTGCCGGCGGCACTCAGACCGCGCGCCACGGTTTCATTTTTCACGCGCTGGCCGATCTGCTGGTCCGCGCGCAATGGCCGGGCCATGCGCACGAGCGATTCCCGCGGTGCGATACCAAGCCGCTGGTACACGCCGAGCATGCTCGCGCTCGGCAAGTCGTAGCCGAACTCGATTCCGGCTGCCTGCATTCCGGCGATCGTTGCGCGCTGCAACTGGAGTGCCGGACCCAGGCTGCGATAGTCCGGATGAATGCAGAAGTCTCCGAGAACGCACGCGGAGATTTCTTTTCCGCAGAACCGCATCTGCCGCGGAAAAACAGCGCTTGCTCCAATGAGGGCGCTGGTCGAGCCGTCACTCGCCAACCAAGCCCGCGCCGGACCGTGTGGATTTCGCAAGTACAACCAATCGAAGCGCCGGGTGTCCGCGCGAGCGCTCAAATGCTGAAACAAAAACGCGATCAGGAGACTGCGGTCGTTTTGTAGATCCGCCGCGCGAACGACAATGGACATCAGCCGGCGACCGGAAGAGCCGTGCTTGCGTGTGCCACGGAAGTCTCGAATTGTATCGCGAATCGCACAGTCAGACTTCGACCCGGCTCTGCAAGAGCTGGACAAGCTAATGGTAGCAACCCTCCTGCCAGAGAGGCTTCTGAACAATAAGCATATTGTATCCAATGAGATACGGAGATTCCGGCGCAACATGACGGAGGGCACTCTCCGAGGAGGTCCGCCATTGCCAGAAGGACGCGCGGGCAAATGAGGTTTTCCACAGCCCTCAGCCATCTCTAAAAGCATGATAGCAAGCCATATAGCCGAAGCGAGGGGTCAGTGCGCCTCGAATTCCAGTCGAGAAAAATTATTTCTCAACTGTGAAATCGGTTTCCTAGAACTACCCGAATGAACTCCCGGCTATTGCCGCATCGTCAGCACTTTCTGGCCTAAGCCTCTAAATATCAAGGGCTGAGAGATATAATCAGGGTTCGCGCTTTGCCCGTCGATTTTTGGACAGCAACGTGCACCTCGTGCCCCGGGTCTTCAGGCGGATAGCTCAGTTGGTAGAGCGCCCCCCTTACACGGGGGAGGTCGCAGGTTCAAGCCCTGCTCCGCCTACCATAAGAGATTCGGTCGTGCGCGCGATGTCTAATTCGACCAACCTTCTTTAGGCGAACGCAGACGTGCAACTGGCAAGAAGGATTCTGAAGTCGTCATGCTAAAAATCGGCGGTCAAAAAGTACCCCCGCGAACGCTGATTTTATTGGCATCCGATGGCATTCTGATCGTTCTAGGCATCATGTTCGCCATCGTCCTGCGATTCCACAGTTTTCATGCCATCTGGAACTATCTCCGACCGTTGCATACCATCCCGCGGTTCTTCTTGGTGGCAACCGCGTGCGGCGTCGCGCTTTATTACAACGACCTTTACAACCGCGAAGTGATTACGCGGCATTTTGAGCTGTTCTTGCGGCTGCTGCAGGCCCTCGGAACGGCATGTCTCGAGCTGGCCATCCTCTACTACTTTGCGCCGGATTTGAGCCTTGGCCGAGGCATCGCGGTGTTTGCGGCGCCTGCGATTCTGATTTTGCTTTTCGGGTGGAGAATTTTCCTTGATTACGAGGGACTAATTCTGGGCACCTCGGAACGCGTTCTGGTTCTCGGGACGGGACCCGCGGGAATTTCGGTGGTGCGCGAGATTCTTTCGAAACCCGAATTGCACATGAGCGTGGTCGGTTTTCTGGATGAAAAGGGCGAAAACATCGGGAAATCGCTTGTGAATCCCGGAATCATCGGCGCGGCGAGCGATCTCGAGTCGGTCGTAGCGGCAGAGAGAATCGATCGCGTCATTCTCTCGTTGAAGGAGCGTCGCGGCCGATCGCCAATGCGCGAACTTCTCCACCTGAAATTCGCCGGTGTCAGCGTCGAGGATGCGCACAGCTTCCACGAGCGGATCACGGGGCTCATTCCACTCGAAAATCTTTCGCCGAGCTGGCTCGTGCTTTCCGAAGGCTTTCATAAATCGCCGCCTCTTCTGGCGGCCAAGCGCACCATCGATATCATTGCGTCTCTCATCGTGCTTGTCGTGACGCTGCCGATAATGGGTATTGTTGCCGCGGCGATTTGGCTCGAGACCGGAACGCCGATTCTGTTCCGCCAGGAACGCACGGGTTTGGGCGGGCAATCGTTCGAAATCTGGAAATTCCGCTCAATGCGCCAGGACGCGGAGGCGAATGGACCATCGTGGGCCACGAGCGACGACAGCCGCATCACCAAGGTTGGGCGATTCATCCGGAAGACGCGCCTCGACGAACTGCCGCAGATATTCAATGTTCTTCGCGGCGAAATGAGCCTGGTTGGCCCGCGTCCGGAACGCCCGTTTTTCTGCCGGCAACTCGAAGAGGCGACTCCGTATTACGTTCTACGCCACACCGTCCGTCCCGGAATCACGGGCTGGGCTCAGGTGAAATATCAATACGGCTCGACGATCGAAGAGTCAAAAACGAAGCTCGAATACGACATCTTTTACATCAAACATCTATCGTTGTTCCTCGACGTCGCGATCCTGTTCGAAACGGCGAAGGTCATCCTGTACGGCCGCGGAGCGAAGTAGCCCTCGCGTTCAAAGCATTCCACTTTCGCGATTTCTAACGATGAACCCGTGAACTGCGCGCAAAGATTCGGACGGAAGTCTTTCGAGTGAATCCAAGACGCGGAATTATCGAAACAATCCTTCTCGCAGCGTGGGTGTTTTCCTACGCCATGCTCGTCTATGTGTTCAGGGCTTTGCGATGGCTTGAGTCGGGGCGACGCTCCCGGCAGAATCCGGCGGGAGCTCGATGACAGGCGAGAGAGTGCGTGGGTGGTTCGTTCCGCTCGCTGCGATGACGGGAATCGCGATCCTTGCCTGGGCATCGATTGGCGCAGCGCCCGAAACCAGAGCAGGCGGTATAACTCGAGAGGCGAGACAGACAGCGCCGCGGGCCAATTCATCCAGTTCCCGCGCCACGATTCCCGCTGCGATCGGCTGGTATGACGTGCCCGGAACGAAACTCGAAAGCGTTTGTCCCCCCGATGGCTTCAAGGGAATTGACTATCCGTTTGCTTCACGTTGTTCCGGCGTCATTCGAGAATGGAGCAGCGGAATCGCGGACACACGACGGAACAGGCTAATTCTGTGGGGCGGCGGCCACAATGGATATGCCGGGAACGAGCTGTACGCATTTGAACTCGACACCATGCAACTCCGACGGCTGAATGATCCCAGCCCGATTGCTGCGTGCCAGCAAGCTACGCCCGACGGCCGGGCGAACACGCGACACACGTACGGAGGACTCGCCTACATCGCGCACGCGGATCGAATGTTCGTCTTCGGCGGGGTGCCATACTGTCCGCCGGCGGGAAACTCTTCGAGCGACACATGGACGCTGAACCTGGAGAATCTTGAGTGGAAGCGGATGGATCCGGTTCGCGGTGGCGGGCCGAGCGGCTACTACAACGGGACGGTTTCCGCCTACGATGCTGCAAGCAAGCTTGTATTCGTGCAGGACCGCAAGACGGGGTTTTGGTCGTATGATTTCGACACGAACACGTACCGGTACTTAAACAATCACGCGGCGCTGACACTCCACACCAACGCGGTAATCGATGTGAAAGCCGAACTTTTCCTCACATTTGGAGACGGTAAAATTCAGGCCATCTCGATCGCCTCACGCAGTCATTATTCGCAGCAAGACAGATCGAAGGCTCAAGGCTGCGACGGCCTGTCTCAATCTGTTTCGCCGGGACTGGCCTACGATTCCGTTCTGGACCGGATCGTGGGCTGGCCTGATTTTGGCGCGACCGTATTCCTTTATGACTCAAAGACAAACAGCTGCACGACACAGACGCTTGCAGGGAGCTCGCCGGAAGACTCGGCGCACACGGGAGGGCCAGGAACTTCCAATGGAACCTTTGGCCGCTTTCAGTTTTTTCCGGCGTCTGACGTTTTCGCGCTCGCGAATGACTGGAATATCGATATTCACACGCTCCGGCTACCTTCGCCAGGCTCAGAATCCGCAAGCATGTCGCCCGGAAGGTAATTTTGCGAGCTGAAGTGCGTGAAGATTATTGTGAAGCGCTTTACTCAATAGGGGAAGGCAAATTCCGGACGATCGGGAATCATCGCGAGATATAGGTCTAAAGTGTTTTGAATGAGCACAATAGAGAGATTTTGGATTGGCATCGCCCTTGCAAGTCTGCTACATTCAAGGTGTGAGCTTCCGATCGTCCCGAGGCTCAAGAGGAGAACCAATTGCTGTCCGCACGAACTTCCATACGGCAGATTTTGACTTCTTTGCTGATCGCGTCGGCGCTGTTTGTCACGAGTGGTTCGATGGCGCGGGCTTACGGTCAGGCGTCTAGCGCGACGAACTCAAAGTCGGCCAGCGATGATTCGAAGAAGACCGGCTCGTCTGCAGCAGGCCGCGCTGGGGATTCCACAATGGCTCCGGCTCGAGGCGATACCTACCGCATCGGTATCGACGACCAGATTCAGATTTCGGTTTGGCGCGAGCACGATCTATCCCTTTCGGTGGTGGTTCGGCCGGATGGGGTGATTACGATGCCGCTCTTGAACGACATTTATGTCGTCGGGATGACGCCGGAGGAGTTGGCGGCTGCGTTGACGGTGAAGCTGAAGACTTATGTGAACGAGCCGCAAGTGACCGTCAGCGTGCAGGCCATCCACAGCCGGAAAGTCTACCTGGTCGGCGAGGTTTCAAGGCAAGGCTCTTTTCCCTTGAATGATCGCAAGACTGTCCTCGAGCTTCTCACCGAAGCCGGAGGGATTGGGCAGTTCGCCAAAGGCAATTCGATTTATGTGCTTCGCTTAGTGAACGGCAAAGAGGAGCGGATCCCGTTCCATTACAAGGCCGTGATTGCCGGCAAGGGGCAGGATGTGGAACTGATGCCCGGCGACAAAGTGATTGTTCCTTAATTGAATCGAGCCCCATGGTTGATATGTCGCTGAAAAATCGAATTCGGCCGCTTATGACGCTCGTTGTGGGCGCCGCGATCATGTGTACGGCGGTGCCCGCTTTCGCGCAGAACCCAGATCAGGGATCTTCGCCCCAATCGAACCAAAATCAGGACAACAGCCAGAACGGCGGACAAGCCACGGGGCAGACACCCGGTCAAAAGAATCCAAACGGTGCGGCGTCCACCGACGATAACTCAGCGCAGCAGGACCAGCCAGCTACGCAAGAAGCTCCAGTGCCCGCGGTGCTTGTGGCGCCCACGTATCAAACACAGATCAATACTATTGGGTCGGCCAACCCCCTCTCGTCGCTAGGGGCGTACCACTGGGGCCCATTATTTCTGGGAACATCGGATGTACGGGGAATCGTGGATACGATCAAGCCGGCACCCGGATTCGGCCCGGCGCAGCAGAACATTGTCACGTTGGTCGATACCACAATTCTATTCGAGAAAGACTGGCGCCAGAGTCGTTTGGCGGTGCAGTACATGCCGCGCGTGGCGGTGGACAGTGGCCAAGTGGCCTACGACTACCTCAACCAGAGTGCGAGCGTCGATACGTATTTTCCTCTCAGTTCCCGTTGGCTGATGGGGATCACGGATCATTTTACCAGTTCAAGCAGCCAGGGACTGGCTGGCGGAGTATTTGCGGATGCGAACGCGGTGACCGCCTCGACGCTGCAGACAAATTTTCTGGACAGCTCCGAAACCTGGATATACGACACTTTTGCGATTCCATTTTCATACGAGGTCAACGCGAACACGACTCTGACACTCTCTCCGGAGTTCGTCTATGCGAAGACCAGCGGGATATCGGAATCCGAGGGCGGCGATATTTCCACAATTGAATACGGAGCCAACGCGATGATGACGCACGCCGTGTCAGCCCGGACTTCGATTGGATTTACTTATATGTTCCGGCAGAGTGAATTCACCGCCCAGATTCCCACGTCTGACTATCAAACCTTTTGGTTCAACGCGGCTCACCAGTTCGCGCCCACGTTCGGCATTACGGGTCAGATCGGGCTCACGTACTCGAGCTACAACGGCGGTTCGGGCTACTGGACCACGACGGGTACGGCCTCAATCTTTAAGACTTTCCACAGATCGTCGATATCGCTGCTCTACTCGCGCGGCCAGAGTACTTTCGGCTATGTTACCAACGCCCTGACGGACCGAGCGGATGCCATCGTGCGGTATCAGTTGTTCCAACGCCTCAGTCTGGTTGGAGACGCGGGATATCAACGGCAATTGTCGAGCATCGATTCCGTCAACGGAAAATACGCGAGCACCGAGATCGATTACACCCTGACGCGTACACTGTTCGGTTTCGCGAGTTACGCTTACAAATTCCAAAACGGCGCGAACAATCCTCAGCTTTATGACGGAGTTCAAACTTTCGCTTCCATTGGTCTGCGCTGGGATCCCAACGTCGGTGAGCGGTGAGCGGTGAGCGGTGAGCGGATTTCCTCAATCTCTAGAAATCGCCGTTCTCGCCTAAGTGCACCGATCGACGCCTCCGCGTAGGGCATTGCGTCCGAAATCTGCTGTCGGCTCAGCGCCGAGCGAAACGTCTCGAAACGAGAACGACAAATTCTGTCGGAGGAAGCAGAAGTAAGGAATGAGAAATAAATTTCCCTCGCGTAACGCTTTTCGCCTCAAGCCTAGGGACTCACGTACGCGTAATTTTGCTAAGTACAGTGTAATAAGTAGCTTAAGGTAGCCTCTATGGGTTTTGGAAATGGCGAGTTTGGACGGGCAGTTGCACTACAGGTCGTTCGGAAATAATTTTCGAAGGTCGAGAAGTATGGAGGACGGCGGTGAGTGACTACGGTTCAGCCCGGCAACCCGACAGCGGGATGTTTGGAGACTTCGAGCTCCGAGACTACATCGACATTGCGCGGCGGCGGAAGTGGTGGATCATCCTCACGGCTGTAGCTATCGCGGTGATGGTCGCGGTAATTGTCTCGCGCATACCAAATTTCTATCGCTCCGACACGGTCATCATGGTCGATCCGCAACAGGTGCCATCGAATTACGTGGCATCGCCGGTAACGAGCAGCATCCAGGATCGCCTGTCCACGATTCA
Organism: uncultured Acidobacteriota bacterium; assembly: GCA_963771905.1. Lineage (GTDB taxonomy): Bacteria > Acidobacteriota > Terriglobia > Acidiferrales > UBA7541 > Palsa-147. The sequence continues at coordinate 781,513 of CAVYVI010000009.1, forward strand.
GCAGCAGGTTATGTCGCCATCGCGGTTGCAGAAGGTCATCGACACTCTGGCACTTTATCCGGACTTGCGCGGCCGAGCGCCGGATCAGGACATCATTGCCAGGATGCAAAAAGCGACGACGATCGAAGTCGCGAACGCCGGAGACCGCCGGCTCAGTTCCTTCAAGATCACGTTTCAAGCTGCGGATCCCAAGACGGCCGCGCTAGTGGCCAACGAGCTCGCCAACCAATTCATCTCCGAAAATTTGAAAGTGCGGGAAGATCAGTTTACAGGCACGACCGACTTCCTGAACTCGGAGCTCCAGAGCACGAAAAAGCAGCTGGAAGACAAAGAAGCCGAGATGGGCCGGATGAAGTCTCAATACATCATGGATCTGCCCGAGTCGAAGCAATTTCACCTGGAAGCTTTGACGTCCCTGCAAGCCCAAATGCGCCAGAGCCAGGATCGCGTTTCGAACGATCAGCAGCAAAAGGTCATGTTGCAATCGATGATGGCTACTTCGAATCCTGCGGTAGACCTCGATAGCGACACGAACGGGTCCAGCTCACCGCTGCAACAGGAGATCGGGAAGGTTCAGTCTCAGCTTTCCGACATGCGCTCACATTACGGCCCCGCGTACCCGGACGTCCGCAAGCTCGAAACAGAACTGAAAGAATTGAAGGCCCAAAAAGCGCAAGAGGAAAAAGACAATCCACAGCCGAAGCAGACCGTAAGCCGCAAGACGGCTACGAACCCGGTGCTCGAAGCGCAAATCGAGAAATTGAGCGAGCAAATTGACACCGAAACCAAACGCCAGCCGGAGATCCAACAGCAGATCGACTTTCATTCTTCGAAGCTGGAACGCGAGCCTGTCTTTGAGGAGCAGATTGCAGGTCTGATGCGCGATTACGATACGCTTCGCGCCCATTACAACGCGCTCTTGGACAAGAAGCTTTCCGCCCAGATGGCCACACAGCTCGAAAGCAGACAGGAGGGCGAGCGTTTCGTGATTCTCGATGCGGCGCAGCCGCCAGACGGCCCTTCGGGCCCGAATCGGCCGATCCTGACGTTTGCGGGTGTGATCATGGGACTTTTTGCAGGATTTGCGTTCGCGGTCGTCCTCGAGATGATGGATGAATCCGTGCGAACGGAACGCGAAGCCGAGCAGATTCTCGGAAAGAGCATCATGACGGGCATTCCACGCATTTACACGGGGCACCAGATTGCAGCCGCGCGCCTTCGCGTGGCCGGCGCGCTGGTCGTGACGGTTATAGTTGCGACGGGGCTAGGTCTCGCGCTCTCCAACGTAGCGCTGGGGTTTTTCTGAAATGTATCTTTCTTACTATGAGCTGAACGAGCTGCCGTTTCGGCTCACGCCGGATCCCCGGTTTCTGCATTTGGCCGAACCGCATCGGGCGGTGCTGACGTCGCTTGTCGAAGGCGTGCTGTTGCGGAAAGGCATTATCGTCGCGACGGGGCCGATCGGAACGGGCAAGACGACGCTGCTCCATGCGGCGCTGCAGCTTCTTTCAGGACCGGCGATTGCCAAGTCGCTGATTGCCTCGGCTTTCATTCTCAATCCGCTGCTCACGCGGGATGAACTCCTCGAGGCGATTCTCGAGGAGTTTGGCCTGACGGCCTCGGGAACCAGCAAGCCCCGCCGGCTGATGGCATTGCATCAAATGTTGCTCGATATACAGTCGAAGGGCGGGACAGCCGTGCTGATCATCGACGAAGCGCACCTGCTGACTCCCGAACTGCTCGAGGAAGTCCGCCTCCTGAATAACGCGGACACCTATCATGAAAAATTGCTGCAGGTGATTCTCTGCGGCCAGCCTGAATTGCAGCCGCTCCTGGCGCGGCCTGAAATGGCCGCTCTGCGCCAGCGTGTCGCCAGCCGTTGTGCGTTGCGGCCGCTGAGCGCCGCGGAAACGCGCACGTACATTGCCGAGCGTCTCCATGCGGCGGCGTTGCGCGGGCCGTCGCCGTTCACGGGGCCAGCGCTCGAAGAGATTCATCAAATCACGAGAGGCGTGCCGCGCTTGATCAATTTGCTGTGCGATGGTGCCTTGACCGCCGGCCACGCGCAAGACAGAAAGCAGGTCGGACCCGATCTCGTGCTGGAAGCGGCGATGTCACTCGAGCTGGTGGATCTGCCGGGAGCTCCGGCGCATCCCGCAGTCCGATCGGTAACGAAAGAAGGCGGAACGGCCAGGATGGCGTAGACGTGATTCAAAGAGTTTTGAAGGAGTTCGCGCGATGGCGCGGGAGTGAACGATGAGCAAATTTTTTGATCAAACTCAGCGGGCGCAAGACTGGAGCGGACGCGAAGGTCTTGCCAAGAAGCTGGACATCGCGCACGTACTCGATTCGGTGAAGGATACGATTAAGGTTGCCGATTCGGTGGGTGTCGAGATGAGCGAGCACCGCTTGGATCGCTGCCGCAAGTTTGTGCTGCCGCGCCCGGAAGACGGCCCGACGCTGATCGCCCATGGTGATGCCAATCAGGTGGCCGCGGAAGCGTACCGAACTCTGAGAACGCGTCTGGTCCGGTTGCAGACGACCTCGGGAATACGTTCCGTCGTTTTCAGCAGCGCAGTTCCCGGCGAGGGGAAAACGCTCACGACGCTCAATACCGGAATCTGTTGCGCGCAGCTTCATGAAATGCGCGTCCTGGTCATCGACGGCGACCTCCGCACGCGCGGACTTTCCAAACTGATCGGCTCTCCGTCAGGCCCGGGGCTCTCCGATATTCTCGCGGGCCGCGTTCAGTATCACGATGCCATTCTCTCGACGGATCAGCCGAACCTTTACGTTCTGCCGGGCGGGTCTCCGGCGGGCGCGCCACCGGAGCTGTTTGCCGGTGAGCATTGGAAGGAGTTCCTCGGGTGGGCGGGCGAGACGTTCAAGCTCATTCTCGTCGATGCGCCGCCGATTCTCGGTCTTTCCGATTTCGATTTGATGGCGACGGGATGCGACGGCGTTCTCACGGTCGTTCGCGCCAATCAGACCAAGCGGCAACTTTTGCGCAAGGCCGCCACGCAGATCGACCCGAAGAAAAATCTCGGCGTGATTTTCAACGCCACACAGTCGGACGTTCACAAGAGCTACTATCACGCTTATTACTCAGGCTCGGGCAACGGGCACAAGAAGTAGAAACGGGAACTGATCATGATACCCAAGCACAGCTCGACGCGCAGCGAAGCGGACCTCGGTGGGAACGCGAGTTCTTCGAGCGGGGAATTGCGCACCTCGTCGGGGAACTCGAGACAGCTCACCGGACTGCGGCCATCTGAGCGCGGGAGGACGTACATGTATCCGAATCTGAAACTCGAAATTTTCAAGCGAGGCATTCATCAGAATCAACTATCGCGAGCGGTCGGCATCAACGAGGCCGTCCTGAGCAAGATCATTCGCGGCTACCGCGAACCTTCCGCCGATGAGCGCAGCCTGCTCTCGAGCTATCTTCAGTCCGAAGAAAGCTGGCTGTTCGAAAAGTTCGATGTTGTGGCGGAAACCCCGGTTGGCAATGGCGGGCACGGTTTGCAGGATGCCAAAGATGGGGAATCCTAGCCTCGTCACGCTTCCTCTCATGAATGCAGGCAATACAGCGGTGTTCTCCGGCGTGTCTCTTCGTCCGCTCGAATCCGGGCGCGAAACGGATTGGGATCGCTTCGTTCTGAGCCGGCCCGACGGCTCGTTCTTTCAAACCACCGGCTGGATGCGCGCGATTCAAAAAACATATGGCTACGAGGCACGCTACGTTTTCGCCGAGCGGGACGGAAAAATCGTGGGCGTTGCTCCGCTGTTCTTCATTTCCAACTGGGTGATCGGAAAGGTTTTGAATTCCGTGCCGTTCGGCGTTTATGGCGGAATCTGCGCCGAAGACGCGGAAACACGCCAGGCACTGATCGATCGCTCTAAAGAGATCGCCATACAGGAAAAGGCGGACTTCCTGGAACTGCGCGCCCGGAAGAGCGAGCCGCTCGTGGGATTTCATCCCAATTCGCTGTACGTAACGTTCACCAGCGAGCTCTCGATGAACCACGAAGCAAATTTGAAGAAGCTGCCGCGCGACACGCGCTACATGATTCGCAAGGCGGAGAAGGCCGGGCTGAGCGTGCGCCATGGCATGGAGCAGTTGCCGGAATTTTACGCGCTGTTCGCCGCCAGTATGCAGCGCCACGGCACTCCCGTGTTTCCTCTTTGCTGGTTTGAGAATCTGCACGCGCAATTCGGCGACAAAATGGATCTCCTGATGATTCGCAACGGCGAGCAGCCGGTCGCCGGCGTCATTTCATTTTTCTTTCGCGAGACAGTCCTCCCGTATTACGCCGGCGCCGGACCGGACGCGCCGCGCCTGGCAGCGAACAATCTTTTGTACTGGGAATTGATGAAGTTCGCCGCCGACGCAGGCTATCGCACATTTGATTTCGGACGCAGCAAGAAGGGAACGGGTTCGTACACGTTCAAGACGCAGTGGAACATGACGCTCGAGCCGCTCGACTACCAGGTCTTTCTGGTCCGCCGAAAAACGCCGCCGAATTTTTCGCCTGTGAATCCGAAATTCGAGCGGGCCACGCGCGTCTGGAGCCGCCTGCCGCTCTGGCTGACGAAACAGATTGGTCCCCGCGTCGTTGGCTGGTTTCCCTGAGGCATTGGCGCGAATTCTTGCCGGCGCCGCCGCAGTTGTTCCGCAATGGATTTCGAGGCCCGACTGATGAAGGCTGTCGCTTCGACCCAGAATCTCAAGGCTGTTCCTGACGCCACGCGGGAAGCGACCGCCATGGCAGACCGGGGAGCGTTGCGAATCCTTCATGTGATCGATCGCTTGGACATGGGCGGTACCGAATACACCATGCTGCGCGTGATGAAGGGTCTCGACAGCGCGCAATTCGAACAGCGCATCTGTGCGGCGCGTGGATTCAACGAACAGCTTCCGCACCTTCGAGAATGGCGTGAGAGAATATTTGTCGCAGGCCGGCCCGGAGAAGGGTTCCAGTTCCTCGTTCTTCCCCTCATGCGCATCATGAAGAAGTTTCGCCCGCATATCGTGCACTCGCGCAACTGGGGCGCTATTGAAGCGATCCCCGCCGCGCGCCTTGCGGGCGTTCCGGTGGTGATCCATAGCGAGCACGGATATGTTCCGGACATGGTGAAGGGCTTGCCGCGCCGGCAGCGCTTGCTGCGCCGCGGCGCTTACGCCATGGCCGACGCGGTCTTCGCCGTTACCGACGAGCTTCGTTCGTACCATGCTGCACAAGCCGGAGTTTCGGCGGAAGATTTCCGCGTGATCCACAACGGCGTCGATACGGATCGGTTCGCACCGCAACCGGACGCGCGCCGCGCGATGCGTCAGCGGATGGGAATCTCCGGTGGGATGTTCGTGGCGGGAATTGTAAGCCGGCTCGTACCGATTAAGGACCACGCGACTTTATTTCGAGCCGTTGAGACTCTCGCATCGCGGAGAATGGATCTACGCGTTGTGGTCGCCGGGTCTGGCCCTGAGCTCGAGAAGCTCCAGGGCCTGGTCAGTGCGTCCCCGCGGCTGGCGGTGCGAGTTTCCTTTATCGGCGCGAGCGAGAATGTGCCGGAATTGCTTAACTCGTTCGATGCGTTCGTTCTGCCCTCGCTCACGGAAGGAATGTCGAACACCATTCTCGAAGCGATGGCGACGGGAATTCCTGTGATTGCGACGCGCGTCGGCGGCAATCCGGAACTCGTCCAGGAAGGCCGAACCGGGATGCTGTTTGCGCCGGGCGATGCGATGCAGCTTGCCGCGCAACTTGATCTCGTCGCGGGCAACAAGGAACTTCGCGAGAAGTTGGGCGCCGAAGGGCGGCGCCGCGCCGTCGGTGAGTTCAGCCTCGATCGGATGCTCGGCGAATATCGCAAGCTGTATCTCGAGCTCGCGGCGCGCAAAGGCGTATTGAAAGAGGTTCGAGCGTAAGGCTATGTGCGGAATCTGCGGGATATTCGAATACGAGCGGCGGGACAAGATTGAGGAGGAGCTCGTCCATCGCATGGCCGAGACGATCATTCATCGCGGCCCCGACGACGAAGGCATTTTCACCGACGCCGGGCTCGGCTTCGGATTTCGCCGCTTGAGCATCATCGACCTGGCCGGCGGCCATCAGCCGCTCTCGAATGAAGACGGATCGCTGTGGGTGATGTTGAACGGCGAAATTTACAACTATCCCGAGCTGCGCCAGGATCTCGAATCGCGCGGCCATCGCTTCGCCACGCATTCCGACACCGAAACCATCGTTCATCTCTACGAAGAATATGGCGAGGAATGTTTCCGCCGTCTGCGCGGGATGTTCGCCATCGCGTTGTGGGATTCGCGGCAGCGGAAACTGCTGCTGGCGCGCGACCGCGTGGGGAAGAAGCCATTGTTTTACGCGGCGGATGGGAAGCGCATTGTTTTCGGATCGGAGCTGAAAGCGATTCTGGCGGCGAACGGGCTTTCGCGCGAGATCGATGCGGAAGCGGTGGCGGATTATTTTTCGTTCGGCTACATTCCGGCGCCGAAGACGATTTATCGTGCGGCGCGGAAGTTGAAGCCGGGACATTATCTGGTGGCATCGGCGAGCGGGATACGTGAGACGCAATACTGGGACATTTCGTTTGCGGAAGTGGAAGAGCGGCCGGAAGAAGAATGGTGCGAGCGGCTGAGGCACGAGCTGTGCACGGCGACGCGGATACGGCTGATGAGCGACGTACCGTTGGGAGCGTTTCTGAGCGGCGGAATCGATTCGTCGTCGATTGTGGCGATGATGAGCCACCTGATGAAGCGCGCCGTCACCACCTGCTCGATCGGATTCGACGAGGAGGAATTCAACGAAGCCCAATACGCGCGCGAGTTGGCGGAGCATTTTCACACCGATCACCACGAAGAATTCGTGCGGCCGCGTGCACTCGAAGTCCTCGACAAGCTTGCATGGCATTTTGACGAGCCGTTCGCGGATTCTTCGGCCATCCCCACGTATTACGTTTCAGGCATCGCTCGGAGGCACGTGACAGTTGCGCTCGGAGGCGACGGGGGCGATGAAAATTTCGCCGGCTACCGCCGCTACTTCTACGATCAAATCGAAAATCAACGGCGCGCATTTCTGCCGCAGTCTGTGCGTCGCGGGGTTTTTGGACCGCTCGGCAACGCGTATCCGGCGATCCCGCGTGCCCCACGATTCCTTCGCGCGAAAGCGACGCTGCAAAGTCTGGCGCGCTCGCCGCTCGAAGGCTACTTCCACGAAGTGTCGCTCTTCCGGGGAGACCTTAAATCGCAGCTCTTCACGCGCGATTTCCAGCAGAAGCTCGGCGGATATAATTCCCGCGACGTGTTGCAGCATTACTACGATCGCGCCGGCACCGACGACCTTCTCTCACGCATTCAGTACGTGGACATCAAGACGTATCTCGCGGACGATATTCTTGCGAAAGTCGATCGCGCGAGTATGGCTGTTTCTCTTGAGGTTCGCGCGCCGCTTCTGGATCATCATTTGATGGAGTTGGCCGCGAAGATGCCGTCTTCCCTGAAGCTCCGCGGCCGCCATGGCAAGTACATTTTCAAGAAGGCCATGGCGACGGTCCTGCCGCCACAGACGATGACGCGGAAAAAACAGGGATTCGGAGTGCCGCTGGGCCGGTGGTTTCGCGAAGACTTGCGCGAAGTGACGCACGACGCCATTTTCTCCGGCGATGAGGGCATTCTCGATCCGGCAACTCTGCGTAAAATTTGGAACGAGCACCAGCAAGGTCTGTACGACCGCTCGCCGCAGCTCTGGGCCATCCTGATGTTCCGCAAATGGAGGCAGGCATTTCAGCCTGAACACCAGCCATGAGCGGCATCTGCGGCATGTGCAAAATCGGCGCGGAGTTTTCGAGCGCGAACCTCGAGGCGATGCTCCGCGCGTTCGCGATGCCCGATGAATCGGGCCGCGACGGTTTCACGGGGAAATCCGTGGCGCTCGGCGTGGCGCGCCGCTGGGCCTTTCAGCAGATCGCTGCAGTGGACGGGATCCGGATCGCGGTGGACGCGGACCTGATCAACATTCCTGAGCTGATGGCTCATCTGAAAACGACGGATTCAAGCGTTGTCGATACGCTGCCGCTCGCGGAATTGCTGGCGCGCCTCTATCGCAGCGAAGGCGAGTCGTTTGTCGAGCGCCTGCACGGCGCGTTCGCGATTGCCGTTTGGGATGAACGCGCGCAGCGGCTTGTCCTGGCCATCGATCGCCTCGGCATCAAGAGTTTGTACTGGAGCAGCGAAGACGGAGAGCTGATTTTTGGATCGCGCGCGCGCGCTGTGCTGGCGGCGCTGGAGCGGCCAAGCGAAGTGAATCCGGCGGCGGTGATGCAGTTCCTGCTCTTCAGCGTGGTTCCCGCGCCGCTCACCAGCTACCGCGGCGTCGAGAAAATGCGCCCTGGCTATCGACTTATTTTCGAAAACGGCCACATCCGTCATGACTCCTATTGGGACCTCAACTACGACGAGAGCGACAGTCGCGACGAGCGCGATTGGGCCGAGCAGATTCGCGAAGGGATGCGCGGCGCAGTCCATCGACACCTCGAAGGCCTGCGCGCGGAGACGTCCGGCGCGTACTTGAGCGGCGGGACGGATAGCAGCAGCGTGACCGCGTTCATGTCGGATGTCTTTTCGCCGACGCGAACGTTTTCGATTTTCTTTTCCGAATCGCGCTACGACGAGATCGGCTATGCGCGCACAACGGCGGAACGCTTCCACACGCAGCACAACGAATTGCAATTGAGCCCTTCCGACGCTCTCGAGGCGATTCCGAAAATCGCAGAATACTACGATGAGCCGTTCGCGAATTCGTCCGCGATTGGTTCGTACTTCTGCGCCAAACTGGCGCGCGAGAAAGGCGTCGAAACGCTTTTGGCGGGAGACGGCGGCGACGAATTATTCGCGGGAAACGAACGCTATGCCGCCGACAAGCGTTTTCAGATTTATCGTCGCGTGCCGAGGTGGCTGCGCCGCGGATTGCTCGAGCCGCTCACATCCCTGCTTCCCGACAACGAAAGCAAGCTGAGTTTGCCGCGCCGCTACGTTCGCCGGGCCAACATTTCAAATCCCGAGCGCATCTTTTCTTATGGACTGTTCCAGAGCTCGCCGGCAACCGAAGTTTTCACCTCCGATTTTCTGGCGCACGTTCCGCAGGCTTCATGGATGGACGTCATCAACGGCCACTTTCAACGGACGCGGGCATCGAGCGAGCTCAACCGGCTGATGTATATGGACCTCAAACTCATTCTTGCGGACAACGATCTTCGCAAAGTCAGTGGCACGGCGGAACTCGCGGGCGTGAATGTGCGCTACCCGCTTCTTGATGACCGCCTCGCAGAACTCTCGAGCCGTATTCCGTCGCGCTTGAAGCTCAAGGGCCAGGAGAAGCGCTACATATTCAAACAGGCGATGACCGGAATTTTGCCGGAGAAGGTGTTGTACAAGAAAAAGCACGGATTCGGCGTTCCGTTAGCGCTATGGTTCCTGAAAAACGAATCGCTAAATACTCTGATGCAGGACGTGCTGAATGATCGGCGGACACGGCAGCGCGGATACTTCCGCCCGGAATTTTTCGATCGTTTGAGCGGCCTGCATCGCAGCGAGCACGCCGGGTACTACGGCGAAGTGGTGTGGTACCTGGTCGCGCTTGAGCTGTGGCACCGCCAGCACCTCGAAAGCAATCGGGAAATGGCGGGAGTCCGTTGATGAGTCGATGAGCGCGCGCGAACTCATTGCGGAGGGCCTGCATCGCTCGGGCGGATTGCGAGTGCTCGAGCGTGTTGCGCGATCGTATGAGGTGCGGCGCGACGCCAATTCGCGTTGGCCGCGGATGAGCCGCGTGGCCTCCGGAAAATTCGCGATACTTTGTTATCACCGCGTCGGGGCGGGCGGAATTCCGTTCTATTCCGAGTTGCCGGCCGAGGCATTCGAAGCGCAGATGAAGTTTTTGCGCAAGCACTATCGAGTCGTTTCACTCGAGCAGCTTCTTCGCGAAATCCGAGACCCGGAATCGAAGAGCCAAGCGGTCGCGATCACGTTCGACGATGGATACCGCGGCTTATACACAGAAGCGTTGCCGATTTTGAAGAAGTATCAGATTCCAGCGACGGTGTATCTGATTGCAGGCGCGGTCGAAACGGGTGAAGTCGCGTGGTACGACCGGATTTTTCTCGCACTGCAGACCGTGCCGGAGGGCGTTTTCGAAATCGAGCTCGGTCGCGCCTATCGATTTGATTTGGCGACGCCGGCCAGTCGCGTCGCCGCGGCTTCCCAAATCAACGCGTGTCTCCGGGAAATACCCGACGAGCGGCGCCGCGAGTACTGTGCTGCTTTGGAAAAGCGCGTCGCGCTCCCGCCGGACGAGTTGGTGAATCGGATGCTAAGCTGGGATCAGGTGCGAGAAATGGAACGAGCGGGGATTGTCTTCGGCGCGCACACGATGAGCCATCCGGCCCTGAGCCGGCTCAAACCGCAGGATGCCGAGCGGGAGCTTCGAGAATCGAGGCTGCTGATCGAGGAACGGCTGAAGCGTCCGGTGGCAGACTTCGCGTTTCCGTTTGGGAAGCCGGCGGACTGCGGGGAGGGCGCCGACGCGCTCCTCGAGCGTTGTGGATATCGCTCGGCGGTGACTACTTCCGACGGAATCAATCGAACCGGCGCGAATCCTTACCGGTTGCGCCGCCCCGGGATCGATTTGAATGGCCCGCTAAGTCTGTTTGCGTTTCACATGAACCAGGCCTTCCTCCGCGGACAAGAGGAGCCGGAAGCGGGCGCGCTTCCGCAAGATTCGTCCGCCGTTGCCGCCGCAGATTCCGCGCGCGCAATGGAAAGCAGGGTCAAGCTAGATGCGTGATTTCGTCGTACTGACGATTATTCTCGGCTCGGTGCCGCTCTGTTTCATCCGCCCATATTTCGGGCTGCTGATGTGGACGTGGATTGCGTATTTCAATCCTCATCGGCTGACGTACGGCATCGCGTATAACTTCCCGGTTGCAACCGTCGTTGGAGTTCCGACGCTTGCCGGATTGATGCTGACGAAGGAGCGGAACCGCAACATTTTGACGCGCGAGACGATTCTCATGTTCGCGCTCGGGGTGTGGTTCGTCGTCAATTTCTGGTTTACTTCGCACCAGCCGCTTTTCGCCGGCCATGCCGATGATGGAAAGCTCATTCTCGTTCGCACCCTGAAGATCCTGCTCATGACCGTCGTCGCCGTTTTGTTGATCAACAACAAGGAAAAGCTCCGGACCATCTGCATGGTCATTGTGTTCAGCATCGGCTTCTATGCCGTGAAGGGCGCCGCGTTCGGTTTCCGCACTTCGGCGGAATCGAGAGTCTGGGGTCCGCCGGGTACGTTTATTGAAGACAACAACTTCCTCGCGGCCGCAACGAACATGACCCTTCCGCTGCTTTTCTTTCTGGCACGTTCGGAAAAAAACAAGAAGGTACGGCTGCTATTGTGGTTTGTTTTCTTCTGCTCGATCGTTTCCGTTCTGCTGTCCTATTCCCGCGGCGGATTGCTGGGTCTGGCCACGGTTCTGTTCGTGCTCACGATGAAATCGCGTCACAAGATTCTGGCCGCCGGACTCGTTACCGTTGCCGCCGTCATGGTGTTCTCCTACGCTCCCGGAAAATGGATGGCGCGCATGGACAACTTCCTGCACGGAAACCTCGATACTTCCGCGGAAGGACGATTGAACGCCTGGCATTTCGCGATCGTGCTGACACAGCATTACCCGATTACCGGCGGAGGATTTGAGACATTCACTCCTGAATTATTCGATCGCTTTACGCCCGATCGAACGTTCGCCGGTCCGCACAGCATCTATTTCGAGATGCTGGGAGAGCAGGGCTATGTAGGGCTGCTGCTTTTTCTCGCCTTGCTCGCGAGCTGCCACTATACGTACTGGCAAGTCCGGCATCGGGCTAAACGGATCCCACAGCTTTCGTGGATGGTGCCGTACACCTACATGTTCCAAATCAGTCTGCTGGCCTTTATGGTCAGCGGCGCGTTTTTGGCGATGGCGTACTTCGATTATTTTTGGCAGATCGTGGCGATGACGGCCGTGCTTCGCATTCTCTACCGTGACGAAGCAGCGCTTGCTCGGGTATCTGCGGAGCGCGCTCCCATGTTCACGCAGGTTGCCGAGGAAGTCGCGACGTGACCCGGCGCGCGAACGCACGAGGGGCTCTGCCGTCGCTAACCCGGCAGCGCGCCGGAGTGGAAACCCGAGGGGTTATGAAGGAGACGTTTGTGGTTCATATAGAGCAGCTCTCTCGAACGGTTCGGCGTCCTATTTTATTCCTCACGCTCGCTCTCGTCTCATGGGCTGGCATGCCAAAGACCGCGCAAGCGCAATGGACCTGGAAATCCGTGACAGTGGATAAGACAGGCGTCTCGACATCGATCGCCGTCGACGCGCACGGAGACGTGCATCTGGGCTATGGCACGGACGATGGGCAGGTGAAATATGCGTTCCGTCAGGCAGGAGTGTCGCGTTGGGACACCATCACGCTATCCGATGGCGGTGTTGATTTCGTAAGCCTGGCGCTGGATGCCACTGGCAGTCCGCACCTCTGCAGCACTTTTCACCGGCTCAAATACTATGCTTTCAACGGCACGAAATGGAATGTCGAGGAAATAGCGCCCGACGCCGCCAACATCCAGTACTCATGTTCGCTGGGAATCGCGCCCGACGGCACTCCTCATCTCGCATGGTACAAGGTGGAAAATGCCGATCGCTCCAACTATCTGCATCTGAAATACGGATCGCTCGAAAACGGCGTTTGGGCGATTCACACCGTCGACTTCGACATGCAAACCGGCAAATGGGATTCCCTCGTCGTGGATTCGCATGGAGTCCCTCACTTGGCCTATGACGCATTCGTGGACGGGCTGATGAAATACGCCGTGCGCACCGCGGATGGCTGGAATGTGAGCGTGGTCGATGCACGCAAGCCTGATTCTCCAGAATACAATGTTGGCATGGGGAACGCACTTCTGCTCGACGCGCAGGGGAAAGCGCACATCAGTTACTACACGACGCACACGCTGCGTTATGCGGTCCAGAACGGCGACACTTGGACCGTGCAGGAAGTCGACCACGTTCCGGAGCCGCGTAGCTGGCTCGATTCCCGTACGGCGCTTGTGCTAGACAACGAAGGGAATCCGCACATCGTCTATCAGGATGGCACCGCTCTCAAGCATGCCTACTGGGATGGCAAGCAGTGGCGCTTTCAGTACATCACACCGCCGGGGTCCGACGCCCATCGCTTTCCGTCGATAGCGATCGACAAGGATGACACTCTTTATGTGAGCTACCGCGATCCCGCCGATAGCTCACTCCAGGTGGCCATCGGGACGCCCGGCGGCGCTCCCGCCGCGCCCGCGTCCACCGACAAGAAGGAAACTCACTAATTGAGTTCGATCGATCCACGCAAGATTGCACAACATCATCAGCGCGCAAGAACAATTTGAAGTATCAATCGAAGTATCGAGTGAATGCGGTATCGCTAGGAGATCGGCACAGTCGCTGAGCCGGTCGAGACTGGCGCGCTCGCTGCCGCCGAGGGCTTCGCGACGCTCGCGAGCACCGCGGCAAATTGCCGCGCCACTGTGGACCAACTGTAGTTTTCTTCCACCAAGCGTCGCGCGGCTTGCCCGAGCACATCGCGCTTCTGTGCATCCTGCATCAGCGCCACCACGCGGGCTGCGAAGATTTCCGGTTCATCGGCGAGAATGATGTTTTGATCGTGGGTGACGGGAAGTCCTTCCGCGCCGAGCGACGTCGATACGACTGCTTTTCCCTCCGCCATCGCTTCGAAAATTTTTATGCGCGTTCCGCCGCCGATGCGAAGCGGCACGACATAGACCGCGGCCTGATCCATATAGGGCCGAATATCATCGACCGTGCCCGTCACGCGAATGCGCGAATCGCGCGCGTTCAGCTCTCGCACTCGCGCCGAAGGATTTCGTCCCACCACCCATACTTCAGCATCGGGAATTGAGTGGCGGATCAGAGGTAGAATTTGGTCAACAAAATAGAGGATTCCATCCTCGTTCGGTGTCCAGTCCATCGAGCCAGTAAAGACCATCACGTTGGGCTGAATTTTTCCGGTCGATGGCCGGTAGAAATCGACATCCACACCCGTTTGAATGGTCGTGATTTTCTCGCGCGGAATCAGCTTCGAAAATGTATCGCGGTCGGTGTCGGAAACGGTAAGGACGGCGTCAGCCTGTTCGAGATAGCGGTGTTCGAGCCGCGCGATGGTCTTGTATTCGCGCCACGAAATGGCCTTCCAGACGGGGTTGCGCGAAACTTGAAAATGCCTCTGCCAGATTTGCGCTTCGACGTTGTGCGTAAAGAGAACCTTGGGGCATGGAAATTCCCACGGAATCACCGCGCCGGTCAAAAAGAAATCGCAAACGATGACATCGTACGTTTCGCGGGCGAGGAGCGCGCGAACCTGCCGGGCGACGCGCGGCTGGCAATATTTCCTCATCGAATACGGCTGCAGCGAAAATAGATTCAACGCATAGTTCGCGTAATCGCCGGCCCCATTTTTCTCGGGCAGCTTCAAAGGAATGCAAGTCACGCGGCGGAAATAGCGATTGAGCGCCGGATGGCCGTCATTCTCTTGCTCGGGATAAAACGTAACGAGGTCGACCTGATGCTGGCGCGCCAGTTCTTTCAGGAGATTGAAGCTGCGGATTTTTCCACCGGTGTCGAGCGGCACCAGGTCGCCGGACTTCACCCACAAAATATTCAACGCGGGATCCTTACCAGCAGATTCCTTCGTAGCGTTCGTGGCCGGTCAATCGCGCCTTCTTATCCAGATGTACGAGGTCGATGAGGATTTGGCCGGGCTTCAAAGTCGCGGCGAGGGTTTCCTTGTCCACCGCTTTCGTGCCGAGGAGCACGACTTCGGCGTTCGCGATCACTTCGCGCGCGTTCTCATGCAGCAAGCTTCCGATGTGAGGAATCACGTCGGTGATGAACTGGCGATTCGAGCCGATGAGCTGGCCGAGGGCCACGTTCGCGTCCCAGATTTGAATCTGGCAGCCTTCGCCGAGGAGTCGCTTGGCGAGATGGACGAGCGGGCTTTCGCGCAAATCGTCGGTTCCCGATTTGAAGCTCAATCCCAGCATGCCCACTTTCTTCTTGCCGGTGCGCAGCACCGATTCCACCGCGCGCTCGATGTGTTCGTTGTTGCTCGGCAGCAGCGATTCGAGAAGCGGCAAACGCAGATCCAGCTCCTTCGCGCGATACGTCAGCGCGCGCAGATCTTTCGGCAGGCACGAGCCGCCAAACGCGAAGCCGGGCTTGAGGTATGCCGTGGAAACATTCAAGTGTGTGTCCGACGTGAAAATTTCCGTGACCGCCTGCGTGTCCACGTCCAGTTCCTTGCAGAGCGTGCCGATTTCGTTGACGAAACCGACCTTCAGCGCGTGGAAGGCGTTGCAAACATACTTCACCATTTCCGCCGTTGCTGGATTCGTCTGAAAGATCGGCGCGGGTGCAAATTCGAAGAGTTCGCGCACGGGCGTGACATCGCAGCCTGCCGCGGCGCCGACGATCGTGAACGGCGGCTCGAAGAAATCGCTCACAGCCGTGCCTTCCCGCAGAAATTCCGGCACGAAGCACACCGCAAAATCCGGTCCGACGCGCTTCCCGCTCGCCTTTTCGAGAATCGGCATCACCACATTTTCGGTCGTGCCCGGAAGGACGGTGCTGCGCATCACCACCCAGTGATACACGTTCTTCACGCGCAGCGCCTCGCCGATTTCGCGGCAGACGTGTTCAATGCCGCCGAGATCCAGTTTGCCGTTGCGCTGGCTCGGCGTGCCGACGGAGATAAACGAAATTTCGGTTTCCTGAATCGCGCGCTTGGGATCAGTGGTCGCATGCAAACGGCACGCTCGGCTCGATTCCGCAATCATTTCATCCATCTTGGGTTCGAGGATCGGGCTTTTGCCGGATTCCAGCGTCTGGACCTTCGACGGATTTACATCCACGCCCAGGACGCGGTTGCCCTTCTGGGCAAGGCAGGCGGCCGTCACGGCTCCCACGTAGCCGAGTCCGAAAATGCTGACAGAACGAGTCATCTAAGCTCCTGAGACGAGAGAATAGTAGCATCCCTAGGCAAAGATTTTAGCAATCGAGGTGCCGAACGAGTCGCCGACACGCGTTGCAGCGCAGATTAAACCCTTTATAATCTGTTTATTACGAAGGCATGTCGATCCAGAAACAACTCAATTCAGCGATCATGCCGCGGCGGGAAATGCCTTACTGTTTTCTGCGAGCGGATTACTAACCCGCCCATCCTCAACCGCGTGCTGCCCCATACTCCGCGGCGAGTGTTGTAATGTGAGTGCGACAGCGGCCTTTGCCGTCACTGCAAGAATGAAGATTCTGACTTTCACAAGTTTGTTCCCGAATCGCGCCCAGCCAAGTCTCGGTGGCTTCGTGTATCAGCGCGTCGCGCATCTGGCTGCGAGATCCGGGAATCAAGTCGAGGTCATCGCGCCGGTTCCGTACGTTCCCTGGTGGCTGCAATCCTCCCGCTGGGGCCGCGCCGCGCAAATTCCGGACGAAGAGCAAATTGGCTCGCTCCGCGTCTCTCATCCGCGATACCCGCTTCTGCCGAAAGTGTCGATGCCGTTTCACGGCCGCTTGATGTATCTCGGATCTTTGGGCCGCGCGCAGGAAATCTATCGCCGGACGAAGTTCGATTGCATCGACGCGCACTACATTTATCCTGACGGTTACGCGGCCTTTCTGCTCGGCCGGAGACTCAACGTCCCTGTGGTCGTCTCCGCGCGCGGCACGGACATCAATGTCTTTCCGAATTTCTCTTTGATTCGCCCGATGATTTGCCAGACGCTCTCTCGCGCGGCCGGCATCATCGCCGTAAGCGCCGCTTTGAAGGATGCGATGGTCGCACTGGGAACGCCGCCCGAGAAAATTCGCGTCATCGCGAACGGCGTCGATGCCGAGCGGTTTCATCCAATCGATCGCGCCACGGCGCGCCGTCAAACGGGCATTTCCGAATCCGCACTCGCGATCGTCTCCGTGGGCGCGTTGCTGCCGGTGAAAGGACATCACGCTCTCATCGACGCGATGTCATCCCTCGCACCGAAATTCCCTGACTTGAAGTTGTACATCGTCGGAGATGGCCCGTTGCGCGGCGATCTCGAGAACTCCATTCGCCAGCGCGGCTTGACCGATCGAATTTTTCTCGTAGGCAACAAGCCGAATGAAGAGCTACCGCTCTGGTACAGCGCCGCCGATGTGACGTGTCTCGCAAGTTTGCGTGAAGGCATGCCGAACGTCGTCCTGGAATCGCTGGCCTGCGGAACGCCCGTCGTTGCGACGCGCGTCGGTGGCACGCCGGAAGTTCTCGTCTCCGATAAACTCGGATTGCTCGTCGCGACCGATGCAGGCGCAATCGCGGCCGGCCTTGAAGCGGCGCTCAGCCGCATGTGGGACCGCACCGCAATCTCAAATCACGCGCGCCAGCGCGATTGGGCCGCAGTTGCGGAGGAAGTGGAAAATTATCTGCGGTCAATAATCGGCAGGGAAAATAGCGCATCTTCGTGAACGTAAACGCCCGACCGGTTCTACGAGCCGAACGTCGCTTGCCATTTGCGGAACATCAGCACGGACCAAAGGTACGCGGAACGGTCATGCCGTACTTTCTGATGCTCGTCCCAGATTTTTCGTAGATACCCGAGATCGAGAATTCCATCCTGCGAGGAAAAAATGGCAGCGTGAGCCATTTCGCGCAGTTCTCCGCGAAACCACTGCGCGAGCGGAATCGCGAATCCCTGCTTCTTGCGGTACAGAATGTCGTTCGGAAGAATCGTTTCCATCGCTTTCTTGAAAATATATTTCCCGTTGCGGCCGCGCAGCTTCATCGAGGACGGCATCTTCGCGGCCAATTCCATCAAATGGTGGTCCAGAAGCGGCGCGCGGACCTCGAGAGAAACAGCCATGCTCGCGCGATCGACTTTCGCAAGTATGTCGTCGGTCAGGTACGTCTTGATGTCTACATATTGAATTCGCGAGAGAGGATCCTGCGTGTCGGCGCGGTCGTAGTGTTCCTGCAAGACGCCGAGGGAATCATAGCGCGCGAGCGACTTGCGGAAATCGCCCGTAAACAAGCGCGATTTCTCATCCGGCCGGAAAATGCTGATCGAATTGAAATAGCCTTCGAGCGGCGAGCGCGAAAGGCTCTGCAGCGTGGCCTTGGCGCGAAAGACGCGCGGCGCCCACGCCAGCCCCGGATACATCCGTCCGAGGGGGCCAAACACACCCTTTCTCAAAGATGGATGCACGAAAGATCGCGCGTAATTTTCCCAGCGATCGAAGAAATACCGGCGATAGCCCGCGAAATTTTCATCGCCGCCATCGCCGCCGAGAGCAACCGTGACATACTGCCGCGCGACTTTCGAAACGTAATAAGTCGGAATCGCGGAGGAATCGGCGAACGGCTCGTCATAGTGCCACGCGAGCTTGTCCATGATGTCGATCGCGCTCGGCCGTACAGTCTGGTCATGATGGTCGGTATGGAATTGCTCGGCGATCTGCCGCGCGAACTGCACCTCGTCGTACTCTTTTTCCTGGAAGCCGATCGAGCAGGTGGTGACGGCGCGCTTCATCAGATGGCTCATCATCGCCACAATTGACGACGAATCGATTCCGCCGCTCAGAAACGCTCCCAACGGTACGTCGCTCATCAGCCGTATCCGCGTCGCTGTGCACAACTCGTGCCTCAGCCGCTCGCACCATTCTTCTTCCGGCCGCTCTTCCACTTCCGCAAACGAGATGTCCCAGTATTGCGTCTCACGTATCCCGCTCGCCGATGCCACTAGATAATGTCCCGGCTTCAATTTCCGCGCCGCACGATAAATCGTCTTCGGCGCCGGAATGTAGCCGAACGAAAAATAATCCGCCACCGCTTCCGCATCGATCTCGCGCGAAAGCCCATTCGCCGCCAGAATCGCTTTCAGCTCCGATCCGAAAACAATGCGCTTCCCATCCGCCGCGTAAAACAATGGCTTCTTCCCCACGCGGTCGCGCGCCAGCAGCAGCTTCCGCTGCCGCGAATCCCACAACGCGATGGCGAACATCCCGCGCAAGCGGCGGAAACATTCTTCGCCGTATTCTTCGTAGAGATGAACGATGGTTTCGGTGTCGGAATGCGTGGCGAAGCGATGGCCGCGCGATTCGAGGTCCTGGCGCAGCTCGGGATAGTTGTAAATTTCGCCGTTCAACATCACCCACAGCGATCCATCTTCATTCGAGAGCGGCTGATGGCCGCCGGCCAGGTCGATGATGCTCAAGCGGCGAAATCCGAAGCCGAGCCCGGCGTCGGTGAAAATACCTTCATCATCGGGACCGCGATGAACGATCGTCTCGGCCATGCGATGGACGAGCTCCTCCCCGATCTTGTCCCGCCGCTCGTATTCGAATATCCCGCAGATTCCGCACATAGGGGAGTTTTCCCGCTCTTCCTATCGTAAAGGCCCGCGGCACAGTCAGCAAGCACGCTTCCAATCGCCGCCTCGACTTAAGCATCGCTTGCGGGCACGACGGCGGCGACAGTGAAAAGCTTTGCAACTTTTCGGCGCGGATGTACCTCGATTCGGCGTTGACAGGGCATCGACACCGCTCAGCGCCCGGCGCGTTGCCGCCATTGCCTTGAACTCGCTCTCGCCCTATGTTCTCTTTGCATCATGAGCTCCGTCCTGCGGCACTGGCTGGCGCCCGCCGATCCGATCGTCGATGCGGACATGATTTTTGTTCTGGCCGGCCGGCCGAATCGCAAACGATACGCCCTGCAACTTTTTCGAGAAGGCCGCGCGCCGCAGCTTGTCCTGAGCACCGCACGATTCGAAGTTCGCCGGTTCAAAGAGCTGCCACTGCCGTCGCCGCTCGATTTGTTGCCCGTCGCGGCGCCAGTCCCGCCGCCGGAACGCCATTTCTTTGTGACATTTCGCGCGGGTGAGACCCAGGCCGAAATCGAAAAAATCCGCGTCCATCGCTTCGGCACCCTGCGCGAGATCGAAGCGCTTGCCGCCTACCTCGCTCAGCGCCCGGAAATCCGCTCCGTTCTAGCCATCACGAGCGCCGCGCATGTCCGCCGCGTGCGGATGTGCTGCCGCGCGCTCTTGCCCGAGGGCATTCAATTCCGCATCGCCGCCGTTCCCGAAGATACGGAGAGCGTTCCCGGCGCGCCGCACGGTGAGGAAACAGAATCGAGCCTCGAAATCACGACGGAACTCGTGAAGTTATTGGGTTACAGCGTTCTCTTGCCCATTCATCGCGGCCCTCGCGTGAAGCAGAGTTGAACCAAGCTCCTGATTTCACCGCCATTCCGGCATGGAAACACACCAAGAAAAATAGCGAGGTTTTCAACACGGGAGGCGAATCCGTGGTATACTCCAGTTGCGCTTAATACCTCGGTTGTGTGGTGCGGTTGCTCTGGTGCAGTAGCTGATCTGAGAATCCCCGCCCTTTAGTCCCTCCGTAAGTCTTCAGCGTAATTCAAATGAAGTCTAGTGATGCAGGTTGTTGTAGTCGCGCAGAAGCTTGTGTGTGCAGCGATCGCTTACACCAGACACAAAGGTTAAGAAATATCATGCAGAGTTTCACAGAGTTACCGATTTCCGCCTATACCCAGGAGCGCTTGGCGGCCGCTCGTTTTTCGATTCCGACTCCGGTTCAGGCTGCGGCGATCCCGCAAGCGCTGGCAGGCAAAGACGTGCTCGCGACCGCTCAGACTGGAACCGGCAAGACGCTCGCGTTTTTGATTCCGATCATGGAGCGGATGCTTCAGCATAAGACTCCGGGCATTGCCGCACTGGTCCTCGCGCCAACGCGCGAACTCGCCATGCAGATCGTCGATCAATACAACGCGCTGCGAGGCAAGCAGCTTCCGGCCGCGGCCCTGGTCGTGGGAGGCTTGTCCGAAGGACAGCAGCTTCGCGATCTGTCGAAGGGCGCTCGCCTGGTCGTTGCCACTCCCGGCCGATTGGAAGACTTCCTCGATCGCAGGCTCGTCCATTTCCGGCAGCTTCAGATCCTCGTCCTCGACGAGGCCGACCGAATGCTGGATATGGGCTTTCTTCCTGCGATTCAGAGGATCGCGTCCATTTTGCCGAAGGTACGCCAGACGATGTTTTTCTCGGCGACTCTCGAAGCCTCGGTCGTGCATCTCGTTTCGGATTACATGAACAATCCGGTACGCCTCGCGTTCGGGTCGACATTGAAGCCGTCCGAAAGCGTGCGCGTTCAGGCCTTCGAAGTTTCCTCCGACAACAAAATGCAATTGTTGTGCCGACTGCTCGCCAAAGAGACCGGCCGATGTCTCGTCTTCGCGCGCACCAAGCGCGGAGCTGAGCGCCTCGCCCGGAGCCTGGATCGCGAAGGCTTCAAAGCGGCTATGATTCATGGCGGCCGCACGCAGTCCCAGCGCACGGCGGCGCTCACCGGGTTTCAGCAGGGACGCTACCGCGTTCTCGTTGCCACCGATCTGGCGTCTCGCGGCATTCACGTGCAGGACATCGCGCACGTCATCAACTACGATTTGCCCGAGATCGCCGAGAACTTCATCCATCGCGTGGGCCGAACCGGGCGCATGGGCGAACTCGGCGTGGCCTCCACTCTTTTCGGAAGGGAACAACGCTCGGAGTTGTTGCAGCTCGAGCGCTCTCTTGGCATCCGGATCGAAAGAATGCAAGTCGATGCCGGCATGCTCGCGCAGCAGAGTCCGATGCAAGCCGCGATGCGCAAACTCAAATCCGCTTCGAGACCGGGAATGGATCTGCTCCCCGGAGAATTTCTTCTGGCGTAGTTCGAGATTGAATTAGCAACCGGGGGGAGATGTCATTCCCCCGGGTTTCAGCTTCCCGAAATTCTCTCCAGCTCACATTGAGGGCGACGTTTCCGGCAAACTGCTGCGCACGTTAGTGCGCGGCGGCGGGAACCAACTTCTGCAGCGTCGCCACGACGCCCTCGGGACGAAAGCCGAATGGTCCGGGCCGCGACTTATAGGCCACGCGGCCATCGCGATCAATCACGTAGAGCCGGTCGGGCCAGCCGGTGTAGTCGCGCTCGGTCACGTTGTCGAAGTTGTCGACCACCGCCGGAAATTTGATCCCCAGCTTGACCACGCACATCTGCCCCATTTCGCTTCGCTCATCCATATTTTTCGGGCTCGCGAAAATGATGTGGTCGTCCACGTTGTCCGGATCCTGCCAGACGTCGCTTGTATGCGCCTCGCGGATGTACACCACGTAGAATGCGACCTGATTCTTGTATTGCTCGTAGAGCGTATTGAGAGCGGGAACCTCCCGCCGGAACGGCGGTCAAGTGTAGCTGCCGAAGACGAGCACGACGGGCGTTTGCCCGCGCAGCGATGACAATTGAAAATGGCTTTTGTGATCCGTGCTCTCGAGCGAAAAATCCGGCGCGAGCTCTCCGACGGCGACATGTCCGCCTCTCGCCACGTTCCAGAGCGGCCTGAAGGGAAGAACGGCGAATGCGGGCCACGGCACGTATTTCATCGTCGCCGCAAAGGCGCCTGGGGATTGCAGCATCACCGCGAACAACGCGACCGTAAGGACGGCATAAATTGCCGCGGCAACGCCTGCGATTTTCAGCAGCTTTCGGAGAACGGATTTGGTTTTCGCGCCGATCAAGGTTTTGTCCACACGCCCTATGATTTAGATTCCGCCGGCTTTCGAATGTGGCCATTCCGCGCGATCACTTTGCCGTGAGAACCGTGTCCAGCGCCAGCGCGGCCTTGCGTAATGCTGGCAAAGGTACACGACGCGCCTTCCGGATGTCTCTAGTATGTTTCGAGTATCGCCGTACTTTCCATTCGCCTTCAGGCCCCTCTCGACCAATCGCTAGCCTGGTCTCGAATTGAGCGGCGCGAGCGGTTTCGCGACCATTCCATCTCGCGGGATTGTCATTTACAATTCCTCGCAGCACCCACCGCGCGACATCAAGTTCGACAAACGCTATACTGAATCGAGCAAACTGCGGCACGCAGTTTGCACCGCGAATAACCCGCGATGAAAAACGCCCTGAGTTTCGATCTCGAAGACTACTACCACGTCAGCGCTTTCGAGAGCGTGAATAAAGACAAATGGGGCTCGTACGAGAGCCGCGTCGTGCGGAACACGCAGAAGGTGCTCGGCCTGCTCGATGACGCAGGCTGCAAGGCCACGTTTTTCACGCTCGGCTGGGTGGCGGAAAATTATCCAGAGCTGATTCGCGAGATTGCCGCGCGCGGCCACGAAGTGGCGTGCCACAGCGACAAGCATCGCCGCGTTTTTGAATTGACGCCGGCGGAATTTCGAGCCGACACGCGCATCGCCAAGGATCGCCTCGAGCAAGCCATCGGCGCCGCCGTCATCGGTTATCGCGCGCCGAGTTTTTCGATCACACAGGCGTCGCTCTGGGCGTTCGAGGTTCTCGCTGAGCTGGGCTTCCGCTACGACTCGAGCATTTTCCCCGTCGACCATCCAAATTACGGCATGCCGCGCGGGCCGCGGACTCCCTTCCGCGTTGCGACAAGCCACGGTTCCATCGTCGAATTTCCCATGCCGACTCTGGAATTAGCGGGCGCGCGTTCGCCGCTCGGCGGCGGCGCGTATTTGCGGCTTCTGCCTTACTGGTACACGCGCTGGGGCATGCGCTTTCTGAATCAACGCGAAGGACAGCCGGCCTGCGTCTACGTTCATCCCTGGGAAATCGACGCCGAACAACCGCGGATGAAGGGCAGCCTCACGGCGAAGATGCGGCACTATTTTGGCCTGCGCGGCATGGAGCGAAAATTGCGCCGCCTCGTGCGGGATTTCGAATTTGTTCCGCTCGGCGCGCTTGTGGCGGAATGCAACGGAATCGAATCCGCGCGAGTCGCCGAAAATTCCGGCGGCCAGTTGTCTTTTGTTGCGTCGAATTCGAACTGAAACGTGCCTGGCCCTCAATCGCCGTCGTGCGGCGAGTGGCTTCCATCCTCGCACAGCGACCTCGTCGGCTTTGCCATTCGCTCACGGGATCCTCGGTGCTAGCCGCTTTTCGAAGCTCAAATCGGCTGATTTCGAGCCCGCCAAGCCGTATCTAAGTGGGCTCGCATCCAGTGAAAAGGAGTGCCCGGGAAGGGAAATTTGCCGGACCAGCTACCCCCAAAGAGCGGGCTATCCCGGTACCAACTATTTGTAACTATATGTTGCACATAGGTTTACCGTGTGAGCACCAAGCCGAAGGTGGCAACTTGTTTGCTCAACTCTGCCATGGAGATCATGCTCTAATAGTACGTCTACGCGCATTTTGATCGTAAGCCGCGCTGTCGTTTTCGGCGAAAAATTGGGGACGGGCGGGGCGGCGAAAAGGGGACAGGGAGCCAGCGGATGAAAGTCCTTCTCACGGGACATACGGGCTATATCGGGACGGTGATGGCGCCGTTTTTAGCGGCGGCGGGACACGAAATCGTAGGGCTCGACAGCGATTTGTTCGAGCAGTGCACGTTTGGCGCGGAACCAATGAAGTTCCCGTCGATTCGCAAGGATCTCCGCGATGTCGAACTCGCCGACGTGAAAGGTTTCGACGCCGTTATACATCTCGCCGGCCTGTCGAACGATCCGCTCGGAAATCTGAATCCCGATCTGACGTATGAAATCAATCATCGCGCATCGGTGAAGCTGGCGAAGCTCGCCAAGCAAGCGGGAGTCTCGCGATTTCTGTTTTCGTCATCGTGCAGCACGTATGGCGCGGCGGGCGAAAAGATTCTCGACGAGACCGCGGACTTCAATCCCGTGACGCCGTACGGCCGATCGAAAGTTTTGGTCGAGCAGGAAGTAGCGCAACTCGGGAGCGCGGAGTTTTCTCCCGTGTATTTGCGCAATGCGACGGCGTACGGAGTTTCGCCGCGCCTGCGCTTCGATCTCGTACTCAATAATCTTGTCGCCTGGGCGCTGACCACCGGCCGCGTCTACATCAAGAGCGACGGCACGCCGTGGCGCCCGATCGTTCACATCGAGGATATTTCCCGCGCGTTTCTCGCGGCGCTTGAAGCTCCGCGCGAGGCCATTCATAACCAGGCGTTCAACGTCGGCCGGAGCATCGAGAATTATCAAATCCGCGACCTCGCCGAGATCGTTCGCCAGACGATTCCGGGCTGCAAAGTGGAATACGCCGCGGATGCAGGGCCCGACACGCGCTGCTATCGCGCCGATTTCAGCAAGATCACCAAGGTGCTGCCTGCATTCCAGCCGGTTTGGGATGCTCGAAAAGGCGCGCAGGAACTGTACGACGCGTATCGCAAAGTGGGTCTCGGCGCGGAGGATTTCGAAGGGCCGCGGTACATGCGCATCACGCACATCAAGGAATTGCTGGCGAGCGGGCGGCTGGATTCTTCGTTGCGCTGGACGGCGAAATCGACGGAAAGCGTTCTGCAGGCGCGCTGAGGTGAGTGAACGAATTTGATTTTCCGGGAGACCAAACTGAAGGGTGCGTTCGTCATCGAGCTCGAGAAGAAAACCGACGAGCGCGGATATTTTGCACGCACGTATTGCGAGCACGAATTTGCCGGGCACGGATTGAACGCGCACTTCGTGCAGTGCAATGTGTCCTTCAACAAGCGGAAGGGCACGCTGCGCGGAATGCATTATCAGGCGGAGCCATACGCGGAAGCGAAACTGGTCCGGTGCACGAGAGGATCGCTCTTTGATGCGATCATCGATCTTCGCCCGGAGTCGCCGACGTGCCGGCAGCATGTGAGCGAAATTCTATCCGCGGACAACGGGAAGATGCTCTTCATTCCCGAAGGTTTCGCGCACGGCTTTCAGACGCTCGAGGACGATACCGAAGTTTTTTATCAAATGTCGCAGTTTTACCATCCTGAGGTGGCGCGCGGCGTTCGATGGAACGATCCCGCGTTCCAAATTGCCTGGCCGCCCGCCGATCGAATCATCATCCAGCGCGATCAGGAGTATCCGCTTCTTTCGCGCTAGGATAATCGCGTGACTTCATCTGTGAACGCTTCCACCAAGCCGGCCACCCTCGAATCCGCCACAGCGGGAATGGAGATGTATCGCCTGATCGAAGAGCTCTATCCCATTTGCCGGAGCATCACGGGCGACGGCCTGCGCGCGACGCTGCGGCGGATCCAGCAGGAAATTCCCATCACGATTCACGAAGTTCCGACCGGAACACCTGTGTTCGATTGGACCGTTCCGCGCGAATGGAACATTCGCGACGCCTATGTAAAGAACGCCGCGGGCGAGCGCGTCATCGATTTCCAGCGGTCGAATCTGCACGTCGTGAACTACAGCATGCCCATCCATCGCACGATGCGCCTATCCGAATTGCGCGAGCATCTGCACACGCTGCCCGACCGGCCGGATTTGATCCCGTATCGGACCTCCTACTATCAAGAGACGTGGGGATTTTGCCTGAGCCAGCGGCAGCTCGATGCGTTGCCCGACGGCGAGTACGAAGCCTGCATCGATTCGTCGCTGGAGGCTGGAAGTCTCAGCTACGGCGAATATTTGTTGCGCGGGCAGACCACGGACGAAATTTTAATTTCCTGCCATTCCTGCCATCCCTCGCTTGCGAACGACAACCTTTCCGGGATCGCTGTGGCCGTGAGCCTTGCGAAGGAATTGAGCGCCGAGCCACGCCGGTACTCCTATCGCTTCCTTTTCATTCCCGGGACGATTGGAGCGATCACGTGGCTGAGCCGGAACGAAGACGTTGTTTCGCGCATTCGACACGGATTGGTGCTCGCCGGCGTCGGGGACGCCGGGAAAATCACCTACAAGAAAAGCCGGCGCGCAAACGCGGAAATCGATCGCGTCGTCGCGCATGTTTTCGCGAAATCCGGCTCCGACACACAAATTCAGGATTTTTCGCCGTACGGGTATGACGAGAGACAATATTGCTCGCCGGGATTCAATCTCGCCGTCGGGCGCTTTTCCCGGACGCCGCACGGCACGTTTCCCGAATATCACACTTCCGCCGACAATTTCGATTTCGTGAAGCCGACGGCGCTCGCGGATTCGCTCGCCATGTGCCGGAGGATTTTTCACACGCTGGAAGGGAATCGCACGTACCGGAATCGAAATCCGAAGTGCGAGCCGCAGCTCGGAAAGCGCGGGCTCTATCGCGCCATCGGCGGCCATGCCGACGCGGGCGCGCGCGAAATGGCCATGCTATGGGTTCTGAATTTGTCGGACGGCGAGCACACCTTGCTCGACATCGCCGAGCGCTCGGGTCTGGCATTCGACGCCATTCAATTCGCGGCGCAGACGCTATCCGAACACAGTCTTTTAGAAGAATCCAAGAGTTCGGCTACGCCGGCAGAAGGCCGGACGCACCAGGAGGAACGAACATGAATTCAGTCTTCACCGACGCGGCGATCAGCGACGACAAGCGTCGCGAGCTTCTCTATCAAGGTCAGCTCTTCGTCTACAACGCGTGTCCCGCATCGCTCGAGTTCTGCGAATTTGCGCGAGGAATGATCCGCGAAGCGTTCGGCTCGCTGGATCCGGAAACGGCGCAATACCAAATGGAAGTCGAGAAGTATGCCGCCGTCCTCGCCGAGCTGAAGCCGAAATTCATTCATCATCCGAAATCGAAGCATTACATTCCGGAAATCCTGCGGCAGCTCGGGTGCGACCTCGAGCAGACCTACTTCGACGTGCCGCGCATGCGCAGCTCGACGTCGGACGACTATCTCACCTCGGGAATCGCCTACGCATTTCACGCGCATCGCGACACCTGGTATTCCGCGCCGATGTGCCAGATTAATTTCTGGATTCCCATCTTCCAGATTGTCCCTGCGAACGGCATGGCCTTCCACCCGCGTTACTGGAGCCACGGTGTGAAGAACGGTTCGCACGACTACAACTATGAAGAGTGGAATCGCACGAGCCGTCAGACGGCGGCGCAACACATCAAGACCGACACCCGCAAGCAGCCGAAAGCCGAAGAACCGATGGAACTCGATCCGCAGGTGCGGGTGATTCCTCCGCCGGGCGGAATTATCATCTTCTCGGGGGCGCAGATGCATTCGTCGGTGCCGAACGATTCCGGCAAGACGCGCTTTAGCATCGACTTTCGCACGGTGCACCTCGGCGATACGCGCGCACACCGGGGCGCGCCGAACGTGGACTCGCACTGCACGGGCACGACGATGCGCGATTATCTGCACGGCACTGACTTGTCGCATCTGCCCGAGGACGTGATCGAAGCGTATGACACGCCGCCGCACGCGGTTTCCGGCGTATCGTCGGGAGCGCCCACGTCCGGCGCGCCGGTTCGCTAGGATTTTGATGACGCGAGCATTGGAAAATCAGTACGCGCTGGTGACCGGAGCGAGTTCGGGAATCGGCCGGGCCTTCGCAATGGCGCTGGCCGAACAAGGCGCGTGCGTCGCGATGGTGGCGCGGCGGCGAGAAATCCTCGAGGCGATTGTGGCGGAAGCGAGCGCGAAGAAATACGACATGCGCGCGTTTCCGGCCGACCTGATGCGGGAAGGCGAAATTCGCGCGCTGCGCGAGCGGGTCGAGCGGGAACTGGGCGCAGTCGATATCCTCGTGCACAGCGCCGGGCACATTTACCATGGGCGGCTCGAGGCTTCGCCGGCCGCGGATCTCGAATCGCAATTTATCGCCAATGTCCGCGGACCGTATTTGTTGACGCAAGAGCTGCTTCCGTTCCTCCGCAAGCGCCCGGGGCAGATCGTATTCATCAATTCGAGCGCGGGCCTCAAGGCGAGCGCGGGCGCGGGGCAATTTTCCGCGACGCAGCATGCGCTCAAAGCCATCGCGGAGAGTTTGCGCGATGAAGTGAATGCGGAAGGAATTCGCGTCCTGAATATTTTTCCGGGACGCACGGCCACTCCCCGGCAAAAGGAAATTTACCGGGAAGAAGGCCGGGTCTACCAGCCGGAGGTGCTGCTCCAGCCGGAATCCATCGCGGCGATGGCCGTGGCGGCGCTTTCGCTGCCGCGCACGGCGGAAGTAACCGAAATCCGAATTCGCCCGATGCAGAAGTCCTATTAGGAATCGAGATGACGCTGAACACACAAACGCCGTGCCGATTCTGCGGAGCGCCGGTTTCAACCACGGTGGTGGACCTCGGGATGTCGCCACTGTGTGAGAGTTTCCTGAACGCCGACCAGCTCAACCGCATGGAACCGTTCTATCCGCTGCACGTCACTGTGTGCGGGAAATGTTTCCTCGTTCAACTCGAGGAATACGTCAAGCCCGAGAATATTTTTACCGACTACGCGTATTTCTCATCGTTCTCGGATAGCTGGCTCAAGCACGCGGAAAACTACACGGACTTGATGGTGCAGCGTTTTGGCCTGAACGCGAAAAGTCACGTCGTCGAGTTGGCGAGCAACGACGGCTATTTGCTCCAATACTTCGTGAAAAAGGGCATTCCGTCGCTCGGAATCGAGCCCGCCGCAAACGTGGCCGAAGTGGCCGTGAAGAAAGGGGTGCCGACGCTCGTGAAATTTTTCGGCGCCGAAACAGCAACGGAACTCGCGAAGCACGGGAAACAGGCCGACCTGCTGCTCGGAAACAATGTGCTGGCGCAGGTGCCGGATCTGAACGATTTCGTTGGTGGCATGAAAATCCTGCTCAAGCCGCAGGGCGTGATCACCATCGAATTCCCGCACCTGATGCGGCTGATGGATGAAAATCAGTTCGACACGATTTATCACGAGCACTTCTCCTACTTCTCGCTCTTCACTTCCGAGAAGATATTCGCGTCGCACGGACTGATACTCTTCGACGTGGACGAATTGCCGACGCACGGCGGCTCACTGCGCATCTACGGACGCCACGCCGCGGATTCGTCGAAGCCGGTCAGCCAGCGCGTCGTCGATTTGCGCGCCCGCGAAGAAGCGGCCGGGCTGACGCGTCTCGATGGCTACACGCGATTTGCGGAGCAGGTGAAAGCGACGAAGCGCAAACTTCTCGAGTTCCTGATTCAAGCCAAGCGCGATGGAAAAAGCGTCGCCGGGTACGGCGCGCCGGGAAAAGGGAACACGCTGCTGAATTACTGCGGCATCCGCACGGATTTTCTCGATTACACGGTGGATCGCAGCCCGTACAAGCACGGAAAATTCACACCGGGGACGCACATTCCGATTTTTTCGCCGGAAAAGATTCGCGAAACGCGGCCTGATTACTTGTTGATTCTGCCGTGGAACCTCAAAGAAGAAATCATGAAGCAGATGGCGTACATTCGAGAATGGGATGGCCGGTTCGTCGTTCCTATTCCGGAGGCAAAAGTTTATTCGTAGGATTCATCCGGCCGCGCCGGTGTTCGGGTGCGCGGGCCGGTGCAAAGGAAGGCGGTCATGAAAGTCGTTCTGTTTTGCGGCGGGTTGGGCACGCGACTGCGCGATTACAGCGAGAGCGTTCCGAAGCCCATGGTGCCGATCGGCTACCGGCCGATTTTGTGGCACCTGATGAAGTATTACGCGCACTTCGGCCATAAGGATTTCATTTTGTGCCTCGGCTATCGCGCCGACGCCATCAAGGAATATTTCCTCAACTTCAACGAGTGCGTGTCGAACGATTTCGTTCTGTCATCCGGCGGCGCGAAGCTCGAGCTGCTGAATCGCGACATTCAGGATTGGACGATCACGTTCGCCGAAACCGGCGCGAACTCGAACATTGGCCAGCGTCTGAAAGCCATCGAGAAATACGTGAAGGACGAGCACGTTTTTCTCGCCAACTACAGCGACGGACTGACCAATCTCCATTTCCCGACATATCTCGATCGCGCGATGAAGCAGAACAAGATCGCGAGTTTCGTGAGCGTGAAGCCGAATCTGAGTTATCACTTGGTGCAATCGGAGCCGGGCGGACTCGTCTCGGAGATCAAGCCGATTACGCAGACCAACGTGCGCGTGAACGGCGGTTACTTTGTCTTGAAACAGGATATCTTCCGTTACCTGAAGAATGGCGAGGAGCTCGTTCTCGAGCCGTTCCAGCGCCTGATCGCCGAGAAGCAGTTAGCTGCCTACGAACACGACGGCTTCTTCGCCTGCATGGACACGTTCAAGGACAAGCAGCAGCTCGACGATCTCTACTCACAGGGCAACGCGCCGTGGGAAGTCTGGAAGAATGCGGCGAAGGATGAAGCCGCGGAATCGCCTTCCGCGCCCCGCACAGGAAAGCCGAACTCGGTAAAGATGCCAGCGGGCCGCCATGCTTAATCTCACGCTTGGGCAGAAGCCCGGCGCACTCCGCCGCGTTCTCTGCCTCGGCGCGCACTCCGATGATATTGAAATCGGTTGCGGCGGAACGATTCTCCGCCTGCTGCGCGAGCACCGACAGTGCGAAGTCTATTGGGCCGTGTTCAGCGGTTCGCCGGAACGTCAGCGCGAGGCGCTCGCGAGCGCCAAATTGTTTTTGAGCCATGCGGCCTCGAAGAAAATCGTCGTGCATAAATTCCGCGACGGCTTCTTCCCGCACGATGGCGCCCGAATCAAGCTGGAGTTTGAAAAGTTGAAGCGTTCATTCCAGCCCGACGTGATCTTCACGCATTACCGTCAGGATTTGCACCAGGATCATCGCGTGATCAACGAGCTGACCTGGAACACGTTCCGGAATCACCTGATCCTGGAATACGAGATTCCAAAATACGACGGCGATCTCGGCGCGCCGAATTTTTATGTCCCGGTCAATGGCCTGGAGTCGCATGAGAAAGTGCGGAATCTTCAGCAGGCTTTCCGCTCGCAGCGCGGCAAGCACTGGTTCACCGACGATTTGTTCCTGGGCCTGATGCGCGTGCGCGGTATGGAAGCGAATTCGCCGACGCATTACGCCGAGGCCTTCTACGCTCGGAAGCTCGTGCTGTGAAAAAGAATCGCCAAAAGGTGCAGAACACTTGAATCGGGAATCACTGGCCGAACTGTGGCGTTATCGCGAGCTCTTGTATTTTCTCGCCTGGCGCGACGTCAAAGTACGTTACAAGCAAGCGTTTCTCGGCGCGGCGTGGGCCATCATCCAGCCGCTGTTCACGATGATCGTCTTCACGCTTTTGTTTGGTGGACGCGCAGGAGTGCCGAGCGACGGCATTCCGTACCCGGTGTTTTCCTATTGCGCGCTGGTGCCATGGGTTTATTTTTCGGGCACCTTGGGACTCGGGGGCAATAGTCTCGTCTCAAATGCTAGCCTCATCACGAAGGTCTACTTTCCTCGCGTGCTCCTGCCCGCCGCCGCGGCATTGGGCGGCATGCTGGATTTCGCCATCAGCTCCGTCCTTCTCGTCGCCATGCTCATTTATTACCACGTGGGCGTGAGCTGGCGTCTGCTACTGTTGCCCGGATTCGTGGTCGGAGTCTTCGTGCTGGCGTTCGGCGTCAGCATGATCCTCGCTGCCATGAACGTGCGTTACCGCGACATCAAATACGCCATCCCATTCCTCGTTCAGATCGGGCTGTTTGTCACGCCGATCATTTATCCGGTGACTTTTGTACCCAGGAAATACCGGCCCTTGGTCGCCTTGAATCCGATGTCGGGAATCATCGAAGGTTTTCGTTCCTGCGTTTTCCCTTCGCGCCACATGGATTGGAAGCTCGTGGGCATATCCTTCGCGGTGACGTGCGCGGTACTCATCGTGGGCGTTATGTATTTTCGTAAGACGGAGCGCACCTTTGCGGACATCGTCTAAGCCCCGGGGCGCAACCTGGCGGATGAAAGTGCGGCTGCCATCATGAGCGAAGCGGTCTTCGTCGACAAAATCTCGAAGAAGTACGAGCTCGGCACGCTGGCCCACGAGACGATGCTCGTCGAGACTCTCGCACGGCTTTTCCGCAGCCCGTTTCGCAGCAACAAGCGCGCCGTTGATACCTTCTGGGCGCTTAAGGATGTTTCGTTCGGCGTCGAAGTCGGCGAAGTGGTCGGCATCATCGGCCGGAACGGCGCGGGGAAAAGCACGCTCCTGAAAGTTCTTTCGAAAATCACTTATCCGACTTCGGGACGTGTGCGCATTCACGGCCGCGTCGCGTCCTTGCTCGAAGTCGGCACCGGCTTTCACGAGGAACTCACCGGCCGCGAGAACCTCTTTCTGAATGGCTCGATCCTCGGCATGAAACAACAAGAGGTGGCGAGGAAGCTCGATGAGATCGTGGCATTCGCGGGCGTCGAGCGATTCCTGGACACGCCGATCAAGCGCTATTCCTCGGGAATGCGCTTGCGGCTCGGATTCGCTGTAGCCGCGCATCTCGACCCGGATGTCCTCATCGTTGACGAAGTGCTCGCGGTCGGCGACGCCGCATTCCAGAAAAAATGTTTGTCCGCGATGGAAGGCCTTCGCAGCGGAGGCCGCACCGTTCTGTTCGTGTCTCACAACATGGCCGCCGTCGAAAATCTTTGCACTCGGGCCATTTGGATCGACCACGGTCAGGTGAAGCAAGACGGAAAGTCACGGGACGTCATCACGAAATATATGGCGACGTTTACGGATACGTCGCGGTCCACCGGCAATTTGACGGAATTTGTGGACCGTAAAGGATCCGGCGAAATCCGCTACACCGCGATCGAATTTCTCGGGGCGAACAATGAAATCCAGCCGGTAATTCGTAGCGGCGACGGTGTGACCGTGCGTCTCCACTTTGAAGCAAGGCAGCCAATCCCTCGCGCCAGCCTCGGCTTCGAGATCTACACCGACCTTGGGACGCTGATCACCGACGTGAGCACGTGGGCTCACGGTCTCGATCTTCCGGAGTTGCCTCCAGGTCCGGGGTATATCGATCTCGAGATCGACTCGCTCACCCTTCTTCCCGGCCGGTACTTCTTTTCGATAGGCGTGACGGACCTCGACGGACACCAGTTCGACGTCATCGAGCATTGCGCGTATCTCGATGTTGAATCCTCGGATATTTATAATTCCGGAAAAATGCTGGATAGTAACTCTGGAATCGTTTATTTCCCGCAGCGATGGCGCCTGAATAACGAGCTTCTGAGCAGGGACCTCCGTCCGGCCGGGGCGTCCATGTCGCTGCCGGATGCGAAACAGAAGATCGCGCCATGAAAAAACGAGCGGCGGATTCCAGTGAATTTTTCGGCGAGAGAGTCTCGGGACGGCCATGACGCTCGATTCGCATAGCAACGAGCAGACGGGCCAGCCCTTCGTGAGCGTTGTGATTCCCATGTACAACGGCGAAGAATATCTTCGCGAGTGCATCGAGAGCGTTCTTGCGCAGATGTACACGAACTGGGAGCTGGTCATTCTCAATAATTGCAGCACCGACCGGTCGCTCGAGATCGCTCGAGAGTATGCCGCGAACGACAAGCGAATCCGCGTGTATTCCAACGAGCAATTTCTGCCGATTATTGCGAACCATAACGCGGCGCTGAACCGGATGTCTCCGGAAAGCAAATACTGCAAGACGCTGATGGCGGACGATTGGCTTTTTCCAAACTGTCTCGAGGAGATGGTGCGCCGCGCGGAGATGCACCCCTCGATCGGCCTGGTCACCGCGTATGCCCTTTACGGAAAGAGTGTCTTCGTGACGGGCCTGCCGTACCCGAGTATGTTTGTCCCGGGGCGCGAGATTTGCCGCAGCATACTTCTGGGCGGATCCTACCGCTTCGGGAGTCCTACCGCCGTTTTGATTCGCGCGGATCTGATTCGGAAGCGCCAGCCGTTTTACAACGAAACGAATCTTCATGCGGATTACGAATCTTGCGTCGACATCCTGCAGGAATCAGACTTCGGTTTCGTGCATCAAGTTCTCTCGTACGATCGCGTGCACGAAAAAAGCGTAACAACGGGCGCCGAGATTTTCGAGACCATTTCTCTTGGGGATCTCGCGGTTGCGATGAAATATGGTCCGGCGTTTTTGACGAAAGACGAATGGGCGCAGCGTTCAAAAACTGAACTCGACAAATATTACAGAGTCCTGGCGCGAAATGTTCTGCGCAGGCGAAAGCCCGAATTCTGGGATTTTCAAAGAAGGAAGTTGAGCGAGATTGGCTGCGCGCTCGACAAAGGACGACTCGCGCGCGCCGTTCTTCGCGAGGTATTGAATGACCTCCTCCATCCCATATCGACGTTAAGCGCGATTCAGAACTGGTGGCTAAAGCCTGGGAAACGGGCCCTGCATGATGAGCCCGGTAAGTCCGCGGCCAAAAAGGGATCGATTGTTGAAAACGGGACCGTACGTGGGATTCACTCTTAGAGTACGGGCTCGGGATTCGGCCGAGTCGTCACCGCGAGTTCTTTCGATGCACATCGTTATCCATTCCCGTGCGGGGACGCTTCAATGCGGATAAGCGTCATCGTGTGCACGTTCAATCGGCGCGAAGTTCTTCGAGAGACCCTGCGCACACTTGACGAAAGTCAATTGCCGCCGGGCATCGATTGGGAAGTTCTCATCGTCGATAACAATTCTTCGGACAGCACGCGATCGGAATGCGAGTCGTTTGTGCAGAAAAACCCGCGCCGGTTTCGCTACTTTTTCGAATCGCGGGCGGGAAAAACCTTCGCATTGAACACAGGTATTGCCAATGCACGGGGTGAAATTCTGGCATTTACAGATGACGACGTGAAAGTGGACCCGCACTGGCTGGCGGAAATCCTGTGCACATTCGAGACGTTTGCCTGCGCCGGTATAGCCGGAAGGATCGTGCCTGTCTGGAATTCCGAGAAGCCTGTTTGGTATTCCTCCGAAGGCCCCTACAAGCTGATGGATGCCGACGGCCGCTACGATCTCGGCGACGACCCGTTTGAGACAACCGCACCGGCATTCGGAGCGAATCTTTCTCTCAAGCGGGAGATGTTCGAGCGTTACGGCGGCTTTCGCACGGACCTCGGGCCGACTCCCGGCAAGCAGAATCCCGGCGAGGACACGGAGATGTGCAGGCGCCTGATGGCCGCTGGCGAAAAATTCATGTACGCGCCCCGGGCGATTGTGTGTCATCCAGTGCAAGAGAAGCTCCGGAAGAAAAGCTATTTTCAATCCTGGTATTTCGAGTATGGATGCACGATGGTCCGCATGGGAAAAGTGGACGACGCACCTTCACGATATTTCGGAATTCCGCGATACATGTATCGCATGCTCGCTGCCGAATTTCTCGAGTGGATCGTGGCCCTGGAGCCCAAGAAACGGTTCTACCACAAGCTGCAAACGTACCTGATCGCCGGAGAGATGGCGGAATGGCGGCGCGTTCGGCGGAAGCAACGCGTCGAGGGGCAAGCTGTTGGAGCGTAATTCTGAGGGGCGGCTCGGGCGCCGTTGTTCGCGAATTATTTCGATGCAAAAGCTCTTCCATTCACGCGTGGGGACGTTTCGATGCGGCTAAGCGCCATCGTCTGTACGTTCAATCGCTGCGAGGTGCTCCGGGAGACTCTGCGCACGCTCGACGAGAGTCAATTGCCACCGGGCGTCGATTGGGAGGTTCTCGTTGTCGATAACAATTCTTCGGACGGCACGCGATCGGTGTGCGAGTCGTTTGTTGAAAGGAATCCGGGCCGATTTCGCTACTTTTTTGAGCCGCGGGCGGGAAAAACCTTCGCACTGAACACAGGCATTGCCAATGCGCAGGGCGAAATTCTGGCATTCACCGATGACGACGTGAAAGTGGATCCGCGCTGGCTGGCGGAAGTGTTGCGCGCATTCGAGAAGTTCGCGTGCGCGGGAATTGCCGGAAGGATTGTGCCTGTTTGGAATTCTGACAAGCCCATTTGGTATTCCTCCGAAGGCCCCTACAAGTTGATGGATGCCATCTGCCGCTACGATTTCGGCGATGAACCGTGTGTGCCGCCCGTCCCGGCCTACGGAGCCAACCTCTCTCTCAAGCGGCAGATGCTCGAGCGTTATGGCGGCTTTCGCACGGATCTCGGGCCGACCCCCGGCAAGCAGAATCCCGGCGAGGATGCCGAGATGTGCAGGCGCCTCGTGGCCGCTGGCGAAAAATTCATGTACGCGCCCCGGGCGATTATTTATCACCCCGTGGAAGAGAAGCGCACGAAGAAGAGCTACTTTCAATCGTGGTATTTCGAGTATGGATGCACGATGGTGCGCATGGGGAGAGTGGACGACGCGCCTGCGCGGTATCTCGGAATTCCTCGATACATGTATCGCATGCTCGCTGCCGAATTTCTCCAGTGGATCGTCGCCTTGGAGCCCAAGAAGCGGTTCTACCACAAGCTGCAAACTTATCAGATCGCCGGAGAGATGGCGGAATGGCGGCGCGTGCGGCGGAAGCAACGCGTCGAAGGACAAGCTGTTGGAGCGTAATTCCAGCGCGTGAAGGGAGCGCGCGATGAACGGCGCGCGTCACGAATGAGACTTTGAAGATCAGCGTCATCATCGCGACCTATAACCGCGTGCGCGACATCGAAAGGTTTCTCGAGAGCACGCAGCGATGGCATTTGCCCGCATCTCTCGATTGGGAAATCTGGATTATCGATAACAATTCCACCGATGCGACGCGCGAGCGCGTAGAATCGTATGCGCAAACCAGCCTGGGCCGGATTCACTATCAGGTCGAGCCGAAGCAGGGAAAATCTTTCGCATTGAACACCGGAATCCGCTGCGCGACGGGCGATATTCTCGCGTTCACCGACGATGATTGCATTCCGGATACTGACTGGCTAGCGGTGATCGCTCGCGAATTCGCTTCCCACCCGGAACTCTCGGGAATTGGAGGGCGGGTCGAGCTCTACAACCCGGAAGACCGGCCGATCACGATTCGCACCTCCCGCGAACGCAGCGAGGTGAATTCGCCCGGAGGTCTTTTCTTTTCCATCGTCGGTTGCAACATGGCGTTCCGGCGCGAGGTTTTCGGCGCCGCCGGCGGATTCGATTCGCGGTTCGGGCCGGGTCTGGCGATCGAGGCGGCCGAAGACGTGGATTTTTTGTACCGCGCGTACTCGAAGGGTTTCCGCATGGAATACGTGCCGGAAGTTTTCGTATATCACAATCACGGCCGGCGCACCGACGCCGACGAGAATGCCTTGAAGGAAAAATACATCACGGGCCGCGGTGCGTTTTACGCGAAATACATTTTTAGGGCGGACAAAGTTGTTCTCAAGATGGCTTACTGGGAGGTTCTAGGGGTACTGCGGAGTTCCTTTCGAGATGCGCGGACAGCCGACGCTCTGCTCGATGAGCTGGAAGTCCTCTGGTTTCTCTTGAGCGGCGCGGCGCGCCTGACCTTCTCCTATCTGAAATGAAGCAAGCATATCGAAGGCTTAGAACGAGACTCCTCGCGAAATGATCTCACTAGGAGTGGTGAAAACAGACTCTCATGGTTGACGACTCTCGCGCGGTTTCCCACATGGGCCAAGCCGTAGCGCTCCAACGCTGCCATCAATTCGTCGGCCGCACGACGAATTGGCTATACGATCACCTTCGCTTCGTGCCGCGCTACAGGCCGTTTGTATTCTGCAACGAAATCGCGAACCGCGACGAATTTCCCGAACTCGAAGCCTGGAGTCTCGATCCCAAGAGTCTCAAGCGGCGAGTGTGGCGCCGGCTCGCCGGCGATCGCCTCTATCCGGGTGACCGGCGGAAATTGAAGAGCCTCGACCCGAAAGTGTTTCATTCGCATTTTGGCTACCAAGCAGTCGAAGATCTTGGCGTGCAAGAAGCCGTTGCGTCGCCTTGGTTAGTCGGCTTCTACGGCGCAGACGTTTACGAACTCGGTCGTCACGCCGAATGGCAATCGCGATACGCCGCGGTATTCGACAAGGCCACAAGAATATTGGCGCTTGGCCCTGTCATGAAAGCGCAACTCGAGAGAATTGGCTGCCCGCCGGAGAAAGTGAGCGTCCATCCGCTCGGCGTCGACGTTCAAGATCTTCCCAACCGGCCCCGCGTGCTCCAGCGCGGCGAAGTTCTCAAGATTCTTTTCGCTGGAACATTTCGCGAGAAAAAAGGAGTCCCGTATCTGATCGAAGCTGTCTCTCTCGCGCGCCAGCGTGGTGTTCGCCTCGAGTTAAATCTTGTGGGAGACGCCGCCGGAAAACCTGGCGACCGCGAAGTGAAAGCGGCGATTTTCCGCCAAATCAATGATCTCGGTCTCGAAGATGTCGTAGTCCATCAATCCTATCTTGCGTTCCAGGATCTGATTGCGCTCGCCTTGCGCTCGCATGTTCTTGTCGCGCCAAGCGTCACCGCTGCGGATGGCGATGCCGAGGGCACTCCCTTTGTTCTGCAGCAAATGATGGCGACCGGTATGGCCACCATCGCCACTATTCATTCTGATATTCCGTACATATTCGGGGATCTCGACAGCCTTCTCGTTCCTGAAAGGGACGCGCGAGCGATCGCGGATATGCTGCAACTGTATGCTGACGTGCCGGACAAAATCAGTCAGGATGGTGCCCTCTTGCGCGATCAAATATGCCGCTCCTTTGACGTCCGGAAATGCGCAGCTCAACTAAGTGACATTTACGATGTGGTTCGGCAAGGAAGCTCGACGTCGTTGAAGTGATCCACAGGACGCGCAGCTGGGACACTAGGTACTAGACGAATCCGCCTCCTGCTCTGCGAGGGAAGCGGAAAGATGCTTCACATGATGGGCGGATGATTTCTTAACACTATGTTCCTTAGTTCTCCAGCTCTCTATAAGCTATTGAAAACAATGCCTTAAGTTCATGACGGTTTGGATTGCAACTTGCACGGTTTTGCTACAAGGGATAGCTGACTTTGTACGGCAGGACGTTTCTACCCATTCTGGCAGTTGCTAGCGGACGGTAGCGGTCGCTCGTATTGCGGAACATTTCCCAGATCTTCGATTCGAGTAGGGTGACGGAGAAGATGAGAAAACTGCTATTGAGCGGGCTGTTTGTCGCAGCCATGTCGTTGGCGGCATCGTCGGCGCGCGCGCAAGCGACGTTGGTGCAGCCCGCCGTGTCACACGATTGCGGCTCGGCGAAGACTTGCACGGTAGCGCTCGCCCGTTCGGTGACCGCCGGCGATTCGCTTATCGCCACTGTTCGCGTTGGTGGCCTGACCACCAACACCGGCAATACCGTGTCGGACTCGGCCGGGAACACCTACGCTGCGGACGGCACGGTGTCGTCCACCGACCCTCACGACGACACGGTGT
Source organism: uncultured Acidobacteriota bacterium (assembly GCA_963771905.1). Classification (GTDB taxonomy): domain Bacteria; phylum Acidobacteriota; class Terriglobia; order Acidiferrales; family UBA7541; genus Palsa-147. Next base: position 821,622 of record CAVYVI010000009.1, read on the forward strand.
ACCGCGTAGCTTCCGCCAAGGCCGGCAGCACGACATTTTCGATCACGAATAGTTCCGCGTCGTCCGTGAGAATAACGTTCATGGAGCTTTCAGGTTTGGCCACCGGCGCGGCCGATGCTGTAAAAACGGCTTCCGGGACGGGCACTTCAGCTTCCGTCGCGGTCGTCACGACGCAGGCGAATGATTACGTCTTCGCGATGGTTTCGAGTGCGAATTCGCAGACATTTACCGCCGGTTCGGGATTCAAAGTCGAAACGACGGCGACGAAGCTCGCAGCGGAAGACGAAACCGATTCCGCCACCGGCAGTGTCACCGCCGCGCTTTCGTTAAGCACCAGCGATCTTTGGGCGGAAGTGGCTGTCGCCTACAAAACAACGGGCGCGGCGCCGCCGATTTCAGTAACGGTGAGCCCCACGTCTGCAAGCGTCGCGGTCAACGCGGGACAGAATTTCACGGCCACAGTTTCGAATGACACCAGCGGCAAAGGTGTGACTTGGGCTCTCACGGGAAGCGGTTGCAGCGGGTCTACGTGCGGCGCTCTGACCAGCGTCACTACAACTTCCGTCACATACACCGCGCCAACGAGCGTGCCCAGCCCTGCCACTGTTACCTTGACGGCTACGTCGATCGCCAACACCACAAAGTCAGCTGCGGCAACAATCACCGTTACTTCGGCGACCGCAGCCATCAAATTTGTCCAGGTCAATTCCGCCACGCCGCAAACTGCTACGTCTCCCGTAACCGTTAACTACGCGTCCGCTCAGACAGCTGGAGATTTGAATATCGTCGTCGTGGGATGGAATGACAGCACGGCAACGGTCAAGACCGTGGCGGATTCGAGCGGGAACGTGTACGCGCTTGCCGTTGGACCCACAGTTCAGACCGGACTCGCGACGCAGGCGATTTACTACGCGGCAAATATTCTCGCCGCGGCCGCGAACGCCAACACGGTTACTGTCACATTCAGCGTCGCCGCCAAAGCACCGGACGTGCGCATCCTCGAATACAGCGGTCTCGCCACCGCGAGTCCCCTCGACGTCACCGCCGCCGCGATGGCCACCACAGGCACGAGCACCAATTCCGGCTCGGCGACGACGACTTATGCGAATGATCTCGTTTTCGGTGCGAATCTGGTTCAGACCGGAACCACCGCCGCCGGCAGCGGCTTCACCAAGCGCATCATCACCAGCCCCGACGGCGATATCGCCGAAGACGAGATCGTTAGTTCGACAGGCAGCTACAGCGCCACTGCGCCGGATTCGCCTTCCGGCGCCTGGATCATGCAAATGGCCGCGTTCCACGCCGCCAATTCCACTCCGCCGCCGATTTCCGTTTCCGTGAGCCCGACGACGGCGAGCGTCGCAACAAATGGCGCTCAGAATTTCACCGCGACGATTTTGAACGATTCCAAGAACAACGGCGTGACGTGGGGACTTTCCGGCACGGGTTGCAGCGGAGCTACTTGCGGAACACTCTCAAACGTTACGTCAACGACCGTTACGTACACGGGTCCGACGAGCGTTCCTTCGCCCGCAACGGTGACGTTGACGGCCACTTCCGTCACGGACACCACGAAATCCGCAACGGCGACGATCACGGTTACCCTGCCCGCGGCGATTTCCGTTTCGGTCAGTCCAACGCCCGCGAGCGTCTCCGTGAATACTTCGCTGGGTTTCACCGCGACAGTTTCAAATGATACGAGCGGCAACGGCGTAACCTGGTCTCTCTCGGGCACCGGCTGCAGCGGCTCGACGTGCGGAAGTTTGAGCAACGTTGCGAAAACTACCGTGACCTACACGGCCCCGGCTGCCGTGCCGTCTCCCGCGACGGTAACCTTGACGGCGACGTCGGTCACCGACACCACCAAGTCGGCTGCCGCCACGATTACCGTCACCTCCATTTCTTCGATTCAATTCGTGCAGGTGAATTCTTCGGAGCCGCAGATTCCGCTTCAGGCCGTTGGTGCGACGTATCCCTCCGCTCAGACTGCGGGTGACATCAATATCGTCGCGGTCGGCTGGAACGACTCGACCGCCACCGTCACTTCCGTTTCCGACACTTCCGGAAACGCATACACGCTCGCCGTGGGCCCGACGATTCAGACGGGAGTTGCCACCCAATCGATTTACTACGCGTCGAATATCGCTGCCGCGGCGGCCAATGGGAACACCGTCACCGTGCAATTCAACACGGCGGCGAACAACGTCGACCTTCGGATCCTCGAATACAGCGGCGTCGCTACCTACAACCCTCTCGACGTCACCGCGGCCGGCTCCGGCAGTGGCGCGACCAGCTCGTCCGGCGCCGCCACAACCAAATACGCGAATGAACTGATCTTCGGCGCCAACCTCGTCCAATATGGCACCAACGGCCCGGGTTCCGGCTTCACCAGCCGTATCATCACAAATCCCGATGGCGACATTGCCGAGGACGAGATCGTTTCGGCCGTCGGCAGCTACAATGCCACGGCTCCGCTGACCGGAAGTCTGCAGTGGATCATGCAGATGGCCACGTTCATTGCGGCTGGCGCCGCAGGTCCGCCGCCGGTCGTCGTTTCCGTTTCGCCCACAACTGTGAGTGTAGGAACCGGTTTGCCGCAGAATTTCGCGGCGACGATTCAGAACACTTCGAACACGAATGTGACGTGGAGCTTGAGCGGCGCCGGTTGCGCAGGATCGACTTGCGGAACTCTAAACAGCACGACCGCGAATCCAGTCACTTACACGGCGCCCGCCTCTATTCCAAGTCCAGCGACCGTAACCATCAAGGCGACTTCCGCTGCGGATAATACGAAGTCGGCCACCGCAACGATCACGGTTGAGACGCCAGTCGTCGCGGTGTCGATCACTCCGCGCCAGATGGGTCTGGTCATCGGCCAGACGCAGACGTACACCGCTACCATCACCGGCACGCTCAACACCGCTGTCACCTGGTACGTCGATGGAACGCAGAATGGCAGTTCCACCGTTGGAACTCTCGCGGTGAGCGGAGACACGGCCGTCTATACCCCACCCTCCACCGCCGGAACGCACACAATCCTGGCTACAAGCGCCGCCGACGTCACAAAGAGCGCCTCCTCGCTGGTAGCCGTGACGAATTACTCTGGGACACTTACCTATCACAATGACGTCGCGCGCGACGGCCAAAACACTTCCGAATATGGCTTGACGACCTCGACCGTTAACACCAGTACCTTTGGCAAGCTTTTCACGTGTACCGTGGACGGCTATACCTACGCCGAGCCGCTCTGGATGCCGAACGTAATGATTCCCGGTCTTGGCACGCACAATGTCGTCTACGTCGCAACCGAGCACGACAGCGTTTATGCCTTCGACGCGGATAATCCGACCTGCCAGACTCTCTGGCATGTGACTTTCCTCGTCAACGGCGCAACCACCGTTCCGCCTGCAGATACGGGTGAATCGGTCGACCTCATCCCCGAAATCGGCATCACCAGCACTCCCGTGATCGACCAGACCACGAACACTCTCTACGTCGTACCCAAGACGAAAGAGAACGGTACTTGGGTCCAGCGACTTCACGCCCTGGACATCACCACGGGAGCCGAGAAGTTTGACGGGCCTGTCGTGATCTCGGCCTCGGTCCCGGGAACAGGAGATGAATCCTCCGGCGGTTCCGTACCCTTCGACCCGCTGCATGAGCTTCAGCGTCCCGCCCTGCTCTTGCTCAACGAAGTGCTCTATATCGGCTTCGGTTCCCACGGTGATAACGACCCGTGGCACGGTTGGCTCATGGCCTACAACCCATCCAATCTGATGCGGATCAGCGTGTGGTGCTCGTCGCCGAATTCCAACCATAGCGCCCTTTGGGGATCCGGTGCTGGGCCCTCCGCGGATTCCAACGGATACATCTACGTGATGACCGCAAATGGCCCGCTTGATGTGAATACGGGCGGAGTCGACTATGGCGATTCGATCGTCAAGCTCAACGCCACCGGCGGCTCGCTCTCCGCAGCCGATTACTTCGCGCCTTCGAATCAGTCCTATCTCAACAGTTCGGACATCGACCTCGGCTCCGGCGGCACGGTTGTTCTGCCAAATCTAACGGGAGTGACGTATCCAAATCTGGTCATCGGCGGTGGAAAATCGGGCGTCCTTTATGTGCTCAATCGTAACAATCTCGGGCAGTACAGCTCGACCACCAACAACGTCGTCCAGGCCATCACCGCGACGACGAACGTCGGAACCTTCGACCTTGGGATGTTCGACTCTCTAGCCTATTGGAACAATTACATCTACGTCGCTCCGACCAGCGACTATCTGAAGGCCTTCACTCTGCAGAGCTCTGGGTTGTTCACGACAAGCGCAACTTCGGAGTCCGACAATCAGTATCCGCCGCGCGGCGCTACGCCTGCGGTCTCCGCGAGCGGTACCACCAACGGAATCGTCTGGGCGCTCGACACTGGAGATTACTCGGGTAGCGGCCCTGCTATCCTTCACGCCTACGACGCCACCAACCTGGCCACCGAGCTCTATAACAGCTCCCAGGCCGCCAACAACCGTGATGTCGCGGGACCTGCCGTCAAGTTCACCGTCCCGACCGTCGCAAACGCCAAGGTCTACGTCGGCACGCAGTCCCAGTTGACCGTATACGGTCTGCTGCCCTAAGCCAGCCGCCTACGCCAAGCACGCACGGGCAAGCCAACGCTACTGGGCAAAGTTAGCTCCGCCAACTCGGCGGCGACCGTTATTTCCTTGGGGTGAAGGCTCGCCGCCCTCGCCCCGGGGCAGCATCGTCTCCCGGCTCTGGCGCAGCTCTCTCCCGGAAGTTTCACTTGCATAACCGCGAGCCGCTTGACTAGAATCCAGGCCGTGTTCCGGGCATCGATGTTCCCCGGCTCGGACTGCGAATCGGTAGTTTCCGGGATGGTCATGCCCTGCGGTACAGGACACTCTTCCCTGGACCTCATTTGGACTGGCGGACAGTAGGGGACACCCGCCGGGCCAGTTACCATCATCGGGGGGAGTGGCCAGTCCCGTGTCCGCCCGCCGGTGAACCGGTAGCTCGTTCTCGCAGTTCAATTCGATTACCTGAGGCCGTTGTCATGAGCAATTCCACGTTGGCGAGACGTCTTTCCTGGGCCAATCTCCAGAATTTCTTTGTCCTCATCCTGACGATCTTGGCGCTTCTGGCGAATAGCGCCTGCGCAGGCCTGATCAGTCAATCCGCGAACAAGCCTCCGGTCGATACTCTGACAGTCTCGAACGTAGTCGCAGGCGGCTTTACGGCCACTTCCGCGACCATAGTCTGGACAACCAACATCGCCGCCGATTCCCAAGTCAATTACGGGACCACCGCCGCCTATGGTCAGAGCTCGCCGGATAACTCAACCCCGGTGACAATGCACTCCGTCTCCGTCTCCGGTTTGTCCGCGTCCACTCTCTATCACTTCCAGGTCTCATCGAAGATTTCGGGCGGCTCGCCCGTCACCAGCTCCGATCAGACCTTCACCACCACCGCCGCCGCCGCAAACCCGCCGTCGGTATCGATCACCGCCCCGGCTGCGAATGCCACTGTCAGCGGCATTCTCTCCATCACCGCGACTGCCGCGGCTTCGGGCAGCGCCACCATTACCAGCGTTCAATTCCAAGTTGACTCTGCGAACGTCGGTTCGCCCGTCACATCATCGCCTTACAACTACCCTTGGGACACAACCACGGTCTCGAACGGAATTCACACTCTGAACGCTGTCGCCACCGATTCGAACGATAACTCGGCCACCAGCGCCAGCGTTTCCGTCACCGTCTCCAACGCCTCCTCGAGCAGCATGGGCCCGCTGAAAGTGCTCAGCTCGAACCCGCGATACTTCACGGCCGATGGAGTCCACGCCGTTTATCTTACCGGCTCCCATACGTGGGCAGATTTGAAGGACGATGGCACCAGCGATCCGCCGGCCGCCTTTGACTATTCGTTGTTCTTGACTTTCCTGAAATCGCATAACCACGATTTCATCCGGCTGTGGACACGCGAGCTCCCCACGTTCTACTGGGACAATCAGGAACGCTTCGAAGTGCCGTGGGCATTTCTGCGCACGGGCCCGGGCACTGCATCGGACGGCAAGCCGCAGTTCGATCTGACGCAGCTCGACCAGACGTACTTCGACCGCTTGCGCACACGGGTGCAGGACGCGCAGGCGCAGGGAATCTACGTCTCGATCATGCTTTTCGACGGCTTTGGATTGCAGTACGACCGTTATCCCTCGGGCTGCACGCAGTCCTGCCAGGACGGCTATCCGTATGACGCCGGAAACAATGTGAACGGAATCAGTGGAGAGGGCACCACATCGCAGACCGGCAGCATTTCAGCGGTCACTGCATTTCAGGAAGCCTACGTCCAGAAGGTCATCGATACCGTCAACGACCTGCCCAACGTTCTTTATGAAATCTGCGATGAAGCGGGCAGCTACTCGACCCAGTGGCAGACCTCGCTCATCCAATTCGTCAAAACCTACGAGGCCACCAAACCCTACCAGCATCCGGTCGGCATGACTTTCCAGTACCCGAGTGGCACCAACAGCACGCTCTTCAGCAGCGCCGCGGCCTATATTTCGCCGGGCCCGTCAGGCGGCTACAGTGACAGCCCCATGAATCCGCCTGCTAACTCGGGTTCGAAGGTCATCATCAGCGACACCGATCACGACTATGGCTACACCCAAATGGAAGCGGATGGGCCGAACGCGTGGGTCCAGTGGGTCTGGCAGAATTTTACGCGCGGACTCCAGTCCATCTTCATGGATCCGTATCTCGTCGTGTACCCGGGCCGCAACAATCCCAGCGGCACCACTCCCGATCCCACCTGGGATCCAATTCGCAATGCCATGGGCGCGACTTTGACGTTTGCGTCCAACATGAATTTGGCGGCCATGACTCCGCAGGATGGTCTCAGCTCGACGAGCTTCTGCTTGGCTAATCCCGGTACGGAATATCTCGTCTTTCAACCAGGTTCGGGCTCGTTCAACATCAACCTGACGTCAGGTACCTATAACTACGAGTGGTACGATCCGGTAGGAAACACGGTCGTGCAGACCGGAAGCGTGTCCGCGAGCGGAGGTAACCAGTCGTTCAATCCGCCGATCAGCAGCATGGCCGTCCTGTACCTCAAACTCCAATAGCATTCGCAAACGCGGGTGGCGTCTTCCGCGTCGCGGCGAACGGAAATCCGAGGGTCCTGGGCCTTTCGTGCTTAGGACCCTGTATTTTTTTTGCGGGGAACATTCTGAAATCAGGCCACTCAAAACGGCGCAGAGCGGATCCGGCGATAAGAATCCCCTCCGATTGCCCTCCTGTCGACCGGCTTTAACCGACGGGAAACTTGGTTCTCACTTCTGGACGGGCGGTTCTCATCGTCCGAATTTGGGAGATTTGTATTTCCGTAAGTTAATGAAAACAAGGTCTATATACTGTTCCGTTTTGGGTCGAAAATTGCCAACCTTCACCCAGAGCTATTACGAGCATTGCGTCCTAATGTCACCAACGAGACGAGCCATACAGCCATGACGCGAGCGCGCACGAGGACTAATGAATCATCGTCAAATTTATAACCGTCGTACTGATGGTAGCTTTCGAGGTCCCCAAGATCTGAATTCCTCTCTGGGCGTCTGGGCGCGCCGAACAGCATGCACTTGCTCGCTGCTCGCGATCCTAGCACTTCTCTCGGGGTGCTCCTCCGGTACCAGCGGCAGCAGCAGCCCTGGTGGTGGCGGAACGACTCCCATCGTCGTCTCGGTCTCTGCCGCCCCCAATAATGGTGTCGTTGCCGCCGCGTCATCCAGCGCGACTTTCACCGCCACAGTCACCGGGGATTCAACGAATGCAGGCGTGACGTGGAGCCTCGGTAGTTCTGCGGGCTCTCTCGCGAACCAAGCGGCGTTCACCGTGACCTACGACGCGCCCGGTTCCGCGCCGAATCCCAATTCCATCACCCTCACCGCGACTTCCGTTGCCGATACATCGAAGAGCGGCTCGACGACGTTCACCATCGGCCCGTCCGGTATTTTGGTCACCATCTCGGGAAAGTTTTCGAGTGTCGCCGTTGGTGCGGCCAGTATTCCGCTCTCCGCGAATGTAAGTAACGACGATACTGGCGCAGGTGTCACATGGGCGCTCATCGCCAACGGTGCGGCGTGCGCGCCGTCTTGCGGCACCCTCACTCCCGCCGCATCACCGAGCTTGACCGCCAGCTACACTCCTCCGACGAACCTCCCGGCCTCTCCGGACAATAGCCCGACAATTACGGCTACCTCAGTCACGGACAATACCAAAAGCGACAGCTTCACGTTTACGATCACGAATATCGCGGCGGCCATTGCCTTTGTGCAGGTGAACTCGTCGGAGCCCCAATCCCCCGAGACTTCCGTGGGCGCGGCCTACACGCTGGCGCAGAACGCGGGAGACCTCAACGTCGTTGCCGTCGGCTGGTCCAACAGCACTTCGTCCGTTACTTCCGTGACGGATACAGCCGGAAACATCTATGCGCTCGCGTCTGCGCCCGTGGTTTACTCCGGCGTCGAAGCGCAAGCCTTGTACTATTCGAAAGATATTTCGGCTTCGGCCGCAGGCGCCAATACCGTCACTGTCGCCTTCAACGCCGCCACGCCGTTTGTGGATTTGCGCATTCTGGAATATAGCGGCGTCGATCCCGTCTACCCCATCGACGTGACTGCGTCCGCACAGGGTAATTCCACGGCTTCCGATTCCGGACCCGCCACGACGAACCTCGCGAATGAACTGATTTTCGGCGCGAACTGTGTTCAGTCGACCACCACCGGGCCGGGAACGGGCTTCACGACTCGCATCATCACCACGGATGGTGACATCGCGGAAGACGAAATCGCCGCGACAACGGGGACTTACGATGCTACAGCCCCGTTGAGCCCCAGCGATGAGTGGATCATGCAGTTGGTGGCTTTCCGCCCGGCTGGCAGTGGCACCGTACCTCCTGTTCAAGTTTTCCTTTCGCCGACAACGGCGACCGTACTGCTCAATGCAACCCAGCGATTCAGCGCCTCGGTCAACAACGACCCGAATAACGCTGGTGTCACATGGGCTCTGTCCGGCTCTGGCTGCACGGGCGTCGCCTGCGGAACTCTGAGCGGTACCACCATCACTTCGACTACATACAAGGCTCCCGGAGCAGTTCCCAATCCCCCGACAGTGACCTTGACCGCGACTTCAGTCACAGACCCCACGAAGTCCGCTTCCGCCACTATCACGGTGAGTGAGACCCCGGCTACGATTCAGTTCGTGCAGGTGAATTCGAACGAGCCGCAAACGACAGTCGTTACCCTTAGCGCGCCGTATTCGGCTGCGCAGAACGCTGGCGATCTCAATATCGTCGTAGTCGGCTGGGCGAACACGGACACAAACGTTCTCTCAGTGACGGACACCACCGGAAACAGGTACGCACTCGCGGTCGGCCCGACGCTTCAGACCGGAATCGAGTCGCAGTCGATTTACTTCGCGAATAACATTGCCGGAGCGGCGGCCGGTGCCAATACCGTTACCGTTGGTTTCAGCGCTGAGACCGCGTATGTGGATTTGCGCATTCTGGAATACAGCGGCGTCGATCCCCTGTATCCGCTCGATGTGACCGCGGCCGCCCAGGGCACTTCGGCCACCAGCGCTTCCGGTCCAGCCACAACCACCTTTCCCAACGAATTGATTTTCGGCGCCAATTACACGCAGGAGGAGACTACCGGGCCGGGACCCGGATTCACTTCCCGCATCATCACCACTCCCGATAGCGATATCGCCGAAGACGACATCGTGACTACGGCCGGTTCGTACAATGCCTCGGCCACGCTCAATACCTCAGGCAGTTGGATCATGCAGATGGCCACGTTCCGCGCGGCCGGCAGTCCTCCTCCGCCGATCCTCGTTTCAATTGCGCCGGGCACGGCGAACGTTGGCACAAGCTTGCCTCAGCAATTCACCACCACCGTTTCGAACACGACAAACACTGCCGTTAATTGGTCCCTCAGCGGTACCGGCTGCTCGGGCGCCACTTGCGGCAAGCTCAACAGCACGACCGCGAATCCTGTCACATACACAGGGCCGGCTTCAATCCCGACTCCCGCGACGGTCACTCTCACCGCGACTTCCGTCGCGGACAACACCGAGTTCGCAACCGCAACGATCACTGTCGTGACGCCGGTCGTCGCGATCTCCCTGACGCCTCGCGCCACCAGCATCACCGAATCGCAGACCCAATCCTATTCCGCCACCGTCGCCGGCACACTGAACACCGCTGTCACGTGGTATGTCGACACTGTTCAGAATGGCAATTCCACCGTCGGCACGCTTGCCGTCAGTGGCGACACGGCTGTCTACTCTCCGCCTGCGGCGACCGGTCAGCACACCATCACCGTGACGAGCGCTGCCGACGTTTCCAAGAGCGCCTCCGCGCTGATCGCCGTCACCGACTTCGCCGGCACGCTCACCTATCACAACGACGTCGCGCGGACAGGACAGAACACGCACGAATTTGCTCTGACCACCAGCACCGTCAACTCCTCAACCTTCGGCCTGCTTTTCAGTTGCCCCGTCGATGGTTACGTCTACGCGCAGCCGCTCTACGTTCCGAACGTGACGATTCCTGGCAAGGGAGTGCACAACGTCGTTTACATCGCCACCGAACATGACAGCGTTTTCGCCTTCGACGCGGACAGTCCTTCGTGCCAGCAGTTGTGGTTCACCTCCTTCCTCATCAACGGCGCGACCACCGTTCCGTCTGCGGACACCGGCGAACCCAACGACCTCATCCCGGAAATCGGCATCACCGGCACGCCCGTTATCGACACGACCGCCGGCACGCTCTTCGTGGTGGCCAAGACTCTGGAAAGCGGCAACTTCTTCCAGCGGCTTCATGCCATCAGTATCACCACCGGCGGCGAGCAGGCGCATAGTCCCATGATCATCTCGGCATCTGTCCCCGGAACCGGCGACGCCTCTTCGGGCGGCATGGTAGCGTTTGATCCGCTGCACCATATGCAGCGTCCCGGGCTCTTGCTATCGAATGGCTACGTCTACATCGCGTTCGGCTCGCATGGTGACGTGGATCCGTATCACGGCTGGATCATCTCTTATAACGAAACCTCGCTCGTGCTAGCCGGTGTCTGGTGTTCGACTCCCAATGGCTCGCGAGGTGCTTACTGGAACTCCGGGGATGGCCCGGTCGTTGATCCGCAGGGCAACATCTACAACATGACCGCGAATGGCACTTTCGACGCGAATACCAGCGGCGGCGACTACGGCGATTCCATCATTCGTTTCACTGCCGCGAGCGGCGTCCTGACCCTGCAAGATTCCTTCACGCCCTACAATCAAGTCACCCTAGCGGCCGACGATATCGATCTCGGCTCGGGCGGCGTCGTCGTTCTTCCCGATCTCCCCAGCGCGACGAATCCTTACCTTCTCATCGGCGGCGGCAAAGGCGGCGTCCTCTATCTCGTCAGTCGCACCAATCTCGGCGGCTACAGCACCACCACCGACAATGTTGTTCAGGAGATCACCGTCACGATGAATGCGGGCGTCTATGATCTTGGAATGTTCGACACCCTCGCTTACTGGAACGGAAACATCTACATCGCCGCCGTCAGCGACAATTTGAAAGCGTTCGCCCAGGACACCAGCACCGGATTGTTTACGACCACCTGGACTTCGCTCTCGAACGAGGTCTACAACGGCAAGGGCGCGAATCCCGTCGTTTCCGCCAGCGGCACGACGAACGGCATCGTCTGGGCGCTCGACGACTCCAACTTCGCGACAAACAGTCCCACCATCCTGCGCGCCTACGACGCCACGAACCTCGCGACCACGCTCTACGACAGCTCGCTCGTGCCGAACAATCGCGACCAGGGCGGCCCTGCCGTCAAGTTCTCGCTCCCGACCGTTGCTAATGGCAAAGTTTTCATCGGCAACGAAGGCTCGTTCACCGTGTACGGCTTGCTTCCCTAGAGGGCTCCGCGCCTTCTACGGATTCATCTCCGCCAAAGTTGTTGGCCTGTGGACACCGCATCATGCCAGTTCCGCCGCCGTTCGCTCGCCTGTGCTAACCTCGCATTGCAATCACGAGGCTCGTCGTCGATGCAAATTCTGAACGTCGTTGGTGCGCGTCCCAATCTTGTCAAGATCGCCCCGCTCCTCCATGAGATGCGCCGCCATCCAGAAATTCATCCCGTCCTCGTTCACACCGGCCAGCACTACGACGAAAAACTTTCCGACGTTTTCTTCCGCCAGATGGGAATCCCCGAGCCCGATGTCAATCTCGAAGTCGGTTCCGGCTCGCACGCCTGGCAAACCGCCGAAATTCTCCGCCGCATCGAGCCCGTTCTTCTCGAACGCAAGCCCGATTGCGTTCTCGTCGTCGGCGATGTGAATTCCACCGTCGCCGCTTCTCTCGCCGCCGTGAAATTGGGAATCCCCGTCGTCCACGTCGAAGCCGGCCTGCGCAGTTTCGATCGCGCGATGCCCGAAGAAATCAACCGCATCGTCACCGATGCCCTCGCCGATTATTTGTTCGTCACCGAAGAGGACGCCATCGAAAATCTCGTCCGCGAAGGCAAATCGCGCGATCGTATTTTTCTCGTCGGCAACGTCATGATCGACGCGCTCCGGCAATTCCTGCCTGTCGCGCAAAATTCAAAAATCGCCGCCGAACTCGGCCTCTCGAAAAATGGCCGCCTCGAGCGCTACGCCGTTCTCACGCTCCATCGTCCGTCGAATGTCGATTCTGCCGCGACGCTCGGCGTCCTTCTCGACGCCATCGGCGAAGTCGCCCAGCTCGTCCCGGTCATTTTTCCCGTCCATCCGCGCACGCAGGAACGCCTCCACTCTCTCGCTTCGCCGAATCACGCGGGCATCCGCATCGTTCCGCCGCTTGGCTATCTCGATTTTCTCTGTCTCCTCAGCCGCGCGTCCCTCGTCCTCACCGATTCCGGCGGCATCCAGGAAGAAACCACCGCCCTCGGCGTGCCTTGCCTCACCCTGCGCGAAAATACCGAGCGCCCCATCACCGTCACCGAAGGCACCAACGAAATCGTCGGCCAGACGCCCGCGAAAATCGTCGCCGCGGCCCGCGCCGCTCTCGATGGCCGCGGCAAGAAAGGCTGCGTGCCGCGTTTCTGGGATGGCCGCGCCGCCGAACGCATCGTCGAAATTCTTCTCCGCGAACTTCCGCTCCGCCCATCGAATCCCGCGCGCGACTGAGGCCTCCCGCGCCGCGCGTGAAATCGTCGCCCTCGCCGCCTCACCCCGTCCCTCCGTATTTCTATGTACGTATTTCTACCGTCCCGCCTTCCGTTTACCACTCGAATCCTTCCTCCCAAAATTTTCTCCGCTCCGCCTCCGAACGCCTGTACGATTCATAGAAGTGGATGGTGTTCCGCGCGCTCTTCCGACCCCGGCCGGCATCTTTCAGAATCGCCCGCCGCGTTGCCGGGAATCCATCGAGCGCTCCGGCGGCGCTGTCCCACGATTCCCCGGGGACGATTCGCTCGCATATGCCTAAAGCGGTCAAGCACCGTGGCCTTTCCGTCTGTTTGCTCTCCGCGCATCCGTTGGTGCTCGGGGAATTCGAGAAATTGCTCCTCCGTCCCGGCCTGCATATCGTCACCCGTCAACTCGAATCGAATCTTGCGCCCGAGCTGCGCCGCATTCCGCTCCCCCGCGCCAGCATTTACGTCATCGACGCGCACACCTCGCAGCAGGCCGCCGCGTCGCTCATTTCCAATATTCTCGAACGCGCGCCCGGCGCTCGCTTGATCGTCGTCGGCGAAAAATTCTCCGACACGCACAGCTATTCGCTCCTGCGCATGGGCGCCAAGGGCTTGCTCACCTACGCCGAAGCCCGCGAACAATTGCCCCGCGCTCTGCCTCTGGTTTCCGCCGGAGGCTTCTGGGTTCCGCGCGTCCTGCTTTCGAATTTCGTCGATTCCATTCTCGACGGCGCGCACGGCCGCCAGTTCAAAAATGCGGCCTCCGCCGATCTCAGCCGCCGCGAGCAGGAAACTCTCGAAGCCCTCCTCGAAAATCTTTCCAACAAGGAAATCGCCAGCAAGCTCAATATTTCCGAGCGCACCGTCAAATTCCACGTCTCGAATTTGCTCAGCAAATTCGGCGTCCGCCGCCGCGCCGACCTCATCCTCCTCTGCTACCAAAAACGCGCCGCCACAAACTGATCTGTCCTGCCTCCGCCGCGCGCGTTCTTTCCGCCGCAAAATGCAGCTCGCGTCTTCAGCGCTGACGTTCTTGAATCGCCGTCGTCGATCGATCGCCAGGCGGCATGGACGGTAATCACCTAGACGTTCAGTCGGTTTAGAATGCAAAGTGCATTGTTTTTCGCCTCGTTCGGGGATACGTTTCTGGTTGTAGCCTCTCGCGCGCAGCGGCGCTTTCATGGACACAAAGACTCATTGGGAGAAGCTCTACAAGACCAAGGCCCCCGAAGCGGTCAGTTGGTACCGTCCGCACCTTGAAACATCCCTTGCACTGATCGAGCGCGCGGCGGAGTCTCGCTCAGCCTCGATCATAGATGTGGGCGGCGGCGAATCCACACTCGTTGACGACCTTCTTCTCTGCGGCTACAAGAACATCACCGTTCTCGATATCTCGCAGACGGCAATCGACCTCACCAGGCGTCGATTGGGTTCGCCTTCCGAACAGTTGCGCTGGCTCGCCGGCGATATCACCGAAATCGAACTGCAACATGGCGCCTACGATCTCTGGCATGACCGCGCGGTTTTCCATTTTCTTACTGCACGCGAGCGGCGTATCGCCTATGTCCGGCAGGTCGCTCGCTCTGTCAAGCGGGGGGCCACGTCATTGTCAGCACGTTTGGCCCGGAGGGTCCCACGGAATGCAGCGGGCTCGATGTGGTGCGTTACGACGCCGAATCGCTTCATGAGGAGTTTGGCGTGCGCTTCCGGCTGGCGGAGAGTTCCAAGGAGCTTCACCACACTCCCTTTGGCACCACCCAACAATTCCTCTATTGCTACTGCAGAGTCGAGTGAGAGCGCGCCCGCCCCAAAGACTGCCTCCGCCGTACGCTGCGGATTTCCGAACCGATGCCCAGGCTTACTTCGCTTGGAAAGCTGCCGTTCGCCAGCGCTGAAGGGCAACTACGGCCCAGATCGCTTCCACGATTCCGAATGGCCATGCGCCCTGGAGAAAACCGTAAGCCGATCCCAGCGCACAGGACACCGCGAACGCCAGGAGAAACCACGGGCTGCGCTTCTCCAGTGCGTACGAGACCACCATGGCGGTCACGGCAACCAGCCCAAAGATCGAGAGCGGTTTCATTTCTGTTCTGCCCGGTCGCGCAGATTTACAAACCTGAATCCCGGATTTCCAATTTGAACTCCAGCAACGAACCCTCCGGCATTCGTCGTCATCTGGATTCGTGCGGGCTTGAACGCCGCGAGGACGCCCCCGGAGGTATATACCCAATGGGTGAAAAACAAAATCAGCCCTTTCAGCTCCTGTTCAATGCCATGCGCAAGCTGAAAGTCCAAATCGGAAATTCCGGCTTAGGCGGTTATTTCCGAGTGGCCGACCAAATGTAGGCGATGAACGCAACGAGATGATTCGTGACACCTTGGAATGGTGTAAGGTATATCGCCAAGCGGCTTGAGGGGAGAGCAGGACGGGCCATCCGGTTGGTATGACAAGAATCTCGCGTCTGAGGGGGAACCAATGCAGCGAAACATTCTCAGGACGATCGCATTAGCAAGCTTTGCGCTGGTTGTCGGGCTCGGCGCGGCGGGGCAGGCGCAAGCACAGGACGTCAAAGCACCCTATCCGAACATGGCGCCGCTCGATCAATACCTGATGGAGCGAAATGCCGAGATCGCGCTGGCGCGGAGCGCTGCCCCGGAATCCATTTCACGAGATGCCGAGGTCACGGTCCTCGGACGGCATGGTTACGAAACGGCCGTCAAAGGCAAGAATGGTTTCGTGTGCATCGTGGAGCGATCGTGGATGTCTCCGTTTGACTTTCCGGAGTTCTGGAACCCCAACATGCGAGGTCCGATTTGTTTCAATCCCCCCGCTGTGCGATCCATTCTGCCACTCACTTTCAAGAGGACGGAGTTGGCATTGGCCGGACTCTCCAAATCTCAGATTATCGATGGCATCAAGGCATTCGATGTGAAAGAGCTGCCCGCCCTGGAACCTGGCGCAATGTGCTTCATGATGTCGAAACAAGGATACCTGAACGACTCCGCCAGGCATTGGGTTCCTCATCTGATGTTTTACGTCCCGCTTACAGATCCGAAATCTTGGGGAGCGGATCTGCCGGGCTCTCCAGTTTTGTTGAATCCACAATTTCAAGGGACTCGGGAGCAAATAACCGAGTTCATGGTCCCGGTGCCCAACTGGTCAGACGGAACAGCTGCACCTGAGGATGCGCACTGACGTCCCATGCCACGCGGCGCACTCAAGAATCTACTCGTTAGCTCGTGCGCCATCCCTCGCGCAAAATCCACGCCCTTCAAGGGCAGCAAGGCTTGCCCTTTCTCGCTTCCCATCCCTCGCGCACGATCAGTGGCACCAATGCCAGGGCGGCAACGGGATCCGGCCAACTTACTTTCCAAATCGCATTGACGATCAGGCCCGCCAAAGCGATCAACGCCAGATAGCCGCAGATCGCGGACTCCGCCGCATCGGCCCTCAACGCCGCGCTCGCCGTCGTGGTTGAGAGTCGCCGCTTTTGCGCTGCCAGCCAGGGCATAATCATGGCGGCAAGCACGAGCAGCGCTATCCCCACACGACTTGGCCGGGCTTCGACGTGCCCGAAGAGAGACACGGCTGATGCAGTGACAACGAAGGCCGCGAGGACGAAGAGCAACGCTCCGGCAATTCTGCTCGCTCGCTCCTCCGCATGCTCTCGGCCGGATGGCGAGTAAAAGCGCCAAAACACGACGCCCGCTGAGAGCAGTTCGACCGCGCTATCTCCCCCGAACGCGAGAAGCGCCGGACTGCGCGCCATCCACGCCGCCCCCAACGACACCACTGCTTCCACGCTCATCCAGATGAGCGTCAGGGTCTGAATCCAAATTACGCGTCGCAGCACTTCCGGTGGCGTAGCCTTCATTTCAGCAGACATATTGACATGACAGGTTTCTGCCTGGCTATTTTGCGTCATTGGTTCGACTCGTCAAGAACGATCGGTGGACACGCCGTTCAGAATAGCGGCTTTAACTCCGATTCAATGACATTTGTGTATTCAAACCCGATGACCTTTTTCCGGAGTATTCCTTGTCGGTCATAAAGCATCGTGGTCGGTAATCCTTCAATTCCGCCAAACTTCCGTTTCAAGCCATCCGTAGCGACCGCAAGTGGATAACGAACTCCGATTTTCTCCGCAAACTGGAGTGGATCTTCCATATCCTTCATGGTATCGAATTTGAACCCGATAACTGTCAATCCCTGAGAGCTATAGCGGTCCACGAGCTTCTGATACCCCGGCATCTCCTTCTTGCACGGCTGGCACCATGTCGCCCAAAAATCAATGAGCACCACTTTGCCGCGCAGGTCGGCCGAGGAAATCTCGCGTCCTTGCAGGTCCCTTACCGAAAATTCCGGCAATCGTGACCCAATCGCACCGGCCGCGATTACATCTTCTTTCGGCTGAGGCGGACTCGCCGGATGTAGAGAGCATCCGGCGAGTCCAACCGCAGCGAGACTCAGAAATAGCAGTCGTTTTCCCAACATCTACTCCTTCTTTTGCACTTCCAGAATCAGCAGCTTCAAGGGAGCTGAAACATCTGCTTTCTTTTTGCCCGTGGCCTTTTTGTACAACTGGCCGCGAACTGTGACCACCGTTTGAGAATCCGCAAGGGATTCAAGCCCCTTCGACAATTCGTTCGGTGCGAATACAAACGACCGATTCGGTTCAACCTGCAAACCGGGATTGCCCGAAGAGTCCTTCACTATCTTCCCCTGCGCGGTCATATCCATTTCCGTGACGGTCACACCACTGTCGTATGTCGCCTTCAGAAGCTGACCGGGGTCAATCTGCCCATCCTCTTTTGGCGTGACTTCCACTTTTCCATCGATCAAGCTGACTTCGACGTTTTGAACGCCAGACTGGCGCCCGAGGTGTTGTTTCACCCCGTATGCTCAAAAATTTCAGGTCATGCCTTCGACACGCATTTCAATATGCTTGATCTGCGCTTGAGCCGCTGGCACAACGATCAAACTGAGCAGGGCCAGCAGCGCAAGATTTTTCCTATTCATCGTTCCTCCTTTCACTAAAGATGAAGCCGAAACTGTTGCGTAATTCCGAAACTGATGTGGCGGCGGACGGGCGTGAACATGGGGCCTGCGGAATGGTCAACGTCCCAGTCCATCCCGAGCCAGGCGTGCATCCCGGGACGCACGCCGGCGTACGTCGTGACCCCCGCCAGCAACACGTCGCCACCGCTCCCGATCTGATTAATTCCCGCGATGCGGTCATCCTGAGAGTGCAGCCAAGTCAAGACAGGGCCGATGAACCATTCACGGGCCACGTTCTTCGATTCGTAAGGCCGGTAAGACAGCCAGAAGCGCGATTCGATGTCGGTGCCGAGGCGAGTTGCCTGCGTTCCTTGTGTGCGCAAGAGTGAGTGAAAATCCTCGTCCGCAACCAAGCGCCTGAGGCTGAAAAGTCCGGTGTAAGTCCAATTCGCGGCTAAGAAGAAATCAGCAGAGCCCGAGCCAGGCTGCAAGCTCGCGGGTAGCAGGTTTCCATTTCCATCAGCTAGGCCCGTTCGGCCCGTTGGGATTTTCGGTCCGAATGTAACGGATGCCTGCGTTGTCCCTCGTTCCGAATCTCGCCGGTAGAAGCGGTATTTCACCAGCACCATCGCATCGCCCAGCCCCGTTCCGCCGGCGGCCGGTTCACTGACGCCAGCGAAGCGATTCGTGACGATCGGAACGAGAATCGTCAAATCAAAATTGCGGTAGAACCCCCACGTAAAATTGAAATCACCCTCGTGTGAAAAGGTAGGCCGCGCCGTCGGAGGGATGTTCCCCGATGATTCCGGCATCGATCCGCGCGTCGTGAAGATGGAGTTGTAGGAGATGAGTCCGCCGCCGGGAAACAGCGGCGGGGCCGTTTCAGGTGCCGGCCCTTGCGCTCTGGCTGTTGATGCACAAAAACACAGAGCGAGCGCCAGGCAAACTCGCGTCCGGTAAGCGAGACACACTGCCTTTCGAAATCCCACGAATTTCTCCTCCAGCAAATATGACAGCTTCGAAGCACACCAATTCGTAAAGCCGGGAAACGACTGGAGGTCAAACTAGATGCGGAGCGGCCGCGGAGCTGGGGGACAGAAAATGGGAGGAGCGTGGGATTGCGTCACAATCTCGGGAGCCGCGGAACCCAAGCCAAGGGATTCGTCGGCCGCCGGCAGAACTGCGAACACGGCGGGCGAGATCGAAGCGCTATTCACCGACGACGGCTGCACAAAAGGAGCGTGCATCGCTGGCATGGTCTTGCAGCAATCCCGGCCGTGATGACCGTGCGACGAACATGGCATCGACTTGCAGCATCGCATGGCCTGTTCAGGCGTCGTGGCGCCGCAGTCGACCGCGTACGCCGCGAGCGCGACAGCAATCACCGCCAACAAGATTGGCTTCGCAAGACGCATTGCAACTAAGCTAATCCCCTTGGGAGTTCGAGTCAAGCCATCACACGCTCATTGACGCTTCGCACGCAAAACAGGCCACTCGATGGATTGTCGACGAGCTCCGCATCGCAAATTCCAGAACCACCTATGAAACATTTTTTCCCCGCCTCCATCCCATCGACTCGGCGGCGCGCCACGGCGCACGCCGCTACCTCTCCGCCGAAGGCTGTCGCGAAGCGCGCCGCCCCGCAGCGACATTCCTTCAGTCTCTCGGCCCCGCATTCTCCTCCCTTCCGCTGACTCGCCCTGTTCGCGATCGGGGGCCCCCGATCCAGGGCTGCCGCAAGGCCCCGCGACGTGGCCGCCCCGAGCCTAGTCATACTGTGCACATGGGTGACAATTCATTCCTCTATGTATAGTGGGTACGGTATTCTTCTCCAACAGAGGCTTGGGAGGCGAATGATGTCGAACTTTTTTTCTACGGTGGCCCAGCAGCTAGATAAGGCACCACTTCCAGAGGAGCTGCAGGCGGCTGGTGCCGACCTCGCGGCATTTATCGACGGCGACGCTTATGTCGGCGAAGTTTATTCGATTGGCTACGACGAAGCACTCGTACAAATCCACGATTTCAATCGCCAACAGGTCGGCGGAATTCCCGCACTTTCATTCTTGATAGCAACACGAGTTATCTCTGGCAGCATTCCCGACGTCCGGAAGGAAGACTCATCGATCGTCTTGTTGCGCGTGCTGGACCAAGCGGACCTCCCCAACGCCCAGGAAGCACTGCGCGTCCGCGTCGAAAACGCACAGCGCGTGAGCGGCGAGCTCGACAAGACGTTCGACCATCGAGACGTTATGGATCCGACGACGAACAATTTACTAGGCTATGCGGGTGTCCGATGCAGAGTCATCGGAACCTTTTACTTGGACAAGCTCATTTCAGAAGGCGAACCAAAGTTCGAGATTGTTTTCGGATCAGACCTCAGCAACTACTACCCGAACAGAGGGCTTAAGGTATTCAAAGCCCGCGGCGAAGTACTTCGCCGAATCATGAACTACCGGGACCCGAGGCTGCGCAATCCCGAGGACAAGGATCGACTTGTGAAAGTCGGGGAAGTACGCTACGCGTCCACCAATCGCCCATTCCAACAGATCTCTGGCGTCCCCGTCAGCCTAACGCCGACAGACCTGCTCGGACAGAAGACAGCGCTTTTCGGCATGACACGCACCGGCAAGTCCAACACGACCAAGATAATTTTGAAATCAGTATTTGCCCTACGTTGGAACATAACGCCACTTCGAATCGGACAGATCGTTTTCGACCCCAACGGCGAGTACGCGAACGAAAACACACAGGACAAAGATAATGCCCAGAATCCGAATGCCATCAAGAACGTCTGGGCATGCGGGCCGAATGATCTTCGCAGCGACCTAAAGAAGGACGTCGTTACCTACGGACTCATTCCCCACCCGTTTGACCCCGAGCGCAGGCTAATGAAGTTGAACTTCCACCTGGAGGCAAATCTTCAGATCGGCAAGGAGATCATTGATGCCGCGCTAGAGGGAGACAATGTCAAGTACATATCGAATTTCCGTGACGTCATTTTTGAAAAGCCAGATGAGAACGACTGGTCAGCGAAAACCCGCTATTTGCGCCGAGTGTTGTGCTATCGCGCGCTCTTGTTTAAGGCAGGGCTAAAGCCTCCTGACAGCATCAAACCGAAGACCGTCTGGCAGTCTGCCGGTAAAACAAAATCGCTGTTCAACTCAGACTTGCTCGCGGCCATGCAGGCCAGTCAATCCACCAACTCGGCTGAGTCTGCAATGGCGGCTACCCTTATCCAAAAGACGAATGTGAGTTGGGCAGAACTAGCGCAAGCACTTCAGGGACTACGAAACTTCATCGTCGAAAAGGAGTCCGGCTACAGCGCCTTCGAACAGGCCTATGTTCAAAGGCACGACGGTGCATGGGCCGATGACGACCTCAAGAAGATCCTCGAAATGTTCGGGTATCCCAACGGCTCACGAATGATCGGCCGCATCGCGGAGCAGCATACGCCGGACGTAGGCAGCGACTACGCGGAGGATATTTATAAAGACCTCGCCGACGGAAGACTAGTTATCGTGGACCAATCCAGCGGAAATCCGAAGCTGAACCAGGCCTCAGCAGACCGGATAATGTGGCGGATTTTTGAGCGGAGCCGAGGCGACTTCCGAGAGGCCAAGACACCGCCCGAAATTCTAGTTTATGTCGAGGAGGCGCACACCCTACTTCCCGACGCGACGAAATCCGATCTCGAGAACATCTGGGTTCGTACCGCCAAGGAAGGCGCCAAATATCACATTGGCATGGTCTATGCCACACAGGAGGTAAGCTCCATACAAAAAAATATCCTACGAAATACCGCCAACTGGTTTATCGGACATTTGAACAATACTGACGAGACCAAAGAATTGCGGAAGTTCTATGACTTCGCTGATTTTGAGAGCAGCATTCTAAGGGCGCAGGACAAAGGCTTTATTCGCGTCAAGACCATGTCCAATCCATATGTCGTCCCAGCGCAAATAGAAAAGTTCTCGATCACTCCCGAGGCACAGTAATGCCTTATGAAGGGGAATTTGCAGGGTACAAGCCCCTACAACGCATTGCCGAAACCGAACGCGTAAAAAGCTTACTCAAGAAGTCGCGAGTATGTCCGACGAGTCCGGAAGGCATACCCGCCCTCATTCCGAAAGTACCCCCCGAGAACGCCACGCCTCCCCCCGTCTTCGTAGTGGCAACCGATGGAAGCTGGGCAGAAGTTGACGTTCGAAATGGATACCCTGGCGCCAAGGTCGGTTACTGCACGGTCGCCAGCGTCCTTCTCGACCTTCTCAAGATCGAGGAATTGGATGCCTCCCGGCCTGTCGATCCACGGGAATTCAGAAAAACAGAAGAAGCATCAACTCTTGACGCCGCCATGCCCGGCTGTAACGTAGTCACGCGAACCCATACTTCAGCAATGGACTCCTTCAGGGAAGCTCTGTATGAAAACTTTCATGACGTGATAGTCGATGCTGAAGACGGGAAATCGCTCCTGGACACTTACGAAGAACTCATGGGGACGAGACATTCCGCGGCCACAACTTGTCCGTATTCGGCGCGGTCTGGATGCGATAAACACATCTCAGTCGGGACCGGCGTTGGATCGTGTGACTGTGAATACCGCCATCCGATTTATTCCACCGATGCTCTCCGAATTCACGAACGGTTTCATGACAACACGACCAACGGTGAGGCGTTCGGTGAAGTCGTGCAGGTCTGGGAGCGCGTACTCCTAATTCATCTGCTTCGTTGGTTTGAGCGGCGGAATCTGCTTGACCATGTCTCTAAGATCGCGTTTGTGGTCGACGGTCCGCTTGCGATGTTCGGCCATCCGGCCTGGTTGAGCCCGCTCATCAAGACCGAGCTGAAAAGGCTCAACAAAATTGTCCGGGATCGCACGAAAAACGACCTGCTAATCATCGGGGTCGAAAAGACCGGAGCCTTCGTCACCCATTTTGAAGAGATCGATAAGACGGCATCGGGAGAGCCCTTTTTCCCAAATCGATCCTACGCACTACTAACGGACGAATACATCAAACAGCGGATCGTCTTTTCCGTCAGTGACAAGCCCTACGGCAAGGATACGTATTTCGGTAGGAAGTTTTTCTACAAAGCGAAGGCGGGGGCGCGAATAGTGGCTTCACTGCCAATTCTAGATGACGCGCAAGACGATATTTCAAAGAATGATGTCACACTCTATCCGAGCTTCGGGCGGATATGCAGCCTTCTCGACAAGCTCGTTTCCTCAAGATTTCCGAACTCCGTCGGACCCATCGTCACTGCGCACTCCCACGCAGCGATCCCACTGACCCTGGGCACCAAAGTCCTTGAGCAGCTGGCCCGGGCTCTGATGAAGAGCGACTGACGCCATGAGCGAGCCAATCGGACAATTTAGCACCGCGGCGCGACGCTGGGCCGGCGTCGGCCCATACTATGCGATGTTCCCCTCCGCCTTTTGTGACGGCGTCATACAGAAGTATTCGTCCAGAGGGGACACCATTCTGGATCCATTCGCTGGCCGAGGGACCGCGATATACAGCGCGGCCACCGCGGGCAGACATGCGCTAGGCATAGAAGTCAACCCCGTCGGCTGGATTTATAGCCGGACGAAGCTATCGCCCGCCGAGAGAGACCAAGTCGACCAAAGAATCCTACAGCTCCAAGCGGAGGCCCATCAATATTCAAGGGCGGCCCGAGAATTGCCAGCATTCTTCCGCCACTGCTTCACGTCTGAAGTCCGACAATACCTGTTGTGCGCAAGAGGCCAACTGAATTGGCGACAGAGCAGGGTAGATCGCACGCTCATGGCTTTCCTACTCATCCATCTGCACGGAAAAGTGTCGGATGCATTCTCAAACCAAATGCGACAGACCAAGGCCATGTCGCCGAACTACGCGATCACATGGTGGAAAGCCCGAAACTCCAAACCACCGCGAATCGATCCAGTCGAATTTCTACGCAAGAAGTTGAACTGGCGATATGCCAAGGGCAGGCCGACAACGACTGACAGCAAGGTCTACCTCGGCGACAGCGTCGAAATATTACCAGCGCTGAACGGAAATCTCGGTAGTCACGCGCTTCAACGACCTTCCTTGTTGCTTACGTCCCCCCCGTATCTGGGCGTTACGAACTATCACTATGATCAATGGTTGCGCCTCTGGCTGCTTGGAGGTCCCCCCAGCGCCTGCCGAACCCACAGCCAATATAACGGGAAACATAAGGGCAAATTTGAGAACCGCGCAGCTTACGGTCAGCTGCTGCTAAATGTCTTTGTGCGTGCTTCGCGCCTTATGAGACCCGACGCCATCGTCTACGTTAGAACCGACAGCCGCAAGCCCACCTTGGCAATGACACGACAGGCGCTAAAGACCGCGTTCCCGGAACATTCGTTGAGAGAAGTCAACCGCCCGATCCAAGGGAAGACACAAACAAGATTGTTTGGAAACGGCGATCCTTGCTGCGGCGAGGTCGACCTAGTGATGATCCCCTGAACGCAAAGCTCGCACCCACCTCAACTCCAAACCATTCTTCTTTTTCCCGCCTCAGAGCGCCAACACATCTCGCACCTACACGCAGCAGATTTTTTTCACCCTCCATCCCATTGACTCGACGGCGTTTCCGGCGACCCTTACAGCGTGTGGATTTGCGAGTATTTTCCTTCGATGCTAGCGTGGATGGAGAGCTATGTTTAGGAGCACGACAACGCGAGACGCCAACGCCAGCCGGCGGGCCTATCAGTGCGCCCACCCCGAATCCGGAGTGCGGCGGTCTACGCCGCAGCCGCCGTGGCGGCCGCAGCAACCATGCGTCCTGAATCCGGCGTGCCGTCCGGCCGCCCTTTCTCGGAATGTGCCGCGGGGGCCGAAAGGCCTTGAGGTTGGCCCGCCGCGACGGACAAACGCACCCGCAATCCTTTCTAATCGGGACTCCAAACGATTAGAAATCGGCCTAAGGATTTGAAAACATGGACAAACACTCAATTCTAACCGGAACAAAATGCGACCCCTCGCGCCGCGCGGTTACGACGCGTCGCCCGGTTGCGGCGCCGCTTGGCGCCTCAACGCGCGAGCCGACGGGCGGCCCGACTGGCGGTGAAACTCGCGGCGCGACGTGCGCCATTGACTTCGACGGATGCGCTGTGCTACCCATACTGCGCGACTTCGAGAGAACCTTCGACCCGGGCATGGCGCAACAAACCAAGCGAATCGAACTGACGCTCGAAAGCGTTCTCGAGAGCGTGGACCTCGCCGAGAGCATCGCCATGCGGATTTCCGCAGCGGCGGGCTTCAGCGAGGAGGAGTGCCACAAAATCGGCATGGCCGTGCGCGAAGGCGTTATCAACGCCTACAACTACGGCAATGAGGGAGACAGCGCGAAAAAGATTTTCATGACCATCGAATTTGACGGCGAGAGGATGATCGTGCACGTCGTCGATCAGGGCAAAGGCTTCGAGCTTGCCGATGTGGCCGATTGTCTTTCGGAAGAAAATTTGCTGCGCACTTCGGGCCGGGGAATTTTTCTGATGAAGGCGTTCATGGACGAATTTGATGTCAAGCATGCTCACGAGGGAGGCGCCGAGCTGATCATGGCCAAGCGGCTCCCGGTTGCGCCGCGCGAAAATGGAAGCCGTCCTGCCGCGCGGGACAAGGAGTCCTGATTTTATGTCACTTGACGGCACCTGCCGCGAAAATGGTGGCGTGGATATTATAGATTTCAGCGGGCGCATCACGCTCGGCGAGGGAAGCGCCACGCTTCGAACGATGGTTCGCGAAGTCGTGAAGGGCGGCAGCAAGAAAATCCTGCTGAATTTGGGCGATGTGGATTACATCGACAGCGCCGGGATCGGCGAACTGGTCAGCGCGTTCACGACGGTGCGCACCGCCGGCGGCGAGCTGAAGCTACTGAACCTCACGAAACGCGTGAACGACATCCTTCAGATCACGCGGCTCTATACGGTTTTCGACGTCCAGAACGAAGAATGGACGGCGATCCACAGCTTCAAATAGCGCGTTCGCCGCAAAATACAATCTCCAGCGCATCGATTTTAGAGGGCGTATCCGGCGTTCGCGGGCAGCGCCGTTTTCTTTGCGGCGCGCGGCGGCGGAATTGATTGTGATAACATTGCGAGTTTGAGGAGCAGGCAAGGAGTGGCGTAGTGACGGAACACATTTCACGGAAGGAACTGAAGACCGACGAGGTGCGCGATAGCTTTATGCTGGGCGCGCAGGCGGTTCTCACGCACCAGAAGTCGGCCGTGTTTTTCCTCGGGGCCTGCATCGTGATCCTGGCGGCGGTGCTGGGCTGGCGATTGTATACGGAGCGGCAGACCGTGAAGGCCGCGGCGGCGTACGACAATGCGATGGATGCGTTCAACGCGCGGATTCGGACGGTGGGAGAACCGGCGGCGGATCCGGGCGAGACGACTTATGTGGATGATAAAAATAAATTTGAGGATGCCGCGAAGAAATTCGAAGCCGTGGCGCGAAAATATCCGCATACGCGTCCCGGACAGATTTCCGCGTATTACGCGGGGCTGAGCCTGGTGAAATTGAATCGCAACGACGAAGCGACGAAATGGCTCGAGCAGGTGGCGCGCAGCGGCGACGAGGATTTTGCGACACTGGCGAAATTCGAGATGGCGCAACTCGACGATAACGCCGGAAAAGCGGCGGACGCCGAGAAAATTTATCAGGATCTGATGGCGCATCCGTCGGTTTTCGTTCCGAAGCCGGAGTCGATGCTGGCACTGGCCGATCATTATCGCGCGGCGAACAAGAATGCCGATGCCGCGAAGATTTACAACCAGATCAAGGCTGAGTTCCCGGACGGCCCGATCGCGCAGCAGGCTGGACAGGATCTCGCGCTGCTTCCCGGGCAATCCTAAATCCAAAGAAAATTTAGAGGGATTTCGCGCGCATGCGGGCGCGA
This sequence comes from uncultured Acidobacteriota bacterium, assembly GCA_963771905.1. Taxonomy (GTDB): domain Bacteria; phylum Acidobacteriota; class Terriglobia; order Acidiferrales; family UBA7541; genus Palsa-147. Next base: position 848,762 of record CAVYVI010000009.1, read on the forward strand.
GGAAACCAGCACAGCCTGATAGAATGCGGGCATGCCGCTTTTGTCTTATGCGATGGATGTGGGCCGCAGCCGCGGGCGGCGCTATCCCGAAGCCACGCATCCATACCGCAACGATTACGCGCGCGACCGCGACCGGATCATTCACTCGCGCGCGTTCCGGCGGCTCGAAGCGAAAACCCAGGTTTTCACGACGCGGTTTTCGGATCATTTCCGCAACCGGCTGACGCACACGCTCGAAGTGACGCAGATTGCGCGGACGGTGGCGTGTGCGATGCATCTGAATGAGGATCTGGCGGAAGCGCTCGCGCTCGTGCACGACATCGGCCATCCGCCATTCGGGCACGCGGGTGAGCGGCAGCTCGACGCGCGGATGCGCGAGCACGGCGAGAGATTCAATCACAATCTGCACGCGCTGCGGATTGTCGAAAAATTCGAGCAACGCTATCTCGATTTTCCCGGGCTGAATCTGACATTCGAAGTGCGCGAGGGAATCATCAAGCATTCGCGCGATTACGCCGCGGGCGAATTTCCGGAGCTAGCCGAGTATTCGCTCGATGAACGACCGCCGCTGGAAGCGCAGCTGATCGACCACGTCGACGAAATCGCATACAACTCGGCGGATTTGGATGATGGATATGAGGCGCATCTCGTGAACATCGAAGGCGTGCGTGAATTCGTGCCGCTATTTGACGGGATGTATTCGGAAGTTGAGGAGCGGCATCCGCAGGGACGACCGAAGCTGATTTTCAACGAAGCGTTGAAGCGCGTCATCGATTATCTGGCGACCGACCTGATTCAGAATACGCAGCGGCGCGTTGAGGAATCGGGCGCTGAAACCATCGAAGATATCCGGCGAAACGGCGCGCGGATGGCGGCGTTTTCATCCGACGCGGCGCAGAAGAATGGGCAACTGAAGAAATTCCTGCACGCGAAACTTTACGCGCTGCCGGCGATCGTGGAAGACCGCGAGCGCTCGGTTCAGGCGCTCGATGAACTGTTCCAGTTTTATCTCGGGCATCCGGAGGGGATGCCGGAGTTCTATCGGGAGCAGGCGAAGCGCGAGCCGCTCTATCGCGTCGTGTGCGATTACATCGCGGGGATGACGGATCAATTCCTGCTGAGGCAACACCAGGAGCACTTTGGCGCGCCGGCTTCGAAAGCGATGAGGAGCTGAAGGCCCTCGCGCCCAGGCACGTTCACCAGGATTTCTATTGCGTTAATGGAGCGCAGCAGAGTAGAAGGCTCGTTGCGCACTGACACAATTCGCCCGTTATTCGTTTGGTGTCACGAGCACACGCATCGCGGCGGGCTTCCTTGACATCGAACGAGCGGGTTTTATAATGGAATTCGACGCGATTCTGCGGGGAAAAGACGATGTTTCTTGATGTGCACGAGCTGGCCCTACACAAAATCCGCATTCGCGCCACGTACGCTCCCGGCACACTGGATCTCCATTCGGCGGAGCTGCGGCAGCTGGAACCCCTGGAAGTGCGCGGGACGGCGGAGCTGATCGAGGGGCAAATTCGGGTTACCGGCAACTTCCAGACACGCCTGGAGATGGTGTGCGCGCGGTGCCTGGACACGGTGGTGGAAGACGTGAGCCGCGATTTCGACCTGTTCTACCGCTCGATGACCTCGATTTCGGAAGAGGACGAGGTGAAGCTGAACCTCGACGACACAGAGATCGGTTTCTTCGAAGGGGACGGACTTTTCCTGGCGGACGTGCTGGCCGAGCAGGTGAACCTGGCTCTGCCCATGAAGGTGATTTGCCGCAGCGATTGCCGCGGGCTTTGTCCGCACTGCGGCGCGAATCTCAACCACGACGAATGCCGGTGCGAAAAGCACCCTACCGACGCCCGGCTCGCGCCTCTGGCGCGCCTCAAGCAGGACTGGTCTAAAAAGCAATAGCCAGTTAAACTGGTACCCTTACTTTCAGGCGGGATACCCCCGCCTTGCCACGAGGAGTATTCAATGCCAAATCCCAAACGACGCCACTCGCACGCGCGCAAGAACAAGCGGCGCGCTCACGATTTTTTGACGGCGCCCACGCTCGCCGAATGCCCGAATTGCCACGAGCGCAAGCTTCCTCACCAGGCGTGTCCGCACTGCGGCCATTATAAGGGACGCGAAGTCATTGACACGAAGGCCTGAACGGCCTAATTTTCCCCCGCCTCTTGAATCGGTGCAGAAATGATTACCATCGCCCTGGATGCCATGGGTGGAGATAGCGCCCCTCGTGCGGAAGTGGAAGGGGCCATTCTGGCTGCGCGCGAGCTGGATGTGCGGATTGTGTTGGTCGGCATCGAGGCGACCGTCCGGGAGGAACTGGCGCGGCATCGGTCGAAGGGCTTGCCGCTCGAGGTTGTGAATGCGACGGAAGTGATCACCATGACGGATTCGCCGTCGCAGGCATTTCGGAAGAAGAAGGACAGCTCGGTTCATGTCGCGGCACGGCTAGTGCGAGAGGGCAAAGCCGACGGGCTGGTGAGCGCAGGAAACACGGGCGCGGTGATGACCACGTCGCGATTTATCCTGGGCACGCTGCCATCGGTGGACCGGCCGGCGCTGGCGGCGCCGTTTCCGACGTCGAAGGGCACGGTGACGGTGATTCTGGATGTGGGCGCGAATGTGGATTCGAAGCCGGAGCAGATCAAGCAATTCGCGGTGATGGGCGAGATTTATTACCGCGCGATTTTCGGGACGAAAAAGCCGCGCGTCGCGCTGCTCTCGATCGGCGAAGAGGAAATGAAGGGCAACGACCTGACGCGCGAGGCTTCCGCGCTGTTGAAGGAGACGTCGCTGAATTTTACGGGGAACGTGGAGGGCGGCGACGTTTTCAACGGCGACGTGGACGTCATCGTTTGCGACGGCTTCATCGGGAATATCGCGCTGAAGATCAGCGAAGGCGTGGTCGAGCACATCGGCGGGATGCTCAAGAAAGCGCTCAAGAGCAGCCTGAGTTCGCAGATGGGTTATGTGCTGGCGCGCAAGGCGTTTCAGGAATTTCGGAAGAAGATCGATTATTCGGAGTACGGCGGCGCACCGCTACTTGGAGTGAGAGGCATCACGGTGATCGGACACGGGCGCTCGAACCCGAATGCGATCAAGAACGCGATTCGCGTGGCGGCGGGACTGTGCCGCTCGAAAGTGAACGAGAAGATTGACAGGGAACTCTCCGCGGCCGCGCTGGCCGCGAAGGGCTGACCGGGATTCGCGCAGCGCGGCGGAGTTCGCCCAGACCCGCCGTTCGCGCACATTCCAAGAGACAACAGACCGGACAATCAAATGGCCAAGCTTGCATTCTTATTTCCCGGACAGGGCTCGCAATATCCCGGCATGGGCCGCAATCTGGCGGAGAATTTTCCGACGGCACGCCGCGTATTTGACGAAGCCGACGCCGCGCTGGGCTTTTCCATCTCGAAAGTCTGCTTCGAAGGCACCGAAGACGACTTGAAGCTGACGGAGAACACGCAGCCGGCGATTTTGACGGTGTCCGTGGCGGCCTATCGCGTGCTGGAAGAAAAGGGCGTGGTGCCGGATTTTGTGGCGGGACACAGCCTCGGCGAATATTCGGCGCTGGTGGCGGCGGGCGGAATTGATTTTGGCGACGCGGTGAAGCTTGTCCGCAAACGCGGCCGTTACATGCAGGAAGCCGTGCCTGCAGGCCAGGGCGCGATGGCCGCGATTCTGGGTCTGGCGCCGGCGGAAGTGGCGGAGATCGCGAAGAAGGCGTCCGCGGCGGGCGAAGTGGTCGCGCCGGCGAATATGAATTCTCCCGAGCAGACGGTGATTTCGGGAACGGCCGCGGCGGTGAAGCGGGCCGTCGAAATCGCGTCGCAGAATGGCGCCAAACGCGCCGTCGTACTGCCGGTGTCCGCGCCGTTTCATTGCCAACTGATGATGCCGGCGCAGAAGCGGCTGGAAGAGGATTTGCGCGCCGTGAAGTTCCACGATTTGAAATTCCCACTCGTCACGAACGCCGATGCCGAAGCCATCACGAAGAGCGAGGAAGCGCGGGAAGCGCTGGTGCGGCAGGTTTGCCTGCCGGTGCGGTGGCTCGATTCGATTCACGAGATGCTCGAAGGCGGCGTGCATATGTTCGTCGAGGTGGGACCGGGCAAAGTGCTCACCGGGCTGATGCGGCAGATCGATCGCGCGGTGCGTTGCGTGGGCGTGGAGGATTCCGCGAGCCTGCAGGCGGCACTCGAGAAAATCCAGCAAGAGCGAGCCGAAACGGCCGAGGCGTGATCGCATGTTTTCCCTGAAGGACAAAGTTGCGCTGGTGACGGGTGCGTCGCAGGGAATCGGCCGCGCGACATCGCTGGCGCTGGCTGGCGCCGGAGCGAAGGTGGTGGCGGCGGCGCGAAACGTCGAGAAGCTGAGATCGCTCGTGTCTGAAATCGAAGCGGCGGGCGGAGCCGCGCTGGCTATTCCGATGGACGTCGCGGACGGCGCGCAAGTGAAGGCCGGATTTCAACAAGCGCTTGCGAAGTTCGGACGGCTTGACATCCTGGTGAACAACGCCGGCATCACGCGGGACACTCTGGCGCTGCGGATGAGGCTGGAAGATTGGGATGCCGTGTTGCGGACGAATCTCACGGGCGCACATCTCTGCACGCAGCAGGCGCTCGGCGCGATGCTGAAGCAGCGCTCGGGACGGATTATCAATGTAACGTCGGTGGTGGCCGAGACGGGAAATGCGGGGCAGGCGAATTACGTGGCGGCAAAGGCGGGATTGATCGGGCTGACGCGAGCGATTGCGGTGGAAGTGGCGTCGAGAAATATTACGGTGAACGCGGTGGCGCCGGGATTTATTTCTTCGCCGATGACCGAAGCACTGCCGCAGGCCGTCAAAGATTTCATGACCGGCCGCGTTCCGCTCGGACGCGCCGGCACGGATGCAGACGTGTCCGCTGCAATCGTGTTCCTGGCGAGCGATGAAGCGGCTTACATCACTGGGCACATTCTGGATGTGAATGGCGGGATGTATATGGGGTGACGTTAGAGCCGGCGCGGCCGCGGTAGCTGCGGTGTTGGCGAACGCGTCGCTCGATGGATCGGGTGGGGATGTGGTTTAGCTTGCACGGGCTGAAGGCTGAGCCACTGGGGCTGAGGTACCGAGGCTGGAGCGAGAGATGTCGATTACGTCGGAAGAAGAGCTGCGAGAGTTGAAGGAAGTCGGACGAATCGTGGGCCGGGCGCTGAAGGAGATTGCGGCCGAGGTGAAACCCGGGGTCACGACGGGCCAGCTCGACGAACTCGCGGCGAAAATTCTGAAGCGGAACGGCGCGCGATCGGCGCCGATTCTCGTGTATGGCTTTCCCGGATCGATTTGCATCAGCTTGAACGATGAAATCGTTCACGGCATACCGGGACCGCGCGTGATCCGCGCGGGAGACCTAGTCAAACTGGACCTGACTGCGGAGAAGGGCGGATTCATGGCCGATGCGGCGGTGACGGTTCCAGTGCCGCCGGTTTCCGACGATGCGAGGCGCCTGGCGAAATGCGCGGAGCGAGCGTTCCGAAAGGCGATCGGCGTGGCGCGAGCGCGGCGGCCGCTTTCGGATATCGGGCGCGCGGTGGAAGATGAAGTGCATCGCAGCGGCTTTTCCGTGGTGCGCGAACTGTGCGGCCACGGGATCGGCCGGACGATTCACGAAGCGCCAACGGTGCCGAATTTTTACGACCCGCTGATCGTGGGGCGGCTGACGGAAGGACTGGTGATAACAATCGAACCGTTAATCGCGGCGGGGAGCGGCGATGAGTTTCTGGCGAAGGATGGCTGGACGGTGAAGACGCGCGATCGGAGCCTGGCGGCGCATTTCGAGCACACGCTGGTGATCACGCGCGATGAGCCGATTCTTTTGACGGCGGCATGATGAGGTTGACCGGGGTACGAGGCCCGCTTAGAATGGGTCGGTTTGACTGGATTTGACAGGGGCGCGACCGTCCGGTATCTAGGCCGGGCAGCACGAGGTTGCAGCTCGCCGAAAGCGGAGGAGCAAACAGAATGGCCAGCGTCGAAGAACGCGTGAAGCAGATCATCGTCGAGCAGCTCGGCGTGGACGAAAGTGAAGTGACCCCGACGGCATCGTTCGTGGACGACCTGGGCGCCGATTCGCTCGACACGGTCGAGCTCGTCATGGCTTTCGAAGAGGCCTTCGGAATCGAAATTCCGGACGAGGACGCGGAAAAGATTACCACCGTCAAGGACGCCGTCACGTACATCGAGAAGCACTCAAAGAAGTAGTCCACCCGTCCCAGTCCGAACAGGAGATACCTGCATTGAATCGCCGGGTTGTGGTGACAGGCGTGGGGCTTGTCTGCGGGTGCGGCATCGGCACCGATGAAGTCTGGAAGAACCTGATCGCCGGAAAAAGCGGCGTCGGCCCTATTACGCATTTCGACGCGAGCCAATTCGATTGCCGGATCGCCGGAGAAGTTCGCGGCTTCGATCCCCACCAGTGGGTTGAGAAAAAAGAAATCAAGAAAATGGGCCGGTTCATTCAACTGGCCATGGCGGCAACGGATTTCGCGGTGAAGATGTCGGCGCTGGAAGTGACGCCGGACATCGCGGACGCGACGGGAGTATATATTTCGTCGGGCATCGGCGGATTCGATGTGATCGAGCGGGAGCATTCGAAGTTCCTACAGGGTGGTCCCGGAAGAATTTCCCCGTTTTTCATTCCCGCGGCGATTGTGAATCTGGCGTCGGGATTCGTGTCGATCCGCTATGGAGCGCGCGGGCCGAATTCGGCGACGGCGACGGCGTGTTCGGCTTCGGCGCATGCAATCGGCGACGCGTTCAAAATTATTCAGCGGTGCGACGCGGAGGTGATGATTGCGGGCGGCGCGGAGGCGGCGATCACGCCGATGGGCGTGGGGGGATTCGCGGCGATGAAGGCGCTTTCGACGCGGAATGATGAGCCGCAGCGCGCGAGCCGGCCGTTTGACGCCGACCGCGATGGATTTGTGGTGGGCGAAGGCGCGGGTGTGCTGATACTGGAATCGCTTGAGCGCGCGGAGCGGCGCGGAGCCAATATTTTGGCGGAAATTGTGGGCTACGGAATGTCTGGCGATGCGTACCACATCACGCAGCCCGCGGAACAGGGCGACGGGGCGTATCGCGTGACGAATGCGACGCTGAAGGATGCGAAGGTCGGGCCGGAAGTGGTGGATTACGTGAACGCGCATGGAACTTCGACGCCGATTGGCGATGCGATCGAGACGACGGCGATCAAGCGCGTGTTCGGCGAGAGAGCGAAGAAAATTGCGGTGAGCTCTACGAAATCGATGACCGGGCATCTTCTGGGCGGCGCGGGCGGGCTGGAAGCGGGAATCAGTGTGCTGGCGTTGCGCGACCAGATTTTGCCGCCGACGATCAATTACGAGACGCCCGATCCGGCGTGCGACCTCGATTACGTTCCGAATCATGCGCGCAAGGCAGCGGTGAATTACGCGCTTTCGAATTCGTTTGGATTCGGCGGAACGAATGCGTCGCTGCTTTTCAAGCGATGGGAAGCGCGCTGAGCGTCCGGCGGACCTGCGATTTCAAATTTGAAATTTCAGATTTGGTGAAGACGGATTCGAGATCTGAAAGTTCCTGTGACATTTTGTTTGACGCGGAGGAATTCTTGAAAATCGGTGTATGCGTGAAGCAGGTTCCAGCGAAAGATGCGCCGCTCGGGATTGCCGAGAGCGGCGCGTGGATTCGCGAGGCGGATATCGGATTCGAGACGAACGAGCCGGATGGTTATGCGCTCGAAGAATCGCTGCGGCTGAAGGAAAAGCACGGCGGAGAAGTGGTGGCGATTTCGATGGGGCCGGACCGCGTCAAGCAGACGATCAAAGAAGCGCTGGCGAAGGGCGCCGATCGAGGCATTCATGTGGTGGACGATCAATTCTACAAACTCGATCCGCTGGGGTCGGCGAGATCGCTGGCCGCGGCGATCCGGGATGAAAAATTCGATCTGATTCTGACCGGCTTGCAGAGCGACGATCAGGGATTCGGGCAGACGGGCGTGCTGCTGGCCGAATTGCTCGGGCTTCCGCACGCGACGATCATCATGCAGATCGAAGTTCTCGAAGGGCGCATGAAGCTGAAGCGCGAGCTGGAAGCGGGATGGTTTCAATGGGTGGAGCTGCCGCTGCCGGCGATTTTGTCGATTCAGTCGGGCATCAACAAACCGCGGTACGCCACGCTGAAGGGCATCATGGCGGCGAAGAAAAAAGAAATCGCCACGGTGCAGCGCGCGTCGCTCGGCGTGCCCGAGGCGCTGACGCAGCGCGTGCAGAAAATTTACGTGCCGCAGAAGACGAAGAAGACGGAATTTCTAACCGGCTCGCCGAAGGAAGTGGCGGCGAAGCTGGTGGAGAAGTTGAGGCACGAAGCGCGGGTTTTATAGGCGGAGATCGCGAGACGCACTGATGAAAATTCTATTGATTACCGAACAGCGCGGGGCGAAGTGGAACAAAGTTAGCTTCGAGACGCTGTCCGCAGCCCAACAGATTGCGAAACAGACGGGCGGAACGCTGAGCGGCGTCGTGATCGGCAAAGGCGTGGCGGGACTCGCAGACGAACTCGCGGCATCGCAGCTCGATGAGGTGCTTCTCGTCGAGCACGAGCTTCTCGAGCAATACACGCCGGACGGATTCACGCTTGCATTGCGGCAAGTGGTGGAAACGGCGAAGCCCGATTTCGTGCTCCTGCCGCACACGTACCAGGTGCGCGATTTCGCGCCGAAGCTTGCTGCGTCGCTCGGCAAAGGCATGATCGGCGATTGCATCGGCTACCGTTACGAGAATGGAAAGCTCGTTTTCGTGCGGCAAATGTTTCAGGGGCGCACGGCGGCGGACGTGGTTTTCGAAGGCGAGGCACCGTGGATCGCGACGTTTCAGGCCAGCGCGTTTCGCGGCGATCAAGTGGCGAAGCGCTCGGGCGGAAAAGCGCCGGTGAAAACCGTGAGCGTCGAGCTCAAGCCGGAGCAGATTCGAACGAAGCCGCTCGAGCTCTTCCGGGAAGCGAAGCAGGCCGTGGATTTGACGCAGGCGCCACTGCTCGTTTCGATCGGGCGCGGGATCAAGGCGCCGGAAAATATTCCGCTGGCGGAAAAGCTCGCGAAGGCGCTTGGCGCGGAGCTGGCGGCGTCGCGGCCCATATGCGATGAAGGCTGGCTGCCGATGGATCGCCAGATCGGCAGCTCGGGGCAGACGGTGGCGCCGAAGCTTTATCTCGCGCTCGGAATCAGCGGCGCGATCCAGCACGTGGTGGGAATGAAAGGCGCGCGAACGATCGTGGCGATCAACAAGGATCAGAATGCGCCGATTTTCGAAATCGCGGATTATGGCATCGTCGGCGACCTCTTCGAAATTGTTCCCGCGCTGACAGAAGAGCTGGAAAAATCGAAGGCCGGGTAGAACGGCGACAGCGTTTCGGCGACAGAAAACCTTCGGCAACGCCTCGAACATCAAAGTGCCGTAGCGACCCCCCAGTATGTATGCATCGAGAGATTGGCGTGAATACGTGGGTGATTCGACGTAGTGTCTCGGTGAGTTGCGATCCGCGAGAGTCGCTGAGATTGCGGCTGGAGAACGACCGATGAGCACACTCTGGCAGGACTTGCGGTATGGAGTGCGCATGCTGGCGCGGAGCCCGGGCTTTTCGGCCGTTGTGGTGCTGACGTTGGCACTGGGGATTGGCGCGAACGCGGCGGTCTTTACAGTCATTAACGGAATTCTGCTTCACCCTGTCCCTTATCCCGAAGCCGAACGTCTCGTTCACATACGTATATCGGTTGCGGCGTTTCCTGGTTTCCAATTAGGCGTAGCGCCGCCGGACTTTGAAGATATTCGCGCGGGCAGCGACGTCTTCGACAGCATGGCGATGTACGACCACGGCCTCAGAAATATGACGGGGAATGGCGAGCCGGAGCGGGAGGAGGTGATTGAAGCCTCGCCCGATCTGTTTTCGCTTCTCGGTGCGGCTCCGATTCGCGGACGGTTGTTTTCGCCGGCGGATGATTTCAATGGAAAAGGCAGCGTGGTCCTCATCGGCGAGGGGCTTTGGAGGCAACGATTCGCCGCCGATCCGAACGTGATCGGAAAGACGCTGCATTTGGATTCGAAGCCCTTCACGATTATCGGCGTGATGCCGCACGGTTTTGCGTTTCTCAACGATGCGAGGCTGTGGGTACCTCTGGCGCTCACGGACGCGGAGTCCTCCGCGTATGGTACTCACTCGTACTTTGTGCTCGCGCGGCTCAAGCGCGGAGTTGCGATCCAGCACGCTCAAACCGAGATGGACGCGATCGGGCCGCGAATCGCGCAAAAACATCCCGACCTCGATCGCGGTATGAAAGTGCTGCTGTCCTCTGTACCCGAAGAAGCCGTGAAAAGCCTGCGGCGGGCGCTGCTGGTTCTGATGGGTGCAGCGGCGTTTGTTCTTTTGATTGCCTGCGCGAATGTTGGCAGCTTGATGCTTGCGCGGTGCCTGGGACGGCAGAAGGAATTCGCGGTGCGCGCCGCACTGGGAGCGAGTCGCGGGCGAATAGCACGGCAGCTGCTCGTGGAAAGCGTAGTTCTGGCGATAGTGGGCGGCGTTGCTGGGCTGCTGCTTGGCGTTCTCGGCGTGGACGTTTTTCGCGCGCTTGCGCCAGCGGACATGCCGCGGCTTGCGGAACTTCGCATGGACCGTGAGGTTCTCGCGTTCACGATGGGCGTGTGTTTTTTGGCGGCTGCGCTGTTCGGATTGGCGCCGGCATTGCGGAGTTCGCGCGCGGAGATTGGGAGGTCACTCAAGTCTTCGGGATCGGCGAGCGGCGCCGGGTCTCCGGGGCGGCAGCGGATGCGAAATATTTTGGTTGGCCTGGAGGTGAGCCTCGCATTCGTCTTGCTTATCGGATCTGTGCTCCTCATCAAGAGCTTTGAGCGTCTGACCCACGTGGATCCAGGATTTCATACCGACCATCTGTTGGTGGCCAGCATTTCTCTTCCCGAAGCAAAGTATCCAGTGGCTCAAGAGAGGGTATTTTTGGAAGAGCTCCTCGATCGCGTGAAGAATATGCCCATAAAAAGTGCGGCCGCGTCGAGTTCGTCCTTGCTCTCGGACTACCTGGCGCTGATGTCCGGTATCAAGATCGAGGGCGCGCCGGAGCAGACCAATGCATCGCTGCCGCCGCTCGAGAATAAGTCCGTTACGCCGGGCTATTTCGATACCGTTCAAATTCCGATTCACAAAGGCCGGGATTTTTCGCGTCTCGATACTGCGAATTCCCAGGGCGTCTTAATTATCAACGAGGCGTGCGCCCATCTCTTCTGGCCCGGGGGCGACGCCATTGGGAAACACATCAGCATCGAGACGGGCGAAAAGGGCCAACCGAAGTGGTCGGAAGTAGTTGGAGTCGTGGGCGACACGCGCGACGTGGCGTTGAGCGCGGGAGCCCGGCCGGAACTTGTACATTCCCTTCGAGCAAGATCCTTCCAGTGGAGGCATCGAACTGTTTGTGCGCACGGAATCGGATCCGAACGCGCTCGCAGCAACGCTGCGCCAGCAGGTATGGTCTCTCGATTCCGAGTTGCCCGTAAGCGATCTCGGATCGATGGAGCAATCGGTGGAGCGGCTGGTTGCGCCCGAGAAATTTCGAACGGTGTTGCTCGGAGCATTTGCGGGACTTGGAGTGATTCTGGCGCTGGTGGGAATCTACGGCGTGGTTTCGTTCGCGGTGAGCGAACAGACGCGGGAACTCGGCATCCGAATGGCGCTGGGAGCGCAGCGGAGTGAGATTTTGTGGTTTGTTCTCGCGCGCGGGATGATTTGGGTTGGGGCGGGAATTGCAGTAGGGATTGCGGGAGCGTTTGGGTTGACGCGGGTGCTGGCCGATTTGCTGTTTGAAGTGAGTCCAATGGATCCGATCGTACTGGCGAGCGTGACGGCTGTCTTGATTGCGGTGAGTTCAGCGGCGTGTTTCATACCGGCGCGCCGCGCTACCCAAGTGGATCCGCTGGTCGCGCTGCGATGCGAATAGTTGAGCGACGCACCGAAGTGCGTTCCTGGCGAGTGCCGGGAAATTTCTGATGGGCTACGCCTCGATTTACGTCCAGCGCCCGAATTCCGAAATCGCGAAGCGTGTCCGAATTCGCATAGTCATATCCCGAAAGCGGGCAATGTGGCGCCGCGCGACTTGCTCATAGGGTTCTAACCTACAGAAACTAAGTGTATTAGATCAGCCCGTGCGTGGCACTGAACCTGCCGAAGACTAGCCCGGGCTGGGCGTGTGGTCCGATGCGTGGAGGCGGCCCGGGTTAACCGAGCGTCGAGGGGCGACCGTGGACACACTGTGGCAGGACCTCAGATACGGGCTGCGGTCGCTGGGACGGACTCCCGGCTTCGCCGCGGCCGCGATTTTGACGCTGGCGCTGGGAATCGGCGCCAATACCGCTATTTTTTCCGTCTTCAATCAGGTTCTCCTGCGGCGATTGCCGGTGAAAAATCCGAATGAACTGGTCATGCTGCGCAATCCCGGGCTAAGGAACGGGCACACCTGGAGCGACGGCGACAATGCCGAATCGTTTTCATATCTGCTGTACAAGGGCCTGCGCGAGAAAAATTCCGTCTTTTCCGGATTGCTGGCGCGCTTTCCGTTTTCTGCGAGCGTGGGTTATGGCGGAGATACCGAGAAAGCCTCGGGCGACCTTGTCTCCGGAAATTATTTCGAGGTGTTGGGCGTGGAGCCGGCGCTCGGCCGAGTTTTTTCTTTGGACGATGACAAAGTGCCGGGCGCGCAAACTGTTGTTGTGTTGAGCCACGGCTATTGGGAAAGGCGCTTCGGCCGCAATCCGAATGTGTTGAATCAATCGATTCTGGTGAACAACGTTCCGATGACGGTGGTGGGAGTGGCGAGGGCCGGATTCTCAGGCATTCAAGTGGGGCAACTCTCGGATGTGTTCGTGCCGCTGATGATGAAGGCGCAGATGACGCCGAACTGGAACGGGCTCGACGATTGGAACGATTACTGGCTCGCGGTGTTCGGCCGTTTGCAGCCGGGGATGTCGATCCAGCGCGCGCGAGCGGGCATTCAGAGTGCATACAAGCCGCTGCTCGAAGAGCAGCTTCCGACAAACAAGGGATGGAATGAAGCAGAGCGGCAGCAATTTCTGAGCAGGCAGCTCACCCTCAGCCCAGGCGGCCAAGGCCGCGACACCGTGCAGCGAGATGCGGCGTCGCCGTTGCGTGCACTCATGGTGATGGTGGTGCTCGTGCTGGTGCTGGCGTGCGCGAACATCGCGAACCTGCTGCTGGCGAGGGGCGCGACCCGGCAGCGCGAGTTTGCGATTCGGGCGGCGATGGGTGCGAGCCGGTGGCGAATGATACGGCAGCTCCTCGTCGAGAGCTTGCTCTGCGCCGCGGCGGGCGGGGCGCTGGGCGTAGTGATCGCGTCGTGGACGCTTGATGTTCTCGTCTCGGCGCTGGAAAGCGGAGCCGACATTCAGGGGCTGACGCCACGGCTCGACTGGAGCGTGCTTGCGTTTGCGATCGGAGCGACGGCGATTTCGGGATTGGTATTTGGACTTCTGCCTGCGTGGCGGGTGACGCGCGCCGACGTCTCACAGACGCTGAAGGAGCAGGGCTCGACGACGTCGGCGGGATTGTCTCACGTGCGGTTTCGCAAGGGGCTGGTGGCGACGCAGATGGCGTTCACGGTGCTATTGCTGGCGGGCGCGGGGTTGTTCACGCGAACGCTGTGGAACCTGCGGCATGTGGATCTGGGGCTGAGGACGGACCACTTGGTTTCCTTCACGATCGCACCGCAATTGAACGGATATTCGCAAGCGCGCACGGCGGAGCTCAGCGCACAACTGCGTGAACGGATCGCAGCGCTGCCGGGAGTGACAGCGGCGGGCTCAGCCGTGATTGGAACGCTGGTCGGCTCGACGGACGGCTCGGGGCTGACGATTCCGGGAGACACGCAACACGCGAAAATTGAGCAGCACGTGCATCGGAACTGGGTTAGCCCGCGATATTTTTCAGTTTTGGGAGTCCCGCTGCTAAGCGGACGCGAATTCACCCCGGCAGATTCCGCGACGAGCGAAAAAGTCGCGATCATCAGCGAGACGGCAGCGCGGCAATTCTTTCCCAACAGAGATCCCGTCGGACAGCGGTTCGGATGGGACGACAGCGACGCGAAGCCGGACGTCGAGATCGTGGGCGTCGTCAAAGATGTGCATCAGGCGCATGTGCGCGACGAGGATGTTCCGTTCATCTATTTACCCGATACGCAAAATCCCGACGTGGAATTGGGGAGCGCGACGTTCTATGCGCGGACGGAGCAGGATCCGGCGTCGGTGGTATCGGCGATGCGCGATGCGGTGAAGCAACTCGATGCGAGTCTGCCCGTGTTCGATGTGAAGACGATGAACCGGCTGGTGGATGACGATCTTTTCGCCGAGCGATTCGTCGCGAGCCTGTCTTCGGGATTTGGAACGCTGGCGGCGTTGCTGGCGGCTCTCGGAATCTACGGCGTGCTTGCGTTTTTGGTGGTGCAGCGAAGCCGCGAGATCGGAATCCGAATGGCGCTGGGCGCGGAGACTCGCCACGTGCGCGAGCTGATTCTGCGGGAAGTCGGATTCATGGTGCTTATCGGCGCGGCGATTGGTCTTCCGGCGGCGTACGCGCTGGCGCGCGTGAGCGAATCGCTCTTGTATGGTGTGCGCGCGAGCGATCCATGGATTTACGCGGCGGATATCGCGTTGAGCGCGTTTGTCGCGTATGTAGCGTGCTATTTGCCTGTGCGCCGGGCCACACACGTTGATCCGTTAATCGCGCTGCGACACGAGTAGCGAGGAATTCGGGGAGAAGAGATGAGAAACGGAACGCAGGAGAGGCCGAGAATATGAACAGCCTTCTGCAAGATATTCAATTCGGGCTGCGCACTTTGCGGAAATCGCCGGGCTTCACGGCCGTGGCCGTGCTGACGCTCGCGCTCGGGATGGCCGCAAACACCACGATGTTCAGCATGGTCAACTCGGTGCTTTTGCGGCCGCTGCCCGTGCCGCACGCGGATCAGATCGTCGTGGTGGCGACCGAGCAGAAAAACAATCCGTATTACAGTGCTTTTTCCTATCCGGATTTTGTCGATCTGCAAAAACAGGCAGAGGGATTCAGCGGGCTATTTGCGTATGAGCTGTCCATTGCGGGATTGTCGGCGGACGGCACCGCGAGCCACGTCGCGGTCAGCTTCGTCTCCGGGAATTTTTTCTCAACGCTCGGAATTCAACCGGCGCGGGGCCGACTGATTCTGCCAACGGAAGGAACGCAACCGGGCAGCGATCCAATTCTGGTGCTTGGATATGCGTACTGGCAGAGCCGATTCGGCGGGAATCCGAGTGTCGTCGGGAAGCAGGTTCTCATGAACGGTCACCCGGTGACGATCGTTGGCGTCGCGCCGAAAGATTTTCACGGCGTATACGCCATCGTTGATTGTCAGGGTTACCTTCCGCTCAGCATGGCGACGACGATCGAAGACGATACGAATGGATTGTGGACCAATCGTGGTGACCGTGAAATTCACGTTCTTGGGCGATTGAAGGCGGGGACCAGCGTAAAGCAGGCGGAGGCGTCGCTGAATGTCGTCGCGGCGCGGCTCGCGCAGCAATATGCTGAGACCGACGCGGGCGTTGCGGTACGCGTTTATCCGGAACGGCTGTCGCGACCTGAGCCCTCTGCCAGCAATCCGGTTCCTATCGCGGCGGCGATTTTCATGATTCTTGCAGGGCTCGTTCTCGTGCTGGCGTGTTTCAACATCGCTAACGTTCTGCTGGTGCGAGCGACGACGCGCCAACGTGAGATGGCCGTCCGCGCCGCGCTGGGAGCGAAGCGAGGGCGGCTGGTCCGGCAATTTCTTACGGAGAGCGTGCTGCTCGCGATTTTTGGTGGCGCGATCGGGGCCGTGATTGCGTCGTGGGCCAGCGGAGTGTTGAGTTCGCTGTCGCTCTCAACGGATCTGCCGTTGCGACTGGACTTCAGTCCGGACGGCAGCGTATTTGCGTATGCGTTTGGAGCGGTGCTCCTGACGGGAATCATCGTCGGCATTCTTCCCGCGATGCGTGCGGCGCGGACGGACGTCAGCGCGGTGCTGCACGAAGGAGGGCGCGGCTCGTCCGATGGCCCGCGGCGCCATTTTTTGCGAAACGCGCTGGTCGTGGGGCAAGTGGCCGGGTCGCTGTTGCTCCTAATCGTCGCTGGGCTGTTCGCGCGGAGCCTCACTCGAGTGCAACAACTCAATCTTGGATTTGAGCCGGATCATCTACTGAATCTCACGATGGATGTAGGCGAGGTCGGTTACAAGGACGCCCAGGGGCGGGAATTTTACCGCGCGGCTCAGGAGCGCCTCCAGGCGTTGCCCGGAGTCGTGTCCGTCGCGCAGGCGGTCTCCATTCCAATGGGTTATTACAGCGAAGCGGACGCGGTATACATCGAGGGCCATCCGCTCCAGGCGGGAGAGCGACCGCCCCAGCTTCTGCACAATAGCGTGACGCCGAGCTATTTCGTCACGATGCGCCTACCTATAGTGCGCGGACGCGGATTTACGGAGTCCGACGATGAAAAGGCGACGGCTGTCGCGATTGTAAATCAGACTATGGCGACGAAATATTGGCCGAATGAAGACGCGCTCGGCAAGCATTTCAGCATCAAGGGTGCGGCCGGGCCATTCATTCAGGTCATCGGCGTGACGAAGGATGGGAAGTATCGAAGTCCGGCCGAAAATCCCAGCTCATTTTTCTTTCTTCCAATGGCGCAGCACTACAATTCACTGCATGTGATCCAAATCCGCACTTCGGTTCCTCCCGAAACACTGGCGCTGACGGCGCAGCAAACGATACGCGAGCTGGCGCCCAACTTGCCGGTGTTCGATGTTCAGTCGATGACGACGGCGCTGCAGGGCGGAAACGGATTCTTCCTGTATCGCTTTGGGGCTGAACTCACGACCGCGATGGGGCTGCTGGGATTGGTTCTCGCAGTCGTCGGTGTGTACGGGGTGGTCTCCTACGCTGCGACGCAGCGCACGCATGAAATCGGAATTCGGATGGCGCTCGGCGCGGGGCGGCGAGACATTCTGAAGATGGTTATCGGCCAGGGATTCGGCGTCGTCGCGATCGGGGTTGCGCTCGGATTGATCGCGGCGATTGCCGGAACGAGCGCGATCGCAAATGTGTTCGTGGGAATCCGCGCTACCGACCCACTGACGTATACGATCGTCGTGGGGATACTCGTAGGCGTTGCGCTTTTCGCGTGCTGGATTCCGGCGCGCCGTGCTACCCGCGTCGATCCATTGGTTGCGCTGCGCCACGAATAATCGAGCTACCTTCCAAAGAGCATCCCTCCCATATTTCCGGGCATCGGATTGAGAGCCCGCGCGGAGCGGCGCGGGCGATCGTGGGCGTGAGCGCAGAGGGTGCGAAGGTGTTGCCGAGCGCGCTGGCACCGCTTGCTATACTTGTGAGCGCATGGCTGGTTTTGCCGGCACCGCGGAATTTGGCGGCCTCGATTGGCGCGATTCGCCCTGTATGACGGACGGTGCCGTTTGAACCGTGGCAGGAAATGCGAGAATGATTCAACGACACCCAACACGCGGCGCGAAACTTCTCTGCCTGGCACTCCTGAGTCTCGCGCTTCCGGACTTCGCGTCGGGGCAGGCGAAAAAGCAGACGCAGCAACCTCCCATAACAACAGTCGAACCTGTAGCACCTTCCACGACTCCTCCTGTTGACCCGCGCGAACTGGTACGCCGCGTGGCGGAAAGAGAATTTGAGAACGAGAAGATCGCGCGGTCGTATACGTATGTGCAACGGGAAGAGACACGCAAACTCGACGGGGACGGCAAAGTGAAGTCGACGGAATCGGAGACTTCCGAGATCATGGTCCTATACGACGAACCGGTCGAGCGCCTCATCGCGAAGAACGATCAGCCGCTTTCATCGAAGGATGCGGCGAAAGTGGAAGAAAAAATCGACAAGTTCATGCGCGACCGAAAGAACGAAACGCCAGAACAGAAAAGAGAGAGGCTGGCCAATGAGGAAAACGATCGTGAGAAGGCGCGCGCGTACATCGCAGAGGTGGCCGATGCTTACAATTTTCATCTCGACGGAATCGAAAACCTAAATGGACGCGATACCTACATTGTCAGAGCGGAGCCGCGGCCGGACTACCATGCGAAGACCCGTGTGGCTGGAGCACTTCTGCCGAACTTTCGCTTTCGCATCTGGATCGACAAGGCCGATGGGCAATGGGTAAAGATCGATGCCGAGGCCATCAACAACGCGAGCTACGGCCTGTTTCTTCTGCGATTGCACAAAGGGACGCGCGCGCATCTGGAGCAGACGCGCGTGAACGATGAGGTTTGGCTTCCGGTGAAAATTTACGTCAAGCTGGATGCCCGCGTGGTTCTATTCAAGAGCTACGATGAGGAGATTGACATCTCCTATAAGGATTACAAGAAGTTCAGAACCGAAGTGAAAATGGGGCCCGCGGTTTCCACGCAGTAGCTTTTCCTCAATGCCGAGGAGCGCGGTTCGCTGATATCGAGGTCCGCGGTGGACCGTGAGCGGCTAATGCGTCTGATAGAATGGGCGCATGGCGACCGAGGGAGATGCGATTCAACGCGAAACACTGGAAGCGGATGTTCTGATTGTCGGCGCGGGGCCCGGAGGGCTGGCCTGCGCGCTGCATCTCGCGCATCTCATCGAAAAGCACGGCGCGGAAAATAAGACCCCGGCGCTTTCGGCCGAAAATATTTACGTGCTGGAAAAGGGGCGGGAAATCGGCGCGCATCAGCTTTCGGGCGCGATAATGGACCCGCGCGGATTGCGCGAACTCGTTCCCGACTTCGAAAAATCGGCGCCGCTGGATACGCCGGTCACCGGCGACGCTGCGTATTACTTCACGGCCAACGGCTCGTGGAAACTGCCGATCACTCCGCCTCCGCTCGCGAATCACGGCAATTACGTCATCTCGCTGAACAAGCTTGTGAAATGGCTGGGCGGGCTGGTCGAGAAAAAGGGCGTGAATCTCTTCACGCAATTCGCGGGCGCGATTTTGATTTACGAGAAGGGCGGGATCGCCGGCGTCGTCACCGAAGATAAGGGCGTCGACAAGAACGGCAAGCCGAAAGACAATTTTACGCCCGGATACGAGCTGCGCGCGAAGGTGACGGTCCTCGCCGAAGGCCCGCGCGGTTCGCTCACCAAGGATTTGGTGCAGCGGCTGAAGCTCGATGGCGTGAACCCTCAGGCGTATGGAATCGGCATCAAGGAATTGTGGGAAGTTCCCGCGGGGCGGATCGAGACGGGATTCGTCGGGCACACGCTGGGCTGGCCACTCGATTCCAGCATGTATGGCGGCGGCTGGATTTACGGATTGCAGCAGAATCGCGTTTCGCTCGGCATGGTCATCGCGCTCGAATATCACAACCCGCTGTTCGATCCGCACGAGGCGTTTCAGAAATTCAAGACGCATCCACACATCAAGGGAATCATAGAGGGCGGCAAGCTGATTCGCTACGGCGCGAAGACGGTGCCGTACGGCGGCTGGTATTCGATGCCGCGGGCGTATGTGGATGGCGGACTGATCATCGGCGATTCGGGAAGCTTGCTGAATTCGCAGCGGCTGAAGGGAATTCATACGGCCATCAAGAGCGGCATGCTGGCGGCCGAGACGATTTACGAGGCGCTGTGCGCGGGCGATACGTCGTCGGATACGCTTTCGGCGTACACACGGAAGCTCGAATCGAGCTGGATCAAGAAGGAACTTTACGCGGTCCGCAATTTTCATCAAGCGTACCAACATGGGCTGTGGATCGGCTTGGCGCACACGGCTGTGCAATATGTTACGGGCGGGCGCGGGCTGATCGATCCGATGCACGCCCCGGCGGGGTACGAAGAGTACAGGAAGCTCAATCGCGGCAGCGAGCTCGTCGACCAATCCACGAGATTCAAGGGTGATGGCGTGCTGAGATTCGACCGGCTGACGGATGTCTATCACTCGGGCACGCGGCATGAAGAGGATCAACCGTGCCATCTAGTCGTCACAGATCCGAACATTTGCGTGGACCGCTGCGTGCGCGAGTACGGGAATCCGTGCCAGTATTTCTGTCCCGCAGCGGTATATGAGATGGGGATGGAGAAAGGCGCGCCGCGACTGAAGATCAACGCGTCGAATTGCGTACACTGCAAGACCTGCGATATCGCTGATCCGTATCAGATTATTAACTGGATCGTGCCGGAAGGCGGCGGTGGGCCGAATTACGAAGGCATGTGAGGAGGGCACGCTCCCCGGCGCGTCCCTATTGATCGCTGTTGGTCACGACGCCTTTCTTAGGAGGCGGGGGGCCTGCCTTGAAAAACCGCCTGAATCGGGCCCACATCCCGGATCTTTTGCGCGGAATCGTGTCGGAATTGCCAGCCCCGGCGGTTTCGGAGTGCTTTGAGCCGCCTGCATCAGTTTCCTCGACATGGCCCTTAAAGACCCATTCGCGGGAGACGTGTGCGTCGCTCAGCAGTTTTGCCATCTGCGGATTCGAATCCTCCGGCGGTTCCGGATAATCCGTCTTGAACGAAAGAGGCGACACGATCGATTTCACAGCGGGCTGCACAATCGCCGGGGGATCGGGCTGGGATTCGTCCGTTGGTGGCGCGACGGGCGGAATCAGATTCGCGTTCGAGGGGAAGACGAAGACTTCGACGGGGGCCGGCGGTGGAAGTTGCGGCGGAGCGCTTGGTTGAATGTTTGGTGGCGGCGTTGACGCTGCGGGAATCGGATGCGCCGCATCAGCGACAACGATTGGGACGCTCGTATTCACAACGGGCGGCGGCGCGGCGCTGGCGGTTACTGGCGGAGGCGCGACCGGCGGTGCCACCGGGATGACTCTTGGCACAGGCGCGGGCTCGACGGGCTTTACGATAGCTTCCGTTCTTGGTGGAGTCGCCGGCGCAGTCGATTTCGCGACCGCCGGAGCCCAGAAGCATCGGCAACTGCCTGCTGGTCCCCCGACAGGCGTCAATTTCTCTCCCGCCAGAAAAAGCTCGCCCGTCTGCGGAACAAGCAAACCGTCCCCGCCAAACTGTTGCTCAATGCGCCCGACGCCTTGAGCCGCGGATGCGCACATGGAATCGTTGACGTCGAGGCCGAGCGTAAAATCACGGGCTTCGTTGGAGATCGAAAGCGGCGTGACGATGAGGAATGGCGTGAAGATTCGAATCGGGGTTGCGTCCGTCATGTGAACGTGCAAGCGCCCGAAGCTCAGCGCGAGCGTGAACGAGCCACCCGATTCAAGAACCGTCAACTTCGCCGGGCCGCAGATGTCGACGAAGCCGCCGGTCGCGAGCGTCAGGCGCGCGTCGCCGGAGTGCACCGTGACGACGCTTCCGCTCGCGACGAATAGCGTCGTCGCGCCGGGAACGGGCACCGCAAATCGAGCGCCTTCCACCGAGATATCATCGCCGGTCAACTGCGCGATGGAGCCCGCCGGCCAATGCTCCTGAGCTGCCGCGCGTAAAGCAAAACACCGCGTCAGAAGACCCGTCGCCAACACAGCGACCAGCAGCCACCGGACGGGCCGGCGGCGGAACGGCCGGGACGAGTGTTCGCCGATTGGGAGGTGGTTGGGCATCGAAGACTCGACCGAGGTTCGCCTATACTATATCCGAGTGAGCGAAGCGGCCAAAACGAACCTGGAGCACACCGGCGCGTCCGTTAACTCGCAGTTTGATACGCGGCTACCGGAGCTGTCGCCGTGGCGACGCCGGCAGATTCCCATTATCGCGGCGCTGGTGTCCGGAGCGCTGCGCGCCATCGGTCCGACGATGAGGTTCGAATCGGTGGGCGAGTATCAATACTACGCGGCGAAGGCGCGCAGCGAGCCGATCATCGCCGCGTTTTGGCATCGCTGCATCTTTCCAGCGATCTGGCGTTTCCGCGGTCATGGCATTGTAGTGATGAACACGACGAATTTCGATGGGCAGTGGACGCGGCGAGTGATCGAGGGACTGGGATTTGGCACGGCGCAAGGCAGCTCGACGCGCGGCGGCATGCGGGGGCTCATCGACATGGCCAAGCGATCGGAGCAAGGCCTCGACGCCGCGTTCACGATCGACGGTCCCCGCGGCCCGCGCTACGTGGCCAAGCCGGGGCCGGTGATGCTCGCGCGGCGTTCAGGCAAACCAATACTGGTGTTCCATATCGGAGTTGAGAACGGACTTACGCTCGAAAAAACCTGGGATCATTTTCAGATTCCACAGCCGTTCACGCGCGCCGTGGTTGTTTTCGCGCCACCCATCCGCGTGTCGACGGATGCGGGAAGCGAAGAGATGCAGCAGAAGCAGAATGAGATGCAGAAGACTCTTGAACGCGTTCGCGACATTGCTGAAGGCTGGTACCGGATGTCGCCGCAAGAGCGCGCGCGGATTCGCGAGGAATTCGGCGAGCCGCCCGTCCGCGCTTAGTGCGCCGCTGCGCGATCGCGCTTAACGCTCCCCCAGCGTGACCTTCACATCCATCTTCTTGCCATCGCGATAAATTGTCGCTGTGACGGTGTCGCCCGGCCGATGACGATTGAGCAGAACATTCATGTCGAGCTGGCTCGCGATGTCTTTGCCGTCGATAGCGGTGAGAACATCGCCGCCGACGCGCAACTCCTGCAAACCAGCGAGCACGGTGCGCGACCCGCCGCGGATACCGGCCTGCGCAGCGGGGCCGTTGGGAACGGCGCGTTCGATGAGAAAGCCCTGCTTCACGGATAGATCGAGGGCTTCGGCGAGGCCGGGCCAAAGCGGCCGACCCTCGATTCCGAGAGTGGCCGTACGTACGTGTCCCTGGGTTATCAGATCGTCGGCCACGCGGCGCGCCGTATTGATGGGAATCGCGAAGCCGATTCCAGCGGTGGTGCCGGAAGGCGTGTAAATCGCGGAGTTGATGCCGATCACTTCGCCTTGGGAATTCAGGAGCGGCCCGCCGGAATTGCCGCGATTGATGGCTGCGTCGGTTTGAACGGCTTCGTCGATGAAAGTGGTGTCGCTGGTCTGCACGGTGCGGCCGAGCGCGCTGACGACTCCGGTGGTTAATGTGCTCTGAAATCCGAAGGGGTTGCCGATGGCGAGAACGCGCTGGCCGACCTGAAGCGAGTGCGAATCGCCGAGGGTCAGCGGAGTGAGTTTCTTCCCGTGAGCATCGATTTGAATCAACGCGATGTCGTTGCGCGTGTCCGCTCCGATGAGCTTGGCGCGAAAGTGTGATTGATCGCCGAGGACGACTTCGATGGTCTGCGCGTCCTGTACGACGTGGTAGTTCGTCAAGATGTGGCCGTCGGTATCAATGACAAAGCCGGAGCCTGCGCCTTCGACCGGCACGGCATTGTAGAAAAAATCGTACTCGACCGTGCGTGTCACGATGTTCGCGACGGCTGGAGACGCCTGGCGATAAATGCGAACGTTCTCGGATTCGAGCGCGTCGAGGGTCGTGCCGCTCGAAGCAGAAGGTTCGGGCAGCGCCTGCACCGAGGTGGGAGTTTGCGTACCCCAGTGTGCGCCGGCCCAGAAGGCACCGAGGACTAGAATCAGGCCGATCATCAGAAACCGGATGCGTGTACGGAAATTCGGAGTTTGTCTCATTTTGCGGGTCTCTTTACGCTCTGCAAAAGCTATATCGCAGTTGCCGGAGGCATGCAAGCGTTCACCGACACTAAGTTACGAGGAGCAAATGGAGATGAGGAAGATAAAAGTTCGAGATTAAACAGAGCAAGCGGAAGAGATTCAGTGAGGCGGGGCGTCAGACGCCGAGTACAACCCGCACTGGATTTTCTTTTTCGCCGATTCCGAAGGTCAATTTCTCGTGCACGGATTCCGGATCAACGTATGTGCCGAAGAGCCGGTCCCAAAGGGTGAACTTGACGCCCATGTTTTTGCCCGAGTACTTCCGGTCGTCACTGTGGTGAATCTGGTGATACCTCGGCGTGACGAAGAACATTTCCAGCCAGCGCGATCGCCAGGTGACGTTCATGTGCATCCAGTCGTTCGAAAGAGCGGCGATGATACCGAACCAAATCAAGGTTGCGTTTGACGACCCCTGCAAGAGCGAAATGAGCAAAACAGAAGGAATGTTGAAAAGGAACTGCTGGGGAAGCGTTGAGCGCACTCCGGCCAGCCAATACAAGTAAGTTGGTGAATGGTGCCATTTGTGCGCCGCCCAGAAATACCGGGTGTGGAGAAGCCAGTGGATCCAATAATGGCCGAAGTCGGCCACAAGGAAGAAAATAGCGATTCTTAGCCAATAGGGAAGCGCGAGGAGGGCGGCGGGCAACAAGTGGTACCCCGGGAGGAATTGGCTCAGCGCCCCGGCCAACGGGAAGAATATGAATGAATAGCCTACCCAGGCGAGCAGATCGAATCGCGCCACTGACCAGTAGGCGACGTCGCGGGCCGGCTTAACAAGCTCGGCCGTGGTAAAGATCATCGCCCTCCCGACGAGCAGGTAACGAGCGAGTCGCGCGCTCGGCGAAAGGAGGAAGAAGTAAACAGCCTTGACGAGAAAGGGGTCGATCTTACCCATGGAAGCTGCCCCCAAGCAATTCCCGGCCGCGCCGGGCGCTTGGATGTGAACGCGCGTGTAGTGGAGCCGATTTCATCTAGTCTTACCGGGCTTTAAACAGAGAGCATGCAGGTTGCCGAAGGAGTTTGACACCTCTCTGTATTCGAGTGCCTGATTCTAAAAGAGTTACGAAACCGGGTGGGTTTGGCGGCGTCTCCGATTGTGGACGGAGTATTCTTCCGGCAGACCTGTAATTGTGACCGCTGCGTTGATGCCAACGCGGCGGATGAGCGTTCGTTGAACTCAGCGAGAATTAGAGGCCGCCCAGACGGTTAATTTTATCGGCGATTTCTCTCACCTGGCGCTCGGTGAGTTCGAGAGCGCCGGAGCCGTCGATTACGTCATCGGCAAGCGCGGCCTTCTCATCGATGGGCATCTGCGCGGAGATGCGTTGACGAGCTTGCTCTTCGCTCATTTCGCGCTCGCGCAGCCGCTCCACCTGCTGTTCGGGACGGCAGCGTACGACGATGAGGCGATCCAACTTCGGGCGATAGCCCGTTTCAAACAGGAGAGCCGCTTCGACAATGGCGGCGGGCGGGCCACCAGGGCGATCGAGCGCCGAAAACCACTTCTCCACGACTTCGAGCACGCGCGGATGAATGATTTGATTGAGGCGAGCAAGCTTCGCGGGATCGGCGAAAACGATGGCTCCCAGCCTCGCGCGGTTCACCTTCTCGTCGGGATTCAGAATGCCGAGGCCGAATTCGCGAACGACCTCGGCATACACCGGCTGGCCCGGCTCAAGCATTTCGTGGACGAGAGGATCCGCGTCGAGAATGGGAATGTCGAGATCGCGAAACATCGCGGCAACCGTCGACTTGCCGCATGCGATTCCGCCAGTCAGTCCGACGCGCAGCATTACGCCTCCAGGATCACGAGCGAACCGAAGCCACTCCCGCGGCGCGCCCGGCATGACGCAAGCGCGCGGCGCGAACGGTGTTGCTCATCAGCATGGCGATGGTTAGAGGCCCAACGCCGCCGGGAGAGGGTGTGAGCGCGCCAGCGACCTCGACGACATCGGGATGAACGTCGCCGACGAGCGCCGAGCCCTTCTCGCGGAATTTCGCGAGGCGTTCGGGAAAGCGGGCGAAAATGCGCTCGGCGTCGGCGGCCCGGGTGATGCGATTGGTGCCGACGTCGATCACGGTCGCGCCGGGACGAATGTAATCGGAGGTGATCATCGCGGGGCGCCCCATCGCGGCGACAACGATGTCGGCGCGGCGCGCGGTGGCGGGCAGATCGCGCGTCTTTGAATGGCAGATCGTGACGGTGGCGTTCGCATGCAGGAGCAGCATCGCCATGGGTTTGCCGACGATGTCGCTTCGGCCGATGATGACCGCGTCGGCACCTTCGACGGGAATGCTGCTGCGCTTGAGAATTTCCATGACGCCAAGAGGCGTGCACGCCACCAGGTTTGGCCGGCCGGCAACGAGTTTGCCGACGTTTACTGGATGAAAGCCGTCGACATCTTTCGAGGGATCGACAGCGTCGAGAATCTGCTTGGCGTCGACCTGCGGCGGCAAAGGCAACTGAACGAGAATGCCGTCGACTTCATCGCGCCGATTCAAATCGTGGACCAGCGCGAGCAATTCGGCAGTCGTGATCGTGGCCGGAGGCGTGAGAAAAATGCTGCGCAGGCCGAGGGAATCGCACGCCGCCACTTTGCTCTTCACGTACACCTGCGACGCGGGATTTTCCCCGACGAGCACCGCTGCGAGCCCCGGCACGACGCCCGACGCCTTGAGCGCGGCGATTTCCTGGCGAAGCTCGCCGTAAATTTCGTCGCGAATGGCGTTGCCGTTGAGGATGCGCGCCGTCAAATGTGGGACTCCTGAATGCGGGATGAAAATGCCAATGACGCGCCATGATAGCACATGCTTGCGAAGCACTTCCGCCGGCGCTCTTAGGTCCGCGCAGCGCAGCGAACATTCAAAGTTGCGGCCCTACGGATGGGTCATATCTTCGGGATGGACGAGCGCATCGAATTCCTCGCCGGAGAGATAGCCGAGCTTCAGACAAGCTTCCCGGAGGCTGAGATTTTCGTGGTGCGCCTTCTTGGCGATGGCCGCGGCCTTGTCGTAACCGATGCGCGGAGCGAGCGCGGTGACCAGCATCAGGGAATGCTTGACGTAGAAGTCGATCTGCTTCTGATTTACTTCAATTCCCGTGACGCAGTGGTCCACAAAACTGCGGCAGGTGTCCGCGAGAAGGCGCACGGAATTCAGAAAATTATGAATGATGACGGGCTTGAAGACGTTCAGTTCGAAATTGCCCTGCGAGCCCGCAAAGCCGATGGCCGCGTCGTTACCCATTACCTGCACAGCGACCATGGTCATCGCCTCGGCCTGAGTCGGATTCACTTTGCCGGGCATGATGGACGAGCCCGGCTCATTTTCGGGAATAGTCAGCTCACCGAGGCCGCAGCGCGGACCGGAGGCGAGCCAGCGAACGTCATTCGCAATTTTCATAAGCGATGCAGCCAGCGTCTTGAGCGCGCCGCTCGCTGAAACCAGCTCGTCGTGCGCCGAAAGCGCCGCGAATTTATTCGGATGCGAGCGGAAGGGAAGTCCCGTCAATTCGGCAATTTTTCTGGCGGCGCGCTCGCCGAATTCGGCAGGCGCGTTGAGGCCCGTGCCGACGGCTGTCCCGCCAATCGCTAGATCGTAAAGCCCGTCCAGCGATTCACGGATGCGCGCGACATCGCGCTCAAGCAAGCTTGCCCAGCCAGACATTTCCTGGCCGACCGTGATCGGCGTGGCGTCCTGCAAATGGGTGCGCCCGATCTTGACGATGTGGGCGAAGGCCTTGGACTTCGCGTCGATCGCGTCGCGCAGCCGCGAGACGGCAGGAATAAGCATCTCGACCACCTGCGTGGCCGCCGCGATGTTCATCGCCGTCGGAAACGTATCGTTCGACGACTGGGACATATTGACGTCGTCGTTCGGATGAATGGGTTTCTTGCTGCCCATCACGCCGCCGGCCAGCTCGATGGCGCGATTCGAGATGACTTCGTTCGCGTTCATGTTCGTCTGCGTGCCGCTGCCCGTTTGCCAGACACGAAGAGGGAAGTGCTCGTCAAGTTTTCCGCCGATGACTTCATCGGCGGCCTGCACGATCAGTTTTGCTTTTTCGGGCGGGAGCTTTCCAAGATCCTGATTCACCAGCGCCGCGGCTTTCTTGAGAATGCCGAATGCGCGAATCATCTCGCGCGACATGACGTCGCGGCCGATGTCGAAATGAATCAGCGAGCGCGCTGTCTGCGCGCCATAGTAGCGGTCAACGGGAACTTCGACCGCTCCCATGCTGTCAGTTTCGGTGCGCGTGGGGATTTTCGGTGATGGGGCCGGATGTGACATCAAACGAGCCTCGGATGTCGTGGGGACAGGCACGAACGCCTGTCCCCCAGTTCATCAAGAAATGGAATCAATAAATGTCGTACTGCTCCCAATGGAGCGTCGGATCAGCCTGGATGATGATGCTCTTCTTGATCCAGTTCTCGAGCTCTTCCATCAGGCTCGATTCGCGAGTCTTGAGCGCCTTCGCGATTTCGGGATGCACCCGCAGCGTCAAGCTACCCGCTTCAATCTCCGGCGCCATCTTGCGCGCTTCGGCCTGAATTTCGTAGCAGAGCGTCGGAATCGACTTCACCATTCCCGAACCGGTGCAATACGGGCACGGCTGGCAGAGAGTGCGCTCGAGCGCCTGCTTGGTACGCTTGCGGGTGATGGCCACCAGGCCGAACTCATTGAAGCGCAGAACCTTTGAGGGAGCGCGATCGGCCTTCAAGGCGTCTTCGATGGCGGCCATTACTTTCTCGCGGTTCCGCCGCTCTTCCATATCGATGAAGTCGATGATGATGATGCCGCCGAGATCGCGGAGGCGCATCTGGCGGACGATTTCCTTCACGGCTTCGAGATTCGTTCGGACGATGGTGTCCTCGAGGCGCGTTGAGCCCTTGCCAACAAACTTGCCGGTGTTGACGTCGATGGCCACGAGCGCTTCGGTGTGATTGATGACGATGTAGCCACCGGATTTCAACCACACTTTCGGCCGCAGGCCCTTGTCGATTTCCTGCTGGATTCCGAACTCCTCGTAAACCGGCGTGTCTTTCGTGTAGAGCTTTACGCGGTTGACGAGCGACGGCTGGAAGCGGCTGACAAAGTCGACGACCTTGGTGAACTCCTCTTCGGAATCGACCCAGATGGCTGTGTAATCCGCGCTCAAGTAATCGCGCAGAATACGCTCGACGAGATTCAGATCGCGATGCAGGAGCGCCGGCGCTTTCCGCTGATCGCCCCGGCTCTTGATTTCCGCCCACGTGCGCGTCAAGAATTCAACGTCGGCGCGCACTTCTTCGGGAGCGGCCTGCGATGCCGCCGTGCGCACGATGAATCCGCCGCCGAAACTGCCTTTGGCTTCGGTGACGAGGTGACGTAGCCGCGAGCGCTCCTCAGCCGAAGCAATCTTGCGCGATACGCCCGTATGATCGAGCGTCGGCATATAAACGAGGAAGCGGCCAGGAAGCGCGACGTGGCTGGTGATGCGCGCACCTTTCTTGCCGAGTGGCTCCTTCGCGATCTGGACGATGATTTCCTGGCCTTGCTTGAGAAGATCGGAGATGAGCGGCGTGCGGCGCGCCTGTTGGCGGTGCCCGCCACTCGGGCCGTGCTGCGGGCGGCGTCCACGATCATCGCGGCGCCCGCGGTCACGCCCACCCCGATCTCGTCCGCTACCGCCGCGGCGTGCGGGATGCTGCATCCGGGCGCGAAAATCGCCGCGGACACGCGCGACCGTCGGCTGCGACTGGTTGCCGATACTTTCGCCATCGATCGCGGGTTGCACGTCGGGCGCGACGCCGCCTTCATTTTCTTCGGCTTCGACAGCGGCGTCATCGGCGGCGCTGACCTCGTCACTCGATTCGCCGGCGGCATCGATTTCGGCGGTCTCGGCGTCATCGGCGGCAAAGCCGTGCTCCTCGCCTGTGTCTTCGTCGGCTGAATCCGCGGACGAATCGCGCGAGCCAGCGAAGGACTCTTCGTGTCCGCCGTTTTCTTCGCCGTGTTGTCGTTCGTCCGCGGCGCGTTCCGCTTCCTCGCGTTGCGCTTCGGCCACCTGCTCGGCGAGAGAAACTGCCTCTTCCTCCGTCAGGCCGTGAGTTTCCTGCGCGGCAGTAGATTCCAGGGAAGGAGATGGTTCCGGCGCGGCGGCAGCGGATTCTTCGATGGCTTGCTGCGCGTGGCGATCGAATTCGTCAGCGCGGGTGACTTCGACGATTTCCGGAGTCGCGCCTGGAGCGGCCGGTGCGCTAAGACGCGCGAGGGATTCTCCCTGGAGAGGCTGCAGACCCCATCCCGGCTGATTGCGCGAATAGGATTCGAATGGTTGTCCTGAATCGTGTTGAGGCGCAGAGCGCGGCGCGTCCGTTTCGCGCGATTCCTCGACGCGCGGCTCGGCTGCAGCAATCGGCTCTTGCGTCGCTGGAGATGCCGTTTCAAACGTCTCCGCGGGCGAAGCCGGGGCGAATGAAACGGGCGTACGCGGCGCGTCCTTCAGGCGAGCGAGAGATTCGCCGGGAAGGAGAACCGGAACGTAATCGCTCGGGGGCGCGCCGCTATCGGACTCCGTCGAGGGTTCGTAGGGCCGGTGTGACGCGTATTTCGAACTCGGCAGATCGCGGCCGGGGCGGCGATTATCACGGCGGCCACCGCGATCATTGCGTCCCGGGCGCCCGCGGCCGAAGCCGCGATTGTTGCGCCCGCGATTCTCAAAATGCGGCGGGCGAGAAGATCCGTGCGTATCGCGCGGCGCTTGCGGGGCGCTTGCGGGGCGGCTCGTGAGCGGGACGGACGCCGGCGCGAAAGCAGGCGCAGTGTCGAGCGCCGGTTCACTTGCGTCGGAGACAGGCTCTACATCCGACGGCTCGACAGAAGCCGTGTGGCCGGCGGCGTCGGTTGAAAACACCTGGCCGCCCTGGTCCTCCATCTTCTGGACCTTGTCCTCGACGGTCGTTACAACGTGATCGAGATCCTCAATTTCTTCGAGGAAGTCACTGACGTAGAGGAAGGCATCGCTATCGAGGCCGATGTCCACGAAGGACGACTGCATGCCGGGAAGCACGCGTGTAACTCGCCCTTTGTATATGCTGCCGACTAACGCAAATTCTTTTTCACGTTCAACGTAAATCTCACAGAGCTGGCCTTCTTCCAAAATCGCGACCCGCGTCTCGTGCGGGGTCGATGAAATCACCATTTCCTTTGACATGAAAACTCCTCGAGGCGCATCGGAAGGCAATCGCGCCGTTCCAGGCGGCGTGCCACGTCCCGGCGGGCCCTGCGATGGGCCGTCCGGCCGGGAAGCATTTATTTTGCCCCAAGGTGCTTGCCATCATCCGATGCGATCCTGACTCAATTTCTTCCGTGCCGCCGCATTGCACGCGGCTCCGGCAAACTCATGATCCTTAAATCTGAAAATCCGGGCTCAGTTGACGAAGCGCCGCATTCGCACATTCATCACAAGGCCCAATGCTAAAAACAAAAATACAGTCGACGATCCCCCGTAGCTCATGAACGGCAGGGGAATGCCGGTAACCGGCATATAGCCGATCACCATCGCCGCGTTCACCAGAACATGGAAACCCAGGATCGCCGCCACGCCCATCACGAGAAACATCCCGGCGCGATCTTTCGCTTTCTGGGCGTTGTCGATCAATCGCAGCAGCAGACCCAAATACAACAGCAAAGCCACCAACACGCCTACAAATCCAAGCTCTTCCGCCATGGCCGCAAGAATGAAGTCGGAATAGCGAACCGGTACAAAGCCGAGCTGATTCTGGCTGCCCTTCCCGAAGCCCTTGCCCCAGAATCCGCCGGATCCAACCGCAATTTCCGACTGGAGAATCTGGTAGCCGGCCCCGCGGGGACTATCTTCGGGATGGAGAAATGTTTCAATTCGTTGCTGCTGGTACGGCTTCAGATGATGCCGCATATGCCAGCCCACGGGAATCATCAGCGCCAATACGGCCACCATGACGGCCCCGTGCTTCCATTCGATCCCGGCCAAGAACGCGCCGAGAATCGCAGCGGGGATCAGCACCATGGCCGTTCCCAAATCCGGCTGAACCAGGACCAGGAGCACAGGTAAGCCTGTGATCCCTGCGACCTTAACCAAATCCGCCAACGTCAGGCGGTCCGTCCGGACTTCGCTGAAATAACGCGCCAGCACCACGATTATAACCAACTTCATTATTTCCGACACTTGCAAATTCATTCCCCCGCCCAGGCTGACCCAACGCTTCGCTCCGAAGCGGGAATGGCCGATGGCGAGGACCGCCAGTAACGCCACGACGCCGATCAAATACAGCACAGGGGCCTGATCGAGCAGCGTGTGATAGTCGAGGCGTGAAATCAGGAGCATGCCGATGAAGCCGATGCCGATCCAGATGGCCTGGCGCCAGTGCATGCCAGCCATCGCGCTGTTGTGTGTTGAGGAGTAAATCTCGAGCATCCCCATCGTGCAAATGCCGAGAACGATGAAGATCAGAGGCCAATCGAAATCGCGGACGTGCGTGCGAT
This sequence comes from uncultured Acidobacteriota bacterium, assembly GCA_963771905.1. GTDB lineage: Bacteria > Acidobacteriota > Terriglobia > Acidiferrales > UBA7541 > Palsa-147. The sequence goes on from CAVYVI010000009.1 coordinate 880,967, forward strand.
CTCTCATGGCTGCGTGCTTCCGATCGACGCCACCAGGGGCTTGGGAGGTTCAGGATTCGGCTGATTTTCGGTGGTGATCTGCTGTTGCGGCACGCCGTTTTTCTTGTCGTAGTACGCTTTCACAATGTCACGCGCGATGGGACCCGAGACCTCGCCGCCGTGCCCGCCGCCCTGAACGAGAACCGTAACCACAATTTCAGGATTCCGCCGCGGCGCATATCCCACAAACCAGGCGTTGTCCTTAAATTCCTTTTCCTTGCCGAGGCGCGCGCGCGTGTCGTAGCCGATGACTTGCGCGCTGCCGGACTTGCCGCAGAATTCGACGTTTTGAATGCGCGCGGTAGCGGCGGTTCCACCTTCATTCACGACGCCATACATCCCTTGGGTCACGGTCTCGACCGTGGAATCGGAGATTGGGAAGCGGGTAATCTGTTCGTTGGGAAAATTTTTCAGCATGTGCGGTTGGACAAAGACGCCGCCGCTGGCCACGCCTGCGATCATCCGCGCCAGCTGGATCGGCGTTGCCGTCACCGCGCCCTGGCCGACAGAAACAGAAATGGTTTCACCCGCGTACCATTTTTGATGGAGGACGCGTTCTTTCCAGGCTTCGGAAGGCATCAGGCCCGCTTCTTCGCTCGGGAGATCGATGCCGGTCTTGTGTCCGAAGCCAAGCGCGTCGGCGTAATAGGAAATCTTGTCGATGCCGAGACGCATTCCGACGTTGTAGAAGAAGATGTCGCAAGAATGCACGATGGCCTTGTGTAGATCCACTTCGCCATGCCCCTTCTTATCCCAGCAGTGGAACGTGCGGCCGTAGAATTGTGCGTACCCCGGACAATAGACGGAAAAATTCTCCGGAATCGCTTTCGTCTCCAACATGGCGGTGGCCATGACGATCTTGAACACGGAGCCGGGCGCGAGCTGCGCCTGTATCGTGCGATTCAGCAGCGGAGTCTCCGGGTCGGCATTGAGCTCCTGCCACTTGTCCGCGGGGACGCGAACCGCGAAATCGTTCGGATCGATGGTGGGGCGACTGACCATGGCCAGGACTTCGCCATCGCGCGGGTCCATGGCGACGATGGCGCCTTCGCGACCGGCCATATCGGCTTCGGCGATTCGCTGCAAGTCGTTGTCGATGGTCAGTTGGACCGGCTTGCCAGGCACGGCCTCGATGTCATCGAGCGTGCGGACCATTTTCCCGACGCTGTTCACGATGACGCGGCGCATACCGTCCGTACCTTCGAGCGTGTCGTTGTATTGTTTTTCGAGCCCCGCTTTGCCGACGATATCGCCCGGGCGATAGTGGCCGTTGCTGTTGTCCAGTTGTTGCGGCGAGACTTCGCCGACGTAGCCCGCGGCGCTGGCGAAAAAGTCGTCGCGCGGATAGCGCCGGCGCTGGACCATCATCAACTCGAGAACGGGAATGTCGGCGCGGTGCGACTCGACGAAGGCAATGTCCGCCTCCGTGGCTTCCGGCTTGATCACAATTGGCTGGAACTTGGGCTCGGATTTCGCGGCGTCCAGCTGCTGCTTAAGATCGGTCGCGGAAAGATTCAAGCCGTCTTCCACCTGCGGGAAACTTTTTTCGAGCTGCTTGGGATCATCGCGCAAGAGCAGAATGCTGAAGGAAGGATAGCTATCGACAATGACGCGGCCTTCGCGGTCCAGCATGGCTCCCCGCGGAGCAATGATGGGAATCGAGCGGACGCGGTTTTTCTCGGCGAGATCGGCGAAGTGTTCCGACTGGACGACCTGAAGCTTCCAGAAACCGAACAACAAAACCAGCGTCATCCCGACAGCCAGGTACGAAATCAGAACCAGCCGCCCGTGGGGCAGTTTCTGGTCGTTAGCAAGCCAAGGTGCCAAAGAATCTCCCGCGCGGCGGGGAAGTCCCGGCCCCGGATGTCCCGGGCGTCCAACTGGAGGACGGCAAAGAAAATAGGTAAGCTCGAAATTAACACCGGCCCGTCGACGGTGCAAGCGAGGCTTGCCTATTCAGACAACGCCACCCAGGGGGCCATGGCACGCGCTAGGAGAGGCCTTTTATGCGGTACTGGAACCAAATGCGGCAAGCTTACTTTTCGACGCAAGCCGGGTGGTCCTTTCTGCGTCATGGGAGGGCGCTGTTGAACGAAACGGGGGGCGCCAAAAGTGCGATAGAGACCAGCCAAGGTGTTGTAGCATAGAAGATTAACGCATGAGGACAGGGATGATTCAGCGGGCCTGGATTGGTGCGCGGTGGTGACTGAAAGCCGATCATGACGCTTCGAAAGAAAATTCGGCGAAAACTCCTTGGGGCGCATCGCTCGCTCCGCGAGGCGCGGATGATTGTTAAGGGGCTCGTGTCGACCCGCCACCCGCTTCTCGCGCATATCATCCCGACTCGGCGATGCAACCTCGCGTGCACCTACTGCAATGAATACGACGATTTCTCGAAGCCGGTCCCGATCGAGGAAATGTTCCAACGAATCGACCGGCTCGGCGAGTTCGGCACGTCCATCATCACGATCAGCGGCGGCGAGCCGTTGCTGCATCCGGACCTGGACGCCATCATCGCGCGGATTCGAAAGAATGGAATCATCGCCGGCCTTATCACCAATGGCTACCTCCTGACCGCAGATCGAATCGAAAAGCTGAACCATGCAGGGCTCGAATTTCTCCAGATCAGCATCGACAACGCGATGCCAGATGACGTGTCCAAAAAGAGCCTGAAGGTGCTCGACCAGAAGCTCGTATTGCTCGCCGAGCACGCTGAGTTTCACATCAACATCAATTCCGTCCTCGGCAGCGGCGTCAAGAATCCGGAGGATGCGCTGAAGGTCGCCTATCGCGCCGTGGAACTTGGCTTCACCTCGACGGTCGGCCTCATCCACGATGGAAACGGCCAATTGCAACCGCTCGGGCCTCGCGAGCGCGAAATTTTCGAAGAGATCATGTCGCTCGGGAAGCATTCCTTCTCACGCATCAATCAATTCCAGCACAACATCGCTGCCGGCACGGAGAACGTGTGGCGGTGCCGCGCCGGAGCGCGCTACCTCTACATCTGCGAGGACGGCCTGGTGCATTACTGCTCGCAGCAGCGGGGCTACCCCGGAATTCCGCTCGCGGAGTATTCCGACGAGCAGCGACGCCGCGAATTTTTGACCGAGAAGGCTTGTGCGCCGGGCTGCACGGTTTCCTGCGTGCACCAGGTCGCGGTGATCGATAACTGGCGCGTGCCGCAGACGATCAAGCCGGGACCGTCAGCGTCGCATGAATCGCTGGTCCAACTTACCGGGACGAATTCGCGGTCGTAATCGAGCCAAAGCCGGCGATCCCGGGTTTCGCCCGCGGTCAATTCCCCTCAGACGACAGCAGCCGAACGCAGTTTGCTTACGCATTGGGCAATTCCCACCCGCATTGGCAACATTCCTGTTGCGCCATCTAAAACGTTAGAGTAAAAGGCATTCCGGGGAGTGTTGGGGTTTCCAGCTAGAGGCCTGTTCCTCTGGTAGGCGCTTGACCGCAAGTTCATGTCCGGGTTGTGCCACAAGTCCGAAATCGAGGAGTGTGCTCATGCGTCGATTCAAGCTCAATGTGATCGTGGCGATCTTGACTGCAGTGATTCTGAGTTGTCTCCCAAGCGCAGCCCGTGCGCAGGTCAACACTGTGAACTTGTCGGGAACCGTGATGGATCCGCAAGGTCTGGCGGTGAACAACGCGAAAGTGACGGCCGTCAATAATGCCAATGGGGCCGAGCGCGGCACCACGACGGATGCGAATGGGCGCTACGAATTGATCGGGCTTCCTCCCGGAGGCTACACACTGACGGTTGAAGCGACGGGATTTTCGAAACTCGTGGCCCAGGATTTGGTGCTCACGCTGGGAACCGTGGCGCAGTATAACCCCCATCTTTCTGTGCAAACCACGACCGCGACCGTCATCGTAACCGGTGAAGCGGCGGTGCTTGAAACGTCAAAGAGCGACGTCTCCGCAACGATCACACCGACGCAGATCGATAATCTCCCCATCAATCGCCGCGACTTCATCAATTTCTCGCTCCTGACTCCGCAATCCGCTCGCGACGACACGCCATCGATCGGCGCCGCTCCGACCACCGGATTAAACTTCGGCGGGCAACGCGCTCGCTCGAATGAAATTTCCATCGACGGCGCCGACGCCATCGACTACTCGGTGAACGGCGTTCGCGCCACCGTCTCGCAGGAGGCCGTGCAGGAATTTCAGGTGATCACGAGCAACTATATGCCGGAATATGGCCGAGCCATGGGCGGCGTCGTCAACATCGTTACGAAGTCAGGCTCGAATCAGGTTCACGGCAATATCTTCGGCTTTCTCCGCCAGAAGGATCTGCAAGCGCGGGATCCATTCTCCGTCGAGGGAGCATTCAATCCCGCTACCGAATCGGTGGATTTGACGCCGGTGAAGCAATCCTACACGCGCGTCCAAGCGGGCGCGACGCTCGGTGGGCCGATCCAGAAGGACAAGACATTTTATTTCTTTTCGTATGAAACGATCCGCAGCGAGGCGACCGGTTTTACCAACATCGGCACGAACAACTTCGATTTCTCTCCGACGGTGATTCCGTGCATCCCAACGCCTCTACTGATGACTTCCGCCCAGGCGGGCTTCTATCAAGCTGCGCTCACGGGCGTCAGTTGCGGGTCTCCATCGCCGACGCAGACGGCGCTGCTGACAGCCGCCGGAGCGACAGGACTGGCATCGGCGACGGCGCTGCTGGGCAATTTGCCGGGAGGCCCGAAAACCTTCCCGGATGGGATTCCGTTGCCGGCGTCGTATCAAGGACTCGTATCGCTGCTGGGGAACTATCCGACGAAAGAAGGAACGAGCTTCTGGTCCCTCAAGTTGGACCACATTTGGAATAGCAAGAACACTTCGTTCATTCGCGCCAGCGTTTCGCCGTCGCTGGTCACAGGTATTCAGGTGAACGCTGAGAATCAGAACTTTGGCCAGAACGCCGGCAATCGCACATCGCTGCAACAGACGCGCGACCTCGACATCATCGGCCAGCACACGACTTCCTTCCACGACGATTGGTTCAACGAGGCTCGCTTCCAGTTCGCACGCCGCGGCCTGCACTACGGCTATTCCGATTTGCCGGGAGGGAGCGATCCCGCCGTGAATATCACGGGTTATGCGTTCCTCGGCCGCGAACCATTTTCTACAGAGGACCGCGTCGAGACTCGGTTCGAGTGGACGGACAACGTCACGTGGACCAAGGGCGCGCATACCATCAAGTTCGGCGCAGACGTGAACCGGCTCCACGTCGGAACGAATGCGCAACAGATTTTTGAATTGAACTACGGCGGTGTGTATGACTTCGGCAGCCTCTCGGCCAGTTCTCTCGGTTTACCAGCTGCCGCTCCGTCTTTCACGGCCGTGCAGGCTTTCGGATTGGGCATCCCCTCCGAATACTATCAGGGCATCGGCAACTCGAACCGGCCCACGACAGCGAAGGACCTTGGACTCTTCGTCCAGGATAGCTGGAAGGTGAATCGCCACCTGACCCTGAATTACGGCGTGCGCTACGACCTGGAATGGAATCCGGTCTTCCCGCCGGCCACGACCTTGAATGCGGCAGCGGAACAAGCCTTCGGCGTCCAGCAGGGACTCCCATTCCAACCGCACGACATCGCGCCAAGGTTCGCGTTGGCATGGGATCCGTGGGGAGATGGAAAGACGGTCGTCCGCGCAGGCTTTGGATTGTTTTATGATCACCCCCCAGCAGCGTTGGCTTTCCTCGCGAATGCGTTTGATGGCGCAGAATCCTCGCTCATCGAGGCGGGGCCGGGAGCTCCCTCGTTTGCTTCGCTCGATAATCCGCTCAATTTCGGAGCGTTGAACGCCTCTTCGATTTTTCAGGGCACGCTGACCGGAAACATCGCGGGTTGCACGACGTCTCCGGCTCAACCGGCCGTGATGTGCTATCAGGCAAACCAGCAGCGTTTCAACCCAACCTTTACGAACTCCCTGTTCACGGGCCAGAATTTCCTGACCGCCAATGGCGGCATAGGATTTCCCCTCGAGGTATTGCCATTCACGATCCCTGTGCAGAGCAACTTCAAGTACGCCTACGCCGAGCAGGGGAATCTGACGATCGAGAGGGAACTCGGCAAGAACCTGACAGTGAGCATCGGCTACAACTACACGCACGGCGTGCACCTGGATCACACCGATAACATCAACGTGACGAATCCGGCGCTGCTCGTTTCGAATGACAATAACGCGGTGGAGATCGGATTGGTCCCGCCGGGAAGCAATCCGCTCGGATTGGCGCTTCCGTCTCCGAACGCGGTTTGTGGAACCACTCCGGCGTACAACGTAGCAGGCGGCGGAAGCGTTGCATTTGTCGCTCCGGGAATCCTGGGCGTGGGCTACACGGGACAGAATTGCGGCGGAACTCCCGTCGGCTATATCGGTACGCCAGCGGTGTTCAATTTCTTCCGGAAGTCAGGTCCAAACCCGTCGTTCGCGGGACTCGTGGGCGGGTACGCTAATCTGCTAGGACTGGCGGGGCTCGCGGGATTCCCGACGGGCTTCGCAGGCGGAGTGCAGGTTCCCTGGAGCGACGTCGATCCTCAAACGTCGTCCGGAAACTCCGTGTACAACGCGGTGACGGTGTCCGTCAACAAGCGCTTCTCGAACCACTTCGAGCTGCTTTCGGGTTGGACCTATTCGCACTCCATTGACGATTCGACGGATCTTTCGACGCTGCTCAATCCGCAGGACAACAGCTTTCCGAGTCTCGACCGCGGTAATTCCGATTTCGATCAGCGGCATCGCTGGATTACCAGCGCGGTGTTCTTGAGCCCCGGTGGCAAGGGCGGCGACGGTTTGTTCAAGAGGATCTTTGGCAATTTCACGGTCGCGCCCATCATCGAACTTTCTTCGGGCCGGCCCTACAACGTTCTGATCGGCTCGGACCCCAATTTGGACCTAGGCACGGCGACGAACCGACCGTCGGTGCTGCCGGCCGGCAGCCCTGTTCCAACTGGATTTCCGGCGGCGACCGCATCGCCGTTCATCAAGGGCTTTGAGTTCATCGATCCGACACGCTGCATCGATGCGACGGGAGCGACGTTCGAGTCTCCGATCGTACCCTCTCCGCCGTACGGCTGCACCGGCGACCTGGCACGGAACTATTTCACGAGGCCCGGATATTTCAACGTGGACTTGCGCATTGCGCGGAAGATTTACCTCAACGAGCGGTGGAATATGGAAATCATCGCCGACGGCTTTAACATGCTGAACCGCTTCAATGCCGCGGATGTGAATCCGCTCTGCGATCCGACTGCTGGTAGCACAACGTGTTCCGCAGGCCAGCCGACCGCGGCGCTCGATCCGCGGACGTTTCAGTTCGCGCTGAAATTGAATTGGTAGCTGCGGCGTCGATTCCTCGGGGAGTTCGCGGCACGGCCCGCGCCGCGAACTCCCCGATTTCTTTTGAAAGTGAAAACGAATACGCACGCGAATCTCTTTCGCGCTAGAGTAAAAGCATGACCGGGACAGAAATGCTTCTAGTGGTCGCAATTGTCGCGGCCATCGTCGTAATTCTGGTGTGGCTGTGCGGGCGCCGCACCGAGACGCAGATGGCAGCGCTGCGCCAGGAGATGCAGTCGGCCGTCTCGATGCAGGTGCAGGGAGTGACGGCGCAAGTGGGCCAGCTCGCGCAGACGTTCACGCAGCAATTGGGCCAGGTCCGGCAGGAGTTGCAGCAGGGTGTCGCCAACTCGGGGAAACTCGCCACCGACGCGCAGCGCGAAGTCGGCGATCGCCTGCAATCGTCAACCGAGGCGCTCCGCCAGCTTAGCCAGCAGATCGGCGAAGTTCAAAAGTCGAGCAAGGATCTCAGCGACGCTTCGCAGACGCTGCAGCGCGTTTTGAGCGGCACAAAATCGCGCGGCATGCTGGGTGAAGCTGCGCTCGAGCGCATGCTCGAAGATGCTTTGCCGCGTGCAGCATTCGAGGCGCAGTACCGCTTCAGCACCGGTGACATCGTGGACGCCATCGTCCATTTCAACGAGCGGGTTCTCAGTATCGATTCGAAGTTTCCACTCGATGCTTACCGCCGTCTGGCCGAGACGGGCGACGACGCGCGCAAGGAATTTGCACTGGCCGTCCGCAAGCACGCCGACTCGATCGCCGGGAAATACATCCTGCCCAATGAGCATACGCTCGATTTCGCGCTCATGTTTATTCCCTCGGAGGGTGTTTACTATGAGCTCTTGCTGACCGAGGACGGAAAGTATGGACGGCTGGATGAATATTGCCGAGACAAGAAAGTCATTCCAGTCTCGCCGAATACCTTTTATGCATACCTGTCCGCCATTGCCATGAGTCTGCGAGGAATGAAAGTGGAGGAGAACGCACGAAAGTTGATGGCCAACCTTGCGGGACTTGAAAAGCAATTGGACGGTTTCACGGACGTCTACAAGAAGCTCGGCACGCACTTGCGCAACGCCGGCCAGAGCTGGGAAGAGGCAGATGCCAAGCTGCAGCGCGCCCGGGGCTCGCTCGAACAGATGGCCCAGGGCGCGCTTCCAGAAGCCACCGCTGCGTCGCTAAAGGCTCTCGACGCCGGCCAATCCGAATAACCTCGGCGCTCGCTCAGCGCCCGTACAACGCCTGGCGCGCGGCGCGCAGCAAGATGACGAAATCCCCTCCCGGCGCCTCCTCCATCATCTTGTCGAGATGCTTGATGAGCTGTGGTGTTTCGGTGTTGGGGCGTTCGAGCCTCGCAAGCAGGGGATCGAGCTTGTGCGCCCACGGCGCTGGCGCTTCTTTCTGCGCGGCCGCCAGGAGCGCATGCGCCGCCTCAACGTCCGCGACGCCAAACGTCGCGGGAAGAACGCGCACGCGAAACGAGAAATCACCGGCGCGGACGCCTTGCACATCCATGATCGTGGAATTATCGACGCCGCCGCGCGTGCGCGTGTGTTCTTCGTCGCCATGCATGAAACGAAGCACATTCGGCGCCAGGTTTTGCACATCGAGGAATTGCGCCTGATCCGTGCCGCGGACTCGCACCGTCAATTTCGCTTTGATCCCCGGCGCGATGGTCTGGTCGCCTACGTCAAATTCCACCGAGACTGCGGTCAGGGTGGCCGAGGTTTCCTGGCCATCGACTGACACGGTGAGCTGTCCCGTGCCGTATGTGCTGCTCGGATTCAAGAGAAGGACTAGGCACGCCGGCGAAGACGCCAGGACGAGCGCCGGATCTTCCCGGAATTTCACTTGGTTTCCGCCGGCGTCGCCCCGGAATCCGTCGCCGCGAATTTCAAAGCGATCCTGGACCGATGCCAGAGCGGGGACCGACGCGACATGCAGCTTTGCTGATGGAGAATAGGGAAGAACCACGGCGGCGGCCGCGATCTCTGGCTTTGTCGCTACGCGCGCGACCACCGCGCCCGGCTGCGACGGCGCCGGAAAGAAGGCGCGGCCGGCCACGTCGGTCTCGGTGTGAGAGCCGTCGGAAAACGTAACAGCGATGCGGGGCACGAGCCGCCCGAATCGATCGAGTACCGCCAGCGTCGCCGGCTCGGTCGCCACCATCCTTGAAGGCAAAACAATCTCGGATGGTTCGGCCACTTGCGCGGCAGCGCGAGGTGCCATGACTGCTGCCAGCATCGCCGCAGCGAGAACAATCCAGTAGTGAGCGCGCCGCCGATGAAATGAGTGGCAGCCCTCGAGTGCGCTTGCCGCGCCGCTTCGGGAATGTTCTTCGAAGGGATGAAGGCCGCGGCATTCGCGGCGCGCCGCGTCGTTCAAATTTGCATCGGAGCTTTGGCCGTACCAACGCTGTCTTTTTCTCGGCATGCGAAAATTTTGCGGCGTGAAACGTTTAAGTATAGCGAATCGAGGCGCGGCACGGAACCGCGGTAGCGCAAAGTTTAGAATTGGGACAGCCTCTAATTGTCTAGCCGGACGACGAACGTATTGAGCTGGCCGGATTGGCGCAACTGATCGGCCAGTTGACCCGCCGCTGCTTCCGTGGGTGCGCGGCCGACGCGAACACGATAAAACGTCCCATTCGGCGAATCCCACGGAACCACGATTACCGGTGAATACTGCGCAGCCAAGCGATCGCGGAGATTATCGGCATTTTCTTTCACCAGAAACGCGCCGACTTGCACGCCGAATGCGCCCACGAACGGATTGGGCCCGGAAACCACTTCCAACCGCACGTGCGCCGTGCCCGGGCCGACCATCTGAACCGCTCGCGCGGCCGAGAGCGACAAATCGATCACACGATTCGCGACAAACGGGCCGCGGTCGTTGATGCGCACCTCGGCCTGCATTCCATTGTCGAGATTCGTCACGCGGACCATGGCGCCGAAGGGAAGGGTGCGATGCGCCGCGGTCATTTGATACATATCGTAAACTTCGCCGTTCGACGTGCGATGGCCGTTGAAAGGCTCGCCGTACCACGACGCGACGCCTTCTTCGACGTAAGCACCGGGAATCGCGGGCTGGCGCTCCGCAGCGGATGGCGGGCCGGAAGGCGGTTGACCCGACGGAAGAGGCGCGGGCTGCTGCGGGCTGTACTTGCGGTGCGAACATCCGGCCGCAATCAGTGAGGCGCCAAGAACAGAGATAAAGAGAGCGGCGCGGAAGCTGCGAAAACGCCCGAGGAAGGTCAAAAGGAAATCCGGAATCGGCTCCGAAAAAACTTCTACGCGCCGGGACAAATTCACGCCGGACCCAGTTTCAATTTTTATTCCTCATTTTCCGGTATTATAAGGACGCGCGAAAATTCTCGCAAGGAAACGCAGTGGCCCTTCCTCTACGTTGGCAATGGAAGCTCGATCGCTTCCGCGAAAAAGCGGCGGCATTTTTTGGCGGCAAGAAGGAGCCGGGACGCCCGCGCCTGTGTCCGTCCTGCGGGACGCTTGTCGGTGCATCAGCCACGCGCTGCCATCAATGCGGCGCGAGCATGACGTATTCCCTCGCCGCAGCCAGCCGTTCGCTGAGCCGTTTGATGCCGACCACTTCGCCGATGACGTACGCGATTCTTACGCTGAGCTGCCTGCTGTATGCCGTCAGTCTGGTGGCAACGATCCGACTCAGTGACGGGTTGCAAGCTCCGCCGCCCGGTTTGGGCGGACTTTTTAACTTCGGCGGAATCAATGGGTCGATCCTCCAGCTTCTCGGCGCGTCGGATCCGCTTCCCTACAATCTGATCCAGCCCTGGCGCTTCGTCATGGCCGTATTCCTTCATGGCAGCCTGCTTCACATCGGTTTTAACATGTGGGTGCTGATGGATGTTGGACCGCTGGTCGAAGAAGTCTACGGCTCCGCAAGATATCTCTTCATTTATGTTGTCACGGGCGTCGGTGGGTACTTGCTGAGCAGTTCGTTGGGAAACGTCAGCGTCGGCGGATCGGGAGCGCTGCTGGGCTTGATTGGCGTGTTGCTCGCGCTGACGGCAGGACGGAAGAATGCGTCCCTGCAAATGCTGCGCAGCAACATCATCCGCTGGCTCATTTACATCGCCATCATGGGGTTGTTCTTCCACGGGATCGACAATTACGCCCATTTTGGCGGTTGCGTCACCGGCTACATCCTAGGAAAAGTGATGGATTCGCGTGAGCCGGTCGATGCGCAGCAGCGCAAGCTCGCGAACGTCATGGGTTGGGGGACGGCGGCGATTGTCGCCGCCAGCTTCGCCGCGATGGCGGTCAAGTATTTCGCTTCCACGTAGAGCCGGTTGCTCATCCACCGGCGTGCAATCGCCGCGAAACCACGATGCTGTAATGCACGCCCGTAAACACCACAAGAAAGGCCACCACGAATACGCCGAAGTGCCGCACTACTCTCAGCCAGTGGGCGCTGAACAATTGGATGAGAATAACATCGAGAATCAGCGTGATCTCGAACGTCGTTGTTAACTTTCCCCAGATGCTAGGCGGGAGCGGGCGGTAGCCCACCGTCACGAGAATGGCGGCGCTCGCGGCGAGCAGCAGGACGTCGCGGCTCAACACCAGGATCGCCACCCACCAGGGGATCTTTCCCTCGAGTGCCAGGACGAAATACGAAGAGGATAGCAGGAGTTTGTCGGCGAGGGGGTCGAGATACGCGCCGAGGGGCGTTTTTTGGTTCAGGCCGCGCGCCAGAAGACCGTCAAGTCCATCGCTTAATCCCGCCACGATGAGTATCGCGAGCGCCCACTCGAAATGTCCGTAGTGAATAGCGATGATGAAGAACGGGAGAAATCCGAGCCGCAGGAATGTGAGCTGGTTCGGGACCGTGAAGATGCGGCTGTTCATGAGCGGGTGTTTGAAGTTCGCGCGCGCGCTCTCTCAGGAGAATTGTGCAATATAATCCGCCACAGTCCTGCCAACCTTCCGGTTAAAAATATCGGCCAACGATGGAATCGAGCCGTGTGATTCGTCGAGCGCGATCCGCTCGACGCGCAGCAGCGGGAAAAACAGCGTCGGCAAGCCGATTCGCTCACCTTCGGGATGAACGATCTGGCGCACCACTTCGTCGAACGAGCTTAGATCCACGCCGCGCATCGTGACACCTGCCGTCGTAATCTCGATAAGCTGGCCCCACACTTTTTCCTTCGGCGTGTGAAGGCTCACCACCACAATCGAATGTGGCTGCATGGCATCTCCTCGGAGGGACCAGTCGTTATGTTATCTCAGGCTGACGCAGCAATCCACGCAGCGGAGACGGATGAGTCATCAAAGCTGTATTCACCCGGCGAGTCAGACGGACATCGTCTTGAGATCGGGCGCGCGGCGAAGCGTGGGCTCGCTCGCTTTTTGCACTTCCTCGGGTGTCACGCCGGGTGCGACTTCGCGAAGCACCAAGCCTTCAGGTGTCACCTCAATCACGCCGAGCTCGGTTACGATCAAATCCACGACGCCGACGCCCGTGAGCGGCAGGCTGCATTGCTTCACGATTTTAGGTTCGCCATCTTTCGTGGTGTGCTCCATCGCGATAATCACGCGCTTTGCTCCGGCGACAAGATCCATCGCGCCCCCCATGCCCTTCAACATTTTCCCAGGGATCGCCCAGTTGGCCAGATTGCCTCGTTCATCCACTTGCAGCGCGCCGAGCACGGTGACGTGGATGCGCCCGCCGCGAATCATGCCGAAGGATTCCGCGCTCGAAAAATAACAGCAGCCGGGAATTTCCGTGATCGTTTCCTTGCCCGCGTTGATGAGATCGGGATCTTCTTCGCCTTCGAATGGATACGGGCCGATGCCCAGCATGCCGTTCTCCGATTGCAAGACGACTTCCATGCCCGGCGGCAGATAACTCGGAATGAGCGTTGGGAGCCCAATACCCAGATTGACGTAGTATCCGTCGCGCAACTCCCGCGCGACGCGCCGCGCGATGATTTCTCGCTTGTCGATTTCCCCTGCCATCGCTGCCTCCCGATTCCCGGCGTCCTTCGCCGGCTCGCGCTCAGCGCTTCCGCACCGTTCGCTTTTCGATCCGCTTATGATGATTCGCCCCTTGAAAAATCGCGTCCACAAAAATTCCGGGCGTATGAACGCAGTCCGGATTCAAATTCCCGAGCTCGACGATCTCTTCGACTTCAGCGATTACGTAGTCCGCTGCCGTCGCCATTACGGCATTGTAATTCCGCGCCGTCTTGCGATAGACGAGATTGCCCCAGCGGTCGCCTTTCCACGCCTTGATGAACGCGACGTCGCCGCGCAACGCGGGAATCAAGATATGCGGCTGGCCGTTAAAATCCCGCACCTCTTTTCCCTCGGCTGCCGGCGTTCCGTACCCGGTGGGCGTGAAAAACGCGGGAATGCCGGCGCCGCCGGCGCGAATCCGTTCGGCGAGAGTGCCCTGCGGATTCAGCTCGACTTCGATTTCTTTCCTCAGGGCGAGTTGTTCAAATGTTTTGTTCTCGCCGACGTAGCTCGCGATCATTTTCTTGATTTGTTTGGACTGCAGGAGCAGCCCAATGCCGAAGTCATCCACGCCCGCATTATTCGAGACGACCGTCAATTCCTTCGTCCCTTTGCGCCGCAGCGCTTCGATCAAATTTTCCGGGATGCCGCACAGGCCGAATCCGCCCATCAGAATTGTGTCGCCATCCTTGACGCGTGCGATGGCGGCATCGGCACTGGCCACGCGCTTGTCCATGCAAGTCTCCTGAGCCGAGAGCGGCAGCCACGTCCCCGGCCACGCTCGAAACATTGGAGTCTACTGCAATTGATGTAGAACTTTGTAGAGTTCGTTCGCGGCGCGGAATTCGTCTTCGAGGTCTTTGCTGGTCAGATGTGTGCGTAGATGGTCGATCGCCTGGCTTACGCGATCGAGCGCGCGGGCTATGTTGTCGGTGTTGGTGAAACAGATGTCGCGCCAGACCTCATATGGACTGCCAGCAAGCCGCACGGTATCGCGCAATCCGCGTCCCGCCAGCGAAGCGGGCAAACCCGTCTCATCGGTTTCATCGAGGACTACGCGCGCCACGGCTACGGCGATCAGTTGCGGAAGATGCGAGACGATTCCAGCCGCCCAATCGTGTGTCTCCGCGTCGCAATAAATCGCCTGCGCGCCGATCGCTGACACTAGCGCGGCGAAGTTCTGCACCCGCGCGTCCCCATCGTCTTCGCGCGCCGTGAGCGCATAGCGAGCGCCGGCGAAGAGATCGGCCGACGCATTTTCGATTCCCGAAATTTCTTTTCCGGCGACGGGATGGCCGCCCAGAAAACGCGCGCCCTTCTGAAAGGCTTTGTCCGCGATGCGGCAGATTACAGTTTTCGTGCTGCAGGCATCTGTAACAAGGCTTCCGGGTTCGACGGTTTGCGAGAGGCTCGGGAGAATTTCAAGCGTGACGCCGATGGGCAACGCGATGTAAACGAGATCGGCCGCGCGGATCGCGTCGGCCAATTCCGGCGAAGATTCCGCGATCGCGCCGAGTTTCCGCGCCTGTTCGAGAACCGCAGGCTTGTCCCAGCCGGCCACAAAGGTTTTCGGATACGCGCGGCGTACTGCGAGGCCGAACGATCCGCCGATGAGGCCGGCACCGAGGATGGCGACGCGGCGAAATGGCGGCTCGGCCATCGTCTACGCCATGCGGCGGCCGACGGCCGGCGCGATAATCCGCAGTTCGCCCATCAGTTGCGCGAACTGGTCAGGATAGAGCGACTGCGCGCCATCGGAGAGAGCGTGATCGGGATCTGGATGCACTTCGATCAGCAAGCCGTCCGCACCTGCGGCGACGGCGGCACGGGCCATCGGCGCGACTTTGTCGCGGCGGCCGGTGCCGTGCGAGGGATCGGCAAAAATCGGCAAGTGCGAAAGTTTTTTGATGGCGGGGATCGCGGCGATGTCGAGCGTATTGCGCATGTAGGTATCGAACGTGCGAATGCCCCGCTCGCAAAGAACCACGTTGTAGTTTCCACCGGACATGATGTACTCGGCGCTCAGAAGCAGTTCCTCGATGGTCGCCGACATGCCGCGTTTCAGCAGCACGGGCTTGCGAATCTCGCCCAGCGCGCGCAGCAAGTAGTAGTTCTGCATGTTTCGTGCGCCGACCTGGAGGAGATCGACGTATTCCAAAACGAGCTGCAATTGCGATGGATCCATGATTTCGCTGACGACCAGCAGGCCATTGCGATCGGCTGCGGCGCGCAGCAGCTTCAGCCCGGGCTCGCCGAGCCCCTGAAACGAATACGGGGAAGTCCGGGGCTTGAACGCGCCGCCACGCAACAGCTTTGCGCCGAGTCGCGCCGTGCGCTCGGCGACCGAGTTGATTTGTGATTCCGTCTCGACCGCGCATGGTCCCGCGGCGACGATGATTTCCGGCCCGCCGATGCGCACGCCTTTGCCAACGTCCACGATAGTGCCTTCGGGGCGAAACGCGCGACTGGCAAGTTTGTACGGCTGCGTGATGCGCACCACTTCGCGAACGCCGTCGAGCAATTCAATATCGCGCGTATCGAAATCCGGATGCACGCCTACGGCGCCGATCACCGTGTGCGATTCGCCCGTCGAGCGATGCACGTCGAAACCGATCGAGACAAGCCGGTCAATCACATGCTGAATCTGTTTGTCCGTTGCCGCAGACTGCATCACCACTACCATTCACATGTCTCCGTGGGTTTCGAAATCCGTCTGAACTCTTTAAGAACTCTTCTTGGCGTCGTCGTGCTGTGCCGCCCGTTCGAGCGAACGCGCTTCGTCGATAATTCTCTCGAACAGCCGCCGAATCGCCGTATCCGCCAGTGGGCCCGGATTTGCGCGCTCGACATTCGCGAGAATCTCATTCTCGCGTTCGGGTTGATAGACCGGCAATCCTTTCGCGTGCTTCTCGCGTCCGACCTCCAGAGCGCATTGCGCGCGCTCGTTCAGCAGCTTCACGAGCTTGTCGTCGATCTCGTCGATGCGGCGGCGCCAGTCTTCGATGGTCACGATGGCTGCTCACTCCCGGATTCAATGCCACGACGGCTCACGCCCGCGCGCGCTGCGTGTTTCAGCGATCGAATCAAACCGGCAACGGCCTGCGCCGCGCCCGCCGGCGTCGTGGCTTTCTCCACTTCTGCGACCAACGCGGATCCCACCACCGCGGCATCCGCGATTCCGCCGAGAACGGAGACGTGCGTCGGCAGGGAAATCCCGAAGCCGACAGCGATGGGCAGGCGTGTCGACGCCCGCGTGCGCCGCACCAGAGCGGGAAGGTCTTCGGGCAAGGCGTCGCGCGTGCCTGTCACGCCGGTCCGCGAGATGAGATAGAGGAATCCGGTCGTCGCTTCGGCAATCCGCGCGAGACGCGCGTCCGTCGAGGTCGGCGCCGCCAGAAAAATCGTATCGAGCCCTCGGCTGTGGATCGCTTTGCGATAGTCGCCGGCCTCTTCCGGCGTCAGATCAACCGCGAGAACTCCGTCGGCGCCCGCCGTCGCCGCGTCGGCGGCGAACTTCTCGAGGCCCATCTGCAGGATCGGATTGTAATAGCTGAAGAGAACGAGAGGCGTGTCAACCTTCTGGCGCAAGCGTCCGACCAGCGATAACACGCCGCTCAAAGAAGTTCCGCTGCGCAGCGCGCGTTCGCTCGCTCGCTGAATGGTTGGGCCGTCCGCGAGCGGATCGCTGAACGGCACGCCGAGCTCGATGACGTCCGCGCCCGCCTCCGCCGCCTCGAGTAGAATTTCTTCGGAAGCCGCGAGCGTCGGGTCGCCCGCGGTCAAATAGGCGACGAGGCCGAGTTCGTCGTGCCGAGCAAGCTCGGCAAAACGGCGCGAAATTCTTCCCGCGGGCATCGGCGGCGAGGATGTTACGGATCGCAACGCCTCAGACATGGTTGGAGAGCGTCTCCATATCTTTGTCGCCGCGACCGGAGACATTCACGATCACGATTTCTTCACGATTCATTTTCGGCGCGCGGTTGATGATTTCGGCGATTGCGTGGGCCGATTCGAGCGCGGGGATAATTCCTTCCAGGCGCGCGAGCATCTTGGCGGCGTCGAGCGCTTCATCGTCCGTCACGGCCGTATATTCGGCGCGGCCGTTCTGTGCGAGCCAGGCGTGCTCGGGACCTACGGCGGGGTAATCGAGGCCGGCCGAGACGGAGTGCGTCGTCGAAATCTGTCCATCGGCGGTTTGAAGGACGTAGGTGTAGGTTCCTTGCAAGACGCCCGGCCGCGCGCCGGCAAATCCCGATGCAGCGGCCAATCGCGCGGCGTGCTCACCCAGAGTCTTGCCACGGCCTCCTGCTTCGACGCCGACCATTTTCACGTTTCCGTCGCCGAGGAACGCGTGAAATAACCCGATCGAGTTCGATCCACCGCCAACGCACGCCATCAGGTGATCGGGCAAGCGCCCCTCCGCGCGAAGAATCTGCTCGCGCGCTTCTTCGCCAATCACGCGATGAAAGTCGCGAACGATTTGCGGATAAGGATGTGCGCCGAGGACGGAGCCGAGAAGATAATGAGTGGTGCGGACGTTGGTCACCCAATCGCGCATCGCTTCGTTGATGGCGTCCTTTAGCGTCCGGCTGCCGGCGTCGACGCCGATCACTTCGGCGCCGAGAAGCCGCATTCGAAACACATTCAGCCGCTGCCGCTCCATGTCGGCCGTCCCCATGTAAACCGTACAGGCGAGGCCAAGGCGGGCGGCCACGGTGGCCGTTGCGACGCCGTGCTGCCCCGCGCCCGTTTCCGCCACGACGCGTTTTTTCTTCATGCGTTGGACGAGCAAGCCTTGGCCGATGCAATTGTTAATTTTGTGCGCGCCGGTGTGGAGCAGATCTTCGCGCTTTAGATAGATTCGCGCGCCGCCGAGATGCCCGGTCAGCCGCGAGGCAAATTGTAGCGGCGTTGGACGGCCCGCGAAGTTGTGGAGGAGGTCATCGAACTCGGTCTGAAAATTCTTGTCGGCGCACGCTTCGGCGTAGACCCGCTCGAGTTCCTCGAGCGGCGCCATCAGCGTCTCCGGAACGTAGCGCCCGCCGAAGGGGCCGAAGCGGCCGCGCGCGTCGGGAACGGAGATCGTGGCTGCGCTCATGCAGCAGCGCCCCTGGCGCGCGCGACGGCGGCCATCAGCGCGAAAAGCAGAGCGTGGTCTTTCTTGCCAGGGCTGGACTCGACCCCGCCGCAGACGTCTACGCCGAATGGCTTGGCTTCAGCAATCGCTTGCACAATATTCTCCGGGTTCAGGCCACCCGCGATGATAGTGGCGCCGTACTTCCTGGCCGCGCGCGCCATCTGCCAATCGAAGGTTTTTCCGGTTCCGCCCTTGCGCTCGCGATCGAATCCGTCCAACAGGAACGCGTGTGCGTCTCCATATTTCCGGAGGCGCTGCAATTGGAATCCGCGCGATACGCGGAATGCCTTCACGACCGGATAATAGCCGCTAAGCTTTTCGACGTCGGCCGGAGATTCTTCGCCGTGTAGTTGCAATACGTTCAGGTCGACATCGCGCGCGATTTGCAGTGCCCGCGCCAAGCCTGCGTTCACGAACACACCCACGAGAAGAATTCTTCGCGGCAGCCTCTTGGCGATGACGCGCGCGTCCGGGGGCGCAATGTAGCGCGGGCTTTTCTCATAGAAATTGAAACCCAGTGCGTCGGCGCCCACTTCGACCGCCCGTCGCGCGTCCGTCCAATTCGTGATCCCGCAGATTTTGACGCGCACCATAAGGATGTCCTTCAGGACCCTGTCAATTTAGACGCGGCGGCACTCAGCAACTGGCGCAATCCTTCGCCGGGCGAGGCTTGTGTCATGAGATACTCGCCGATCAGAAACGCCCGATAGCCGGCCCGCGAGAGTTTCTCCAGATCTTCGCGCGAGTGAATTCCGGATTCAGCGACGGCGATGCACCGGCTTGGAATCGCGGCGGCAAGATTCAGAGGCGTTTCCAACCGTACATCGAAATTCGTCAGATCGCGGCAATTCACGCCGATGATTCGCGCGCCCGCATCAACCGCTCGTGTCAGTTCTTCCCGCGTGTGAACCTCGACGAGAGGCTCCATCTTCAATTGCCGACCGAGCGCCAGAAGCTCGGACAGGGAAGCGGCGTCCAGCACAGCAGCGATCAGGAGAAATGAATCGGCGCCCGCCGCGCGAGCTTCCCAAACCTGCCATGGATCGAAGATGAAATCTTTGCGCAGAATCGGAACTGAAACGACTCCGCGTGCTTCTTTGAGATGCGCGAGCGACCCCGAGAAGAAATCCTCTTCGGTCAGGACAGAGAGAGCTGCCACGCCGGAGGCTGCAAGTTCCGCCGCCAATTTCGCTGGTTCGTAATTCTGCCGAATCACGCCGCGCGATGGCGATGCTTTTTTCAATTCCGCGATGATGTTGATGCCCGTAGCAGAAATTGCCGCGGCGAAATCGCGCGCGGGAGGAGCTTTCTTCTCGGCCGCAATTTTCAACGCGACGAGCGGCAGCACGCGCTGCCGGTGCGCCACGGCTTCGCGGCGCTTCTCGTATATGCGCAGAAGAATATTCCCCGAATTGTTCTCGCCATGCATGTGCAGACGGGTCGGTCCCCGGCCCAGGTAGGGAAAATCGCTGCGACCATGCTAATCGGGCTCTCGAGGCTTGTCAATTTTGCCGTGGATGTCGACGCAGCGCGCAACTACTGTGAAAGCCGAAAGCCTGGAGAGCCGCGGTCCTTTGAGCGGGCAAGATTGCCTGGCCCATGAACACATCAGTTTCCGAGCAGCGGAGCCGTGAACCGCACCGGGATTCCAAAATTCGAGCCGCCAAAACCATTAAGCACGGCGTACGTGATGCCGATGACCTTGCCGCCGGAATTGAGAAGCGGTCCACCGGAACCGCCCGAAGTGGTTTGCGCGTCGAAGACGATTTTGTCGGGCAAAACATCGCCGACGTGGCCTTGTGTGATAAGCGGATGGATGAGGCTTCGTTTCGCCAGCTCGTCTAGAATTTGGGTGACGTCGCCCTGGCTCGTCGTAATAATCTGCTGTGCCGTCGCATCATCGGCCCGCGCTAAAATCGCTGCGAGGCCCGTCGCGTATCCCATCAGGACGATCGATTCGCCCGATTTCGCCGCGTCTTTGGCGGTGTCGACCTCGAGCTTGGGGCGCACGAGCCCCTGGAGATCGACCTGCATCGCGGCCAGGTCGGTATCATCGGAAATTTTTTCGATCTCCGTGTGGAATGCGCGCGCGTCATTCGGAAAATACGCGCGAATCGCTGCGATCTCGGGTTGAAATCCCCGATCGGTCAGCGAGCTCATCTCGTCGTTTTTCCACCACGGTTGCGCGACGTGCCGATTTGTGATGACCCGGCCGTTCTGGCCTGCGAGGAATCCCGTGCCGAACACGTCCACGCGCACTTCGGGGCCGCGGCCACCCACCGTGAGTACAGGATTACCTTCGCTGTCCTGGATCGGCTCGCCCTGCGGATTGATTCCGGCATATCGCAGCCGCTGCCCGCTGTCTTTTTCTCGGAAACCGACCGCAACGTGAAGCAGGCACACGCTCGGGACGTCGGCGCCGATAATGCCTTCCGCCGCGGTGCCTTCGGACTCGACTTTTTTCAAGCGCGCGTTCGTCTCGGCGAGTTCATGCTGAAGGTCGGAGAGCTCCTGAGTGTCAGCCGTCTCCATTTTTGCTTTCAGTTGGTCGGCTTGCTTTTGGAGTTCGTCCCGCTGCGCGGCTGGGACACCGGCGGCTGCCGGAACCTGGCCACGAAGACGCCGCGCGTCCGCCACAAGGCTTTGCGGGCGCAGGGCGCCGCCGCTAAGCCGCGCGATGATGGCGTTGGCGAGCTGCTGATCTTTCTTGGCCGTGCGTGAATAGAGGAAAAAAATGCCTGCCATGATGACGGCGACGATGAAGGCTGCGGTGACCCCGATCTTCAAGGCGCGATCGAGCGAGAACGCGTCCTTCGTCATTTTCTCCGTGACCGCGAGCGCCTCGAACGCCGTATGCGCGATTTGCTGACCTTCCTCCGCGATTTTCAGCCGCTCCCGCATCTGATCGGCGGCGCGCTTCACTCGCAACCGAACGCGCACACGCGCCAGCAATTCTTTCGAGTCGAATGGTCGCGACACGGCATCGTCCGCGCCGAGATCGAGCGCGAGGGACCTCTCTTCGGGCCCCCCGCTGATCAAAAGAACGATGGGAATGTGACGCGTTATTTCCGAGTTCTTCCATTCCGGCACAATATCGCGCGATTCGATACCAGCGAGACGCTGATCGAGGAGAACCAGCGCGGCGCCGGCTTGTCGCGCTGCTTGCAGACCTTCTGCGTTCGGTTCGAGAGCTTCCGCCGCGAAGCCTGAGGATTGCAAAAGCTCCAGAAGTTGCTGACGCGAAGCCTCGTCCGCTTCAAGAACCAGGATTTTGTCACCCGCCGGTGTCATACATCCTCATTTGAAATCAAGCTGCTATCCTATATAGATTCCTGGCGTGCACCAAAAGTTTCTGGCGCGGACACCATGGCAGAATTTGCGCGTTCGCATCGGGATCGCGCGCCACAGGAATGTGCCTATCCGTGACTGTGTGCCGAAAGAAAGATGGCGATGAGCGGAACACAACTCAATCTACTCAACGCTGAAATTGTAAGTTGCCGCCGGTGTCCGAGGCTGGTGAGATATCGCGAGGCGATTGCTCGTGAGAAAAAGCCGGCGTTTCGCGCGTGGGAATACTGGGGGAAACCGGTTCCGGGATTCGGCGATGCGCGCGCGGGGTTGTACATCCTCGGTCTCGCGCCGGCCGCGCATGGTGCCAATCGTACCGGCCGGATGTTCACAGGAGACCGTTCAGGCGATTTTCTATATCGCGCGCTGTATCGGGCCGGCTTCGCGAACCAATCCGGTTCCATTCGCCGCGGCGATGGTCTCGTCTTGGCGCGCGCGTACATGGGCGCGGCACTGCGCTGCGCGCCGCCGGCGAACAAGCCTCTTCCTAGTGAATTGAGCAATTGCAGACCGTATTTTGAGCGCGAACTCGAAATCCTCCGGCCGCGCGCAGTTCTAGCTCTGGGGAATATCGCGATGAAAGCCTTTCTGGGCTTGTTGAAAAGTCGCGGGGCGATCGCGAGCTTCGCGGCGTACCCGTTTCGTCACGGCGCTGTATACGAACTCCCGGGCGATCTGCCGCGTCTTTTTCTTTCGTAT
Organism: uncultured Acidobacteriota bacterium; assembly: GCA_963771905.1. Lineage (GTDB taxonomy): Bacteria > Acidobacteriota > Terriglobia > Acidiferrales > UBA7541 > Palsa-147. Next base: position 903,545 of record CAVYVI010000009.1, read on the forward strand.
CACCCGAGCCAGCAGAATACGTTCACGGGCAAACTCACGCACTCAATGTTGTTGGGTGTCCTCCGCCAAATCCGACAATTCCTCGACGCGAAATGGTAACCAGATCAGCGTGGCGGGCTCGCCGAGAAAGCGCTGAATCCCGCTTGGCTCGATTTTACTTCAGCGCGAAGAAGTCGCTCGGCAGATCGCCCGATACTTCGTAATGAGTCACAGTCGGCTCGAGCTCGAGCAGGAAGTCTTTGTCTCCCGGATAGTACACGGCAGCTTCGATTTTCTCTCCGGCAAATCTGCGAATTGCATCCAGTGAATCCCATAAGGAACAAAAGAGAAAATCTGCTTCTTCGCCGTCGAGGCGGTGAAAAATCATGACACCGCGATTCCCGAGTATTGCCCTGCATTCCTTCCCGCCTGTTTTGTGGAGGTACGCGAGAAACTCGTCCGCCTGCCGCGCGCGCGTACGTCCGTGCCAGAATCGCGCGATCATGGAGTAGCCTCCTCTTCCTCGCCGTCCAATCCCATCGATCTTTCCGCTGGCTTTTCTTGTTCGCGTTGAACCGGGTTTCGAATCGCCAGGAAAACGCCGGCCACGATGATTGCTGCCGCCACAAGTATGCGCGGACTGACATGCTCGCCCCCCAGCGCCCATCCCAGGAACACCGCGACGACTGGATTGACATATGCATAAGTCGCGACGCGCGCGTGCGAACGAACGCTCAGCAGCCAGATATATGCGGTGAAACCGAGAAGCGATCCGACGACGATCAGATAGCCGAACGCAAAAACGGCTCGCGGTGGAATCGACGCGAGATGCACATCGCGCGTTTCGCCGAACGCGCTGCCGGTGATTAGCAGGAGCGCGCCTCCGACAAGCATTTGCGCCGCGGCAACCATCGCAGAGGATGACGGCAGATGAAGCCGCGAGCGCGCCGACGAGCCGATCGCCCAGCTAATAGCCGCGAAAAGCACAGCGCCGGCGCCCAGCAAGTCCGCGCGGCTCGCGCAGTGCAGCGCGTCGGGGCCGATCAGCAGCGCGACCCCCGCCGCCCCGAGCGCGAGGCCGGTGCCGGTTTGTGCCGTTAGCCAAGGCTCGCCTTCACGCCGCGGCGAGAGAAGAACCATCCACAGCGGAATCGTGGCAGCGAGCAGTGCCGCGAGTCCTGAAGTCACATGCTGTTCGGCCCATGCCAGCGAGCCGTGGCCCCCGAGCATGAAAAACGCACCTGTAATCAAGGCGCCGCGCCACTCTCGCGGTGAAAGCAATGCTGCACCGCGGCCGCGCAGGATCGCGTACAGCAGCGCTCCGGCAATCATGTGACGGGCGCCCATCATGAGCAGGGGAGGAAAAGAGTGGACAGCGACGCGGATGGCAAGATAGGTCGAGCCCCAGCCGAGATAGATGGCGGCGAACGCGAAGGCCACGCGGGTACTCGACGGCGCGCTCGCATTCGAGGATGTAACTTGTGAAGTCATATTTATAGGTTACAACGTACGTGGCAAGGTGTAACTTGTCAAGCCCGTTTTGAAAGTTACGCAGTCTGCGGTACACTCAGACCCATGGAGCCCTATCGCGTTCGCTTGCCTCGGACAGGCGAGCTGCAATTCGAATTGACCGGTGGAGCTCTCTGCCTGGATTTCGCCAACACGCTTAACGGCCGTTTCACCTCTACGCCGAACGATCAGCTTCGCGATTACAGCGACATCGTTGCATGGAGCCGCCAGACGGGCGTCATCAGCGATGCGAGGGCCCGACAGCTCGTGCGCGCCGCGCCACGAAACCCCGCGAAGGCCGCGTCTCTTCTTGGGCAAGCGATCGAAACGCGTGAAGCCATCTTCGCAACATTTTCGGCAGTCGCGGAGGGCCGTCCCGCGCCCGCCGCCGCTCTAGCCGTGTTCAACAAAGCGCTTTCGAAAAATCTGTCGCACTCGGAAATCGTACGCGATGGGAACAGTTTTGTCTGGGGATTCAACGGCGGCGAGCCTTCTCTCGATGAGACATTGTGGGCCGTAACTCGATCGGCAGCGGAACTGCTGACATCACCAGAAATATATCGCGTTCGAGAGTGTGCTGCAGAGACTTGTGCGTGGCTTTTTTTGGATGGGAGTCGGAATGGCAGCCGGCGGTGGTGCGATATGAAAGTCTGCGGCAATCGCGCGAAAATTCGCCGCTTCCGCAAGAGCCACGGCACCGCGCACTAAAGAGTTCGCGACACCATTCTTTCATTTGCGCGCGGCCGCGGCATCCAAACCAGATACGCAACAAACGAAACGCCGAAGCCGACGAACCACGCGTAGTGATAGAGCCCGCTCAGCGCCTTGATTTCCAGGCCCGACAACGCCACCAGGATCCCCGCGATTAGCGAGCCGATTGCGCGCCAATTGAAGCCGCCTGAAAATTCGTAAAATGTGTGCCGGTCGTACAAATCTTCGGTCAGGATAATTTTTTTCCGTACGATGTAGTAATCCGCAATCATTACACCTGCAATCGGCCCGAGAAAGCCAGAGTACCCTACCAGCCAGCCGATAATGTAGCTGCCATAGTTCGCCATTAATTTCCACGGCTGCATCAGCAATCCGATGAAGCACGTCAGGATGCCGCCCATCTTGAAGCTGATGCGCCGTGGATAAAGATTCGAGAAATCATTGGCCGGCGAGACGACGTTGGCCGCCACATTCACGTTCAACGTCGCAAGCAGCAGCGCCAGCATCGCGATCACCACGGCGATGGGATTGCCGAGTCGGCTCAAAACGGCCACAGGGTCCCACACGGCTGCGCCGAAGATGACCACCGTCGCCGAGGTGACGGCGATGCCGATAAATGAATACAGCGTCATCGTTGCCGGAAGGCCGAGCGCCTGACCGAGTACTTGCTCGCGCTGCCCTTTCGCGTACCGCGTGAAATCGGGGATGTTCAGCGCCACGGTGGCCCAGAACGCGACAACGCCCGTCAGCGACGGCACAAAAAACGCGAAGAATTCGCGAGACGAATGGAATTTTGAGGGCGCCGAGAGCATGGGGCCGAATCCACCAGCTTTCGTATACGCCCAGGCGAGCATCGCCAGCCCGAGGATCAGAAGCAGAGGCGCCGCGATACCTTGGAGCGAGCGAATTGTCTCGATGCCGCGGAGAATCACGGCGAGATTCAGCAGCCAGAAAAGGAAGAAGCAGATCCACGGATGATTCCATGAGGGAACGATTGCCGCGAGCAGCGTATTGATCGCTTCTCCGCCGATCCACGTTTGAATCCCGAACCACCCGCAGGCCACCAATGCGCGGAGCACTGCCGGAACATTCGCGCCAAGAACGCCAAAAGACGATCGCGCAAAAACCGGAAAGGGAATTCCGTAGCGAGCGCCCGCGTGCGCGTTCAGGAGCATCGGAATCAGGACGATCACGTTACCGAGAAACACCGTGAAGATCGCCTGCTTCCAGTTCATGCCGCCGGCGATCATTCCGCTCGCGAGCATGTACGTGGGAATGTTGACGCTCATCGCCACCCAGAGCGCCGTGTAGTTGTACGTGCCCCAGGTACGCCGGTCCATCGGGATGGGAGCGAGGTCCTTGTTCCACAGCCAGCTCTTGTGACCGGCAGGCGCGGCGCTGCTCGCGGGAATCGGCGCGGATTCGCTCATCTCGCAGGTGCCCTCGCTTCATCAAAGATGTCGTGGCGCGCTTATATCGCGGACACGGAACAGAGGGCAAGAGAAATGCGGGAGATCGCCTCACAGCTTCACGAAGCGGCGTAAACCTTTGCTGTTTGACAGCGTGCTCGCGCCCTTGCTAGCCTCGCGGCAATGAGCGGAGCCAACGGCAACGGCGTCGCGATCGAATTTCGCGATGTCAGCTTTCGCGCTTCGTCCGGCCAGAGGATTCTCGAACATCTTCACATCGCGATTCACGGCGGCGAGACGCTCGTTCTGCTGGGGCGGAGCGGCTCCGGAAAAACGACGGCACTCCGTCTGATCAACCGTCTGCTCGAGCCGACAGAGGGAATTGTGGTGATCGACGGCCGCCCGGCGCTCGAATGGGATCCCATTTCACTCCGCCGCGGCATCGGTTATGTCATTCAGGACGCCGGACTCTTTCCGCATTACACCGTCGAACGAAATATCGCGATCGTGCCGCATCTGGAAAAATGGCCCGCGGACCGCATCGCGTCGCGCGTCACGGAGCTGCTTCGGCTCGTGGGCCTCGATCCCGCCCATTTCGCCCGGCGCTATCCGCATGAGCTGTCCGGCGGACAACGGCAGCGCGTCGGTGTAGCCCGCGCTCTCGCCGCTGATCCTCCGATTTTGCTGATGGATGAGCCATTCGGCGCGCTCGATCCGCTGACGCGCGGCGAAATGCAGCGAGAATTTCTCGATCTGCAAAAACGACTGCAAAAAACTATCGTATTCGTCACTCACGACACGCGGGAAGCGCTGTTTCTCGGAACCCGCATCGCCTTTCTCGAGGCGGGCAAATTGATGGGCGTCTATACGTCAGAAGAATTCATGCGGGCCACCGAGCCGCTGGCCGCGGCGTATCTTGCGGCTTTTCGAATGGGCAATCCGGCGTCGGAATAACTCGGAGGAGGTGCCGATGAGCTTTCTCGATTTTTTGCTACACAACCGCGCCGAGATTATCGCGGCGACGCTCGAACATCTTTGGCTCGTCGGTGCGGCGATGTTTTTGGCTCTGTTGATCGGAATCCCGCTCGGCATCGTCGTGGCGCGGCGTCCATGGCTCAGCAAACCGATCCTGGGAACCGCCAACGTTGCGGAGACGATTCCAAGTCTCGCACTCCTCGGATTTCTTCTCCCGGTCCCGTGGTTGGGCGATCGCGCGGATCGTCTTGCCATCACGGCGCTCGCGCTCTATGCGCTTCTTCCCGTCATTCGCAACACGGCGACCGGAATTACGGGCGTCGATGGCAATGTCCGTGAAGCGGCGCGGGCCATGGGCATGACCCCTAATCAGATTTTGTGGCACGTCGAACTGCCGCTGGCATTCTCCTACATTCTTGCCGGTGTGCGCGTCGCGACGGTCTTGACCATCGGGATCGCGACGATCGCCGCGGCTGTCGGCGCGGGAGGCCTCGGCGAATTCATCTTTCGCGGGCTCGCCATGGTCAACGACCAGTTGATTCTGGCCGGCGCGATTCCTGCGGCCGTTCTCGCGCTCTCCGCAGATTTTCTGCTCGGCCTTCTCGAGCGACGTTTCCAATTCGCCCGATGAAGACGTTTGCGCGTATCGCTCTGTTCGCCGCTGCGGCGCTGGCGCTGGTTTCCTGCGGCGAGGATCGCCGCAACACCATCGTCGTCGGTTCGAAAAATTTCACGGAGCAGGCGGTTCTGGGCGAGCTGATCGCGCAGCATCTCGAAGCGCAGACGCACTTGCGCGTTGTTCGGCGCTTCTATTTGAGCGGGAGCTACATATGCCAGCAGGCGCTTCTGGCGGGCCGCATTGATCTGTATGCCGAATATACCGGCACCGCTTTGACGGCAATTCTGAAGGAGCCGGTGATGCGTGATCCCGCCGCTGTATTCGATCGCGTGCGCCAGGAGTACGCCCGCAAATTTCAACTCGAAGTCCTGCCTTCACTCGGCTTCGATAACACATTCGCCATGGTGATCCGCGGAGAAGATGCGCGGCGCCTCGGCATTCACACGCTCTCCGAGGCCGCGCCGATCGCCTCGCAGTGGCGCGCCGGTTTCGGATACGAATTCATGGAGCGGCCTGACGGATACCCGGGCCTCGCCGCGGCTTATGGATTGCACTTCGCGACTCCGCCCCGAATCATGGATCTCGGACTGCTTTATCGCGCGCTTCTCGACAAGCAAATCGATCTCGCGGCGGGAAATTCGACGGACGGTCTGCTGGCCGCGCGCGATTTGATGATCCTCGAGGACGATAAGCATTACTTTCCTCCGTACGAAGCCGTTCCGATCGTCCGGCGCGACACGCTCGAGTGGCACCCCGAAGTGCGCGTCGCGCTCGAGCAACTGGCATCCAAGATTTCAGATCAGGAAATGCAACGCATGAATTACGCCGTGGACGGGGAGCACCGCGATGTGAATATCGTCGTACATGAGTTTCTCCGCAGCAAGGGCCTTGATTACCAGTGAAGTTAAAGTCCTGCCAAAAGCGTCAATCGCAGCCTACGCAGACAGCCAAGCCGGCCGCGGCTCCCGAGCCGTCGTTCCAAAATAGTCATATTTCGTGTCCGTTCTCGAGCAAGGCGGGGAAACGGCCGTGACGCGGGCCGCGGCGCCTCAAGTCCGGAAGTGGTGGACGAATTGTGGCGCGTAGGCTAGAACTAACCGTTGCGGGCCGGCCGTGCGAAGGGTTCTCGTGAGCATCGCTTCGCGTCGCCGGCTTTCATCGGAGAGCCCTTTTCCCGCAAACGAGCGTCTCTCCCACGGCTTCATGACACTTCGCGAGCGCGAAAAATTCAGTTGGATGGATTTACTGTGGCTGGTTTTCCTGGCTGCACTCGCGGTCCTTCCTCCGATCGAAGAAATTCACAAGCAGCTCATCCTCGCCGCGATCGGAGGACTGCAACTTGCCGAAGGGCGAATGATCGCGTATTTTCCGCGACGCGGACTCGCCTACGTTGTTCTCCTGAAAATACTGCTGGCCACCTTACTGCTCGATCACACCGGCGGCATCGGCATCAATAGCAGCTACTACCCGATCTTTTATCTTCCCGTCATCACCGCAGCGGTGAGTTACGACGCGTGGGGGACGCTGATCTGGACCACGATCGCGTCCGCCGCTTACTGCTCGTACCTGTATCCGGCGCTTCAGGAGTACGACCTCTCCGCGGGCGGCATCGCTGAACTGACGATCCGCATTTTGTTCTTCTTTCTCGCGGCAATCATCGTGAATCGATTTGCGGTGGAAAATCGCCACCAGGTCCGGCGGTATCAACAGCTTGCCGAAGAACTCGAGAAGACGAACCAGCGTCTCGAGCGGATTCAAGCGGAAGCGCGGCGCTCGGAGAGGTTGGCGGCGCTCGGGCAACTCTCAGCGGGGCTCGCGCACGAGATTCGCAATCCGCTCGCCGTGATTAAAGGCTCGGCGGAAATGCTGCACCAGAAATTGGAAGCTTCAAATCCGCTCGCGAGCGAACTGGCCGGCTATATTTCGAGCGAGGTTAACCGCTTGAGCGCGCTCGTCACGCGTTTTCTTGATTTTGCCCGGCCGCTGCATCTGGAATTGCGCCCGAAGTCCGTTGCGGAGGTGGTTGAACGGGCACTGAAATCCGTGGCTGCGCGGCCCAACGGGCCGCCGATTCAAGTCGAGCGCGAATTCAAGCCCAATTTGCCACTTGTTTTACTCGATGAAGATTTTTCTGAGCAAGTGTTCGTGAATCTGGCACAGAATGCATATGACGCGATGGCCAACGGCGGAACGCTGCGCGTCACGATCGCAACAGCACAGCGCGACCGCGCCTCGGGCGTCGAGGTGCGATTCGCTGACACAGGCCCCGGCGTGCCTGCTGATATGCGCGAGGAGATTTTCAATCCGTTCGTGACGACAAAGAAGACCGGCGTCGGACTGGGACTTGCGATCGTCTCGAAGATCATGGACGAGCACCACGGCAGCGTGCGCTTCGAAGAAAACAAGGGCGGCGGCTCCTGCTTCGCAGTCTTTTTTCCGTCCAGCGAGCCGGCTGCACCGAATTAACGGAATCGCAATGTACCAGGTGCCTGTGATTTAGATCTAATTATTGAGATTTGAAATTCAATAACGATGCCAACCATTCTCATCGTCGAAGACGAAGGCAAGATGCGCCGCCTCCTCGAGTTGAATCTCGGCGAGGACGGCTTCAACACAGTTTCGGCGCCCGACGCCGAAGCCGGCCTCGATTTGCTCCGCAACAGCTCTCCGGATCTCGTCATCACCGACCTCAAACTTCCGGGGATGGGCGGGCTCGAATTTTTGCAGGCCGTCAAGCGCGTGAACGCCGCGCTTCCGGTAATCGTCATGACCGCTTACGGCACCGTCGAAACCGCGGTCGAAGCGATGAAAGCCGGCGCCAGCGATTACGTGCTCAAGCCCTTTTCGCTTGCCGAAATGCGCATGGTCGTGCACAAGGAGCTCGACGTCCGCCGCCTCCGCGACGAAAATCGATCGCTGCGCGAGGAGCTGGGGAAGCGCTACGAGTATCCAAACATCGTGGCTCGCAGCGCGAAGATGCAGGAAGTGCTCGCGATTGTCGAGCGCGTCGCGCCCACGCAATCCACAGTTTTGGTCGGCGGCGAGAGCGGCGTAGGAAAAGATCTAATCGCACACGCGATTCATCAGAAATCGCGCCGCGCCTCGGGCCCGTTCATCAAAATCAACAGCACTGCGATTCCTGAAAACCTTCTGGAAAGCGAGCTCTTCGGTTACGAGAAAGGTGCATTCACCGGTGCCGTTGCGAGCAAACCCGGCAAGTTCGAGCTGGCGGACAAGGGCACTTTGTTTCTCGATGAGATCGGCGACGTGCCTCCGGCGACGCAAGTGAAGCTCCTCCGCGTTCTTCAGGAGCGCGCCTTCGAACGACTCGGCGGTACAAAGACGCTCAAGGTCGATGTCCGCCTAGTGGCCGCGACGAATCGCGATCTCCGCGCCGCTCTCGAAGACGGCACCTTCCGCGAAGATCTTTATTATCGTCTCAACGTTGTGCCCATCGACATCCCGCCGCTCCGCGACCACAAAGAAGACATCCCGGATCTCGTCAGACTTTTCATCGATCGCTTTTCGCGCGAAGCGGGCAAGTCGATCGCGGGAGTCTCGCCGGAAGCTCTCAGCATGCTGATGGATTTTCACTGGCCTGGCAATGTCCGAGAGCTCGAGAACATCATCGAGCGCGGCGTCGCCCTAGCTGCTGGGTCGGTTCTCGGCGTCGACGATATTCGCCTCGATACAGCTCGCGCGAAATCGCACAGCGATTCCGCCGCTCTTCTTCCCGATGGCATGACCCTCGAACACTGGGAGGACGAAATGATTCGCGAAGCGCTCCGACGCTCGGGCGGCAACAAGAGCCAGGCGGCGCGCCTTCTGGGCCTCTCTCGCAACGCTCTACGCTATCGCCTCTCCAAAATCGGCATCGCCGACGATCCCGAATCGCAATCGTGAGATTTCCGCAGCGCTGACGTCCCGGCTGGCGATTGCTCCGCGTGATTGCTGGGGTGCGCTCGTACGCTGGCCGAACACCACCGGGGTGGTTGAAATCCACCAGTCTCTTGAGGATAGTTTGTTGGGGTAATTTCTACCCAAGACCCCATAATTAAGTGATTTTAAAATCTTTACACACATATGTCGTTTGCGAAACGTTTGGCAGTGGCCCTGCCCTAAGTTGGGTGTCGACCTGGGTGCGGATCCGATTCGATTTCGGTGAGGTGGGTCATGAAGCAAACGGCAAAATTTCTTACGGGAATCGCGATACTTCTTCTCGCCCTCTTTGGGAGCGGCGGGATAGCGCGCGCGCAAGAACAGAGTTCGGATCAGGGCCAACAGCAGCAGGTTCAAGATCCGGATCAACAGCAAAATGAGCAGGCGGCGCAAAATGCGCACGGCGCCGCGCGCGTCAGTTTAATTCAGGGAAATGTTTCAATGCAACGCGGTGATTCCGGTGACGTGACTGCGGCTACGATGAACACGCCGCTGATGGCTGGAGACAAAATCTCCACTGCCGACAAATCCCGCGCCGAAATCCAGCTCGACTTCGCAAACGTTTTGCGTCTGGCCGATAGTTCTGAAGCGAACATCGCCACTCTTGATCGCACACACGTCCAGGTGCAGATCGGCGATGGCCTCGCCTACTTCAGCACGTTCAAGGGCAACGAAGCGGATGTCGAAATCGATACGCCGAATGTAGCCATCCATCCGGCCAGCGCGGAAGCCAGCTTTCGCATTCTTGTGAATCCTGGCGGGCAGACGGAAGTCGCCATCCGGAACGGTGAGGCGGAATTCACCACTCCCGAAGGCAGCACTCGGGCCAGGAAGGGCCAACTCGTGATCGTTCAGGGAACTGGCAGCGATGTGCAATACAAGATCACTGACGCACCGGGCTTGGATGAGTGGGACGCTTTCAACCAGAGCCGCGATCGCTCCATCCAGGGCGCGCAAAGCTGGCGCCATACGGATCGCTACTATACCGGCACACAGGATCTCGATCCTTATGGCACGTGGACGGAAGTTCCGGATTACGGGCAGGTTTGGGTCCCATCACAGGGACCGGGCTGGGCTCCGTACAGCGCGGGCAGTTGGGTCTGGGAACCTTACTGGGGCTGGACGTGGGTTTCGAGTGAGCCGTGGGGCTGGGCGCCCTATCACTACGGCCGCTGGTTCGTTTACGGCGGCGGGTGGGCATGGTGGCCTGGGCCTGTGTATGGGGCCGGATTCTATCGTCCGATATGGGCGCCGGCATACGTATCCTTCTTCGGGTTTGGCGGAGGCGGCTTCGGCGTCGGGTTCGGTTTTGGATTCGGTTCGATTGGCTGGTTGCCGATCGGTCCTGGTGACTTCTTCCATCCCTGGTGGGGCGGCTATGGCGGTCGTTTCGGCTTCGCGGATGTCCATGACTTCCGCGGCGGCTGGGGCCCACTGCGCGCAGGCGATCGATTCTCAAATATTCATAACATGTGGACGAACGACCGCGTTCGGCAGGGTCTGTCCACGGTATCAGCCAATGGCTTCGGGCGAGGCGCCGTTCACGCGACGCCTGCCAGCCTGGATGGCTTGCGGTCCGCACGCGGCATGACGGGCAATCTGCCGGTCGTGCCGTCGCGCGCAAGTCTTAGCGCTTCCGGAAGATTCGAAAGCTCGAACTCGTTCGCTGATCGCGGAGGGCAGAAGTTCTTCTCGAAGAATCAGCCATCTGCGCGAGCCGAACCGTTCTCGCAGCAGGCGTCGCATTTGCAGCAGTCTATCCAAAAGGACCGTCACTTTTCTCCGGTCACTGCCGGTGAGAAGACCGCGGGAAATGAGTCCGGCCGATTCGGCGGCACGGAGAATGGAGCGAATGCAGGGGCGTCACGCGGCGAATCGAATCTCTCGGCCAGCAGGCCCCGAGCTTCGAACGGATCGGCCACTGGCGCGCGGGGCAATGGCTTCAACGACCGCCCGAATTCAACATCGAATTCCGCCGGAACGTCGAATGCAACGCGGCCGGGATTCCAGCGGTTTGGTTCTTCGAATCCGCGCAACAGTTCGGCGTCGACCGGGAATCGCTCGTACGGGAGCTCGAACGGCTCGAACAGAAACGGCATCGGGGACTACGCTTCGCCGTCGAATTCGCAGGGAGCGCGATCGCAAGGTGGCACGCCCGGTTATCGGCAGCCCTCGAACTCCGGTTATTCAAGAGGCTATCGGCCGCCGCTCACGATGAACAAACCGATCGTTACACAGCGGTCCTATGGCGGCTATGGCGGAAGTTACGGTCGTCCGAACTCCACATACCGGCCGTCGTCGAATAGCGGCGGTTACCGAACCCCGAGCTACCACGCACCAAGCGGCGGATCTCGGGGCGGCTCGAGTGGCGGAAGCCGCAGTTCCGGCGGAGGTCACAGCTCGGGTGGCGGGCATCACTAATCATTTCACACAACATCCTAGTAATGGGCGACGCTTCGAAAAGGGCGGCGCCCTTTTTGTTTGAGCGGGATGAAGAGGATCAGCGTGCCGGGCGGGTCAATCACGCGATGAGTGGAGCCGATGCCCTTGCGCTACTAGCTTTCCTGGTGAACCCGCAATTGTGATTCGAGCTCGGCGGTATATTGCCGCTCGGCTTCGATCTCGGATTGCAGCTTCTTCACTAGCATTTCCAGCCGACGAACTTCCGCGCGGAGTTTTATGATCTCCATCGACGGCATCGCGCTCGGCGCGGGCGGACGCACGGCAGCCGGCGGAGCAGCGGGCGACGCCGCGCCAGGCCGAGGCATCGTAGGCATTGCGGGACGCGGCGCGACCTGCGAATTCAGAGGAGCCGCAACGGCCGGCGCGACAGGAGCGAAGAGTCCGCTCAGAGCGCGCGAGGCTGTGCCCGCCGCATCGGAAGAAAGCGTCTGCGCGTCCGTTCCAGCGGGTTTTGGAAAGAGCAAGCTTTTCACGCGCGCAATCAATTCCTGCGGCTGAAACGGCTTGCGCATCAACTCGTCGGCCTTCGCGGCCATCGCTTTTTCGGCGACTTGCCGGTTCACAACACCCGACATCAAAATCACCGGCGTCGAGCTGAGTTCCGCGTGCTCTTTGACGTACTGGCAAACCTCATAGCCGTCCTTATCCGGCATGATGACGTCGCTGATGACGACGTCGGGTCGGTTCAAGCTGAACTGTGCGAGCGCCGACGCCGCGTCATGGCACGCGATCACGTTGATGCTTTCCTTGCGGAAGGCGATCTTGATGACCTCGCGCATTGTGGCGCTGTCGTCGATGAAGTAAACCGTAGGAATGCGGGGCGCTGCCGGAATCGAAGTGTCGCTCATCGCGATTCCTCCTCCACCTGTGCGTCTTTGGCTTCGTCGTATTCTCGCAGGGCGCCGAGCAATAAATCCGTGGCCGAGCGAAGCACTGTCCTCTGCGATGCCGTCGCGCCGTACACAAATTTGTAAACACCCTCCACGCCTGGGTGACATTTCTTCACAATCTGGCAGACGGCTTCGTCGCCAAAAAGGCTGCCGCATTCGGCGTGCCAGATTTCGCCCGCTTCAAAAAAAACGATGCCGTCCGTTTCGCCCGCATTGATGTGCAGAGCGCCGGTTTGGCGTGCTTGTCCGAGCAATTGAATGACGCCGGGCAGGTCGAGATGCGAGAGCTTGCCGCTCAGATCCGTTTCCGAGCTCAAGAGCATCTGCGTCGGTTGGAATCCGTCCTGGCGGCTCAATAGAAAATTGCGAACGTGCCGGGCGATGTCCGCGGGAGGCCGGCGCCGGTCAACGAAATCATCGCAGCCCGCGCGAAAAGCTTCGAGAAGCGCCTGTTCGCCGCTGCCACCGCCGATGGCGATGAGCGGCATGTTCGCGGTTTTTGGATCGGTGCGAAGAATCGGGGCGATTTCGAGAGCGCTCATTTCGCGCAAGTTCGTCGCGCACAGAATTGCCGCAGGAGCGCTCCACTCGACCATGGTTAGAGCATAGGCCGCCTGTGCGCACGTGACGACTTCGAACCCCTGCTGCTGAAGAGCGTCGCCGAGCCGCTTCGCAAAATACACGTTGCTCTCGATGAGTAGGATTCTTGGAAGGGTGGGAGGCGTCGTCACGATTGCGCCTCTCGTACGGGCGGCTTATTCGACGACGGCGCTACCGGCGGCTGCGCCGCATCCGTCTGTGTACACACAAGCTTCTCGAAGTCGAGAACTTCGATCACCGTTTCTCCCAGCGCCAAAACGCCGGCAACATACTTCGGCGAATCTTCGGGTGACGGAAGCATTTCGGCGGTGATGAGCTCGCACTCGCCGTCCACCGGAATCGCGCTCAACTCGTCCTGCACTTCAAATTTTCGTGTCGCGACGAGAAAAAAGCGGCGGCCTGGTGTTCGCTTGCCCAGCAGCGTCGGCGTTACGTCGTATACCGGAACAATTCGTCCGCGCCGGACGATCACGCCCGCGACCATCGGCGTCTGATGCGGAAACACGTGCAGCCGCACCGGCGGGGCAAGCTCGGTGACGATCCCCGACGGCAGCGCAAATCGCCTGCCACTCAACTGCAGCATCACGAAGGACTCGCGTTCGACGGCAACCGGAGCAGCGCTCATGACGCCGTTCCTTGCATCGCAGGCTGAGCAGCGAGAGCTGCTTCGGCGGCCCGTTCGAGGGCCAAGACCTCGTCGCGCTCCAAGAACCCGGCCGGATTGACCACCGGCAGAACATGGTCATCGAGATACGCCAGGCCGCGGTACCAACGTCGCTCCTCGCCTTCGAATGCGAGCGGCAGCGCGTGCAGGCCGGTAATTTCCACCATGCGCTCGATTTTGTCCACGAGTACGGCCGCAGGCGAATCGCGCAGGATCAAGACCAGCGTCGGGCGGGTTTGGCGCAGTCCGAAATGCGCGCCGCCGTCCACGACGAAATATGTTCGATTGCCGCGCTGCAGGATGTGCTTCACTTTTGCGACGGAGGTCTGCTCGAGATCGCTCGCCGAACCACCGAGACTGTCGGCGCTGCGAATTTCGTGCACGGCGCTCGCGGCGATGGCGAAAAGCTGATCCGCGATCGTGAACAGAATTACACTTTCCTTCCGGCGGACGCGGCGAACTTTCCGAGGCTCGTGCAGTGCGACGCTCATCGTACACTCACGGGCACGGCGCGGCAGAGTTGCATCGCGCGGCGTTCGATCGCCGCCGCGATCTCATCAAGCGGCAGCACTTCGTCCACGGCGCCCGTCTTGATGGCTTCCGCCGGCATCCCGAAAATCACGGAGCTCGCTTCATCCTGAGCGATCACATAACCGCCTGCTTCTTTCACGGCCTTCGCGCCCTTCGCGCCGTCATTTCCCATACCCGTCAAAATCACGCCGATGGTCATCGGCCCGGCATAGGCCGCAGCCGTTTCGAGCGCGACATCGGCGCAGGGCCGATAGCCGGAAATACGCTCACCGGCGTCCAGCGTGATCCGCCCGCTGCCGGCGATACGGAGATGATGTGATCCGGGGCAGACGTAGATCGTTCCGGGCTGCACAGTTTCATTCGTCTCGGCTTCTTTCACACGAAGCTCGCAAGCTTCCGTGAGCTGCAGGCTGAACTGATTCGTGAACGCGGCCGGCATGTGCTGAACCAAGAAAATAGCCGCGGGCAGATCCTTCGAAAACTCGGGGACAAGGTTCATCACGGTGGCGGGGCCACCCGTGGACGCGGCGATGACGACGAAAGGAAATTTTCCGCCGGCCTGCGAGGCCAACCCCAAGCCAATTGACGGACTAACTTGCACAGCCGGGTTGCGCCCCGCCGGCCCAGCGATCTTCGAAAGCGTCGCCGTGCGCACGACGCGAACTTTCGCCGCCATTTTTAATTTTCGCGCCAGTTCTTGCCCGACGCTGCGCATGTCGAGGTCAATGCCACTCGACGGCTTGGGTACAAAATCGATCGCGCCCATCTCGAGCGCGCGCAGGGTGCTATCCGCGCCTTCGCGCGATTCCGAGCTGACGATTACGATCGGCCGCGGATTTTGAGTCATGATGAGCTGCGTCGCCTGCAATCCATCCACATGCGGCATATTGATATCCATGGTGATCACATCGGGCTTCAGCGATTCGGCCATCGCGACGCCTTCGCGACCATCGCGCGCTTGCCCCGCGACCTCGAGTTGCGGGTCGGCGGCGATGATGTCGTGCAGGACTTTGCGCATGAACGTCGAATCCTCGACAATCAGGACGCGCAGCTTTTTCTTGGGGCCCATCATTCTCTTGTACCCTGGCGAACGCCGGCCGTGGACGAAGCGCTCGCATCACTGCGCTCACCGATCAAACGTTCGACAGTTTCGATCAATTGATCTTCCTGGACCGGCTTGGTGAGGAAGGCCACCGCGCCCTCTTTGAAGGCTCGATCGCGATGTTTCGCTCCAGCGCGCGAGGTCACCACCATCACCGGAATCTGCCGCGTGACCGGATCCTGCCGCAGATGCGCCATCAGTTCGTAGCCATTCATGCGCGGCATTTCGAGGTCCGTGAGGACCAGATGGCAGCCTACCTGTGCGATCAGCTCCGAGGCTTCGAGACCGTCCGCGGCAAGTTTCACTCGATAGCCAGCTTTTTCGAGCATACGGCCGACAAACTTTCGCACGCTAATCGAGTCGTCCACGACCACCACCACTTTGTCGTTGGCCACGGCGTCGACCGCTTCTGCCGGAATGCTTCCAGCGGCGACGGCGTTCGCACCAGGAGCGAAAACGCGAGCGGCGCCGGCCGCCGCGATTGCAACGTGACGCTCGGCGGCATTCGAAGAGACCAGGCGGTTCAAATCGATCAACAGAATCAAGCTGCCATCCGAAGCGATCGTGGTGCCAGGAAAGAGCTTCACGCGGCGCAAGTATTCGCCGAGATTCTTGATGACGATTTCGTCTTTTCCAAGCACGTCCTCGACGACGATGCCAGCCGCACGGCCCGCCACCTTCACGATGACCATGCGGTAGTAGCCGTTGATGGCATCGAGCGGCGCCAGGCCGAGTTGCACGTCCATGCGAACGACTTCGGTGACTACGCCACGCACTTTCGTGAGCAGTTTTCCGCCGACTTCTTCGATTTCTTCGGGGCGCAAACGCCGAATTTCCTCGATCAGCGCGAGCGGCAGCGCAAACACCGAGCTCCCGCAACGCACGAACAGCGCCTGCGAAATGATCAGTGTCAGGGGAACTTTCAATGTGAAGGTCGACCCCGTGTCGGGCTCGGAGCGAACCTCAATTTCACCGTTCAGCGCATGAATGTTGGCGCGGACGACGTCGAGACCCACGCCGCGTCCGGCCAGCTCGGTCTTGTTCGACGCTGTTGAGAATCCCGGCTGGAAGAGAAGTTCGCGGAGCTCGCGCTCGGTGAGCTGTTCGGCCTGGGCATAGGTGATGCGGCCTGCCTCGATGGCGCTTGTGCGGATTCTTTCGTAGTTGATGCCGCTGCCATCGTCCTCGACTTCGATGAAGATGTGATTGCCGCGGTGATAGGCGCGCACCGTTACTCGGCCTTGCGCAGGCTTTCCCGCGCGCACGCGGGCGCCGGCATCCTCGATGCCATGCGCGACTGCGTTGCGAACCAGGTGAATCAATGGATCGGAAATCTGTTGAATGATGTTGTTGTCGAGTTCGGTTTCCGAACCTTCCAGAAGAAGCTCGACCGGCTTGCCAGTGGATTTGGCGGCATCGCGAACCGTGCGCGAAAGCCGCGTATAGAGATTGCCGATGGGCACCATGCGCGCGCGGGTGATTTCGTCTTGCAGATGATGCGCCAGTTTGGTGAACTCGTCGATATCGGCGTCGACGCGGTTCATAAACGCTTCCAGCTGCGCCAGTACTTCGGTGACGTCGGCCGAAATTTCCGTGAGCGACCGCGAGAGGATGCTGAAGTCGTCGTAACGGTCCATCTCGAGCTCGCTGAATCCGCCGTAGGATTCGCTTTCAAGACTTCGCAGGCGCGAGAAGCCGCGGAACGTATCCATCTGCGGCGACGCGGTGCCCGGCAAAAGACTCGAGCTGATGCGGCTGAATTCATGCTTTTCTTGAAACTCGGAAACTTTGCCCGATAGCCGGCTCTTCGAAAACGTCAGAACTTCGACAAGCTTGGCCAATTCTGCCAGGCGTCCGAGCATTCGGGTGCGATTGATGACCAGCTCGCCGACAGCGTTCATCATCCGATCGAGGCGGTCGAGAGAGATGCGGACTGACTTGACTGCGGGCAGCGGGGTGCTCGTCGCCTTGCGCGGCACCAGAGAAATCTTTGCCGTCGCTGCCGGCAGCGCTTGGTTTCCATCCGCGGAGTCGGCCAGCGAAGCCTGAGCCGAGGCAGCTTCGGCGTCCCCAGGCTGTTCCTCGACTTCCAGCGGAGCGAGTTCCTGAATGCGCGCGAGCACAGGCTCAACTTTTAGTCGCATCTCATCGTCATCGGTCCAGGAGTGATGCAGGAATTTCTTGAGCGCGTCGACCGATTCGAGCAGCAAATCGACGATTTCGGGGCTGGGCTGCAAGAGACCATCGCGCAGCCGGCCTACCAGATCCTCGACGCGGTGGGCCACGGCGGACAGCCGGTGCAAGCCGACCTGCGCCGCCGAACCTTTGATCGTGTGCATCGATCGGAACAACCGGTTGATGTCCTCGGCGTTGGGATTGCCTTCGAGCGCCAGCAGACAGTCTGTCACGGTCTGTAAATGCTCTTCGGCTTCCGGAACAAAGAATTCGAGCACCTCCTGCGGAACCTCGCTATCTTCCGGCAGAAGATCGACGAGCGAAGCACCCTCCGGAAAAACCTGAGGAATGGCTTCGGCGTACGCCGTGTCATCGTTGGCGGCGTCCTGCGCGGCGAGCTCCGCCGCGGCGGGCGGAAACGCAAAGCTGTAGCGTTGCTTGAACGTCGCAATGTCACCGGGAGTTTCAGTTCCGTCGGTCGAGATCTGCAGCAGATCGAACTCGAGCACGGAGATGGCATCAGACAGAAATTCAGTGAGCGGGCCGTAGGTATCGGGTCCGAGCGTGGCGTTCATCGCGTACTGGAAAATATGTGCGAGCTTGCCCGCGACTTCGGAGAACAGCGGAAAGCCGTAGCTTGCCGACGTTCCGCACATGGTGTGCGCTGCGATGTAGAGGCGCTCGAAATCTTCGGGGCGCGCCTGGGGCTCCTGGACAAGGCCGGAGTATTCCCGCAGATATTGCAGGTGATCGGACGCTTCCTGCAGGAAGAGCTCGAGAGATGCGTGTTCGGATTCGCTCACAGACTGCCCTCCGCAACGACGGCCTGGCGAAGCGCCCGCTCTTTGGCCGGCTTGCGATAAATCCGGCAATCGCCCACGACGAGGCTTTCCAGGCGAATGGAAGAATTGTTCAGTGATTCGGCGTGGCCGAGAAGGAAGTAGCCGCCCGGCTCGAGGCACTCATGGAAACGCTGAATGACGGAATCGCGCCGCTCCTCGGAGAAATACATCAGGACGTTCATGCAAAAAATGCAATCCATTCGCCCGACGTAAATCGCCTGCGTCAGGTTCATCGGCGCGAAGGAAACCATGCGCCGGATGCGCGGCTTCACAACATAGCCGTGGCGCGTTTTTGTGAAGTAATTGTCGACCTGATGTGGTGTGAGGTTGTCGAGGCTTCGGCCGGTGTAAACGCCGCGCTCGGCATGCTGGAGCGCGCGACGGCTGATGTCGGTGGCAAGAATTTCGATGCGCCATGCCTCCGAAAACGGAAGGGCATCAGCCACCGTGATGGCAATGGAATACGGCTCCTCGCCCGTCGAACATGCGGCGCTCCAGATTCGCAGCGTCCGTGGATTGTCCCAAAATTTCTTTTCCTGAAGTTCGGGAATGATGCGCTTGCCCAGAGCTTCAAAAACGGAGGGATAACGGAGGAACGAAGTCTCCTGCGTCAGGAGACCCTCGAGCATGGCGTCGTACTCGACGTTGCTCACGCTCAAAAGACGGAGAAGATCCGTGCCGCCGTGGAGGTTCTTGTGAGCGATGAACTCGCGAACGCGCGTCGAAAAGAAACGTTCGCGCGAAGCATCGAACAGAATGCCTGAACGCTGCTCGATCAGCATGCGAAGCTCGTCGAGTTCGTAACCGGTAACCGTCACTGGTTTCTCTCTCATGTTTGGCCCGAGCGAGCGGTGCATGCATGCTCACCGCGCGCGGAAGACGAAACGAGAATCTAGCGATGCGCCCCCACGGGCGCCACCGGCCGGCCATTGTCCTGTGCCGCTTCCGGCGCGGGCCGCGAATTCGAACGGAATTGCGCGAGAGCTTCGTTGAGTTGCTCTGAGAGCTTGACCATGTTGCCGACCGTCGCGACCGTCTGCCGCGCGCCCTGCGACGTCTGCCGCGTGATGCCGGAGATGATCTGCATGGCGTTCGCGACGCCTTCGGTTCCGCGCACCTGCTGTTTCGAAGCGAGCGAAATTTCCTGAACGAGCTCGGCCGACTGGCGAACGACACTGGAGATGGCTTCGAGCGCTTTGCCGGCTTGATCCGCGAGGACCGCGCCGCCTTCCACTTCCTTGGTGCCCTCTTCCATAACGACGACGGCTTCGTTGGTCTCGGCCTGAATGGCTTTGATGAGCGCCGCGATATCTTTCGTGGCGCTGCGTGAGTGCTCCGCGAGCTTGCGGACTTCATCGGCAACGACAGCGAAGCCACGGCCCGCTTCGCCTGCGCGCGCCGCTTCGATCGCGGCGTTCAAGGCAAGGAGGTTGGTCTGCTCGGTGATGTCGTTAATCACATTAATGATTTCCGAAATTTCCAACGAGCGGTCGCCGAGCGATTTGATTTTCTTCGCCGTGGCTTGCACGGACGCGCGAATGCGCTGCATGCCTTCGAGGGTGTCGCGGACGGCACGGTTGCCCTGTTCGGCGGCATCGAGAGCGCGGCGGGCGGCTTCGGCGCTAGCTTCTGCATTGTTCGACACTTGTTTCATCGAGACCGTGAGTTCTTCGACGGCCGATGACGTGTTCGTGATTTCCTGGTCCTGCTGGGTCGCGCCGGCAGTCATGTCGTCGGCGGCGGCCAGAATGTCTCCGGCGCTGGTGCTGACGTCGACTGCGGCCTTGCGGACACGCTCGAGAACCTTGGTGAAATTGTCGAGCATGTAGTTCACTGAGTCAACCACGTTGCCGAGAGCGTCGTTGGTGACACGGCCGCGCAGAGTCAAGTCGCCGCGCGCCACCTGATTGATCACGTTGAGAAGGTCGGTGATGCTGCGCTGCAACGATTCCTGGGCCTGCTGGTTGGTGATGGCGTGCGAGATCTTGCTGGCGCTGCGGTTCAAGTTTTCCGCGATGGAGCTGAACTCGTCGCCCGTGTCGATCTCGGCCTTGACCCGGCTATCGCCGGCAGCGAAGCGCTCGGAAAATTCCGCCAATTGCTCGACGGGCTTCAGAACGCGTTTGCCGAGCACGAAGATGATCGAGAGCGCCGCCGTGATGGCCAGCGCCACCGCGCCGAACAATGCTCCGCCCACGCCTCCCGGCAGCGCGGCAACATCACTTAATGGCGTGCCGTTCGCGTGGGAACCCGCGTAATATGCGAGCGCCACAGCTCCCACACCTGCCGATCCGGTCCAGAAAACCAGGAGCCAGATGGTTGAACTCAATCGAGATTTCATGACTTCCTCCCAAGAACTCTGCGTTTACCCAACGCGTGTCAGGATGCCGCCTCGAATCGTTTCGAACTCGATCTCCCGCCAGGGATATCGCCTGCGTCAGATCACCGGCACAGGAAAAACTTCCGTAAGCTTTTGCAAATCCACCACCAGCGCAAGCCGGTCCTCGTGACGCAGCATGCCGCGGCAGTGCGGAACATCCGGCGCTTGATCGAGCAGCGCGTCTTCGTTGGCGCCAAACGTGCCGATCACTTCATCCGCCGCGATACCTAGCCGCACGTCATCGTGCTGCGCGTCGCCTTTCAGCAGCGCCACGACCACGTGTTTCGGAAGCAGGCCGGGCCTGCGTCCCTCTGTGAAAGCGATATCGATCAGCGGCACAATAGTTCCGCGCAAATTGAAAATGCCGATGAGAAACGCCGGCGCCAACGGTATGCGCGTCAAAATCGGCCAGTCGACCACTTCCTCCACTTCCAGAACCGAAAGGCAGAATCGCTCGCGGCCCGCGCGGAAGACGCAGTATTGCCGGTCGGGCTGGCGCTCTTCGAGCGAATCGTCCGATTCCCCGAGCTCGCCGCCATCGAAATCCAGCGCTAGCGGCAGTGATTGAATTTCGTCGGCCATTACGTAAATTTCCTCACCGCTTGAATTAGTTCTTCCTGCGTGAACGGTTTGAAGACGTATCCGTTCGCGCCCTGCTGCTCGCCCCAGTACTTGTCGCTCGGCGATGTCTTTGAGCTGACCAGAATCACCGGGATGGTTCCGTAGATTTCGTGGTTCTTCAGCTCGCGGCAAGCCTGAAAGCCGTTGCGCACCGGCATCACCACGTCGAGAAGAATGACGCTGGGATGCTCGGCGTCGATGGTTTCCTCAATCTTGGTCGGATCGCTGATTCCGACAGCGTGATAACCGCCCTGCTCGAGGAGCTGTTTCATCAGCTTGAGTTCCGACATCGAGTCGTCAACCACCAGAACTTTTTTCTCCACAGCCATCTCCCCGCAGGACTCCGGTCGAAAGAAGTGCACGTCGGACGCCACGACCTGAAGCGCAGACTCCGAGCCTAAGTAATTCGCGACGACGTTTATTTTCAGACTCTTAGTGAACGACCCCGTGAAACCCGGATACCTGTTTGCCCACGCCAGACGCCCGCGGCGTCTCACCGTGAGAAACTTTCTCAGCGGTCGCGAAAGTCACCGGGGAGGCTGAGAATTGCAGCGACGCAAAACCTCACGACATCCCCGGAATCCTGCCGACGTCAGGGCTGAAGTTTTTCGGCCTCTTCAATGACCGACAGGAGCCGTTTCGTGCTGATCCCCAAATTCACGGCGGCTTCCGTGTTTTTCGCGCGCTTGGCTTGTTCAACACGTCCCTGGAAATAGGAAACTTCGGCGCGCGCGATCTCGAGCGCGGCGGTGAGCGAGGCTGTCTCGCCAGATTGCTTTCGCGAGTCCATCGCCACGGAAATCATGGCTCGCGCGACCACCGCGCGGCGCAAGTCTTCGGAGTCCTGACCGCCTTCGCTCACGAACGCAGCGACTTCCCAGGACGATAGGAGGATCTTGGTGTTCTTCAGGACGACCGTGGACATTGATCGCCCGCGTGATGGCGGCGCAGCGATCAATTGTTCCCAGATCGCCTCGAGGCACGATTCCATGTCCGCAGTCGTAGAAGCAGGCGCCTCTGCCGCCGATGTCGGTAAGCTTTTTGGCGGCGCCTCTGAGGCTCTCGGCGGAGCAGTGACAGGCGTCGAAGGCGCCTCGGGAACTTTAGACTTTGTTGCAGGCGTGTTGGGAACGACGCTCAACGGAATCTCTAAGCCCGACGATTCGGGAGCAGCAGGCTGAGATTCCTCGGGATGCGCCCCGACGGCCGCGATGTTGGCGGACAATGGGTTCGCTTGCATTCCGCTTACGGGTGCCTGCTCCGGCGGAGACGGTCGTAAGTGCGGCGCGGTCCGCACGTGCTGATCCAGCGACGTCGCTACTGCCTGCGCCGAAGGCGCTGGGTCGGACACAGGGCGCGGATACAAATTTGCGACTGCTTCTTCGAGGTCGGCTCGCAACGCCAGGAGTTGCTCAAACGAACGGCTCACCGCGTTCTCCGAATAATCTTTGTGATAGAGCGGGCGCCAATTCTCGGCGAAAAGACGAAGCTGGGAGGTCGGTTCGGCGGCGGAGAATCCCACGCGGCGGCAATCCACAGTCCGAACGCCGGCGCGGTCCAGTTCTTCAATGGCCTTGATGACGGCCACTTGATCGACGTGGAGCAATTGAATGAACGCGCGGCGCATCAGGAAGTTGAAGCGCGCGAACGTTACGAGCGCCGCGGGGTCGTAGAACATGCTTCCGGAAGTTTCCTTCAGCAGACGCCCCTGCTCGAGAAGGCCGCTTTCGAGCAGATCGCGAAGACTCCGGCACTCCCTTACCGAATCGAGAATCGTTTCGAGCGGCGCGCACCATTCGAGAGGTGTGGCATCGGCTTCAACGAGTACTGGCTTAACCACCGTGGCCACATCTTCGAGCGAGATTTCTTCGTGGTACTTGCTCTCGGGCGCGCAGAGAGCGAAGTACTGCACGAGCAAAAAATCAATCTTGTCGCGGTCGGCATCCGACTTGTCTGCCTTTTGAAGGTGGCGCTGAATGAATGCGCGAAGATTTTCTTCCTTGGCGTTGAGCGTCGCCGGAGGAAGCTGGCGGATCTGAAATGCCTTGACTTGCGCGTCCATGTTGTCGAGCCATTGGAAATCGCGCTCCAAAATCTCGCGCGTCGGCCGATCGGGCGGAAGTTCGCCATCGGGATACGGGGCGCTCGCGATGTCGGACTGTTTCGCGAGCGCTGCATAAATGGGATAGGCGCGACGCGCCTCAGCCCACTGGACGACAGGGCTGGACGAATCGTTATGCACGGCAGAAGCGTTTGAGGTGTCAGGCGCCGTTGTGCTCGATGGCAGCGTTGTCTTCAGGGTCATGATTTTCCAATCCCAAACCAGGACATGCGCAGACGGATAGTCTCTTCCGGGAACAAAGAAGTGCACGACAGCGGCCAAAGGCAAGACCCGCGGTTGAAGCGTAAAGGATTGAACGCGCTGACCTTGTGCGGGGGCGCAAAGTAGGAGGAGCGCAAGCCCGTCTCATCCTGACACAGTTCTGTCTCAGGGTCTCGTCGCCATTCCTCAAATGCAACGCGCCCGGTCCCCCGCCAAGCCAGGAGCTACGACGTCACGGATGCGTGTTCCTGCGATCTGGTAACGGGTCGGAGCGGAATCCCGTATAGCTTCAGCTTGCGATAGAGGGTGGCGCGGCTGATCCCCAACAATTTCCCAGCGTGGGCCTTGTCGCCGCTGACCTGATCCAGAACGCGAAGAATCGTTATGCGTTCCATATCCGCAAGCGCCGCGGTTGAGAGGGAATTGGCCTCGGCGTCAGCCGGAGCGGTGTCTTGCATTGCCTGAATTGCAGGCGGCAGATCTCCAAAACCGATAGTGGCATGATTTCCCAGGGCAATGGCGCGCGCGATGCAGTTTTCCAGTTCGCGCACGTTTCCCGGCCAGTCATATTGCAAGAGGAGCTTCATCGCGGCGGGCGCGATCTGAATATTTTCGCCGCGCGCGTGGCGATCGAGAAAGTGATGGGCGAGCACGGGAATATCGGAGCGATGCTCGCGGAGGCTCGGCAAGTGCACGACCACGACGTTGAGCCGGAAGAATAAATCCTTTCGAAAAGTCCCTGCCCGGTAAGCAGCTTCGAGATCGCGGTTGGTGGCGGCGACCACGCGCACGTCCACCGTAATGCGCTCGTTGCTACCCACCGGCCGGACTTCCTTCTCCTGCAGCACGCGCAGCAGCTTGGCCTGCATTTCGAGCGGGAGTTCGCCGATTTCGTCCAGAAAGATGGTGCCCCCATTTGCCGACTGAAAAAGTCCCGCCTTCGCTCGCACAGCGCCGGTGAACGCGCCCTTCTCGTGGCCGAACAGTTCGCTTTCCATCAGCGAGGGGACGAGCGTGCCGCAATCGACGGCGACAAAGGGGCGCTCGGCGAACGGCCCGCGGAAATGAATGGCGCGCGCCGCGAGCTCTTTGCCGGTTCCACTTTCGCCCGTGATCAGCACCGGCGTACGTGTGTCCTTGAGCCGTGAGATCATTCGGAGAACTTCCTGGATCTTCGCCGAAGAACCTTCGATGCCGCCAAGCTGTGTTTCCGTATTCACGCGCTCGCGAAGAAATTGATTTTCGTTCACCAGTAGGACTTTTTCCGCCATGCGCTGCAGGAGTAGTCGCAGCTTTTCGACGCGAAACGGTTTTTCAATGTAGTCGTACGCGCCGAGCTTCATGGCGTCGACCGCCGATTCGATCGAGCCGTGGCCGGTCATGATCGCAATCTCCGTATGCGGCAGCCGCGATTTGACCTCGCGGAGCAGATCCACGCCGGTCGAGCCCGGGAGCTTCAAGTCTGTAATTAGCAGGTCCGGCACCACGGCTTCGGCGCGCGCGAGCGCGGCTTCGGCGCTTTCTGCTTCGGCGCATTCGAATCCGAGCGCACAGCCGACCGTCGCGCAGAGCCGCCGGATGTTCTGCTCGTCATCCACGATCAGCAATCGAATGCTCTGGCTATCGCTCATGGTTTTCCCTGGGATCTCCGATTGTTCGTTTGACCATCGAGAGCAGCTCGGCAACTCGAAACGGCTTTTCGACAAACGGAGCGCCACTGTGTTTCAGAAGCGCCGCGGTTTCGCGGCTGGCGATGTCGCCGGTGATAAAAATCACCCGGGAAATCAATTCGGGCCGATGCGAGAGAATCCACGCGTGCACATCGGCGCCGCTGACGCCGCCCGGCGTCCGCACGTCGGAAATCACACCGCAATAATCTCCAGTTTCAAGCAACTGCAAGCCTTCACAAGCGGATGGCGATGGCACCACCGAATATCCGCGGCGTTCAAGCGCGGAGCGCAGAAACGCCGCCACCGACGCCTCATCTTCGATGACAAGGATCGGTGCGATCGCCGGAGCGGTAGCGGTACGCACTTGCTTCATGACGCCGGCTCCGAAGTCGCGGCCATCGCCGATTCTGCCGCCAGCGGCAGGCGCACCACAAACGTGCTGCCGTCGCCCTCTTTATTGTTGAGGCAGAAAATTTCGCCGAGATGCGCGCGCACGATCCCGTAGCAAATGCTCAAGCCGAGGCCCGTGCCCCGGCCGACTTCCTTCGTCGTAAAGAACGGCTCGAAGATGCGATCGATCTGCTCGATCCCGGATCCGTTGTCGCGGAACCGGATTTCCACTTGGCCGTCGGCATGCGCTGTTGCGATCTCAATTCGGCCCGGCCGCCCGATTTCCTGCACTGCGTCGTACGCGTTGTTGACGATGTTCAGGAACACTTGCTGTAACTGATGGACATCGCCGACGATCGGCGGAAGATCTTCCTCGAAGCGCTCGACGACTTCGACGCCGTGGTTAGAGAGATCGTAGGAACGCAGCTTCAATGTCTGGCGAAGCACGGAATTGATCTGCAGAGGCTCGCGCTGCGCTGGCTTCTGTCGCGCAAAGCTGAGCAAATTTTGAATGATCAGCTTCGTGCGTTGCGCTTCCTGCAAAATCACCCGCAACTCATCCCGGGCCGACTCCGGAACTTCCGGATTTTCCAGCAACAGATCGGTGAATCCCAGAATTGCGGCCAGCGGATTGTTCACTTCGTGCGCAACACCGGAAACAAGCTGGCCGACGGCAGCCATTTTTTCGGTGTGCATGAGTTTGGCCTGGAGGACGGCGGCATCGGTCACGTCCGTCATGACCACGACGATGCTGTTTATGTTGCCCTGCTCGTCGCGCATGGGGCTCAAGCTGATCGAGAACTGCCCGGTGGTGCCATCGGCGCGCAGGAAGGGAAGCTCGAGGTTTTCCTGCGCGACGCCGTGTAGCGCGCCGCGCATCGCTTCTGATAAAGCTTTCCGCCGCGAGGGAGCGATAAATTCGGAAAGCGGACGCCCAACCAGATCGGATTCGCGATGACCGGTATCGAAACATCTGCGGTTCGCGTAGCTGATCAGGCCGGCCGTGTCGAGAACCAGAATCATGCTCTGCGTGTTGTTGAGAATGTTTTTATTGAAGTCGCGCTCGCGCTGTAGTTGCGCTTGGAAGGATTTCTGCTCGGTAATGTCCAGCATCAGCCCGCGATACTGGGTCACGCGGCCGCGGGCGTCGCGAACTACGAGGATATTTTGCAGCGTGTGAATCCAGGACCCGTCGCGCCGGCGCAAAACTTCCTCGTGATTCCGCAAAACGCCGTCATCTTCGGCTGCCTTCACGCAGCGGCGTCGCAGATCGGGCCGCAGGCAGAGCTGTTCGAACAGGTTGGCCTTGAGGATTTCCTCGCGGTTCTCGTAACCTAGCATGCGTACGAGCGCGTTGTTGACTTCGATGAACTGTCCGCCGGGCGTGCAGAAGAAAAGCCCTTCCTGAATGTTGTCGAACAATTCACGATAACGGCGCTCGGCCTCACGCCGGTCCGTGATGTCCTTAAGGACGTGGACTGCACGGAGATCGTCCTCCGGGACGCTGCGCAGCCGCGAAGTCGAGACTAGGTATGTCCTCTCCCTGGCGGAATGAACATATTCTTCTGTTGCCGCACGGAGATCCCGGCAGAACGGGCATGTGCGGTTCGTTTTCGCAGCCGCAAGAGCCCGGAGGGTTTCCATATGCCGCCCGATGAGTTCCGACGGGCGGAGCTCGAGATGTACGGCGAGCGAACGATTCACGCGCAGTATTCGGTCGCTGGCATCGTGGACGACAATGAAGTCGGTGATGGCATCGAAATCCTCGATCCACTGCTTCTTCGAGCGCTCAATCCACGAGAACAACCGCGCGTTTTCGAGTGCCACCGAGGCGTGTCCTGCCAACGCCTCGAGCAAGTGGCGATCTGCTGAAGAAAATGTGCGGTCACCGATCACCAGGCAGAGAACGCCCATCAAGTCGCCGTCACTGCCGGTGAGCCGGGCCAACGCCAGATCGCCGGATTCCAACGCTTCGGCGAGCGAACGTCCCAGCATGGCCGCGGCCGAGCCGAAGCGCATGGCTTCCGACGGACCCCAGCTCAGCTCCGAGAGCGCTTTGGCGAGCTCGACTTGCAAGTCGTGAGAAATGGGGCTCGCGGAGCCTTGCATCGAAACCAACTCCCATTCCGCGCCGCGCACCAGAACGAGCGCCGCCGCTCGGGCCTTCAGAAGCCGCGCCGCACACGAGGCAAAGCGGCGAACAAATTCCGTGGGGCCGATCGAAGGCTTGAGTTCGCGAGTCGCGTCAGAGAATTGGGCAAGCAGCGTCTCGAAGCTATCTTCGAGGCGCGAAGGGAGTTCGCGAATTTTCTTGGCTGCACGCATGGAGGATCGGGGGCCTGCGTGTGTTCGCTAGATGTTTCAAATACAGTATGAAATTACGGTCTCATCTCATTTTGAGTCAAGGACGCCGCCGCGAGACGTGCTGAATTCGACACTCAGCCCCTTCACAGGCTCGTCGCAAGGTGAGACTCGAAGGAGAGAGTCCGTTGCCGATTGAGACAGAAGCGGGCAGCGAAGGAAGCGTACGAGCTGCATCGATATGTGACTAAACCTCTGCGCCAGATTCAGTTACACGTGAGTTCGAAAGAAATCGAGCAGTCTTGAAAATGATCGCAGTACTGGCACTACCCGTGCAAATTCTCCCGTGGAGTTCTACCTCACAGGGGAGAAGTGTTCATGGTGTCAGGAACGAAGTATCTCGGGGCAGGTCTAACGATTCTTCTGGCTGCTGTCCTGGCGATGCCGCCCATGCTCTTCTCGCAGGACGCCGGCTCTGACGCAATCAAGCGCAAGGTGAAGACTCGGGTGGCGCCCGATTATCCAACACTTGCGAAACAGATGAACGTAACTGGCAAGGTAAAGGTTGAAGTCACAATCACAGCGGACGGGAAGGTAAGCAATGCCAAAATCGTGGGTGGTAGCCCACTCCTCACTTCCGCGGCAATTGACGCTGTCAAAAAATGGAAGTTCGAGTCTGCTTCAAAAGAAACCACGGAAATTATCGAATTCGAGTTCAAAGATTCGGGCAGTTAGCCAGGGGGACTTGCGGCCGGAGAGAAACCTCCGGCCACAAGTGGAGGCGATAGGAAATGACGATCGGGAAGAAGCTCTACTCGGGATTTGGCGCGATACTGGCAATCATGCTCGCGCTCTTCTTTGTGAGCGTGCTCACAGTGGCGCGAGAGCACAATACGCGATCGGCGGCCGCTGCGACGCTTGCGGATATGCGCGTGATTGAGGATATCCGATACCAGGCGATGCTCGAGGGGCTCGAGCTGCGGAACTACCTGCTGAGCGGCGATGTGCGCGACGAGGACAAGATCAACAAACTCTACCGCGACCTCATTGACGCTCTGCGCGTCGGCGAGGGAAAGGCGAATGACGCAACCTTGCGCACCACGTTCATCGAGGTAGAGGACGGAGAACACACGTGGATGGACAATTTTGCGAAGCCCCTGATAGCAAAACGACACCAAGTCGATGGTGGCGACGCAACCGTTTCGGACCTCCAGATATTCTATCTTCAGCAAGATCCGAGTTCGTGGATGAACCGGACGTCCTTGCTTCTCGACAACGCGAGCCACTCGATCAGCAAGTCGCTCGAGGAATCGAATGCCTCGGCAGCGCGAGCGACGACGTGGAGCACGGCACTTAGTCTCGTCGGAATCATCGTCGCAATTTTGCTGGGCGGCGGAATCGCCTTCTTCACATCGCGTTCGATCACCGAGCCGATTGGCCATCTCATCGGTGTGGCCAAGGAAATCGGAGACACCGGCAACATCGATCAGACCATCGACATTCATCGCGACGATGAAGTGGGGCAGCTCGCCGAAAACTTCAACAATATGATTGCTCACTTGAAAGGAATGGCTCAGGTGTCGGCGTCGATCGCCGAGGGACAACTAAACGTTGTGGTGACGCCACGATCGAGCCGAGACACGATGGCGAATGCGTTTTCGAGCATGGTCGACGGGCTGCACGAGCTAGTCCGCCAGGTT
The DNA here is from genome assembly GCA_963771905.1 of uncultured Acidobacteriota bacterium. Lineage (GTDB taxonomy): Bacteria > Acidobacteriota > Terriglobia > Acidiferrales > UBA7541 > Palsa-147. The sequence goes on from CAVYVI010000009.1 coordinate 933,338, forward strand.
CGCGACAGCGCGGGACAGGTGGCCGACGGCTCGAATCAGATGGCCGGCGCCTCCGACGAGTCCGCGAAAGTCAGCGTGCAGGCGGCTTCGGCCATCGATGAAGTGACGAGCACGATGCACGAGATGAGCATCAACGTGCAGAACGTCGTGAAGAATACCCAGATGCAGGCGTCCAGCGTTGCCGAGACTTCGGCTTCCATCGATCAGATGGTGACGTCGATTCAACGCGTCGCCGACACGGCGAAGGTTCTGCTCGATATCTGCTACCGTTCGCGCGAAGAAGTCCACACCGGCATCGTGACGATGGAGAAGACGACCGACGGATTGAATCGCACCAATGCCGCGATTCAATCTTCCGCGGAGATTATCGGTGTTCTCGGACGCCGCGCGGACGACATCGGCAAGATCATCGAGGTCATCGACGACCTGGCCGAGCAGACAAACCTGCTCGCCTTGAACGCGGCGATCGAGGCGGCACGCGCTGGCGAACACGGTCTCGGGTTCGCGGTCGTTGCCGAAGAAGTCCGCAAACTCGCCGAAAAGTCGACGCAATCGACGAAGGAAATTTCGGAACTGATCCAGGGTATCCAGAAGGAAGCGCGCGAAGCCGTCGAAAACATGGACAAGAGCACTACGATGGTGCAGGAAGGTCTTCTCCTCGGCGGCGATTTGAATACCGCGCTCGGGAAAATCTCAAACGTGGTCACGGAAGTCTACAAATTTGCCCAGGAAATCGGGGCTGCTACGACCGAGCAATCGAACGGCTCGTCGCAGATCGCGAAAGCGACAAGCCGGCTTACGGAAATCACCCAGGAAATCAATTCGTCGGTCGAAGAACAGGCTTCGGGCGCTCAGGCCGTGGTTCGTGCGATGGAGAAGATGCGTGAATTGGTCCAGCAGTCCACATCGAGCTCTACGCAGCTTGCTGCCACCGCCGAGCAGATGTCGAAACTTTCAAGGGCGCTGATGACGTCGATGGATCGCTTCGCGCTCGACAACAATGGGGCTCACGGACGGCAATCGGCCCCGCGCAGATTTAGTGGCGATTCCGCGCCCCGTGTTTCGGCGGAACGTTACGCCGAAATGGTGCATAGCTAAGGCGCAAGAGGCGGGACATTGGACAAGGACCTCCAGGTCGTCGGCTTCCGGATCGGCACCGAGACGTTCGGTCTGCCTATCTCCTTGGTGCGCGAAATCGTCCGTGTCCCGGCCATTACCGCCGTTCCGAACGCCCCAGATTACATCGAAGGCGTCATAAACCTTCGCGGGAGAATCATTTCCGTGCTGGATCTGCGCAAGCGATTCGGCGAGAAAAATATTCAGCCCAGCAAGAAAAATCGCATCGTGGTGGTCGAGCTGGTGGATCGCATGGTCGGCTTGCTGGTGAATTCGGCGTCCGAAGTTCTCAAAATCCCGCCGTCGGAAATCGAGGCGCCGCACGATCTCTTTCAGGACGGCGAAGTGGATTACGTCACCGGCGTGGCGAAATTGAAAGGACGTTTGGTGATTCTGCTCGACCTCAGCAAGATCATGCGCCGGTCGGAGCTGCGACAGCTGGATGAGTTGGCCCAGATCGTCCCGGAACTGGAAACAAGCGAAATCGCGCGTAAGTATTAGCGCGCATCCTGCAAGCCGAACAGCGAGAGGCGATGTCCACACTCACTGCGCAGATTCCTCTGACGGAAGCCGAGCTCAAGCTCCTGCAAACACTCATCTACCAGGAATGCGGCATGTACTTCGACGAGCGCCGCACGCATTTTCTCCGCGACCGATTACAGCGGAGATTGAAAGCGTGCCAGCTCGATTCCTTCTACAGCTATTACCGGCTTCTGACCAGCCGCGAGGGAAAGCAGGAACTCACCGCGCTCCTTGAAAATCTGACGGTCAACGAAACCAGCTTCTTTCGAATTCGCCCGCAGTTGGACATGTTTCAGAAGAAAGTTCTCGAGGAACTTCTGCATCGCAAGCAGGAGCGCCGGGATTGGTCGCTACGCATTTGGAGCGCAGGCTGCTCGACCGGCCAGGAGCCGTTTTCCATCGCGATGCTCGTTTGCGACGCACTTGCCTACTACTATCTACGGAATCCGCTGCCGTTCGATATGCCCGTTCCCAAGCCGCTAATCCCACCACCGTGGAAAGTGGAAATTCTCGCGTCGGACATCAACTATTCGGCGCTCTTGGCGGCGGGCCAGGGCACGTACACCGAAGGTCAGATGGAGCCCGTCGACTATACGATGCGCCTGCGGTACTTCGACAAAGCCGGCGACCGCTACCTGGTGAAGCAGGCGCTGAAGAGCTTGGTTCAATTCGACTTTCACAATCTGAAGACGGAGTTCCTACCGCAGCGCAACGACATCATTTTTTGTCGCAACGTTATGATCTATTTCGACGAGGCGGAACAAAAGCGATTGGTTGAGAAGTTCTATCGTTGTTTGAATCCGGAAGGATTCCTGTTCGTCGGCCACGCTGAAAGCCTTTTCGGGCTCTCGGCGAAGTACCACATGATCCATCAGAACAACGCGACCGTGTATCAGCGCATCGAGGGGGCGCAGTGAATCTCTTCGACGAAGAACGCAGCGCTGAACTCCGCGACCTTTTTTTCGAGAGCGCCGAGGAGCTGCTCCAGGCCATGAACGAAGGGGGTCTCGAGCTCGAAGAGCGTCCGGGCGATATCGAGAGCATCCGCAAGGTACGCCGCGCCGTGCACACGCTGAAGGGCGACTCCGCGACGTGTGGCTTTCGCGAGTTGAGTGAGCTCGCACACGAGCTGGAGGACGTGCTGACTCCCGAGCAACTCGGCTCGAAAGGAACGGCGCTCGCGGAAGTCGTTCTCACCGCCGCGGATACTTTTCAGGACATGCTCGCGGCCTACCGCGGGAATATGAAGCCGCCGGCGGGCCGTGAACTGCGCGAACACATTCGCCGCGTTCTGCAGGCTCCGCAATTGGCGAAGAAGCCCAACGCGCCGCTCTCGGGACGCTTCGACTGGACCGAATACGAGCGGCTATTAATTTCCGAAGCGACGAAGCGCGGAGATGCGGTCTATCACGTCGCGGCGCGCATCGCCTCCGACGTCCAAATGCCTGCCGCTGCCGTGCAACTGGTGCGCACGGCGCTCCAATCGGCAGGGACGCTGCTCGCATTTCGACCAGCCGATGCCAGTGAAATATCCGAGGTCCACCAGGTGGAAGCGGCGCTGGCTACACAGCAGACGCCTGAGTGGATTCAGAAGAAATGCAAGATTCCTTCGGTGATCTCCGAGGCCACTGTGCAGCAAGCCAAAGCTGCGCCGACGGCCCACCGTGATTTGCTTCAGATCCTGCTCGAGTCGGAAGCGGCGGCCGTCGCGTCCGGAATTGCCGGAGATCTCCAGGTGCCGGATGAGATGCCGAAGCATTCGGAGGATCCCGCCGAGTTGAGGGCGTCCGCCGCGACGGCTTCGAACGCTGCGCCGGTAGGGGCCGAAAACACTTTGCGCGTGGATGCGGCGCGAATCGACAACGTCATGAATCTCGTGGGCGAGCTCATCATCGGCAAGTCCATGCTCCATCGCACCATTCTCGAATTTGAAAAACAGTACACGAAGGATCCGCTGCGCGGGAAATTTGCCGACGCACTCGCCTTCCAGACGCGTGTGCTTGGCGATCTGCAGAAGTCGGTGATGAAGATCCGCATGGTCCCGGTCGAGCAGCTCTTTCGCCGCTTTCCCCGTGTCGTGCGTGACGTAGCCCGACAGCGCGATAAGGACATATCGCTCGAAATCGCCGGCCAGAACACCGATCTCGACAAGGGGATTCTCGACGCGCTCGCGGAGCCGCTGGTCCACCTGGTTCGCAACGCCGCCGATCACGGCATCGAATCCTCCGCCGATCGCGTCGCCGCCGGCAAGCCTACGCGCGGGACCGTTCGCCTGAACGCCTACCATCAAGGGAATCAGGTGGTCATCGAAGTCGCCGACGACGGCCGCGGCCTCGACCGCGAAAAGATCGTCCGCCGCGCCATCGAGAAGGGAATCATCACCAGCGATGAGGCAGGGCGTTTGAACGAAGCGGAATCGCTGAACCTGGTTTTCAAACCCGGCCTGAGCACGGCCGATGAAGTGACGGAAATTTCCGGCCGCGGTGTGGGGATGGACATCGTCCACAGCGTACTCGAGAGGCTGAAGGGTACGGTTCACATCGAAACGCAGCCCGGCAAAGGCACGAAGTTCCTTCTGATGATGCCGTTGACCCTCGCCAGCATTCAGGCGCTGATGTTTCGCGTAGGCGGGCGGTTGTATGCCGTACCGTTGTCTACCGTCGTCGAAATCGCGCGCATCCGCGAATCGGAAATACATTTTGTCGACAATCGCGAAGTTCTCCGCCTGCGAGATCAACTGCTGGCGCTCGTGCGATTGGAGCGCCTGGCTAGTGGCGAGGCGGGCCCCAAGTCGAAGCGCCTTTTCATGATCGTCATATCCGCTGGTGCCCGAAAGTTCGGGCTGGTCGTCGACAGTCTGTTGGGTGAGGAAGAATTGGTCATGAAGGCGCTGGAGGACCGCATGGTGTCGTCCGATCTGGTCAGCGGAGCATCGATTCTCGGAGACGGAACGGTGGTGCTGATTTTGAACGTGGCCGCAGTGGTATCGCGTCTGCTGAAAGCGCCGCCGCTCGGAGCGATCGCATGAGCAACAAAGTGCGAGTGCTCGTAGTAGATGATTCCGCGCTGATGCGGAAGTTGATTCCGCAGATTCTTAAGGATGATCCATCGATCGAGGTCGTCGGAACGGCAATGGACGGCTCGTTCGGCTTAAAGAAAATCGCGGAGCTGCGGCCGCACGTGGTGACGCTCGATCTCGAGATGCCGCGCATGGACGGGATCGAGATGCTACGTGAAATCACGAGAAAGCATCACGTTCCAGTGATTGTGGTCAGCACGCACACCGAGCAAAGTGCGCGATCCACTTTGAAGGCTCTGGCGCTCGGCGCGTTCGATTTCGTTGCCAAGCCGCGCGATGCGGCATCGGGCCATATTAACGAGATTGCCGCGGAGCTCGCGCTCAAGATCAAGGTGGCCGCTTCCTCCGGCGCACCGAAAATGATTCTCACAGTGCCCGCCGAGAGGCACAAAGGGTCGAAATCCTTGGCGGATCGGAAATGGCCCTCCCGTGTTGTCGCCATCGGAGTTTCCACCGGCGGCCCAGCCGCGCTGCAATATTTGTTCGCGCAGCTACCGGAGGATTTCCCCGGATGCTTGGTGGCCGTGCAGCATATGCCGGAAGGTTTTACCGATATGTTTGCAAACCGCCTGAACGAGTGTTCCGCGATTGAAGTGAAGGAAGCGCGCTCGGGCGATTTGCTGCTGGCTGGCCGCGCGCTGATTTGTCCGGGCAATCGCCACATGAAAGTCCGGCGGATGCCGCACGGCGACATCGTCGTCCTCGACGATCAACCGCCCGTGAACGGACATCGTCCATCCGTCGATGTGTTGTTTCGCTCGATCGCCCGCGAATACGGTAATTCCGGGCTGGCCGTGCTGATGACGGGCATGGGCGACGACGGAGCGGCGGGCATGGGCGCCGTACAAGCCGCAGGCGGCTTGACGCTTGCTCAAAATTCGGAATCCTGCGTGGTTGACAGTATGCCTCGCTCGGCTGTTGAGCGCGGATTCGCGGAAAGAGTAGTTTCGCTCTCGGGTCTCTCGAGTCTCATCCAGGCACAGTGCATGCCGGAACGTGTTCCATCGGATTACGCTTCGTCGCCGTCGGACTCGGAGTTGGTCGCAGGGGAACGAAGCATCAGAAGGAGATCGTCATGAAACAGTTTGAAGCTCTGACTCGGAAGAAGGATCGGCAGCCGGTGCGCTATCTGATTGTCGATGATTCCGTGTTCGCGCGGAAGAGCCTCGCCAAGATGGTCGAGGCGTTCGGCGGAAGCGTCGCGGGAGAAGCGGGCGACGGCCTCACCGCGATCACGGAGTATAGCCGAACCAATCCCGACATTGTACTCATGGACATCACCATGCCGCAGATGGAGGGAATTGAGGCGGTCGAGCGCATCGTGCGCGAGCATCCGGATGCGCGCATTGTGATGGTGTCGTCGGTGGGCTACCAGGACAACATCCTGGCGGCTCTGCAGAAGGGTGCGCGTCACTTTGTTCAGAAACCGGTAAAGCCCGACGCGCTTTATGAAATCATCCGCTACGTGCTCAGCGACGAAGGCGTAGCCACGCCGGTTTAGGCGGAGGGAGAGCCAGCCATGAAGATGGAACTGATCCAGCCGTTCATCAGCGCGCTCGACGCCGTCCTCGCGGACACGTTGCAGAGTCCTGTCTCCATCAGCGACCTGGAGATGGAAGAGGAAGGCTATCGGAAGAAGGGGTTCGCCGCGATGATTACGATCAAGGGCGAGATTGAAGGGCGCTTAATTCTCGACATGGATAGTCATGCAGCGGCCAAGATTGCCAGCGCTCTCGCCGGAGAGGAGATCGAAGAATCGGATCCGGCCATTCGCGAGACCGTCTGCGAACTCGCGAACATGGTCATCGGCAACGCGGTCACCTTGCTCAACGATCGCGGCTTTACGTTTAAGGTTTTTCCGCCTGCAGTGCATACCGAAGAACAACTCTCCGCGGCCGGCGCCGAGACGGAAGCGATGGTGCTTTCCTTCGAGACGCCGCACGGGTTCGTCCACATGAATATTTCTATGCGTTATCATCGCCGCCGCACGCGCGAGCGCACCGCCGTCGTCGTCCGTTAAATCCAACTGGGAAGTCTTCGTACAAGCTGGAAATAGCTGAAGAAGGGGTTGAATCGCGCGCAGTTAGGAAGCGTCGCCGGGGGCCTGCTCTGTGAGCTTGATGTGTTCTGTCCCGTGGCGAAACAATCCTGCCGAAGGAATTTCTTCGACATGCACGATTTGCGCCGGCACGAAAATATTAGCGGTCGCATCCGCGTACGGAACGGCAATATCGACTCGCGAATTGGCAGCGTAGCGGCGACGGCTGCGGAACACAAGGCCACTCGAAGAAATCTCCTCGCAGATAGCCAATTCGTCGTCAGTATCTGCCTGGCGGACGCAGGCGGTGAGCCGTGTCTTCAGTCGCACGGCCTCGCGCCTCTCGCTCGTCGGCGCTACCGATGCCGCCAGCGCAGCGCCGCCGCTGTGTCCGGCCGGCGTGCTGGTCGCGGCTTGTGGATCTTCATGCGCCGCCTGAATCCAGATGCTCGGCACGCCGCACGTTTTGCAATGCCGCGCGATGCCGCGATTCGTCTCGAAGCCTTTGAGTTCTAGCTCGTTGAGATACGTGACTTCACGGCTTTGGCAGTGGCTGCATTCAAGCAGCATCCGCGCGACGGATTCCGCCGATGCTCCGAGCGGCGGGAATTCGACGCCCCACAAATCCAGATTGGCATCGATAAATTCGACGCCATAGATGCTGTTTTCGCCCTGGCGGCCAAACTGTCCGACGACGCGCGCCATCCCTTCGCGATGGGATTCGGATTGCGCCACGCGCTGCACATGCAGATTCTCATTGGTAGGCAGGTTGCGATTCAAGACGATGACGGCGCCGTGCCGGCTGATAAGAAGAGTTCGCGCCTCTTCGGCGAACGATTTGCCTTCGGCGTCGGTGCCCGACACTTGAACCAGCATCGTCAAACAGACACGATCGCTCCGCCGCACGCCCGTCGCCGGCATCGGTTCGCCTCCCGGAGAGAAGTAACCCCGCAAATCGAGCGTAGCACAGTGGCCCAAGACGCTCGCGGGAGACTTCAGCAATGTTCCCTGAGCGGAACCTGTATTTCTTGTGCGAATTCCGAACTGTAGGCTTGAATTTCGTGTGGATCGGGCCGGGTGCATCGGAACTCTGCCGAGTACCTTCGTGAGTCTTGCGCAGCCAGTGTGAACATGTCAAAATTCTCAGATATTCTGAGGACTTGTTTTTCGCGACGGCACGGAGAATTGCTCCTGCGGAATTGATCCGGCGATATCGTCTAAGGGTTAGGACGGAGCCCTCTCAAGGCTCAAATCGGGGTTCGAATCCCCGTATCGCTACCAATCTTCAAGAGGCTGCGAATTCCCCAATAAAACTGAGGAGTCCGTAACGAAAGCGGAAATTGTTACCGCCTCTGTTACCTTTCCGGGCAAGAAAACCGGGCTGCTTTTTCTTTCCGCTGAGTACTATTCGGAAGGAGAAGCCGTCTTCGCTCAAATGCTTGAGCGAGTTTGATCGCTCTGCCTAATGGCCTCGCTCAATTCCAGCCTCTCTCATGCGTGCTGTATTATACAAAGCTGCTTTCATAGTCATGCATACAAAGCAGCTTTGCACATCAGGCACAAGTCGCACTATCCCATGGAAAGCGACATTTCGGATTCATGTGGACGATGTAAGACTCTTGTTTCAGGGCCTGAATTGGCTAAGCTACCTAGAATCAATGGGCGTTGCGTAATGCGACGTTCGCCTTTCATAGGGAGTCGGCGAGTGCGCGGTGAATACGAAGCGAACACTTCTGACTGTCTGGTGTGGCTTGACGATGAAAGCGGCTTTCTGTAGGGCGAGCGCGTGCCTTCTGAAGTGGCCAAATACCTATCGAGGATCGGTCGCCGAGGTGGACGCTCGAAGTCCGCCGCGAAGTTAGCTGCCGTCCGCGCGAACCTTAAGAAGGCTCAGGCGACCCGGCGGAAATACCCGCGGTGTCCCCGCTACAAGAACCGGAGTCATCGATTTTCGCTTGTGACCGGACGCTGCCCGTGCGGATATGTTAAGCCTTTGTCTCGGAATTGAGCGCAGAAACGTTTGTTCTTTTTCCTGCTGAACTGTAGCTGGGGCGGTTAGACTGCGTGACTCTATCCATTTTCTTTCAACCTTCTTTGAAATCTGCGACTTCACGATTAGGGCTATAGGCCGGAAAGTGAAAGCTCGTGCGGCCCGTTTGCATCCGGGGATATTCGCATGCTGGCAACCGGTCGGTAATAGAGCGTCTGTCTTCTAAGCAGAATGCCGCACGTTCGAGTCCTGCCGGGCGCGCCTCATTATTGGACTCTCGTGATACGGGCTAAAGGTGACGAGAGTTGGTTAGCTTCCATTTCCCTCGACGGAGGCTGAGCAGCCTGCTGACTTCCCCAGAGAAACGTCACTTTTCCACTTGACCCCCAAACAGGTTTTATGATTAAAGTGCCGGCGAGATTAGCCGGTGCGGAATTTTTCCAATACAGGAAGGAGCCTCGACCCTGATTCTCCGCAGGAGCCTTCGCTCAGCGTCCAATTCCGGCAGTTGGTGAATTTCATTCTTACACTCGGCGCAGTCACACAGCACATAGGGGTGGTGGCGACGGCGAAGCCCGATTTTGGAAACAGCCGCTGGGACAACTGTCATTACCTGAATGTGCCAGCCGGTACGGCTCGCTCCACGGCCGCCAGCGACGATTCGCGCGTTGCCTACCTGCGCATCAACTGGCCCCGGCCCGATCCTCTTGTCCCGATGGTCCGCAATACACGAAGCGACGTGCGGGCACGCAAGGCACCACATTCAGGCGCACAACCTGAAGGATGAGGTCAGCAAGATGGCTGAAATCAAGATGGGGTTAATCGGCTGCGGGACGCGCGGCGTTTCCCATCTGCTTTCGCTTCAGGGATCAAGGTTTGCCCATGTGGTCGCCGTCGCCGATCTCTATGACGGCCACTTGCAGCGGGCGCGCGAGATCACCGCAGCGAACTCGGCTTCCCCACCGCAGTTGTTCACCCGTGATTACCGTCAACTGCTCGGTCTCGCCGATCTCGATGCGGTGATCCTCGCCGTCCCGGATTTCTGGCAGGAGCGGATCTTCAATGCCGCGGTAGCGGCCGGCAAGCCTGTCTATTGTGAAGCTCCTTTTGGGCAGTCAATCTCAGCTGGGGAGACCATGCTTGCGGCGGCGAAGAAGTCCGGAGTGGCAGTTCAGGTCGGCTCCGGCGTACCCAGTTCGGTGGCCTGCCAGCGGGCCCGCGAGGTCGTCGCTGATGGACGTCTGGGCGACATTTATCTAGTTGATATCGTGCGCGACATCGGTACGTCGTTAGGCTCGTGGCGCGCGCCGTATCCTCCCGACGCGTCTCCCGGGTCTATCGATTGGGACGCCTATCAGCAGGCGGCAGACCACACCCAACCATTCGATCTGCCCCGCTTCTTCGACTGGCGTTGCTATTGGGATTATGGTTCGGGTGTGGCAGGCGACGCCCTAATCGATTCCCTCACCGCAGTGCAATGGATAATGAACAGCGCCGCCCCCATCTCCGTAATGGCGGGTGGCGGTAATTATCGATGGCGCGACGGTCGAGAGACCCCAGACATTTTCCACGCCGAGTTCGCCTATCCATCCTTTGCGTTGCATTTGAGCTGCGCCATGACGACGTCAGCGCGTGGGCACAAATTAAGCATCTGCGGCAGTAGCGCGACGCTAGTTTTGGAGGATTCGCGGGGTAGCGGCTTCGATTCTCTGCGCGTGCTCCCCGAGCCGGAAGCCGAGCCTTATGTCTCCGCAGTCGCCGCTTGGGCGGAGCTACCGCGCCAGTGGTACTACATGATGAATGGCCTCGACGCCTCAGGCCGTCCAAGCTCAGGGCTTCCCGTAACTCTGGTCGAGGAAAACTGGAACAATGTCACGGATCGCGATGGATCAGTGAATGCCGACGAAGATTCTTTATTGAGCCGCCACCTCGGCGTCTTTCTCGCAGCAGTGCTCGGGCGGCGGCAAGTTAATGAGCCGGTGACGCTGGGATTCGAGGCAGCAAAGCTTGCGCATCTGGCGGACGACGCCTATCGCTACGCTCCTGGTAAAAACATCACCGCTCGCTGAACGATGACTGCGGAGTTTTCAGTGTGGGATGAAATAAGACCGTATGCTCGTGAACGGATGCGTCAAACCGCGAGCATCACAAGACCAAAAGCAACAAAAGACACCTCGGTTGAGCAGCCGCTGAAATCGGAGATTAAGCGTGCACACGCGGCGTGAATTTCTCGCTACGGCATCACTTGCCTTGGCCGCAACAGTCGGGCAGCCGGCATCTTTTATTGTGCGGAATACAACTGCCACGTCCGATCCGCCCCAGCTTTTTAGGATCGGCTACCAGATTTATAGTTGGGGCAGGTACTACCCGCCAGCATGGTGGCAGGCCGCTCGGGACTGCTCCACGATCGGTTATCCAGGCATTGAGGGCGAATCCACAATCGCGAACTTGTACTCAGGCCGAGAATCCGAATTCAGCGCGCGGATGCGGCGAGCCCGTGAGGAGTTGGCGGCACTATACAGCACCACAGACCTTGATCACCCGAGCGAGTTCTATCTCAATCGCTACAAGAATATCCAAGCCGCCAAGTTTGCTAAGCTGCAAGGGACGCGCGTGATTGTCATCGGCGGCACCGAAGCGAGCGAAAGGACCGCAGCGCAGTTTACGGAATACGCCCGGCAAGCCAACGCAATCGGTAAGGAGATTTTGGAAACGACCGGTCTGCAAGTTGGCGTTCATCCCCACTTCGGTTCATTGGTACAAGGTCGCGACGACATCGATCGAGTGATGGAATTGACCGATCCCCGGTACTTCAATCTCTGCCCGGATGTGGCTCACCTGGCGGCCGGCGGCATGGACCCGCTCGAAGTGATTCGGAAATATTCACAGCGCATCATCCACGTGCATTTGAAAGACTACAAGCCCGCGTCCGGCAAAGATTTCGGGGGATTTGTCGAGCTTGGGAAGGGGATTATCGACCTTCAGGGAATTGTCCGCGAACTCGAGATGATCGGATTCAAAGGCTGGGCCGACGTCGAATTGGACGGTGCCGTTGACCCCGCCGGTTCGGCAGTCCGCAACCGCGATTACCTGACCAACGTGCTCCGCCTGCGCGTCGGTGCCGAATAGGAAAGGCTATTGGATGATTCGTGCCGCCAACTCGAGTGACTCGACCCTCGACATCGTCGAGAGAAACAGTCGCGACCGGCGAATGATGGTCGCCGCTTGCATGGCGATCTTTATCTGGGGCTCGATTGACTCGCTGCTCGGCGCGATCTTGCCCGACTTGGTCCGGAGAGCCAGTCTGACGAACTCCCTTGCGGCGGACGTGTCAGTGCTGAACGGGCTCGGCCTGGTGATCGCAAGCCTCTCCGTGGGCCCGGTTCTGGACCGCTGGGGGAAGAAGTCGGCGTTCGTGCCAGCGCTGCTCGTCATCGCCGCCGCGCTCTTTGGACTTCACTGGGCCGACACGTTCGTGACGATCGCCGCCCTCGCATTCGCCCTTGGATTGGGCGGCAGCGCGCTGGTTACTGCAGCACAGGCGTTGGTATCTGATCTGCACGACGCTGGCCGCGCAGCTGCGCTGAATTTGCTCAATTTCTTCTTTGGGTTCGGTGCGTTCGTCACGCCCCTGGCGCGCGGGCCCCTCGATCGCCTCGGTGGTGGCATGAGCGGCATTCTGTGGACTCTCTCCGCTGTGTGTCTTGTGGTGTCCATTTTCGTCTCGCGTCTGCAATTTCCAGCTCCGGTTCCCAGCTCCGCTGCTGCGGCGCGCCCACCGCTCTTGCGGGAGCCGTTGTTCTGGCTTCCAGTCAGCATCTTGTTCCTCTATGTCGGAATCGAGACGTCGATCTGGTTTTGGCAAGTAGTGTACTGGACGCGCGGGTTCGGCACTTCTGCCTCATGGGCGCGCTTGGGAATATCGCTCTTCGCGGTCGCGATCATGGTCGGCCGCCTGATTTCGCAATGGGTGCTGCGGTTTTTATCGCCGCGCGCACTTCTGATATCTGGCACAAGCGGATCGCTCGTCGGCTTGCTCGGCATGCGCCTGGCCCCGGACTTCGTGAGTTCGCTTGTTTGTTTGGTGGTGGCCGGAATGTTTATGGCGGTCGTTTTCCCGACTGCGCTCGGGACGGTGGGAACGCGGTTCGCGGCGGCCTCCGGCACGCCGATCGGGTTGGCCGTCACTGCCGGATGGCTCGGAGCAATGACAATTCGGCCAGTCGTGGGCTACGTCGCGGAGCGAAATACACTCGCGGGAGGCTATTGGGCGCTGATCGTTGCCGCCCTAATGATGGCGTTATGTGGCTTCGCCTTGCTTGTTCGCACTGGTTCGTCGAGCACGAGTGAGGCCGGCAACGAAGCTGTTCTTGATCGGCCGATCTGAAAGCTCGGAAGGTGTTTCGATGTATTTTCGAAGACTGGTAACGATAATCGCTCTGGTTGCGATCGCAATGGCGGCAAGAACCGCCGCGGGCCAAGAGCCCTCGGCGGCCCAAGAACCGTCGGCGGCCCAACTCCGCGATCAAGCTTACAATCCAGGCCCGCCGCCGGATCCCGCCGCGGTTGCGCGCGGACAAAAGATCTACGTTTCTACTTGTGCCGGGTGCCATGGCGCCGACGCGACCGGTGGCCAAGGACCGAATCTGCTCGATGTGGAGGTAGTGCTGCACGATGAGAACGGAAGCACACTTGCCCCCTTCCTCCATGCTGGCCGGCCGAGCCAAGGAATGCCGGCTTTCCCCTCGCTGACGACCGTTCAAGTAGCTGACATCGGAGCATTCCTACACGCCCAAGAACGCCTTGCGGCCGATCGCTTCGAACAAGAACTTCCGAAGATCGTGACCGGCGACCCGAAAGCGGGGAAGGCATATTTCGACGGCCCTGGAAAATGTGCGACATGCCATTCGCCGACAGGCGACTTGGCAAATGTCGCGAAGACCTATGAACCGGCCATGCTGATGTCGCGGATTTGTTACCCGGGACCCAAGAATTACCGGGGCCCTGTGCCTGGCACGACGGTCACGATCACACTTCCGTCGAGCAAGATTGTAAGCGGCGAACTTGTTCATCTCGATCAATTTTACGTTGAGCTGACCGCGGCCGACGGCGCGCACGAGCTCTACCCTGTCGCTGGCGCAAACGTGCAAGTCAAAAATCCGCTGGCAACACATGAGGAGCTGCAAAAGCACTACACCGACGCCGACCTGCGCAATCTAGTCGCCTATTTGGAGACCTTCAAGTGAAAGCGCGATATCTCATTTTCAGTCTCGGAATGGTGTTCTTGGCGAGCGCGCTTCGGAGCCAGGAATTCAACGCAACGCTGACGCAAGCGTTGGCCAAGTCCTGGCCGACCTACAATGGCGATTACTCCGGTCGACGATTTAGCGAACTCACGCAAATTAACACCTCCAACGTGATTTCTCTGTCTTTCGCTTGGATTTGGCGCTCCGACTACAACGCACCTTCGGCCGGCGGTTTCGTCCTTGAGGATACAACGATGAAGGCCACGCCTCTCGAGGTCGACGGCATACTCTATTTTTCTGAACCAGACAACGCGTGGGCCGTAGACGCCCGCACCGGGCGTCAGCTCTGGCACTATCGGTATCCCCCGAACCAAGGATTTCATATCGCCAGTCGCGGGATGGCCAAGTACGGCGACTGGCTCTACTTCGAAACCCCTGACGACTACCTGGTTTCGCTCGACGCCCGGACAGGTAAGGAGCGTTGGCGCGTCGAACTGGCCGACGTCGCTTTGGATTACTATTCGACCATGGCGCCGGTGATCGTGAAGGACCACGTCATCGTTAGCGTCGGCGGCGACACGCTGGATAATCCTTGTTTCTTGGAAGCACGCGACCCTCGCACAGGGGAGCTACAGTGGAAATGGTACACGGAAGCTCAACCAGGCGATCCTGAGGCCAAGACGTGGCCCAACGAATTTGCGATGAAGCACGGCGGCGGTGCCCCGTGGCTGCCAGGTACCTACGATCCCAAGTTGAACTTGATCTATTGGACGGTCGGAAATCCCAACCCGGTCTATGACGGCGACGGCAGGGTAGGCGATAACCTATGGACCGATTCGATCGTTGCGCTTAACCCTGACACTGGTAAGTTGGTCTGGTATTTCCAGACTACCAAACACGACACGCACGACTGGGACGCGACCCAGACACCCGTTCTGTTTGACGCCCCCTTCCGCGGACATCCGCGCCAGTTGCTCGCTCAGGCAAACCGGAATGGTTTTTTCTTCGTGCTGGATCGCACCAACGGCAAGAACCTGCTTACTGTTCCGTTCGTTCGTACCAATTGGTCTCTGGGCATCAATTCAGCCGGCCAGCCCATTCCTAATCCGGAAAAGGATCCCACCATAGATGGGGCACTTGTGTGCCCGGGTTCCGCAGCGAACTGGCCGGCCCCGTCTTTCGACCCGCAGACGGGCTTGTTCTATGTGCGTGCCTCAGAAGGCTGCGGCCTGTTCTTTCGAACGACCGAAGGTAAGGGCGAGGGCTTCGCGGGTAAAGGCCTTGGTGGCGGCCCGTGGAAGATTTGGATTCGTGCCATTGATTATCAAACGGGGAAAATCGTGTGGAGTCATCCCGTCGGAGGAGAATGGGGCGGCATATTAACCACGGCGAGCGGGCTCCTGTTCAGCGCCGATGCGGAATCAGGAACGCTTCTGGCCTTGGACGCGAAGACAGGCGACACGCTTTGGCACGTGTTCGTGAATGATCTTTCAAACAATCCGCCAATTACCTACGAGTTGGACGGACACCAATACGTCTTATTCGGCGTCCGCAATTCGCTATGGGCGTTTCGGCTGCCGGATAAAGGATTGAGCGCTGACGTAACCAGTCGGCGGGTTCCGGCACACCCTGCGCACTGACGGTTAGCTGTCATCACGTGCCGACGGAGAACCAAAACTCATGAAGACCGAGCCGCCCAGCGAAAAACGGGAGGCCACGAACGTGACCGCCAAAAATATCATTCCCGTGCTCGCAAAGGCCTTGGATCTGCTGGATTGCTTCGATCCTGACGGGCAACCGAAGAACCTCGCCGAGGTTGTACAAAGGACCGGAATCTCGCAGACCACCGCGTACCGCATCCTTTGTACTCTATCTTCCCGTGGATATCTTCAGCGCACGGGCACCGAGTACCGGCTCAATCGTCTTCGGCGCAGGCCCGTCGTTGGTTTCGCCAACTGCTCGCGTCAAATCGCGGTGGCGGTGGATATTCAAGAGAGCGTCGAGACCGCGGCTCGCGCCATGGGTGTCAATCTTCTCCTTTGGGATAATGATCGCAACGCGGAGATTGCGCTTAAGAACGCGAGGGAGATGGTTAGACATAAGGTCGACATCGCCATCGAGTTTCAACTTTACGAACAAATCGCTCCAGTTATCCTCGATATATTTTCTCGTGCCGGCATTCCGCTCATCGCTGTGGTCAACCCGATTTATGGAACGCAGTATTTCGGTGTGGACAACTACCGCGCAGGTTTATCTGCCGGAGCCGCGTTAGGCGAGTACGCGAAGCGGCACTGGCAATCTCCGCCATCGTCCGTTGTGCTGCTCGAGTCGCCGCGTGCCGGGCGCATGGTCCAGAGCCGCCTAGTTGGGGCGATGCAAGCGCTCGAGGACCGGCTTGGTCCTCTGGACGGGATACCGCTTCATCATCTCAACGGCGACGGTGAAAGAGAGCCCTCCCGAATAGCGACGGCAAACTATTTGCGAGGGCGATCACCAAAGCGAGTCATGATCATCGCCATCAATGACGAGAGCGCGATCGGCGCTGCGGAAGCGACCGAGCGCCTGCGAGCGCGCGGAGAAATCGTGATGGTCAGTTACGGCGGCAGCGCCGAGATTCTGGAATTGATCGACGCCCAAACCACCCCCTGCGTTGGCACCGTCTCCTTTCACGCCGAAAATTATGGCCCGGCTCTGCTTAATTTTGCCTTGCCTTCCTCTCAGCACCGGGCTGCCGGACCCGCATGCTACATTCCTCACGAGTATCTGGATAAGGAATCCTTGGCAGTCAAGTCACAACGCGTTTCTGTTTTAGGGATGGATCACATATAGGAGCGGTTTCAAAAGACGCTTGTGGTGAGCCGGCAGTCAACGCGCCCCGCGATGGGCTGAGTGTATGGTCGCGCGAATTATACTTTCTCGGTGGACTGTTCTCGGGCTGCTCGGGGCGTCGCGCGTCATGTCTGAGATTTGGTCGCCAAGACAGGTGCTTTGGTGAAAACGGAGACAAGCCCTCCAACAGCAGACAGCAAACTTGATCAGCTCCGTCTGCTGGCTGACAACACAGGCCGCTTGATGGTGATCGCCGTAGATCATCGCGCCAACTTGCGCGCCGCGTTATCGAGTGCTGCGGGACGGGACGTCGGCGCCGGCGAGTTAATCGAGTTCAAACGCGCTGTCGTCCGCACCCTTTCCACTGGGTGCTCTGCGGCACTGCTCGATCCGGAGTACGGATTGCCAGCTGCACAGCTGCGTGCATCCAACTGCGGTCTACTGTTGGCATACGAGAAAAGTGGCTACGACAATGCCCGGCCCGGCCGGCGTCCGGACCTTCTGACGAATCAGTCTGTGTTCCGACTCCGAGAGGCTGGGGCGCAGGCCATCAAGCTCTTGCTGCATTACAGCAATCTTGAAGACTCATCAGTCAACGAAGAAAAAATGGCCTTTGTAGAACGTGTCGGAGCGGAATGCCACGCTCATCTACTCCCCTTTTTTCTCGAAATAATAACCTACGATTCAACCGGCAGCTTGTCGCCGATTGAACTCGCTCGCCGCCGCCCGGCGCTGATCGGCGCAGCTGTCTCTGAATTTTCACGGCCGCGCTACTTTGTGGATGTGCTCAAGCTGGAACTGCCCGTCGCGGCCAATCTCTTGAAAGGTGCCTTCGGCGAAGGCTCGGAGGGACTGTCGCGCGCCGAGGCGCTACGCCAAACCCGCCAAGCGCTGGCCTCGGCGCGGCAACCGGTCGTCTTCCTAAGCGGCGGTGTGAGCGTAAACGAGTTCATCGCCGGTATCGAGCTCGCCGCCGAGTCCGGCATTTCATTCCACGGGGCGCTCTGCGGCCGCGCCATTTGGAACGGGGGTATCGAAGCCTATGCTCGAGCCGGAGCGCGGAACGGAGCCGAAGCTCGACTTGAGCGATGGCTGTCGGAGGAAGGCGCCGCCAATCTCGCTGCGGTGCGCACCTGCTTGGCTCGGCATGCCACTCCGCTGCCATCTGGCGTCGCGTAAGCAGAAGTGGCAATTACGCGTCGAACGCCGCAAGACAAAAAAAGGATTTGAAACTCGCGCCTGGAGAAAATCCTGGCGGAGCACTCGGGCCACAGCTTCACTTTGGCCAAAGGACCAATGCCGAAAGAACGTGTTGAAGTGATAAAGCCAGTTGCGAGGCGCATTGCGCCGTCCGGAGCTCGCCCGAAGATCGCAAGCCCCCTTGCAGATCGGGCACGGCGAGCGATTGTACTGGGTCGCGTAGGGTACGATCTAAATTCGGAAGAGCTAGGAATCGCGTTGGACCGCGTCCGGCATTTTCGCGCCGGTTTGGGCGGCTCGAGCGCAAATATCGCGGTTGGCCTCGCCCGTCTGAAGTGGCACGTGACCATGTTGGGTGCCGTTTCAGATGACGCGCTCGGCCGTTTCGTAGTATCCGAGCTTGCTGCTGAGGGTGTAGATGTTGGCGCTGTGCAGCTCGTTCGTGGCCACAACACGTCACTCGCTCTAAATCAGGTCGCGCCTCCTTTTGGGGCAGAGCAAGTTTTTTATCGATGCCGGCCCGCCGATGCTGCTTTGGTCTGGGACCGGCGCATGGCGGCAAAATTAACCAGGCGGAAAATTGCGTTCGATGGTCCGACCCTATTCGTGACGAACGGCACAAGCCTCTGCTCGGAAGGCAGCCGCGTCGCCACCAAGCGCGCTCTGCAGACCGCACGTGCGGCCGGTATGACCACGGTCCTCGATGTGGATTACCGCGCTTCCTCTTGGAGCTCACCTACCAACGCCGGCAACGCCTGCCGCGCTGTCTGGCCTTGGGTCGATATCCTGCTCGCCAATGCCGACGAGATGCGCCTACTTGCGCCTCGTGCAGCACGTGCCGCGGGCGTTGAGGATCGCGTCGCAGCTAGCGCGTTGCGGCGAGGAGTTCAAATTGTGGTCTGGAAGCGGGGCGCTGCGGGCTCTGTGGCATTCACCGCCGCAGGGCGGACCGCTGTCCCTGCCGCGCCCGTAACGGTCGTCAGCACCAATGGAGCTGGGGACGGATTCGCGGCCGGTTTTCTTACCGCGTACGGCCGCGGTTTGGGTGTGACCGATTGTCTGCGCTATGGCAACGCCGCTGCTGGTTGGGTCGTTGCCCACGCTGGTTGCGCCGAAGCCATGCCTCGACCGGCCGACTTAGAGCGAAGTTTAGCTGCGGCCGGATCGAATCCCGCGGCCAAAAAATCGTAAGCCGCGGCTCCCAATATTCGCTAAGCGATCATAGCGGTGATGGGCCGCGCCATTTACTTCGCCTATTCCAGATTTCGTTCTGGCTTGAAAGACAATTTACATTCAGGCACGGAAGCGGCGCAGTGCCGCCTCAGAATTTTCGCGTTTCCTGCCGCGACCAGCGTTCGATTACGACCTTCGATTCCGTGTAAAACTCCACCGCGTCTCGGCCTTGCCCGTGCAAAATTCCGAAGAAGCTCTCTTTCCATCCGCTGAACGGGAAATACGCCATCGGCGCGGCGACGCCAATATTGATGCCGATGTTTCCCGCGGGCGCTTCGTAGCGGAAACGCCGTGCCGCCGCCCCGCTCGTGGTGAACAGCGACGCCTGATTTCCATACGGACTTCGCCGCAAGAAATCCATCGCTTCGTCGATGGAATTCGCATGAATCAGGCTCAGCACCGGACCAAAAATCTCGGTGTGCGCGAGTTGGCTCGAAGACGCCAGCCCGTCCAGAATGGTCGGCTTCAGGAAATTGCCTGCTTCATGGCTCGGAATCTTCGTGTTGCGGCCATCCACGATCGGCTTGGCGCCTTCGCCGACACCCGTCGCAATCAAAGATTCGATACGCTGCTTGCTTTCGCGCGTAATCACGGGTCCCATTTGAACGCCGGCGTCCAGGCCGTTGCCCACGCGAATCGCGGAAGCCGCGTTTGCAATCTGATCCCGGAAAGTCTTCTGGGCTTCTCCAATCGTGATCGCCACGGAAACCGCCAGGCACCGCTGTCCCGCGCAGCCAAATGCGCTATCGCTGATGATCTGCGTGGCCAGCTCCATATCAGCGTCGGGCAGCACGATTACATGATTCTTCGCGCCCCCTTGACACTGCATGCGCTTACCGCTTGCTGCAGACCGCGCGTACACATGTTTCGCTACCGGCGTCGACCCGACGAAGCTAATCGCTCGCACCTGCGGATGGTCGCAAAGCGCGTCGACAACCGTGCGCCCGCCATTCACGAGATTCGCGACGCCTTTCGGCAGCCCGGTCTTCTCGATCAGTTCGACTGCGCGACGCATCGTCAGCGGCACGCGCTCCGACGGTTTCAAAACAAGCGTGTTGCCGCACGCGATCGCATACGGAAGAAACCAGAACGGAATCATTGCCGGAAAATTGAACGGCGTGATCGCGGCGACCACTCCCAACGGTTGCCGGATCAGCGTTTCATCCACTCCCGGAGTGACATCTTCCAGGTTGTAGCCCTGCATCATCATCGGAATACCGCACGCGACCTCGACATTTTCGATCCCGCGCCGCAGCTCGGCCTTCGCCTCGGCGAATGTCTTTCCATTCTCGAGCGTGGTCAGCTTCGCAATCTCATCAACATGCTCTTCGAGCAGGTTCTTGAGCTTGAAAAGATACTGCACTCGCTCTCCGGGCGGGGTGCGGCGCCAGGCGGGAAACGCAGCGGCAGCGGCCTGTACTGCGGCGTCGACATCTGCGTTCGTGGAAAGAGGCGTGCGCGCCAGGACCTCATTGGTCGCGGGATTCACAACGTCCACAAATTCCGACGTCCCGGATCGTCGCCAGGCCCCGGCCACGTAATTCTCCAGGTCAGGGGCTTGCGTTGTTACCGAACCGCGCATGCGTTACTCCTTGACCGGCGCGGCGGAATCTGTCCGGCCGCACCTGCTTTGCTCGAAAATATTCTCTCTCGAGACAGCTTACCAAAAAAGTTTAGGCCTTGCTCAATGCGCTTCCGCTTCTGCGAGATCATGCCCAAATTGCCCCGCTGACAGCTTCCTTAACAACATTCGGACAAATTTCCCTCTACCCGGCGCGCGGTAGAATTGCCTTCGGTAGACGAAAGTGGGCTCGCATCATCGCAAGAATTTGTTTCTGAGAGGAGTTCCCACGTGAAGCCAGGTGCAACTAATTCCCATGGCTTAGCGTGCGGCCAGATAAAGACTTTATACGGCTTGACGGGCCAGCCGCCGTCTCTCGGCTACAAAGAGTGCGATGGATGTGGCGGCAGCGGTCGAAGCCCATCGGTGACGATCGTGACGATCGCGTGCGCGCAATGCTCTGGGACCGGGCGAATCAAACTATGCGATTAAGCGATGCTGCTGAACGTTTTCGCGAACGAAATCGCTTTTACCCGAGTGCGAAAGCATGACAAGTTGGAGACGGGGACCACGGTTATCCAAGTCGGCGAACATTTGATTTTGTGGTTCGATGCTGGCGGGACCCTTCTTCGGATGGAGTTTATCGACGAGCGTCAGCAGGGTCGAGGCGATTTGTTCTTCAAGGTCACGCGTGCTTAGCGAGCCCTCGATGTTTCGACGCCGCGCAGCTCAGCTAGGAGCAGATTTTGGATGCTCCACATTGCGATCCATCTCCTCGAACTCTGTATGCTTCGACCCGTCATCCTGGATTTCTGCTGCGACGATCGAGTGGGGATGCGATTTCCCTGGGGCTCCCCGACCGCTGAGACTAGCTCTGGCCGCCGCCAAGTTCGCGCACAATCGCGCCGACGAACGATTTGGCGTCGCCGAATAGCATGAGCGTCTTGTCGAGATAATAAAGCGGATTATCAATGCCCGCGAAACCGGGGCTCATGCTGCGCTTAATCACCATCACGGTGCGAGCCTTGTCCACGTCGAGGATCGGCATTCCGTAGATCGGGCTCGAAGCATCGCTGCGCGCCGAAGGATTCGTCACGTCATTTGCGCCAATCACCAGCGCAACATCCGCTTGCGGAAATTCACCGTTCACCTCATCCATGTCCAGAAGCTTGTCGTAAGGAATGTCTGCCTCGGCGAGCAGGACGTTCATGTGTCCGGGCATCCGTCCGGCGACCGGATGAATGGCGAACTTCACGTCCACGCCGCGCTTGCTGAGCGAGTCATAGAGTTCGCGGACTTTGTGTTGCGCCTGCGCCACAGCCATTCCGTAGCCGGGAACGATAATTACCTTGTTGGCCGCGGCCAGGATCGCGGCCGCTTCTTCCGCGGTAGCGCTGCGCACCGGGCGAGCCTCGTGCGCGGCTGTTCCGGCAACCTGCTCCTGTCCAAATGCGCCGAATAGGACGTTGGTGAACGAGCGATTCATCGCTTTCGACATGTTCACTGAGAGAATGAAGCCCGAGGCGCCGTCGAGCGCGCCCGCAATGATCAGCAACTTGCTATCGAGCACGAAACCCATGGCCGCCGCGGAAAGTCCGGCGTAGGAATTCAGCAACGAAATAACGGTGGGCATATCGGCGCCGCCGATCGGAATAATCATCAGCACGCCGAACACGAGAGGAATCACGAGCATCACGGGAAACAAATGGATGTGCCCAGGATCATGGACAAGATACGCCGCGATGCCGACGGCGACCCCCAGCAGCGAGAGATTCACGAGGTTTTGGCCCTTATACGTGATCGGCCGCTGTGGCAGGACTTCTTGCAGTTTTCCGGCGGCCATGAGGCTGCCCGTAAACGTTAACGCCCCGAGGATGACCTCCACTGAAAGCACGGACATCGTGAAGCGTGGCACGGCCGGCGCACGCAAATAGAACTCCGCTGTTCCGACCAGCGTCACGCAGAATGCGCCGAACGCATGGCTCAACGCCGTCCGCTGCGGCACCGCAGTCATATGCACCATTCCGAGCGGCACGCCGATGATAGAGCCGAGCACCAGCGCGATCGCAATCCATTTGTACTCGACGATGCCCTGATGCAGCAGGGTTCCGCCGATGGCGAGCGCCATGCCAATTTCGCCGGCACGCACTCCGCGCCGCGCCGTCGCCGGCGTTCTCATCCAAACGAGAGCAAGGATGAAGAGCGCCGTGGCGACCAAATAAATGATCTCAATGAAGGTGGCAGTTCCAGGCCAGTTGGTCATTATTTCTTCGGGCCGCTGGTTTTGAACATCTTGAGCATGCGATCGGTGATCAGGAATCCGCCTACGACGTTGCTGGTTGCGGCGATTATCGCGAGTGTTCCCAGGACCGTCGAGAGCGTGCTACGGTGCTCTCCGGTCAGGATGATCGCCCCGACGACCGCGATGGCGTCGAGTGCGTTCGTGAGTGACATAAGCGGCGTGTGCAGCAGCGGAGAAATCTGGCGAATGACCTCAAAACCTATGAATCCCGCGAGCATAAAGACGTAAAGGCTGGTGAGCAAATCCATCTTCATGATTATTTTTCCTCCAGAGACGCCGTCACCAAGGGCGGCAGCGCATAAAACTCCCGCAGCCGCGGATTCACCACTTCTCCGCCCATGGTCAGCAAGGTATCGCGGATGATTTCATCGGCCGGATCGAGCCGCAGCTTTCCATCCTTGACGATATGAAGAATAAACGCGGAAACATTGCGCGCATACATCTGGCTTGCGTGGTAGGGAACTGTGCTGGCGAGGTTGTACCAGCCAATGATGGTGACGCCGTGCTCCACCACTTTTTCGCCCGGCCGCGTTAGCTCGCAATTTCCGCCGCGCTCCGACGCCAGATCCACGATCACCGAGCCGGGCGCCATGCTCTTGACCATGTCCGCCGTGACCAGCAGAGGTGACTGTTTTCCCGGAACCACAGCCGCGGTGATCACGACGTCGCTTTCCGCCACGACTTTTCCCAATAACCCGCGCTGGCGACGGTAGAATTCCTCATCTTGGGCACGCGCATAGCCGTGCGCGTCTTCGGCATCCTTGGCCTCAATCGGCAGTTCGACGAAGCGCCCGCCCAGGCTTTGGACCTGTTCCTTCGCTGCGGGACGCATGTCGTACGCCGAAGCCACGGCACCGAGCCGCCGCGCCGTCGCGACGGCCTGCAGTCCGGCCACGCCCGCACCGATCACGAAAATGCGGGCAGGGGTGATCGTTCCGGCCGCGGTCGTAAGCATGGGGAAGATTCTCGGGAGCGTGTCCGCCGCGATGACCAGCGCTTTGTATCCGCAGATCGTCGCCATCGAGGAGAGCACGTCCATGCTTTGCGCGCGCGTCGTTCGCGGCATCAGTTCGACGGAAAGCGAGGTCACTCCTCGCTCGGCGATCTGCTGAATTGTCGTTAGCCCGCCGAGCGGACGCAAAAATCCGACGAGCACTTGATCGCGGTGCAGCAACGGCAGGTCGGCGCCGCCGGTCTTGTCGTTTGAACCGTAACAAAGCACCTGCGCGACAATGTCGGCCGCACGAAACACCTCGGCGCGATCCGTCACGATCCGCGCTCCTTTTGCTGTGTAAGTTGCGTCGGGATAGCCGGCGTCGATCCCCGCGCCTGCCTCCACGATGACTTCGAGGCCCCCCTTCATCAACGTAGGTACCGTCGCGGGCACAATTGCGACGCGTCGCTCGCCCGGATAGCTCTCCCGCGGAACGCCGACGATCATGGGACTTCCTCCGATAATGAAAACTTGAGTTGCTGTCGCAGGAAAAATCCTACGGCATAGGGGTCAAATGATATCCCCGAAGCTGCACCCGCCGTGGCGCCAACCTGAAACCCCAAAGGATACACTGGCTGGGCGATTCTTGGTGCAGCTTCGTTGTTCGAACGCAGGACGCGCGCCCGCGAATCTGACAAGCGTCACCGCTGCTTCCGCCGTCAAAGCTGGTCGATTTTCGTGCCCGGCTTCGTGAATTGCGCTTACTGGTCCGCGAGCCCGGGTCGTTGCTCGAATCACCATACTCAGCAATCTCCGAAGTACTCCGGACCGTGGCAGGCCATCCCTGCCAGCGTCTGGCGTCGAGACTGAGCATTGTGAAGGCGAAGCGACCACGATTGGCGTGACTCGGTTGATTTAGTCCAGGGGGAGTGAGAGAGAACCACTCGAAAGGAGAGCTGGACATGCCGATCAAGAAGCACAGGCTGGAGCAAATCGTTGCCCTGCTGCGGCAGTTGGAAGTGGAAATCGCGAACGGGAAGACCACGCCAAAAGCCTGCAAGGAAGCACAGATCGCGATTCATACATGCCACCGCTGGAGGAAGGAGTTCGGCGGCCTGAAGCTGGATCAAGCGAAACGGATGAAGGAGCTGGAGCGAGAGAACGCGAAGTTGGGCAACGGGACGATGTATATCGAGCCAGGGACTCCGTGGGAGAACGGGTATTGCGAGAGCTTCAGCGGAAAGCTGCGGGATTAGTGCTTGAACGGAGAAATTTTCTACTCGTTGAAGGAGGCACGTACATTCTGCCGCCAGCTACCACTTTCTTCGATCGATACTTGGAGTCTCGCCGAATCGCGTGTGAATTCTTGGCTAGCCTGGCTATCACTCGGGAATACTACCGCCCTGCTTTGCGGAATTGCGGCGGCGTTTGCTGGACGGCGATTTGCGCGGGCTGCCCGGACCGGCGTCCAGAGCTTCCCGCAAGGCCACGCGAATCCTCGCATCCAGCTCCTCGGCATTTGCCTCGCTTATGACGCGCGCCTCAGCGACGATTGCAGCTGTGCGTTCCGTGGCGCGCTGCACGACGTCGATCAAGGCGTCCTCGGCAATGTGCTCGGCCACGGACTTGATCGTCTCCTGCAGCGATTCCTGAAAGTGAGATTCGAGGCGCTGGCGCAATGCCGCAATTTCCTGACTCATCGCCGCTTCCACGACCGACTTCACCATTTGGCGCGCCGCTTCGAGCTCCGATTCGTGTTCCCGCGAAGAAGCAGGCATCACCAGAGTTCTGGAGCCGGTCGATAGTGCCGTTGCCTCCGCGGCCGCGTTCAATATCTCCGCGGGAGTCGCGGGAATGTGTGTGGCCGCTTCTGACTCCTGTGCCAGAAATTCGGACGCAAGAACGGTGAGAGGATCCGGCTCAGCTATTCCAGGAGGCACGGGAATGATCAGTTCTTCGTCATCAGGATGGGGGAACCAGTCGTCTGGCGGGGCTGCGACGTCCCAAACATTTCCCGGGATTTCGAACGCCAACGCAACGTGGAAGATTTCGCGAAAAGTGCGCGGGCGCTGGACCCAGACAACGTGCGCGGGTACGACCCTGGACGGTAACCCCCGTTCGCGACGGCTAATCTCGATAGTGATCTGCGAACCTTTTGGGACGTAGTGCTTCGACCGATACTTGCAACCGTTGCAGTTCACCATCACCGTGGACGTGGTTTCCTCGAACGGCTGACCGAGCGCGTCCGCCCCCCGGACCGTTATTACCACGGCTTGCATGACGCGCGTAGTGCGGCGCTTGTCTGCACCGAGATCGTTTGACGGTAAAGGCGCGGACACCCTGGCCTCCCAAGCGAGGGTTTAAGGTTAGCACTCTGCTTCGGCTGGTGGCCGATGCGACGTTTGCGCGTGTGCGAAAGGGTAATGAACGGTTGGCCGACACTGGCGCATACGAAAGAATTCATCTTTTCTCGGACAAAAAATTCACTTCTTGGTGGATCTTTGGATACACTCGCAAGCCGATGGGGGAAGTCAACGCCGGCACGTCGGGATGGGCTTACGCGAGCTGGAAGCCACGCTTCTATCCGGCGACGCTCGGCTCTTCCCAATTTCTGAACTACTATGCGACCCGCCTAAACTCCGTTGAAGTGAACTACACATTTCGGAGCATCCCGACCGAGGAACAATTGAGGAGCTGGATCGCCGCAACACCGCCGCATTTCCGATTTGCGGTCAAGGCGCATCAGGAGATTACGCATTTCAAGAGGTTGCGCGGCGCGGCCCGCACGACGTCGGAGTTTTTCTCCTCGCTTCGGCCGTTCCAGCGCGCGCGGCGATTGGGGCCTGTTCTGTTTCAATTACCGCCGAATTTCAAATGCAACGCAGCCCTGCTCAAGGACTTCCTCGTGGAATTGCCGAAAGACCAGCGAATCGCTTTCGAGTTCAGGCATCCGTCCTGGTTCTGCGACGAGGTGTACGCGTCGCTCCAAAATTCGAACGTGGCTCTGTGCCACGCAGAAAGCGAAATGCTCGAGACGCCTCAGATTCAAACCGCTGGCTTTTTCTACTTGCGCTTGCGGAAAGACCATTATTCGAAGAAGTCTCGCCAGTTGCTGGCGAAGACGATCATAGGACACGCGCGAAAGGGAGATGTCTTTGTGTACTTCAAGCACGAAGACACTCCCAAAGGCGCGCTGTATGCCGACGAATTGCTCGCCGCGACCCACGCCATCTGAGTTCCGAGTGGTGCAGACTGTTGTCCGCGTCGCGCTACCCTTCCGCGTCTCGGGCGGATTTCCTATTTTGTGGCCGGACCGAGGCCGAAGGCGCGCGATTGAAATTCGAGCGAAGCAGGCAAGTGCTCGGCGAAATAACGCCAGTCGTGCCCGCCGCCGTAGAGATGAAACTCGTGCGATATGCCGCGTGACGTGAGTTCTTTGTCGAGCACGGCTGCGCCGGCGTAAAAGCCGTAATCGTCTTCCGTTCCGCAATCGAAATAAATCTTCAGGCCCGCCAGAGGGGCGGTCTTCGCCAGCATGAGCGGATTATTTCGATCCCAGAAGGCGCGATCCGGGGGCGAGCCGAATACGCGGCCGAGAATACGCAGGCTTGGCACCTGCTCCGCCGCCGCGGCCGGGACCTCCGGCAATTTCTCCATCAGTGCCGCACTGTGGACGCTGACGGCTTCGAACAATTGCGGATGCAGGAAAGCCAGCCGCAGCGCGCCATAGCCTCCCATTGAGATTCCTGCGATCCCGCGATCCGCGCGTCCGCTTCGGATTCGATACTTGCCTTCGATGAAAGGCAGAAACTCTTTCAGAAGGAAATCCTCGTAGCGCACGCGGCCATCGTGGGAATTGATGTAAAAGCTCGAATCGCCGGCGGGCGTCGCAATCAAAAATTCGCCGAGCCTGTCCTGCTCCCAGAGGTCTTCGGTCAGATTCCACCCGCCCGAACGAATGAACATCTGCTCTGTGTCGCCAAGCCCGTGGAGGTAGTAGACGACCGGGTAGCGCCTCGTTTTTTCGGTATCGTAAGTCGGCGGCAGCAGGATGCAGTAAGCGACCGGGTGGCCGAGGACTCGGCTCGAAAGCGAATTGCATTCGGCGCGGCCCGTCGCAGCCCGCGCCGGTGTTGCAAGGCCGCAGAGCAGAAGAAGAAAACCCGCCGGCAAAACGCGGCCGAAATTATTCATACCGCAGAGCCTCAACGGGGTTGAGCCTCGCCGCGCGCGTAGCGGGATAAAGTCCCGCGATCAAACTCACCACCACGGCGAATGCGATCGCGCCGAGGACAAGCCACCAGGGAACCGAGAAGACGTTGGCCGGCGGCAGATTCTGGCGTTGAAGATAGATGTTGGTTCCAAAAGTGACGGCGCGGCCGATCAGCCAGCCCAGAGCCACGCCAAAGAGGCCCCCGAGTAAGCCCATCACGCCGGCTTCGAAAAAGAATAGCTGCTTGACGTCGCGATCGGCGGCGCCCAGTGCTTTCAGGACTCCGATTTCGCGCCGGCGCTCAAGAATAGCCATGACCAGCGTGTTGATGATGCCGAGCGTCGCCACGGCCAGCGCCAGGCTGCCGAAAATTCCGAGCAGCAAATCGAAAACGGCGAAGAACAACGAAAGGTTCTTCGTCGCGTCGAGGAGCGAGAACGTAGCGAACCCCATAGTCTTGATCGCGGATTCGATGGCCGCGACCTGCGATGGGCTTTTCGCCCGCACCGTCAAGCTCGCGTATGTGGGCCTTGGATTTGTTCCGCGCACGATATCGCGCAGATCGTTGGCCTGCGCAGCGCGGAGTGTCTCCGCCACTTCAAGCGGGATCAAGACGCGGCCGTTACCGAAGCCGCCGAATCCAGCCGCGGGCTCCGTCTCGACGATGCCAACGATTTTCAATTGTTTTTCGCGCGGGACGATCGAGAATCCAGCGCTCGCGGGGTTCGCGTCGTCATGTCCCGATTTCGCGTCCGCGCTCCCGGTCGCGCCTCCCAGCGCCTGCCGCTCCGCGTAGCGAATTACGATTTCTTTTCCGAGAAGATTCGGCGTCTTTTCGGACAATTCCTTCGCAAATTCGATCTGCAAAATGGCTTCGTCTGCGTTCGGGCTCGAAAAGAAGCCGCCGTGAATGTCATCGAACGCGCCGTTCTCCCGCGCGGAATCCGGAATGCCCGCGACCATCGTTGTGTATGGACTCTCGTTGTAACGCACTTCGGTCATGAAGCGAATCTGCGGATAGACTTCCAGAACATTTGGCACACGCGCCAATTCCTGCCGGGCCGCGTCATCGAGGGGCCGTGTTTCCCGCGCGAGCGATGCGTCGGGTGGAGCGGGACGCCCGACGCCGCGCAAATTCGTCCGCGGCATCACCACCACCGTATCGAAAAGGCCCGAGTGCGAAAGCCGGCGCGTTGCGAGTTGTTGCAATCCGACGCCGAGGGACAGCATGGCCACCAGCGACGCGACGCCCACTGCCACGCCGAGCGTCGTCAGCGAATTCCGCAACAGCGCTTCGCGAAGGTTGCGTAGGCCGAGTTCAGCCAGGTCGCCTGCCTTCATGATTTCACCCCATCGCTGATCAGCTTGCCGTCGGCGACAGCGGCAATTCGATGGGCGAAACGCTCGGCGAGCGGTCGTTCATGCGTCACCATCACGATCGTCATTCCCAGCGAACCTTGAATCTCGCTCAGCAGCTTCATGATTTCCTCACCCGTGGCGCTGTCAAGATTTCCGGTCGGCTCATCCGCAAAAAGAATTTTCGGGCGGTTCACCAAAGCGCGCGCCAGCGCCGCACGCTGCTGTTCGCCGCCGGAGAGTTGCGATGGTCGATGTCCCATCCTATTTTCGAGGTGCACGCGCTCGAGAGCTTCGCGCACCCGGGCGGCGCGATCGACGCGATCGACTTCGGCGAGGCGCAAGGGTAACTCGACATTTTCCTCGAGCGTCATGCGCGGTAGGAGATTGAAGGATTGAAAAACCATTCCCACGGTTTTCCCTCGATAGCGCGCCAGCTCGAGTGGGCTCATCTCGGCAAGATTTTCGTCGTGCGCAAAGAGCGCACCGGACGTCGGCCGGTCGAGACCCGCCATCAGATTGAGAAGCGTGGATTTTCCCGAGCCCGAACTGCCCAGAAGCGCGAGGAATTCGCCCGTGTGGATGCCCAGAGTGACGTCATCCACCGCGCGAATGAGCGCCGAGCCCATTTCGTAGTGCCGCGATACGCGTTCAGCGCGTATCGCAAAGTCATGATTGGAGGCCATTGTCAGCCCTCAATGTTACTACGCACGCGACCCCCGCCGGGTTGCAATGCGATGGCGATGCGGTATGGCCGGCGGCCAAACCGCTCGAAGGTGAGGCAGAGTTTGCGCCCTGAAATCGCTGTCCGATCGGACATTCGGATGCCGGACGGCCCGTGTCCACGGTACCCTATGTTGACTGCGGGCTAGGGGGAGCCGATGTTGCGAGTCGGGCTGATCGGATTTGGTTTCACGGCGCAGACGTTTCATGCGCCGGTAATTCGAGCTGTGGAGGGGATGAAACTATGCCTTATCCTTGAACGCAGCGGAGCGCTGGCTGCGCAGAGATATCCCGAAGTCCGCATCGCGCGAACGCTCGATGAATTTCTCGCGGTGGATGAAATCGAACTCTGCGTGATCGCGACGCCGAATGCCTCCCATTTCGATCTGGCGCGGCAATGTCTTCTCGCTGGCCGGCACGTCGTTGTCGATAAACCGTTCACGATCACATCGCTCGAAGCCGAGGAATTGATGCGCGTGGCGCACGAAACGAAGCGCGTTTTGAGCGTGTATCACAATCGCCGTTGGGATGGAGATTTTCAGACGGTCGGGAAATTGCTGAAATCAGGCGACCTCGGACGCGTCGTCGCGTACGAATCGCAGTACGACCGCTTCCGGCCGCAGCCGAAGCCGAACGCTTGGCGCGAGAAGAATGAGCCGGGCAGCGGAATCCTCTACGATCTCGGGCCTCACTTGATTGACCAGGCCTTTGCGCTCTTCGGCCCACCCGAAGCCATCATGGCGGACGTTCGGATCGAACGAGACACCGCGCAAGTGGATGATGCTTTCGACATTGCCATGCATTATCCGCGGCTCCGCGTCACGCTGAGCTCGACCATGCTGGCGTGCTCCCCGCGGCCACGATTCCGGATTTTCGGCACGCGCGGTTCCATTGTGAAGGAGAGCTTCGATCCGCAGGAAGACATGCTGCGCCGCGGCGAGACGCCCGGGCGAGTGGGTTGGTGCGTTGATCTGGAAGAGCGGTGGGGGACGATGCATTTCTTGGACGGCGTAGAGTCGACTACGAAAAAGGTGAAAACAGAGGCTGGCGATTATTGCGGCTTCTACGCCAACGTTCGCGATGCGATCGTAAAGGGAGACCGGCTTACCGTGACAGCGCGCGATGGTTGGAATGTGATTCGCGCAATCGAGCTCGCCCGCGAGTGCACCCGGGGCCGGCGCGCGATTGCGTGGTGAAAATGAAACCATCGGCGGCCAACTTACGTATAGTATGACGCGTTCGAAAATACGAGCACGGAGCGGAGATCCCACCCTCATGGAACTTCGAATCGAAGGCCTCTCGAAGGTGTACCCGAACGGCGTAAAAGCCCTGGACAACGTCAGCTTGAGCATCCCGCGCGGCATGTATGGGCTGCTCGGCCCAAACGGTGCGGGGAAATCCACGCTCATGCGTACGATTGCCACGCTGCAGGACCCCGACGCCGGCACGATCCGCCTCGGCGATATCGACGTCCTTCGCCAAAAAGAAGAAGTGCGCAAGCTCCTCGGCTATCTTCCCCAGGAGTTCGGCGTTTACCCGCGAATCACCGCCCAGGAGATGCTGGACCATCTTGCCCTGCTGAAGGGCTTCGTGCATCGCAACGAGCGCAAGGAGCTGGTCGAATCACTTCTGCATCGCATCAATCTTTACGACCATCGCAAGAAAGCGCTGGCGAGTTTTTCCGGCGGCATGAGGCAGCGCTTCGGCATCGGCCAGGCACTGATCGGAAATCCGCAGTTGCTGATCGTCGATGAGCCCACTGCAGGCCTCGATCCGGGCGAGCGGAATCGCTTTTACAATCTACTCTCCGAGATCGGCGAAAACGTCATCGTCATCCTTTCGACCCACATCGTCCAGGACGTCATGGAGCTTTGCACGAACATGGCCATCATCCATCAGGGCAAAGTTCTTTTCAGCGGCGTGCCCGATCAAGCGGTCAACAGTCTCTCCGGCCGCATCTGGCAAAAAAATATCGCCAAGCCCGAGATGAAAGAGTACGAGCAGCGCTACCGCGTGATCTCGAATAAATTGATCGCCGGCCGGCCGCTGATTCACATTTATTCGGATCGCGATCCGAGCGAAGGCTTCACGCCGGTTTCCGCCGATCTCGAAGACGTCTTTTTCACGCACATTTCCGGGCTGCAATAACGGAGCGTCCATGTTCACGCATTTCCTGTGGTTCGAAATTCGCTACTGGCTGCGCTCCTGGATGCTCTGGATCTTTTTCCTCGTCATTGGCCTAATGATTTTCGGTGCCGTTAGCACCCCCAACATCACGATTGGCGGCGCACTCGAAAACACCTACCGCAACGCGCCATTTGTCATCGAGAACTTTTATTCGATCATTTGCCTGCTTACCTTGCTGATGACCACGGCATTCGTCAACGCGGCAGCCTCCCGCGATTTTGCATACAACACGAGCCAGCTTATCTTCACTACCCCGCTTCGCAAATTCGACTATCTCGGTGGACGCTTCCTCGGTTCCACGCTGGTCTCCGTGATTCCGCTGTTGGGAGTTTCCGCGGGAATCCTGGTGGCGAAATACATGCCTTGGGTCGACCCGGAGCGATGGGGACCGGTGGCGTGGTCCGCGCACCTACGAGGCATTTTGGTTTTTGCCGTTCCGAACACGCTTTTCATTGCGGCGATCATTTTTGCGATAGCGGTGTTGACACGCAGCACGATTACGTCATTTATCGGCGCCCTGCTTTTACTGGTCGGATACGCCGTGGCGCAGGCGTTGACCACGGATCTCCAACACGAGACGCTGGCGGCGCTGCTCGACCCGTTTGCCATCCGGACCTTCGCCCTGGCCACGAAATACTGGACCGTGGCCGACAAGAATCATCTGTCGCTCGGCTTTACGGGGCTGCTGCTTTGGAACCGAATCATTTGGGTGAGCGTGGGCGTTCTCATTTTCGGTTTTGCATACAGCTGGTTCCGGTTCGAGGAACGAAGCAGCAAGAAAAGGCCGAAAGTGACGGAGGAAGTCGAGGCAGCTGTCGCCCCGTTTACGCCCACCGAAGCCTCTCGCGAGTTCGGAACCGCCGCGCAGCGGACTCAGTTCTGGGGCGCGACGAAAATCGAATTCAAGAGCCTCATCAAGACCACTTCCTTCATCGTCATCGCCATCGCGGCCCTGCTCAACTGCGTCCCGACACTCATCTTCAGCGCGACCGAAGGTTACGGAAATACATCGCTGCCGGTGACCTATCGAATTCTCGAGCTCATCGCCAGCAGTCTCTATCTATTCCTCATAATCATGATTACGTATTACGCCGGCGTGTTGGTCTGGGAGGACCGCGACACGCATATCGATGAGATCAGCGACGCAACGCCGTACCGCGAGTGGACCGCCTACGCGGCGAAGTTCATCGCGCTGATGTCCAGCCTCGTCATCATCCTCGCGCTTGTTTTGTGCGTTGGGATTTTGGTGCAATTCTTCCACGGATATCACCGGTATCAAATCGGACTCTATTTTTCGACGCTGTTCGGCGTTGACCTGAGCGGATTCATTTTCCTCGCCGTACTCGCGTTCTTCATTCACGTGATTTCACCGAACAAGTACATCGGCTACTTCGGATACATCGCCTTCTTGTTTGCGAATATCTTCATCTGGCGGCCTCTGCATGTCGCGTCTTACATGGTGCAGTTTGGAAACCAGCCGAACATGACGTACTCCGATTTCTTTGGCTTCGCGCCGTATCTCAAAGCTTGGCTGTGGTTCACGTTGTATTGGGCCTTGTTCTGCATTTTGATGGTGACTGCCAGCATTTTGCTGTGGCAGCGCGGACGTGAAATGGCGGTGCGCAATCGCTTGCGCGACGCGCGGCATCGCTTCCGTGGTTTCCTTCGCTCTCTGGCCATCGTTGGAGCGATCGCATTTATCGGCGTGGCCGGCTGGGTCTACTACAACACGAAGGTTTTGAATACCGTGCGCGCCGAGAATGATCAGGATAGGCTCTCCGCGGATTACGAAAAAACCTACAAGCAATACGCCAAACAGCCCTTACCCCGCATCACCGATGTCAAATTCGCGATCGATCTCTATCCCGAATCGCGCAACATGGAGATGCGCGGCGAGCAAACCATCCAGAACGAGACCGATCAGCCCCTCCGCGAAATCCATTTCAGTCTCGATCCCAACTACGACACCCAGATCGATCTGGGCGGCGCGCGGCTCATCCACGACGACCGCCGGCTGTACTATCAGATTTACGAGCTCGATACGCCGCTTCAGCCGGGCGAGTCCCGCTTGATGCATTTTTCGGTGAACACGCACACGCGGGGCTTCGAAAACTCCGTCAGCAACCTCTCGATTCTGCAGAACGGCACCTTCTTCAACGGAACGATCGCTCCTCAGATCGGCTATCAGCCCAGCAACGAATTGACAGATCGCAACAAGCGGAAGCGCTTTGGCCTGAAGCCGCAGGACCCCATGCCCGCGCTCGAGCGTGATTGCACCGCGGACTGCCGCAATACGTACATCAGCAACAACTCGGATTGGGTGAACGTCGAGACGACCATCAGCACCTCGCCCGGGCAAATTGCCATCGCACCCGGCTCGCTCGAGCGCGAATGGACCGAAAATGGCCGTCCTTATTTTCATTACAAGCTCGATCATTCTTCACTCAACTTTTATTCGTTTCTCTCCGCCGATTACGTAGTCGCGCGCGATGAATGGAACGGAGTCAAAATCGAGGTGTACTACCTGAAGGAACAGCCGTGGAATGTGCCCAAAATGCTCCGTTCCGTACGGAAATCACTAGAGTATTACACACAGAACTTTGGCCCGTATCCGCACAAAGAGGCCCGCATCATCGAATTTCCCCGCGTCGCCTCGTTCGCGCAGGCGTTTCCCGGCACCATGCCGTATTCCGAATCGATTGGATTC
The DNA here is from genome assembly GCA_963771905.1 of uncultured Acidobacteriota bacterium. Taxonomy (GTDB): domain Bacteria; phylum Acidobacteriota; class Terriglobia; order Acidiferrales; family UBA7541; genus Palsa-147. The sequence continues at coordinate 968,574 of CAVYVI010000009.1, forward strand.
ATCGCGAATCTCGAGCATCCGGATGACATCGACATGGTTTTCTACGTTGTGGCGCACGAGATGGCGCACCAGTGGTGGGCGCATCAGGTGGTCGGCGCGAACATGCAGGGCGCGACCGTGCTTTCAGAAACGCTCGCGCAATATTCAGCGTTGATGGTGATGGAAAAAGAATACGGCCCCGACGCGATGCGCAAGTTTATGCAGTACGAAATGGACAACTATTTGCGGTCGCGCGGCACGGAATTGCTGAAGGAACGGCCGCTGCTCACGGTCGAATCGAATCAGGGATACATCCACTATCGCAAGGGCAGCGTTGTCATGTATTACCTGCGGGAGATGATCGGAGAAGAAGGGGTGAATCGCGCGCTGCGCAAAGTTTTGAAGCAGTATGGCTACGCGCCGCCGCCGTATCCAACGTCGTACGCTCTCGTCGACGCCCTGGGAGAACAAACGCCGCCTCAATACCAGTATCTGATCAAGGATTTATTCTACGACATCACCCTGTTTTCAAATCGCGCTCTTTCCGCCACTGCCCGCAAGCGCCCGGACGGAAAATACGATGTAACCGTCGAGGTCGAGGCGCACAAATTCAAAGCCGACGATCAGGGCAACGAAAAAGAAGTGCCCGTAGACGACTGGATCGAGGTGGGAGCGCTCGCGGCTCCGGCAAAGCGAAAGAAGTACGGTGACGTCCTTTACCGTGAGCGCATGCATATGACCACCGGCGTCGCGACGTATACATTTACAACGGATACGCTGCCCGATAAGGCGGGAATCGACCCGCTATTCCTCCTCATCGACCGCATCCCAGATGACAACCTCAAGAGAGTCACGCTTGAGGAAACGAACGCACGCGACGTTCGCCGCTGATCCGCCGAATTCGTAGAAGCAGCGAGCCGCAAATTAGCCGCTCTACGGCTTCAACGGAACGTCGCACCCAATTCCTTCTTTCAGAATCATGAAATTTCGAAGAGCGGAATTCTGTTCGACTAGAATTCGCACGCGATCCACCGCTTCGGTTTCGCCGTCGTCCGCAAGGCGGAATGTGCCGTAATGAATTGCCGCGCTCGTTTGCGCCTGCAGAATCTCGTGTGCCTTGAGCGCTTCGTCGGGAGACATGTGCACGGGGCTCATGAACCATTCGGGGCGATACGCGCCGACAGGGAGAAGCGCGAGGCGTGGAGAAGGGAATCGCCGGGCGATTTCAGCGAAGTGCGGCCCGAAGCCGGTATCCGCGCCAAAATACACATTCGATTCCGGCGCTTCGATCAGCCAACTGCACCAGAGTGTGCGGTTGCGGTCCCAGAGCCAGCGGCCGGAAAAGTGTTGCGCGGGCGTGCAGTGAATGCGAAGCCCCGGAGCGAAATCGGCAGCGCTCCACCAATCCAGCTCATGAGGCGCGCGATAGCCGAGTTTGCGCAGGCGCTTTGCCACGCCGAGCGAACAGAAGATCTCCGGACGATGCTGCGCCTGCAGTCGCTGCAGACTCCGGGTGTCGAAATGATCGTAGTGGTCGTGACTTACGAGAATCGCGTCAATCCGCGGCAAGTCCTCGAAGCGAAGCCCCGGTGCGCGATGGCGCTTCGGTCCGATCCATGAAAGAGGACTCGCACGATCCGACCAGATGGGGTCCGTCAGGAAATTCTTGCCGTTGATTTGGATGAGCGCCGTCGAGTGGCCGATGAACGTGACGCGCAACGCACCCGCGCCGACACGCTCCGGCGGTTTCGGCCCATATTCGGAGGGAGTCCATTTGCGCCACGGACCGGGCTGGCGATTTCGCACCCACGTAATCATGTCGCCCAAGCCGCGCGGCTCCGCACTTTGATTGTGAAAGCGGCCGTTCTGATAGTGCGACGGGAATTCCGGCGTCAAGTGGAGTGTCTCCTGTAGGACTCCACTCGATCGTAGCAGAACTTCCAGCGCGCCGAGCAGAAGTCGAATACGCCTCGCCGTCTGTGGATTTGACATCGTGGGCGAACTCCGCTACCCTGAAATTTGATGTCAAACTATCGCCAGTCAGTCTGTTGTCCATGCGCCTGCTGCGTGTGTTGTATGGCGCACAACTCTGGCGAGAGGAGACTCCGGACTTAGTTTCAATTTAGCTGCAAGTCCCGAAGCCCACCGCCAGAAATTCTGGTCGGTGGGTTTTTTGTTTTTGAGGCCAAATTTGATCAGCCAATTGAACGGAACGGTCGCAAAAGAGACCAAAGCACAGCGTGTAGAGCGGCTCAAGCGAGTCAAGAACGCGTGGGAGTGCATCGACGAAATCCGCGCCTTCGCGCGCCAGGGCTTCGACGCAATCCCGCCCGAATGGCTCGGCACGTATTTTCGTTCCTGGGGTGTGTACACGCAGGGCGACGGTCAGGGAGTCGTGGGCGGCAGGAGCGGCGAAGGCAAAGCGACGCCATATTTCATGGTGCGCATCCGGATACCCAACGGCATTCTGCGCGCCGGCCAGTTGCGCGCCATCGCCGGCCTCGCCGAGCGCCACGCTCGCGGCGTCGCCGATATCACCGTTCGGCAAAATATCCAGTTGCATTGGGTCACCATAGAAGCGCTGCCGGAAATTCTCGACGCGCTTCATAGCGTCGGCTTGACGACCACGGGCGCGTGCGGCGACGTCGCGCGTAACATCACCGGCTGCCCGCTTGCCGGCGTCGATGCCGATGAAATTTGCGATGCGTCACCGCTGGCGCTCGAAGTGAACCGCAGGCTCGGGGGTCAATCCGAGTTCTACAACTTGCCTCGAAAGTTCAAGGTCTCGATCACCGGCTGCCGCGTGTGGTGCTCGTATCCCGAGATCAACGATGTCGGTCTGACAGCGACCAGGCGCCGTCGCAAAGGCGCAATCGAGACCGGCTTTTCTCTGCGCGTTGCCGGCGGACTTTCAACCGAGCCGCATCTCGCTGTGCGTCTCGACGCGTTTGTCGGCTGGGACCAGGTAGCGGTCGTCGTCCGCGGCGTGGCCGAAATTTTCCGCGAGAGCGAAGTTCTTCGCCAGAGCCGCGAGCAGGCGCGCTTGAAGTTTCTGTTTCTGAAGCATGGCTGGACGGCCGAAACGTTTCTTGCCGAACTCGAACGCCGCATCGGATTCGCGCTCGATCCTCACGAGCCGGAAGATGTTCCCGAAGATGCCTATCGCGATCATGTTGGCGTTCACGCGCAGAAGCAGCCCGAATACTCCTACGTCGGTGCGTCCGTATTGCGCGGCCGAATTACGCCCGAACAGATGCGCGTTGCGGCGGATCTTGCAGATCGCTTCGCATCGGGAGAAATCCGCACCACCATCATGCAGAACCTTCTGCTTGTGAATGTTCGCAACGAGCATGCGTCCACCGTCGCGCGCGAGCTCTCCGCCGCCGGTCTGCCCGTCGCAGCGTCGCCCTTTGCCCGCGGCACCATCGCCTGCACCGGCTCCGAATTCTGCAAGCTCGCGCTCACGGAAACGAAGGGATTTGCTCGCTGGCTTGTGGAAGAGCTCGAGGACCGCATTCCTGGCTTCGACCAGCAAATCAAGCTGCATATCGCCGGATGCCCGAACAGTTGCGGCCAGCACTGGATCGCCGACATCGGGATCGAAGGAAAGAAAACCAAAGTCGGCGGCGAAATGGTCGACGCCTACTACTTCTGCGTCGGCGGAGCCGTCGGGCAGTTTCATGCCATCGCTCGTCCGATCGGTTATCGCTGTGCAGCTTCGGATGTGCCCGATTCAATCGAGCGCTTGCTGGCGGGCTTTCAGAGCGATCGAGGACCGAACGAAAACCTGCGCCAATTTTTTGCTCGGCATTCCAACGACGAAATTCGCAGCTTGCTGGCCGGAGGTTTTGCGGAATCGGTTTTGCGCGATGCTTCTGCCGGCCCCGTGCCTCATGGAATCGAGGGATAAACCATGTCTCTATTTCCGATCTTCCTGAAATTGCGCGGTCGCGTCGTAGTCGTCGTCGGTGGCGGCGCTGTGGCTGAGTCAAAGATTCCCGGCTTGTTCGCAGCGGGCGCAACGGTGCGCGTCGTCGCGCCTGAGGTCACGGAAACGATCGCTCGTTGGGCATTGGATCGCCGGATTGAATTACGGGCCAAGCCGTTCGAATCGGGCGATCTGGCGGGCGCGTTTCTTGCGATCGCAGCCACCTCGTCGCCTGGTGTGAACGAGGGAGTGTTTCGCGAAGCCGAGGCGCGCCAAATTCTCTGCAACGCAGTGGATGATCCCCAGCGCTGCCACTTCTACTATCCCGCCGTCGTCCAGCGCGGCCCGTTGCAAATTGCCATCTCGACGAACGGCTTAAGTCCCGCGCTCGCGATGCGTCTGCGCACCGAGCTCGAAGCGCAGTTCGGTCCCGAATACGAGATGTGGCTCGAGTGGCTGGGAACCGCGCGCAAGCTTCTCCGCGCCGGCGAAAGCGATCCTGAAGCTAACAAAAAGATTCTTCATATGCTCGCAAGCCGCGAGATGTTCGAGCAATTTCTGCGCGAAACTCATTCGGGCCGAACTCTCGGGAGCGTGGCTTGAAGGGCAAAGTCTATCTCGTCGGAGGCGGGCCGGGCGACGCCGAGCTGCTTACGCTCAAGGCGGCGCGTATCCTCGGCCGAGCGAATATCGTTTTGCACGATGCGCTCGTCAGCGCCGAAGTGCTCGCGATGATATCTCCGGATGCGGAACGCATCGACGTCGGGAAGCGCTGCGGGCGGAAATTGCTCACGCAGGAGGAAATCAATTCACTCCTGGTGTCCTATGCCGCTTCGCACGAAGTGGTGGTGCGTTTGAAAGGTGGCGACCCGCTCATTTTTGGCCGCGCTGGAGAGGAGATCACGGCTCTGCGGGAAGCCGGAGTTGAATTCGAAATCGTGCCGGGAATTACAGCGGGGATTGCTGCAGCGGCTTCGGCGGGAATTTCGCTGACCGACCGGCGCGTGGCGTCGCAGGTGCTCTTCACCACCGCTCAGCGCGGGACGGAAAATCGTCCGATTCAGTGGGCGGGCGTCAGCAGCGCAACGACGCTCGTCATTTACATGCCGGGCTCGGACTATGGCTACCTCGCCCAGCAGCTCCGCGACGCCGGATGGCCCGAGAACATGCCGTGCATCATCGTTTCGCATGCTACGGGAGCGGATCAGAAACGTCGATCGACAGTGCTCGCGGATCTTTCTTCTGAATCAACGCTTCCCGCGCCTGCCGTGATCATTTTAGGGCGCGTTGTCAGCGAGCCGGTGAGCGAACTGACCCGCGAATCCTGGGTACGCGAGGAAAGGGACGCGTCTTCGCCGCCCGTCTTTGTCATTTGAAATCGTAATACTCGAATCGCAGAGTCGATATTTAAGGATACGAAAAGGGACCCCATATGACTTCACAGCCGCACGCCGCTCCGTCGCGCAAGCGTTGGGCGATTTCGATCGATCTCTGGGCCGTGACGCTCTCACTGCTCGCCGCGCTGCTCATTCGTTTAGGAGTCATCAAGCACATTCCGTGGTAGGGCAAAGCCAGGCACAAATTCTGAAACGAAAAAAGAAGGGTTAAGCATGGCCGATCCTATTGCCGTTGCGCAAACCGAATCTCGAATCGAACCTATCCAACCTATCTGGCAATTTCTGCGAATCATCCCCGGCATTTTGTTGCTCGCAGCCGTGGGCTACGGCGGAAAACTGGTCGAGCGCGGCATTTCCGTCTACGGCAAGACGCACCATCTCACGCTGCCAAACATCGAATACGTTCTCTGGGCGATTTTGATCGGACTCGTAATCGCGAATACGGTCGGCGTCCCGGAATTTTTTCGCGCGGGCGTCGCGACTTACGAGTTTTGGCTCAAGGCGGGCATCGTTCTCCTCGGCTCGCGCTTTCTCCTGGGAGATGTGCTCAAGCTCGGCGGCGTGAGCCTCGGTTTAGTCGCCGGGGAATTGATCGTCGCGATCACTTTTATGACCGCGTTGGGACGCGTTTTTGGACTGCGCCCAAAGCTCATTTCACTCCTCGCGGTGGGCTCGGCGGTCTGCGGCGTATCGGCGATCATCGCGACGCAGGGCGCCATCGAAGCCGACGATGAAGATTCGTCGTTTGCGATCGCCGCGATTCTCGCACTGGGTGCGCTCGCGCTGTTTACGTTCCCGCTGATCGGTCATGCGCTTCACATGAGCGACCGCGGGTACGGCCTCTGGGCTGGCTTGGCAGTCGACAATACCGCCGCGAAGCGACGGCCGCGGGCGCCCTCTATTCCGAAGCCGCGGGGAAGCTCGCCGTACTCGCGAAGACCACGCGCAACGCCATGATCGGCTTTGTCGTCCTCGGCTACGCCATCTACTGGGCTAGCCTCGGCCAGGCGAAAGCCGTTGGCAACAAGGCCTTGTTCCTATGGCAGAAATTTCCGAAATTTGTTCTCGGCTTCCTCCTCATTTCCGTGCTCGCCACGGTTCATGTCTTCAGTAAGGACCAGATCGGCGCCCTCGCGAATTTATCCCGCTGGGCGTTTCTGCTGACATTTGCCGGTGTGGGCCTGCGCACGAATTTCCGCGACCTGCGCAAGCAGGGATTGCGGCCCTTTGCTGTGGGCGCGATCGGCGAAGTGGTCATCGCCGCGTTCACTCTGGGACTGGTGATCGGCGCCGATCGTCTACTGCGGCATTAACTTCCGGTCTCGCCGCAAACGGTCCGGCTTCTGTCGCTTGACATGTAATTTTCAGTTTGGAATGGCCGTCACTAGGATTAGACGCGGGCGAGAGCGGCGGCTTCGTCGTCGACGATGTCGAGAATACTGTCCAGGCGGACCATCTTGAGTAGCATACGAACGCGTTGCGTCGGTGAATAAAACGTGCATTTCCCACCCGCGCGCTTGAGCGTTGTAAAGGTCCGAACCAGCGCGCCGATTCCCGAACTGTCGAGCTCGCTCACCCCAGCCAGATTCACGGCGATATGCATCACGCCGGAATCCACCAGCTGCTGGACACGATCGCGGAACAGCTGTTCGGACTCACCCAGCCGTAGCGGCCCGATCAGATCGAGGATTGTAGCCGTGCCCGCCTTGCGAACTTGGAGTTCCATCAGTGTCCCTTGTGCTTTGTCAAACTAGCCGAAAAGGCGCATGCAATCAAGTGCTGATGCATGCAGGCCACTTGTATTGACCTTGGTGGAAGCATTTGTTAGGCTGCCCCGGTTCCGCACACCCGCACGATTGCCATCGTTCTGATCGAAGCCTAGTACGGGTGTTTCGCCGACCCATCCGGGGAAAGTCATGGAAACGTCATCGGCGCTCGTGGACCTCGCGAGCGTCCTCTTTGCCTGTCGCGACAGAGAGACTCTGCGCAAGACCTTCGTGGCTCGCGTCGCCGCCGCGCTGAACGCACGCGCCGTCTTCCTTTGGCTCAGCGAGGGAGACGGCGAAGGACTCGCCTGCCGCGCGCGCTGGAGCGATCCCCAAGCTAGGCTCGCTCCCGTCGCCGAGTCTGTCCGCGAAGGCATCCTCGTCGAGGTTCTCGAAGAGGCATCGTCTGTTCTTGCATCCGGCAAAGATATCGATCGAAACGCCTACTCCCATCTGCCGGCGGCGGTGCGCGCGTCAATTCAATCTGCGCTCTTCGTACCATTCCCGGGTCAAACCGGGGCCGCAGGCGTCGTTGAAGCGCTGAACAAGAGTGGCGGTGAATTCACAACGCAAGATGCCGCGTTTCTTGACACGCTCGCTCGACTCGCCGCTCAGGCCGACGCGCTCCTCGCCGGAATCGAAACCGAGCGCGACTCGCAACTCGAAACAATCGAGCGGCTGACTTCTTTGTACGACATCAGCAGGATATTTAACTCGACCCTCGAGCTGAATGAGCTGCTGCCCATCGTCGCCGGAAAAATACGCGACATTCTCCAGGCCCAAGCTTGCAACCTCTGGCTCGTCGAGCCAGATGGCGCGTCTCTGAAGCTTGCGCGGAAGGACGGTCAGGACCTCACGCTTGAAGATGATGCGACCGCGCCACTTGATTCGGGGCATCTTGCGGAGGTTGCCAAGTCCGGCAGCGCCCGGCTCATCGAGAATCCGGCGGAAGAGGAATCGCTCGCCGAACGGATCAAGGCCGGTGGGGAATTTGAGCTCCAGTCCATCATTTGTGCGCCGTTGCGCAAGGAGGAGGAAGTCATCGGCGTGATTGAGCTTGTGAACAAGCTCGACGGAACGCCCTTCAACGAAGAGGATCTGTTCTTCCTCTCTAGCATCGCCGAGCAGGCCGCCGTCGCGCTCCACAATGCGAATCTTCTCGAGTCCGAACGCAAACTTCACGAGCTCGACGCACTACTGAAGATCAGCCAGGAAATCACCTCCACACTTGATCTCGATCATGTCCTGACGACGGTCGTGCATCAGGCCGGGACGGTCGTGCCCTTCGACCGCTGCGTGATCGGCTTCTTCGATCGCAATCGTTTTGTGCTGGGCGCCGTCTCCGGCGAAGACGAAGTGCCGAAGAACGCGGAAATGGATATGCTGCGCAAGCTTCTCGAATGGATTTCAACGCAAGACACGGCGGTGCGCGCGGATCAGTATGAAGAAGGCTGGCAGGTTGAGCCAGAATCGGCGCAGGATGTCATCGTGCCCTATCTCGAGGAGCACGACTACTGCGGATTTTTTGCGCTCCCGCTGCGTGACGATCAGGGTACCGTGGGCGTTCTCTGCATGCTCAACGGCGACGCCGAGTTTCTCACCGACAGCCAGCGCGAAACGGTCACCATTCTCGCGAACCAGACCACCGTCGCGATTCGCAACGCACAGCTCTACCAGCAAGTTCCTCTCGCCGGTTTGCTTCAGCCGTTTGCGCAGAAGAAGCAGAAACTCCTCGGAGCGGTGTCGAAATCGCGCTGGATCGAATATGGCTGGAAAGCCCTAGCCGTGGCGATTGTACTGACCATCGTGCCGTGGCCCGTCCGGGTCAGCACGAACGCCACCGTCGTCCCCGCGAACCGCCGCGTCATCAGCGCGGTAACCAACGGAATTGTCCAGCGCGTATTTGTGCACGAGGGCGACACCGTGAGCGCTGGTCAGCCGCTCGCTCAGCTCGACGATGGCGAAGACCTCGTCAAGCTCGCCCGCGCGCGCAGCGATCTCTCGCTCGCGCAACACGATCTCGCCGACGCTGAGTTCAAGCGCGATCTCACCGCCTCAGCGCAGGCCAGGCTCCGCGCGGCCGCGGCAGAAGCCGCCGTGACGCTCGAGCAGGATCGCGTCGCAAACGCACAGCTCCGTGCTCCTATCGACGGCGTCGTTGTCACTCCTAAGGTCGAAGAAAAGACCGGAACGATGCTGCAGGCCGGTGATCCGTTCTGCGAGCTCGTGGCGCAGCAGCGCATGGCCGTGGACATGAACGTCCCCGAGACGGACCTCACGCTGATTGAGCCGGGAAGGCACATCGCGCTGAAGCTGAACGCGTATCCCGACGAAACATTTGACGGAACCGTGGATCGCCTTGGGACACGCTCGCAAGTCATCGAAGGCGAAGAATATTTTGTCGTTCGAGCGATTTTCGACAACACGGATGGCCATGCGCGCGACGGTATGGCTGGCCGCGCCCGCATTCGCGCGAGCGGCGGCTGGTTCGGGACCGGCTGGTATCCCGTTGGTTACGCGCTCCTGCGTTCGCTGTTCCGCTGGACCTGGGAAAAGGTGTGGGTATGGATGCCGTAACGATGGGTCGCGGTGGAGTATGCTGGCTGTATCAGGGGCGAATATGAAACGCGGAATCTGGCTTTTTGCCGCAAGCTTGGCCGTGACCGCAGCGGGCTGTGGCGGCTCACCCGCATCGACTTCTCCATCCGGTGCCACGCCATCGAGTACAACTACAACCGCCTCACGTTCTGCCGGGCCCGCGGCATCGGCCGCTTCTGCCGATGTGCTCAGCGTTCTCACGGTCGAACATGAAGTGGATGTCCGTGCGCAGCGCGAGGGAATGGTCCTGCAGCTCGCCGCGGAGGAAGGACGCCGCGTTCAGCCTGGGGATGTTCTGGGCCGGTTGGATGACCGTCAGCTTCAAACGGAACTCGAGAAGGCACGCGCCGATCTTCTCGTCTCTCAGAATAACGTAAAATACAAGCAAGCCGAGAACCAAGCGAAGGTCGCGAATTTGCATCGCCAGCAACTCATGCGCGCCGCGGGCTTGAGCAGCGATGCGGATCTCGAACAGGCGCAATTCGAAGCCAAAGCGACGGCATATGAAGTCGACAGTTGGACCGCGCTGGTGAAGAGCAGCGAGGCGCAGATTCAGAGCCTGCAAATCGAGCTCGAGCAGATGCAATTTCGCGCGCCGTTCGCGGGCGTCGTCATCCGCCGCTACATTCGCGAAGGACAGACCGTGGTCAAGGATGATCCCTGCTTTCGCGTCAGCCAGCTCGGGCCACTTCAAGTTCATATCCAGGTGCCCGAAAGTCCGGCCGGTAAGCCTGCGATCGGCGCTCTCGTGAACGTGACCGTCGTCGCCGACCCCGGCCATGCTTACTCCGCTCGGACAATCAAAGTCAGTCCCACCATCGATCCCGCAAGCGATAGCTACGACGTTACCGCCCAGCTCAACGGCCCCGACCTCGCCGCGTTGAGCCCCGGCATGGCCGTGCGCGTTTCGCTGCCGTCGCAAAATACTCCGCGGAAGCCCTGATCGACTATGCGCTACGGACCGACAAGCCTGCAGCTTTCGAGCGTGCTGGCCAAGGGACTCCACCGCCCAAAGCTGCGCGACGATCTTAAGATTAGCGAGCAGCAGATTGCCGGCAAGGCCAGCTTCGTCGTTAAAGATCCAATTAACGTTACTTACCATCGCTACGGCCCCATCGAATATGAACTCTTGAGGATGTGCGACGGAACTCGCACTCCGGCCGAAGTCGCCGCGGCGATGAGCGAGCTCCACCCCGAATCACCGCTTGGAGAGAATGAAGTTCTCGATTTTCTCGATGGCGTTGAGGCTAACCTCTGGGTCAGAAGCGCCGGCGAAAAGAATTTGGCGATGCTCGAGCGCATTCGCGACGAGCGCAAAGGCAGACTCGATCAATCGAGCTTGCTATACATCCAGTTCAAGGCCTGGAATCCCAATCGCGCCCTCGAACGCATGGATCCGTATCTGAGCTGGATGTACACGTGGGGCTTTGCCGTTTTTTCCATCATCATATTCGTGATCGCCACGAGCATTCTCGCCGGCGACTGGACGCGCATCGAGCAGGACACGTCTTCGCTATATTCCTTCGCCGGCAAGAGCAGCTACGACCTCTGGGCGTTCTGGATCATTATGTTGGCCCTCGGCGGAATCCACGAGCTCGCCCACGGCCTAACCTGCAAGCACTACGGCGGAGAGGTCCCGCAAATGGGTTTCATGCTGATTTATTTCACGCCGGCGTTCTACACCGATACGACCGACATTTTGATCTTCGACACCGTGACGCCGCGGCAGCTCACGATCTTCGCGGGAATTTGGATCGAGCTGGTGGTCTGCTCGCTCGCGACATTCGTCTGGGCGCTCTCGTTTCCCGGCTCGACGCTGAACGATATCGCATACAAGGTTCTTCTCTTAAGCGGCATTCAGGGCGCGATGATCAACTTGAACCCGTTGATCAAGGCGGATGGCTACTACGCGCTCGCGCAGTACCTCCAGATGGATTCGCTGCGCGAAGATTCCTTCGAATTCATGCGCACCTGGGCGCGAAAGTACCTGTTGCGTCAGAAGATCGATTTGCCGCCCGCAAGCCGCCGGCAGCGCCGGATCTTCTTCGTGTTCAGCGTGGCGGCGATCGTGTACAGCGTGACGCTTCTGTTTGTCGTACTCGTCTTCGTGAACAATGTTTTTGTCGGCAGGCTGGGCGATTGGTGGGGCTACGTGGCGACGGCAGCCCTACTTTACCTGATGTTCCGCGGTCGGCTCCGGAAAGCGATGCCGCACGTTCGGGCGCGGCTCTGGAAAACTCGGGAGGCATTTATGAGGTGGAAGATGACTCGCGCGCAGCAGGTAGCGGTCGCAGCCGCCGCGCTCGTGCTTTTTGTGCCGCCGTTTTCGTCGAGCGTTTCGAGCGACTTCATCCTCGAACCGGGAGCCCGGGGAGTTGTCCGGGCGTCAGTCAGCGGCCAATTGCGCGATGTTCGCGTCCGACAGGGTGACCGTGTCCATGCGGGAGAAATCGTCGCTGAATTGACTAATTCCGATGTCGAAGCAAACGTGGTGACGGTCGAGAGTGAGCTTGGTCTCGCCGAGTCTACGCTGCGCTCTGCTGAAGACCGCTCTTCCTGGACGGAGGCGGCTCGCGCCGCCGATGAGCGCGCTCGGTTGACATCTGAGCTCTCTATTGCCCGCACGAAGCTTGCTGAGCTCGTCCTTCGGGCTCCGATCGACGGTGTCATCACGGCGGATGAGTTGCCGCTGCGTCCCGGCGAATTCCTCGCGGAAGGCCAGGAGTTCGTTCGTGTGTTCGACCGCGGAGTAATGCGCGCGCGTATTCTTGTGCACGACTGGGCGCTCCAGGACGTCGTCGTTGGGGCGCCCGTTCGCCTCAAGGTGACCGCCGAGCCGTATCGAACTTATGCGGGCCGGGTCCAGCGCATTTTGCCCGCTGCGGCACTGGATCGCCCGATTTCGCAGCCGGAAAAGCTTGAGCGGCAAGGACAGGACATCGCCAACTACTTCGCAGTGGAAATGGAGTTTCCGAACCCCGACGGGAGTCTGCGGGAAGGCATGACGGGTATGGCCAAGATCTCCGGAACGCATCGCCCGCTCGCATGGCAGGCCGGGAAGGCCGCTTGGCGCTGGCTCCGTTCACAAATATGGTAATCCAAAAAAGCTCCTAAGAACACAAAGGGCTGCCAACATCAACTGTGGCAGCCCTTTTGAGTCTTTGATTTGCTGATCCGTTCCACTATGCCGTCTTACGGATGCTTCAGCGCAACGATCTTGCTCTCGCTCTTGGCGGACTTCAGTTCCAACTTCGATCCCTTTTTCACCGGCGTCTTTTTCGTGGCCATTTTTTTCTCCCTCGTTTTAAGTTCGCCCTCGTGGGCCTCGCCTTCGATATAAGCATTCACCGTGCCAATCCCGAGGAAAGCGCTCCAAGTTGGTAAGTCCTTAAAATCCCTATAGTTGGAAAATCGGGCGTCGTCGGCTTCTGCCCGCAAGAATACTGATAGCGTTGATTTTCTCAACGAATGTTGGTTTTTTAAGAGCCACGAGCAGCCTCGTGGGTCGCTCAATCCCGCGTCCGCCGCGCCAGGAACACCGACTTATATCCCCTTATCGTCAGCGGTACCCTCGAATTCGATACCAACACAGCGAAATCGAATACTTGGACATGCTCGAACCCGGACTCACGCAGCGTCCGCAGGATTTCCGTCCCGCTCCAGTGCGTCTCTTCAATCCTCTGGTGGAAGCGCTTCCAGCCCCGCCGCCGTCCCGGCACGAACCATGTCACCTCCAGCCACCCCTTTCCTCGTCTCTGGTCATAGCCGCCGCGCTGCACCATAAAAAGCTTCGATGTTTCCCGGATATCCGTTTCCGCCCAGATTTCATCGAAAACTCGGCGATGATTCACATCGAATACGAAATACCCACCGGGACGCAGTGCACGACTTACTGCCCTCGCGACGCGCAGCAGGTCTGTTTTCCTCGGGATGTGGTTGACAGCTCCCCACTCAGAATTGATGAGATCCACTCGCTGGGGCAGACGAAAGGACCTCATGTCAGCTTGCATGAAATGAATCGGCAAATTCGCGCGGCGCGCTTTCAGGCGGGCTGCCCACAACATCGCTGCGGAAAGGTCCACCGCGTACACACGCAAGCCCCGGCGGGCGAACTCGCATGCGCGGTTCCCAGTCCCACACCCCAGCTCGCAGACCGATTTCGCCCCAGCGAGGATCGGCCTCAACAGGCGGCTGTGAGCTCGGTTCCAGGCTACTTTCTGGTCGCGCGGCCAGAGTTCGTCGTACTGAATCCCAGCATCGGCGTAAACGGTTTTGCGGGAGGGTTTTGTCATGTTGTCTGGAGAGGCCGGCGATGCGGCCCGGGTTATCGAGCTCACAGCGCGTCGCACGCAGTCATCGGGCACGAGAGTATCGAACGTCTATCGGGTCATTATCAACTGAAATTCTCGAATCCGCCTGGAAGCTCATGGACTCGAGGGATTCGAAGCGAAGCCTGATATTCAAATAGAGAGGGGCTGCCACCGTTTTGGTGGCAGCCCCTCTTCAGTTCTTTGATTCCGTTGCCCTGCGAATCTCCGGGCCGCGCAAAATCTCTTAAAGCGGGGCCGGCGCCAAAACTACGGGTGCTTCAGGGGGCTCACTGGGGTAAGCTTCATCGACTTCAACGTGCCGAGCTTGGTTCCCTTTTTCACCGGAGTCTTTTTCGATGCCATCGTTGTTTCTCCCTCGCTTGAGATTGCCCTCGTGGGCTACGCTCATGGAGAATGCACGCCTCATGCCAATCTCGCAAAGTCCCGGTCCGAGCGGCGCGTCACTGAATTCAAGTCACTTACGCGCCATCTTGGTCGTAGTACTACCCCCGATCATCGACGCGTTCGTTGAGGATTTCAACGCCTGTTGGTTTTCTCAGCACGTCATCCTATAGATTGTGCTTCCGGCATAGGTAGTTGATCCGGTTGCGGTCCACCCCGAGCAAACGCGCCGCCTCCGATTTCACTTGGTGGCTCTGGTCCAGCGCCGTTTCGATCCACTGGCGCTCAAACGCGTCGACCTCATCGTTCAGCCGAATGCCGGCGGCGGGGATCTGGAGCGCGCCTCGATGGTCGCTTCCTGCGACCTTTTGGATATCGCTCGGCAGATCCTTCAGCGTGATGGTCTGTTCGTCGGTCATCAAGACGATGCGCTGAACCACATTTTGGAGCTCGCGGACATTTCCCGGCCAGGCGTACCGTTTCAGCGTTTGCAGGGCGTCGTCCGCGATGCGCTTCTCCGGCGTCTGGTTTGTCGCACAGTAAACGCTAATGAAGTAATTAATGAGGAGGGGAATATCGTCCATGCGCTCGCGAAGAGGCGGGATGAAGATCGGCACGACGTGAATGCGGTAATACAGGTCCTCGCGAAATCTCCCGTCTTTCACCATCGCTTCGAGGTTTTCGTTGGTGGCGCTTACGAGCCGGAAGTCCACTTTGATCGGCTTTTTGCCACCCAGACGAACGAGCGAATGTTCTTCCAGAGTTCGCAAAAGCTTCGATTGCAAAGCCGGGGTCAACGTGGCGATCTCATCCAGAAAAAGCGTTCCGCGGTTGGCCAGCTCGATGCGCCCTTCCTTCGTGACCACCGCGCCGGTGAACGCGCCGCGCTCGTAGCCGAAGAGTTCCGCCTCCATCAAGGTCTCGGGCAGGGCCGCGCAATTGACACTCACGAATGGCCGGGCGCGGCGGGGGCCCTGATCGTGAAGCGCATGCGCGACCAGTTCTTTCCCCGTTCCGCTCTCGCCACGAATGATTACGTTTGTCGATGCTTTCGCCATCCGTTTGATTGTTTCGAAAAGGCCGCGCATCGACTCGGTCGAACCGATCAGATCGCCTCCCTCGTGTTTTCGGGAGACCTCCTCGCGCAGGATTCGATTTTCACGCTGGACGTGCAGCTTCTCGATGGCTCGGTTCAGCAGCGCGCAGAGAACGTCGGCGTCGATCGGTTTGATGAAATAGTCGTAGGCGCCCGCGTCTATGACCTTGAGCGCGGTTGCTTTGCGCTCGTCCTGGCTTAGAATTACCACCAGGGTGTCGATTTCGCTGCCCGTCAGGCGCGAAAGAAGTTCGACGCATTCCTTAACTCCGCTCGAAGGCAGCGGCAGTCCCAGGAGAAGAACATCAATGCCCTCCTCCTGAAGGAACCGGTACGCGGCGTCATGGTCTTCGCCCTCGAGCACTTCGAAGTCGGATTTCAGCGCCAGACCGATTTTCGTTCGCAGTGCTTCATCGTCGTCGACAATCGCGACTTTCGGTTTGGATGGGCTGGGCATCTATCAGCACCCCACGCCGTGCAGCGGGCTCCTCGAACCGGAAGTGAGCGAGCGCCTCGGGCGTCGCGATTCTAGGCAGGCCCTGTTGAAATTGTCAACACGCGTCTTCCGCGCTTCTCCCTGCCCAGGGTCCGAATTGACAGCGGCGAGTGAAATTGATACTTTCACGGTTGGAATGAATTCAATGACTTGTCTGCACCATCGCCGCCATGACCATCATCATCACGCGCACAGCGTGGCGGCGGAGGTTTGCGAATAGAGTTATAGATACAACGCAAATATCCGGCCCGCTGACGCGAAAGCCTCAGCGGGTTTTTTGTTTTTCGGGGCGTTTCGATTGCGGCATGGCAGCGGGCGTTCCATCAGTCAGCTGCGGCGTGAGGAGAGTGGAAATGAACACGGCGATACAAATCGATTTCGAGAAAATGGGCGGATTGGTTCCGGCGATCGCGCAGGACGCCGAGACGCGGGAAGTGCTGATGCTCGGCTTCATCAATGCACAATCGCTCGAGATGACGCTGCAAAACGGCTTCGTCACCTTTTACAGCCGCACGCGCCAGAAGCTTTGGACGAAGGGCGAGACCTCGGGCAATCGCTTGCACGTCATTTCCGCGAGCACCGACTGCGATCAGGATGCGGTCTTGTTCGAAGTGCGCGTTCTGGGTGACGGTCTGGTCTGCCACGAAGGCACGCGCTCGTGCTTCACCAATCCGATTCCCCTCGTCGCCACGCAGGACTCGATCACATCCGGAAAACGACAATGAACCGCATTCGCCTAGGCATTCCGAAAGGCAGCCTGCAGGACGCCACGATTCAGCTTTTCGCCCGCGCTGGTTTCAACATATACGCCGACGGACGCTCGTATTTTCCGGCAGTGGATGATCCGGAGATCGAGTGCATGCTGATTCGTGCACAGGAAATGGCGCGCTACGTCGAGCACGGCGCCCTCGACGCCGGGCTGACCGGAAGCGACTGGGTTTCCGAGAGCGGTTTGCGTGTGCATACGGTCGCCGAACTCGATTATGCCAAACAGAGCCGCGGCAAAGTGCGCTGGGTGCTGGCCGTGCCCCAGGACTCGCCCTATCAGAAGCCGGAGGATCTGAACGGCTGCATCGTCGCCACGGAGCTGGTCAGCACCACAAAGATTTATTTCGAGCGCAAGAATGTTCCCGTGAAGGTTGAATTCAGTTGGGGCGCGACGGAAGTCAAACCGCCCGTCCTGGCCGACGCCATAGTCGAGGTGACGGAAACCGGCAGCTCACTGAAGGCGAATCGCCTGCGCATCATCGATACCGTCATGGAATCCGTCACTCAGATCATCGCCAATTGCAATTCCTGGCAGGAGGATTGGAAGCGCCGAAAGATCGAAAACATCGCTCTCATGCTGCGTGGCGCGATTTCCGCGCAGGGGCGCGTGGGATTGATGCTCAACGTTCGGCGCCAGAATCTTGAGAGTGTGATCCGCGTCTTGCCCGCCTTGAACAGCCCCACCATTTCCACGCTGAGCGATCCCGAATGGGTTGCCGTCAATACGATCCTCGAAGAGAAGGTGGTGCGAGACGTCATCCCGCGTCTGAAGGAAGGTGGCGCGACCGGGATCGTCGAATACCCGCTCAACAAGGTGGTCATGTGATACGCGTGCTTCAGGGCAAGAGCGCCAGATCGTTCGCCGACTCGCTGCAACGGCGCGGCGCGCGAAGTGGTGCTCTCGTCGAGCGCGCCATACGCGCAATCCTTCGCGATGTCGCCACGCGCGGCGACGCCGCGGTGCGGTGCTATGCCGAGAAATGGGATGGACTTAAGCCGCGCGAACCTTTTCTCGTTCCAAGGGAAAGAATGAGCGAAGCGCTGCAAAAGGCGTCGCCGGAATTTTCCGGCGCGCTTGAATTTGCTGCTGAAAATATTCGCCGCTTCTGCGAATGGCAACGGCCGCAGGAATGGTCGCACGAAATTCAGCCGGGCGTCCGCGTCGGGCAAATCGTCCGGCCGCTCGAGAGCGTCGGGTGCTACGTGCCCGGCGGGCGGTATCCGCTGCCATCGACGCTGCTGATGACCGTCATTCCCGCGCAGGTGGCCGGCGTAAAAAGGATCGCTGTCGCTTCGCCTCGCCCCGCTCCGGAAATTCTCGCGGCGGGAGCCCTGCTCGAAATCGAGGAACTCCATTGTGTCGGAGGCGCGCAGGCTGTCGGCGCGCTCGCGTACGGCACAAAATCGATTGCGGCCGTTCGCAAAATCGTCGGACCCGGAAACCGCTATGTGACCGTCGCGAAGAAACAGGTCGCATCGCAAGGCGCTTGCGCTATCGACATGCTCGCCGGTCCGACGGAGACGCTCATCATCAGCCACGATGGAAATCCCACGCTGATCGCGGCGGATCTCGTCGCGCAGGCCGAGCATGATCCGGAATCGTTTGCCATTTTTGTCACTACGTCCGCAGAACTGGCGCGGGCTGTGGCGAAGGAAGTGAAGCGCCTGGCCGCCGGCAACCGGATCGCGCTCGCGTCCCTCGGCAAAAACAGCGCAGTCCTCATCGTGGCTTCCGAAGAGGAGGCCGTCGCGCTCGCGAACGCCATCGCTCCCGAACACGTAACTGTCAGCGAGCGCGACCTCTCCGCGATCACCGCCGCTGGTTCCATCTTCATCGGCGATTATTCAGCGCAGCCGTTCGGCGACTACGTTTCCGGCCCGAATCACGTGCTTCCGACGGGCGGCGCGGCGCGCCATCGCGGCGGTCTGAGCGTTTCCGACTTCGTGAAAACGATCACCGTGCAGCAGATTGCTGCTGCGGGCGTCGAGCATCTCGCTCCTGCAGCCATCGCGCTGGCGGAAGCCGAAGGACTCCCCGGCCACGCTCAATCCGCACGGCTGCGAATGCGAGGCGCACATGCTTAAGGCAAGAGCCGCTCTCGATACGCTGAAGGAATATCATCCGCCGTTGAGCGGCCGTGACGGACTCCGCCTCGATTTCAACGAAAATACGATCGGATGCTCGCCGCGCGTTTTGAGGAAACTTGCCTCGATCACGGCGGACGAGTTATCGCGCTATCCGCAGCGCGAGCCGGCCGAGCGGATCGTCGCGGATTTCTTGCAAATGTCCGCGGCGCAGACTCTGTTGACGAATGGCGTCGACGAGGGAATTCACCTGCTGTGTCTCGCATTTCTCGATCCCGGTGATGAGGCGCTGGTCGCCGTGCCCACTTTCGGCATGTACGAAATCTTCGCGCAGCAAACGGGCGCACGCGTCCTCTCCATTCCGGGCGGTCCGGATTTTTCGTTCCCAATCGACCAGCTCATCGCGGCGGTTCAACCGAAGACGCGGCTCATCATGCTGGCGAATCCGAACAACCCCACGGGCGGCGTCGCGGAAATCGCCGAAATCGAGCGCATTCTCGAAGCAGCGCCGGACTCTGCCGTGCTTGTCGACGAAGCCTATTTCGATTTCTATGGCAAATCCGTTTTGCCTCTTGTCTCGCGCTACCAAAACCTCTTCGTCACCCGAACTTTTTCGAAAGCCTACGGTCTGGCGGGAATGCGCGCTGGCGTTCTTTGCGGGAACGCAGAGCAGATGCGTCTGGTGCGGAAAGTCTGCTCACCCTATAACGTCAACCAGCTCGCCCTTGCGTGTTTGCCGGAAGCCCTTTCGGATGCCGAGTTCGTCCGCGCGTATGTGGCGGAAGTCCTCGAAGGCCGCAGCCGGCTGCAGGATGAGCTCCGCTGCATCGGCCTCCCGTTTTGGCCCAGCCATGCGAATTTTGTGCTCATGCGTATCGGGCAAAATTCGAACGCATTCGTGCGCGCGATGAAGGCCCGCGGAATTCTCGTGCGCGACCGCACCAAGGATCCCGGCTGCGCCGGTTGCGTACGCGTCACGCTCGGAACCCTCGCGCAAACCGCGCAGCTTCTTCAGGCGCTGCGGATTTGTCTTGCGGAAGTCGGCTGGCCAAACGCTTCGCAAGAGGTGCGCGCGTGAGAGCCGCGAACCTGCATCGCAAAACCAACGAGACGAATATTCGATTGTCTCTAAAAATCGAAGGCCGCGGAACCTATGACATCGCCACGGGCATTCGGTTCTTCGACCACATGCTCGAGCTTTTCGCACGTCACGGGGCGTTCAATCTCAAGTTGCGCTGCGCGGGCGACCTCGATGTCGACCAACACCATACCGTCGAGGATGTCGGAATCGCGCTGGGCGAAGCCTTCGATCGAGCGCTCGGCAGCAAGAAAGGGATTCTCCGCGCCGGCTATTTCCTGATGCCGATGGATGAGACGCTGGGTCTCGCCGCCGTCGATTTCAGCGGCCGCTCGCAAGCTGTTGTCGAAACCAAAGTGACGGTGCGCTGCGTCGGCGATCTGCAATCCGAACTGGTTCACGATTTTTTTGATGGCTTCGCCCGCGGCGCGCGCGCCAACGTCCACGTCAAAGTTTTATACGGTCGTTCGAATCATCACAAGATCGAGTCGCTCTTCAAGGCCTTCGCGCGCGCCGTGCGGGTGGCGTGTTCGAAAGAGAAACGCCTCTCCAGAATGTTGCCGAGCACGAAAGGACTCTTGTGATCGCGATCGTCGATTACAGGGCCGGAAATCTGGCGTCGGTGAAGAAAGCGCTCGACGTGCTGGGCGCCGAGTCTGCGATTACCTCGGACCCAGACGCTGTGCGCGGCGCGGAAAAGATCATCCTTCCCGGAGTGGGCCATTTCGCCTCCACACAAGCCCTTGACGAATTAGGATTGCGCGACGCAGCATCCGCCGCCATTCGTGCAGGGCGCCCGTTCCTCGGAATTTGCGTCGGCATGCAATGGATGTACGAAGGCAGCGCGGAAGCCCCGGAAGTCGCCGGGCTCGGTTTGTTCGCCGGGCGTTGCGAGCGGTTTCCCGCCGCGGTGAAATCGCCTCACGTGGGGTGGAACCAGGTTTGCGCGAATAAGCCTTCGCGAATGCTGCGTGGCGTGAAACCGGACGCGTTCGTCTATTACACGCATTCGTATTACGGGCCGCTGATCGACCCGTGCACGGGCATAACTGAATATGGCGTGAAATTCGCCGCAGTCGTGGAGCAGGAAAATGTCTTCGGCGTCCAGTTTCACCCGGAAAAATCTGCGGACGCCGGTCTGCAAGTGTTGCGAAATTTTGTCGAGCTCTGAATTGTAGCCGCCGTTGGCCGTGCGAGGAAGGGAATCGTGCTGACCAAGCGAATCATCGCGTGTCTCGATGTCGATCGCGGGCGCGTCGTGAAAGGCGTGCACTTCGTCGGCTTGCGCGACGCGGGTGATCCCGCGGAGTTGGCACGCGCACATGCCGCGTCGGGCGCCGACGAAATTGTCCTCCTCGATATCTCCGCGACGTTCGAAGGCAGGCTGACTCTCATTGATACGGTACGGCGCGCAGCCCGCGAGCTTTTTATTCCTTTTACCGCCGGCGGTGGAATCCGCTCGCTCGAGAGCGCCGCCGCAGTCATCGAAGCCGGCGCCGATAAAGTGAGCGTCAATTCGGCCGCGCTTTCGCATCCGGATCTCATCACGCAGATCGCGCAGCGCTTCGGATCGCAAGCCGTCGTCGTGGCCATTGATGCGGCCGCCTCTGGGAATGGCGATGCGGATGTTTTCGCTCGCGGCGGAAGAACGCCGGCCGGGCGCAAGGCCCTGGAATGGTCGCTCGAGGCGGAAAGCCGCGGAGCGGGTGAGATTTTGCTGACCGCAATTGGCAAGGATGGGACGCGCAGTGGATTCGATTGCGAACTCACGGCAAAACTCGCTCAGACGCTTCGCATTCCCGTGATTGCGTCCGGAGGAGCAGGGAACGTTAAGCATTTCGTGGACGTGTTTCGTGCCGGCCACGCGGACGCCGCGCTCGCCGCGTCGATTTTTCATTTCGGCATCAGCTCCGTCGGCGATTTGAAAGAAAGTTTGCAAAAGGAAGGCATACCGGTGCGCTGGCCGTGTTGATCCCTTCCATAGATTTGATGGGCGGCAAAATCGTCCAACTGATTCAGGGCCACGACAAGGCGCTCGAGTCGGATAATTATGATGCCTGGATCGCGCGATTCGCCTCGTTTCCCATGATCCAATTGATCGATCTCGACGCGGCCATGGGCAAGGCCGCGAATCGCGAGCAGGTCTCCTACGTCATCGATCGCCTGCCGTGTCAGGTGGGCGGAGGCGTTCGATCGATCGCCCGCGTGCACGAGCTGCTCGACGCCGGCGCGCAGCGCGTCATTATCGGTTCGGCGCTGTTCTCCGGCGACTCTATCGACAGCGCATTCGCTTCGCTTCTCGCCCATGAGTTCGGCGCCGATCGCCTGGTCTTCTCCGTCGATTCGAAGGGCGGGCAGATTGCCGTCAGTGGTTGGAAAAAGCTCCTTCCAATCGCGCCGCAGGATGCAATTCGCGCACTCGAGCCGTACTGCGCCGCCTTTCTCTACACGCACATCGATACTGAGGGGCAGATGGCGGGCTTCCCGCTCCCGCTCGCGCAGGAACTTCGCAGCGCAACGCGCCGCCAGCTTATCGTTGCCGGAGGCATCCGTTCGAACAAGGAAGTGGACGAGCTGGACGCCCTCGGTGTGGACGCCGTGGTGGGCATGGCGATCTACACTGGGGCGTTCACTGTCTGACCGGAAGCCCTGCATTCACATAAACTTACGGACGCCCGGTCCCCGAATGGTATCTGCTGTGTGGCTGCTTCGTGCACTGCTTCGGCCGATTTGGTTGCGTGACTGCTACGCACGGCGTAGCATCATATAGAATGCGCAAGCCGCGGGGAAAGCTCTTACGTCGACCCCGCCGTCCTTGCTGTTTCGCATTGAACCATGGAACTTCTGCTCAATCTCGTTTGGCTGTTCCTTGCTCTCGCGAGCGTCACTTTGTGGTGCGCGCGCTGGCGCCACGCGCTGCTACGCGGAGACGAGCGCAAGCAGGCCCTTCGCAGCGCCGTCGGATTGATGTGCGTACTTACGCTGATGTTCTTTGCCATTTCGATGACGGATGATTTGCATCCGGTTCCGGCCCTCGCGGAAGAATCGGCGAAGATGCGACTGAAATGCGGAGTAGTCGTCGCTGCCGACAATCATCTCGTCCAGCCCGCGCTGGTCTTCGGTACGCCATCCGTCGTTGCCGATCTCACGCCGCAATCGGCTGACGAATTTGTCGTAGAATCATACTCACCGCCCGACGTGACATCTCTGTTTTCGTTGCCCTCCGGATTGCGCGCTCCTCCTCGCTCCTCCATCTAAGTCTTCTCCCGAGCCGTCGTTCGACAACTGTCTCTCATTTTTCTGGAGTGAGGTTTTATGAAGCCAGCAAGTCCATCCGGCCCATCGCACCCGGCGTTTGTCCGCGCAGCCGTTAAGCCGACGCCGCGGAGCTCGCGCCCGTCCGGGCATTTCCCCTCGGGGTGTCGCTGATGCAGCGCGCCTGGGTGGTTCTGTTTCTCGCTTCGAGCCTGGCGGCCTGCGGTGGCGCGCCGAAGGAGCAAGCTGCGGCGCCTCCGACGGATTCCTCTTCCTCGGAGGTCACGCTTCCCGCAGATTCAACCGGTATAGAAACCACCGTCATCGCGCGTCGAGTGCTTCCCGATTACCTGAACATTCCCGGCAAGATCCAGCCGGATCCGACGAGCGTCATTCACGTCTATCCGCCGCTCGGCGGTCGCGTAACCTCTGTGGAAGTTCGCCCCGGAGATCACGTACACAAAGGCCAGGAATTGGCGTTGCTCGATAGCGCCGATGTCGCAGCCGCGCGCTCGGATTTTCAGAAGGCGCGCGCGGATAGCGACCTGAAACAGAAAGCCCTCGATCGCGCGGCCGATCTGTATCAGCACAAAGCGATCGCGGAAAAGGACTATCAGCAGGCCGTAGCCGACGCGGAGATGTCGAAATCGGAACTCGATCGGACGCGCACACAACTGAAAGTGCTCGGCGTTTCACCGGACGGCGCAATGGACAAACTCGCCGTGACTGCGCCGCGAGACGCCGTTGTGCTCGATGTCGGCGCGGCACCCGGGGAATTTTCAAAGTCACTCGATGCGCCCCTGCCGCTCTGCACGCTCGCGGATTTGAAGACGGTCTGGGCTCTCGGTGACGTGTTTGAGAAGGATCTCGTCGGCCTCAAAGCCGGCGCACCCGCGGAAATCACCGCAAATGCCTATCCCGGTCAGAAATGGGACGGGCGTGTCGGCAACATTGGCGATGCCGTCGATCCCGTGACGCGCACGCTGAAACTCCGCGTCATCCTCGCAAATCCTGGGGAAAAGCTGAAGCCGGAAATGTTCGCCTCGATTCGAATCCTGCGCGCCACGCTCGACGGCATCGCCATCCCCGCCAGTTCCGTTCTCCGAGAGACCCGCGGGGCTTACGTCTTCGTCCAGAAGTCACCGGTTCATTTCGAGAAGCGCTCCGTCACCCTCGGCCGCACCTTCGGCAACGACATCGAAGTCTTGTCCGGCTTGCAACAAGGTGAATCCGTTGTCACCAACGGTGCGCTTCTACTTCGCGCTTCGGAGTCTTAGGGACCGCCGATGCGCACTCTCACCCGCTATCTTCTCGATTTCCGGCCGCTCGTCATCCTTGCCCTGATCGCGTGGCTGGCCGGTGGTCTCTACATTTTCTCGCAGCTCAATATCGAGGCCTATCCCGACCCTTCGCCGCCGCTCGTCGAAGTGATCACGCAGAATCCCGCCTGGTCCGCCGAAGAAATGGAGCGCCAGATCACCGTTCCCGTCGAGACCACGCTCTTCGGCATTCCACGCATTCAATACATTCGTTCGATCAGCGTGTTCGGCCTGAGCGACGTCAAGCTCTACTTCGACTACGGCAGTGAATACCTCTGGGACCGCCAGGAGGTCGTCAACCGCCTGCAATTTGCCACTCTCCCCCAGGGGATCACGCCGCAGCTCTCGCCGTGGTCGCCGATCGGCGAGATCTACCGGTTCAAGCTCGAAGGCCCGGAGTATTCGCTGAATGAGCTCAAGGCCACGCAGGACTGGTTTGTTACGCGCGAATTGAAGCAGGTTCCCGGGATCATCGACATCACCACATTCGGAGGCACCACGCGGCAGTATCAGGCCGAAATCGATCCGCGCAAGCTGCTGCAATACAATGTGTCGCTTCCGCTGGTGGTCGATGCGGTCACCGCCAGCAATTCGAACGTCGGCGGGAACTATCTGACGTACGGCAGCCAGAGCGTCAACATTCGAGGTCTCGGTCTGCTCCGCAATCTCGACGACATGCGCAATATCGTGCTCACCTCGCGGAACGGCGTGCCGGTTTTTCTACGCGATGTTGCGGAAGTGAAGGAAGGGTATCAGCCGCGGCTCGGCATCGTGGGCGCCGACGCGCAGGACGACGTTGTCGAGGGAATCGTCTTGCTGCAGCGCGGCGAACAATCTCTGCCGGCGCTCGCGGCGCTGCGCGCTAAGGTGAAGCTGCTCAACGACGGGCTTCTGCCGCACGGCATGCACATCGTCACGATTTACGATCGCACGGACTTGATTCACGTCACCACCGAAACCGTGCGCCACGTCGTCCTGATGGGCTTGATTCTCGTCACGACGGTCTTGTTGGTGTTCCTCGGCGATATTCGTATGTCGCTCGTCACCGCCCTCGCGATTCCTTGCGCTCTTCTTTTCGCATTCGCGCTGATGGTTATTTCGGGCGTCTCAGCGAACCTCATCTCCATCGGCGCGATTGATTTTGGAATTCTTGTAGACGCCGCCATCATCGTGCTCGAGCGAATTTACCGGCGCTTGCAGACGATTCGTCCCGGCGAGCACATTTACGATGTTATTGCGGACGCCACAGCCGCGGCTGCACGGCCTGTTATGTTTTCAGTCCTCGTCATCATCGTGGCGCTGATCCCTCTCTTCACGATGCGCGGTGTTCCAGGAAAAATCTTCGCGCCGATGTCCGCCACCTACGGTTATGCGCTGGCCGGAGCTCTCCTGTTTTCGTTGCTGATTGCGCCGACGCTGGCCTCATTCGGTGCCCGCGGACCGCAGAAATCCGCGGATGAATCGCCCGGGGACAAGCGGCCGAAAGAAAAAGAGACGTTTGTTGTTGCGTGGCTGCGTAAACATTACGCGCGCCTGCTGCCGAGAGTTCTCGATCGTCGCCGCGGCGTCATCGCCGCCGCCATTCTTGTCCTCGCCGGAACCGTCGTGGTGATGCTGTTCCTCGGCGGCGAATTTATGCCCCAACTCGAGGAAGGGAACTTGTGGGTGCGCGCGGTCTTGCCGCAGGACGTTTCCTTGGAGTCCGCGTCCCGCCTGTCGAACGAAATTCGCACCGTGCTGAGAGGCTTTCCCGAGGTCAAGCAGGTTGTATCGCAGCTCGGGCGGCCAGACGACGGCACAGACGTCACCACATTTAACAACATCGAGTATTTCGTCGATTTGAAACCCGTCGGCGAGTGGGGCGGAATCACCAAACCCGAGCTGATCCGGAAAATGAACGATCGCCTTTCAAGATTTCCCGGAATTGATTTCAATTTCTCGCAGAACATTCAGGACAACGTCGAAGAAGCCATGTCCGGAGTCAAGGGCGAGAATTCCCTAAAACTTTTCGGCGACGACATCGACACACTCGTGGCCAAAGCCGATGAAATCCGCGACCACATGGCCAAAGTGCGCGGCGTCACCGATCTCGGCGTGTTCCAGGAGACGGGCCAGCCGCAGTTGACCATTGCGATTGACCGCGAAGCAAGCGCGAGGTACGGCCTGATGGCTTCCGACGTCAACGCGGCCGTCCAGGCGGCCGTTGGCGGCCAGGCCGCCACGGAAATCCTCGAAGGCGACCGGCATTTCGATTTCGTCATTCGCTACAAGCAGGAATATCGGCAAAATCCCGAAGCCATTCGCAACATCCTGCTTCCGACGCCCGACGGAGGCAGCGTGCCGCTCGGCCAGGTCGCGAAAGTCGATCTCCAGTCGGGCGCCTTCATGATTTATCGCGAAAATGGAAGGAGATACATTCCGGTCAAATTCAGCGTTCGCGGACGCGATCTGGCCACCACCATGGGTGAACTCGAGAACGATCTCGCGCAGCACGTGAAATTGCCCGAGGGCTACCATTACGAATGGGCCGGCGAATACGACGCTCTCCAGAAAGAGCAGCGCCGGCTCGCCTTCGTTCTGCCAATCAGCCTGCTGATCATTCTGGCGCTGCTTTTCATGACCTTTCAATCGTTTCGCGACGCGCTTCTTATTCTCGCCACGCTTCCGTTCGGGGCCATCGGCGGCGTGTTGGCCCTCGCCGTCACCGACACGCCGTTCAGTATCTCAGCGGCCGTCGGATTTGCTTCGGTCATAGGCGTAGCGACGCTGGGCGGCGTCGTCATGCTGTCTGGGATCCGCCGCGCGCTGCGGCGATCAGCGACGAATCACGGCATTGAGCGCGGCGCGCTCGCTGAGATGCGTGCTGTGATGATGACTTGCGCGGCCGCTGGCCTCGGTCTGCTGCCCGCAGCGCTTTCTTCCGGCATCGGCGCGCAGGCGCAGCAACCTCTCGCGCGCGTCGTTGTGGGCGGCATGGTCACGGCGCCTCTCGCGATTCTGTTCCTGCTTCCCGCGTTTGTCAGCTTCGGCCGCAGTCGCGAGGCGGCAGCTTCCGCACCAGCGGCAGGCGCTCCTGAACACGTGTAATCGCACCGGTAGATTTCGGGTGGCAGACCGTGCGGAAATACCGCGAACGGATATCGATGATGTGGATCTCGCCGGAGAGTTATTTCGCAGACGGCTCGGGTCGCGCAAGGGGTGCGTCCGGTGCGAGTGCATTCTTCACGGAATCGGGAATCTTATCTGCGTTCGCGACCAACTGGCCCACCTGCCAAAGCTGCGTCTCCGTGAGTTTGCCGCGGAACCCAGGCATTCCCGACAGCCGAATTCCGTTCGCCGCCTTCCAGTACGATTCAAACGCGGGATCATCCGTCACGCCGACGCCGTGAAAGAGTTGCGGAGGTTTCGGGTACATGCTGGCGGCAATGTTGGTGGGCGCTTGGCCTGGCAGACCATGGCAGACCGCGCAGTTCTGGCGGTAGACCTCCGCGCCGGCGAGCAAATTTGCTTCATCGGCGGGCACGAGCGATGCCTGCGGCGCCTGCCTGTCGATTCGAGCGTTCAGCGCCGCGTGGGCCAGCGTCTTTTCGAATGGCATGTCGGGGTCCGTCACCGCAACCGGCGCGCGCCCGCTCGCGAAGTAGAACCACACGCCTCCTCCAATCGCCAGCACTGCCAGTACGAACCCGGCCACCAGTCCCTTGAACATCCCAGCTCCCTCGTTCTCGAAATTCGTCGCTCGAATCCCAACTGCGTTTCTTCGCCGCTGCGTCGCACAGATGCGACCCAGCCGCACGGCCAACGCTCGCTCGATGCTCGACTAGTATGCCAGTCGAACCGTCCATCCTTGCGCGGAATCCGGCACTGTCAATGTGACCGAGTGAAACTCCTCGTCGTACTGCCAGTCCGTCACCACGCGATCCCCGTCCCGAACTTCCTTCGGTGCGTGCGCGGCACCGAAAACTTCCACTTGGATGTTCGACCACCACGGCTTGTAATTTCCCTGCCAGCTTGCGCTCGTGACCGTCAACAAATTCGCGGTGGCTTGGCAGGTGTACGCGATTCTCAAGAATCCGTCCTTCTGATACGCGTACGTGTGTCCGTCATCAAGATAGAGCGAGCCGCTGCAATTCTCGCCGGGATAGACGCGCAATTCGAGAGGCCCGTCCGGATTTTCGCCGGTGTTCTGGACGACCGGTTGCTCCGGCAAGATTGCTCCGGCGCGAACATAGAGAGGCATTTGATCGAGTTCGGGATGACTCGAAAGTTTCTCCGTGCTCAGATGCTTCTCGTCTGTCCAGTAGTCGTACCACTCGCCGGGCGGGAGCTTGACATCCAGCGCATCCAATCGCTCGTCCACTACGGGCGCGACGAGCAAATTGCGGCCAAAAAGGAATTCGCGATTTTCTCCGTAGAAATCCGAGGCCTGAGGATACTCGAGAAAAATCGGCCGCATCAGCGGCACGCCGGTCCGCGACATCTCTTCAACAGCGGTATAGATATACGGCAGCAGGCGATACCTCAGCTCGATATAGCGCTTGCGAATCGCTTCGTGCTCGGGGCCGTGAACCCACGGCTCCTGGTCGGCCGTTCCTTTCGCGGTGTGGTCGCGGTAGATCGGATTGAACGCGCCGACTTCGAACCAGCGCGTCAGAAGATCGGCGGGCGGCGAGCCCGCGTAGCCGCCGATATCGTCGCCGACCAACGGATAACCGGAAATTCCCAGGCTCAGAAGTGTCGGAACGCTCATCCCGAGATGATTCCACGTGCTGCTGTTGTCGCCCGTCCACGTTGCGGCGTAGCGCTCCGTTCCGGCGTACGCGGCGCGCGTGAGAACGAATGGTCTTTCATCTGGCTGCAACTTGCGCAGGCCGTCGTACGTCGCGCGCGCATTCTCCATTCCAAAAATATTGTGGACCGCTCGATGATCCAGCGTCGTGCCATCGTCGAGGCGATGAACGGTATCAAGCGGCATGGTCTTGTCGGCGCGCAAAAAAACGGAAGGTTCGTTCATGTCGTTCCAGAATCCCGCGACACCGTCTTCCACGAATTGCTTGTAGAGATTCCCCCACCAGTCTCGCACGCGCGTCAGCGTGAAATCCGGAAACACGCTTGGGCCCGGCCAGACCGGCCCGACAAACACCGTGCCATCGGGATTTTTGACGAACACGTCATCTTTCATTCCCGAATCGTACGGCGCGTAGCCCGGATCTTTCTTGATGTGCAGGTCGGTAATCAGAATGGTGTGAAATCCCTCGGCGCGCAGATCCTGAATCATCTGCTCGAAGTGCGGAAAGCGCTCGCGATCCACAGTGAACGGCCGATACCCATCCTGGTAGTCGATGTCGAGATAGATGACGTCGGCGGGAATTTGCTTGTCGCGCAGCAGCCGCGCGATTTCGCGCACGCGCGCTTCGGGATAGTAGCTGTAGCGGCATTGCTGATATCCGAGCGACCACAGCGGCGGCAGCGGCGTTCGTCCCACCATCGCGGTGTATTCCGAGAGCACGGTTTTCGGTTCGGGCCCGGCGAACAAGTAATAATTTAGCTCGCCGCCTTCCGCGCCAAATGAATAGTAGTCGTTCGATTCCTTGCCAAAATCGAAGCTGCTGCGATACGTATTGTCGAAAAATACGCCGTACGCGGCGCCGTTTCGCAGTCCAATAAAAAATGGAATCGTCTTATAGAGCGGGTCCGTGGACTCCTGCCAGCCGAACGCGTCCGTATTCCAATTCGTAAACGCGCGATCGCGGCGATTCATCGGACCGGCTTTGTCGCCGAGCCCGTAATAAACTTCATCCGCCGGCATGTGTTTCCACACATGAATCCGCGAACCGTCCCACGCCATCGGCAACGACGGCTCGTCTGCGAGGATGAGATTGCCGGCGGCATCGAGGAAGCGGATGAGAAGCGGCGCTCTTTGAATTTGCACGACGACGCGGCTCGTCGAGACCCGCACGTCCTGCTTCGACTCCTCGATTTTGACGGCCGGAGGTTCGGGAGCTTCGATGACAGCCCAGGAGGAATCCTTGGGAAACGTGCCCTGCGGCGCAACGCGCACGCGAATCACTCCGTCTTGAAATGCTGTGACGCGGACATGTGCGAGCCCTGCCGTCAACTCAACGCCATCCTTCAGTTTTTCGACGCGCTGCACGTTGCCGATATGCTGCCAGCCTTGAGCGAGCGCCGGAGTTCCTGCCGCGGCCGCCACGAACGCGATGATCGCCACCTGTCTCAACCGCTTAAGCATTTCATTTCTCCTGCTCTCGGAATCGCGTTCCGAGGCAAAATACCACCGCGAGATTATACGCTCCGTGTGGCACTTCCATTCTCTCGGGAACTCCTGCCGGGTCGGCGAATTCGCACGACACGCGCAGCGCCACCCGGCATTCGGGGAAAATTGATGAAAATGGCGGCACGATTGTCATCAGTGTCGTTTGCCTATTTTCCGATTCAGATGCCAGCAGGGACTCTCACCAAAATGCGAAACAACGAGTGGACGCACGTCTGATTCCCTGGATCGCCGAAAACAACCTCAGCTGTCCCGTCCTCGGGCGCAATCGCATAGGCTGTCTGCATTTGCACGACTCCGAATGCAGCGTTGGAGTTCTTCCCGGCCATCTTGATGCGCGACGCCAAGGAATCACCGGCACAAACGAGCGCCAGCGTTCCCATCGCGATGTAGACTCTCTCGCTCCTCCTGTCGCGAAATCCCGACTCATTCACGCAGTTCCAACTACGATAGAGCGCGTGCATGAGAACCAGAGATCGTTCTTCATGCCGCTGGAATTTCGCCCCTGAGGTGCTCGTCCGCCTTGCTAGAGGAAGCGTTGAACTCAACCTCGAAGAACTGGGTCGTGCGTTCGCCGTCCACTCCGTCGGCGCGCCGAAGATTGTTCTGTCTGCCGAATGCTGGCGGAGGGACCGCTGTGTTCAGTGGTTGGTCGAAATTATTGGGTCCGGATGTTGAAGTCTGCTGCCTTCTATTGCCTGGCCGCGAAAATCGTTTCCGCGAGCGGTCGTTCGAGCGCATGCCAGAACTTGTGCCCGCAATCGCGGAGGGGATGCGCGATTACCTCGATAAGCCATTCTCTTTTTTCGGACACAGCCTCGGTGGAATTATTTCCTTCGAGCTCGTGCGGTATTTTCGCTCCCACGGCCGGTCGACACCGGATCACCTCTTCGTTTCGTCCGCGAGAGCGCCACAATTACCCAATCCCTTTTCTCGCATTCTCAGTCTTCCAGAGCCGGAATTCGTCGAAGAAGTTGGCCGGCGTTACGGCGCAATTCCCGAAGAAGTTCTCGCCGACGAAGAATTGCGGCGTTTGACGCTCCCCATGCTGAGGGCTGATTTTTCGGTGTTCGAGACCTACGAATATTCCGACGGCCCGCCTCTGGAGTGCGCGATTTTCGCGTTCGGCGGTCAGCAAGACTCGATGGTGAGCCGCGAATCGCTCGAGGCTTGGCGCGAGCAAACACGAGGCGCGTTCACGGCCCGATTGCTGCCGGGTGGGCATTTTTACTTGCGCGACGAGAGATTGCGACTGTTGGGGCGGGTCCGCGAGCTGTTAAATTCGAACGGGATTTGATGCCGTTCGACGCCGCCTTCCCATAATAACCGCCGCGTCCCGTGCGTCACAGCGGTTCCATGCTGGGCCGCTTTCGCAGCGATAAATTCGATGCGCCTCGCGGAGTTGCTTAATTTGCACCTTTGGCCTACTTACTTGCAATCTTGTGTTGCACAGCATTGCTAGATGTTGGAAACTGTTTTCACATGGATCCCGCGCGTCGTCTGATCAGATCGCGCTGCGCAAGCGGAGCTGCAAGCGGGATGTCCAGCTAAATACCGCTTTTGCAATAAATTGCAGGGAATCCGGCAAGGGCTCGCCACAGCCCGACCCGGTCCACGCTGGATGCCCGATTGCACCACACTTGAAGGCCTAGCACGCCGTAGACGCTAACCCTCGTCTCGTAATGAGACATGACTTTGACCGATAACAGTGGCAAGACGTCTTCCCGCTATCCGACGGAGAAAGATGGCTCCCAAAGATCAGGATAGAGAGCAGGGATTCGACGGTGCCGGACGCGATTTGACCGAGCACGCTCAGGACAACGATGCCCGAGAGCCCATTGCGATTGTCGGCATCGGGTGTCGCTTTCCGGGAGGCGCGAATTGTACACAGAGCTTCTGGCGTCTGCTATGCGACGAGATCGACGCGATTTCGGAAATGCCCCTAGGCCGCTTTGATATTAACGCGTATTACGATCCGCAGCCGGCGACGCCAGGTAAGATTATCACCCGAAACGGTGGGTTCCTCCGCGACATCGAGCTGTTCGACGCTTCTTTCTTCGGCATTTCTCCCCGCGAGGCTGATTTTCTCGATCCCCAACAACGCTTGCTCCTCGAAGTCGCGTGGGAAGCTCTCGAAGATGGCGGAATTGTCCCTGGGACATTGGTCGGAAGCCGAACTGGCGTGTTCATCGGAGAGTGGGCGAACGACTATGAAGATGCGATTTACGAAGGGTCAGATCGACTCGACCTGTATACGATAACCGGCGGGGGACGCTATCCCGCTTCAGGGCGACTTTCGTACTTCTTCGATTTCCGCGGGCCGAGCGTCACCGTGGATACAGCGTGTTCATCCTCGAGTGTCGCTGTGCATCTCGCGTGCAAGAGTCTCTGGAACGGCGAAATCCCGCTGGCACTCGCCGGCGGCGTGAACCTGATCGTGACTCCGCAAATTTCCATCGCGTTCTCCTTCTCGGGAATGCTGTCGCCCGACGGCCGCTGCAAATTCGGCGATGCGGGCGCCAATGGATTCGTGCGCAGCGATGGCGCAGGAGTTCTCGTGCTGAAGACGCTCTCGCAGGCGCGCGTGGACGGGAATCCGATCTACGCCCTGATTCGGGGATCAGCGGTCAACAACGACGGACGAGGCAGCGATTTGCTCGTGGCGCCGAGTGAGAACGGCCAAGCGGCGATGTTGCGCGCCGCCTATCAGGACGCGGGAATCTCTCCTGGGCGAGTCGGCTACGTCGAAGCTCACGGAACGGGAACTTCGGTCGGAGACCCGGTTGAGATTCAAGCGCTCGGCGCAGTGCTGGCGGAAGGCAGAGCTCCTGGTTCGCGCTGTTCGATTGGGTCGGTCAA
Organism: uncultured Acidobacteriota bacterium; assembly: GCA_963771905.1. Classification (GTDB taxonomy): domain Bacteria; phylum Acidobacteriota; class Terriglobia; order Acidiferrales; family UBA7541; genus Palsa-147. Next base: position 1,002,202 of record CAVYVI010000009.1, read on the forward strand.
GACCAACATCGGCCACTCCGAAGGTGCCGCCGGCGTCGCTGGAATCATCAAAGCTGCGTTGTGCCTGAAACATCGGATCATTCCTCGCAGCCTCCATTTTCGTGAACCAAGCCCCAAGATTCCATGGACGGAGCTACCTCTCGCTATTCAAATCGCTCGGGGTGAATGGCCGGCCGATGGGCGGCCGGCAATCGCTGGCGCCAGCGCCTTCGGAATTACAGGAACGAACGCACATGTGGTGCTAGAGGAGGCCACGCGAGCCCCCGCGGATGGCGAGTTGTCGCGCGAGGAAAGCGATCGCGAGACATGTCTCGTCCCGCTCTCGGCGCACTCCCCGGAAGCTCTGAAGGAGCTTGCGCGAGCAAACGCCGAGCTTCTACGCAGCGAAGAGCCATTCCACCTATCTGACTTTACGTATAGTCATGCGATTCGCAGAACCCATCACGATTACCGGCTGACCGTGGTGGCGCACAGCCGCAGGGAGTGCGCCGAACAATTGGAAGTGTTTCAGCGCGGCGAGCCTTCTCCGGCGGTCACCGTCGGCGATCCCGATGCGAATCGCAAGCTGAAAGTAGTCTTCGTATTTCCGGGGCAGGGGTCGCAGTGGTTTGGCATGGGGCGCCAACTTATCGAGCGTGAGCCCGCGTTTCGCGACTCGATGCGCCGCTGCGATGAAGTAATTCGAAGCGTCGTGGATTGGTCGTTGCTCGAGCAATTGGCGTTGCCGGACACCTCGCCCAGTTACAGGCTGCGCGAAATCGATGTGATTCAACCGGCACTCGTGGCGATTGAAATCAGCCTCGCCGCGCTTTGGCGCTCGTGGGGAGTTGAACCCGACGCCGTGATCGGCCACAGCATGGGCGAAGTCGCAGCTGCGTGCGTCGCTGGCGCTCTGACCTTCGAAGATGCATTCCGCGTGATTTGCCTGCGCAGCCGGCTTTTACGACGGATGAGCGGACGAGGTGCGATGGCGTTGGTCGAGCTCTCGTTCGACGGTGCGCGCGAAGCTCTCAAGGGATACGAGGATCGCGTGTCGATCGCGGTGAGCAACAGTCCTCGATCGACCGTCTTGTCCGGCGATCCGAGTGCGCTCGACGAGATTCTTCCCGCACTCGAAGCCCGAGGCATATTCTGCCGGCTGGTGAGAGTGGATGTGGCTTCGCACAGCCCTCAAATGGATTCACTCTTGCCGGAACTCGGTGTCGCACTCGCGGGACTCGAGCCCCGAGCCGCGTCGATTCCAATCTATTCAACCGTGTCGGGAGAGTTTTTGGCCGGTAGCGAATTGACAGCCGACTACTGGGTGAAAAACTTACGCCAGCCAGTTCTATTCGGCCTCTCGATTCAGGGCTTGCTCGCGGATGGCCACGACGCGTTCATCGAAATGAGCCCGCAGCCGATTCTTCTTCCGGCGATCGAGCAAACCGCACAGGAAGGCGGTAGGAAAGCGCTGACGCTCGCTTCGTTGCGTCGCGATGAGCCCGAGCAAGAGACGATTCTGTCGTCGCTCGGCGCGCTCTACGCCGCTGCGTATCCACTCGATTGGACGCGGCTCTATCCCGAGGGCCGATTCATTCGGCTCCCTCTCTACCCGTGGCAGCGGCACCGATGCTGGTTCGAAGCGCCCGGCGCCAAATCGAAAAAATTCAAGCACGCCCACGCCGGAAAGCATCCGTTGCTCGGGGAGCGCTTCGTGGGTGCGAATGGCACGGAGATCTGGCAGACGGCGCTGAGTACGGAGACAGAGCCGTACCTGCAGGATCATCGCGTGCGCGGACGCGTGTTTTTTCCCGCAGCGGGATTCGTCGAAATGGCCCTGGCGGCAGCGGTTGAGACCTTCGGGTCGGGCGCGCACCAAATCGAGAGCGTCGAATTGAAAGAAGCGATGGTACTCGCGGATTCGGTCCTGTTGCCAGTACAGTTCGTTCTGTCGCGGAGTGGAACCGAGTTGGCTACGTTTCAGGTCTTCGCTGGATCCGCCGGGGGACACGATCCACAAAGCTGGATCCTGCACGCCACAGGAAAAATACGCGTTTGGCAATCTGCGGCGGATTTTTCGCAGGATCTTCGATCGGCGGAGAACATTGCGAACCTCAGCGAGGCGGACGATGCTACGCCAGGTAATGAGTTCTACGAAGCGCTCGAGGATCGCGGCTACGAGTATGGACCTGGCTTTCGCGGAGTGTCGTGCGTACGGCGGACGGCGGCCCGGGCGTTCGGAGAGCTCAGCCGTCCCGAGATTCTCAATTCCGCGGCCGGGCCGTATCAAATTCATCCGGCACTCCTGGATGCTTGCTTCCAACTTCTGCTTGCAACGGACGAGAACGGCACCAATGCGAGCGGTGATTTCTGGCTACCGACGCGAATCGACCGGGTGCAGCTCGCTGGGCCGGTACGCTACGAAGACAATTTTCGAGCGGTCGCCATCCGCCACGAGGATTCGCAAGATCTCGTTGGTGATGTGTTTCTGCTCCGAGACGGAGTGCCCGTCTTGGCGGTCCATGGATTTCGATGCCAGCGCGTGCGAAGCAGGCCCGCCGAAGAAATTCGCCAATGGCTCTATGCAACGCAATGGAAGCCGAGCGCGCTTGCAGCTGTTCCGAGTCCGCGATTGACCAGTGCTTGGTTGCTGATCGCCGAACGCGGCGACGAAGCAGCGGCGCAGCTTGCGGCATCGCTTCGGAGCGTTGGCGACCGAGTGACTGAACTGTCGCCCGGGTCGGAGTATCGCGAGACCTCTCGAGAAAAGTTCGAGACGGATCTCGGCCGCGCGGAACACTTTGCACCGCTCTTGCAGGCGGCGTTCGCGGGTACCGCGGATGACCGGCGCGGAATAATTTATCTGTGCGGCGCCAGCGCCAAATTGAACAGCGCATCGACGGAATCGTCGCTCGGAACCGCCCTCGAGCGGGATTCCATGTGCGTGCTGCGTTTGATTCAGGCGCTCGGACAAGCTGCTGAAATCTCGCTGCGCGTGTGGCTCGTGATGCGCGGATCGCAAGGGGTCGTGCCGGGTGAATCGAAGGATATTCGCATCGAGCAAGCTCCGCTATGGGGCTTGGGTGGCGTGATCGCTCTCGAGCATCCGGAATGGCGGTGCACTCGGGTTGATCTGGGAGCCGTCGCGGATGCGGGGGAAATTCATGCGCTCGTCACCGAGCTGCGAAGCGACTCGAGCGAAAACCAGATCGCATTGCGCGCCGGAGACCGCTACGTCGCTCGCCTGACACCATTTGTTACCGAAGAAAAAAAGCACGCGTCGCCCAGAAAGAGGGCTCAGTCCGTAGGCGAAGGATATGAGCTCGAAATTCGAAAGCCCGGCCTGCTCGATGATCTGGCTCTCTTTCCGGTGAAGCGGCGGCAACCCGGTTCCGGCGAAGTCGAAATTGAAATTCACGCGGCGGGCCTGAACTTCATCGACGTCATGAAAGCGATGGGCATTTATCCGGGGCTCGATCCGGAAGCTCGTGTAGCGCTCGGCGCCGAATGCGCGGGGACGATCACCGCAGTCGGCCCCGGCGTTCTCGGATTCCGGAGCGGTGATGAAGTCATCGCCATCACGGCTTCCTATGCCGGCATGAGTCTGTTCGCGAACTACGTGACGATTCCTGAGAAGTTTGTCCTCCGAAAGCCGGCTTCGCTGTCGTTTGAGCAGGCCGCGAGTCTGCCGCTCGCGTATCTCACCGCACACTACGCGCTGAATGAGCTCGGCCGAATGCGCGCAGGCGAGCGCATCCTGATTCACTCCGCCGCGGGAGGCGTCGGGATGGCGGCGATTCATCTCGCGCGTGCGGCCGGAGCGGAAATCTTTGCGACCGCGGGAAGCCCGGAAAAACGGACTCTGCTGCAGAAGATGGGTGTCGCGCACGTCATGGATTCGCACTCGATCGCATTCGCCGCGGAAATTCTTGCGCTGACGAATGGCGAGGGCGTCGACATCGTTCTCAATTCGCTCGCCGGCGAAGCAATCCCGGCGAGTTTCTCCGTGCTGCGCGCGCACGGGCGATTCCTCGAAATCGGCAAGCGCGACATCTACGAGAACACCGCACTTGGCATGGCGAGCTTCAAGAAGAATATTTCCTTCTTCGCGATTGATCTGGCAGAAGGCATCGAGCAGCGGCCCGAGTTGTTCGACGCGCTTCTCAGCGGCCTGCTCAAGAGAATTGTCGCGGGCGATCTGCCGCCGCTGCCGGTCACGGTGCGATCAATCGGCGAAGCGAGCGAGGCATTTCGGCTGATCGCACAGGGCGGGCACACCGGCAAAGTCGTGCTTCGATTCAAGAACGAGACGGTTCAGCTGGCCGTCCCTGCGGACGACGGAATTCCGATTCGTGCGGATGGCTCTTATCTCATCTCCGGAGGTCTCGGCGATCTCGGACTCACGACTGCGGAATGGCTCGTCGAGCGCGGCGCGAAGCATATCGCGCTGATAAGCCGGAGCACCGCATCGGCGTCTGCGCAGGTTGCGATCGCAAAGCTGCAAGCGGCTGGCGCGGAAATTACGGTCCTGCAGGCAGACGCCGCGCGATTCGATTCCGTGTCTCGTGCGGTGAAAGAGATCGAGAAGAAAATGCCGCCGCTTCGCGGCGTCATTCATGCGGCGGGAATTCTCGACGATGCGACGTTGCAGAAAATGAACGAGGAGCAATTCCGGCGCGTGATGGCGCCCAAGGTGGGCGGAGCCTGGAATCTCCATACCCTTACGCGCACCGCTTCTCTCGATTTCTTCGTGCTGTTTTCTTCAGTGGCGGGCGTTCTCGGCTCACCAGGGCAGGGAAACTACGCGGCGGCGAATGCGTTCCTCGATGCGCTCGCGCACTGGAGGCGCGCGCAAGGATTGCCGGCGCTCAGCATCGACTGGGGACCGTGGGCAAGGGTCGGTCTCGCGGCGCGACAGAGCAACCGGGGGATGCGCCTGGCGAATCGCGGCTTGGGTTCGTTTTCGCCCGAACACGGCCGCGCCGCGCTGGAATTGTTGCTCGGCCAGACGACGACACAGGTTGCCGTCATGAAATTTGGCGTGCACAAGTGGTGCGAGTTCCATCCGGGGGCCGCTGCGCCGTTTTTCAGCGATCTGAATCAACCAGCGTCCGAGAAACCTGGCAAACTCAACAATATTCGCGTAGTGCTTGCCGCAGCGGAGTCCGGCGAAGCGCGCGAGCAGTTGCTCACAGCATACGTTTGCGAGCAAGTAGGCCACGTTCTGCGCCTGGCACCGTCGAAAATTCCTCTGAACAAGCCTTTCAAAACGCTCGGACTCGATTCGCTGATGACCATGGAATTGCGGAATAGGCTGGACTCCGGACTCGGGCTCAAGCTATCAGCGGCGGTGATTTGGAATCACCCGACGGTGCAAAAGCTTGTGCCATTCTTGCTCGGTCGAATGCAGATTGCGGGCGCGGAAACACGCGAACACGCCGAGACCGGCGCCGCGGGCGAAATATCGTTAAATGAGGAGAACCTCCCGCAAGCGGATGGTGGTCGCGAGGCGCAAATCGACCACCTGACCCAAGATGAAGTCGCGAGCTTGCTCGAAGCGGAATTGTCTTCAATTGATAGAAGGAAGCGGAAGGAACGTGGAAGAACCGAAACAGAGCGCTGAGCTGTCTCAGTTGAAACGGGCTCTCGTGGCTATTCAGGATCTTCGCGCTCGCTTGGACGACGTCGAGCGCCGCGGCTCGGAGCCCATTGCCATCATCGGAATGGGTTGCCGATTTCCTGGAGGTGCCACTTCACCGGAATTGTATTGGAAGTTGCTGGCAAGCGGCGCCGATGCGGTGACAAAAGTGCCTGCGGAGCGCTGGAAGCGCGAAGACGTTGCGCGGATCGATCCCGAAGTCGCTGCGTCCGAGGTGATCGACTGGGGCGGATTTCTCGATCAGGTCGACGAATTTGACCCGAGCTTTTTCGGAATTACGCCGCGCGAAGCGAACTACATGGATCCACAGCAGCGCCTGCTTCTTGAAGTCGCCTGGGAAGCGCTCGCGGATGCGGGGCAAGTGAAGGAAAGTCTCGCGGGAAGCGGGAGCGGCGTGTTCATCGGTGTTCACAGCCACAGCGCGGATTATCAGTGGCTGCAGCTCGGCTCGAATTCCGCGATTGACGTTCACACAGGAACCGGGACCGCGCACAATGTTTTCCCGGGCCGGCTGTCGTATCTTTTCGATTGGCACGGGCCGAGCGTGGCGATTGATACGGCCTGTTCGTCGTCGCTTGTCGCGCTCCATCTCGCGATGCAGAGCTTGCGCGCGGGGGAGTGCCGATTGGCGCTGGCGGGCGGTGTGAATCTGATTCTTTCGCCGGAAGCTTCGATCGTCTGCGCGAAGATGAAGCTACTATCGCCCGAGGGCCGTTGCAAGACGTTCGATGCCAGCGCGAACGGCATGGTGCGCGGCGAGGGCTGCGGAATCGTCGTGCTGAAGCGGCTGTCAGACGCTCTGGAGGCTCGCGATCCGATCCTCGCGCTGATTCGCGGCTCTGCCGTGAATCAGGATGGTAGAACGAATGGCCTGACGGCGCCGAACGGATTGTCGCAGCAGGCGGTGATTCGCCAGGCGCTCGAAAATGCCGGGGTCGACGCGGGGGAAATCAGCTACGTCGAAACGCACGGCACGGGTACGGCACTCGGCGATCCCATCGAAGTGGATTCGCTGGCGAATGTTTTGGGTGAAGGCAGGCCGCGCGGCCGCGTTTGCGTATTGGGCGCCGCCAAGGCCAGCATCGGACACCTCGAGAGCGCCGCCGGAATTGCCGGGCTCATCAAGGCCGTGCTGGCGATGCGTCATCAAGAGATCCCGGCGCAAACTCATTTTCACAAACTGAATCCGCATATCGTCCTCGGCGAAGTGTTTGAGATTCCGAAGAAGCCTCACAGTTGGCGGAAGGGCGCGCAACGGCGGTTCGCCGGCGTGAGTTCCTTCGGCTGGTCGGGCACGAACGCGCATGTCATTTTGGAAGAGGCACCCGACCTTCCGGAGCGCGCGGCCGAAAGCGCGAACCCGATTCTCCCACAACTTCTCAACATCTCCGCGCACACGCCGGAGGCTTTGCGGGCAAATGCGCAGGCCTACATCGATTTCCTCGCGACGTCAGAGAACGGAACTCACATCCGCCTGGAAGATATTTGCTACACAGCGAACGCCCGGCACACTCATTTGGAGTATCGGCTGGCCGTTGTCGGCCGCACGCGACGTGAATTGATTTCGTACCTCGCGAACTTCCTGGAAGGAAAGCAGGATTCCGCGACGCGTTCCGGCCGGTTCGATGGCGACGCGCAAGCGGAGCATCGTTCGACGCAACCGCGGCCAGTCATTCCCTCCGCGCCGTCCCGCGAAGACGCAGTGGCCCGATTCGCACTGCTGGCGCCGCTTGCAGAAGCGTATGTGGCGGGCGCAAATGTGGAGTGGCAGAATTTCTATTCGCCAGAGGCTCGCTGCGTGCCATTGCCGGCCTATCCCTGGCAGCGAAAAAGGTATTGGTTCAACAAAGGTGTCGCTAAGGGTTCCCATCCGCACGCGGCCGGATCGGCCGGCATCCTTCCGGGAAAGAGCGTGGCATCGCCGCATCCAACCTTTGAAATCCAGATCGACTTCGAGAGCTTTCCATATCTTCGAGGGCATTGCGTTCGCGGAGCGGCGCTGGTTCCGGCATCGATGTATCTCGAAATCGCGCGGACCGCGGCAGCGCAAGCTCTCGGTGCGGGTAAATGGCAAATCGATGGCATGACGATTGTGGCGCCGTTGGTCGTCGCGGAGAGCAGCGCTCGTACTCTGCAAATCATTTTCGGCCGCGGCAAGAATGGTGACGCGTCTTTTGAGATTTTCAGCTCGGCCGGCGCGGGATCGTCTGACGGTGCGCGATGGGATCTGCACGCACGTGGAAATGTTATATCGGAGGGCGCCCCGCACGTAGCCGCTAAGAGCGAGCTGCGCGACGTCGAGGCTCTGCGAGCGCGATGCTCGCGCGAACTGAGCGGCAAGGACCTTTACCTTACCATTCAGCAATCCGGCGTTGAGCTGAGCGGCGCGTTTCAAACGGTCGAGCAATTGTGGCGCGGAGATGGCGAAGCGCTCGGCCGCGTACATCTGCCGGAAGCGGCCGTCGGCGCCGGGCCGGAGGCCGCGCAGACTCTCTTGCTCGATGGGGCATTGCAGGTCCTGGTCGCGGCGACCGATTTCTTTGTAGGCTCCCGATCGGAAGCCTTCGTTCTGGTGGCGGTGGACACGTGCTGGATCGACGGCGCGCTGCCTTCGAAGATTTGGAGTCACGCGCGGCTTCGGCCGGCGCGCACGCACGGATCTGATAATCCGGTCGGCGATATTGAGATATTCACGGAATCGGGACGGGTTGTCGCGGAGCTCAGCGGCCTGCAACTTCAGCGCGCCGGCGCCGCACAGCACGACGATTGGTTCTATGAGGTGGCTTGGCGCGAGATGCCCCTGCCGGGCAGCGCGGAGAACTCGTCATCGCTGGAATGGATTCCGTCCGCAGCGATCCTTGCAAAGCAGGTCGAGGATGTGGCCGGCCGCCTAAGCGAGAGCAGCGCGGTGGAACGGACGAAAGGCCAGCATCGTGAAATGGAGTTGCTGTCCACGCAGTTCGTGACTCGCGCTCTGCTCGATCTCGGTCTTGACTTTGAACCAGGAAGACAGTTCGCGGAAACTGCCGTCGCCGACGGGCTTCGGATTGCTTCTCGCCATCGCCGCTTGTTTCATCGCATCCTCGGGATGCTCGCCGAAGACGGTGTCCTCGAACGTTCCGGGGCCAATTGGACGGTCGTGCGCAAGCCGGTTGTTCGCGATGCCGCGAACGAGTGTCAGAAACTCGCCTCTCGGCATCCAGAAATTCTCACGGAACTGACGCTGCTCGCGCGTTGCGGAGAGCGCCTGGGCGAAGTGCTTCGCGGCGATCTCGATCCCTTGAAGCTTCTTTTTCCGGCCGATTCAGCGATCACGGCGGCGGAGCTGTATGAGAATTCGGTCACCGCACGCCTTTACAACGCGTTCGTGCGCGAAGCGCTCGTGGCCGCTCTGGCCGGGCGGCCGAGCTCGCGGTCGCTGCGAATTTTGGAAGTGGGAGCGGGAACCGGCGGAACGACACGTTACTTGCTGGACCGACTTCCCGCCGATCGGATCGAATACGTTTTTACTGACGTTTCAAAGCTCTTTTTGGTGGACGCCGCGAAGAGATTTGCGGAGCACAAGTTTCTCCGCTTCGAGCTCCTCGATGTCGAGAAAGACGTCGTCGCACAAGGATTTTCGACGGGCAGCTTCGACATCATTCTCGCTGCGAATGTTTTGCACGCGACGCACAATCTCCGCCTCACTCTCGCTAACATCGGAAAACTTCTCGCGCCTGGCGGACTCGTGCTTTTTCTCGAAACCACATCACCGCGGCGCTGGGTGGATCTTACATTCGGTTTGACCGACGGCTGGTGGAAGTTCACCGATCACGGCGTGCGCGAATCTCATCCGCTTCTGAGTTCCGAGAAATGGCTGAGTCTGTTGCGGCAGGAAGGGTTTGAAGCACCCGCAGAGATCGGCCAAAAGCGTTCGGAGAACAGCGTCCTCGAGCAGACGATCGTGATGGCTCGCGGGCCGAGCGTCGCCGAGGCGTCGAACGAGGACGCTTCGACGGCTCGCACCGCGAAACCGGGACGATGGCTGATCCTCGCAGATGACGGCGCCCGCCTGGGAGAACCACTTGCTGATCGCCTGTGCGCGCATGGAGATGAGTGCGTCGTGATTTCGGCAAACAAGTCCGTCGCGTCAGCCAGCAAACTGCAAGCGATCGATCCGGCGCAGTTCGACGACTACCGGAAATTGCTGGCCCGCACGAGCTTGGATTCGGAGCGTCCACTCGCGGGCATCATTCATCTTTGGAGCGTGGACTCGACGTGCGAATCGCCACACGCTCTGGAACAATTGGCGGAGGCTCAGCGCCTCGGATGCGAGAGTGCGTTGCTTCTGATCCGGGCGCTCGCGGAGATGCCGCCGAACGTGCAGCCGAAAGTATGGATTGTCACGCGCCAAGCGCAGCCCGCACTCGAAGGAGTCAAACTACTCTCGGTTGCGCAAGCGCCGCTCTGGGGTTTCGGCCGGAGCGTTGCGCTCGAACATCCGGAATTCTGGGGCGGCTTGATCGATCTCGAATCGAGGTCTGCGCCCGGTGCCGATGCCGAAAGGATTGCGCGCGAAATTCTTTCGCGGAGCGGCGAAGACCAGGTCGCGTGGCGCGGAGATTCGCGCCGCGTCGCGCGTCTCGTTCCCGGCGCTATCTCGAAAGGGCAGCCGATCGTCGTTCGGGCGGATGGCGCTTATCTCGTCACGGGCGGCCTTGGTGGGTTGGGACTCGTGCTCGCGCATTGGCTCGTAGCGGAGGGCGCGCGCCACATCATTCTAATTGGACGACAAGGATTCGCGAATCGCGCGCGATGGGACGAATTTCAAGCCGGCAGCCCGGAACACGCGCGTGTCGAGGCCCTTCGCGCCATCGAGCGGCTCGGAGCGCAAATTGAGATTCAGAAGGCCGACGTCGGCGATCGCGGGCCGATGGCTGAGATCTTCGACGACTTGGCGGTGCGCGGCATCACCGTTCGAGGCGTGTTCCACGCCGCGACGCTGTTTGAGTTCCTCCTTCTTCGCGAGATGGACGTCGCGTCCTTGCGCGCCATGTTGCGCGCAAAAATCGACGGGAGTTGGAATCTGCATGAGTTGACGCGCTCGGTGCCGCTCGATTTTTTTGTGCTGTTTTCGTCGGGCACGGCGCTCGTTGGAGCCAAGGCGAGCGCGCACTATGCCGCCGGAAATCAATTTCTCGATGCTCTCGCTCACCATCGCCACGCTCTCGGTTTGCCGGCGCTTAGCATCGATTGGGGCGAATGGGAAGAAACGCGCGGCATCACCGCGGAGCAACGTAGACACGTCGAGAGGAGTGGCTGGAGGCCGATGAATTCAACCCAGGCGCTCGATGCAATGCGCCAGCTCATGAGCGCCGGCGCCGTGCAGCAAATGGTTGCGTCGTTCGATGCGGAAGTCGTGAAGGCGGCGTACGAAATGCGAGGCCGCCGGCCATTTCTCGATGAAATCCGGAGCCGGCACCGCACTCCGTCGAAGAAAGAAGACGACCGCCCGAACCTTGTTTCACGCTTGCGGGATGCGCGTCCCGAGGAGCGGCGCGACGTGCTCGGCGCATTCGTCGTGGACGAAGTAAAGCGGGTGATGGGTCTCGACGCCTCGGAGGCGATCGATCGCGACCGCGGCCTTTTCGAGATGGGATTGGATTCGCTTATGTCGGTTCAACTCCGCTCGCACCTTGAAGCCTCTTTCGGCAAGTCTCTGCCGTCCACGCTGGTCTTCAGCTATCCGAGCGTCGCGGCGTTGACCGAGTATCTCGCGAAAGAATTGCTGGATGGGCGCGCGGTAGCGCCCTCAAGCACGCCCGAGAGCGAGATCCATCGCGAGTGGAAAAGTGTCGCGCACGAAATTGAGCAGCTCTCGGACGAAGAAGTCCGCGCTGAAATTGCGCGGGAAGTGAATTCGTTGCCGCAGGAGCCCGACGAATAGGAAATCGCGCCGCGACACCGATCCGCGGTATCCCTGAAATGGCGAACATGGACAAGCCGGGCGCCAATTTGTCACCGGAGAAGCAAGCGCTTCTTGCGTTGCGAAAGGTGCGCTTGCAGCTCGACGCGCTGGAGCGCGAGCGATCCGAGCGGATCGCCATCGTCGGTCTCGGATGCCGTTTCCCCGGCGGAAGTTCGGATCCTCGAGCCTATTGGCAATTGCTCCGCAATGGTGTCGATGCGATCTGCGAGGTTCCGGCAGACCGTTGGTCTCTCGCCGAGTTTTACGATGACGATCCGAGTGTCCCGGGCAAGACGTATTCGCGCTGGGGCGGCTTTCTTGATCGCGTAGATCAGTTCGATGCGCCATTTTTTGGCGTGGCGCCGCGCGAGGCCTCACGGATGGATCCGCAGCAGCGCTTATTTCTGGAAGTGGCGTGGGAAGCGTGCGAGAACGCGGGAATCGCTCCGCATCGGCTGAAGGGCACCCGCACCGGCGTGTTCGTGGGTCTGACGAACGCGGATTATTTGCAGCTCGAGGCTCAGGTGGTGCCTCCCGAAGATATTGACGCCTACCTTGGCGGGAATTCAACGTTCAACGTCGTCGCGGGCCGCCTCTCGTATGTTCTCGGTTTGCGAGGTCCCAGCATGGCCATCGATACGGCCTGCTCGTCGTCGCTGGTCGCTCTTGATCGCGCCTGTCGCAGTTTGCGCGGTAGGGAATGCGACGTCGTACTTGCCGGCGGTGTCAATGTCAACCTGCTGCCCGAGTCCTACGTGTGCATGTCGAAATGGGGAATGCTTTCTCCGGAGGGCCGCTGCAAGACATTTGATGAGTCCGCGGATGGATTTGTGCGCGGCGAGGGCTGCGGCGTGGTGGTGCTGAAGCGCTTGTCGGATGCCGAGCGGGATTGCGATCGCATCCTGGCCGTGATTCGCGGCTCCGCCGTCAATCAGGATGGCGCGAGCGCCGCGCTCTCTGTCCCAAATGGATTGGCTCAAGAGGCTGTGATTCGAGAAGCGTTGGCGAATGCCGGAGTGGACGCGCGTGAGGTGAGCTACGTGGAGGCGCACGGGACGGGCACCTCGCTCGGGGATCCGATTGAAGTGCAGGCGTTGGGAGCAGTGCTGTGCGCGGGGCGCAGCCAGGATGATCCTCTGTATATCGGTTCGGTGAAGACGAATGTGGGGCATCTGGAAGCGGCCGCGGGAATCGCGGGATTGATCAAGGTGGTGTTGTCGCTCGAGCACGGCGAGATTCCGCCACATCTGCATTTGCAGCGCAAGAGTTCGCACATTCCGTGGGAGCGGTATGCGCTGGAGATCCCGACGGGATTGGTCGAATGGCGAGGGATCAACGGGAAGCGCATCGCGGGAGTGAGTTCGTTCGGATTCAGCGGAACGAACGCGCACGTGATTTTGGAGCAAGCGCCGGAGCGAAAGAGGGAGCGAGTGGAGCGGGACCGGCCGGTGCACGTGCTGGCGCTGTCGGCGAAGACAGAAGCGGCGCTGGGAGAGTTGGTGCAGCGGTATGAAGCGCATCTCGCGGCGAACCCGAGGGAGTCACTCGGGGATGTGGGGTATACGGCGAATGCGGGACGGTCGCATTTCGCGCATCGGCTGGCGGTGGTAGCGGAAAGCATGGAGCAGGCGCGGGAACGATTGCAGGGAGCGAAGGGGAAGCAGATCCGAGTGGGGGAACGGCCGCAGATCGCGTTTCTGTTTACGGGACAGGGATCGCAGTACGAAGGGATGGGACGGGAGCTGTATGAGAGCTCGGGGGTGTATCGCGAGGCGGTGGATCGATGCATCGCGGCAGTAGCAGGGGAGTTCGATCGGCCGCTGCTGGAAGTGATGATTGGGGATGGGAAGAAGCTGGAAGAGACGAGGTACACGCAGCCGGCGCTATTTGCGCTGGAGTGGGGCTTAGCGGAGCTGTGGAGGAGTTGGGGGATGGAGCCGAGCGCAGTGCTGGGACACAGCGTTGGGGAGTATGTGGCAGCCGCGGTGGCAGGAGTGATGACGGCGGAAGAAGGAATGAAGTTGGTGGCGGGGCGAGGCCGGCTGATGCAGGGGCTCGGCCCTGGCGGAGCGATGGCGGCAATAAAGGCGAGCGAAGGGAGAGTGCGGAAGGCGCTGGAGAAGTATGGAGACCGGGTATCGATCGCAGCGGTGAATGGACCGGAGAGCGTGGTGGTGTCGGGGTGGGAGAAGGAGATCGCGGGGCTGGCGAAGGAACTGGAGAAAGAGAAGGTAGTAGTGAAGCGATTGGCGGTGTCGCACGGATTCCATTCAGTGCAGATGGAGGGGATGCTCGAGGAATGGCGGGGGGTAGTGGGGGGGAGGAAGTTCCGAGAGCCGCGGATACGGATGGTGACGAACGCAAGGGGAGAGGTAGCGAAGGAAGGAGAGGTGACGGAGGGGGAATATTGGGTAAAGCAGGTGAGAGGGACGGTGGAATTTGCGCGAGGGATGAAGACGCTGGGGGAGATGGGGATCAAGCACTACGTGGAGGTGGGGCCGCAGGCGGTGCTGAGCGGGATGGGAGCGGAGTGTGAAGGGATGGCGGAAGCGGAGTGGTACGCGTCGATGAGGAGACAGAAGGGGAGTGAGTGGAAGACGTTGCTGGAGAGTGTGCGAGGACTCTACATGGCAGGCGCAGAGATTGATTGGGCGGGGATGGAACGAGGAAACGGGCGGCGGAAAGTCATGCTGCCGACGTATCCATTCGAGAGGGAGAGGTATTGGATCGAGGAGAAGCGCGGGGCGGGGAGGAAGAGAAGAGGAACGAAGGTACACGAGTTGTTGGGAGAGCGAATTGAAACGGCGGTGGCGGATGGGATGTATGAAGGGAGGATCGGGGCTGGGGAACCAGCGTTCCTAAGGGAACACCAGATTGGCGGACAAGTGATGATGCCGGCGACGGGCTATCTGGAGATGGGGTTGGCGGCGGCGCGGGAGACGTACGGAGAGGGACGGCATACGGTGGAAGAAGTGGAGATGACGGAAGGGATGGTGTTGAAGGAGGGGGAAGAGCGGGTGGTGCAGGTGGTGGTGGGGGGGAGTGGAGGGGAGAAGAGATTCCGGATTTACAGTCGAGGGGCAGGAGGGAAGGAAGAGAAGAAAGAAGAGAAGGAGAGCAAGAAGTGGACGCTGCACGCGAGCGGAAGGATTGGAGGGGGGAGAGACGCGGAAACTGGGACGGGTGCAGAGATACGCGGGGAGACGCACGCGCAAATTGATGAGATACGGGATCGCTGTTCGAGAGAGCTGAGCGGGGAGAAGTTCTACGAAGAAATGAGCGCGCGAGGAGTGGAATTCGGGCCGCGATTCCGGAACATCAAGAGGGTGTATTGCGGGGAGTCGGAAGCGCTCGGGGAAATCGCATGGCCGGCGGAAATGCGCGACGAAGCGGCGAAATACCAGATGCATCCCGCCCTCCTCGATGCGTGTTTACAAGTGGCCGGCGCAGCGTTGCCGCATGGCGAGCAGAAACTCCGCGACGACGAGATGTTGCTACCTATCGGACTCGAAAGACTGGTGATGTTTGGACGGATCGACGCGGGTGTCTGGAGTCACGCGAAGGTACAGTCTGCGACGGGCGATAGCGGCGATTGCATGAAAGCCGATATTCGAGTCATCGCTCGAACGGGCGAGATTCAAGCTGCGATTGAGGGACTGCAGTTAAAGCGCGTTACGCGCGAAGCGCTTGCGAAGTCGCGAAGTGAAGCCGGCGATGATCGGCTTTACGATATCGAATGGGAGCTTGCTCTGCCACTCGAGCGCGACTCATCGAAAGCACTCGACACCGGTAGATGGCTGATTTTCGCAGACCGAAATGGCACCGGAGCGGCTCTTGCAGGAAGTCTTTCGCAAACTGGACAGCAATGCGTGCAGGTTTTTGCCGGAGAGAAGTGGGAGAGCCGGAATGACGGTTCGATCGTCATCAATCCCCAACGTCCCGAAGATTATGCCGAGGTCTTGCACCAAGTGAGTGCGTCCAGTGCGACACCGATCACAGGCGTCGCTCATCTTTGGGCGCTCGATACCCGATTGCAAGACGATTGGGACTCGCGCGCACTCGCGCAGGCAGAGGAACTTATCACCGGTTCCGCGTTGCATCTCACGCAAGCGCTAGTGAGCCATGAAACCTCGGCGCCTCCTCATTTGTGGTTTGTGACGCGCGGATCACAAGCGGCGGTTCTGGATCAACCGGGCGTCGACGCCGCATCCGCAACACTTTGGGGATTCCGCCGCGTGGCCGCGCTTGAACATCCGGAGCTGCGCACGCGAGCAGTGGATTTGGATCCGCGCACGACTTCGAACGAAGCTGAATTTCTCGCGGAAGAGCTTCTCGCCGCCGGCGATGAGGATCAGGTGGCGCTCCGCGGACAAGACCGGTGGGTGCCGCGGCTCGTTCCGCGCACGCAATCACGGAAACTGGCGCTCGCCAAGCATCGCGGCCGCGATGACGAAGCCGTCCAACTGCGTGCGTCGAAACCCGGATCGATTGAAAATTTGGAGCTACGCGCGGCCGCGCGTCGCGCTCCTCGCTCGGACGAGATCGAGATTCGCGTTCACGCGGCAGGATTGAATTTCCGGGACGTCTTGACTGTGCTGGGAATGGTCGAGACTCCGCCGGATGTGCTCGGAGGGGAATGCGCTGGCGTCGTGGAGCGCGTTGGCTCAGCGATTCGGGACAGGAAACCTGGCGACAACGTGCTCGCGTTTGGCGCCGGAGCGTTCAGCACCTTTGTCACCGTTCCTGCGAGCCGCGTGGCCAAAATTCCAGCGGGGCTATCGTCGATCGAAGCGGCGACCATTCCGATCAATTTTCTGACTGCCGCATTCGGCTTGTACCGGCTCGCGCAACTCTCGAAGGGCGAGCGCGTGCTGATTCATGCGGCGGCGGGCGGCGTTGGTTTGGCCGCCGTGCAGCTGGCGCAAAAAGCGGGAGCCGAGGTCTACGCCACAGCCGGCAGCCATCGCAAACGCGCGTATTTGCGAAGTCTCGGCGTTCAACACGTCTACGATTCGCGCTCGCTCGCTTTTGCCGATGAGATTGTTAAGCAAACCAATGGGCGGCGCGTTCCGGTCGTGTTGAATTCGCTGTCCGGCGAATTCATTCCGAAGAGCCTGTCAGTCCTCGAGAGGCGCGGCCGGTTCCTTGAAATGGGGAAGCGCGGTATCTGGACAGCGGCGCAACTCGCGGAAGCTCGCCCAGACGTCCGGTATTTCGCGTTCGATTTAGCGGACGCAGCCGCGTCGAACGCAGATTTGGTCCCGGCACTATACAACGAATTGCTGCCGGAATTTACGACACGCGCGCTGCACATCCTGCCACACACGGTTCTTCCGATCGAGCAAGCGACGCAGGCATTCCGATGGATGGCTGGCGCGCGACACATCGGGAAAATTGTGCTGACGCTCGATTCGGTACAGCCGCAAATCGCTCGTCAACAACCGGCACGGATGCGATCGGACGGAACCTATTTGATTACGGGAGGTCTCAGCGGTCTGGGACTGAGGGTCGCGCGCTGGCTGGTCGAGCGAGGCGTGCGCCATTTGGTCTTGCTCGGGCGAAGCGCGCCGAGTGACGCGACGGCCGCAACACTTCACGAGCTCGCAACGACCGGCGCGACTATTGCGATCGAGCGCTGTGACGTCAGTGACGAAGCAGCACTCTCGGCATCACTGACAAGAATTCGCGAGACGCTGCCTCCACTCCGCGGTGTCGTTCACGCCGCGGGCTCGCTCGACGACGGTGTGCTCTCGCAACAGACCTGGGAACGATTCGCGACCGTGATGGCGCCCAAAATACAAGGCGCGTGGAATTTGCATCGGTTGACGCGCGCCGACGAACTCGATTTCTTCGTCCTCTTCTCCGCAGGCGCGGCGCTCTTCGGTTCGCCGGGACAATCGAATTATGCCGCTGCGAATGCATTTCTTGACGCGTTATCCCATTCGCGGTGCGCCGGGGGATTGCCGGCGCTCAGTGTGAATTGGGGACGCTGGGGCGAGACCGGCATGGCGGCAACGTTGGGCCGTGCCGACGCCGACCGTTGGGCCGCACAGGGCGTGCTTGAAATTTCTCCCGACGATGGATTGCGTGCTCTGGAGCAACTGATGAGTGGCCGTAAGGCGCAGGTCGCGGTGTTGAGAATCGACTGGCCTAAGTATTTAAACTCATCGCGTGCCACGTCGGCGCTGTTCTGCAATGTGCGCCACGCGATGCAGCACCGCGCCACGGCGAAGCCCGTACAACAGAGCGGAAGTTCCTTCCGCGCACAATTGACCGGTGCTCCGGCAAGCCACCGGAAAGTCTTGCTGTCAGCGCACGTTCGGGAGCGTGCGCTGGCGGTTTTGGGTCTTGCCTTGACGCGGGCGATCGATGAACGCCAGCCGCTGCAGGAAATGGGGCTGGATTCTCTGATGGCGGTGGAACTGCGCAACACCCTCGCCACTTCGCTGGAGGTGCCGTTGCCCGGCACGCTGGCGTTTGACCATCCCACAATTGAAGCCATCACAGCCTTCCTTTTCCAGAAGCTCCCTGGTGCTCAACCAGACGCGAGTACGAAAGACAATGGTCCAGCGAGTTCTGAAAAATTGAAAGCCTTAGCCGAGTTGGAAGAGCTTTCCGATCACGAAGCCGAAGAATTGCTGCTGCGCGAACTCGAAACACACGGAGACACGAAACACCATGGATGAGCGTCACGAGCGCATTGAACAATTGACTCCGGTCAAGCGCGCTCTGCTTGAGATCCGCGAATTGCGCGGCCGCCTAGATTCGATGGAAAACGCGGCGCACGAGCCGATTGCCGTCGTCGGCATCGGATTGCGCCTGCCCGGCGGCGCGAGTGACGAGCAATCGTTCTGGCGGCTTCTCGCCGAGGGGCGCGACGCGGTCACGGAAATTCCGTCCGGCCGTTGGGACCGCGACGCTTATTTTTCCGCTGATCCCGATGAGCCAGGGAAAATGTACACCCGCTATGGTGCTTTCTTGGCTCAGCTGGATCAGTTCGATCCGGAGTTCTTCGGCATTTCGCCGCTCGAAGCCGAGCACATGGATCCGCAGCAGCGCCTGCTGCTGGAAGTCAGCTGGGAAGCCCTTGAGCGCGCGGGACAATCGCCCGCGAGCCTGGCGGGAACTTCTGCAGGCGTGTTTGTCAGCGTGAACAACGGAGATTATTTCCGGATGCTTCTTTCGGATGTCCGGCGCGCCGATGCGTACGCAGCGTCGGGAAATGCGTCGAGTGTGGCTGCCGGCCGGCTCTCCTATCTGCTCGGTGTGCATGGCCCGAGCCTGGCCGTCGACACGGCGTGCTCGTCTTCGCTGGTGGCGATTCACCTGGCGTGTCAGAGCTTGCGAACGGGTGAGAGCTCCTTGGCGCTGGCCGGCGGCGTGAATCTGATTTTGTCGCCGGAGGTGAGCGTTGGGTTTTCGAAAGCACGCCTGCTCGCCCCGGACGGCCGGTGCAAGACGTTTGATGCATCCGCCGATGGTTACGGGCGCGGCGAGGGTTGCGCTGTCGTTGTATTGAAGCGCCTCTCGGACGCACTCACCTCGGGCGATCGAATCCTCGCGCTCATTCGTGGCACAGCCATCAACCAAGACGGCCGCAGCGGCGGCTTGACCGCTCCGAATGGCCCGGCACAGGAAGCGGTGATCCGTGCGGCGCTCCGTGCAGCGCAGGTGGACGCGCGTGAGGTGAGCTACGTGGAGGCGCACGGGACGGGCACCTCGCTCGGGGATCCGATTGAAGTGCAGGCGTTGGGAGCAGTGCTGTGCGCGGGGCGCAGCCAGGATGATCCTCTGTATATCGGTTCGGTGAAGACGAATGTGGGGCATCTGGAAGCGGCCGCGGGAATCGCGGGATTGATCAAGGTGGTGTTGTCGCTCGAGCACGGCGAGATTCCGCCTCATCTGCACTTGAAGCATAAAGAATCCGCACGTCGATTGGGAGCAGCTCCCGATCGCCATTCCGACGAAGCGTATTCCGAATGGCGCGCCATCAACAACCGGCGCATTGCCGGTGTCAGCTCTTTCGGTATCAGCGGAACGAACGCGCACGTGATTTTGGAGCAAGCGCCGGAGCGAAAGAGGGAGCGAGTGGAGCGGGACCGGCCGGTGCACGTGCTGGCGCTGTCGGCGAAGACAGAAGCGGCGCTGGGAGAGTTGGTGCAGCGGTATGAAGCGCATCTCGCGGCGAACCCGAGGGAGTCACTCGGGGATGTGGGGTATACGGCGAATGCGGGACGGTCGCATTTCGCGCATCGGCTGGCGGTGGTAGCGGAAAGCATGGAGCAGGCGCGGGAACGATTGCAGGGAGCGAAGGGGAAGCAGATCCGAGTGGGGGAACGGCCGCAGATCGCGTTTCTGTTTACGGGACAGGGATCGCAGTACGAAGGGATGGGACGGGAGCTGTATGAGAGCTCGGGGGTGTATCGCGAGGCGGTGGATCGATGCATCGCGGCAGTAGCAGGGGAGTTCGATCGGCCGCTGCTGGAAGTGATGATTGGGGATGGGAAGAAGCTGGAAGAGACGAGGTACACGCAGCCGGCGCTATTTGCGCTGGAGTGGGGCTTAGCGGAGCTGTGGAGGAGTTGGGGGATGGAGCCGAGCGCAGTGCTGGGACACAGCGTTGGGGAGTATGTGGCAGCCGCGGTGGCAGGAGTGATGACGGCGGAAGAAGGAATGAAGTTGGTGGCGGGGCGAGGCCGGCTGATGCAGGGGCTCGGCCCTGGCGGAGCGATGGCGGCAATAAAGGCGAGCGAAGGGAGAGTGCGGAAGGCGCTGGAGAAGTATGGAGACCGGGTATCGATCGCAGCGGTGAATGGACCGGAGAGCGTGGTGGTGTCGGGGTGGGAGAAGGAGATCGCGGGGCTGGCGAAGGAACTGGAGAAAGAGAAGGTAGTAGTGAAGCGATTGGCGGTGTCGCACGGATTTCATTCAGTGCAGATGGAGGGGATGCTCGAGGAATGGCGAGGGGTGGTGGGGGGGAGGAAGTTCCAAGAGCCGCGGATACGGATGGTGACGAACGCAAGGGGAGAGGTAGCGAAGGAAGGAGAGGTGACGGAGGGGGAATATTGGGTAAAGCAGGTGAGAGGGACGGTGGAATTTGCGCGAGGGATGAAGACGCTGGGGGAGATGGGGATCAAGCACTACGTGGAGGTGGGGCCGCAGGCGGTGCTGAGCGGGATGGGAGCGGAGTGTGAAGGGATGGCGGAAGCGGAGTGGTATGCGTCGATGAGGAGACAGAAGGGGAGCGAGTGGAAGACGTTGCTGGAGAGTGTGCGAGGACTCTACATGGCGGGCGCGGAAATTGATTGGGAAGGTTTCGACCGCGGCCATTCACGCCAGCGAGTCTTGCTCCCGACCTATCCATTCCAGCGGCAACGGTTCTGGATGGATGATTCCGCGGACGGCGCCGGCGGCGCGAACCGCGATGAATCATCCGCGTGGCCAAACGCCGTCTTTGCCGCTCGTCGCCAATCACATCAGGCTCCGCTGGATATCGGCGTCACGAATTTTGAAGCGAAATGGCATTGCCTCGAGCGATTGACTCTCGCTCATGTGCTCTCCGTTTTGAAGCAGCTCGGCGGTTTCGCCGCGCTCGCCCGGGAATATTCCGTTGACGATGTGTTACGCGAGCTCCACATTCAGCCGGCTCATCGCAATCTGATTGCACGGTGGCTCGAAAGGCTCTCGCACGCCGGAATCTTGCGCCAGGTGGGAAACCGGTTCGTGTGCGATGCGCCGTTGCCGGATGCGAATCTCGCCGCTCGTTGGAAAGACGCGGAACATATTCTTCACGACGACACCTCCGTGCTCGACTACACGCGGCAGTGCGGCAGCGTACTCACCGCAGTCCTGACCGGAAAGTTGAGCGCCCTCGAGACGCTATTTCCGGGCGGCTCATTCGACGTGGCGGACAATCTCTACGCGCGCTCGGCATCATCGCGCTACATCAACGCCATCGCCGCTTCCGCGATTGAATCGATCGTCCATACGCGCCGCTTACAGGTACCGCTGCGGATTCTTGAAGTCGGCGCAGGTACCGGCGGCACGACGACCGCGCTTCTGCCGCTGCTGCCAAAGGAGGCGGTCGAATATTACTTTACCGACGTGTCGGATCTATTTCTGGCGCATGCGGCGGACCGCTTTGTGAAGTATCCGTTTGTTCGTTACGACCGGCTCGACATCGACGCGCCGCTCGAAGGCCAGGGTTACGAACGCGCCGGGTTCGACATCATCGTGGGCGCGAATATCTTCCACGCCGCGAAAGATCTTGGCGCCGCATTGGAGCGCGCCCGTGCGCTGCTATCGCCCGGGGGCATCCTGGTTCTCGTCGAAACGACCCAGGACCAAGCTTGGTTCGATATCACCACGGGTCTCATCGAAGGCTGGCAACATTTCAACGACGAATGGCGCCGCGGGCAACCACTTCTGAATGTCGAAAAGTGGAAGGAGGCTCTTGCCCGCTATGGCTTCGAAGACGCGCAGTCATTTCCCGAAGCGGGCTCGGTCACCGGCGCCGTCGGCCAACACGTTCTTCTGGCGCGTGCTCCAGGGAAGTCTTCGACCCGCGAAGTTGCGCAGCCTGTTCGCAGACGCGATTCCGCGACGGCGCATACAGCCGCCCCTTCAGGTGGAGCCTCGCAATCCTCGGCCAATGAAGATGCGGTACGGCGCGTCGCGGCGATGCGGCGCTCGCTTCCGTCGGAGCGGCACGAACTTCTCGTCGAATTTGTGCGCGAGGAAGTCATGCGCACGCTGCGTATCGATGCGTCACGCCCGCCGGACCGCCGGAGCCGCTTGATGGATCTCGGCCTCGATTCGCTGATGGCCGTGCAACTGCGGAACCGGCTGAGCAAGGGATTGGCGCTCGGCGAGCCATTGCCTGCGACACTGATGTTTGACTATCCGACGATCGAAGCGATCGCGCGTTACGTGTCCGAAAGCATTCTTGCGGACGCCGACGGCGGCGGCGCGCGCTCCGCGCAGTCACCGCTTCCAGAGGACGAGCCCGCAGCACCGCTGCGAGCTGAAGATGTGCAGCGCATGTCCGATAAGGAAGCGGAAGAACTGCTGCTTAAGCGGCTGAACGAAAACTGACATCGGCATGAGCACAAACGAATCCAAATTCGGTAACGATCTCCCGCCGGTCAAGCGCGCGCTGCTGGCGCTCGAGGAGATGCGCGTCAAGCTCGATCGCGCGGAGCGCCGCAATCGCGAACCCATCGCCATCGTCGGACTCGCTTGCCGCATCCCCGGCGGCGTCGTTGACGCTGCGAGCTACTGGAAAATGCTGCAATGCGGCACCGATGCGATTCGCGAAATTCCGCTCGATCGCTGGGACATAAATGCCTACTACGATTCCAATCCGGACACGCCCGGGAAGATGGCGAGTCGTTGGGGCGGCTTTCTCGATCAAGTTGACCGCTTCGATCCAGGATTTTTCGGAATTGCGCCGCGCGAAGCGGTGAGCATGGATCCGCAGCAGCGGCTTTTGCTGGAAGCGAGTTGGGAAGCGCTGGAAGTTGCGGGGCAGTCGCCCGAAAAGCTCGCCGGAAGCCGGACCGGCGTGTACTTCGGAATTGCCAGCAGCGATTACTCGCAGTTGATGTTGAGCGGCGACGACTTGTCGCTGCTCGATGTCTATTTCGCTTCGGGCGTCGCACACAGCATCGCCGCGGGACGCTTGTCTTATCTTTTGGGCCTTCATGGTCCGAGCATTTCGATCGATACGGCATGTTCGTCGTCACTGGTCGCGACGCATCTCGCGTGCCAGGCGCTCCGCGTCGGAGATTGCAGCCTGGCGCTCGCGGGCGGCGTCAACATGATCCTTTATCCCGAGCCGATGGTCGCGCTCTCGCGCGCACACATGCTTTCTCCGGAGGGCCGCTGCAAGACATTCGATGAGTCCGCGGATGGATTTGTGCGCGGCGAGGGCTGCGGCGTGGTGGTGCTGAAGCGCTTGTCGGATGCCGAGCGGGATTGCGATCGCATCCTGGCCGTGATTCGCGGCTCCGCCGTCAATCAGGATGGCGCGAGCAGCGGTTTGACGGCGCCGAACGGCCCCGCGCAGCAGGCTGTGATTCGAGAAGCGTTGGCGAATGCCGGAGTGGACGCGCGTGAGGTGAGCTACGTGGAGGCGCACGGGACGGGCACCTCGCTCGGGGATCCGATTGAAGTGCAGGCGTTGGGAGCAGTGCTGTGCGCGGGGCGCAGCCAGGATGATCCTCTGTATATCGGTTCGGTGAAGACGAATGTGGGGCATCTGGAAGCGGCCGCGGGAATCGCGGGATTGATCAAGGTGGTGTTGTCGCTCGAGCACGGCGAGATTCCGCCACATCTGCATTTGCAGCGCAAGAGTTCGCACATTCCGTGGGAGCGGTATGCGCTGGAGATCCCGACGGGATTGGTCGAATGGCGAGGGATCAACGGGAAGCGCATCGCGGGAGTGAGTTCGTTCGGATTCAGCGGAACGAACGCGCACGTGATTTTGGAGCAAGCGCCGGAGCGAAAGAGGGAGCGAGTGGAGCGGGACCGGCCGGTGCACGTGCTGGCGCTGTCGGCGAAGACAGAAGCGGCGCTGGGAGAGTTGGTGCAGCGGTATGAAGCGCATCTCGCGGCGAACCCGAGGGAGTCACTCGGGGATGTGGGGTATACGGCGAATGCGGGACGGTCGCATTTCGCGCATCGGCTGGCGGTGGTAGCGGAAAGCATGGAGCAGGCGCGGGAACGATTGCAGGGAGCGAAGGGGAAGCAGATCCGAGTGGGGGAACGGCCGCAGATCGCGTTTCTGTTTACGGGACAGGGATCGCAGTACGAAGGGATGGGACGGGAGCTGTATGAGAGCTCGGGGGTGTATCGCGAGGCGGTGGATCGATGCATCGCGGCAGTAGCAGGGGAGTTCGATCGGCCGCTGCTGGAAGTGATGATTGGGGATGGGAAGAAGCTGGAAGAGACGAGGTACACGCAGCCGGCGCTATTTGCGCTGGAGTGGGGCTTAGCGGAGCTGTGGAGGAGTTGGGGGATGGAGCCGAGCGCAGTGCTGGGACACAGCGTTGGGGAGTATGTGGCAGCCGCGGTGGCAGGAGTGATGACGGCGGAAGAAGGAATGAAGTTGGTGGCGGGGCGAGGCCGGCTGATGCAGGGGCTCGGCCCTGGCGGAGCGATGGCGGCAATAAAGGCGAGCGAAGGGAGAGTGCGGAAGGCGCTGGAGAAGTATGGAGACCGGGTATCGATCGCAGCGGTGAATGGACCGGAGAGCGTGGTGGTGTCGGGGTGGGAGAAGGAGATCGCGGGGCTGGCGAAGGAACTGGAGAAAGAGAAGGTAGTAGTGAAGCGATTGGCGGTGTCGCACGGATTCCATTCAGTGCAGATGGAGGGGATGCTCGAGGAATGGCGGGGGGTAGTGGGGGGGAGGAAGTTCCGAGAGCCGCGGATACGGATGGTGACGAACGCAAGGGGAGAGGTAGCGAAGGAAGGAGAGGTGACGGAGGGGGAATATTGGGTAAAGCAGGTGAGAGGGACGGTGGAATTTGCGCGAGGGATGAAGACGCTGGGGGAGATGGGGATCAAGCACTACGTGGAGGTGGGGCCGCAGGCGGTGCTGAGCGGGATGGGAGCGGAGTGTGAAGGGATGGCGGAAGCGGAGTGGTACGCGTCGATGAGGAGACAGAAGGGGAGTGAGTGGAAGACGTTGCTGGAGAGTGTGCGAGGACTCTACATGGCAGGCGCAGAGATTGATTGGGCGGGGATGGAACGAGGAAACGGGCGGCGGAAAGTCATGCTGCCGACGTATCCATTCGAGAGGGAGAGGTATTGGATCGAGGAGAAGCGCGGGGCGGGGAGGAAGAGAAGAGGAACGAAGGTACACGAGTTGTTGGGAGAGCGAATTGAAACGGCGGTGGCGGATGGGATGTATGAAGGGAGGATCGGGGCTGGGGAACCAGCGTTCCTAAGGGAACACCAGATTGGCGGACAAGTGATGATGCCGGCGACGGGCTATCTGGAGATGGGGTTGGCGGCGGCGCGGGAGACGTACGGAGAGGGACGGCATACGGTGGAAGAAGTGGAGATGACGGAAGGGATGGTGTTGAAGGAGGGGGAAGAGCGGGTGGTGCAGGTGGTGGTGGGGGGGAGTGGAGGGGAGAAGAGATTCCGGATTTACAGTCGAGGGGCAGGAGGGAAGGAAGAGAAGAAAGAAGAGAAGGAGAGCAAGAAGTGGACGCTGCACGCGAGCGGAAGGATTGGAGGGGGGAGAGACGCGGAAACTGGGACGGGTGCAGAGATACGCGGGGAGACGCACGCGCAAATTGATGAGATACGGGATCGCTGTTCGAGAGAGCTGAGCGGGGAGAAGTTCTACGAAGAAATGAGCGCGCGAGGAGTGGAATTCGGGCCGCGATTCCGGAACATCAAGAGGGTGTATTGCGGGGAGTCGGAAGCGCTCGGGGAAATCGCATGGCCGGCGGAAATGCGCGACGAAGCGGCGAAATACCAGATGCATCCCGCCCTCCTCGATGCGTGTTTACAAGTCGCGGGGGCAATGATCGAGACCCGCGAGATGCAATCAAAGAAGAACGCGGCGAAGCGTTCTTTCTTCTTGCCGGTTGCGATTGAGAAATATGAATTGTTCCGCGGCGCGGAAAATG
This sequence comes from uncultured Acidobacteriota bacterium, assembly GCA_963771905.1. GTDB lineage: Bacteria > Acidobacteriota > Terriglobia > Acidiferrales > UBA7541 > Palsa-147. The sequence goes on from CAVYVI010000009.1 coordinate 1,028,429, forward strand.
CATTCCGCAGCCATGCGCGAATCCGGGAAATTTCTTCGCCGGACAGCGGAACGATTACAACAGATGTGACCGTCCACGACGAGTCGGGCGCCAAAGTAGCCGGCGTCGTAGGTTTGCGCTTTCAACGAGTCGACCGCGAAGCTTTCGAACGCGCGTCGCGCAAGCCGCTCACGGATAGCGTCTACGAGATTGTCTGGAAGGAACATCGTCTGCTTTCCGCAGAGACAGAACAAAAGGACACTGGGGCTTGGCTGGTTTTCGATGATGGGCAAGGGATTGCGGAACACCTCGCGAAAGACCTTCGAGTAAAGGGCGGCACGTGCACGCTCGTGGCACCGTCGAACGAGTATCGGAATCGCGACGATCTCCGAATCGAGATCGACGCGACAGCACCCGATGACTACGCACGGCTGTTGGCCGACATCACGCGCAACGACCCGGTTGGGCCGCGAGGCGTTGTCCTACTCTGGCCGCTGCGATTGCCGTCGCTCGAGAAGAGCGGCGACGCAAGCGTCTCCGCTCAACAAGAATTCGGCCTGCGCGCCACTCTGTATCTCGTCCAAGCGCTCGGGCGAATGACGAGCCGCTCTGTGCCGAAGCTGTGGATCGTAACGCGCGGGAGTCAAGCAGTTCGAGAAAATGACGCTATGCAGTTGGCGCAAGCGCCCGTGTGGGGCCTGGGCAAGACGATTGCGCTCGAACATCCGGAGCTAGCTTGTCACATGGTCGATCTCGGCACGACAGCCGAGCCGTCTGCCGAAGCGCGAATTCTGCTCGCGGAAATCCTGGGTGGCTCAACGGAAGATCAGATCGCGCTGCGTGACAGTGTCCGCCATGTCGCGCGATTGGCAACGCATCGCGCGCGCGAATCGAAGTCCGCACCCGAAAATAAGTCAGTTCGGCTCGAGACGACTGATCGTGGAACGCTTGAAAGCCTAATGCTTCAACCCGCGCAGCGGCGAGCACCCGGTCCCGGCGAAGTCGAGATTCGCGTTCATGCGAGCGGTTTGAATTTCCGTGACGTTCTGAGCGCGCTCGATCTCTATCCGGGCGAGCCGGGCCCGCTTGGCAGCGAGTGCGCTGGAGAAATCGTCTCGGTCGGGTCCGCTGTGAAGGATATGAAGCCGGGCGACGCGGTCGTCGCCATCGCGCCGGGCAGTTTCGCGAACTTTGTAACGACGCGCAGTGAGTTCGTTGCACCGAAGCCCACGCAAATCAGTTTCGAAGAAGCGGCGACGGTTCCCGTGGCATTTCTCACAGCGTACTTCACCTTGAAACATCTCGCAGCCATCCAGCGCGGCCATCGCGTGCTGATTCATGCCGGAGCGGGCGGCGTGGGCATGGCGGCCGTGCAATTGGCGCAGCAAGCCGGAGCGGAAATATTCGCGACGGCGGGCAGTCCGGAGAAGCGAGAGATCCTGAAGAAACTGGGCGTCCAGCATGTGCTCGACTCTCGCACACCTGCTTTCGCGGCCGAAATCCTGAGCCAAACGGGCGGCAAGGGCGTCGATATTGTCCTCAACTCTCTTAGCGGCGAAATGCTCGAAAAGAGCTTTGAGTGCCTGGCGCGCGGCGGAACATTTCTCGAGATTGGCAAACGTGGGATTTGGAACGCGGAACAAGCGACGCGGCTCGATCGAGGAATCCGCTACTTCATCGTCGATTGGAGCGTGACGGCTCAGGAAGATCCCGCGCTCATCGGCGCAATGCTCCGCAGGTTGATGTCCGAGATAGAGGCTCGCAAGCTCACGCCGTTGCCGCGCACAGTTTTTCCGCTCGGGCATGCCGCCGAAGCGTTCCGATTCATGGCGCAGGCGCGTCACACCGGCAAAATCGTCTTCAATCACGCGCCGAAGCCGGGCTCGACAGACAGACACAAGCCATTTTCAATTCGCGCCGACGCGACGTATCTCATCACCGGAGGCTTGGGGGGTCTCGGCTTGCTGACGGCGAAGTTACTCGCCGACCAGGGAGCGCGCCATTTGCTCTTAGCAGGGCGAAGCTCTCCGAGTGCGGGAGCGGCCCAAGCGATTCAAGAGATGGAAATGGGTGGCGCGCGGGTTGTTGTGGTCCAGGAGGATATCTCGACCGCGCGCGGCGTGAGGAATGTCGTCGCGCGGGTGGCGCAGGGAATGCCGCCGCTAAAGGGAATCATCCATTGCGCAGCGGTGCTCGACGACGGTGCGCTCGCCAATCAGGATTGGCCGCGCTTCATCAAGGTTCTCGGGCCGAAAGCGGATGGCGCGTGGCATCTGCACACGCAGACGCGCGATACGACCCTCGATTTCTTCGCATTGTTTTCATCAATCGCGTCGGTATTTGGTTCGCGCGGCCAAGGCAACTACACGGCCGCCAATTCGTTCCTCGATGCGTTGGCGCAGTATCGGCGGTCTCTCGGCCTTCCCGCGCTGAGTATCGATTGGGGCGCATGGACGGACGTCGGCATCGGCGCGCGCGGACATGTTGAAGAGCGCTTGAGCGCGCAAGGCATGGGAGCCTTCTCTCCCAAAGAAGGTTTGCAGGTTTTGAATGCATTGCTTCACGGCGCAGCGAGCCACGTGGTTGTGATGCCCGTCGATTGGCCGAAATTTCTGCGGCAATTCGAGGAGGGCGCCTTGCCGCCTCTTTTGCAGGAAATCGCCGGCCAAACTCGCACCGAGCCCGCGCGCGCCTCGGTACAAAAAACAAATGAATTGCTCGGAGAATTGGCGGCCGCCGCACCGGGTCGGCGGAGTCAATTGCTATTCTCGCGCGTCGAGAAGCAAGCGGCGAAAGTTCTGGGATTGGATTCCCGGCATTCGGTGGATGCGGACCGTCCGCTGCACGAGTTGGGTCTCGATTCTTTGATGGCGGTGGAACTGCGAAATTCGCTCGGCGCCAGCTTGGGACATCGGTTGCCGGCCACGGTGCTCTTCGACTATCCGACTTTGCGGTCGCTGACCGACTATCTCGGCTGCGAAGTCTTGGGCTGGGGACGTGATTCTGTGAAAGGCTCGAAAAACGGCGAGGCGGCCGCGGCGTCGGGCGATCTTGTCGGGAAAATTGAACAATTGTCCGACGAGGACGTGGAGCGACTCTTTCGCGAGTAGCGCGAACTCGATCACCATGACCAAGGACTTTCTAAATCGCATCTCGAAACTCTCACCCAAGCGGCTCGCGCTGCTCGCTGCCGATATGCAGGAGAAAATCGAGAGGCTTGAAAATGCGAATCGCGAGCCCATCGCCATCGTCGGGATGGGATGCCGGTTTCCCGGCCGTGCCTCCAATGTTGACGCCTTTTGGAAGCTTCTCCAAGACGGCGTCGATGCGATTGTCGAGGTTCCGGCCGACCGTTGGGATGCGCGCGCGAGCTACGATCCGAATCCGGACGCGCCGGGCAAGTTAGCGACGCTGTGGGGCGGTTTCCTCGAGCGCACGGATCTCTTTGATGCGAACTTCTTCGGCATCTCGCCGCGCGAAGCCGCGAGCATGGATCCGCAGCAGCGGCTATTGCTCGAGGTAACGTGGGAGACGCTTGAGAATGGCGCGCTCGCTCCCGAAAAACTCGCCGGTAGCCGTACCGGCGTCTTCGTTGGAATTTGCAATTCCGATTATGCGCAGCTCTTGGTCGCACGCCCGCCGGAGGAATATGACGCGTATCTGGCGACGGGAAGTTCGCATTCCGTAGCCGCCGGACGCCTGTCGTACATCCTTGGGCTGCAAGGGCCATGTGTCGCGCTTGATACCTCGTGTTCTTCGTCGTTGGTTGCGGTTCACGTGGCGTGCCAGAGCTTGCGAACGGGAGAGTGCCAACTCGCGCTCGCCGGCGGCGTAAACCTGATCTTGACCCAGGACGTAACGATCGCGCTGTCGCGAGCGCATATGATGGCGGCGGACGGGCGCTGCAAGACGTTCGATGCATCCGCCGATGGCTTTGTGCGCGGTGAGGGTTGCGGAATGGTCGCACTGAAACGCCTCTCGGACGCCGTGCGGGACGGAAATCGAATCCTCGCCGTAATCCGAGGGAGTGCGTCCAACCAAGACGGCCGCAGCGGTGGTTTGACGGCTCCGAACGGGCCTGCGCAGGAGGCCGTGATTCGATTGGCTCTGGCCAACGCCGGAATTGCGCCCACCGCCGTTAATTATGTGGAGGCGCACGGGACGGGGACGTCGCTGGGTGATCCGATTGAAGTGCAAGCTTTAGGAGCCATGCTGTGCGCCGGCCGTGGCGAAAAGGATCCTCTGCGCGTCGGTTCGGTGAAAACCAACATCGGGCACCTCGAAGCGGCGGCGGGGATCGCGGGGCTTATCAAGGTTGCCTTGGCGCTGCAGCACGGCGAAATACCGCCGCACTTGCACTTGAAATCGAAAAATCCGCACATCGATTGGAACGAGCTTCCCATCAACATCCCGACCGAGCGCGTTCCGTGGCCGTCGGCGAATCAAAAGCGTATTGCCGGCGTGAGCTCGTTTGGATTCAGCGGCACAAATGCGCACGTGATACTCGAAGAAGCGCCTGTTCGGGAAGTCGCGCCCGTTGCGGCCGATCGGCCGTCGCATGTGCTGGCGCTATCGGCGAAGACCGAAGGAGCGCTGCGAGAGCTGGTGCAGCGGTACGAGGCGCACCTTCGGGCGAACCCGGCGGAGTCACTAGCGGATGTGGCGTACACGGCGAATACAGGTCGGTCTCAGTTCGCGCATCGGCTCGCGATTGTGGCGAAGAGTCTCGAGGAAACGCGGGACGCTCTCGAAGCGTATGGGAGCAAGGGAAGCGCCCGCGGGGTTTTCGCCGGCACCGCGCCCGAATCGCGCTCCTCAGAAATCGCATTTTTGTTTACAGGCCAAGGGTCGCAATACGAAGGGATGGGACGGGAGCTGTATGAGAGCTCGGGGGTGTATCGCGAGGCGGTGGATCGGTGCATCAGGGCAGTAGCAGGGGAGTTCGATCGGCCGCTGCTGGAAGTGATGATTGGGGATGGGAAGAAGCTGGAAGAGACGAGGTACACGCAGCCGGCGCTATTTGCGCTGGAGTGGGGCTTAGCGGAGCTGTGGAGGAGTTGGGGGATCGAGCCGAGCGCTGTGCTGGGGCACAGCGTTGGGGAGTATGTAGCAGCCGCGGTGGCAGGAGTAATGACGGCGGAAGAAGGGATGAAGCTGGTGGCGGGGCGAGGCCGGCTGATGCAGGGGCTCGGCCCTGGCGGAGCGATGGCGGCAATAAAGGCGAGCGAAGGGAGAGTGCGGAAGGCGCTGGAGAAGTATGGAGACCGGGTATCGATTGCGGCGGTGAATGGACCGGAGAGCGTAGTGGTGTCGGGGTGGGAAAAGGAGATCGCGGGGCTGGCGAAGGAATTGGAGAAAGAGAAGGTTGTAGTGAAGCGATTGGCGGTGTCGCACGCATTTCATTCATTCGCAGATGGAACCCATGCTCGAGGAATGGATGCGCCTCGCGGGCCTCGTCAGGTACAACCGTCCCAACATCGGACTGATTTCAAATTTGACCGGAGACTTGGTCGAGGACGACCGAGTTTTCAAGGCTGAATATTGGCGTCGGCATGTGCGGGAGCCCGTGCAATTCGCGGCTGGCATGAAGACGCTCGCCGACAAGGGACACGGTCTGTTCTTGGAAATTGGGCCGCAGCCGGTGCTCATCGGAATGGGGCAGCAGTGCGAACGGGGGCGAGGAACTACGTGGCTCGCATCGCTCGTGAAGGGTCGGCCCGCCTGGCAGCAAATGCTGGAAACCCTTGCGGAACTCTATGCTCGCGGCGCGCGAGTGGATTGGGACGAGTTCGATCGCGGATATCCGCGGCGCAAATTGGCGCTGCCCACATATCCCTTTCAGCGCAAGCGATACTGGATCGAGTCGCGACATTCGGAATCGACGAAATCTTACGAGCGAGATCGCGCCGATGTATCGGACGCGGACTTACCGATCGCGGATTGGTTCTATGGGGTCGATTGGCAGCACAAATCTCTTGCCACCGCGCTCGTGGAACAGGGCTCGCCGAAGAACTCCACTCGTCACTGGATTCTATTCGCCGATTCTGGCGGCATGGGCGATGCGCTCGCGGCGCAGCTTGCGAAAAGCGGGCAGGGATCGACGTTGGTCACGCGCGGCGCGGAATTTCAGGAATCATCCGCGGGGAATTTCGTGATCCGGCCCGAGCGGCGCGAAGACTACGCTCGGCTGTTCGAAGCTATCGAACAGCTCGCCACCGTTGCCAAGGCGCGGGTCGTGTATCTCTGGGGATTGAACGCACCGGACACAGAGCAGTTCACAGCCGCGACCGTCCAAGATCACGTTCAAGATGAATTGATGCGCGAGTGCATGCCGCTCGTGCATCTGATGCACGGGCTGGCGCGATTGCACCGCACACTTTCGCCGGAGCTCTGGCTGATCACTCGCGGCGCGCAGGCCATCGGACCGGAAAGTCGCCGATTGAGCCTGATGCAGGCGCCGCTTTGGGGATTTGGGAAGGTCTTCGCGTTGGAGCAGCCGGAGAAATGGGGCGGCCAAATCGATTTCGGCGCGAACTCCACGCCCGCGGAGATGGCAGCACTTTTGCAGGCCGAGATTTCTCATCCGGACGGTGAAGACCAGGTTGCCTATCGAAACGGCGAGCGCTTTGTCGCGCGGCTTGCCCGCCGCGAATGTCCCGCGGTGGCGATGCCAGCATTCCGCGAAGACCGATCGTACTTGATCACCGGCGGCCTCGGCGGTCTGGGACTCAAGCTCGCACGATGGATGGTCGAAAACGGCGCCCGTCATCTCGTTCTCTTGGGACAAAAAAATATTCCCGCGCGAAACGCCGAATCCTCGAACGGCGATCCACGATTGAAGGCTTTGCAAGAGATGGAAACATTCGGCGCGAAAATTGAGCTCGCGTCCGGCGACGTTTCTGATCGCGATCAAATGCGCTCGCTCCTCGCTCGCATCGACGCAGGAATGCCTCCGCTCGGCGGAATTTTCCATCTGGCCACGGATGCGAGCTTCGCGACGCTCGATGAAATGGGGCCGGAGCAGGTCTCGTCCATGCTGCGATCCAAGGCATCGGGCGCGTGGGTGCTCCACGAACTGACGCGCGCGAAGCAGCTCGATTGTTTTGTCATGTACTCTTCGATTGTCTCGCTGTGGGGAGCGAGGGGCTTTGCCCACTATTCCGCGGCAAATTTGTTCCTCGACCAGCTCGCGCACCATCGACGCGCGCTGGGATTGCCGGCGTTGACCGTCGATTGGAGCAGTTGGGACGAGATTCGGCTCGCCTCCGCCGAGGAGAAACGCTTCTTCGAGCAGATTGGGTTGGGGCCGATGCGTTCCGAGGACGCCTTGCGCGCGCTCGGCCTTCTGATGACCTCCGGAGCTGTCCAGGCCGGGGTTGCGGATGTCGACTGGCGTGCGCTCAAGTCAGCGTATGAATTGCGCCGTGCTCGGCCGTTCTTCGGGCGAATTCAGGTCCGTCAATTGGATCGCGCGGAAGTCGCCGCGCGCGCGCCGGAAGGATTGAGCGATACTCCGGCTCTCGAGAAAATTGCGGAAGGGCTGCGCCCGCGGCTCTCGAGCTTGATTGCAGAGAACGGGCTCGCCGCTTACGCCGATCTTACGCCGCGCGTCGACGCTCTTTGCCGTGATTACATCATCGAGGCGCTCGATAACCTCGGCTGTGGCTTGACAGCGGGGAAAATCTTGAACGCATCAGGCCTTGCCGCGAGTCTTGGAGTTCTTCCGAATCATTTCCGCCTGTTCGACAGAATGATCGAGATTCTGGAAGAGGATGGAGTGGTCCAGCGCACAGGGCATTTCTTCAAGGTGTGCCACGACGCCTTGGCGGTCAGAGCACAATCGCTCCAACAGCAACTGCTTGGATCGTTTTCCGACTACACCAACGAAATCGAGATTCTCGGTCGCTGCGGCGGCCGATTGGCTGAAGCTCTGCGTGGCGAAATCAGCGGTTTGAACCTTTTGTTTCCGGATGGCTCGCTGGCAAACATCGAGCACAATTACGAGAAATCGCCGGTAAATCGCGCTTACAACACCTTGCTGAAAGAGGCTCTGCAGTCCCTCTTGAGAGGAACGCAGGATCGCCCGCTGCGCATTCTCGAAATCGGAGCCGGGACAGGCGGGAGCACCGCATATCTGCTGCCAGCGCTGGCGGAAACGCGGGTCGAATATGTGTACACGGATGTGGCGCCCATTTTTCTGACCCATGCCAAGGAGAAGTTCAAGAGTTTTCCGTGGGTCAGCTACCGGCTGCTGGATCTCGAGAAAGAACCGGCCTCGCAAGGATTCGGCGAGCACGAATTTGACGTGGTCATCGCCGCGAATGTCATTCACGCAACGTCCGACCTTCGGCGATCCCTCGGCCACATGCGCCGGTTGCTCGCACCAGCCGGTGTTTTGATGCTCCTCGAATTCACCAGGCGCTCGCGGGGCGCTGATCTGACGTTCGGTCTCACGGACGGATGGTGGAAATTTCAGGATGCCGAGCTCCGGACCTCCTACCCCTTGCTGCAGCGACCGGTTTGGAAACAGTTGTTGGCCGACTCGGGGTTTGCGCAAGTCGCCCTAGTGCCGGAAGAGACGGAAGACAGCTTGGCCGCGCAACAGACGCTCATCCTCGGGCGAGAGGCTTTCGATACGCGACCTGCTCAGACGGCAACACGAGCGTATCGGAGTTCGCACGATGAGGTCGCAGAAGAATCCGGGCATGTGAACTGGCTAAACATAATGGAGGAGATGGACTCTGCACATCGTCGAGAAGCATTCAAAGCTCAAATCCGGCAGGAGGTCGCAGCCGTCCTCGCTCTGGGTAAGGACGATTCCATTTTAGAGGACCAAACATTCGCGAGTCTCGGCCTCGATTCATTGACGGCGCTCGAGTTGAAGAACCGTCTTCAAAAGCGCATCGGACGCGAACTGCCGCCAACGCTTGCCTTCGATTGCCCGACGGTCGTGGCTTTGGCGGAGTTTTTGGAAGGCATCCTCCAATCGGGTGGCAATGGAAGTGACAGAGCAAAAGTTCCGGCGAGTCGCCGGCAGGACTTTGGACTGTGAAGACTATCGGAGAATTCTTGTCGCGTCTGCGCATCCTGGACATCCGGCTGACGCTTGATGGCGAACGCCTCAACGTCAACGCCGCGCCGGGCGTGTTGACGCCCTCTCTCAAATCGGAGCTCGCCTCGCGAAAGGAAGAAATCAAAGTGTTCCTCCGCAAGGCAGTCGAGGCTGCCCGCGCGGGCGCAACCGGAATACCTCGAGTCGACCGCGGCCCGAATCTACCTGTTTCCTTCTGCCAGCAGCGCCTGTGGTTTTTGGATCAGATGGAGCCGGGTAACGCCGCGTACAACATTGCCGGCGCTTTGCGGCTCACCGGCAAACTCAATTCCGAAGCACTCGAACACTCGATTAGCGAAATCATCCGGCGGCATGAGGGCTTGCGAATGCGGTTTGTCAACGTCGACGGCACTCCCAGATCCGTGATCGATCCGGCAGGCCAGTGGCGCCTGGCGCGCACCGATCTCAGCTATCTCGCACCGTCCGAGCGCGAAGCGGACGTCCTGCATCGCGCAACCGTCGCTGCTCAGCAGCCTTTCGACTTGGCGCGTGGCCCCTTGATTCGCGCGAGCCTGCTCCGCCTCGACGAGACGTCGCATGTCCTGCTTCTCGCCATGCATCACATCGTATCTGACGGTTGGTCGCTCGGCGTTTTCATCCGTGAGTTCGGCGAGCTGTATGCCGCGTACGTCACCGGCGAAAATCCAGTTCTTCCGGCACTTCCGATTCAGTACGCCGATTTCGTCCAATGGCAACGGCAGTGGCTCGACGAAGGCGTCTTGGACGCTCAGTTGCCGTATTGGAGGGAACAGCTTGGCGGATCGCTGCCCGTTCTGCAGCTTCCGACCGACCGACCGCGGCCCAAGATTCAATCCCTGCGCGGATCGCGTCTCGTGCGTATCTTCCCAAAATCTCTGGCGGATGAACTCAAAGCCCTGAGTCGCAAAGACAGCGTCACGCTTTTCATGCTTCTGCTGGCGGCCTTTCAGGTTCTGCTCCATCGGTACACCGGGGAAGAGGACATTCTTGTCGGCTCGCCAACTGCAAACCGCAGCCGCGCGGAGATCGAGAACCTGATCGGCTTTTTTGTGAACACCCTTGTGCTGCGCACCGATCTTTCCGGGAATCCTACCGTCCACGAACTGCTCGCGCGCGTTCGCGAAGTGGCATTGAAGGCGTATGCGCACCAGGACGTGCCCTTCGACGTGCTTGTCGAAGTTCTGCGTCCTCGGCGCGAGCTCGACCATTCGCCGCTGTTTCAAGTGCTGTTTGTTCTGCAGAACTTGCCGTTCACCGAATTGGCCCTGCCCGATCTCGTCCTTCGCCCGATCGATATAGAGCCGGAAACAGCACGTTTTGACGTAGCCGTCGATATCGTAGACCGGCCCGAAGGCCTCAAGATTTATTTCGAGTACAACTCCGAACTCTTCAATCTCTCGACGGCCCAGCGCATGGTGGATCACCTGTGGATCCTTTTGGAAGGCTTCGTCGCGCGTCCGGGCGCCCGAATTTCAGACCTTTCGATGTTAACGGAAACGGAGCAACGGCAACTGGTCGAGGACTGGAACCGGACGGAGGCTGATTATCCTAGAGAGAAGTGCGTTCAGCAGCTGTTCGAGGAGCAAGCCAACCTTGCGCCAGACGCCACTGCCGTTGTATTTGGCGGCGCGAGGTTGTCCTATCGCGAATTGAATGAAAAGGCGAACCGTCTGGCCCGTCATTTGAAAAGGCATGGCGTCGGTCCGGATTCGCTGGTCGGAGTGTGGGTCGAACGCTCTTTGGAGATGGTTGTCGCGCTCCTCGGTGTTCTGAAGGCCGGGGCGGCCTACGTGCCTCTGGACCCTTCGTTCCCGAAGGAGCGCCTGGAATTCATGGTGAACGATTCACAGCTCTCCGTGATCCTGACGCAGGGCCGGTTGGCGGTGAACATCCCTGAGAAAGCCGCGACGCACGTCGTGCGCCTCGATGCGGATTGGGAGAAGATCGCAAGCGAAGCCGGCACCAATCTGCCGCCTTCGGCGAAGCCGCAGAACCTCGCGTACGTGATTTATACGTCGGGCTCAACGGGCAAGCCGAAGGGCGTCCAGCTCGAACATCGTTCCGTTGTGAATTTCCTGAAGTCCATGCACAAAGAACCGGGACTCTCCGCGCACGATCGCCTCGTTTCCGTCACCACGCTTTCCTTCGACATCGCGGGCCTCGAGATTTTCGGGCCACTGACCGTCGGTGGGCAAGTGATTCTCGCAAGCCGTGCCATCGCGCTCGACGGCATGCAATTGACGGCGTTGCTCGAGGATTCGCAGGCTACGGTGATGCAGGCGACGCCCGCCACATGGCGACTTCTGCTCGAAGCAGGTTGGCGGGGCTTGCCGGGTTTGAGAATCTTCTGTGGCGGCGAAGCCCTGCCAAGGGAACTGGCCGACAAACTCCTCGCCGCAGGTGCCGAGGTTTGGAATCTTTATGGTCCCACCGAAACGACGATCTGGTCGACCGTCGCGAGAGTCGAGTCTGGCGATGCGTATCCGAGCATCGGGCGGCCGATTGCCAACACATCCGTTTATCTGCTCGATGCACAGAGAAAACCTGTTCCGGTCGGCGTGCCCGGGGAAATCTACATCGGCGGAGTCGGCCTCGCGCGCGGCTATTTGAATCGTCCGGAGCTGACGGCGGAGCGATTCATTCCTGATCCGTTCCGCGATCAACCGGGCGCGCGGATGTATCGTACCGGAGATCTGGGGCGTTACTTGCCCGACGGCGCGATCCAATGCCTCGGCCGTGTGGACCACCAGGTCAAGATTCGCGGTTTCCGCATCGAGTTGGGCGAAATCGAGACGTTGCTCGTGAAGGCGCCGGGTGTCTCGCAGAGTGTCGTCGCGGCGCGCGAGGATGGCAGCGGGGCGCAGCGACTCATAGCGTACGTGATCGCTCGGCCCGGCTCGCAGCCTGATCCCGGTGCATTGCGCGCTTTTCTCGCGCAGCAGCTTCCGGAATACATGGTGCCCTCGATCTTTATGACGCTCGAATCTTTTCCACTCACGCCCAACGGAAAGGTTGATCGGAAAGCGCTGCCAACTCCGGACGGTCAGCGACTGATCGGTTCGACCACATATGTTTCTCCCGGGACGGAAACGGAGCGCTCGCTGGCCGAAGTGTGGCAAGAGGTGCTGAAGGTTGGCAAAGTCGGACTGCACGACAACTTTTTTGATCTCGGCGGCCACTCACTGCTCGTCGTTCAAGTTCAGAGCCGGCTGCGGAAGCGGCTGAATCGCGAGGTCACCCTTGTCGATCTGTTTCAGCGCCCGACCGTGGGTTCGCTCGCAGAATTTCTCGACAGCCATGATGATGCCGCAGCGTCGTTCGCCAATGTGCGCGAACGCGCCGAAAAGCAAAGGGAAGCCCTGGGAAAGATGGATTCGCTCGCGTAGCGAATTCCGAAAATGGAAATGATTGTGACTCCCAAAAAATCGGCTTCAGCGATTGCCATCATCGGCATGGCCGGCCGTTTTCCCGGCGCAAGCAATCTCGCCGCGTTCTGGCGAAACTTGCGCGACGGCGTCGAGTCGCTGTCTCGTTTTTCGAAGGAAGAACTGATCGCGGCTGGCGTGGACCCGCAGATTGTCGAGAATCCCAATTATGTGAAAGCGGGAACCTACCTCGATGCCGCCGACGAATTCGATGCGGCATTCTTCGGCGTGAACCCGCGCGAAGCCGAAGTCATGGATCCGCAGCATCGCGTCCTGCTTGAATGTGCGTGGGAAGCTCTGGAAGACGCGGCCTGCGACAGCGAATCGTACAGCGGCGCCATTGGCGTGTTCGCCGGCTCGAGCATGAACACCTATGGCATCAACAATCTGCTTCGCAACCCGGAAGCTCTGGCCGCGGTGGGCGGCTATCAGGCGATGATCGGCAATGACAAGGATTTCATCACCACGCGGATTTCTTACAAACTGAATCTGCGCGGGCCAAGCGTGGCGGTCCAGACCGCGTGCTCGACGTCGCTCGTCGCCGTCCAGCTGGCTTGCCAGAGCCTTCTCAGCTACCAGTGCGACATCGCCCTCGCGGGCGGCGTCTCCATCAATTTTCCGCAGCACACCGGCTACCTCTTTCAGGAAGGCATGATCTTCTCGCCCGATGGCCACTGCCGTCCCTTCGATTCGAAGGCGCAGGGAATCCGAGCGGGCGAAGGCGTCGGCATTGTCGTTCTCAAGCGGCTCGAAGAAGCATTGCGCGATCGCGACAACATCCACGCGGTCATACTCGGCGCGGCGATCAACAACGATGGTTCTCAAAAAGTCGGCTACACGGCTCCCAGCGTGGATGGGCAGGCCGAAGCCATTGCCTCTGCGCAAGCCGTCGCCCAAGTCGAGCCCAACACGATTTCTTACATCGAGGCGCACGGGACCGCGACGCCGCTCGGTGACCCCATCGAAATCGCCGCGCTGACGAAAGTTTTTCGCAACGGCAGCACCGAAAAGCAATTCTGCGGAATTGGCTCGCTCAAGAGCAACGTCGGTCATCTCGATGCGGCGGCGGGCGTAGCGGGGCTACTCAAAACTGTTCTCGCTCTGAAACACAAGCAGCTCCCGCCCAGCCTGAATTTCGAATCACCAAATCCGCAAATTGATTTCGAAAGCAGCCCCTTCTACGTCAACACGAAGCTCGTCGACTGGAACACGAACCGCTTGCCCCGGCGCGCCGGAGTCAGCTCCTTTGGGATCGGCGGAACGAACGCGCACGTAATCCTTGAAGAAGCGCCTGCTCGAAGCTCGGCGCCGCCAGCGCGGCCGAATCAGGTTGTGGCGCTGTCCGCGAAAACGGGAGCAGCGCTCGAAGTGGCGACGCTTCGGCTGGCGGAATATCTGAAACAGGATCCGGCAGCCACCCTCGCCGATGTCGCTTACTCGCTTCAGACCGGACGGCGTGCTTTTGATCACCGCAAGATCGTGGTTTGCTGCGATGTCGACGACGCCCGGAAGGCGCTCGAATCGGGCGATCGCCGTCGCGTTTACACAGCGCACCAGGATAGCTCGCGCCGCCACGTCGCGTTTATGTTCAGCGGGCAGGGAAGCCAGTACGTCAACATGGGCGCCGGTCTTTACCGCACCGAACGCGTTTACCGCGAGTGCCTCGATGAGTGCGCCAAATTGCTTCAACCGCATCTCGGCCATGATTTGCGTGGCGATCTCTTCCTCGAAGTCGATCCGAATCGGGTCACGAAACCGGGTCAGGAAGATCCTGCAGCGCGCCTCAATCAAACCGCGTTGACGCAGCCCGCGCTCTTCGCAACCGAATATTCTCTTGCGAAACTCTGGATGAGCTGGGGCATCGAGCCGCAGGCTATGATCGGCCACAGTATCGGCGAATATGTCGCCGCGTGTTTGGCGGGCGTGTTTTCGCTGCCGGATGCGCTCGAACTGGTTGCGGCGCGCGGCAAGCTCATGCAGAGCCTCCCGCCGGGCGCTATGCTGGTTGTTCCACTGCCCGAAAAAGACGCGCGCGCGCGAGTGAAGAGTCCGCTCACGATCGCGGCAATCAATGCGCCGGCCCTCTGCGTGGCCTCGGGTCCTGTGAAAGCCATCGACGAACTCGAAGCCGAACTCGAAAAGAGCGGCGTGGCGGGCCAGCGGCTGCGTACGTCGCACGCGTTTCATTCAGAGATGATGGATCCAGCGGTCAAGCCGTTCGTCGGAAAAGTCGCGAGTGTGAAGCGAAATCCGCCAAAAATTCGATTTATTTCGAATGTCACCGGGACGTGGATTTCTTCATCCGATGCCGTCGATCCCGAGTATTGGGGCACGCAGCTGCGCGGCGCTGTCCAATTTTCTTTGGGCATCGCCGAGCTCGCGCGAGAGCCGGGGCAAATTTTTCTCGAAGTTGGTCCGGGACACACGTTGAAAACCCTCGCGCGGCAGTCTCTCCCCACTCTTCCCGAAGAATTCGTGCTTTCCTCTCTGCCTCATCCGCATGAGAAGCAGCCGGACGAAACTTTCCTTCTCAACACGCTCGGGCGGCTGTGGCTGGCCGGCGCGCCGGTCTCTTGGCCGAGGCTGCATGCGGAATCAGAGCGAAATCGTATCTCGTTGCCCGCGTATCCGTTCGAGCGCCGCAAATTCTGGATTGAACCGCGTGCGGCCCAGGTTGTGGAATCCGGCAACGCCGCTGATTTGACCCGGCGCGAGCGCATCGACGATTGGTTCTGGGTGAACTCGTGGCAGCGATCCGTGCCGCTCTCATCGCTGCGGCCGCGTTTGGATACCGCGAAGACCGGCGCATGGGCCATATTTCTGGATGAATGCGGGATTGGCGAGGCTCAAGCGGCGTATCTGAGAGAAAAAGGCGCGGCCGTAATCACGATCGCGGCGGGCGCCGCTTACGCACGTTCTTCCGCCGAAGCGTATACGATCAATCCTGCGAAACGTGCGGATTACGACCAGCTCGTGCAGGGGATTCTCGCTTCCGGGAAGCTGCCCAGGCACATTGTCCATTTGTGGAACGTATCGCGGAACGCTGCGAATGACGGTTCGGCGGCGCGGCTTGGTGAAGCCGGAGACATTGCCTTCTACAGCCCGCTGTATTTCGCGCAAGCTTTCGCTGACCTGGACATTCACGATCCAATGCAATGGCTCATCGCTTCGAGCGAAATGCAGACGATTCTCGGCGGCGACGGACGCCATCCGGAAAAAGCGCTCCTGCTCGGTCCGTGCAAGGTGATTCCTCAGGAGCACGCAAACATTTCATGCCGAAGCGTCGACATTGAACTCGTGGCTGGCCGCTCGGAGAATGTAAGAGCTATCGCTGATCTTCTTCTTGGCGAGGCCACCAACAGCTTCGACGAAAACATCGTCGCCTATCGCGGCGGCTACCGCTGGGTCCAGAGCGTCGAACGCGTGCGTCAGCCACCTGCCGCCGAGCCGGCGAGTTATCTCCGCCAATTCGGCGTCTATCTGATTACTGGCGGCACTGGCGGAATCGGTCTGACGTTCGCGAAGCACTTCGCGGAGGCCGCAAAGGCGCGTTTGGTGCTCACGTCTCGTTCGGGTCTTCCGCCGCGATCCGCATGGAGCAGGTGGATCGAGTCGCATGATTCCGCCGACGGCACCTCCGACAAAATTCGCCAGATCCGGATCCTCGAGGATTTGGGCAGCGAAGTTATAGTCGCGGCCGCGGATTCGGCCGACGAGCAACAGATGCGCGCGGTGATTGCCCAAGCCATCGAGAAGTTTGGGCCGATCCACGGTGTCATTCATGCGGCCGGCCTTCCGGGCGGTGGCTTGATTCAGCTCAAGTCGCGAGATGCCGCGGAAACTGTGCTTTCGCCGAAAGTAAGAGGCACTCTACTTCTCGAATACCTCTTGGCCAATGAGAAGCTTGATTTCTTCGTCCTGTGTTCCTCGGTGAATGCTCTGTACGGCGGTGTCGGGGCCGTCGACTACTGCGCTGCAAACGCCTTTTTGGACGCATATGCCGCCGCTCGCTCGGCCGAAGGCCGCGGCCGAATCGTCTCGATCAACTGGGATGCGTGGCGGGAAGTCGGCATGGCTGCGAAAATGGATGTTCCCGCCGATATGAAGGCCGCGCGACAAGAAAGCTTGCTGTACGGCATCCAGCCGAATGAGGGAATTGATTCGCTCGACCGAATCCTCGCAGGCTCGCTGCCGCAAGTCGCTGTGGTCACGCGAAGCCTTTCGAGCATCCTCGATCATTTGAAAAGCCTGATCTCGGCTCGTAGTTCCGAAGCGTCCCGGCAAGCGATCGCCGGAGCAACGCCGGCGGCTGCCGCGGCGCAAGCAAGGAAATACGGGCGGCCGGAACTCGCGAATCCCTATGTCGCCGCGCATAACGATCAGGAGAAGGCTCTAGTTGGCATCTGGACCGAGCTTTTGGGCATTGAGCCGGTCGGCGTTCACGACAACTTCTTCGATTTGGGCGGGCACTCATTGCTGGCGACTCGCGTTCTATCGCGCGTTCAAGAAGTTTTTAAGGTTCGCCTCCCACTCCGAGTCATTTTCGAAGCGCCGACGATTGCGGAACTGTCCGAGAGGTTACAAACCGTTGCTTGGGCAATGCAGGCGCCCGTCACGGCTGGCGATGCTTCCAATCACGGCCGCGAGGAAATCGATTTATGACCACGGCTGAGTTCCTCGACCAGCTTCGCACCCACGACGTCCGGGTGTGGGTCGAGGGCGATCGTGTGCGTTGCAGCGCGCCGAATGGGCGGATGACCACGGAGCTGCAAGCCGAGCTCGCGGCGCGCAAAGAAGAAATCATCCTCTTCTTTCGCGAACTCAGTACGGTCGCGGGCGTTGACTTGCAATCGCCACCGCTACGTCGTGTCTCACGAGACGCCGAACTCCCGCTTTCCTTTGCGCAGCGGCGGCTTTGGTTCCTCGATCGCCTTCAACCCGGAAATCCTGCATACAATCTCGGGGCCTCGCGCTACATCCGCGGGTTCGTTGATCTCGCGGTCATGGAGAAGTCGATCGGCGAGGTCGTTAAAAGACATGAAGCTCTCCGCACCATCTTCCCGGATGTAGCGGGCGCGCCCGTGCAAGTCATCCTGCCGTTTGAACCGTTGCACTTGAATTTAATCGATCTCACCCAACTGGGCGACGACCAGGTCTGGCAGGAAGTGGATCGATTGAAGAAAGAAGAGGCCCAGCTTCCGTTCGATCTTGGAGCAGGGCCGCTGATACGCACCACTCTCCTGCGCGTACGGCCGCAAGAGCAGGTCTTGCTTTTCACGTTGCATCACATTATCGCGGATGGTTGGTCTCTCGGCGTTTTTCTGAAAGAAGTAACTGTGCTTTATCAGAATTTCCTCGTTGGGCGACCGCCGTCGCTTCCCGAGCTGCCCGTCCAATACGTTGACTACTCCGTCTGGCAGCGCGAGTGCCTCAATGGAGCGGAGCTCGATCGCCTCCTGGGTTATTGGATTCCCAAGCTGCGGGGCTCCGAGCCGGTAATCGCACTTCCAACCGATCACCCTCGTCGCGCTGTGCAGACAAATCAGGGCGCGGCGCTCACGTTTACATTGCCTGCTGAACTCTCGGAGAAACTCCGCGGGCTGAGCCGCCGCGAAACGGTCACGCTGTTCATGACTCTCCTCGCGATCTTCAATGCTTTGCTGTTTCGATATAGCGGCCAGACAGACATCCTGGTTGGCACGCCGCTGGCCAATCGCCCGCGCCCGGAACTTGAAGATCTCATTGGCCTGTTTGTCAGCACGCTCGTCCTCCGCACCGATCTCTCCGGTGAGCCTACGGCTCGGGAACTGATCCATCGCGTGCGCGAGGTGGTGCTCGAAGCGCAAGCTCACGAGGATCTCCCGTTCGAAAAGCTGGTCGAGACTTTGCGCCCCGAACGGACGATGGCCTACACCCCCATTTTTCAAGTGGCCTTCATCCTGCAGAACACGCCGCTCAGTTCCGAGTTCGAAGTCACCACAGCTGCGGCCATGTATGATCTCACTCTCTTTATGTGGGATGAACCCAACGGAATTCGCGGGACATTTGAATTCAATTTGGATCTTTTCGACTCGGACACCATTTCGCGTATGCGGGATCATTTTCAGGCTTTAGCGGAAGGTATCGTCGCGGATCCGCAGCAGAGCGTGGCGCGTCTGCCGCTCCTCACCGGTAGGGAAAACCAGAAAATACTTGTCGAATGGAACGCCACTGAAACATCGTATCCGCGGGATCGCTGCGTTCATCAGGTGTTCGAGGCTCAGGTCGGCCAGAGTCCGGATGCCATCGCCGCCGAATCGGCCGATCCCGCTCGAGAAATCCTTGGCGATCCGAACATCACCTACCGCGAATTGGACCAGCGTGCGAATCAACTGGCGCGCAGGCTGCAAAAGGCCGGAGTGCACGCGGAGGTTCCCGTAGGCCTTTGTCTCGATCGCTCGATCGGCGCCCTGGTCGCGCTACTGGGCATTTTGAAGGCAGGCGGAGCCTATGTTCCGCTCGACCGTACGAATCCGAAGGAAAGATTAGCGAACATTTTGGAGGACGCGCGCATTCGTGTGATCCTGACCCAGCGGTCTCTCGTGGGACAGCTCCCGAAGATGGCGGCGGAAGTCATCGTCCTGGACGAAACGTGGGACTCTCTTGCGACGGAGTCGGCGGATCCCTTGCCGTGTGATGTCCGTCCGGAAAATCTTGCTTACATCATGTTCACGTCCGGCTCGACGGGCAGGCCCAAGGGTGTTTGCGTCACGCATCGCAACGTCGTGCGCCTGGTCAAGGATACGAATTTCGTCAACTTTGAAACACGCGGCGCGATTCTTCATTTTGCGCCGCTCGCGTTTGATGCTTCGACATTCGAAATCTGGGGCGGCCTTCTCAATGGTATCCGCTTGGTTCCGTATCCGGCGCAAGTTCCGTCAGCCGGTGATCTCGCGCAAGTTCTTCGGCAGCATCGCATCACAATGCTCTGGTTGACGGCCGGCTTGTTTCACCAGATGGCGGAAAATGAGCTCGACGCTCTCTGTTCCGTTCCTCAATTGTTGGCCGGCGGTGATGTTCTCTCGCTCTCCCATGTTCAGAAGGTGCAATCGTCGATGGGCGCAGGACACCTCATCAATGGCTATGGCCCGACCGAAAACACGACGTTTACATGTTGCTTTCCGATGACCGCTGCGACCAAGCTTGAGAATTCCGTCCCGATTGGCCGGGCGATCTCGAATACGCGTGTCTACATTCTTGATCGTCATCTTCAGCCGGTTCCCATCGGTGTCATCGGTGAGCTCTACGCCGGCGGCGATGGTGTCGCGCGCGGATATCTCGGACTCGAAGAGTTGACCGCTGCCAGGTTTCTTCCGGACCCATTTTATCCGCGCGAGGGCGCCAGGATGTATCGCACCGGAGATCTCGCGCGGTTCCGCGCGGACGGAAACATCGAGTTCGTGGGCCGCGTGGACGCGCAAGTCAAGATTCGCGGATTCCGAATTGAACTCGAAGAAATCGAGTCTGCGCTGAGTCAGCATCCGGCTATCCGCGCGGCAGTGGTCGACGTTCACACGGATGGGTCGTGGATCAAATCGCTCGTCGCCTACTACTCGCCGAGAGAGCCGGTGGCAATCGCGGCAAGCGATTTGCGCCACTTCCTTCTCGAGAAATTGCCCGAGTACATGGTGCCCTCGGCCTTCGTGATGCTGGAGACCTTCCCGCTCACGCCAAACGGGAAAGTGGATCGTCGCGCCCTGCCCGCGCCCGAACATCTGCTGCTCGGGCGCCTCGAACCCCGAACGGTGCTTGAGACCCAACTCCTGATGATCTGGGAACAGGTTCTAGGAGTGAGTGGAGTCAGTGTCCGGGACAATTTCTTCGATTTAGGTGGCCATTCGTTGCTGGCGGTAAAAATATTCGCCCAGGTCGAAAAAGTCCTTGGCAAGCGACTGCCGCCATCGACGCTGTTTCAGGCGCCAACAATCGAAGAATTGGCCGCGAACCTCTCCAAGGAAGGCTTCAAGTCGCCGTGGGCTTCGCTCGTCGCGATTCAGCCTGGCGGAACGAAGCCGCCGGTTTTCGCGATCCCGGGTCTGGGCGGGAATGTGGTGGGCTATTCGGAGCTGGCGCAGCTGCTCGGGCGCGAGCAGCCTCTTTATGGGCTTCAGTCCCGAGGTCTGGATGGCAAGGAAAAGCCATTCGAACATATCGAGGACATCGCGACGCATTACTTGACGGAGATCCAGGCCGTCGATCCGGACGGCCCTTACTATCTTATCGGCGCTTGCATGGGCGGCGCCATTGCATATGAGATAGCGCAACAGTTGCGCGCGCAGGACAAGGAAGTGGCTTTTCTCGCGCTGCTCGAAACTTGGCCGCCGGCGCGGCCGGGAATTCTGGGCGATTCGGCCGCGCGGCTGTATGAACATTTTTCCTTCCTCGGCGAAGGAGTGGCCCGTCATTTCAAGGAGCTCATCAAGCTGTCGCCGGTCAAGTGGGCGCCGTATCTCATCGAGAAACGAAAGATTGTTACCGAGATGATCTCGAAGCGAGACATCTACCGCGGGGATAGTTGGGCGATGTATCGTGACCGTGTGTCTGCCGCGAATCATAGGGCCATTTCTCGCTATGCTCCGCGACCATACAAAGGCCGGGTCTCGCTGTTTCTCGCGTCGGCGCGCCAGGTGGCGGCGTCGCGCGATCCGCGGCTTGAATGGGGAAGGCTCGCCGCCGGCGGCCAAGCCGTATTCCGCGTCTTCGCCCGCGATTCCGGGCTCCTCTTGAAGAGTCCTCATGTCGAAGTGCTGGCCGAGCAACTCAAGGCGTGTCTGGAGCAAGCGCGAAGCGAGTTTGAACCCGAGGACGCGGGTAAATGAAGCTTCTGACTTTTCTATTCCGTACTTCGCGCCGCATGGTGTTCGCCGTTGCGGTGGCCGGTGCGTTGAGCGGCGTTTGCAGCGCGGGCCTGATTGCCTTGATCAATGCATCGCTGCATCATGGCGCGTCGATGCCGCTCAAATTGGCTCTAGCATTCCTGGTGCTGGCCATCGCCAAGATCGGCACGCAGTACGTCTCGCAGCTTTTGTTGGTGCATTTCTCGCAAACAACAATGCTCGAGCTCTGCGAGGATCTGTGCCAAAAAGTTCTCGGGACTCCCTTTCAGAAACTCGAGCAAATGGGCTCAGCTCGTATCCTGACGACGCTCACGGATGATGTGGCCGTCCTCGCCGCGGCGATTCAGGCGATTCCTTCGCTGGCGACGAATATCGCAGTCCTCGTCGGTTGCTCCGCGTACCTGATTTGGCTGTCGTGGCCCGTTTTCTTGGGCATGCTGGGCATGCTGATTATCGGCGCGTTGAGCTACAAAGTGTTTCACGCCAAGGCGCATGCCGCGATCCAGCGTGCTCGCGAGGGCCGCGAGGATTTATTCCGCCATTTTCGCTCGTTGATCGAAGGTATCAAGGAACTCAAGCTGCATCGCGCGCGCCGTGAAGCTTTCATGAAATCGGAGGTCGCGACCACCACTGAGTTCCTGCGCCACCAGAATGTCACGGCCATGACGCAGTACATGCTCGCGGATAGCTGGAGCCAGCTCATGTTCTACGCGCTGATCGGACTCCTGCTTTTCGCGGCTCCATCCCTGGCCCGGATTTCCGTCGAGGCCCTGACCGGCTATGTTTTTGCCGCGCTCTACATGATGACGCCCGTGTGGGTCATAATCGGAACGGTACCGATATTTGTGCGCGGTCAGGTTTCCCTCAATAAGATTCAAGAGCTGGGCGCGTCTCTGAAGAACGTTCCCGTCGTCGAAGCCGGCGCGCGCGAGCCGCAGATCTTCCCGGAATCGTTCCATCTCGAAATGAGGCGCGTCGTCTTCTCTTATCCCGACGAGGCCGCACGGGGAAATCATTTTGTTCTAGGTCCCGTGGATTTCACCCTTCGCGCCGGTGAGGTCGTTTTTGTCACGGGCGGCAACGGCAGCGGCAAATCCACCTTCGTAAAGCTTCTCGTGGGCCTCTACGCGCCGCAATCGGGAGAAATTCGCGTTGACGGTCGAGCCGTGAATGACGCGAACGCCGACCAGTATCGCGAATATTTTTCCGTCGTCTTTTCGGATTACTATCTATTTGACAATCTGCTCGGTTTGAATCGCGTCGGCCTCGATTCCGACGTCAGGAGATATCTCGTCCAGCTCCAGATGGACCACAAGGTGACGATCGAGAACGGCCGCTTTTCCACCACAGCCCTCTCGCAGGGACAGCGCAAGCGCCTCGCGCTCCTCGTTGCTTATCTCGAAGACCGGCCGATTTATGTTTTCGACGAATGGGCCGCTGATCAGGACCCGGGTTATCGGAAAGTGTTTTACGAGCAACTCCTGCCCGAGTTGAAGAGTCGTCGCAAAGCCGTCGTGGTGATCACTCACGACGATCGGTTCTTTCATCTCGGCGATCGTGTTATAAAATTTGACTCTGGCCAGCTTGTTGAGTCTTGGGAGCACGTGCCGCGCTGAGTCCGAAAATCGCGCGCCATCGGTACGCGCGCTGACGCGCAATGCGGCGCCTGAAGTGACGCCCAATGTGCCTTCCGCAGAGGCGGCCAAAGTGAAGACTGACTCGTCGCCCGAGCGCACTGCCAAGTCTTGCCCGCGCCGAACGCGGCTACCTTCATGAGTCTGCCTCAACGAACGTGGGAAATTCCGCCTGCGGCTGATCCTCAGGATGCCGGCCTCGTGAAGATCTGGCGCGTCTCGCTTGACGTACCGGATACCGACCTGGCGCGGCTGTCAGATATTCTGTCGTCAGAAGAGCGCGCCCGCGCAAATCGATTTCATTTTGCCGAGGACCGCCGGAGATCTGTCGTTACCCGCGGCGCCTTGCGCCTGCTACTCTCACGGGCAATGGGCGACGCGCCCGAACGTCTTCGCTTTCAATACGGACCTCGGGGAAAGCCGGAGTTCGAGAATGGCGCAGCCGGCGTTACGCCCTTTTTTAACGTGTCGCACTCCTGCAACGAAGCGCTGATCGCGATTGCTCAGGATCGCTGCGTCGGAGTCGATCTCGAGCACATCCGACACGACATCGCGGACGAAGAAATCAGCGGCCGCTATTTCACTCCGGCGGAGTCGGCTGCACTCCGTGCTCTTCCGCCGTCTGAAAGGGACGACGGTTTCTTCGCACTCTGGACTTGCAAGGAGGCCTTCATCAAGGCGAAGGGTGGCGGACTTTCCATTCCGCTCGACCAGTTTGAAGTGACAATTGTTCCGGGCGAAGAGTTGGCGCCGGTGCGAATCCTGGCGCCCGGTGAGACGCAAGAGACCTGGCTCATTCGAAGGCTGCCGTCGATTCTGGGGTACGCTTCAGCAGTCGCGGCTCCGGGCGCGGATTTGAGCATTGCCTGCTGGCGATGGACGCTGCCCCCGCCCTAGTCCCAGTGACTACCGATCTTGGCGCGGCCTTTTCCCTGGCATCATCTCTGCCGCCGCAGCGCCCTGGGGGATGATTCAGCAGAATACCTGATCACGCTCTGCCAACAGTGTCATCGTCGCATCCATCTTCGTCTCCACGATTCGTGATCGATGCGCGCCGATTCGGCAGTCATTTCCGCGCTCATTCCTCAATCATCGACATCATCCGCGGCGTTCGACCGTCGTGCGTTATTGCGCTCGTGAGTCGGTGCGTTCATTTTCGAGTTGATTTATGTGCGGAGGCAGCCGTCAGTTGAGAGCGTCCGCATTGTCACTTGCCGCGACGGCTTTCAGCGAAAATCGTGTGACGCAG
>CAVYVI010000010.1:0-130703 GCA_963771905.1 uncultured Acidobacteriota bacterium
CGAATCGGCCCAGGGCGCAGAACTTATTTTTGCAATTCGCGGCAGGTTTCGGCGAGGACGCGGAGTTTCTTGCGCGTGATATCGAGCGGGACGTGGCCGAAGCCGCATTCGCTGGTGAGCAGAAGACGATCGGAAGAGAAAAATTCGAGCGCGGGCTTCATGCGATCGCGGACGATTTCGGGCGTTTCGATGGCGTCGCTGCGCTGATCGATGACGCCGAGCGCGAGATCGCCGCTGAACTTCCACTGCTTCCACAAATCCATCAGATCGTAACCGAGCGTGCAGTGCTCAAGCAGGACCTCGTCGATTTTGACGGTGCGAAACGCGGGAACGAGGTCGGTGTATTTCGTGAAGTAAATACGCTTCCGGTGAGGATTGCCGCCGCAGACATGAAGAGCGACGCGAACGTGCGGCAGCGAGGCGATGAGTTCATTGAGAATTCCGGCGGACCAGACGCTATCTTCAGGCGACTCGGTCCACATGGGCTCGTCGAACTGGATGTAGTCGCAGCCGGCAGCGATCACTTCGTGGAGTTCGTCGGCGAGAACTTTCGCATAGGCACGACAGAGAGACTGCTCGTCGGGATACAAGTCGGGGCGCTGATTGACGCTGAAGCGCGTGAGGACATGAGGGCCGGTGACGGTCTGCTTGACGCGGCAGGTCGCGGGCGCAGAGTCCCGCGCGAGTTTCCAATTGCGAGCGAGCTCGAAGCGGGGATTTTTGATTTCGCCGACGACGCGAGCGCACTCGATGGCGAAGCCAGCCGTGCCGAAACTTTGCTTGAGCACGCCGTCGAAGGTCACGCCGTCGAGGCGCTTTTGATAGAAGTAGTACATGTTCTCGCGATAGCCCTCGCCATCGCTGATGACGTCGAGGCCGAGATCGGCCTGGTCGCGCGCGGCCCAGCGGATCAAGTCGTCAATCTCGGCGCGGGAGAGCGCCGGTTTTTTCATGGTGTCCTCGACGCTCGTGTTGCGCGGGTAACTGCCGATCACGGTGCTGGTGAATCGTTTCATAGTTTTGAGCGCGCGAATCAAACGGGCGGAAGGCCCGCGGCAAATCGCGCTTCGTTGATGTGTGCGCGAACGCCTTCCTCAAGCGGGCGCGGAACAAAATCGATTTCGCGAATAAGCCGCGTGCCGTCCTGATTGTCAATGAGCGGCGTGCCGCCGCGGTTGCTATCGAAATCGATTTTCGCGTCCGGAATCCATTTCTTGACGGTCGCGGCGAGTTCCGAAGCGCTGACGCACTGGCCGCCACTATTGTATGCAAAATGCGAGAGCTTCGGCTTGAGCGCGAGGCGAACGAGCTGCTCGGCGCAATCGTCCTTAAAGATCCAGGTGTCGCGCGTTTGCGGGTCGAATGGAAGCATGACCGGTTCGCCGATAGCGGGCTTCGACGCGAAATGCTCGGCCCACATGACGGCGCTGCGCTTGCGACCGTGACCGAAAACGACGGGAGGGCGCGTGCAGACGATGTTGGCGTCGAGGCGCTCGACGTAGCGGCGGCCCATGTGCTCGTTGAGAAGTTTCATGACGGCGTAAGTGAAGGTGTGAGCGGCGGGATCGCAGAAATCGTCTTCGGTGACGGGGCGGTCGCCGTAGGGCTTTTGCGACGGGCCGTAGACGGTTTCGCTGCTGGTGAAGACAAGGCGCGCGAATTTGCGATGAACGGCGGCCTCGAACATGTGGGTCATGCCGAGAATGTTGACGCGCGTGGAGAGCGAAGTATTTTCGTCGACGAGCGGGCCCATGACGTAGGCGAGATGGATGGCGTGAGAGATGTCCGGATGCTTGTGAAAAACGGACATCACGTCACGAAAATCGCTGACGTCCATCGGCACGGCATCGAATTCGGCGTTGGCTCCCCGCGCCACGGCGCGGAGATCGGCAGTCGCTTCGGCGTCCTCCGTGTGATCCGCAGAGACGGTAGGCACTCCGCGCCCGAGCAGATTGCGCACGACGCGCTGGCCGATGAAGCCGAGGCCACCAGTAACTAGAAATTTCACATTTCACCCACGCCGATCGGCGGATCGAAAACGCCGACGGAGTTCGGTGAGACAAATGAACGCATCATCGTGTCAAGAGCCTGTGCCGCAGCCATTAGCGAATCGCTCCGAGAGTGAAGCGGCCGCCGTCAACGAGAATGGTCTCGCCGGTGACGGACTTGGCGTCGACGGCCAGGAAAAGCGCGGCGGCGGCGCAGTCCTCCGCGGTGGCGAGGCGTTGCAATGGAGTGGCCTTATCTTCGGCGTCGAACAACGGATCGGAATCGGCGCGGCCGGCAAAGTGGGTGCGGATGAGGCCCGGCGCAACCGCGTTAACGCGAATCTCGGGTGCGAG
Source organism: uncultured Acidobacteriota bacterium (assembly GCA_963771905.1). Classification (GTDB taxonomy): domain Bacteria; phylum Acidobacteriota; class Terriglobia; order Acidiferrales; family UBA7541; genus Palsa-147. Next base: position 2,343 of record CAVYVI010000010.1, read on the forward strand.
GGCGCGAGCAAGCGATTTCGTCATGTTGAGGACGCCTGCTTTCGCGGCGCTATACACGATGGAGCTGCCAATTCCGGTGAAGCCCGAGGCCGAGGCGATATTCACGATGGACGCGCCCGGCTGGCGGATCAAAACCGGCACCGCGGCGCGGACACAATAAAAAACGCTCTTCAAGTTGATGTCGAGGGTCTTGTTCCAGATTTCGTCGGTGAGATCGTCGAGATTGCGGTGCAGGACGCGGGTGCTCCAGCCGGCATTATTGATAAGGATGTCGAGACGGCCGAATTCGCGAGCGACGCGGTCGACCATAGCGCGAACCTCGGCGTCTTTCGTGACGTCAGCCGCGACCGAGATTCCTTTTCCGCCTGCGGCGCGAATTTGCGAGACGACTTCTTCGGCGGCGTCCCGGGACTGATTATAGTTCACGGCGACGCGTGCGCCTTCGCGCGCAAACAAAAGCGAGATCGCGCGGCCAATGCCGGTCCCGGCACCGGTGATGAGTGCCGCCCGATCGTGAAGTTTCGATTCGGCCATTATTTCTTCTCGACTTGCTGCTCGAATTTTGACGGATCGCGATACGTGACGGTCTGGAGATGCTCGCAATAGAGCACGAGCTCTCCCGGCATCTTAAACACTTCGTAAGAGACGCGCACCATGCCCATCTTCGGATTCCTCGGAGTTTTCTCGAGATTCGTGCGAATCGTGTAAATCGTGTCTCCGATAAAGACGGGCTTGATGAAGCGCAGCTTGTCGTAGCCGTAGCTGAACGTGTGAATGCAATTGTGCGCCATCAAGCCGAGGCCGAGGCTGAAGACCATCGACCCGGCCACAAGCCGCCGCCCGAATACGCCTTCTTCGCGCGCGAACACATCATCGGCGACATAGGGATGCATGTCGAGGACAATGGCGTTGAAGAGCATGCTTTCGCCCTCGGAAATTGTCCGGCGAATCGAGCGTGCGCGCACGCCGATTTCGAAATCCTCGTACTTCCAGTCCTCGGCATTCCAGATCGGAATTTCCTTGTGCTTCGCGGAATCAGGATTCGGGTTTTTCAAGATGCTCCTCCCGGCAGTATCACTCAGACTTTCTTTGCCATCGCTCGCCGCGCCGCAAAATGCGCGTTCAGCCAGTCGATGAGCTTTTGGTCACTTAAATCGCTGCGCAGGCAGCGATTGATTTCGATGCCGGCCAATTCGAAGAAACGAACGAAACCCTCGAAGCGCGGGCGGACGTACGCGGATTGCAGTGTCGTGAGCGTGCGGGAGAAAAATCCGTGGGCTTCGGCATCGTTCGCTGGATCGGTCCAGGCCGCGAGGCTTGCGGGCTGCCCGCCTTCGCGAAAGTAAGTGCCGCACTGATGCTCGATGGTGGCGAGCCATTTTGCATAGGCGACGGCTTCGGCGCGATGCGCGCAGGACGCCGTGACGGCGATGCCGGTGCCGCCGATCATCGTTCCTCCGCAACCGATATTTCCGACGGCTGGAGCATCGACGAACTGCAGCGGCACCGGAACTCCCCGCCGCGAATAATTGGAATAGCCAAAGCCCCAGGGACAATAAACCGCCTCGTTCGTCGAAACCATAAAATCGTAAACCTGGATCGGATTCCAATCGACGGATTTGGGATGCGCTAAAGCGATGAGCGCGTGCAAGCGATCGAGAACTTCACGACCCACGCCGATCTCAAGAAACGTGTCTGTTGTTTCGGGGATTGGATAACCAAGATTGGCGCTCAGGGTGAAGACGAGGCTGATGGCGTCGGTCGGCCAGGCGGGAACAATTACAGACTGGCGTTGCGTTTGGGCTTTCGCGGCCAATTTCAGAACTTCGTCGAATGTTTTTGGCGGCGCGATCGAAAATTTCGACAGCAAATCCGGGCGATATGATGCGACTTGTGTGGCGGCATCAATCGGAAGCGCCCAGAGACCTCCGGCATACCAATACGAGTACCACGAAGGCCCGGCCGAATCGCTCGCGAATCCTTGTCGTTCAGCTGCTGTGACGAATGGTGCGAGATTCACCAAAACATCGTGCGCGGCGGCATAGCCGGCGAAGGGATGATCGATGACGATCAGGTCATACCGATTGGCGTACCCCTCGATCGGCGCTTCGCCAAATTCGCGGAGCGTGCGCCGATCCCAAGAGATTTCGATGTTTGGATGCGATTGCCGGTATTCGCGAGCCCCGGCGATGAGCGGCGCATAGCCCCGCGGGTGATCCCAGGTCAGGCCTTTGAGCTTTACTTCCACGATACCCTCGCGGCGAGCCGCTCCGATAACAGCACGGTCGGGCGCCCGCCCCGAACTTGAACGCGAGAACTACGCCGGCGGCCTGCGCTGCGCCAAGAGAATGTGCTCGCAGTACAAGACGACTTCGCCTCGCTGGTTGAATACTTCGCACACTTCGATGACGCGGCCATGTTCGGGACGTTTCGGCTCGTCGCTTTTCTCCTTGATCGTGACGCGCGTGTGAATCGTGTCCCCGATGAAGACGGGCTTCGGAAATCGGAGGCGGTCGTATCCGTAAGTGAACGCCGCGGGGTTGATTTGGCTCGCCGTCAGGCCGACGCCTATGGCGAAGGTCATCGTGCCGTGCGCGATGCGGCGGCCGAAGGGCGTTTTACGCGCGAATTCTTCGTCCATGTGATGCGGGAAGAAATCTCCGCTGTGACCCGCGTGGATGACGACATCGGCCTCGGTAATCGTGCGGCCTGTCGTGACGCGCGCCGCGCCGACGACGTAGTCTTCGAAATACTCAACCTTGGTCATGGCTTCTGCCTCCGCCTGGCAGGAGCGGCGTGCACTTGCCGCCGATGCCAGCCGTCAATCTTCCGCTCGCTGCGCGCAAGCTGTCATTGATTTGCTTTTGCCCGAGGCGATCGCCGACGCGCTCGATGAACGGCACGGACATTGCGGCGATTGCTTCACCGTGCTGGTTGAAGACGGGGTAGCTGATGTTTACGACGCCGTGAACTTGATAGCTCGGCATTTCTTCATGGCCGTGCGCGCGAATCGCTTGGAGATGTTTTTCGAGACCTTGTGGAACGCGGCGGCGCGAGCGGCGTTCCCATGCGGCGAGGGCGCGCCGGCGTGAAGAGGCCGATTGGAACGAGAGGATGACGTGGCCCGAGGCCGTATCGAACAAGTCTACTTGCGCGCCGAGACGCAGCGAAAAACCCATGCTGCCGGGAGCGTCCACCTGCGCGACGACGATGATGGCACCGTCGCTCAACATCGCGAGATGGCAGGATTGGCCGGTGCGATTCGCGACTTCGTGCAAGAGAGGACGCGCGTGGGCGACCAGGCGTTCGAGCGGATGATGGCGGTGCGCGAGCTCGAACAATTTCAGAGTCAATTCAAAACGGTCGGCAGAATCGGCCTCGCAAATGTAACCGCGGCGTTCGAGGCAGACGAGCATGCGAAAGATCTCGCTGACGCTGCGGCCGAGGCGGCGGGCGACCTCCGTGCCGGTCAGGCCGGCGGGTTCGGAGGCGAACACTTCGAGGATGTCGAGACCCTTTTCAAGGGCGGGCGCCGAGTAACGGCTGCGGGCCGGGACGGCGCGGGAGCTGGTGCGTACGCGCGGAAGTCTTCGGGTCATGGTACCAGCGAACAGGATACCTCATACTTTTCCTAATGAAAATAATATTTCATTCGTGCAATACTACTCCCCGCTTGATTCCTGCGGCCGTGCTGAGCGAGCGGCAAAAATCCGGGTGACGGCCGGGATTCCAAACGGGCGGTGTTCGATGACTTCCAGCAACCACGACAAACCACTCGAAGGCCTGCTCGTCCTCGACTTCTGCCAGTTTCTTTCGGGGCCTCTGGCGACGCTGCGGATGGCGGATATGGGCGCGCGTGTCGTGAAGATCGAGCGGCCGGGAACCGGCGACCTCGGGCGAACGCTGTATTTGAGCGACACCGACGTGCACGGCGAGAACACGCTCTTTCACGCGATCAATCGCAACAAGGAAAGCTTCGCGGCCGATCTGAAAAATCCGCGCGACCTCGAAATGCTGCGGAAGCTGATTATGCGGTCGGACGTGATGGTGCAGAATTTCCGGCCGGGCGTGATCGAGCGCTTGAATCTCGATTACGATTCCCTTTCGAAAATCAATCCGCGGCTGGTGTACGGCTCGGTGACAGGCTACGGCGATGCGGCGGCGTGGCGCGAACGGCCGGGACAGGATTTGCTGGCGCAGGCACGATCCGGCGTGATGTGGCTGAGCGGCGATGAGGGAGGGCCGCCGACGCCGATGGCGCTGGCGATTGCCGACATGCTCGCGGGCCACAATCTTTGCGAAGGAATTCTCGCCTGCCTCGTGCGTCGAGGAACGACGGGACGCGGCGGGCTCGTCGAAACGAGCCTGCTCGAATCGCTGATCGATTTCCAATTCGAAGTGTTGACGACGCACATGAATGACGGGCGGCGCCCGCCGCGGCGCAGCACCTATCGCAACGCGCACGCGTACCTTGCCGCGCCCTACGGCGTTTACGACACGTCGAATGGGTATCTGGCGCTGGCGATGGGACATCTGCCGACGCTTGGAAAATTGCTGGGGATTCCGGAGCTCGAAGCGATCTCGGATTCTGCTGAGGGATTTCGGCGGCGAGATGAATTGAAGCGGCTGATAGCGAACCGGCTGCGCGAGCACACCACCGAGCACTGGCTCGGCATTCTCGATCCGGCGGACATTTGGTGCTCGGAAGTTCTCGATTGGCCGAAACTTTTTGCAAGCGAAGGCTTCAAGCAGCTACAGATGGTGCAAACGCTCGAGGACGCGCGCGGATTGCAGGTGCTCACGACGCGGTTGCCCATTCGAATCGGCCACGAGATTTTGAAGAGCCCGAAACTCGCGCCGAAGGTCGGCGAGAATACGGAAGCGATCAAGAAAGAGTTCGTGCTCGGATGAGGGTGCGCTGCGAAACGATTCGCGGCGGGCAGCGTTTAGAATCTTCCGAAACGGCGATACGCATCCACGGGGTGAACCCCTTCGAGGATCGCTTTCCGCACCAGGTTTTCGGTTTGAACGACTTGCTCGGCTTTGGAAACGACTTCGTCCGCGATGTTTTGCGGGATCACGACGACGCCATCCCGGTCGCCGACTGCGTAATCGCCCGGAGCGATTTTCACTTCGCCAATTTGAATCGGCACGTTGTATGCGACGAGGCGCCAGCGGCCGGCGATGTCCGAAGGCGTCGTGTAACGAGCGAACACCGGGAACTTAATTTTCGAGATGTAGCCGGTGTCGCGCGCGCCGCCATCGATGATCGCGCCGCGGGCGCCGCGATATTGAGCGGTTTCGCTGGAAAGCTCGCCGAGGTGCGCGGCGATGTTGTCTTTGGTTTGGGAGACGAGCACGTCGCCGGGCTTAACGTCGCCGAGCATCTTCAAAAAGGGCACGAAGATGATTTCGGGATCGGTGCTTAGGGTGGGCTCGCCGAGAATTGTGAGCGCGCGGCCGGCGAGGGTCTGGCCGCGTTCGACGGCCTGGATTTCGTGAGGCAGAACCTGCGCGGTGAAACCCATTTCGTCGAGAATGTCGCTGATGGCGCCGGTGTAAGGAATGGCCGCAAGGCGCTCGACCAGCCCGGGATTGGTTTGTTGTGTCATGGGATTCGAGGGCCGCTCAGCGGCAGGCCCAAATGAAAACCTCCCAAAGAAATGTATGGCGACGCCGAATTCAAACGCTCACGTCAAGCGATAGACGCGAATCGCATTGTCGTGGAACAGCTTTCTTTGGTTCGCTTCGCCCGCGCTGCGCGTGAGCGACGTGAGAGCTTCAACCCATCGCGCGTACGTGGATGAAAGCGTGCACACAGGCCAATCACTGCCGAACATGACCCGGTCCCAGCCGAAACATTCGATGACGTGCTCGACGAAGGGGCGGAGATCATCGGGTGTCCAATGCTCGGGATCGGCGTAGGTGACCAGGCCCGAAATCTTGCACGTGACGCCGGGAAATTGCGAAATTCCCCGGATGTGTTCGCGCCAGGGATCAAGAGCTTTCTCCTTCACCTGAGGTACGCCGCAGTGGTCGAGAATGAAATTGACGCCGGGACATTGGCGAACCAGCGAGATCGCGATGGGCAGCTGGCGCGCGAGAACGCAGATATCGAATGAAAGGCCGTATGTCGCGAGACTGTGGACATTTGCAACGAAGGTCTTGCCCTGGCCCAGTTCATCAGGCTGAGTGTGAAGAATCCGGCGGACACCCTTGAGTTTCGGATGGCCCGCGATTTGTTCGATGTACTCGCTGAAGGAGGGATTTTCGGGCCGAGCGCAAGTCACGACGCCCTCGAGAGGATTGTCCGGACGATCCGCGAGTGCAAGGATATGCCGCGTTTCATCGAGCATGAGCCGCTCGTCCACATCGGCTTCGACATGCACGCTCTTTTCAATATCGAGGCCGCGCGCGGCGGCGAGATAGTCGGGCATGCGAAAGGGACGATTGAGCGCCGGAATCGGCTTCAGCCAGGCGTAGGTGAATCGTTCCGGGTCCCAGAGATGCTGGTGCGTGTCGACGATTTTCATTTTCGAACCTGGCTCCCGCGGATACTAATCCAAGTGAAACACTTCCTCCATCTCGGCCCACCATTCGCCTTCGCGCCGCGTGTCGAGAGGCTTCTGCATCGGCATCATGATGGCCCACCATTCCTGCGTTTTCGGATCGGCGGCCATTTTGGCCATGTCGGCTTTGTAGTCGGAGCCGTGGTATTCGAAGTAGCCGAAGAGAAGTTTGTCTTTCAGGAAAATAGAATAGTTGCGGATATTGCACTTCGAAATCATGGCGAGAATCTCGGGCCAGACGGCAGCGTGATATTTCTTGTACGACTCGAGCGTCTCGGGCCTGACTCCTATCACCGAACCATAGCGTTTCATGCTTGTTCGTCCTTTCGTGTTGGGCCGAACCGCTCCCTCGATCCGAATTTCGAGAGAGCTGCAGGCGCGACTGAAATCAAATTCATGCGGCGCGAACCTGCCAGGCAGCGTGGCGCCGGGCTACAATAGCGGCCGCGTGGCTTGCGTTCGCAGGAATGCTCGCGCTCAATGAAATGAACTTTTCACAAAGCACAAAATTGCAATGACGGAACATCGAATCGTTTCGCTCGAGGCGCGCGACCTGAGCTATCCGTTGCATGAAGGAGCGGGGAGCGACTCGGTCCATTCGGGATCGAGCTACGCGTTTGCGACGACGCTGCTCGGCACCGGCGGCAAAAACTTCGGGACAGGGATCGTGTTGACGTTGGGCCTCGGGAACGAGCTCGTTTGCGACGCGATCGAGATGCTTGGCGGCGAATTGATCGGCCGGGAGATCGAAGAATTGATGGCGGATTTCGGCACGGTGAGCCGGCGTCTCGCGGAGCATCCGCAACTCCGATGGCTCGGGCCGCACAAGGGCGTTGTACATCTGGCGCTCGCGTCGATCACAAATGCCTGCTTCGATCTTTGGGCCAAGGCCCGCGGAGTGCCGCTTTGGCGTCTGCTCCTCGATCTCACTCCGAAGCAGATCGTGAACCTGCTGGACTTGAGCTATCTCGAAGAAGTATTGACGGCAGAAGAAGCGGAAAGGGTATTGCGGGAGGGCGCGGCGTCGCGAGGCGAAAGAGAGCCCATCCTGCGGCGCGGGTATCCAGGATACGACACGTCGGTTGGCTGGTTTCAATACGACGACACGAAAGTGAAAGATCTCGCGCGCAACGCGCTCGCGAAGGGCTTTCGCGCGTTCAAGCTGAAAGTCGGATCGCACGAGGGCGAACGGGACGTGCGGCGCGCGTTCATGCTGCGGAAACTCGCCGGAGCGGACGCGCTTGTGATGCTCGACGTGAATCAGCAGTGGAATCTGCCGACCGCGATACGGATGTGCGGTGCGCTTCGCGATATGAAGCCATATTTCATCGAGGAGCCGACGCATCCTGACGACGTGCAAGCTCATCGAACCCTGGCCGAAGCGATTGCGCCGATGCGTATCGCGCTGGGAGAACACGTTCCGAACCGAATCATGTTCAAGAACTTTATGCAGGCCTCGGCGCTGCATTTCGTGCAGGCGGATTGCACGAGGCTCGCGGGGATCTCCGAGTTCATTACGGTGAGCCTGCTCGCGCGGAAATTCGATCTGCCGGTGGTGCCGCACGTCGGCGACATGGGACAGATTCACCAGCATCTCGTTCTCTTTAATCACATCGCGATCGGGCATGAAGCGCTTTTCCTCGAATGCATTCCCCACATGCGCGAACATTTCGTTCATCCGTCGCGCGTCGAAGGCGGAGTTTACGTCACGCCGCAGGAGCCCGGCAGCACTTCGGATCTTGCCGGCGTTTCCCCGAGCGAGTCCGCTAGGCGGTGATTTCCTCGGGCCGAACCGCTCGCTTTTCGGCCATCGAGCGATATTCCGCGAAAACAATCTGAAGCGTGCGCAGATTGTCGCGCCCGCTGGTCTCGGGTTCGGACCCATCTTCGACCGCGCGCATCAACGAAGCCATCGGCCCGACGAACGCGTCCGGAATCCACATGCTGTCAAGGCGGGCGGAAAACCAATAGCCGGTATTTCGCTTGGACATGAATTCGAGAGTGTCGGGCCGGCCGGTGGGATAGTTGTACATCAAGCCGATCGTGCCTTTGATGACGCCCTCAGTTCCTTCGAGGCGGAAGATCGCGTACGGATCGTCCTGCCAGGTCGAGTGGCAGACATCAATGAGCACTTGAAGGCCGGAGGCGTAATCCCAGACGGTCAGGGTCTTCGTCTCGGCTTCTGTTGTTTCGGCGGGGCCGCGGCTGCCGCTGGTGAAGACGGAGCTGGGCTGACCGAGAAGAAAGCGCAGCGAGTCGATGTAATGGATGCTGTGAAACATGACTTCGAGGCGCTTGCCTTTGTAAATCCACGGCCAGAGGCTCCAGTCCGTGTTGCAGTGGACTTGGATCGTGCCGTAGGTCGGAGTGCCGAGCCAGCCATCGTCGATGAGAATTCGCGCGCAGCGAATGCCGGCGTCCCAGCGCATTTGCTGATTGACCGCGATTTTGACTTTGGCGGCTTCGGCAAGCTCGACGCTGCGGACGGCTTTGGCGTACTCGTCGGCGAACGGCTTCTGGCAGAGGAGATGGCGTTTGGCAGCCGTCACTTTTTCGACGACTTCAAGCTGTCCGGCAGGATAGACGGCGACATCGACGATTTCGACGTCGCGATCGGCGAGCAGTTCTTCGACGCTGGCATAAATTTTGGGTATGGCGTGTTGCTTCGCCGTGCTCTCGGCGGCTTCGCGGTTGCGGTCCGTGATTCCGACGACGCGGAAGCCCGCTTTCTTATAGGCCGGCAAATGCGCGTAGTTGATGATTCCGCCGGCGCCGATGATCGCGATTCCGTGATTCAGGTTCCGCGGCAATTTTGGCTTGTAGTCAAGATGAGGGAATACATCGGACATGTTTCACGCCTCTCTTCGCGCGCTCACGATCGTTGAGTCAACGATTTCGAGCCCGGCTCTGAACGATCTTTATTTCACCTCGGAGGATCGAAGATTCTCGAGGACCGAGATGGCCTTCTTCGCGTCGGCGTCGTTTGGATCGAGATCGAGAGCTTTTCGTAGCTCGGTTTCTGCATCTTCGAATCTCCCCGTCTTGCAATAGAAAAGGCCGAGGTTGCGGTGCAGATGCCCGCTTTGGGGGCAGTCGCCGCACGATTGGATGGCTTCCTTCATCTGCTCGATGGCCTGAGGCCAGTTTTGCGCGTTGGCTGCCTCAATTGCGAAGTTGCCAAGTTGCTGGACCCGGTCGGTGACTTGCTGCTGCTTCTGCAGATCGTCGAAGCGCTGCTGAAATTGTTGGGCCTGCGGATCGTGCAGCTTATCGAGGGTTCGCGCGAGATTGTACAGGGCTTGCGAATGATTGGGGTCGGCCTGGATCGCGAGCTTCCAGTGCTCGATCGCTTCGGTCGTCCTGCCAAGCTTTTCGAGATCCTGGCCCAAAAGGAATTGCGCGTCGGCTTGACCGGGCTGAATCTCAACGACTCTTTTCAAAAGCTCCGCTGATTGCGCGACGTTGCCGCTTTGGCGTTCCACAAGCGCCAAGAAATAGAGCGCGCTGCCAAAGGAAGGCTGGAGCGTGCTGGCGGTTTCCAATTCCTTCCGCGCGTCGTCGTATTTGCTGGACTCGAAATAGAACCGGCCAAGATTGAAATGAGCGGAAGCAGATTTGGGATCGAGGCGGACGGCTTCCGAAAACTCCTTGAACCCACCGGCGCGATCGTAGCGGTCGACGAGCGCGATGCCGAGATTCAAATGCGTCTCGGAGGAGTCGGGCTCGAGCTCGACAGCTTTGCGAAAGCTGGCAATCGCGTCGTCTCCTTGACCCAATTTGGCTTCCACCATGCCGAGCGCCCCGAACGCGGCGGCGTCGTTGGGACTAGCCTGCAAAGCGGCGCGGAATTCTGTTTCGGCTTCCAGAAGCTGCCCGTGCCGGGCGAGCGTCAGGCCGAGGTTGACGTAGGCGCGCGAGTAGGAGGGATCGTACTCCGTGGCTTCGTGGAAGAGCGTGGCGGCCTCTGGGTCCCTGCCCTGCTGCGTATAGAGGACGCCGAGATTGTTCAGCGCTTCCGCGAACTTCGGATTAATTTCGAGAGCAGCCTTGAGTTCGCGTTCCGCTTCGGGCTGGCGGCCCGCCGTAAGCGCGAGAAGGCCGAGCTGATTGTGGGCGACGGCGAGTTGCGGATCGAGCTGGACGGCACGCTCGAGTTCTGCGACCTCGCCAGCTCCATCGCCGAGGCGCTCGAGTGCCAGGGAGAGGTTGTAGTGCATTTGAGCATCGTCGGGAACGATAGCCAGCGCTTTGCGATATGTGTCCGCGGCAGCGCGCGCGTTGCCGGAAGCGAGCATGTTGTTGGCCCGATCGTCCAGTTTGCCCGCTTCGGCGTTCTCCTCGTCCTGTCCGACGAGCTTCGCGTACTTCGCACGCTCGACTCTTGCAAGAGCGATCGCGCCCTTCTTCTCGTAGAGCGCAGCGAGTTGCTGATGAGCTTCCGGCTCTTTCGGTGAAATTTTCTCGGCGACCTCGAATTCATGCATGGCGTCGTCGTTGCGTCCGGCATGGACCAGCGCCAAAGCCAAATCCATGCGCATTTCATAATCCCCCGGCTGCAGATGCGCCGCCTTCACAAGGGCCTCGCCGCCTTTGTCCCACTGATCGAGGCCTTCATAAACCAGTCCTTCGAAGTGATAGCCCTGAGCATCTTTCGGCTGGCGTTCGATGTATTCCTGCAGCATGGGGAGGGCGTCGGAATATTTCTTCTGCTCGAGCAACGCGCGACCCAGCGCGAGCTTAGCCGGGGCCGAATTCGGATCGAGCCGCAACGCTTCACGGAATTCCGCGACGGCGTCGTCATAGGCGGGCTCGTCCTGTTGAGCAAGCACGGTGCCGAGCGCGAGGTGAGCGCCGGCGGAGTCGGGATGATCGGCGGTGAGTTTCCGGAGCGTCTCAATCGCCTTCGGGAAGTTGCCGCTTTCGGCGTACGTGACGCCGAGCGCCGTTCCGAGCGATACGCCGTCCTCAGCCGGAGGCGAAAGCTTCAGCGCTTCCTCGAGAACTGCGACAGCGTCGGCGAATTTCTGTTGCGCCGCCAGGACACGCGAGAGACCAATCGCCCCAAATGGAAAATGCGAGTCGGCCTGCAGCACCGCTTGATATTCGACGGCTGCCTCGGGCAATTTCTTCTCGGCTTCCAGGAGCGCACCGAGGGCGTGGTGAGCGCTGGCGGAATCCGGCTTCTCGGCAATCACGGCCCGCAGCTCTTCGGCCGCGCGCTTGCGATCTCCGCGCTTCATCAGAGCGAGCGCGAGATTATAGCGGGCTTCCCAATTCTTCTCGTCGAGGCGCAGCGCGGCCTCGAACGAGGACACGGCGCACACATCCAGGCTTTCTTGGGCGAATAGCGCGCCTAGCGTATTGTAAGCGCCAGCCGTTGGATGATCACGAATCACATCCAGAAGCTGCTTAAGAGGCTCGTTAGCTTTCGCCGGATGCAAGCACTGCGTCGGCAGGGGATGCGCCGGGGTAACGGCGGGACCCTGCTGAGTCGTCGGAGTCTGCTGCGCGGCTCGCGAAGCCGGACACGCGAGGGAAATCAGCGCGAGACCTGCGATCGCTAGAGTGCATGTGGGGAAGGTTGCCACTGAAAGTGAGTCCGATCCTTGAGCGGGTCGATGAACGGCAGAAGTATATTCTCTGGCTTCGACTATCGCTAGAAGAATGGCTGGAAAAACGGGACACCCTGTTTCGAGCATGAACGAAGTCCCGGCCCGCTGGTTGAGTGAGAGGGAGTCGATCGAGAATTCCTGAAGGTGCTGACCGGGTGGCTGTCTCAGGGGAGGCGCCTGATGATACTGACTCTCGCGCCTGATTCCGTTCCCGATCAGCACCTCCTGTCTTTAAATTCGAGTCCTCGATAACGAGTGCAAGTCGCTCCTGATCTCTTCACTCACCTCGCTCGTCAGAAGTAGAACTTCAAGCCGAACTGAATCTGACGCGCCGTGTTTGCCGTGCTGGTCACCTGGCCGAAATTGGGGCTATCCAAATCGGTGATGGGAGTCGACCACACCGGTGTATTCGTGATGTTAAACATCTCGACCCGGAACTCGAGTCGCTTGCTCTCTGTGATTGGAAGTTCCTTGAAGATGGAGAGATCGAGGTTCTTGAACCAATCCGAGCGAAGAGTGTCTCGGCCGAGGTCGCCGAACGTGTACTGGGCCGGCAGTACGAACGAAGATGTGTTGAACCATTCCGACGTCGACTTGTTGGACGGATAGAGAGAACCGACAACATCTGCCCGCTCATAGCCGTAGCCATTGCCATAGTTATAGTTGCCGGTGTTTGCGATGTCTTTTCCGGTGCCAACATCGAACGGAGTGCCCGAATTGAACGAGAGCACGCCGTTGATATTCCATCCACCGATAATGTAATCCGCAATGGAATTACCGGCCGACCAGCGCTTGCCTTTGCCGAAGGGCAGCTCGTAAACCCAGGCCGCTGAGAAAATCTGCGGAACATCGGTGGCCGACGGGCCTTTGTCGGCTTGGATATCGTACGGATTCTGAATCGAGCAGCCTTCCACGCCGTACCATCCAGAACACCCCAGGTCCAAGGACTTAGACCAGGTGTAGGACACCAGGTAGGTCAGGCCGTACTCGCTTCTCCCGTTGAGTGAAACCTGCAAGGCGTTGTACGTGCTGCTACCCGTGCTGCGGTCAAAGGCTGTGGCGCCTATGTACGGGAAAGGCGCGCGAAGCTGCGGATTGCCGGGCCCGGGGGTTGTGGCGACGTTGTAAGCGCCCCCGATGTCGAGTCTCTCGCCCCTCGATCCAACATAGTTTGCCGTCAAAACCGTCCTCGAACTCACCTGTTCCTCGACGCCGAAGTTCCACTGATCGGCATAGGGACGCTTGAGATACGGGTCCGCAAACCAGGTTGACTGGGTAAAGGGCGTCGCCGCCGGGAGCGCCTGGCCGCTTCCCAAATTGAATGGATCGAGAGCGAACGCGTTCGGCGCGGCCGTCAGCGGGTTCATGTTGCTCGCTCCCAGTTGACCCGTGCTGGGCCACGTTCCCTCAAAGTTCTGAGCGGTCTGAGTGATCGCCGCCCAGTTGTCATAGAAGCGCCCGTACCCGCCCCTCAACACGGTCTTCGAGAATAGTTGGTAGGCAACTCCGACACGAGGCTGCCAGTTCGTGAAGTCGTTGTGGAAGATGGCATTGTTACCTAACGGCGTGACGATCACGTTCGGCGGGAGGGCGCCGGTTGGCGTTGGGATACAAGGCGCCGCCAACGCGACGGCACATGCTGGCGCGTTATGAGCCAGGATGTATTCTCCGGTGAAGAGATCCGTGTCGCCGATTTCATTGTTCATGTTCTTGTCGTCTCCATAGATCGGCATCAAAGTGAAGTCGTAGCGCAAGCCGAGATTGACACTCAGCTTGTTGGTCACCTTCCACTGATCCATGAAATAGAAGCCGTCAACCCAACCCCCGTGTTCCGTCTCAATCACATCCCGGCGGCCGGCATTGTTGGGAATTCCCAATAAAAACGAAGCCAGCGCATCCCCGCCTGACAGATCGGCGGCACTGGCGGTGTTTGACGCTGTGAAAATGACGCTGGAGTTCAGGTAAAGAGCGCCGGCATTGTTACTGGTAAAGGTCGCACCCAATTTAAACGTGTGGCGCCCGTAGATTTTTGTAAGGTCTCCACCCCATTGCCAGATGTCCGAGACGTGGGTGTCATCAATCTGCGCCGCGCCGTGCGCGCTCGGATTCGGGTTCCCGATGTATCCCGAAATGACAACCTCCGGGTTCATGGATACGTCGCCGATAAAGTTGCTCGCGAAGTTGGGTGAAAATCCTACGGTCTGCCAGAAGTTCGCGGGCGAACTGGGATAAGCGGAGCCCTGGTCGATGTTGACGCTGACGCGCCCGAAATTGAGGACCAACAAAGTGTTGCTCGAGAAAGAGTGTGTGTAGCCGACGGCGACGTTATAGCCATCGGTTGCCTGATCGTGCAGCAAGCCCGTGAACCCTCCGGAGCCAGTGACCGGCTGGCGGTACTGGGTGAAACGGGCGAAAACGTTATCGTTGACCGAGAACTGATGATCCAGGCGCGCATTGTAGACGTCTTGACGGGTGATCGCCTTCGTTGTGTCCAAACCGTTGAATGAGGGGTTCCCAGTGTTGATTGGCCCCGGGAACAGGGTCATGGCGTAGTTCACCATCCCGGCGCTGAGCATGTTTGACGGAATCTTGTTGCAGGGAATGCCCGCCGGCTGAATGTTATTTACCGCGGCAAGCGCGTTGCCCGAAGAGTCGCACATAAAAGGCGAACTGCTGAAGCCCGTGGTCGTACTGGAATTGGGCACCACGCTGTACGGATTGTAAATCTGCCCCGCAACGGTGCTGAGGTCTCCAGTTAACTGGTCTGGAGTCGGAGTATTGAAGAAAGTCTGCGAAGTAGTGTGATTTCGGTAACCTTCATAGCTTGCAAAGAAAAACGTTTTCGGAGTGCTGGAATGGTGCCAGGGAATATCGACGGGCCCACCAGCTGCAACGCCGAACTGATTCTGTTGGAACGGCGTGACCGCGGTGAGAAACGGGTTACGGGCATCGAGAGCCGTATTGCGGAGGAATTCCCAAAGTGTACCGTGGTAATTGGTTGTTCCCGACTTCGTGACGACGTTTACGATACCCCCCATGACGCCGCCGAAGGATGCATCGTCATTGTGCGACTGGACCTTGAATTCCTGAATGTCATCGATGATCGGCGGGACAGCATACGTGCTGCCGAACGATCCCTCGTTATTCACGCCGTCGAGCAAGAAGAGGTTGCTGCGATTCGATTGGCCATTCACCGAAGGGTAGGAAAATGTTCCGATCGGATTCGACCAGACTCCGCCGCCGGTCGCGGAGTTCTGAGAAACGTTGACGGTGCTGACACCCGGAGTGAGGTTCAGCAGTTGCGTAAAATTTCGGCCGTTCAAGGGAAGGTCGTTCACCTGCGCCTTCACGATGGCCACGCCAAGTTCGGCGCTGGTCGTTTCCACCTCATTCACGGTGGCCTGAACCGTGACCGTTTCCGTTACAGATCCGGCCTTTAACATGACGTCAAATGTGCCAATCTGGTTGACGACGAGGGTCACTTCGGATTCGACGGACGAGTTGAAGCCTTGCTTCGAAACCCGGATCTCATATGTTCCCGGCTGGACCGACGGAAAGCCGTAAGCCCCCGCGCTGTTTGTCGTGGTGACGAGATCCAGCTTGGTCGCGGGATTGTGCAATACGACCCTCGCGTCCGGAATCACCGCCCCGGACGTATCGCGCACAGTGCCATTGATCGAAGTGCCGACTTGAGCGCTTGCCGCTCCCGGGAATGAGGCAAAGGCGCCGATTCCGAGAATCAACAGCGCGCCCAGCGACCAAACTGTCAGCGAATTGCGCAACCCGCGGAATTTCATCGTGACGTCCTCCTAGCCTCGACGGTGCAGCACTCTTTTACTTGATCCCCGGAAAGAATCTGTATCGTTACCGCTTGCGCACGAAACGCGCGCCTCTGAATTGGACTACCGGAACTTGAAACCGAACGCAATCACCCCAAAAACTGTTTTCATGTAATACTTTTACGCTAGGCTGTCAATAGAAAAATTTCATATGCTTGAATTGTGTTTCAATAGGTGGTACATTCCCGCTCGCGTCAGAATGACACGGGACCCCAAATTTCAGTGATTTGGGCCATTTCGTGCGGGTTTCGGGGCTTGAGCGCGTGAAACACCTGGGGTAAGTTTTAGTATGTGAAATTAGATTTCTCTTCATGGCGCCGATTGGGGCTGTTTGCATCTAGAGAAATCTAAGGAGATTTCAGAGGATTCGTATGCGACGCCTGCAACAATCGAAACCCACCGGAGTCGGCGTGATCGGGAAAGTCTTCCAGATCCTTGAGGCGATTCAAGGCTCGCCGTCAGGACTTACGCTCAAGCCGATTTGTGAAATCACGGGCGTGCACAAGAGCACCGCTCACCGTTTCTTGAAGCATCTCGAGCGCGACGGCTACGTCCTGCGAACGCAAGCGGGAGCATACATGATCGGACCGAGGCTCTCGCAGATGGGAGCGCGATCCAATCACCGCGTGACGCTGCAGGCGGTCGCGCGGCCGATCCTCTGGGAGCTGTGGAAGTCGACCGGCGAAACGGTGAATCTGGCGGTCCTCGATCAGGGAACCGTGCTCTACGTCGATGTACTTGAAAGTCCGCATGAATTCCGCCTCGCCTCTCGCGTCGGAATCCGCCGCCCGCTGCATGCCACTGGACTCGGGAAAGCTCTCGCATCATTTATGCCGGAAGAACAGCGGGAGCGAGTTCTAAGTACGGTGAGTTTTCAGCCGCTCACGCCGAAGACCATCACCAACATGGTCCAGCTTCGAGACGAGCTCGAACGCGTCCGCCGTCAAGGCTATTCACTCGACGATGAGGAAACCACTCTCGGGGCGCGTTGCGTGAGCGCGCCGATCTTCGACGCGGACCGATTCGCGGTTGCCGCCGTCAGCGTCTCCGGGCCGGTTACTCGCATCAGTCGAGAACAGGTTCCAGGGCTTGCGGCTGCGGTCATGTCCGCAGCGGGAGCGGTGTCAGTAGGGATGGGTTTTCCTCAACACGAACGCCAACCCGTGGGAGCTTTTGCCCCGAAGGATTGAGATTCGACGATCCGCCTGGATTTGACTGCGATTGCTTTCCCACCTGACGGTATCGCCTTCGAGATTTATGGCTTGGGCGCAATCGCGCCCGAAGTTTCGAGAAGTTTTCGAACGGCTGCATCCTGCGGAAAGATCTCGTTGGCCTGACGGAGAATCGCGATGGCTTCGGACGCGCGATCGAGTGCAACGAAAACGCCTGCCAATTGCCGGTAGAGCGTGACATCGTAAGGAGCCAAGCGAATTCCCAGCTGGAGAGGCGCCACCGCATCACCTGCGCGGCCTGCTCCGACGAGAAGCGTCGCCAGCCGCTCGAAATCGGCGGGAGCATTTGCGCCATTCTTGATCGCGCGCTCGAGGTACCCAAGCGCCGCTGCCTTCCCTTCCGCGCTTTCCTGCGCAAGAGCACCGTCGGCAAGCGCTTCGAGCACGGTGACGTTATCCGGCTCGCTCGCTTCAAGCTGTTTCCCTATTTCCCGGTAGCGCGCGCGGTATTGCGGATATTGGTCCATCAATTGCGCATAGGCCTCGAGAATTATCGGCAAAGACAGCGTCGAATCTTTCCGTCCGGGGACGGCGCTGAGATGGACGAGGTCCGGCAATTGCGCCGTAGTCATGTGAAACGTCTCGTCGGGAAATGGCTCTTCGGCCGTGGCGACGATGCGATGGTTCGTCAAGCTTGAATGCGAGATCGTGCTGATATCGCGCTTCGGCATGTGGCAGCCCGTGCAGTCGTCGGGTGGATCCTTGCGTTCCCGGATCGCGAGCGGCACCGCGCAGCTTTTTTCGGTGTGGCAGGACAGACATTTTTCGCGGAAATAGCCGGGAGCTTCTTCGCGCGAGGGCTCGATGTGCGGGTCGTGGCAGCTGATACAGCTCAGCCGGCCCTCGCTGCTTCGATAGCACTTGCTCAGAATCATCGAAAAATAGTGCTGCAAGAGATCGGACTGCGGCGGCGCATCGCGTTTCGGAGGCACAATCAGGATGGCCAGAGTGTCATCGAGCGGCGTTCCCGGCCGGAAGTCCCTGTGATTTTTCCCCGGCTTCAACACGCGCCCGTCTCCGGTTTGGTGACATGACATGCAAATGTTGTTTGCGAGCCACGGCGTAAGTTTCGCAGGGTTCACAATCGAATGATTTCCGGATTCGGAAGTCGAATCACCTTCCGCCATTTCCAGGACGTGCGCTTCGCCCGGTCCGTGGCAATTTTCGCAGCCGATGGCGAGCTCTTGAAACGGAGGCTCGAGGAAACGTCCGTTGCTGCCGGAAATGGCCCGCGGCATCCCGCTGTGGCACGCGATGCAGGCGGGAAGAATCGGCCGATTGAAGCCGTAGTCGCCGAATTCGTAGCCGGGCGAAAGCGCCCAGCTGTGCGTCTTCGAATAAAAAGAAAGCGGAGCTTCATACAGAAAATCGCCGCGCGTCACGAGACCCCCTAGGCCGTTCGCGCCCGAGCCGATGATCCATTCGATCTTGCGCGACTCACGAAAAACCGTCTCGCCGTTTGGCCCATTCTCGTATTCGCTCTGGTAGAGCTTCCCGTCACCAACAGTGACTTCGAAATGGCGATTCAGCCGCGCATCGAAGATGGACGCGGAATTGGGAATTTTCCCCAGGAATTCCGGCGTCACCTCGGACATCGAGCGGCCCATGTCTGTCCGCGAAAAGTTATTGAAGATCGCTCGGTGACATTGAGCGCAGGCTTTTGAACCGACGTAGCCGGCTGTGGGCGCAGCGGGTTTCTCTGGCGCCTGTGCTGTTTGCGCGGCACGCACTCGGCCCGCGCGATCGAATGCCGCGAGCGAGAAAGCGATGCCCAGTAGCGCGAGCGCTATCAGCGCCCATCGCACGGGCGCAAACCGATGCGGGCGCCGCTTCAATTCGCACCGCTTCTTTCTCCGGCGCTCGGCTTCCACTTCTGCATCTCTTCCTTGACCCACCTCGCATCCTTTTGAGCGTGGCAGAGCAAGCAGGCGTTCGGGCTTTCTTCTTGACCAAACCGCAGCGTCAAATCGGCGCTCGGAATGCTGTCAATCTTGTGAGTGCGAGCGCGCATGAGCACCGCATCCATAATTTTCGGCATGTGGCACGAGACGCATCGGCTGCCTTCCGATTCGGGCGAATGATGCGTGTGCGTAGCGGCCGCGGATTTGTCCAGGAATTGCGCGTGGCAGCCGGTGCACATGCGATCCGGCTCGCCCGGAAATTTCAATGAAGTCAGGTTCGAGGACTCGTCATGGCTGTGAGGATTGTGGCACGTCGCGCAGGTGACCTGCCCCTTCACAAAACATTGCGAGCGCTCGAGCGACTCGACGATGAACGTCGTCTGGCGGAACCGCCCATCCTTATAAAAGCCCTTTCTGGAGAACTCGTCGAAGGGAATGCTCTCGTACTTCATGAAAAATTGGCCGGTGCGTGAATAATTAATTTCGCCATGCGGTCCCGGAACGCGTAGCGCGGACTGCATGTGACATTGCGAGCAAACCGCGATGAACTCGCGATTGTTAATCTTCGCGAAATCGACCGGCGGATCGAGAGGAGCCTTATTGTACGTCTCGTCGCCATTCATCGCGGCGATGTGCCTCTCGGACGGGCCGTGGCACATCTCGCAGTCGATCCCCGGCTCTCGATATTCCCGGTGAATCGAAGGCGGATCTCCGCCATTGAGATCGCGCAACTGGCTGGTATGGCAAATTGCGCAATTGGTCTGATACGTGGTTGAAGGATCGAAATTTTCCCAATTGCGCAAATCAGCGCGGGCGCTCCCGGCCTCGTCGATGATTTTCCAGAAGTTCACCCACTGCTTCGTAACGGCGTTGTACTGAATCGGAAAGACTTTGATCTCGCCGTTCGGGAGCTTGGTCGCGTAGGCTTGCTGCCACTTCGAGCCGATCGTGTAGTCGACAGGATAGCTATGCCACTGGCCATCGGATTGTTTAATCGAGAAAAAGTGGCGGCCGTCGCGGACGGTCATTTTCGCATACGGCGTTCGATTCGGTCCGGGAACGATTTTCAGTTCGCCGCCGCGATAGATTTCGTCGTCGCCCAGGAAGAATTCGTTGTTCTTTTCAAAATCGCCGATGACGTTCTGCGCGGCATAGGGACGAAACATTTTCGACATGCCGCTTTGCGACCACGCGCGATAGATTCCCCCGTGGCACGACTTGCAGGCCTCGGAGCCCGCGTATTCCGGCAGCTCCGGCGGCGCGGTGCTCTTCGGCGGCGCGGGTGGCACGTCCGCCGCTCGCTGATCTGCGAGCTTTGCGAGGAATCCGTCGAATCCAGCAACCTGTCCCGGTTCAAGTGCCTTGTAAATCGCCTTCAGATTTTCGAGCGCCTTCGGCGCGAACGTGCCTCCCGCCTTATAGACTTCGGCAAAATCGGAGGCCGCGAGGTTTAGTTCCCCCGAGGACACGCGTGCAAGCCCCTTGAGATACGCGATCTCGAGATCCGCGGGATTCAGCGCGCGAGCCTGCGTCAGTGCCGCTTCCGACTGCTGCAACAACGTTGCGCGTTTTTCCCGGTCCGGCGAGTCGAGACCTTCGGCCAGCAACGCTCGGCCCATCGCAAAGTACGCCGAAGCTTTCAGTTTTCGGTTCAGTTCCGGCCATTCTCGCTCTTTAACCGTGGCTGGCCGGCTGAAGCGATCGAGATATTCGACGGCTTTGCGTGCATCCGAAATCGCGTCCTCGTTCAGCTTCTGGTGTGACTCGACATCCGCAACGGAAACAAGGAGCAAAGCATTTTCGGGGAGGAACGTGAGCGACTGGCGAGCGAACTCCAGGCCTTCACTGTATCGTCCCAAATCGAAGCTGCTGCGCGCCGCGACCTCATATGCCTGAGCGACGAATGCCGACTGCGGGAATTTCTCCAAGAAGTCTTGCGACTTTGCGAGCATCTCCTGCGGCTCTTTGTGCTGATACAAGGACAAAAAAGCGGCGCGCTCGGCTGGATCGCTGATTTGATCGGCGATTGTGGCGGGATTGCGATTCCGCGGAGAAACGACGGTGTCGATATCCTGCGCCCGCGCAGGCGCAACCGCGACAATTATCAGCCCGAGAAGTCCGGCGAAAAATACACGAGAGCGCATCGGCGACATATTGGACCCAAAGTTCGGAACCGCGCAACGTCAACTTCGCTGCTGCTGTTTTCCACGTGCCAGGCGCCTTTCCGTTCACATGACTTTTAGCGTGCATCGATCGATGAAATCCCAATCCCAATCCACGCCGATTCCTGGAGAATTCGGCGGATGCGCGTAGCCTTCCGAATCGATGTCGAGGTTGTTCTTCATTGCCAGGTCCATGTACTTGAGGGGGTAGAGGAGCTCGAAGAACTCGCAGTTCGAGATCGCCGCGCAGCAGTGCAAATTGACGATTTCGAGCGCGTGGTAGATCGCCGTGTGCAGTTCGCAGCGCACCCCAAACGATTCCGCCAGGTGTGCAGTCTTCATTACCGGCGTCACGCCTCCCTTCCACGAGACATCCGTCCGCACGATATCCACCACGCCGCTTGAGATGCATTCTGCCGTCGAGTAATGCGAGCCCGCCAGGACTTCAGTGCCGCAAATCGGGATATCCAAATTCGCAGTGAGCTTGCGCAGGCCGTGAAAATCAACATCGAAAAGCGGTTCTTCGAGCCAGTAGTAATTCAGCCGTTCAAGCTCGCGCCCCACGCGAAACGCTTCCTGATGAGAATAGGCCGCGACGGGGTCCGCCATGAGCTTGAAATCCGGCCCGACCGCTTCGCGGCACGCGCGGTAGGCGGCGAGGTCGAATTCCAATTTGCCCGGCGGATGCAATTTGTAGGCATGCCAGCCGCGCCCTTTCACTTCGAGCGCCTGTTGTGCGTAAGCTTCGGGCGTTGGCAAGACGAATGAGCTCGCATACACAGGAACTTTATCGCGATACGCGCCGAGCAACTTGTAGAGCGGCTGGCCCGCCGCCTTCGCGGCGATATCGTAGAGGCAAATATCAAAAGGCCCGTAGGCATAGATGGGAACGTGCTGCCACCAGCGGTCGTAAGTTCGGAAATCCTGCCAGTGTTTCTCGCGATAGAGCGGGTCCTTTCCCTCGAAGAAGGGTTTCATCGCGGACGCGGCGATTCCGCCCGCCATTTCCGCGCCACGCCCCGCGAATCCCATCGAGTGGCCTTCGATTCCCTCGTCAGTTTTCATGCTGATGACCAGAAAATCGAACGTCGACTTCCCGCCGGAACGCATTTCCGAATCGGACATGGCCTGCTGCGTGTTGCGGCAGACACGAATTTTAATGGAGGCTATTCTCATGGCGCGCTCCTCGGGGCCCAGAGAATTTACTCAACGCGGTGGGCGCGCGTCAACGAAATGATAATTTCACAAGTTGAAATTTGCCGCGCTCAAAGGAATTCGTGTTGACGTGACGCCCCACCATGCCTCATTTTCTGTCAGCCTCTCGCGCGCCGCCCACTCCTGCGTGGAAGCGATGAGCAGTGCGGCGGGCGGATGTCGAGATTCCTGGAGACTCGATGAACGGACAAATCGGCTGGGGCATCGCGGTGGTGATTCTCGCGGGCGTTCTAAACGGAAGTTTCGCTACTCCGATGAAACGAATGCCGTCGTGGCGCTGGGAGAATTCATGGCTCATCTTCGCCTTTACCGGGCTCGTGATTTTTCCATGGATCATCACGTATGCCACGATTCCCCACCTCGCCGGCGTCTATTCCAGCGCGTCGTGGCCCACGCTCGAGAAAGTGGCGCTCTTCGGGCTCGCGTGGGGCGTTGGAGCAACGCTTTTTGGACTTGGAATCAGCCGCGTCGGCCTCGCACTCGCATTCGCGGTAATCCTCGGCATCACCGCATCGTTCGGCTCGCTCATACCGCTCGCCGTGCTTCATCCGGAAGAGCTTGTTTCCAAAAGAGGCATCGCGCTCTTGATCGGAACCGCGATCATGACCGTCGGGCTCTTCTTTTTGGCGATTGCGGGCCGCCGCCGCGAGCGCAACTCGGGGCAGGCCGGTTCGCCGCGCTCCGGATTTACCCTCGGCTTGATCATCTGCATTTTCTCTGGATTGTTTTCATCGATGCTGAACTTCAGCTTTGTATTCGGCGACGAGCTACGTTTAAAAGCGCTCGACGCGGGCGCCAGCGCGTTGATGGCTGCGAATCCGATATGGTCGCTGAGTGTAACGGGCGGATTCATCGCCAACGCGGTCTATTGCGTTTACCTGCTCCGGAAAAATAAGACGTGGGGTGTTTACAAGACGGGCGGCGCGCCGTATTGGTTCCTCGGCAGCTTGATGGGATTGCTCTGGTTCGGCGGAACGCTGACCTATGGCTCCGGCGCTTCAATCCTCGGCGCGCTCGGCGGCATCATCGGCTGGCCCGTGTTCATGGTCATGGACATCATCGTCGGAATCTTTTGGGGCATGATCACCGGAGAATGGAAGGATGCGGGACGGCCCGCCCTCACATACTGTTGGACGGGAATTGCGATTTTATTTCTGGCCATCGCCGTGATCTCGCTCGGCGGCACGGCGTGACCAACTGCCGCGTTTCTTACTTTGGCTTGCCGGCCGTGATTTGTGGGTGGATGACTTCGCGTGTTTGCTTGGAATCCACTCCGCTGCCTTCGCGCACCACGTAGTATCGGTTCGCCGGCAGGTCCTTCAGCGTTTCAACCAATCCGCTCGGCCAACGAATCACGATTTTTTCGGCGCGCTCGGCCCCGCCCAATCCGAAATGCAATCGCAGATCGCTCTGCGAAATGAACCCTCCGCCGCTGCGAACTTCTTGTTCTCGCGTGTCACTTCCCTGCTCTAGAGTGACGGCCGCGCCGAGCGCGGCGCGATTCGATTTCGTCCCGATAAGTTGCAGCGTAATGAAATTGCCGGCCGGACCCGTGTTGCGATAAAGCGAAGGCGCCTCATTCATATTGTTCACCAGCGCCTCCACGCGGCCATCGTTGAACAGATCGCCAAGAGCCATGCCGCGGCCGGAATGCGGCTCGCTCAGCGCGGCGCCGGATTGCCCGGTGGTATTGGTGAATTTCCCGTCGCGCAAATTGAAGTAGAGAACTTTCGGCTGGCGATAGCTGGTGCCGAGATCCTTGCCATCCACTTCCGGATAAACGTGGCCGTTCGCGATGAAGATTCCCGGCCAGCCGGAATTGTCGAAATCGAAGAATTGCACGCCCCAGCCGAGCCAGTTTCTCACCGTCCCAAGGCCTGCACTGAACGTGACGTCTTCGAACACATTCTTTCCGCGATTCAGATACAGCGTCGGTGTGTCATCGCTGAAATTGGTCTTGATGATGTCTTGCATGCCCGAATGCGTGTAATCGTCGCCGGCTAGGCCCATGCCGGCCTGCACGGTTCCGTCTTCATTGAACGCGACGCCGGCCGCGCGGCCGATATCCGTGAACGTCCCGTCCTGATTGTTGTGATAGAGAAGATTGGGCGTGGAATCGCATGCGACGTAGATATCGGGCCAGCCGTCCTGGTCGAAGTCGGCGGTCAATGAAGTTAGGCCGTAGCATCCGGAAGTTTTCGTGATTCCCGACTTCTCCGACACATCGGTGAAAGTGCCGTCGCCGTTGTTGTGATAGAGCGCATTCACCGCCATTTTCAATCCGCGCGGGCCGCACATCACGTTGATTCCCTTCCATTCGCACCATTGCCCCTGGCCCGGCCGCGGCACCGTGTCGTAAGAGAAATCGACGTAGCGCACCACGAATAGATCCGCCTTGCCGTCGCGATCGTAATCAATGAAGCTGCATCCGGTGCTCCACTCATCTTTGGGCGTTTTCAGGCCGGCTTTTTCGGTGACGTCGGTGAACGTGCCGTCTCCGTTGTTATGAAACAGCACGTTCTGTCCCCAGAAGGTCTCCAGCAGATCGAGATTGCCGTCGTTGTCGTAATCGCCTACGCACGCACCTTGCCCCCATCCGGCGCGCGCGAGCCCTGCTTTCGCGGTCACATCCGTAAACGTACCGTCGTGATTGTTGTGATAGAGGTGGCCGGTCGGCGCACTTCCGTGCGCGAATCCCTCCGCCGTCGAGCCATTCGGAAGAAAAATGTCGGGCCAGCCGTCGTTGTCGTAATCGAAGATCGCGGCGCCATTCCCTGTCGTCTCGATGATGAATTCTTTGTGTTTCTCGCCGCCATACACATCAAGAGCGGTCAGCCCGGCCCGGCGCGCGATGTCCTCGAATTGAACGGCGCCGGCCTTCGCGCCGCGCGGGACATTCGACTGAGAATGCTGCGCCTGAGCGGAAGCCAGGACTGCCGTCGCGATCACTGCCGATGAAGTACGGAAAAATCGAAGGACAGAAGAGCGTTTCATTCTCTCTACGGAATCACGCAGCGCGGGATCTACGCTTTCCACGCCGCGAGCGTCTGGCGCGATTCCCCCAAGCCGTCGATTCCCAACTCTACAACATCTCCCGGCTTCAGATATTTCGGAGGTCGCATGCCGAGACCCACGCCCGCGGGAGTTCCGGTGCTGATCACATCGCCGGGCAGCAGGGTCATGAATTCAGTCAAGTAGCTCACCAGCGTGGGCACATCGAAGATCATATCGGAGGTCGAGTCCTTTTGCCGGAATTCCCCATTCACCTTCAGCCACATGTTCAGATGCCCCGGATCAGGAATCTCGTCGCGAGTCGCGAGAAATGGTCCAAGGGGCGCGAAAGTGTCCGCGCTCTTCCCCTTGACCCATTGACCGCTGCGTTCGAGCTGGAAGCTTCGCTCGGAGTAATCATTGTGAAGTACGAACCCCGCCATGTATTCGAAGACGTCTTCCTTCCGCACATAGCTCGCTTTCTTGCCGATCACCACCGCGAGTTCCACTTCCCAATCCACTTTCTCCGCGTTGCGCGGAATGATCACGGTGTCGTTCGGTCCAACCAGCGACGTCGTCGATTTGAAAAATATCACCGGCTCTTTCGGAATTTCCAGCCCGCTCTCGATCGCGTGCTGGTGGAAGTTGGCGCCAATGCAGATAATCTTGCTCGGCCGGCAGATCGGCGGGCCGAGTCGCACCGAAGATTCGACGCGCGGCGCGCTCGCACCGTTCGCATCAAACCATTTCCGCAGCGCCGCAATCCCGTCGCTTTCAAAAAAGCTTTCGTTGTAGTCGGAGCCGAACCCGGACGCGTTCACGCGGCTCCCATCGGAGAGAAGCAGACCGGGCTTTTCTTTGCCCGGCTCGCCAAAACGAATGAGCTTCATTCCACGCGTTTCCTCTTCGTGTTTCGTTTTATTTTCGAACTCTCGCCCGCATCGATCCACACACGACAAAATTTGCGAGTCCCTAGCTAATCGCGCCTCCTCTGCCGAGTCAAGCGGATTCCGCCAGTTGCGCCTCGCGTTTTAAAGTTTGAAACGCACCCCTCCCCGCCACAAATCGCTGGACAACCCCGAGAAGAACAGCGTAAACAGTTTTGGCTGCTCTTTTTGACGCCCTCCGCACAATTTCTGGGCGGTGCGCCGGCGCGCGAATCTTTGCCGGTCGCGGGCGATCAATCACCAGCCCATCCAACATGAAAGTTTCGCTCTTCATTCCCTGCTTCGTGGATCAACTCATGCCGGACGTGGGCCTTGATACCGCGCGCGTCCTCCGTCGAATCGGCTGTGAAATCGATTTCCCGGCGCAACAAACGTGTTGCGGCCAGCCCGCGTTCAACAGCGGATATTGGAACGACGCGCGCCCTCTCGCCGAACGCTTCGTCCGCGTCTTTCGTTCGGCCGAAGCGGTGGTTTGCCCCTCGGGCTCTTGCACCACGATGGTGCGGAATTTCTACCCCGAACTCCTGGCCGGCACAGCGCTCCACGGCGAAGCCGTGCAACTCGGCAAACGCGTATTCGAATTTTCCGAGTTTCTCATCAAGGTCGCGCACGTAACCGATGTCGGCGCCGCGTTTCCACACCGCGTCGCATACCACGATGCATGCCACGCCCTGCGAGAGCTGCGATTGAAGCAGGAGCCGCGCGAAATTTTGCGCCACGTGCGCGGCCTCGAGCTCGTCGAAATGCAATACAGCGAAGATTGCTGCGGCTTCGGCGGCACCTTCGCCGTAAAATTCAACATGATTTCCGCGGCGATGGGCGAGGCAAAGGCAGCGAGCGCCGCAGCCGCACGCGCCGAGTACATCACGTCCACCGATCCCAGTTGTCTGATGCACATCGACGGAATTCTCCGCAGGCAAAATTCGCCGGTGCGCACCTTGCATCTCGCCGGCATCCTCGCGCGCGCGGAAGCCTCGAGCGAACGCGATTCTCAATCCGCCGCATCCGGGAAGGCCCGATGAGCAACGCCGCCGCGGAATTCCTGCGCGACGCCGCCACCAAGTCCGCCGATCTCGCGCACCGCGAAATCATCCGGCACGGCATCGACAAGTACAACGAAGCATCCGAACGCGGCCGCGCGCGCTTTTTCAATTGGCAGGCCGCGCGGGAAAGGTGCCAGGAAATAAAGTGGGAAGCGGTGAACCATCTCGACCGCTATCTCCTGGAATTCGAGGAGCGCGTGAAAGCGCGTGGAGGCCATGTATTTTGGGCCGAGAACGCCGAAGAAGCGCGCGCGTACATCACCAATCTCGCGCGCGAGCGCGGCGTCCGCACCATCGTGAAATCGAAATCCATGGTCGCCGAGGAAATTCACTTGGCTCCCGCGCTCGAAAAGGAAGGAATGAAGGTCTACGAGACCGACCTCGGAGAATTCATCGTTCAGCTTCGCAACGAGCCGCCCTACCACATCGTCACGCCCGCGATGCACCTGACGCGCGCCGAAATCTCCGCGCTCTTCAAGGAAAAACTGGGAGGCATTGACACCGATGACCCGCCCGAACTCGTCGCCGCTGCGCGACGCTGGCTCCGCCAAACCTTTTTCGCCGCCGAGATGGGCATCAGCGGCGCGAATTTCCTCGTCGCCGATTCGGGCATGATCGCCATCACCACCAACGAGGGCAACGCCGATCTCGGCACGAGCCTGCCGCGCATCCATGTGGCTCTCGCCGGAATTGAAAAAGTGATCCCGCGGCTCGAGGATCTCGCAATCTTGTGGCCGGTCCTCGCCACTTCGGGCACGGGCCAGCCGATCACCTGCTACAACTCATTAATCGGTGGGCCGCGCGGCCCGAACGAGACCGACGGCCCCGAAGAATTTCACATCATTCTCCTCGATAACGGCCGCAGCCAACTCCTCGCCGACGCCGAGCAGCGCGACGTCCTGCATTGCATTCGATGCGGTGCATGTTTGAACGCGTGTCCCGTGTTTCGCTCCGTCGGCGGCCACACCTACGGAACCACGTATCAAGGCCCGATTGGCAGCGTGCTCACCCCGCATCTCCGCGGCCTCGATCAATTCCAGCACCTCTCCTACGCATCGTCGTTGTGCGGCGCGTGCACCGACGCGTGCCCCGTCAAAATCGACTTGCACCACCATCTTCTGCACAACCGGCGGAACGCGGTGAACGAAGCGCACCGCCCATGGGTCGAGCGCGTCGGCTTCAAGCTCTGGCGTTGGACGACGATGGGCGCGGGACGTTTCGCATTCTTCGGCGCAGCCGGCCGCGCCGCTTTGCGCCTCGTCTACGCACTTGGACTCGAACGCACGGCACTCGACCCTCTGCGTCCGTGGACCGAAGATCGCGCTGCGCCGCGTATTCCGTCCAAATCTTTCCGCGCCCTCTGGAGAAAAGGCCTTGAACCGGATTGACAATCCCAGCCGCGCAAAAATTCTTGCGCGCATTACGGCCGCTCTGGCCACGCCGGCATCACCACACGCGCGGAGCACGAGCGATCCCGCCTTCGCGCCGGTCGCGAATCCTCTTGAGCGCTTCCAGAAAGAGTGCGCCGGCAACAACACGGAATGCGTGATGACCCCGAATTTGGACGCAAGTGCAACCGCAATCTCGAATATCTTGAGTGCGCTTCCCGCAGGAGAAATTTTCGTTCAGGATTCGCCGGAGTTGCGCCGCATGGCGTCCGCGTGGACCCGCCACGACATCCGCTGGTCGAGCGGGACCGCGGAAGGCGGCGCCGGATCGAAGGCTGGCCCGAGCGAGTCCTCTCAAGCCACGATCACGATGGCCGAGGCGCTCGTGGCTCAGACGGGTTCGGTGCTCGTCTCAGCGGAGTGCGGCGGACGCGGAGCGGCCATCGTCGCGCCGGTCCACATTGTCGTCGCCAAGGCCGCGCAATTGGTCCCGGATCTGGAAGCAGCTTTCGCACAGGTGAAAGAGCGCGGAACGGCGCTCCGGAATTCCTACCTGTGTTTCATCACCGGTTCCAGCCGCACTGCGGACATCGAAAAAATTCTGGTGATGGGAGCGCACGGCCCGCGGCGCCTCGTCGTTACCGTGGCGCTTGCCACTGCATAACCCGTGCCAACCGGCTCAGGACTCAGACGCGCCGAGCCGTGTCGAGATCGCCCGCGCGGCCGCCACCACTTCGCCGGCAAACGCCGGAATTTTATCGCGTGCGATTCTCGTCGTCGGACCCGCCACGCTGATGGCCGCGGCCACTTTGCCGCCGTCGTGAAGAATCGGCGCGCTTACGCAGCGGGCGCCCAGAGTTGCTTCCTCATCGTCCAGCGCGTAGCCGCGTTGACGAATTTTTTCGAGTTCTTTCCGGAGCTGTGGCAACCGGGTCAGCGTGTGGGGCGTGAACCGCTCGAAGCGGATCGACGAGAGCACGTGCTCTTTTTCATCGGCCGGAAGATATGCCGTGAGCGCCTTGCCCATCGCCGTGCAATACACCGGGCGCCACGATCCCACGGGCGACGCCATGCGAAACGGATGCGGGCTCTGCACCACGTCGACGTAATACACATCCTGGCCGTCCAGAATTCCGAGGTTGACGGTTTCGTTGGTGGCTTTCCAAAGGTGTTGCAGCACGGGCCGGCTGATCTTTCGAAGCGTCGCCTGGTACGTCGCGCCCGAACCCAGCCGCACGAGTTTCGGGCCGACGAGATATGCGCCCAATTCGTCTCGAAAGAGATAGCTTTCGGCTTCCAGATGCGCGAGAAAACGATACGCGGTGCTTTTGTTGATGCCCGTCTGCTCGGCAACGTCCTTGAGCTGCAGGCCGGCTGGAGATGTGCTGAGAGCTTCGAGGATTTTCAACACTTTGGACACCACGCCCACGGGCGCGGATTTTGACTCTTTGGCTCGAATCATCGCTTTCTTCCCCTCGCCTCGTGCGGTTTTGTCGGTCTCCGGCCGTCCACTATGCCTTTTAACATGTGAAATGTAAATCTTTTGTCTTGAATTTCGAGCGTTGGCTTGTTATATGCGATTGCGGAATTCGAAGACGCTCAGAAAACGGCTTGCCATGTCCCGTCAGATGAAAACGCATCTGCGAATTCCACACGCCAACGACATGGGACAACCCGCTGATTTGAACAGGGTTTCTTCCGCTTCCCGAAAGTGCAAGGATGTAATAGGTATGAAACGCGAGGGACGCGCTTGGGCATTGGAGCCTGGACGCAAGCGCGAGAACCCTTCACGTCCCTGGATCTGCGGTGGGCAAGTGCGAAGCGGTTCGAGGTTGCTGGTATGCAAAGCAGTGTTCTGAAAATCGATCCTCGGGATAACGTGCTGATCGCCTTGAAGGATTTGAGAAAGGGCGACGTCGTCGATTATTCCGGGACGAATTATGAATTGGTCTCGGAAGTCCCTGCCAAACACAAGTTCGTCACCGCGGATCTGGCGCAAGGCGATCGCGTCATCATGTACGGCGTCGTTGTCGGGAAAGCCACGGAGCCGCTTCGCCGCGGACAAGCGCTGACCACTCGCAATCTTCGCCACGACACAACGGCGGTCGAAGAGAAATCGACGGATTTTCATTGGACGCCTCCCGACGTTTCGAAATGGCGGCAGCGTACCTTTTCGGGTTTCCTGCGTCCCGATGGCCAGGTGGGAACGCGAAACCATTGGCTCGTCGTTCCGCTCGTCTTCTGCGAGAACCGGAATATCGCCACATTGAAACAGGCGTTCGAAGAAGAGCTCGGGTTTGCGCCGCCTCCCGTGTATCGCCAGCAGGTTGCGGACCTGGCGAATCTATATCGCGAAGGCAAATTCGGCGAGATGGCAGCGTACCGGGCGGCTGAGGCGCGCGCACAGCGTCGCGCGTCAAGTCTTTTCACAAATGTGGACGGAATCAAGTTTCTGATTCACGAAGGTGGCTGCGGCGGGACGCGCGAGGACACCAACAACTTGTGCGCGCTCATCGCCGGCTATCTCCATCACCCGAACGTCGCCGGCGCCACCGTTTTCAGTCTCGGCTGCCAGCACTCGCAGGTCGCCGTGCTTCGCGAAGAGTTGAAGAAGCGCGACCCGAACTTCAAGAAGCCTCTGTTCGTCTTCGAACAGCAGCAAAGCGGAACCGAATTCGCGATGCTCTCGCAGGCCATTCAGAAAACCTTTCTAGGTTTGGTCGAAGCGAATAAGTGCGAGCGCGTGCCCGTGCCGATTTCGCGACTTTGCGTCGGCCTTAAATGCGGAGGCTCGGACGGATTTTCGGGAATTTCCGCGAATCCGGCGATCGGCCACACCTCCGATCTCGTCGTGGCGTCGGGTGGGCGAACGATCCTTTCGGAATTTCCGGAACTCTGCGGCGTTGAGCAGGAGCTCATGAACCGGAGCACGACGGCGCAGGTCGCGGACCGGTTCATCCATCTCATGCGCGCGTACGATGCGCGCGCGAAAGCGGTGTTTTCCGGATTCGAGATGAATCCGTCACCCGGCAATATTCGCGACGGGTTGATTACCGACGCGATGAAATCCGCCGGCGCCGCCAAGAAGGGCGGAACGTCGCCGGTTACGGCGGTGATCGATTATCCGGAATACTCGACCGAGCCCGGATTGAATCTGCAATGCACGCCCGGGAACGACGTTGAGTGCGTCACCGCGCAGGTCGGCGCGGGCGCGAGCGTGGTCCTCTTTACGACCGGCCTTGGGACGCCGACCGGAAATCCGATCGCTCCGGTCGTGAAACTCTCCAGCAACTCGGCGCTCGCCCGGCGCATGCCCGACATCATCGACATCGATACCGGTCCCGTGGTCGGCGGAGAATTTACGATCGAGCAGATGGGCGAACAGATTCTCGATCGCGCCATTCAGATCTCGAGCGGCGAAGTGATGACCAAGGCTGAATTGCTCGGCCAGGACGATTTTATTCCCTGGAAGCGCGGCGTCTCTCTCTGAGAGGTGAGGACAACGTAATGAATCCGTTTCGGCTGGACGGCAAGAACGCAGTCGTGACCGGCGGCGGCAGCGGCATCGGAAAAAGTATCGCCGAGCGATTCTCCGAAGCCGGCGCGGCCGTCTGCATTCTTGATGTCGACTTTGCGGCGGCGAAGGTGGCGGCCGAAAAGATAAAAAGTTGCGGCGGCAGCGCGCGAGCCTACCACTGCGATGTGGCGGATCAAGCGGGCGTGAAATCCGCATTCGAAGAAGTGATTCGCGGCGGCCCGGTGCACATCCTCATCAACAACGCGGGAATTTCGCACGTCGGCACGCTCGAAACGACCTCCGAAGCCGATTTCGACCGCATCTTCCGCGTCAACGTGAAGGGCATGTACAACTGCATGTTCGCATTGATTCCTCACATGAAGTCGCACGGCGGAGCGATCGTCAACATGGCCTCCATCGCCGCGTCAACGGGATTGAATGAACGATTTGCCTATTCCATGAGCAAGGGCGCAGTCGTGTCGATGACGTATTCGGTCGCGCGCGATTATCTGAAGCACAAAATTCGCTGCAATTGCATTTCACCGGCGCGCGTCCACACTCCCTTTGTGGATGGCTTTCTTCGCCAGAATTATCCGGGCCGCGAAGCCGAGATGTTCAAGAAGCTTTCCGAAACACAGCCCATCGGGAGGATGGCGCAGCCGCGGGAAGTCGCAGACTTGGCACTATTTTTGTGTTCCGAGGAAGCCGCGTTCATCACGGGTACGGACTATCCGATCGATGGCGGCTTTTTCAAGCTCCATGGCTGATCGCGGCTGACGCAGACCCGCCCAATGGATTTACAAATCAAAGACAAAGTCGTAATCATCACGGGCGGCGCCAAGGGTATCGGCGCCGCGATTTCGCATGCCTGCGCGCGCGAAGGCGCGATTCCCGTGATTGTGGACCGCGACGCGGAGAGCGGCGAAAAAATCGTTGCGGAACTCCATGGCCTCGGCGCGAAAAGTTTTGCGCTTTCGGCCGATCTCACTTTGCCCGCGAACTGCTTCAAAGCCGTCGCGGAAACCATCGAACGGTTCGGCCGAATCGACGCGCTTGTGAACAACGCGGGCGTCAACGACAAAATTGGCCTCGAGAGCGGCAACCCGGAACAATTCGTCCGCTCGCTCGAACGCAATCTCTTGCACTACTACTGCATGGCGCACTATTCGCTCCCGCATTTGAAGCGCTCGCGCGGCCCCATCGTCAACATCAGCTCGAAGACCGCCGTCACCGGCCAGGGCGGCACTTCCGGATACGTCGCGGCCAAGGGCGGCATTCTGGGCCTCACGCGTGAATGGGCCGCGGAGCTGCTGCCGTTCGGCATTCGCGTCAACGCGATTCTTCCCGCGGAAGTCATGACGCCGCTGTATCGCCAGTGGCTCGCTACATTTCCCGATCCCGCAACGAAGGTAAAGGACATCGTCGCGAAGATTCCGCTCGAACGCCGCATGACCACTCCGGAAGAAATTGCGGCGATGGCGGTGTTTCTGATTTCGGTGCAGGCCAGCCACATCACCTGGCAGCACTTGTATGTCGACGGCGGATACGTGCATCTCGATCGCGCTTTGACCTAAGGGAGCGAAATGGGAACTTCACCCGCGCCGCTGACGGAACGCCGCTTCGTTGTGCCCTTCATTCTCGTCACTAGCCTGTTTTTTCTTTGGGCGCTCGGCGTCAATCTGAACGACATTCTGATTCCCCACTTGAAAAAAGCATTTAGCCTCACCGATTTTCGGTCGTCTCTGATTCAGTCGGCGTTTTTTGGCGGATATTTTCTTGCTGCGCTTCCCGCCGGATGGCTGATGGAGCGCGTCGGATACAAAAGAGGAATTTTGATCGGGCTGGTGATTTGCGCGGCCGGTGCATTTTTATTCATTCCCGCATCGTACGTGCGCGTCTACGGATTTTTTCTTTTTGCGCTGTTCGTAATGGCGTGCGGGCAGAGTTTTCTCGAAGTCGCTGCGAATCCGTACGTAACGATTCTCGGCCCGCCGCAGAGTTCGGAGCGCAGGCTGAATTTCGCGCAGTCGTTCAACGCCGTCGGCGCCGTGATCACGCCGTTTATCGGCGCCGCTTTTATTCTCTCCGGCATCGAGCACACACCGGCCCAGCTCGCGGCGATGCCGCCCGGCCAGTTGCAGGCCTATCGAGCGTACGAAGCGAGCATGGTGAGAGTTCCCTACCTCGTGATCGCGTGTATTTTTCTTGGCGTCGCCACGCTGATTTATTTTTCGAATTTGCCGGAAGTCCCCGCGGCCGGCACGGCCGGTGGCCCAGCGGAAACCGAAGTGCGGCTGCGCGATCTGTGGGCTTACCGGCATCTCGTGAAAGGCGTGATCGCGCAATTCTTGTACGTCGGCGCGCAAGTCGGAGTCGCCAGCTTCGTGATTCGCTTCGCCGAGCACATGATTTCGGAAACACACGAGAAATCCGCGGCGCATTATCTGCAAATGCATCTCATCGGTTTCATGCTCGGCCGATTTGCAGGCTCGGCGATCATGAAAAAATTCCCTGCGCCGCGCCTTCTCAGCCTGTTCGCGGGCGGCTCGCTGATTTGCTTGAGCATCGCGTTGTTCGCGACGGGAGCGGTTCCTGTCTGGGCGATTGTGCTCGTCGGATTTTTCCACTCCATCATGTTCCCGACGATTTTCGCGCTGAGTCTGAAAAATCTCGGGCCGTATACGAAGCTGGGTTCGTCGCTGCTGGTGATGGCCATTATCGGTGGAGCAATTTTCCCGGCGATCATGGGCCTCATCTCCGACGCCAGCAACATTCAGAAGGCGTTCATCGTTCCTCTGCTGTGCCATGGCTATGTGCTGTATTTCGGGCTGAGCGGGTACAAACCGGTGATCCCGATCGCTGCGCGCACGGCCAAAATCCAGACCGCCAACTAAATTCAATTCTGAGCGGCCGGAATTGGGGCCGCGAACTAAATTCAATTCTGAGCGGCTGGTTTGGGGCCGCGGGCTAGAATCGAAATCGGGAGGCGGAAAGAGGCTGTTTTTGTTCCGGTTAGAATTTAGCGAAGTGGCTTGTTTTCAATCGTTTGGGATTGATTTCTAATCGTTTGCAGTCCCGATTAGAATTCGATCTGGGGTGGGGTAGATTCCTGAGGGCGGGGCGCCCGGTTGACTGGGTGTTCGCCACGGTTGACCGGGCATTCGCCGGGGTTGACCGCGTGTTCGCCACGGTTGACCGCGTGTTCGCCGCGGTTGACCGCGGACTCGTCCCGGTTGGCCGGGGACTCGCCGCGGTTGAGCTTGGATTCGCGATGTTTTGCGTTTCCATCATAACTCCTACAACTCCATCACAACTTCCATAAGTCGATCACAACTCCTACAACTCCATCCTAACTCCTACAACTATGATCCACGGATGGGGGAGAAAATGCAAATTCAAGGTGTGTAAGGATCGTGTGAAGCCGCTTTATTGCGCGAGATTAGAGGGCGGAATCGCGGTGGGTCAAGACGCGATCCACGAACTTGCGGCCACAATCCGAGCAGACATAGGGGTGGATGCGGAATATCCAGTACGTGGCAGCTTCAAGAAATCCCACTTTCCGGGTGCGCTGGACATTCTTGCCGCCACAATGGGGGCAATGGTGTACGCGCTCGGTGGAGTCGCGAGCCATGATGCACTGATTTTAGCACCAACTGTTGGGCCGGGCCGCGTGATTCGAGGCGCATTACGCGAGGCTCGGCGAAGCCGGGGTGATTCGAGTCCGCTGACATCCGGCCGCGAAGATGCGGTATAAAGGGTGGCTGAAGATTTTGTGTGGTTCGGGGAATTCGGCCCACGGATTTTGCGATGGAATTCGAGAGTTCGAGGGCTGAGCGCAGGGAGAGGACAGAATAGATGAACGATGCTCGGGAATTTGCCCTCTCGGCGCACGCGCATTATTACGAGCATGGGACCTACGACGACGACCGGCTCAAATGGACGGTCGAAAATTTTGTGGCGGGCTTAAATCCTCGGAAGATTCTCGAAGCCGGATGCGGTGATGGCGCGCTGCTTCGTCTGCTGTCGGAACGCGGCATCGAGTCGATGGGAGTTGATGCGTCTTCATCCGGCATCGATCGCTGCAAGGAACTTGGGCTGCGCGCCCAATGCCTCGACGTCAGCTCGGATGGCCTGCCGTTTCAGACCGACGAATTCGACCTGGTCATTAGTCTTGAGACGTTCGAACACCTGATGAACCCTTTCTATGCGCTCCAGGAAGTACGCCGCGTCCTCGCTCCTTCCGGACATTTTATTTGCAGCGTGCCGAATCCTCGGATAGGACATCCTTTCCTCTATCCGGGCCTTTTCGAGTATCGGAATTTTCGGGCATTTCTGGAGCAATCGGGGTTCTCGATCGTTCGTGTCTCGCACTGGCAGTGGGCTCCTCGCGATACATTTTTTCCGCGCGCCTTGCGGCGCGTCCCGCTGCTCAGCAGCCGTTTTATTGCGGGCGCAGTCCGGCGGATCGTTGAAAACTCATATCGCGCGGTGGGCGCGTTTCCGGCATTTTGCTACTGGCTCTGGACATTTGATTGCGTCAACAACAAAGCAGCGGGACCAAACATGTTTGAAAACGTTTCCGCGCAAACTCGCCCGGGTAATTTCTCCGAGTTCTCCGCCAAAAGATGAGCCAATGCCTGATAGAGAGCCGTCGACGATGAAGCAGAGCGTTGAAATAGACGCGAAGATAGCTGATTCGGACGCGTCGGCGTGGCTTTCCGACCGGGCGGCGGTGCGATGGCTGGCCGTTCTGGTGGTGTATGCCGCGGTAAGAGGCGTGGTCGCCGCGGCAGCCAGGCCGTTCTGGTGCGACGAAGTGTGTACCTGGATCATGGTGCACCAGCCGGGAATGCGCGGGATCTGGAGCGCGCTCGAGCACGCTGTCGATGGGCAAGGTCCCGCGTATTACGTGATTGCAAGAGCAGCGAGTGGGATGCTTGCGAACCAGGAAATCGCGCTACGGTTGCCGTCGATTTTCGGCTTCTGCTGCCTCGCGGTCTGCGTTTTTATATTTGTGCGGCGGAGAATAGGCAACGCCCTCGCGCTGATTTGCAGCTTCGTTCTCTTCACGACGGTCCTGTTCGACGTCTACGCGGTCGAAGCGAGGGCCTACAGTCTGGTCGTCGCGTGTGTAGCAGTCGCGCTGGTCTGCTATCAACGCGCGTCGTCGTGGCGGTGGTCACTGCTGTTGGGGTTCTGCCTGGCGCTCGCGGTGTCGCTCCATTATTACGCCGTGTTTGCATTCGTACCGTTCGGGGCGGCTGAAGGGGTGCGATTGCTAAGAACGCGGGAGATACGCTTCGGCGTTTGGCTGGCGCTGCTGTGCGGGTTCGTGCCGCTCGCTATCTTCTGGCCGTTGTTGTCGCATTTACGCCAGTACTATGGGGCGCATTTCTACGCGAAGCCCACTCTGTTTACGGTTGCGGTGACGTACGGTGCCTTTTTTGAGGTTGCGGGGCGGTGGGGCGTCGGTGTCGCTGCAGCGCTGACCCTGGGCGTTCTCGGCGCGGCTCTGGCCGCGGTGAATGGGAGGGCAAAGGCTACTTGCACGTGCGAGAGCCCTTTCGATGGACAGGTGCTTACGCTCGCGCTTTTGGCCTTGCCGGTCGGGATCTACGTTGCGACGAAGGTAGCTCACGGGGGATTGACTGTACGGTATGCACTTCCCGCCGTGATCGGGGTGCCGCTTGCGCTCTCGTACATCCTTTCCAGGCTGGGGCATAGGAGCGTCGCATTCGTGGTCGCGTTCTTGTTATTCGCGGTCGCGGCGCGGGAGGGGCAATTTTGGCTTTCGCATCGCGGTCCTCTAGCGAGTGGCGAGTCGAATACGGATTCGATTGAGAGCCTCATCGAAACTGCAGGCCACGAAGACCTGCCGGTGATGGTCTCGGATGACCTCGAATTCCTGGCGCTGGTTCATTATGCTGAACCGCATTGGCAGGAACGCTTTGTCTGCGTCGTGGATGCCGAACAGGCCGTTGCCTATACGGGGGCAGACGTCGCGGACAAGGAGCTGGTCGTATTGCGAACAGTCGCGAACATTCATGTCTATAAGTTCCAGGGCTTCGCAGCCCAGAATCCGAGCTTTCTTCTTTTTTCGGACGACGGTCGCGAGTCTGGTGGTGGCACCGAAGTGTCCGACTGGTGGCCGATCCGGCTTGTCCGTGACGGCTATTCGCTCGACCTGCTGGCTGCCGATGGAACTCGGAGAGTCTATCTCGTGAGCGCAGGCAAGAATTCGCGCTGAGGGCCCCACGGGCGATGGAAAACGGCGAAGTGGAC
Organism: uncultured Acidobacteriota bacterium; assembly: GCA_963771905.1. Classification (GTDB taxonomy): domain Bacteria; phylum Acidobacteriota; class Terriglobia; order Acidiferrales; family UBA7541; genus Palsa-147. Next base: position 41,041 of record CAVYVI010000010.1, read on the forward strand.
ACGAAGATGGATGAACCGGAGGAATCGGAGCCGAGGTGGGTTTCCGACCGGGCGGCGGTGCGCTGGCTGGCGGTACTGGTGGCGTATGCGGCGGTGAGAAGCGCGACGGCGGCGGCGTCGAAGCCGTTCTGGTTCGACGAGGTTTGCACGTGGATTGTGGCGCGGCAGCCGAGCGTGCGGGCGCTGTGGAGCGCGCTCGAGCATGCGGCCGATGCGCAAGGTCCCGGCTTATATTTGATTGAACGGGCGGCGAGCGCGATGCTTCCGAACCAGGAAATCGCGCTGCGATTGCCGTCGATTTTCGGATTCTGCCTGCTGACGATCTGCGTTTTTGTTTTCGTGCGGCGAACAGCGGGCAGCAACATCGCGCTGCTGTGCAGCCTGATCCCCTTCACGACGGTGTTGTTTCACGGCTACGCGATTGAAGCGAGAGCGTACAGCCTCGTGGTGGCGTGCATTGCGGCGGCGCTGGTTTGTTATCAGAGGGCGGCGTCGTGGCGATGGCTCGGGCTGATGGCGGTGAGCCTGGCGCTTGCGGAATCGCTGCATTATTACGCGGTGTTTTCGTTCCTGCCGATCGGGGTGGCGGAAGCGGCGCGATTCCTGCGGACGCGAAAATTGCGGATTGGGGTGTGGCTCGGGCTGCTTGCGGGAGCGGCGCCGCTGGCCATTTTCTGGCCGCTGCTTGCGGCGTGGCGCGCGCATTACGGGGCGCATTACTGGGCGCAACCGAGTCTGTTTGCGGTTGCGACGGCGTATGGAACGTTTTTCGAGGCAACGGCACAGTGGGGCGTGGCAATCGCGGCGGTGCTGGCGGTGGCCGTGCTGGGCGCGGCGCTGGCGTCGCTTGCGGGGAGAAGCGAAGGGACGGCCGCGTCCGACAATATTTTCAGCGAGCAAGTGCTGACGCTCGCGCTGCTGGGTTTGCCGTTCGCGATTTACGTGGTGACGAAGATCGTGCACGGAGGATTGGCGGACCGGTACATGCTGCCGGCGGTGCTGGGAGTGCCGCTGGCGCTCGGGTACATTCTGCCGAGGATCGGGCGAAGAAGCGTGGCGCTGCTGGCGGCGCTGCTGATATTCGGGGTGTGCGCGAGAGAGGGATGGTTCTGGCTGGCGCATCGGGGGCGCCTGACGATCGGGGCGAAAACGGACACGGATTCGATCGAGCGGCTGGTGAAAGCGGCCGGGCATGAGGAGCTGCCGGTGGTGGTATCGGACGTGGTGGAATATCTGCCGATCGAGCACTACGCCGACGCATACTGGCGGGGGCGGTTTGTGTGCCTCGTAGATCCGGAACGGTCGCTCGTGTTTACGGGGTCGGACACTATCGACAAGCAAATGCTGATATTGAGAACGCTCGCGCCGATGCACGTGAACGAGTTCGGGGACTTTGCGGCGCAGCACCCAGGTATTTCTGTTGTATTCGGACGACGGGGAGGGGGAACGTCGAAGTATTCGATTGGTGGCCGAACCGGCTGCTCCGCGACGGATATACGCTCGATTTGCTGGCGAGCGAGGGCGCGCGGAAGATTTATCTGGCGAGCGCAGGGGCGGATCACGCAAATGAGGGTGTCCGCAAACGTGGCAGAAATGGAGCGAGCCAGAGAAGCTTATTGGCTAAGATTTCCGTCCACTTCTCCATTCCGACTCCGGTGGCGCGCGCAAACCGTTCGCCACTGGCTCCACGTGATTCCGGGAGAGAGGATTCTGGAAGTCGGCGCTGGCAGCGGTCTCTGGACTCAGCACTTGTCGGAGGCTCTGCGCGGTGAAAATCCCATAACTGCCGCTGCCTTCAATGAAAACCTCGCCACTAGCGGCTCCGCGAGGATGATACCGAACGCGCGCTTCGTTCAGGTCCGAGAACTTACAGAACTGCCGGAAAAAAGCTTCGACTATGTTGTCGGCACTGCGATTTTCTGCCATGACCTTTACGAGCAAAACCTGAGTGCGTTGTACCGGCTACTGAAACCCGGCGGCCAACTGCTTTTTTTCGAAGCCAATTACTGGAATCCTCAGGTTTTTCTTAAGAACCACGTGCCGGGATTGGGGCGCTTGGCGAGAGACGCGCGTTGCCACATAGGTATGCGCCGGCACAGACAGATGCGTCGCGTCACAACAGGGATTCGCAGGTGGGAAATTACGCCGTCCGACATCGTTAATTCGCAAGACGCCGCGCGGGATGAACTCGACAATGCAGTCTCTTGAGTTCATACTGGCGCATCACCTGATCCGCGAATTCTGCGGGACTCTCTGCAGTTCGGTGAGCGGCACGGGCTGGAAGATGCCCAGAAGGAGTTTGTGAATCTCGCGACACACTTAAAGCTCTTCGATTCGATTTCCGTGGTGGTGCCTTGCCACAACGAAGAGATGAACATTCTACCTCTTGCGCGTTCACTCTTGGGTTACTACGGACCTTATATTCACGAAATTATCTTTGTGAATGACAACAGCACAGATTCCACGAGCAGGGTTGCTCACGATCTGGCCCAAACTGAGCCTCGCGTAAAGGTGTTGGACCGAACGATGCCAAATGGTGTCGGGCGGGCGCTTCGGGACGGGTACGCGGCAGCGACCGGGCGATACATCCTCACCATGGACGACGAATTTTGCAGATCGTGTCGGAGTTCCGGGACATGTGCGACAAAATGCCCGCCGGGTTTTAACGGCGCGATTGGCTCAAAGCGGTTTTCTCTCGAGTCATTGCTGGTGAATTACCCTTTGTCGAAAACGTATGCAATCGAGGAATTTACACGCTTGTGAACCTGTTCTTGCCGTGCCACGTGCGAGACATTTCGAACAACCTGAAGCTCTACCAAGCGGAGATTCTGAAGGACCTGAAGATCGAGCAACACCATTTTGCCGCAAACGTGGAAACCGGGCTCAAGCCAATTCTCGCCGGGTATGACGTCAAAGAGGTACCGATTTCGTGGATCAATCGGAGCAGCGATATGGGGACGTCTTCGTTCCAGCTCCTCCGCCTTGCTCCCGATGACGATCGAGGCTCTCGGGGGGTACTGCCATTTTTGGCGCAATCCTGTGCAGGACGAAACGCCGGGAGCGGCAAGGCGCTGGACATCCGGATTAGGTCCATGCGAACTTGCGACTCCGTGAATTCTCTGCTGTTCTTGCAGAGACAGCCTACGCGTCCACGGGAATCGGTGTACCGGTGCGCGAAGCCCAGATCATGCCGGCGCGGAGAAGTTCGCGTTCGTCGTAGGTCCAGTCCTTTCGCGCAGGGTCCCACGTGTAAAGCTGAAATCCAGCACCTCGAAGCAGATCGAACGCGCTTGCTGCACTGCACGGTGTTATGAATTCGCACCAAGCCGCATCCCAGGTCAACGGACAGTGGCCTGCGTCGGAACTCCAGCGCGAGAAGGGAGCGGTACTCTCCGCCTTCCACATCGATCTTGATAAGGTCAACGTCCCTTATGCCGTATTCCGCGGCGCAGGCGTCGAGGGTTGTCGCGCGGACTTCCTCTCCGCCCGGAATTTCTGCGTCATGCTCCGCGTGGCACAGAACCGACCAGACTTCGCCGAAAGCCGATTGTCACCGAAAGGGCCTGATAGATTTGCTGAAGGTCGGCCAGGGAGAATATGTTTGAACACAGGTAGAATTATTTAACTGAAGATTTCGCACGAGCCGGTCGTAGCTTTGTCGGGAAGGTCGAACGAGTCGCGCATGAATGCCCTCGGGAGATCGCCAATGCCGAAAACAAGCCCGAAATAAGGCGCACGATACGACACAATCCTGATGAATGGCTTAAGGGAGCCCGCGACCAGCCGGAGTTCGTGCCTTTCGAATAAGCGCGGGAAAGACAGGAACTCTGCAACCTCGCCCTCGGGATGGAGACGGATTTCCGCTGATCCCGGCAGGCGGTATGTGACGGGAGCGTTTGTTGGGTGCCGGGCCCGGTAGATCAAGTGGATCGCTTTACGGGCGACCCAACGACCGGCGATGATTATACAGTCTTGCCGCCTGGCGAAGAGCGATTGATGAGACGGCGAGCGCATGTTCTGCGAGGGCGATGCTAATTTGAAATCGGAAGCGCGGGCGCGCTCCGAGTGCGGAACGAGAATGGCTCGCGACCTGTGTTATTCTCGCCGCCGACAATATGGAGAACGAGAAAGCAGAGGAGAAGGCGGCGGATTCGGACGTTGCGGAGCCGGGCTGGGTTTCCGACCGGGCGGCGGTGCGCTGGCTGGCGGTTCTGGTGGCGTATGCGGCGGTGAGAAGCGCGACGGCGGCGGCCTCGAAGCCGTTCTGGTTCGACGAGGTCTGCACGTGGATTGTGGCGCGGCAGCCGAGCGTGCGGGCGCTGTGGAGCGCGCTCGAGCATGCGGCCGATGCGCAAGGTCCCGGCTTATATTTGATTGAACGGGCGGCGAGCGCGATGCTTCCGAACCAGGAAATCGCGCTGCGGTTGCCGTCGATTTTCGGCTTCTGCCTGCTGACGATCTGCATATTTGTTTTCGTGCGGCGATCAGCGGGCAGCAACATCGCGCTGCTGTGCAGCCTGATCCCCTTCACGACGGTGCTCTTCCACGGCTACGCGATTGAAGCGAGAGCGTACAGCCTCGTGGTGGCGTGCATTGCGGCGGCGCTGGTTTGTTATCAGAGGGCGGCGTCCTGGCGATGGCTCGGGCTGATGGCCGTGTGCCTGGCGCTTGCGGAATCGCTGCATTACTACGCGGTGTTTTCGTTCCTGCCGATCGGAGTGGCGGAAGCGGCGCGGTTCCTGCGGACACGAAAATTGCGGATTGGGGTGTGGCTCGGGCTGCTCGCGGGAGCGGCGCCGCTCGCGATTTTCTGGCCGCTGCTTGCGGCGTGGCGCGCGCATTACGGGGCGCATTATTGGGCGCAGCCGAGCCTGTTTGCGGTTGCGACGGCGTATGGAACGTTTTTCGAGGCAACGGCGCAGTGGGGCGTGGCAATCGCGGCGGTGCTGGCGGTGGCCGTGCTGGGCGCGGCGCTGGCGTCGCTCGCGGGGAGAAGCGAAGAGACGGCCGCGTCCGACAATATTTTCAGCGAGCAAGTGCTGACGCTCGCGCTGCTGGGCTTGCCGTTCGCGATTTACGCGGCGACGAAAATCGCGCACGGAGGATTGGCGGACCGGTACATGCTGCCGGCGGTGCTGGGAGTGCCGCTGGCGCTCGGGTACATCCTGCCGAAGATCGGGCGGCGGAGCGTGGCACTGCTGGCGGCACTGCTGATATTCGGGGTGTGCGCGAGAGAGGGATGGTTCTGGCTGGCGCATCGCGGACGCCTGACGATCGGGGCGAAAACGGACACGGATTCGATCGAGAGGCTGGTGAAGACCGCGGGACATGAGGAGCTGCCGGTGGTGGTATCGGACGTGGTGGAATACCTGCCGGTCGAGCACTACGCCGACGCGTACTGGCAGGGGCGGTTTGTGTGCCTCGTAGATCCGGAAGGGGCGCTCGTGTTTGCGGGATCGGATACTATTGACAAGCAAATGCTGGTGCTGGAAACGATCGCGCCGATGCGCGTGTATGAGTATGCGGAGTTTACGGCGCAGCATCCGGTGTTTCTGGTGGATTCAGTGGGCAACGGCGACGTGTTCGATTGGTGGCCGAGCCGGCTGCTGCACGACGGATATACGCTTGATTTGGTGGCGAGCGAGGGCGCTCGAAAGATCTATCTGGCGAGTCCGGGGAAGAGTTCACGTTGAGGAATCCGCATGCAGAACCAGGAGCCAGACGCGAAGATGGCTGAATCGGACGCATCGGCGTCGGCGTGGCTTTCGGACCGGGCTGCGGGGTGGCGGCTTGGGGCGCTGATCGCGTATGCGGCGGTGAGAAGCGTGGTGGCGGCGGCAGCCAGGCCGTTCTGGTACGACGAGATGTGCACCTGGATCATGGTGCACCAACCGAGCGTGCGGGCGATCTGGAGCGCGCTGGAGCATGCGGCCGACGGCCAAGGTCCCGCGTTTTACGTCATCGAAAGAGCGGCGAGCGGGCTGCTGCGAAACCAGGAAATCGCGCTGCGGTTGCCGTCGATTTTCAGCTACTGCTTCGTCACGCTGTGCATTTTCATTTTTGTGAGGCGGAGAGCGGGAAGCACCTACGCGCTGATCTGCGCGGGCGTGCCGCTCGCGACGGTGCTCTTCTGGACGTACGCGATCGAAGCGAGGCCGTATGGGCTGGTGACCGCGTGCGTGGCGGGCGCGCTGGTGTGCTATCAGAGGGCGTCGTCGTGGCGCTGGGCGCTGCTGATGGGGTTGAGCCTGGCGTTCGCGGAAACGCTGAATTATTACGCGGTGTTCGCGCTGATTCCGATCGGCGTGGCGGAAGCGGCGCGATGGCTGCGAGCGAGGGAATTGCGGATGGGGGTGTGGCTGGCGCTGCTCGGAGGAGCGGCGCCGCTCGCGATTTTCTGGGGGTTATTGTCGCGTTTCCGAGAGTATATGGGACCGCATTTCTGGGCGCAGCCGAGCCTGGTGGGGCTTGCGGAATTCTACGGAGTGTTTTTCGAAACGGGGGCGCGGTGGGGCGTCGCGGTGGCGGCGGCGCTGGCCGTGGGCGTTGTTGCAGCGGCGCGGCGCGGGGGGCCAGGGAAAGGCAGACTCGCGGCCACATCCGCGAGCAACTTTGATAATAATTTCGGCGAGCGAGTGCTGACGCTCGCGTTGCTGGGCTTGCCCATCGCGAACTACATGGTGACAAAAATCGCGCACGGAGGATTCACGGTGCGCTACGTGCTATTCGTGGTGCTCGGCGTGCCGCTGGCGATCGCGTGGATTCTACCGAGCCTCCAGCGCAGGACCGTCGCGCTGCTGGTGACGTTCTTGGTATTTGGCGTGGGCGTTCGAGAGGGATGGTTTTGGATGTGGCAGATCGCGCATCCGGCCGACGTCAAAGCGAATGCCGTCTCGGTTGAACGTCTGGTGGCAACCGCGGGACATGGAGATCTGCCCGTGGTGATTTCGGATGGAATCGGATTCCTGCCGCTCGCGCACTACGCAGACCCGGAGTGGCAGGGCCGTTTCGTCTGCGTCGTGGATCCGGAGCAGGCCGTGAAGTTTGCCGGATTCGATACCGTGGACAAGAATCTGATGGCCATGCGAACCATTGCGCCGATTCGCGTGTACGATTTCGCCGCGTTTGCCGCCGAGCATTCGGCGTATCTTTTGTATTCGTACAGCAGCGGTGACACGTACGATTGGTGGCCCACGCGGCTGGCCCACGACGGCTATTCGCTCGAAGTGGCGGCCGCGGACGGAATGCGGAAAGTTTATCTCGTGAGCCCGGGGAAGAATTCACGTTGAAGAATCCGGCGGGGAATGACATAAAAGCGAGGATGCCGGATTCAGCGACGGAAAAATTACATCTTCTCAGCGTCGTGATACCTGCCCGGAATGAGGAGGGGTGCATTTGTTCGACCGTCGAACACTTGCACGTCGAGCTGCGAATACACGGTATCCCGCATGAAATTGCGGTTGTGGACGATGGCAGCACCGATTCGACTTGGCAAAAGCTGGTGGAATTAAGCCAGCGCATACCCAACCTGAAGCCCATTCAGAATAATGGCGCCCATGGATTTGGGCGCGCGATCATATGCGGACTGGACCAAATTCAAGGAGACGCCGTCGTGGTGATGATGGCGGACGAATCCGACGACTGCCGCGAAGTGGTGCAGTACTGGAACGTTCTGAATGAGGGATGGGATGCGGTGTTCGGCTCGCGGTTTATCAAGGGCGGAGGAGTGATCGACTATCCGTGGATCAAGCTGAGGCTGAACCGGCTTGGCAATTTTTTCATTCGGGTTTTGTTCGGCATCAAACTGAACGACACCTCGAATGCGTTCAAGGCATACCGGACGTCGGTGATTCAAGGCTGCCGCCCGCTTCTTTCACCCCATTTCAATTTGACGCTGGAATTGCCGCTGAAAACAATCGTGCGAGGGTACAGCTGGACGGTGATTCCCATCACATGGAGAAACCGCAAGACCGGGATGGCGAAATTCGAAATCAAGGAGATGGGCAGCCGCTACCTCTTCATCTGCCTCTATGTGTGGCTCGAGAAATACTTCAGTCGAGGGGACTACAAGAAGAGCGTGTGAGCGGTGAAGAGGGAGCGCGCACTATTTCGTTCCTGCTCCGGTGTTCTGGAAGGTTAGATTTTCCTCCTGGCCGTCGCTCTGGGTTTCTACTTCGACGAGAGAAAATCCTCGCGCGCCAAGAAATTCGATGATTTCAGGCTTGGTTGGCACGCCGTGATAGAGCGGATGCGGAGTGACGTAGACTTCGAGATAGATCCGCCGAATATCCTTCAGGCGATTCCCCGCCGATTTGACGACCGCCAGGTCTAATCCTTGCGCGTTGATCTTGAGATAATCGACGGTGTCGATTCCCGTCAGATTCAGAAACGTATCGAGGCGAATCGTGGGAACGACCAGTTTCGACAAGACTCGGAAGTCCTGGCCGCCAACCCATTTGCTCACGTTTACATCGTCGAACGGTAGAAGGGAGCTGGCCGCGGGATATGCGCTTACGTTTAGATCGGCGTAACCGTCTGTTTCGGTGACGGCTGCGGGAATGACGAAGAAGTTCGGAAGGAGATTGAAGAGTTTGACGGCGAGCTCGAGGTTGGGCTCGAACGCGAAAACGCGCAGGGAAGGATTGTAAAGCGCGTGTCCGTAGCAGTGCTCGCCCTTAAATGCGCCCACATCCAGCCAAACACCGCGGAGCGCCCGATAATCCATCAGGACGCGCCCCGCTTTGCGAAACGCGCGGCCCGTGAAATGGACGAAGTCCGTCGCGAGACTCATGTTCGCGGAACAGCCACGTGCGCGCCTCGTGGTTTCTGAGCGCGCACGCCTCGCCGGCAACGCTGCGCTCGTTCGAAGTGAAAAATTCTACACTCGGCCCCAAGTGACGTCTATAGAGTCTTTGAGGCAACGATCAGCGCGGGAACGACGCTGCGCTTCGGGAAACGCCCGGCCATTTTCATATTGCCCGGCGAGGCGCTGCGACGTGAAGATAGAACGCGCAGCTCGCCGGAGCGAAGAGCTCGCGGGCCGCAACCGATTCATGCGCAATCCTTCCTCGACAACATAACGAATGCTCTCCTTCCTGCTTTCGCTGCTCGACCTCCGAATTGGGATCGTGCTCGCATGCGTTGCGATCGCGTGGTTTTGGCCGAGGTTTGGCGAACGCGTATTCGGTCCGCTCGAACGCGGCATCGGACGGTTCGCGGCGCGAAAATCTCTCGCCATCGTTGTTGTCGCGGCCTTCGTGATTTTGTTGCGCGTCAGTCTGCTCAAACTCATTCCCGTTCCCGTGCCGGCGGTTCACGACGAATTCAGTTATCTGCTGCAGGCGGACACATTCGCGCACGGCCGCCTTACCAATCCGCCGCATCCCATGTGGATTTTTTTCGAGACGTTTCACGTCAATCAGCACCCGACCTACATGTCCAAGTACCCGCCCGGACAGGGCGCCGTCCTCGCGCTCGGACAATATCTCGGGAATCCGTGGATTGGCGTTCTGCTGAGCGTGGCAGCAATGTATGCGGCGATCTTGTGGGCGCTACAGGGATGGATGCCGCCGGGGTGGGCTCTGCTTGGGGCGGCATTCGCGTTTCTGCAATTCGGAGTGTGGAATTATTGGACGAACAGCTTCTGGGGCGGCGCTGTTGCGGCGATCGGAGGCGCGCTCGTGATCGGCGCGCTGCCGCGAATCTTTCGCCGGCGGAGGCCGCGCGACGCCGTGTTGCTCGGGACCGGCGTGGCTATTCTTGCAAATAGCCGCCCCTACGAAGGGCTCATTTTCTGCGTTCCTGTCTTTGCGGCGCTGGCATGGTGGTTATGGAAGAAACGCACACCCTCGTGGCGCGGAACGATACCCCGCGTCGTGGCGCCGGCGGTTCTTGTACTCGTTCTCGCCGGCGTTTTCATGGGCTACTACAACTGGCGCGGCACGGGGAATCCGCTGCTCCTGCCGTATGTCGTCAACGATCGCGCGCTGCTGACCACGCCGCATTTCGTCTGGCAAAAGCTGCGCCCGCCGCGTGAGTATCTGAACCCGCAGTTCGCCGACTTCTACAACGACTGGGCCGTCGATCTCTGGAAGGAACGGGAGTTTAACGGAAGCTGGGGTGCGGCGAGCACGATTTTTTGGAGCACGGTCACAATCTTTCCCGGCCTCTTCATTCGCGATGAACTTCTTTTGGTCATCGTAGTGATGCTCCCCTGGCTCGTCCGGGACTGGAAGGCGCGCATATTTCTCGCAACTTGCGTCATCTGCTTCGCGGGCTTCTGCACGACGACATGGTTTCAGACACATTACGTGGCCCCGCTCATGGCAACGGTCTTGGCGCTGATGGCGGAGGCTGTGCGCCACCTGCGCTGCTTGAAAATCCGAGGCCGGCCCGTGGGATTCTTTCTCTCGCGCGCCCTGGTGGTCGCGGTTTTCGGAATGGCCTCGGTCAATGCGGTGCAGATGATCCGGAGCGACGCTTCGCAAGCGCCGTTCGTGCGAGCCGGAAGCCGCGAGCCGATCGCCGCTCAACTCGAGGCCATGCCCGGCGAAGAACTCGCGATTGTGCGCTATCGGAAGGGGCACGATCCCGGCCGCGAATGGGTTTATAACCGAGCGGACATCGATCACGCCAAAGTTGTGTGGGCGCGCGAAATTCCGGGAGTAGACATTCATCCCCTGCTCGACTATTTTCGCGGACGCCACGCATGGCTCGTCGAGCCCGAGGCGATCCCGCCGCGCATTTCTCCGTATCCGGTAAGTGCGAATCCTGCCGATTACAGTCGTGGCAGCACAAGGTAGTTGAACTCATCAGCTTAGTTGGCGAAGGCGCAGGCTGCCACAGGAGCCGAGAAGACCAAGATCGCAGCGGACATAGCCGCCAGGCGGGTTGAATTGCTCTCACGATGCGAGCAGGGTTGAGCCATCGATTGTGGCGATGAAAAAATCGATCCCACGAAAGACTTCGAAGGAATCAGGGCCAGAAGAATCCGGTTCCAGTAGTGGCGACAACGGGTTTCGAGAACTTCGGGAAGGGCGGTTCGCTGCCGACGATTCTCTCAAAGAAAAAATTGGCCTCGCTTGAAAGCTGAGGTGTATATTTCCAGCCGGCGGAAGGCCAAAAATTACCCTGGCGACTTCAACTGCCTAGCTTACCGTACGAGACCTCCGCACGGCGCGGATAACCTATAAAATTCGATCGGGAGGACTGCATGAAACGACTTTACACGGCTACTTTGTGTTTTGCGGTTTTATTTGTTGCGGGAATTGCGCTGATGCCGAGCCCGGCTGCGGCGCAGGCCACGCAAGATTATTACACCTACGTATCGCAGTGGGCGGTTCCTCGGGCGCAATGGGAGGCGTTCGAAAAGCAAGAGGAATCAGACATTTCCAGGATGAAAAAACTCGTAGCCGACGGGACAATCGTAGCGTGGGGAAACGAGGAAATCCGCGTCCACCAGGAGGACGGCTACACTCACGCAGAATGGTTCACCGCGACCAGCCGCGCCAATCTCATGAAGGCGCTCGAGGAGGAGTGGACCACGGCCACGAATGCCAGCTTTGTCAGCACGACGAAACACTCTGATTTGTTTCTCCATACCATCGCGCACGGCGGCAAAACAGTCTCGAATGCCACGGGCTATCTTCGCGTGGGGTTCTATCAGGCCAAGCCCGACGACGCGGATGCGCTGGAGAGTCTCCTGACGAAACACATCAAGCACTTTTTCGACTCGGCCGTCGCCAACGGCACGCTCCTGATGTACAACATAGATGAAGAGGACATCCACACGAGCGCGCCGGGTGGGTACAACCTCGCCTTGCTTTTTCCGGATGCCGCGGCCATGGACAAGTTTTTCGCTGATCTGACGGCGGATGAAAAAGCAGACCCCGCGACTGGCCAGATCCTTGCGAGCCTGACGGTCGCCAAGGATCACCGCGATGGCCTCGGCCGAGTTACGGCTTACCAGCACCAGTAGCGCTTCGGCACCAAGCCGAAGGAAACCTCAAGGGGTGGCGGAAACGCCGCCTCTTGTCGTCTGGGTGCCGATCACACGCGAATCCTGTCTCACCCCACCTGGTACAAAAATCTCCGGTCAGGTCACGCACAACGCAAGTTTGAGAAAAGCCTCATGCACTCGATACCTTTAAATTTGGAACATTTGAGAGCCAACAGAGCTTCGCGAAGCAGAGGCGAAGCGAAAAAAAGTTGAGCGCGAGTCCGCGACGGTAGGGCATTATGGAATGTTTCATGGAGGACGGTTCGAAGCAATTTTGTTGTAGCCGCGGCCAGGCATGGAAGGGAAGAAGACAGGAAGGCCGAGGAAAATCAATTCAACAGGTTCCGGTGAGATATGGACCGATTCGCAAAGCTGGCTATGCTCGTTTGCAGTGCGTCGGCGCTCGCGCTGGCAGGTTGCGTCGAAAAAGCGGCGCCGCCACCCGAAGTGCCCGTGGTCCCGGTGATGGCGGCAAAGGCCGCGGTAAAAGCGATGCCCATCGAATTGCGCGAGATCGGCACGGGCGAGTCATATTCGACGGTGTCAATTGAATCGCAAGTGGCGGGCATCGTGAGCGCCGTGCACTACGTGCAGGGACAGTTCGTGAAGAAGGGGGATCTGCTGGTGAGCCTTGACGACCGGCCGTTTGCGGCGGCGCTCGCGATGGCGCAGGCGAATTTGACGAAAGACCGCGCGAATGCGACGTTGGCGGGCGTGGAAGCGGAGCGGTATGAGAAGTTGTTTCAGTCGGGCGTGGTGCCAAAAGAGCAGTTGGATCAAGAACTTGCGACAGAAGCCGCGCAAAAAGCCGCAGTGCAGGCGGACGAAGCAGCAGTGGAGACGGCGAAGCTGAATGTTTCGTTCTGCTCGATCTATGCGCCCATCGACGGGCAAACGGGAAGCCAACTGATTTATCCCGGAGCGGTGGTGAAGGCGGATGACGTGCCAATTCTGGTGGTGATCAATCGAATTTCACCGATCTACGTGGACTTTTCAGTGCCGCAGCAATACCTGGATCAGATCAAATCCTACATGGCGCATGAAAGGCTGCTGATTCAGGCCACAACTTCGGGTAATGCGGGGCCCGAGACGGGCTACCTGACGTTTGTGAACAACACCGTGGATGCAACGACGGGGACGATACTGCTGAAAGGCACATTTGAAAATGGCGACCGGCGGCTCTGGCCGGGCGAGTTTGCAAACGTGGTGCTGCGGCTCGCGGAGCAGGAAAATGCCATCGTCGTGCCATCGCAAGCGGTGATGAGCGGACAAGACGGCGACTATATTTTTGTGATCCAGCCCGACATGACGGTGGATTTGCGGACCGTAAAGGAATCGCGAACCGTGAATGGAGAGTCCGTGATTACCGAGGGAGTCAAGGCGGGTGAAACGGTGGTGACGGATGGGCAACTGCGGCTGATTGCGGGTACGAAGGTGCGGATTAGGACGAGTCTGTAAGGAAGCAACAATATGCAGATCGCCGAAAACTTCATTAAGCGGCCCGTGATGACCTGCCTGGTCATGGCGGCAGTGCTCATATTTGGGAGTGTGGCTTATCGCAGCCTGGCGGTCAGCGACTTGCCCAATGTTGATTTTCCGACGATCACGGTGTCCGCGAACCTGGCCGGGGCCAGCCCTGAAACGATGGCCTCGGCGATCGCCACGCCGCTGGAGAAGCAATTTACTACCATCGCAGGGCTCGATTCCATGACGTCAACGAGCGCCCTGGGCACGACGCAAATCACTTTGCAGTTCGATCTGAGCCGGAACATTGATGGGGCCGCACAGGACGTTCAGGCAGCCATCACGGCCGCAGCGAATCAGCTGCCACCCAACATGCCGACTCCGCCTACATTCCGCAAAGTGAATCCCGCCGATTCGCCGGTGCTCTACTTGGCGGCAACGTCGGCGACACTGCCGCTTTCCGAAGTGGACCAATACGCCGAAACGCTGCTGGGCGAACAGATCTCAATGGTCAGCGGCGTGGCGCAGGTTTTCGTTTATGGATCGACGCCCTATGCAGTGCGAATTCAACTGGATCCCAAGGAGCTAGCGAGCCGGCAAATCGGGATAGATGAGGCAGAGCAGGCGGTTCAAAACGCAAACGTGAACCTGCCAACCGGGACGCTTTACGGGGCGCACAAAGCATTCACGGTGCAAGCCAATGGACAAATGATGAGCGCGGCGCCCTACAGGGAGCTCATCGTTGCGTATCGGAATGGCGCGCCGGTCCGGCTCGATGAGCTGGGGCACGTATACGACAGCATTCAGGACACAAAGCTGGCGAACTGGATCAACGGCGTTCCCGGCGTCATCCTGGCGGTACAGCGGCAGCCCGGCACCAACACGATAGACATCGTGAACTCAATCAAGAAGTTGCTGCCAAGCTTTCGGGCGATCATGCCGCCCGCCATGCGCTTGGCGATCGAGTACGATCGTTCGATCACGATCCAAGACTCGGTGAATGACGTTAAGTTCAGCCTAGTTCTGGCGATCATCCTGGTTGTGCTGGTGATTTTCCTTTTCCTGCGTAACGCTTCGGCAACCCTGATCCCGAGCCTGGCATTGCCGATGTCGATCATCGGAACGTTCGCCGTAATGTATCTGCTCGATTACACCGTCGACAACATATCTCTACTGGCGCTGACGCTGTCGGTGGGATTCGTGGTGGACGATGCGATCGTGATGCTGGAAAACATCGTGCGCCACATGGAGCTTGGCGAAGAAGTGCTGGAAGCTTCACTGAGCGGTTCGCGCGAAATTGGGTTCACCATCATTTCAATGACGCTTTCCCTGGCGGCCGTGTTCTTGCCCGTGTTTTTCATGGCTGGAATACTGGGGCGCCTGTTGCACGAATTTGCGGTTGTCATTATTTCGGCGATTCTGGTTTCGGGGGTCGTGTCGCTGACGCTCTCGCCGATGCTTTGCAGCCGATTCCTGAAGCCGCATATTGGCGAACGGCACGGGCGCGCGTACAACGCGCTCGAGAGAATGTTTCAGGGAATGCTGCGCGGTTATGAAATTACTTTGCACTGGGCCATGCGGCACCGCCTGACGGTAATGGCGGTTGGGGTTTTGCTGCTGGTGGGAACGGCTTGGCAGTTCTGGGTGATTCCCAAGGGCTTCCTGCCCGTCGAGGACACCGACGAAGTGATTGGATTCGACGAGGCCGTTCAAGGAATTTCGTTCGACGCGATGAAAGCGCACCAGGAAGCCTTGAACCAGATTGTGCTGGCCGACCCGAATACCGTGGAATTTTTCTCGAGTATTCAAGCTTCCGGGACGTCGGGCCTGAATATCGGACGCTTCTTCGACCACTTGAAAAGTCGCTCGGAGCGGCCCTGGACCGAAAGTGCGGCCTACGAGAGGCTGAATGCGAAATACGGAGACACGGCTGTGGTAGGTGTACTGGTGCACGCCGTACGACCGCTCTTCGAACATCACATGGCGATTTCAGACATCATGCGAGAAATGGAGGCGAAGTTAAATACGATTCCGGGACTGCGCGTGTATCTGCAGAATCCACCTTCGATTCGAATTGGCGGCCAACTGACGAAGAGTTTGTATCAATACACGCTGGTGAGTCCGGACACCGATCAACTCTACAAGTACGCGCAAATGATGAACGACAAGATGAGGACGCTGCCGGGTCTGACCGACGTCACAACGGACTTGCAAATCAAAAGTCCGCAGGCGGACCTTAAGATCGACCGGGACAAAGCGCTGGCTCTTGGCGTAACTCCGCAGCAAATCGAAAACGCGCTCTACACGGCTTACGGCCAACGATGGATTTCGACGATCTACGCGCCAACAAACGAGTACTGGGTAATCATGGAGCTGGAGCCGGAATACCAGCAAGACCCGCAAATGCTCTCCTACCTTTATATTCGTTCAACGAACGGGCAACTTGTGCCGCTGAATGCGGTTTCGAGCACGGGGACGAGCCTGGGACCTTTGACGGTGAACCACCTGGGACAATTGCCTTCGGTGACGATTTCGTTCGACCTGGGACCTGGCGTTTCGCTTGGGCTGGCGGTGAGCGAGATTCAGAAGTTGGCGGCGGATACCTTACCGCTGACAATCAACGGGAGTTTCCAGGGCACGGCGCAGGCGTTTCAGCAGTCTCTTTCGGGGCTTGGACTGCTACTGGGCATGGCGATCCTGGTCATTTACATCGTGCTTGGAATTTTGTACGAGAGTTTCATTCATCCCATCACAATTCTTTCGGGACTGCCGGCGGCGGCGTTCGGGGCGCTGGCCACCTTGATGTTGTTCCATATGCAGCTGGACCTTTTCGGATTCGTCGGAATCATCATGCTCATTGGTATCGTAAAGAAGAATGCGATCATGATGGTGGATTTCGCGATCGAGCTGGAACGGGCCGACGGCACGCCACCGGCGGAAGCGGCAGTGCAGGGATCCTTGATCCGCTTCCGGCCCATCATGATGACCACGATGGCGGCGATTATGGGCACGCTGCCGATTGCCTTGGGCACTGGTGCAGGGGCTGATTCGCGACGTCCGCTGGGGCTCAGCGTGGTCGGCGGGCTCATCTTCGCACAAGTGGTAACGCTGTATCTCACACCCGTGTTTTACACATACATGGATTCGTTCCAGACATGGCTCAGCCGGGGATCTCGCAAGCAGTTCGCCGGAGAAGGTCTTGCGATGAGCCACGAATCGTTGCTCCCATCACAATCCAAGCGCGTCGCAGACGACTAGGACTCGGACTCAGGAACTATAGCTTTTCTGGTGAATTCTCTCTCATTTCATCTGGTACAAATATCCCTGGTCAGGTCAATCTGGAAATGGAACTCAATAGTGACTGGGCCGAGGGTCACTTTCCCTTGCGGCACCGATGAGACGCTCCGATTAATCCAGGAACGTGCAACACTCGTCTGGCGTCCTCGTCGTAAACATTGGAGCCGAGGCGGTAGATATAGATAGGTTCCCCGCACGTTGAACAGATGTTAGCGTCGCAGCGGCACCTCACGCGTGTGGGCCCTAGATGCCACTCAAGGGGATTGCGCAAGAGACAACGTCCCTTCCAATCTCCGCAGGCCGCACAGCGCGAAAGTCCCTTGGGAACTCCGTTGTCTTGATTGCCCACCAGCTCCAGAATTTCCTGCACTTCTCGTGGCAGGTCGTCGAACCGCGAAGAATCGTTCGTCATCGATGCATGCTCCTCTCACTTGGCATGCACGAGGAGGCTGAAAACAAAAACGCCGCCCGTAGCATCAGGCGGCGATCTTTCGAGAGACTTTTTTCGGAACTCGCGCTCCGCACATCGAGCGATTAATCGCCCAAGGCACCGTGGTGTCTCTCAACCCGGTTGCCGGGCCCAATTTACTCGGGCCACTCCTGATGTCACGTACATGATACACCGCTTCATTCGCCATTCCACGCTCATCGAAGCGAGGAAACGATCCTGATCATTCGCAGCTCACTCGTTCGCGAGGCGTGTAGTTCGTGCCGGAGTTACGAATTCAGCAGGTCACCTTGAATCGTCGCTGAAAACTCTGTGACCTCAAATGCGGCGAAATCGAGGCAAGAACTCGTCTTGATTGCTCTGAAAAAAGCGTGGACTGCACTGTGCGCTGGTCGAGGTGGACGGATTTGACGGACATACTCAACAATCCAATAAGCCGATCTTGAAATTGGATTAACGCGCAAGGCCATGCGGCGAGCACCGCCGGAATGGTGGACCGTGTCGCCTTATCGTCCAGAGACATAGGTCATACGAACTCGTGGGTGAGCGGGGACGTTGGAAAACGTGGTGGACATGACCGAGATCGAACCGGCAATCCGGACCGGGCCCATCAAGTGGTGTAGACTTTCTCATTCGCCTTGGTGCAAGAACTTAGTCAGGTCAGTTTGTCGGGAGAAAATGATGAAACGGCGGAATGGCCGGAAGCCCCGGCGGCAGATTTCAGAGAGAGCAGTGATCCGCCAGGTGATTCAATACGAAAAGCGAGTGTGGAGAGCGGCTCAGGAAAGAAACGTGGAAGAATTCAAGAAGCTCGTGCCTTCCGACGGCGTAATGATCTTTCAGAGCGGAATCATTCGCCAGCCAGAATACGTGGCGACGATGGCGGGCCGCACGATTTCAAAATACGAATTGCGGGATATTCAGGGATTTATGCCGAATTCGAAAACCGTGATTCTGACCTACCGGACGGTTCGTTTGGGAGATTTCCAGGGCGAACAGTTCCCGTCGAATCCAGTGATCGAGAGTACGACGTGGATTAAACGGGGCAAGCGTTGGGCGGCAGTGCTGAATCAGGAGACTCCGATTCTCGCGCGTACGCCGGCAGAAAATTAGAGCAACTGCCCGCGCCGCGCGTCAACGCAACCGACGAACGGAGTCACCGCGCGATTCCCTCTTCGCCTAATTCTTCATCGGTGACAACGGTTTGAGAATCTCGTCGAGATAATCCGGAGTGCCCTCGTTGCGCTCCAAGTGCGGCTGGCGGATCCCGTCGTGATAGTGAATTTCATGGGCTTCAATTGTTCCCATATTTGAAGCAAGAATCGTTATCGTCGCGGAATCCGATTTCGCGTCGCGAACGGCTCGATCCAATTCATCCACCGAAAACTCATGGCCATCGATGCCGACGATTTTCGAGTAGGGGCTGAGGCCGCTTTCGAAAGCGGGCATGTTCGGTATCACGTCCTCCACGAAACCATCGCGTCGGACGCTCATGCCGACGGAAGAAGTGAAGTCGCCCGCGCCGGACGATTCTTGAACCGCGTGAATGATGACATTTGGGGTGTCGCCGTAGACGAGACGCCAGCCTCCACCCGTAATTCCACCGAGCGGCGCGTGGGGCGAGGTCGAATCGAGGCGCTCGCGAAAGAACACACGCCAGTCGTAGGGCGCAATACCGTTCAAGGTGGAGACGATGTCATCAAACGTATACGTCTTGATGACGGGCTCTCCGTCGGGGCCGCCATAGAACACGCGGCAGAAATCGTTCATCGAGCGGCGATCCTCGGTCAGCTTCCGCAGCGTCGTGTCAACTTCCAGCCAGATCAGGATGCTTTCGGGATAAAAATCGACGCCGCGCCGATAGGATCTCCACTCGCCCGGCGCGAAGTAAAGAATCTGCGCCGCGTTGGCCGTATTCTGGAGCGAACGCCAGGTGCGGCCCGCGCGGTGATCCAGCGTGGAAGCCGTGTAGGCCAGTACTTCTCGTGTTTCTTCTGGAGTCCGTAGCCCGCTGCGTGCGGAGAGAATCGTGCCCAGATACTCCGTCAGTCCCTCGTAAACCCACAGGAGATCGCCTTGCATCGGCTGCTGAAAGTCGGGCGTGGCGAGGCCGACGGGGCGGCGGAATTGGCCGTTCCAGGAATGCGTGAACTCGTGAGGGAAGAGGTCGGCCTCGAGCAATCGGCTGCTGGGATCCATAAGCGTGCGCTCGGGAACACGATCGTCGCTGCTCTCGTGATGCTCCTGGCCGAGGCCGAGAACGTTATCGCTCAACGTAAAGAGAAAATGGTAATCGCGGTAATGATGGGAATGGTAGAGGGCGCTGGCTTCGGCCACCAACCGATTATAGTTTTCGATCAGCGCAGCCGGTATGTCGAGCGCCCACGGGTCATCCGCAGCGATGTCCAGCTCGTGCGAAGGTTTTTGCCCTGCGGCAAGCGGAATGACCCTGAGAAATTTGCCGGACTGCACGGGTGAATCGACGAGCAGATCGAGCGGAACCGGAGCGAACTGAATCGCGTTGCCGGACTGGCCGGAAACCGGCAGCGCGGTGTTGAATTTCCATCCGGCCGGCAGGCGCAGTGAAGGATTGAAAATGATTTCGTGCGCCGGCCAGCCCTTCGGGTAGAGCAGAACCTGATTCCACATCAGGATCAAAAGATTCGGCGTAGCCGAAGCCGCGAAATCGATCGTCGGGCCCGGCGCGGCAAGCAGAAAATCCAATTGGGCGTGGACAGAGTCCGCTCCGGGCGGCACATCGAGATGGAACGTGAACATGTCCACCGAGTCCTGATGCCACGGAATCTCTTTTCCAGACGCGGAGAATTTCAGGCCGGCGAGATTCGCAATCGGACCGTCGGGCGAGTGATCGGCCGGCATCCATTTCGAATAATAAAGAGTGAGCGGCCCCGGTGAGGCGGGGATGTCGAGTTCCGCGTGGAGGACTTTCTGCGGAGCGCGCGTGGCATCGACAGAAAGCTGAATCGATTTGGGCGGCTGGTTTTGCGCTCGCACGCGGCCGCAGAAAAGCAGAGTCAACGCCAGGACGAGCGTCAACAGGCGCGGATTCTGAATATTATTTTTATGCATGATTCCTCCTACAACCGGCAGGCTTTTCTGTTCTGAGAGGCGACCGCAGCGTCATGCGCGGAAGCGGCAAACTCCGCAAGATCCCATCGCCGGGACGAATCGAGCCCGGCCCGGCGAGCCTCACAATAAACGAGCTGGCGCTTGACCGGTAGAAAACAAGCAGCCGATCAACTGAGTGACAGCGCGCTCACCAGGTGAATTTGCCCATGAACTGAATGTTGCGCGGGCCGCCCACTCCGAAGTGCGAGTCAAAGCTGCCGTCATCGGCGGTGGCGCTTATCGTCGTGCTGATATCCGGCGACGGCTCGGCAAAGTTGGGATGATTGAATGCATTGAAGAAGCTGGTTCGGAATTCAAATCCATACCGCTCCCGGAACTTAAACGTCCTCTGAATCGAGAAGTCCCAGGCGGTCAAGCCCGGAGCCACCAGGGGATCGCGCGGGCAATTGCCAAACGTTCCCGGAGCGGGCTCGGCGAACGAGCTGGCCGATGCGTACGGCTCGGAAAAGTTCTTCAGCTGATAAGTGATCGGACCCACGCAATCGAAGCGTTCGTGGTCGTTGCCTACGCCGCTTTGGTCGTCGAAAGTAAGCAGCGGCGCGGCGAAGCCGTCGCGCATGGTGGTGGTTCCCGAGATTTGCCAGTCTTTCCCCGCGTAAGCCAGCATGCCGTCGCCCTTCGGCGATGGAATGGCATACACGTAGGTGATGATCAGCGCCCGGCGCTGATCGAATTCCGAGTTGCCGTAGCTGCCCTTCAGGTTCGTCGAATCCTGAGGGACGTATCCGCTGGTGCCGAAGAAATCTTCAACTTCCGACGCCGTGTCGATGTTGTGCGACCAGGTGAAAGCGATTTGCGTCGTTAAGCCGTGGAAGTCGTTCGATCGCAAGAGAGCCTGCAGCGAATGATACGTGGCAAAGCCCGGCGTCGAGATGGTGTTGATTTGCGACAACGTCGGGTACTGCGCGTTGAACGGCCGGGCGTCCTGTTCGCACTCGAAATTCGGTGGCAACGCGCATCCCGGTCCGAACCCGGAACCCACGGGCGGCTGGTTGATGTCCAGAAGCTGGAGCTGGTGAATGCTGTGATTTCCAACGTAGCCAAGCTGAAAAACAACTTTCTGGCTCAGCTCCTGCTGAACGTTGAAATTCCATTCTTGTGTGTTCGGCGTCTTCAGATTGCGCTGAATGCTCTCGATATTGAAGGGTGGCACAGGAGCGCCCGTGCCGAAGATTGGAATTCCCACACCGAACGGAATCGGAGCGGTCGGTGTGATTGTAAAGCCGGCCGTCGGACCAATCGGGTTTTGCGCCAGCCCTTCCTGGAAATTGTTGAGAGGAATTGTGTCGTAATAGATTCCGAAGCCCGTGCGGAAAATTGTCTGACGACCAGGAATGATCGTGATCGGCGGCGCCCACGCAAGGGAGACGCGCGGACCGAAATCGCCTTTCGGAGCGTCATAAATCTCGCCGCCCGGCAATTGCGACCCATCGATCAGGCCCTCGCTCGGCAGGAATTCTGAAAAGCGTCCGCGGGATTCGTTCACGGTCGTGAAGAAATCGTAGCGGAGGCCGGCGTTGAGCGTGAGTCGAGGCGTGATCTTGAAGGTATCGATCGCGTAGCCGCTTATGATGTTCTGGTTGATGTTCGCGCGACCGGCGCCGACTCGAGTGATATCCGTGAGACCGGAGCCGGGTGTCGGAAGACCGGCGATCAAGTCGACGAGAGCAGCAAGCCCGCCGTCTGTCGTGAGTACCGGAAGACCTGAAGTCGGTGGCGGGTCTCCGAGCTGAGATCCGGTAAATGAAAAGATGCCGCGAGATCCGACGACCGTATAGTCGGAATAGTTGTGCAGGAAGTTGAAGCCGAACTTGAAAGCGTGTGCGCCGTGGGTCCAATCGAACTCTTCGGCGATTTGATAGCTCGTTGCGATACGGCCGCCCGCGCCGTTCTGCAAGCCCAAATTCGAGAATCCGTCAGTAGCCGTGTCGCCGAGGTCGATCTCGGGCATGCCGTAGCTCTCCGGCCCGACTCCTGTGTCGAAGCCAAGAGTCGTTGGATTCACGTTCGCGTCCCGGCCCTTTTGGAACTGGCTGAATCGGTTCCAGCCCAGGCGGAGCGTGTTGATCAGATTTGCATTGAAAATGTGAACTTCACTGATTCCGAAGTTGTCGGCCACCGTCGGCGTGACTCCAAACCAGGGACTGAGCTGCGAACCGCCGCCGGGTCCCGGTCCGCCGCCCGGAAACTCGTCTTCGCCGGTGCCGTGGAGAAATCGAGCGGAAAGCGAATCCGCGTCCGAGATCTTATGATCGATTTTGAAGACATAGCTGTTCGGGGTTTGAAGGCCTCGATTATCCACAACAAACGGGCCGGATAAGCCCAGTGAAGAATAGACGCCCACGATATTCAGTCCCAACTGGTTGGGCGTTCTGCCTGTGCCAACCACTAAAGCGGTGGCCGCCGCAATCTGCGCCGGTGTTGGAGCATTGCCATTTAATGTTGTTCCGAGGCGGAGCCGGCTGCCGTCGTAGCCAGCAAAAAAGAAGGTGCGATTCCGGCCGTCGTAGACGTGGGGAATGTAGATCGGGCCGCCGACGGTTCCGCCGAATTCGTTCCAGACAAACGGCGCTTTCGGGACTCCTCCCAGATTTTCGAAAAAGTTCGTGGCATCGAGCGCAGCGTCGCGATGAAATTCGTAAAGCGAGCCGTGGAATTGATTCGTCCCGCTGCGAATGATGACGTTCATGACGCTTCCGGAATTTTGGCCGCTGTCCGCGCCTGCGTTCGCGCTGACGGTGACTTCCTGAATGGCGTCCAAGGGGAGGCGCGTCGCGGCCGTCGCGGAATTGCCGCCCTCGTTGATCGAGGGGAGATAAGTGGACGGGTCGGTGTCCGAGACGCCGTCGATATTGAATCCATTCGAGCGCGACCTCGAGCCGTTGATGGTGTACTGCGCGAAAGCGAAGTTGCTATTTTGCGTCACGCCCGGAAGGACGAGGGCCAGCCGCGTGTAGTCGCTGTTCCCGATGGGAAGCGCCTCGACTTGCTGTTCGCTCAACTGGCCGCCTGAGGAATCCGTCTCCGTCTGGATTAGAGGCGGAGCCGCTGTGACTTCGACTTGGGAGCTTACGGCCCCGATCGCGAGGACCGGGGCGACCGTGTTTACCTGGCTATCAGAAGTGGCGATGTCGGTGATGACGGTGGTACGGAAGCCGCTTTTGCTGACGCTCAATTGAAACGTGCCGACGGCCAGTTGCGGAAAGTTGAACGCGCCGTTTTCATCTGTAGTAATCACGCGTTCCAATCCGGTTGAGGGATTGGTGAGCTTGACGGTCGCACCCGGCACGGCTGCGCCCTGCGAGTCCATCACCGTTCCGGTGATGCGGCCCGGGAAAAGCTGCGCGGAAGCGGTGGCCGCCGTCAAAACCAGCAGAAGGAGAGCTCCGCCAACCATTTTGCACGCGCGAATGCAATTCAATGTCATGTTCAGAATCCCCCTCAGTCAAATCACTCCGTATTGACTGCGGACGCTATCGCGGCGGGAGCGG
The DNA here is from genome assembly GCA_963771905.1 of uncultured Acidobacteriota bacterium. Lineage (GTDB taxonomy): Bacteria > Acidobacteriota > Terriglobia > Acidiferrales > UBA7541 > Palsa-147. The sequence goes on from CAVYVI010000010.1 coordinate 64,889, forward strand.
TATGTCAAGTGGATTCCTCTGATATACAGTTGATACACACCAACGAACCGCGCCCGGCGCACCCCAAAACTCGCCGTCGCCGCACGCCAAGCCGGCACATCAGAACGAATCCGAAGTTCAGTTTCGCGGATGCGACACTCTCATCCGCGGGCCACGAGATCCAAATTCTCTTCCAGAACGCCGAGAACAGCGCCAACATCTTCCAGTGTGTTGTAGAGATGGAAGGAGATGCGTAAGCCGTCCATGCGGTTTGAGACGACGATATTCCGCGCGGCAAGTTTCTTTACAACGGCTTCCGCGTCCCTCATCTGCAACACCACGAGAGGCCCGCGGGTGTCTGCCGGGGTCTTAATCTTGATTTTCAGATGTCGCGCGCCTTCCATCAGCGCTTTCGCGAGACCCGCAACATGCTCAGCGATATTTTCGAATCCGACGCTGCTGAGAAGGCCGAGCGCGGCCGGAACCGCGTACGCATTCGGGACCGGTGGAGAGCCGGTTTCAAACCGTCGAGCCGACGTGGCCGGATCGAAATGGCGGACATCGAACGCGAACGGATTCTGCTGGCCGAACCAGCCTGTGATCGTCGGCGTAAGTTTTTCGATCAGCTCGGGCCGAACGTAAAGAAATGCGATTCCCGAAGGAGACAGCAGATACTTCAGGGCGCCACTCACGTAGAAATCCACGTCGAGTGCCTTCACATTGACGGGACGCGTGCCGGCATCCTGGTAGTCGTCGAGCATGACCAGCGCGCCGCGTTCCCGGGCGAGCTTTGAGACCGCTCGGACATCCGATCGGAAGCCGTTCATGAAGCAGACGTGCGTGATCGGGACGATCAGCGTTTGCGCATCGATGGCGGTCGCATACGCACTCGCGGAAATCCGGCCATCTTCAGCCACCAGGAACTGTATCTCCGCGCCGCGCTCTTGCTGTGCGAGCCAAATCTGGCCCATCGTCGGAAACTCGAATTCGCCCATCACGATTTTGCGGCGGCCATCGAAGTTGAGTGCGCTGGCGATCGCGTTGATGCCGGCGGAAGCGCTCGGCACGATCGCCACTTCTTCGGGCGCGGCGCCGATGAAGCGCGCGAAGGCAGTCCGCGCGGCCTCGTATTCCTCGACCCAGCGATCCCAGGGGGAGCCTTGTTCGTGCCACGAACGGATGTGCTCCTGAAGTGATGCTTCCACGGCATCGCTCAAGGCGCCCTGAGAGCACGAATTCAAATAGATTTTCGTCTTAAAGATCGGGAATCGAGTACGGACGGACTTACTCTCAAGCTTGCTGGGCAAGTTCTCAACCTCGTAAAGCCTTCGGGGGCTAGATGGGCATTGTCTTGATGCTTCACACTCGCCAAGTATGCGCAATCTAACACATAGCGAATGGGATTCATTCGGAACCAGGCGGTACGGACAACGGAATACTCAAGTTAACGACGCTCGGTCGCTCATTTGTCTTTGACCCGTGAACCCGGGCCGCCCGGCGATTGAGCCGGACCGCCCCACCTTTATGAGCGAAACGTAACTCGCACACACTCACTATGTCAAGAGCATATTGCTGACATACCAGATAAATTCAATTGGTAGCTCTTGGGGAGTTACTTGGAATCAGCAGGCGCCCGGCCGAAAACCGCCAATGGATCCCGGCGAATTCGCCGCGCGCGCAAATTTTCGGACGCCGGCGTTTCCGTGCCGGCCCGCAGTTGGCGTGCTTTTGCGGGGGATGTTATCCTGATACTGCTACTGGGGGCGACACGGTTTCGACGGAAGCTGTCGCGGCCAGACGGCATGCCGGGCGCCACCTGCCCGCAATCGGGTGGAAACTTACAACTGCCAATACGCAGTTGGCTCTCGCTGCTTAATTAAAAACTAAGTAGCGCGTCTCCTCCAGCGTCGCCCACGCGTTGGAGATGAGGCGTCACACAGTGGGCTGGCCGGCGCGTTTCGGTCCGTAATACGCCGGTGAGATCATCGGACTAGCCGTTCGCATTTCTTGCCCGCTCTGAGCGCGAATGGTGAACGCGCGGCGGCCCGCAAGGGTTGGCCGCGAATGGAACGGGCTACGCATGTAGTCTTCTGGCTACAAGGCTTCTCGGACGGGGGTTCGACTCCCCCCGCCTCCACCATTTTTACGGGTTTGCTTTCAATCGGTTGGCGCGTGCAATTTTGCTGCGTAACTTCTGCATACCATTCGTTCGGAGTTCCATGCAATTGAAACGCGTCAATCGGGTAGTGACTCGTTTCGATTTTGTCGGAGTCATGACTCGCATCCGAACTTAGGAAATGCTCTCCCTTACTCTTAATGGTGCTGGAGACGTCCCTGCCTGCGCCCTCCTTCTCCGCGCGCGAGATTCGGACTCTGGAGAAGCAGATTTTGGGGGATCTAAAGCGCGCATGAGTCCGGTGGAGCGAGTGCCACGACAGGACGCCCTTTATTTGCTCTGCTGCTGGCCGGCGTTCTCCTCTTGCTCGTCCTGAGCCTTCTGCCAACCGGAATTGGGGTTATAGTCCTTCATGTCTTTGGCGTGCGCATCGGTCTTCTTGCCGAGATCCTTCTGATACACCACTCCATCCGCGCCAACGACGAATGTCATTACGCCGGACGATCTGTATTCCGCCGGATAGGCCACGAATGCAAAACCTTCGGTCATTTTGCCGTTTACGATGTAGCTCTTCGCACCGCCAGGGGCATCTTTTCCCTGACGCGTCAGAATATGGTAATAGTAACCGCGGTACGGAGTCGGAGCGACATCCCGTCCTTTCGCATAGCCCTCGGCAACGGCCGAGGCCACCAGCGGTCCGATGGGGCTCTGGGGTTCGCCAGCAGCAGCTTTCCAATAAAGTCCATCGTGCTGCCCTTCATCGCTGAAGATTTTCTGCGCGTATACGTTGTGCTGCGCGGCATAGTATTCCTTTTCCGCCGCCACGAGTTCCTCGCAAACGCGAATAGTGGATAATTCATTGCGTCCGACTCGCCTATACAAAATTTCTTTTTTTCCGGCCTCGGTGTCGAAATACCACGCGCCACCTTTGTCAACGAGGGGTATCGGCGTGGGCCAGTTCTCAGCCCCGATATACAAGGTCGTGGTTCCATCCGGCTCTTTCATCAGACGGTGCATTTGCTGATATTTCTCGACGAAATTAGCGCGGTTATGGGCGTCCTGAATATCGTCTCCCGATGAAACGATTTGCTTTCCGTCCGGCCCGAGGATATCGAGCATCGCTTTTTCGTCGCTATCCTGCATCGCCATGACGATTGCCTTGCTCGCGTCCTCCGGCGATGAGAATGTTTTCTGGCCCTGTTGCTGCGCCACGGAAGGGATGGGAAAGCACGCCGTCAAAAGGATGGCGACCGCGGCTAATTTAGAAAGATTGGCCCAATGAAATTTTTCGAAATTCAGTTTCGTTTGCCGCATATCTCTTCTCTCCATTTCTAAATTTCACGTTCCACTGGGAACAGCGCCGAAACTTCGATTACCGATGCCTGCCACCACCGCCACCGTGAGATCCTCCGCCACTTCCGCGAGATCCTCCGCCACCGAAGCTAGCGCTTCCGCGTGACGAAAAACTCCTCGTCTGTCCACCGTGCTCGTAGCCGCTAAAGGCGCCCGAGCGGACCCCGCTCTGACCGCGCGGTTCGGCGTATCCTCGGGCGGCTCTTGTGTCTCCGCCAAAAGGTCTGGTCGTCCCGCCGGGACGGTTGTACACTCCGCCTGAGCGTTCGGCGTAATCCACTGCGGTTGCCGCTCACTCCGCGCTGTACGTTCGCTGCTACGCCCCGCTCGCCTCCTCCTCGATAGTAATTGCTGCGGTTGTAGAACGTGTTGCTCCGCGAGTAGTACCTGTTGTGGTTGTAAATTGCGTAATGGTTATGCCAATCGAATCCCCAATTACCCCAGCCCCATCCGAAACCGCCGAAGAAGCCGATTCCGAAGCCAAGTCCGAACGAGAGATATGGGCCGTCATACCAGATTCCGGGATACGGGTACCATCCCGGCCACGCCACTATGGGATATCCGTAAATGAGCCACGGATCGTAGGCGGGAACATAAACCACGTCCGGATCCGCAGGCTCAATGACAATCGTCGAACCTTGCGCCTCCACATTTTGCTGTGGCGTGGTCTTAAGATTGCCGGCTTTTTCCGCCTGCTCGCGCATCACCTGTACGGCATCCATCACATCCTGTTGCTGGTTGTAGTAGGCGTCGCCTAGAGATGACGTCCAGGAAAGGTTCTTGTCCATGTTTCCAAGCACGGTTGGAAATGCAGCAAGCGCCTTGACGCTCGGATCCCACGATTGTTGGTCCACAGCTTGACCCAACCCGTCGCCCTTCAAATCGGGATGCGCTTGCACCCATCTGTCGGCCTCGACGACTTGATCGGGAAACGTCGACGCCGCCAGGATCTGCGCCACGAGCGAATCCGGATATAGCGCAATCGGCGCTACAAGCTGCTGCAACTGCTCGGGAGTCTGTTGCGTGTACGGCGGTGCCTGCGCGTCCTGCGCCGGTGCCTGCGCGTCCTGCGCCGGTGCCTGCGCGTCCTGCGCCGGTGCCTGCGCGTCCTGCGCCGGGGCTTGCGCGTCCTGCGCCGGGGCTTGCGCGTCTTGGTAGGCCCGCAGATTCTCAGGCCAAGTCGCGAGCAACAGAGTCAACGCCATCACTGAAACCAAAACTTGCCTGCGCAATCGAGGTCTTGAGGGCCCAGCATCAAGTCCTAAAATGTTCATGTTCTTGAACCTCCTCTGCACCTTCATTGCTTCAGGCCTCCGATACATTGGCCGCAATTGTCGCTCATGTCCGGTTGCATGATAGCTCCGCTTCGCGGGCCAGTTCAAGTCTCTGCGCCCATTTCTGTCTGGCGGTTCGCGAGAGATCGGGGACAGTCAACTCCCCGTTCTGAACGGTGCCACGGGTGACCGAATCGTGGGAATATTATCGCGCGACGATCTCGTTGACTGTCTGCGCGTCTTGCAGGCTCTGGTAAAATAGACCCGGAAGAAATTAGGTGCGGCGCCAGTCTGCACGCTTTTTTGCGAACTCGATGTCTGACGCGCATCTGGAAGAGACCAATTACGCTGGAGGAAATGGGGGCGACCGATTGCGCAAATCATGTCGGAACCTTGCATCGGCTCAAAAGATTCTGCCTGTGTGGGAGTGCACCCGGTAAATCTCATCCATCCGGCATAGACGAACATGTTCGCCGCTGGGCCGGCGTCGAACACATTTTTCTTTTCGAATTTGCAGCCGATCGCCGAGGGAGGTGTTTCTTGGCGCAGGACTATCTACTCAAGACGGAACCGTCGGAATATTCCTTCGCCGATCTCCAACACGACAAGACAACAGTGTGGGATGGCGTCTCGAATCCGGCGGCGGTGAAAAATCTACGCGAGATGAAACCCGGCGCGCGGCTCGTCATCTACGAAACAGGAAACAACAAAAGCGCCGTGGGAACGGCATCCGTGGTTTCGGTGAACGCATCCGATCCCAAGAATCCGCGCGTTGAAATCCGCGCGGGAAAAGCTCTCGCGAAACCCATTTCTCTCGAGCAAGTCAAGGCTGACAAACTCTTTTCGGATTCTCCGCTCGTCCGCATGGGAAGACTTTCCGTCGTGCCGCTGACGCCCGCGCAATACCAGGCCCTGACAGGAGCGTGACGCGATAAAAAAACCAGCGGGCCTATCCGGGATGTGCTCCGAACGCCGCGCCAGCGCACACTCCGATGGCATGGCTCCAAAGAGAACGCGGCGACTGAGCGCCGCCGCGTTCTCTTTTTCTGATTCAGCTTCAGGAACGAATTTGTCAGTTCTATAACTGGGCGACGCGTCTAGCGGTCCCAGTCGTGGTCTTTGTGCCATTCGTGCGCGTGACCGTCCCACCACTCATGAAACTTGTCCCAACAATGCTGGCGCTCGGCATTCAGATCGTGGCGGCGCGCGTCCGCTTCGGGGCTGCGCTCGCCGTGCTTCTGAATCGCGTTGTCCAGTCTGAGCTCCGCCTTTTCGACGTTGTGCTGGCAGGCGGACCGGGCGTCGGCATGCGCTCGCGGCGCCGCTCCCAACAACAATGCGGCGCCCAGCGCTGCGGCCACGAAGATCGATTTTGCAGCTTTCTTGAAATTCGACTCCGGTTGTGCGTTCAACGATTCCTCCCTGCGGCCCTATACGCCGGAAGCGTGTGAACCGCTTTGCAGAGTTCCCGGCGGCTCGGCCGCCGGGCATTTCTCAAAACATTCCGTAATCCTACGCCGCTCTATCGGCGGAAAACATCAGTAGTTTGCGGTATGCCATGCCGCGCGAGTCCCGGCTACGGATTCACCGCCCGCGGCTTGATGATGTCATCGAGCACATCGGGTTTGCTTTCATCTCGCACGAGATGCGGGTAGCGCAGGCCGCCGTGATAATCGATCGTGGCCGTCCGGTAATAGTCGTCGTCGATCACCAACAGCGTGATCGGGTTCGCGCTGTCTTTGCTGGCCTTGATGGCTTCCTCAAGGAGGTCGTGCGTGAACAAACGCCAATTCACGCCGACAACCTTCATCCCCGACGTAACGCCAGCATTGAACGCCAGGCCGCCCAGGATCGAGTCGTTGACTTCGCCGTCTTCGCCGAGCTGCAGGCCGATCGAGTAGATGTCTCCGGCATCGCCGCGGCGTCCCGCACTCTTCGGCGGTTCATCGGTGTAGACAACGTTCCATCCGCCGTTTTGAATTCCCCCGACGGGAGCGTCCGCGGAGACAGAATTGAGCCTGTCATGGAAGAAGCTGGCCCAGTCATACGTGGCCACTCCGTTCAGCGTGTGGACTAAATCATCGAACGTGTACGTCTTCATTTCCGGCCCGTTGTTGGCGCCGCCGTGAAAAATCTGGCAGAAATTGTCGATCGTTTTCTGGCCTTGCGTCTCGCGCCCGATAATCGTGGCGACCTCAAGCCAGATCAGATCGCCCTCGTCGTAATAATCGACGCCGCGCCGCCAGTTGAACCAGCCGCGCCCAAAGCCTAGCCCCGGCTCGCCAACTGCGGTGTCGAGAAGCGGCCGCCATGTTCGACCGGGACGCCCCGGTCCAAGCGCCGCGGCGATGTCAGCGAGGTATTCGTGATACTGATCGGGCGTCCACAAACCGCTGCGCGTCGCGAGCAGCGGGCCGAGAAAATCGGTAAGGCCTTCATAGACCCAGAGCAGGTCCGTCTTCATCGGCTCTTCGTAGTACGGCGTCGCGAGATCCGCAGGACGCCGGAATTTCCCGTTCCACGAGTGCATGAATTCGTGCGAGAGCAAACCGCCGACCTGGAAGGCCGCGTTTGGCATCAGCAAGGCGCGCTCCGGCAACCGGCTGTCGTTCGATTCATGGTGCTCGAGGCCAAAGTGCGCGACGTGATCGCTCAAGGTCAGCAAAAAATGGTAATCGCGATAGTGCCGCGTGCCGAAGAGCTTTCCCGATTCGGCCACCAGATTGACCATCCCCTTCTGCACTTCCGGCGTGATCGCGAGCGCCGCTTCGCTATCCGCCACCAAATCTAGTTCGTGATGGATGGGCTCGCCCGGCGGCGTGATGTCGATCGCGCGGTAATATTCGCCGGCGATGACCGGCGAATCCACGAGCCGGTTCAATGAAACTGCCTCAAACGTAATTTCGTTGCCGGTTTGGCTCTTCACCGCAAGAGGCGTGCCATATTTCCATCCTTCGGGGACGATGAGTTTGGCTTCGTAGTTCAATTGCTCGGCAGGTGTGCCCGCGGGATAGAGAACGTTCTGGTTCCAACTGACTATCACAAGTTTGTCCGTTGCCGAAGCGCCGGCCGTGTACGCGCCCGAACTTGTCGGCTCGATATAATCGAAATTGATATCGAGATGATCGGCGCCGGCAGGCACGTCGAGATGAAACGTGAAAACATCAAGCAGATCGCGCTGCCACGGAACCATCTTGCCGTTCGCCGTAATCTTCAGACCCGCGACGTTGGCGATAGGGCCGTCGGGTCCATGCTCGCCCGGAATCCACTTCGGGTAGTACAACGTCAGCGGCCCAGGCTTGGCCGACAGCACCATATGCGTGCGCAGGATTTTCAGCGGCGCCTGCGTGGCGTCGACCGTCAGCGAAATCGTTTGGCCGGATTGCCCGCGCGCGGACGACGCGAGAAGCGCCAACGTTGCGGCGAGAATGAAAGAAAGGCGGACAAGCTTTCGGTTCATCAGATAGCTCCTCAAAATCATGGAATGAATGACTTTGGTTCGTTTGGGGCGTCGCATCGCGAAGAAAGCACGGCGGCGGAATATGAGCACCACATGCGAAATCGCACCGACCCCGGCTGCGAATCATACTCCGAGATGCGCCGCCCGCACATCGCAGATTTCGCACCGGTCCGAATTCGGCGGGCCAGCGGATCCGCAGATTGACGCCTTACTCAACCGCCGGCACTTGGCGTAGAATCAACGCGACTAGCCGCCCGACTATGGTTGGCCGACGTTCAGCGTCTTCGTGGATTCGAGAGGAGGCAAGGAATGAAACTCCGACTTGCGGCAATCTGTAGCGTTCTGATTCTGGCCCTGGGAGTTCTCAGCACCCCGAGCCGCGGGCAGCAGGACAAAAGCAAGCGGCCGAGTCCCGCGGCAAGCGCGGATTGCAAGCTAGCTGGCGGCGCGACGATTCACGTCGATTATTCCAGCCCGCGCATGAAAGGCCGGAGGATTTACGGCGATCTCGTGCCATACGGAGACGTTTGGCGCGCCGGCGCGAATGAAGCGACGAGTTTCGTTACGAGCGGCGATCTGACGATCGGTGGCAAAACAATCCCTGCCGGCAGCTACACGCTCTTCACGATTCCGAATGCCGGTAAATGGACGTTGATCATCAGCAAGAAAACCGGTGAATGGGGAATTCCCTACCCCGGCGAAAAAGACGATTTCGCGCGCGTGGAGATGAAGGCGTCCTCGCTCCCTTCGCCCGTCGAGGATTTCACCATCGGCTTCGACTCGATGGGCGGCGGCTGCAACTTGCACATGGATTGGGAGACGACTCGCGCGTCGGTGGATATCTCGAAGAAATAGTCCAGCGAGCCGGCGCGCTCAAAAGCATCGACAAGCCCGGCGAGCACAGGAGGCTTCCATGGCGAAACGCTGCACGCATCTCGACCAAATCCACTCCGTTAAGCCCAGCTCCAAAGGCTGCGAAGAATGCATCAAGATGGGCGACACTTGGGTGCATCTGCGCGAGTGTCTCTTCTGCGGCAACGTCGCCTGCTGCGATTCCTCGAAAAACAAGCACGCCACGAAACATTTTCACGCCGCGCACCATGCCATCATGCGCTCGATTGAGCCGGGCGAATCGTGGAAGTGGTGCTACGTCGATGAGTTGATGCTGGATTAGAATCCGGCAGCCTCAGCGCGGCGCTTCCCGCCTCGTCGAAGTTATTCTCCATGGGACGAAACCGATTCCACGGTACGATTCTTCGTGTCCACGATGGATCGAGATACCCGGGATCGCGACGCCCTGCATTTAGAAGCTTGAATCGCCGCCCCGGACTCCATCAGGAGAACACGCATGGCCAAGAAGCGCTTCAAAGACCTGAGCGAGCGGGAAATTCTTGCGCTCGCCATCCAGCTCGAAGAAGAAGATAGCCGCGTCTACGGCGATTTCGCCGAAGGTTTGCGTGAGACCTATCCTTCCACAGCGAAAGTATTCGAGGAGATGCAGGCGGAAGAATCGCGGCATCGGCAGAGTTTGATCGACCTCTATCGGCAACGTTTCGGCGAGCACATTCCGTTGATTCGCCGCCAGGATGTGAAGGGGTTCGTCGAGCGGCGGCCGGTCTGGCTTGTCCGCCCGCTCGGGATCAACACGGTTCGCAAGCAAGTGGAAGTGATGGAGCTCGAAACGCGCCTCTTCTACGAGCGCGCGCTAACACGAGTGACCGACGCCTCGACGCGCAAGCTGCTCGGCGATCTCGCCGAGATCGAGCGGCAACACTACAACTTCGCGGGCACGCTTGAGGAAAAGCACCTCGGTCTGGAAGCGGTTACGGAAGAGGAAAAGGCGCATCGTAAATTAATTGTGCTCCAGGTGGTCCAGCCGGGGCTCGCAGGATTAATGGACGGGTCGGTCTCGACGCTCGCGCCGATCTTCGCCGCGGCGTTTGCGACGCACAAGAGCCACGACGCGTTCCTCGTGGGACTTGCCGCGTCGATCGGCGCGGGAATTTCGATGGCTTTTGCCGAAGCGCTTTCGGACGACGGCTCGCTCACCGGACGCGGCCAGCCGGTCTATCGCGGATTCGTCACCGGACTGATGACCACGGCGGGCGGAATCGGACACACGCTGCCGTTTCTTCTCGCAAGCTTCCACGCCGCGATTTCCGCCGCGATCGCGGTGGTCGCCGTCGAGTTGGGAATTATCAGCTACGTGCGGCACCGTTACATGGACACGCCGATTCTGTCGTCCACGATGCAAGTGGTCGTCGGAGGCGTGCTGGTCTTTATCGTCGGAATTTTGATCGGCAGTTCGTAACCGCTCGCTAATTCAGGCCGTTTTGCGTCGCCTTAATGGCCAGGCAGTTCGTGCTTACGGTTGCGGAGCACGTCGTGTTGAACGTACTCGTCTGCGTGGTGAAATAAATGCTCGATTCTCCTACGCCCGACCCCACGTTGTCCGCGATGATCCCGCTTGTCCCGCCAATTTCGGGCAGCGCCGCGGCAATTGTCGTCGGGAACATAAACGGCGACGCGGTCGGAACTTGAATCGACATGATGCACCCACCGCCTCCGAGACACCCCGTCGTGCCTCCCGCCACGATACTGTGATTCTGCACGCTGAGGAATATCCGGTCCGTCGTTCCGTTGTAGATTTCCGTTATGGCGGAACATTCCGGGCCGTTCGGCGTGTCGGTCGTGTTGTAAAGCGCGAGCGTCCCCGCGTCCGGAGTCGCGTTCATCGTTCCGCTTGTGCTGAACGAAATGCGATAGAGCTCCGGGTCGTCGTCGGGCGAGGCCGACTTGCCGCAGACGTACAAATGTCCCTGAATGTTATTCGACGCGCTCGAGTAGTAGGCGTTGTCGAAATCCCCGTCGTGCATGTGCGCGCCGGCGTTTCCGACCGACGTGCTCACGACGCTCCCGGCGGATAATTGCGTGTCCATCTGCACGACGGCCGCGGTCGCCGTAGTCGCTCCGTTATTGCCGACGAACGCGAACACATGCTGCGATCCGCTGTCGACAATCGGCGAATCATAAATATAGTGACCGACGGCCGCCGTCACGGTGTTCGATCCAATGCACGGCGGCGTCGTTGGCAAGCCCGTACCGGTCTTGCACGATCCGACCGAGCTGCCCGTTTCTCTCACGAAATAGACAACGCCGATTGAATCGCCAACAAAGATGTTCCCAGACACGCCGTCGAGGATCGGGCCATCTAGCGGATAGCCGCCGTTCATAGTCACGGGCCAGAAAGTGGATGTCACTTCGGCCGGTGTTCCGTTGAATACGCCGGTGAATTTGTAGAGCTTCCCGGCGTCGTCTCCCACGTAGAGCACGTCGTTGGCGTAGTTGTAAAACGGCGCCGACACGGAATTGGTGGTGGTGCTGTAAGTGAAGCTTTGAACGCACGAAGACGCGCCGGGGCACGTGCTCCAGGCAGTCCCGGAGATGTCGTGATCTGGAGCGTGAGGCGTGGCGATGCTGCCCTGCCCGGAAGTCCAGCGCAAAATGTGAAGGACGGAACCTGTCGCGAGGCTCTCGACGTACGCGATTTTCGAGCCATCGAGTGACAGCACCACGGATGTGTTCGTGACGCCGGTCGTGTCTCCCGAGGCATTCGTGTTGTAGGCCCACATGACGTTCGGCCCGGTTGAGCACGTGGCTCCGGCGCCGCCCGCATAGAGCTCATCGAACGCGACGACGCTCGGCGCGGTGGCCGATCCCACCCGGCTGGAGTTAAACACGACGAAATCTTGCGTGCAGCTCGGCGTCGCATTCAGATTGAACTGGTACTTCGCCGGGAACATGGCGACTCCCGTCGTGCCGTTGTCTCCGAGCGAGACGTTCCAGTCCCGCGCCATCTTCGAGATGCTTCCCCAGCGCGGCGTACCCCCGTTGAATGACGACTGGGCTTGCGCGCGCCGGCCGTAAAGCTGCTGCCAGAATCGCGGATCCTGCTCAACCTTCCAGGCCTCGGCCACCGACGACGGCTGCGTAAATACCACGTGCTTGTGCGTCCAGTCGTTCGGAAACGGGATGCGCGTCTCGGCATTCTGGCCGTGGCTTGGTTGAAACGCGAGCGCCAAAACGACCACCACGACCGCTGCCAGCACGATAATGAACCTTGCGATGTCTGGATTCTTGAGCCTCATTCTCAATTTCCCCTCGTTGACTCAAATTCACCGGCACCGCCCACAGCGGCGCGGCGTCGCATTGCCACACGTGTTTTTTCAGACTGCTTGTGCGGGGAACCCAAGCATGTTAATCGAGCGATGGCGCCCCGAACCCTAAGCCATCATCGGTCCTCTGAAGTTAAACTGTTGGAATCTGGCGGGTACACCCGAAACATCCGGCCGCGCTCCAAAGCTGTACTAGCTTTGCGATTAAGTGCACGGAAAACAAAGCCCCCAATTTGAGTCCCGATATCGGCCGGTTCCAGCCCCGTTCGCTCGCATTTCTCTTTTCACTGCAACCTCACCCCTCGGCCCTCGGCCCTCGTGGCGGAAAACGCCCGAGGCACGTTTCTGCATCCCGCGGTCAACGCGGCGCCGGGTTCGCGGCCCGAGCGGGTTTCTGCTCTCGAAACGCGCTATCATTGCTCTCGCGGAACCGCATTGCATCGGGATGGACTGGCCGAGCCCCCCTGGTGCCACGCCGAAGGGTCGGATTCTTGAGCGTTATGCGCATCGCCGTTTCCGGAGCTCTTCTGGCCGTCGCGTGCGGAGCGCCCGCGTGGGCGCAACCGTCCTGCCAATCGAATCCACAATCCGGCTCGCCTTCGGGATCACAATCGGTCTCGCCTCCGGATTCGAAAGCGCAAGACCCCCAGCTCAGACACCGAACTGCTGCCGAAGCCGCATCGCAATCAAAGCAGCCGTCTCAGCCAAGCCCACAGGCAGCGCAAACAATCCCACTCGTCGTCCCGAGAGGGACGCCGCTGCGCGTGGCCCTCGAAAAACGCGCCCGCATCCGTCGTCCGGGCCAGCCAATTCAGGGCAAAGTCGTCGAGCCGGTCTACGCGTTCGACCAACTGGTGATTCCCGCCGGCAGCGAAGTCACCGGCCACGTCACCAAAATCGCGCCGGTCCCCGGAATGCAGCGGACGATGGCCTATGCCAATGGGGACTTCACGCCATTTCACAAGTACGAAGTCTCCTTCGACACGCTTATCCTCCCAAGCGGCCTGAAATTTTCGATCGCCACGACCGTGTCTCCCGGCACAGCCGAAGTGATCCATCTCGTGACCGACGCCGAAAAGGCCAAACAAAAGACGGCCGCGGCGAAAGCTGCCGGCGAAGCCAAGCAGGAAGCGAAGAGGACGGTCCAGGAAGCCAAGAACAACGCCCACGAGGCCATAAACGAAATCAAAGCGCCCGGCAAGATGCACCGCATCAAGGAATATCTCCTCGCTCAGCTTCCCATCCGCCGCCAGTACATCGAGGCCGGAACGCGCTTCAACGCCGAGCTCGGCGACGCGATCGGCTTCGGCGAAGTCACCCGCCAGCCCGCCGATCTCGCCAGCATCGGCGCACCGCCTCCAGCAGACAGCGAGCTTCAGGCGCGCCTCGAGAGCCGCGTGAGTTCCGCGACTGCCCATCGCGGCACGCCCGTCGCCGCCGTCATCACGGCGCCTCTCTACGCACCGGGCCACGAATTGATCCTCCCCGCAAATAGCCGCCTGGTGGGAGAAGTGTTGCAAGCCAAGCCGGCGGGTATGCTGCATCACAACGGCAACCTTCGCGTCACGTTTGAGCGGATCGAGTTACCGGACGGCGTCTCGCAAGCCATCCACGCCAGCCTCGAAGGCCTGGAAGTCGACCGCGCGGCGCACATGAAAATCGACGAAGAGGGCGGCACCTATGCCACCGACAGCAAAGCACGCTATCTCCAGACCGGCCTCTCTGTCGCAATTGCCGTCGCCGCCGGTCGCCCCGATGTCGACCACGGCACCGTCGACCCGCGCGGCGACCCGGGCCCTCGCGCCGCCGGTGGCGGCTCGGGAATGCGCCTCGTCGGCGTGCTGTTAGGTTTGGCCGTGCAATCGCGCGTTTTCTCGGCCGTTCTGGCTGGCTACGGCGCTTCCACGTCCATCTATTCCCATTTCCTCTCGCGCGGCCGCGACGTCGTCCTCCCGCAAGACACTCCCGTCGAAATCGGCTTCGGCAAGCCGCACCCGGCTCCATCGCCACTCGCCGCCGCGCGGACCCGGAAAGACTAACGGGCGGCGGGCTCTTCGCTGCGCCGCAAAAAACTTTCACTCCGATGCAGATTTTTCTTGCACTCACATTCAGTGCTTGTATCCTGCGTGGTGCGAACTCGCTCCGAATCGGTCCCAAGGGAGAGCGAGGGTCGCCGGTGGAGGAAATCGAAATAAATTGGCCACCATCTCGCTCGATGCGCGGTTCGGTTCTCGAACCGTTTCGACCCCCCGAAAAAAATCTGCGAAGCTGACCCTCTGGCCTCTCGTCGCGGCCACCTTCTTCATGGTCTCCGGCGGCACTTACGGCACCGAAGACATCGTGCGCGGCGCCGGCTATGGCCATGGCATCCTGATTTTGCTCCTCACGCCGCTGCTCTGGAGTTTGCCCACGGCGTGGATGATCGGAGAGCTTTCGAGCGCGGTTCCTGCCGAAGGCGGCTACTACGCCTGGGTCCGCCGCGGCATGGGCAATTTCTGGGGCTTTCAGGAGGCGTGGCTCTCGCTCGTCGCCAGCATCTTCGATATGGCGATTTATCCGACGCTCTTCGTCGCCTATCTCGAGCGCCTTTTCCCCTGGTTCACGGTCGGCCAGCGCGGCTACGTCGTCGCCATCGCCATCGTGGCCGTTTGCGCGCTGATGAATATCGCCGGCATCCGCGTCGTAGCGATTTCCTCGCTCTGGCTGTTCTTTCTCTTGTCGGCGCCGTTTGCCCTCATCCTGGTTCTCGCGCCGTTCAAAATCGGCGCCCTGACCGGCGCGGCCGCCGCCTCCTCCAACGTCAGCGTCGGCTTTATCGGCGGCATCCTCATCGCCATGTGGAATTACATGGGCTGGGATAATGCCTCGACCATCGCGACCGAAGTCGAAAAGCCCCAGCGAACCTACCCGCGCGCGATGATCCTCGCCGTTGTCGTCGTTTCGCTCACCTACATCCTCCCCGTTGCTGCCATGTGGCTCACCGGAGCTCCCGCCGCGGCCTGGGTCACCGGCTCGTGGGCCGACCTCGCCGGCATGGTCGGCGGCCAGTGGCTGCGCGTCGCTCTCGTCCTCGGCGGAATGATGAGCGCTTTCGGCATGTTCAACGCGCTGGTGATGAGCTACTCCCGCCTGCCTCTCGCCATGGCGCAAGACGGCATGCTCCCGCAGATCTTTGCGAAGAAGCATCCCAAGACGCGCGCGCCGTGGGTCGCCATCCTCGCCTGCGCGATCGGCTGGGGCCTCTGCCTGAAGCTGAATTTCGAGCGCCTGATCACCATCGACATCCTTCTCTATGGCACAAGTCTCATGCTCGAGTTCATCACCCTCATCGCCCTGCGCATCAAGGAACCCACGCTCCGTCGGCCCTTCCGCGTTCCCGGCGGAATGCTCGGCGCGGCCATGCTCGGCGTCTGCCCGCTGCTACTTCTCGGCTTCTCGGTCGTGCGCGGCGAAACCGAATACGTCCTCGGCATGACCAGCCTCGAGTTCGGCATCGTCCTGATCGCTTGCGGCATCGTCGCCTACGGCGTGAAATCGCTCTTCCAGGCCGACGAAGTTCTCTCCCTCGCCGCGCAAAAACCCCCCAACGCCGCATAAGTCTTCCCGCGGCGCCGCTCTGCTGAATCACGTTTGCGCTCCTTCGCCCCTCGCTTTCCATTCCCGCGCGCCCATGTCATCCTTGCGCCTCCCATGGCGGGCTACGATTACGTCATCGTCGGCGCGGGCTCGGCGGGCTGCGTCCTCGCCGCGCGCCTCAGCGAAAGCCGCGAAGTCTCCGTCCTTCTTCTCGAAGCCGGCGGTCCCGACAATCGCCGCGAAATCCACATCCCCGCCGCGTTCTCAAAACTCTTCAAATCCCAGCTCGATTGGAATTACTCGACCGATCCCCAGCTCAATCTTCACGGCCGCCAACTTTACTGGCCTCGCGGCAAAGTCATCGGCGGGTCGAGCTCCATCAACGCGATGATTTATATCCGCGGCAACGCGCGCGATTACGACGATTGGGAACGCCTCGGCAATCCGGGCTGGTCTTTTGAAAATGTCCTGCCGTTTTTCCTGAAGTCCGAAAATCAAGCGCGCATTGATTCCGAATTTCATGGCCGCAGCGGCCCGCTGCGCGTCGAGGATTTGCGGACCATCAATCCCCTTTCGCGCACCTTCGTCGAAGCCGCCGTCGAAACTGGCCTGCCTCGCAACGAAGATTTCAACGGCACGGTGCAGGAGGGCGTCGGCTTCTATCAAGTGACGCAGAAACGCGGCCGCCGCTGGAGCGCCGCGGACGCCTTCCTGCATCCCGCGCGCCGCCGGCGGAATTTAACCATCTTGCCGCACGCGCACGCGACGCAAATCCTCGTCGAGAAACTCCGCGCCACCGGCGTCGAATACGTCCACGAAGGCCGCGAACATGCCGTGCGCGCCTGCCGCGAAGTGATTCTCTGCGGCGGCTCGATCAATTCTCCGCAATTGCTGCTTCTTTCCGGCATCGGCGCGGCAAAGCACCTCGAAGAAACCGGCATCGAAATCGTCCACGATCTTCCCGGCGTGGGCGAAAATCTCCAGGATCATCTTTTTCTTCCCGTGGCATTCGAATGCAAACGGTCCGTGAGCCTCGCAAGAGCCGAGTCGCTGCCGAATTTTCTGCACTACGCGGCTCTGCGTCGCGGAATGTTGACCTCCAACATCGCCGAGGCCGGTGGTTTTCTTCGCACGCGTCCCGACGCCGATCGCCCCAACCTCCAATATCATTTCGGTCCCGTCTACTACCTCGAACACGGTTTCGTCCGCCCGCCCGGCCACGGCTTTTCGATCGGTCCGACCCTGATTCGTCCCGAAAGCCGCGGCCGAATCCGTCTGCGCACGACTTTCCCTATGGATCCGCCCAGCATCGAGCCGAATTATCTTTCGCATGCAAGCGAAGTCGACACATTCGTCGCGGGAATCGAACTCGCGCGGCGCATCGCCGCCGCAAAAACGTTCGACGCATATCGCGGCAAGGAATTTCTTCCCGGCGCGGAAGTTCGCACGCGCAGCGAAATCGCCACCTACGTCCGCGACGCCGCCGAGACCACGTATCACCCGGTCGGCACATGCAAAATGGGCTGCGACGCGATGGCCGTCGTGGATTCCCATCTCCGCCTGCGCGGCATCGATGGCCTGCGCGCTGTCGATGCTTCCGTCATGCCCACGGTTCCCTCCGGCAATACCAACGCTCCCACCATCATGATCGCGGAAATGGCCGCGGACATGATTCGCAGCGGAAACTGACCCTCATGGATTTCTTCGGCGCGCCGTGATTTTTGATATTCTCTGTTGTCGTGCGTTCCGATTCTCATCGCGGAGCAAGACATCCCCGTGGCACGCAGTGGCACATCCTTCAGGCTGTGCAGCCTTTCCATCTCTTCCTGTTCCCATTTTGTTTTCTGATCGTGTGCGTGCTTTTTGCGGGAAGGCAGCTAGCCGCGCAGCAGTCTCCGCAGTCAGCGCCTCCGCCTGCGCCCGCAGCCAACTCCGCGCCCGCCCAATCAACGCCGCAGCATCTCCCGATCGTCGTCGTCCTCGATCCCGGACACGGCGGAACGGACACCGGCGCGCGCGGCGCAACCGGTGCGGAAGAAAAAGATTTCACGCTGGCCATGGCTCGGGCCACTCGCGCCGAACTTCAGCAGCAGGGCTTTCACGTTGTTCTCACCCGCGACACTGACGACAATCCGTCCTTCGATGACCGCGCGGCCGCCGCCAACGCTCCCCGCTGGGCGATTTTTGTGAGCTTCCACGTTTCCTCAACCGGCAAAGTTGGCACCGCCCGGGCATACTCGTATCCGCTCTCGAACCTTGCTCCTCCCGCATTTTCGGCGGCGAGCGTCGCCACGCCTCCCCCGCGTGCCACGCCCGCTCCCGTGCAAGCGCCTGTGCACCTCGTCAAATGGGACGAAGCGCAACAGCCCTTCACCGAGGCAAGCCACAAGCTCGCCGATCTCGTTCAGTCCGAGCTCACCCACGCGTTTCCTGCCTCGCCCGCCGTGTCAGCTCAAGTTCCGATTCGCGATTTGCGTTCCGTCGCCGCGCCGGCCATCGCCGTCGAACTCTCCAGCGTCAGCGTCCAGGATCCCGCGTCGCTGAACGCGATGATCCCGCCGCTCTCCGCCGCCGTCGCGCGCGGCATTGCGGACTATCGCCCGATTTTCGAAGCGGGAGCGCACTGATGTCGCGCAATCTGAAAATTACGCTGGGCATTCTCGCCGTCGCCGTGATCCTCGGGCTGTTCAGCCTGCGCGGGTTGCAGACGCGCGTGAATCACCTCGCCGAAAATCAGTCATCGGAGGAAGAGGCGCGGCGCGAAGTGGTTGCGCCGCCGATCACCACGCCGACGGATGTTCTCGTCAAAGCTTTCATTTACTGGGCGTCGCCATTGGCGCCGGATCAGCTCTCGCCGGTGCAAGTCGAGCTTCCGCTCTCCTCGGACCCCGCCATGCGCGGAAAACAAGTTCTGCAGGCGCTCATCTCGAATCCGCCGTCAGCGGCGCAGCGCACGCTGCCCGCGGACGCGGGTCTGCTCGCCTTTTACGTCCTGCCCGATGGCACGGCCATCGCCGATTTTTCCGATTCGCTCAGCGTCGAAACCCCTTCGGGAATTCTGAGCGAGGAGCTGACCGTCAATTCGATCGCCCGAACTCTCGAAGCAAACGTTGGCACGCTCCGCCGCTTGAAAATTCTGATCCACGGACAGGAAGCCGACACTCTTGCCGGCCACGTCGATCTCACCGGATTTTTCGAGCTGCATCCAGCGATTGCGGCGCAGCCGGCGAACGCTGCGCAGCCGGAGATTGCCGCGCCCCGAGCCTCCAAAGCGAAATAGTCCTCTCACCGCGATCCGCACCGCTCAAAACATTGCACCGAAGTACGGATTTGGCCTGGCGCTTCAGGCGCCGCGCCCGTTACGCCCTCGCAACGCCATTCGTTACGCCCTTCGTTGCGGTTGACACGCTCGCGCGTGCCCGTCAAACTAGTTCGCATCCGTCCGGCACAGCAGCATTGACGCCAACAGGAGAAATGCATTGCGAAACGAAGACCGCGCTGCCGAAGATTTGCGGCCGATCAAAATCACGCCCGATTTCATCGCCACGGCTGAAGGCAGCGTGCTCATCGAAGCCGGACAGACGCGCGTCATCGCCACCGCCACCGTCGAAGACGGCGTCCCTTCCTTTCTCAAAGGCTCCGGCAAGGGCTGGGTGACCAGCGAATATGGCATGCTGCCTCGCGCCACCGAGCAGCGCACCGCTCGCGAAGCTGCGCGTGGCAAACAATCCGGCCGGACGCAGGAGATTCAGCGGCTCATCGGCCGCTCGCTTCGCGCCGTCACGGATCTGAAAAATCTCGGCGAGCGCACTCTGTGGATTGATTGCGATGTCATTCAAGCCGATGGCGGAACGCGCACGGCTTCGATTACCGGAGCGTTTGTGGCCATGGCGCTGGCATTCGAGCGGCTCGTCGCGGCGGGAATTCTGCGTGCCGTTCCGCTGAAAGATTCGGTCGCGGCGATTAGCGTCGGCCTGGTCAACGATCAGCTTCTTCTCGATCTCGACTATGAAGAAGATTCCCAGGCGCAGGTGGACATGAACGTGGTGATGACCGGCAGTGGCAAATTCGTCGAAGTCCAGGCCACCGCCGAAGGGCGCCCGTACACCGGCGTCGAGATGCAGCAACTTCTCGATCTCGCCGCCATCGGAATCGAGCAACTGACGCACCTCCAGCGCGAATTGCTGCACATGAAATTCGGTGCCCACGCCCGTTAGACTTCAGGTGGCCACGTCGAATCCCGGCAAGCTGCGGGAGTATCGCGTTCTCGCTTCCGCTGCTTCGATGCAGGAAGCAATTCAAATCGATTCCATCCCGGGTTTCTCGGAATTGCCGACATTTTATGAATCCGCGCCGACTTTCGCGGAAAATTCCGCCGGCAAGGCCATTCATTTTTCGCGTTTCACGAGCGAAGCGGTAATTGCGGACGATTCCGGACTCGTCGTTCCCGCGCTCGACGGCGCGCCCGGCGTCCGTTCGGCGCGTTACGCGGGCCCGCACGCGACGGATGCGGATCGCGTCCGCAAGCTTCTCGCTGAAATGAAAGGCAAGAGCGGCTCGGAGCGCCGCGCGCGTTTCGTTTGCGTCCTGACGCTCGCGCGCGAAGGCCGCGCGATTGCGATTTTATCGGATTCCGTCGAAGGAACGATCGCCGAAGAGGCGCGCGGAACCGCAGGGTTCGGCTACGATCCGATTTTTTATTTTCCGCAGCTCGCGCGCACCTACGCGGAAATATCAAGCGAGCAGAAAAATGAGATCAGCCATCGCGGCCGCGCGTTCCGCAAGCTGCTCGCGTTTTTGTGCGAGCCGGGCGCGCACCAATTCACCTAGCTTAGATTCGCATCCCATGCGCGAAGTTATGGGCGAAAGAAAAAATGTTTTCGCGGTTTGCATCGAAAGCCCTTGTCATGTGTCTAATGAGTGGGGTCTAATTAGGGCGCTCGCGCCCACCAAAGGTGAACCCATGGCTGCACCCGGACGAATGCCGGAGCCTCTTCAGCCTCTCCTCCACCGGATCATTGATTCGCGTGCACGCACGGACGCGATTTTCGAGATGATTTCTCCCGCGGCGCTCTTCAAGAGGCCCATTCCGGAAAGACATCGCTTGATTTTTTATCTCGGACATCTCGAAGTTTTCGATTGGAATCTTCTCGGCCGCGGCGCGTTCGAGCTCGAGACCGAAAATCCCGCGCTCGATAAACTTTTTTCTTTCGGCATCGATCCCGTCAGCGGAAAACTTCCGGACGATGTCCCCAGCGATTGGCCTCCGGAAGAAAGCATTCGTGCGTACAACGCGCGCGTTCGCCAGCGCCTCGATCAGCACATTGCCAAAGCTCTCGCCAGCGGCCCGGGCGGCTCTGCCGTCGCCGATGGCACGCTCCTGAATGTGGCCATCGAGCATCGGCTGATGCACGCCGAGACGCTCGCGTATTTGTTGCATCAGCTTCCGTTCGAGGACAAACGCCGCGATCATTTGACTCCGGTTCCCGGCAGCGGGCTCCAGCGAATCCACGAGGTCACCATACCCGAAGGCCGCGCCACGCTTGGCCTGCCGCGGCCGCATCTCGACCCCGCGCATCATCACAGCGCCGACACAAACGCCGGATTCGGCTGGGACAACGAATTCGAAGCCACCGAGATGTTCGTCCCTTCGTTCGCCATTGGCGCGTATCCCGTGACGAACGGCGACTATCTCGAATTTGTTCGCGCCGGCGGCTACACGGATGAAAATCTCTGGACCGAAGGAGATTGGAGCTGGAGAGAATCCCTGGGCCTCGCGCATCCGCTGTTCTGGATTTCGCGCGGCGGCGCCTGGAACTACCGCGGGATGTTTGAAGAGTTGCCATTGCCGTTGAGTTGCCCCGTTTACGTGAGTCACGCCGAAGCGTCCGCGTATGCGCGCTGGGCCGGCAAAACTCTTCCGACGGAAGCGCAGTGGCATCGCGCCGCTTACGGAACCTTCGAAGGCGCTGAGCTCCAATTTCCGTGGGGCAACGCAGCGCCCGATCGATGGCGCGGGAATTTTAATTTCGCGTCGTGGGACGCGACACCCGTGGCTTCGCATCCCGCCGGCGCAAGCCGCTTCGGCGTTTACGATCTTCTCGGGAACGGCTGGGAATGGACTTCGACCCCGTTCGCGCCGTTTCCGGGATTCGAGCCGTTTCCCTTCTATCGCGGATACTCGGCGGATTTTTTTGACGGCGCGCATTTTGTGATGAAGGGCGGTTCGCAGCGCACCGCGATTTGCATGCTGCGCCGCAGTTTTCGGAATTGGTTTCAGCGACACTACCCTTACGTCTACGCGAAATTCCGATGCGTGGAGGACTGACATGGCGACAGCCCGACCCAAGCTCATCGAACGCGTCACCGAAATTTCGTCCGCGGATTTCGCGGCCGAAGTTTGCGCCGGACTTTCGAAACCGTTGCAAAAAGAGCTGCCGTCGAAATATTTGTACGATGAAATAGGCTCGGCGCTCTTCGAAGTGATTTGCCTTCTCCCCGAATATGGCTTGAGCCGCGCCGGGGCCCGGCTTCTGCGCCACCACTCCGCGGAAATTATCGAGCGTCTTCCTCTGCCCGTGACCGTCGCGGAACTTGGCAGCGGGAGCGGCTCGAAGACGCGGTGGATTCTGGAAGCTCTGGCCGCGCGGCAGCCTGTAAAATATTTTCCAATCGATATTTCGCGCACAGCGCTTTCGCGCTGCTGGCAGGAATTGGGCCATCTCGATTCCGTGAGCGTGGTCGGATTCGAGCGCGCCTACCTCGACGGCTTGCTCGAAGTGGCCGCGCGCCGCGAATCCGGTGAGCGTCTCCTCGTTCTTTTTCTCGGGAGCACGATTGGAAATTTCGACCGGCCGGCCGGAGAAATGTTTCTGCGGCAGGTTCGGCGCATACTTCTGCCCGGCGATGCGCTGCTCCTGGCGACCGATCTCGAAAAGTCCGTGCCTCAATTGATCGCGGCGTACGACGACGCGGCGCAAGTGACCGCGGCGTTCAATCTCAATATCCTCGGCCACATCAATCGCTCGCTCAGCGCGGATTTCAATCTTGCGAAATTCGAGCACGCGGTGCGCTATAACGCCGAGGAGCGCCGCATCGAGATGCATTTGCGTTCGCGCGTCGCCCAGAGCGTGACCATTGCTAGTGCAGGGTTTTCGTGCGATCTCCGCGCCGGTGAAACAATCTGGACGGAAAGCTCCCACAAATATAATTGCCAGGAAGTCACAACGATGGGCGAGCGAACCGGATATCGGTGTGAGGCGCAATGGGTCGATGCCGATTGGCCGTTCGCGCAGAGCCTCTTCATCGCGAACTAACCCAGAGAATAATGTGGCCCGCCGCGATTCTGTGCGACGGCGGCGTGCGATCAAGGAGCTGAGTCCATGGCGAAGGCGATCTGGAAAGGCGCGGTGATCGCGGACAGCGATCGCTGCGTGACCGTCGAGGGAAATTTGTATTTCCCGCCTGAATCTGTCCGCGCCGAATATCTGAAGCCGAGCCAGACGCACACGATTTGCCCCTGGAAAGGCACGGCGAGCTATCACGATGTCGTCGTGAACGGCGAGCGGAATCCCGACGCTGCGTGGTATTACCCCGAGCCCAAACCCGCCGCGAAAGAAATCAAGGATCATCTCGCGTTCTGGCATGGTGTTCGCGTCGAGCCTTAACTCGGCCAAATTTGCGAAGCGTGTCGCTGCAAGCGCGGATTAACAGCCGCCGCTCGGCGAAAAATTGAGAGCGCCATAGAGATGAGCTGCGGGCGCCGTGGTATATTTTCAGGCCACGACCATGGCGAAAAAAACCAAAAAGCCCGCGCGGCCCGCAAAATCCTCGAAAACCAAAGCGGCGAAAACTTCGAAGCGTCCCGCCGCACGCGCCAAATCGGCAGCGAGCGCGAAGGCCGGCGGGACCGATCCCAAGCGCGTTCGCGCGATTCTCGAAAAGCTCGACGACGCCTATCCCCACCCAACGTGCGCGCTCATACATGACAATCCGTTTCAGTTGCTGATCGCGACGATTCTCTCGGCGCAATGCACCGACGAGCGCGTGAACATGGTGACCCCGGGGCTCTTCAAGAAATATCCATCGCCGGAAGCGTTCGCACATGCGAATCCGAGGGAGATCGAGCAGGAAATTCGTTCGACGGGATTTTTCCGCAACAAGACCAAGTCGATCATCGGCGCGAGCCAGCGGATCGTCGCGGAGTTCGACGGAAAAGTTCCGAACACGATGGAGGAATTGTTGACGCTTCCCGGAGTCGCGCGGAAGACTGCCAACGTCGTACTGGGCACGGGGTTCGGAATCGCTTCGGGCGTCGTCGTCGACACCCACGTGCAGCGCCTCTCGGGGCGGCTGGACCTCACAAAGAACACCGACCCGAAAAAGATCGAGCAAGATTTGATGCAAATTATTCCGCAGGACCGGTGGATCCTCTTCTCGCACCAGTTGATCTGGCATGGGCGGCGCGTCTGCCAAGCGCGCAAGCCGAAATGCATCGACTGCAATCTGGAATCGCTCTGCTATTCGAAAGACAAGACCGTATAGAAGGCCCCCGCGCCGATTCGCTGAACGATCGGAGATCGCGAGGGTAGCGATTTTGTTCCGATTAGAAATGAGCTCCGTTGTTTGTTTTGAGTGAGTTACGGCGATTTCTAATCGTTGGGAGTCCCGATTAGAGAGACAGAGGCTCTGACCGATCTCATGAGTGGTTCCGCTATCGTCGCCCCGAACCTCAGGGGTTGAAACCCGCGAGGTTGGGCGGCTTATCGGCACGGCAAGAGCCGTACCCTGGCGAGATCCATATACGAGGGGGCTAGGGATGTGTGGTGCGCGCGACCGCGAGACGACTGAACGAGATGCGCCCGGTCGCGCGACTGGCCCCGACGATCCAAGCGATGGTTGCCGCGGATTCAGGGCGGGCATGTTGGCAGGCCCGGCGGCTTGGAGGGCGGCTTCGATTGCGGCGGCGATGGTCATAGAGCACACACAATAATGATGGCACGGAAAGAGAGAAATTGAGCAGTGGCGGCGTGTAAGGAATTTGGTACCAGGCGCGGAACTACGGAGACGGGCTGCGGGCGTTTTTCGACAGCACTTGTGCGGATTGGGGCGATTTAGCTGAGATTGGTGAGCGGAAGAACGGTCAACCCCCGCACCTTCGCCTGCGGCGAGACCGCGGCACCCGGCGAGAGCGAGAGTTCGGAAATCGTCCCCTAGGGCGCGCCACCACCTCTCGGATCGGCAGGCTTTCTCGTTTTCCCGAGTTACTGCGTCCTGCGATTTAGATCCATTTCGATCGCAGCGTTCGCGAGAGGGCGGTGGAGGCGGGTGACCAGTTGCAATTTCAATTGCGGTTGCGCGAGTCCCCGCCTCGCGACCCGGCTGCTCAACCCCGGGCCTACTTTTTGGCCCACATCACCGGAACAGTGCGGCTGGCACGCGCCTCCTGAACTCTTTCCTGCGCCAGTGTCGGATCGTAGACAAGGACCATTCCCAAGTCCGCGAGCGCCACAGAATGTACCGTGGGTTGTCCGTCTTTGTCTTTGATGAGGAGCGCGTTCTGGCCGTGTGTGCTCTCGCTGCGGCTACCGCTCATAACGCGGGCGACTGGGGCACCCTCACCGTTGCGGATCAAAGCGAGTATTGGGGTGCCGGTGGACCCGATGGTGATGGTGTAGTCGCCCGGCTGAAGGACGCTCTTGCCCCAGTGGACCGGATAGGCGAGGGTGAACTTTCCAACGTAGGCTGAGACATCTTTCTGCGCGTCTGCTGTCCCAACAAAGAAGAGGCTCATGAATAGAGCCACAAACAACATTTTGATTACCGTCACTCTTTGACTTTTTCTCATCGTAATTCTCCTTTTTTGCCGGCGGCCATCTTTGCCGTGGGCCGTCGAACGCAGCGAGAATCGAGGAGTGCGGCGCGTACCTCAATAGACGCGAACTCAAATCTTGGTCGAGCTGCAAGCCATTGAAAGGCAAGCAGTTCGTGCGGCCGCTCACAGAGGAAGGTTCGCTTTGGGCGGATGGCGGTGCTACTATCTGCGGCACGAAGCTCCCACCATGGCGACTGAATCGAGCGCGCGGGCCCGGATTGTGCGATTCGGGACGTTTGAAGCCGACCTGAACACCCGCGAACTCCGCAAAAGCGGGATAAGAATCAAAATCCACGGGCAGCCGTTCGAAGTTCTTGCGATGCTGCTGGAGCGGCCCGGCGAATCCGTGCCGCGCGAAGAGCTGCAGCAAAGGCTGTGGCCGACGGATACGTTCGTGGATTTCGATCACGGAGTGAACACGGCCATCAACCGGCTGCGGGAAGCGCTTGGCGATTCGGCGGAAAATCCGCGGTTCATTGAGACCGTGCCGCGGCACGGGTACCGGTTCATTGGTCCGGTGGAATCGCCGGTGGCAGCGCCGGCCGGATCGACGGAGATTCGTGCCGAAGCTTCGTCTTCGGGAGAAAGCGCGGCTGGGGCTGTGGCTGCGTCGCGAATCAGTGGAAGACGCGCGAAGATTTTGGCAGTCGCACTTGTCGTGGCTGTCGCATTGCTTGCGGCGCTGAGCTCGAATCGCGTGCGCGAACGGCTATTCGGACGCCCCAGCCCGCCACGCATCCAATCGCTAGCCGTTCTCCCGCTGGTGAATCTCTCCGGCAATCCGGACCAGGATTATTTTGCGGATGGAATGACGGAGGCGTTGATCACCGACCTCGGAAAGATTGGCGCGCTGCGAGTGATCTCGAGGACGTCGGTGATGCAGTACAAGGACACGAAGAGACCGCTGCCGGAGATCGCGCGGGAATTGAATGTGGATGCGCTCGTCGAAGGGACGGTGACGCGCTCGGGGAATCATTTGAGGATCACGGCCAATCTGCTTCAGGCCTCGCCGGAAAAACATCTTTGGGCGGAAAGCTATGAGAGCGAAGTGGGAGATATCCTGACGGTGCAAGAAGAAGTCGCGCAGGCCGTGGCGCACGAGATTCAGGTGAAGTTGACACCGGAGGAGCAAAGGCTGCTGGGCGACGCCCGGCCGGTCAATCCTCAAGCGCACGATGATTATCTCCGTGGACGCTATTTGTGCAACAACGACACGCGCGAGGGATTGGATAAGGCATTTCCATATTTCCAACGAGCCATTGAAGAAGCGCCGAATGATCCGCTCGCGTATGCCGGCCTAGCCGATTGCTATGCGCTGTGGGCGTGGGCTGGAGATTATTTTGCGGGGGATCCTACTCCCAAAGAAACGATGCCGAAGGCGAGAGACGCGGCACTGAAGGCATTGCAACTAGACGAAGGATTGGCGGAGGCGCATGCGTCGCTTGCGCAGGTTGAAATGATTCTCGATTGGAATTGGCCGGGCGCCGAGCGCGAATTCAAGCGCGCGATTGAGCTGAACCCAAATTATTCGCCGGCGCATCGATGGTATGCGCATTATTTGGTCGCGATGGGCCGCCCGGATGAATCCATCGCGGAGGCAAGACGATCGGTCGAACTCGATCCCTTTTCGCAGATTACCGTGGATTTTGCGGGATGGGCTTTCTACCTCGCGCGCCACTATGACTTGACGCTTGAAGAATCGCGAAAATCGGTTGAGCTCTTTCCGGAATTCGCCTGGGCGCACAATCATTTGAGCCTGGTGTATGAAGAGACAGGACGAATCGGCGATTCCGTCCAGGAGGATATGAAGGCAGAGCAGCTGTTCGGAATGAGCGCCGACAGATTGACCGAGCTGAGTAAGGCATATCAGCAGTCCGGCGAGAAAGGCTACTGGCGGCAGGTGCTGGCATTCTGTCGCGAGGCGTCAAAGCATCCGCGAAAATTTGCGAGCATTTCAGGGTACGGCTGGTGTGACTACGTGCAAAATGGGGACGTCGCAATGTTGGAGGTTCGCGTGGGCGAGTTCAACGCTGCGTTCGAGTCGCTTGAGAAGGTATACGCAAACCACGAGGCCTTGCTGATCTACCTCAACGCGGACCCGAGTTGGGATGCGGTGCATTCGGACGCGCGGTTTCGGGATTTGGTTCGCCGCGTCGGCTTACCTCAATAAAGTTCATCGCGTGGCCAAATTATGGTGATTGCGCGAGATTATTCGAGTTCGGCGCGAATTTCGGCGATGGACTTCCCTTTCCAGTGGCGATTGAGATTGTCGAGCGAAGTGAAGGTGCGGCTGCGCATGCGATCGATGTAGAGCGTGCCGTGGAGATGATCGATTTCGTGCTGGAGAATGCGAGCGTACCAGCCGGAGGCGTCGATCACGCGCGGCTGTCCACGTTCATCGAGACATTCCACGCGCACGCGGCGCGCGCGCGGGACGAGAGCAGAGAAACCGGGCAGGCTGAGGCATCCTTCGAAGAACTCGAGATCGGGGTCGCTCGCGAGGGTGAGTTTCGGATTGATGATGACATGGAATGGAACGGCGTCTCGCTCGCGCTCCGCGCGCTGGTCTTCCGGAATATCCTTCAGATAGTCTTCGCTGTCTTCGATGACGGCGAGCTGCACGGAAACACCGACTTGAGGAGCGGCGAGGCCGACGCCGGGAGCATCACGCATGGTCTCGCGCATTTGGGCGATGAGCGTCTGAATTTCGTTGCCGGCGATTTCGTCGACGTTGAGCGCGCGGGCGCGTTTGCGAAGAAGCGGCTCGCCGGTTTGCAGAATTTTGAGACGCACGAAGACCTCCTGGTCAGGCTGATTTCACCACGCTATTGTGGCGATGGCAACGCGGCTGATGGGATTCCATTACAAGGGAGCATGCGTTAGCGCGCCGAGCGGCGAGGTCGGAGAGGCCGCACCTCAAAAGAGGTGAGCTGCACGCGAGGAGACAGACGCCTGCGATGGCCATTCCGCGAGGACAGTGTGAGAAGATTTCGATGACATTGAAGATGGATAGGATGGTTGACAACACGGAGTGATGCCCACGATCAAGAACGCGTTGCGGATGGCGGCGACTTCGCTCGCTTTGATTTTGCTGATAGCGCTGGGAGCGCGGCTGGGGTTCGCGTGGCATCAGGAGCGCGGGCTTCCTCCAAATCTTGTCGGCACGCTGCCGTTCTGGAATGAGACCGGGAGCATCGCGCAGGCGCTCGCGCAGGGGCGGGGATTCAGCGACGTCTTTCGCAAAGGAACGGGAGCGACGGCGTGGCTGACGCCGGTCTATCCGCTGGTGGTCGCGGGAGTTTTCCGGGTGTTTGGGATTTTCACGCCGCGCGCTTTTTTTGCGGTCGTATTTTTGAATAGTGTATTTTCGGCGGGCGCGTGCGTTCCGCTATTTTTTGTGGGAAAAAGAATTCGCGGGATCGCGCTGGGCAGCGGGGCGGCGTGGCTTTGGGCGCTGTTTCCGAATGCGATCATGATTCCATTTGAATGGGTCTGGGATACGTCGCTTTCCGCGTTGCTCGCAGCGGCGATTTTGTGGGCGACGCTGGAAGTGGCGGAATCGCAACGGCTGCGCGATTGGTGCGGATATGGATTGCTGTGGGGGCTGGCGCTGATGACGAACCCGGCGCTCGCGTCGTTGCTGCCGTTTCTGCTGGGATGGGCGGCGTACCGGGCACGGCAACGCGCGCAATTGCCGATTGGGCGGGCAATTCTCGCGGCCGTAGCCGTGATTTTGTGCTGCGTTCCCTGGACGGTGCGCAATTACGTGCAATTCCATCGATTCATTCCGCTGCGGTCGAACTTCGCATTCGAACTCTGGCTCGGGAACAATGAAGTTTTCGACGAACATTCGCGGGACGTGAACGCGAGAGTGACTTCGTACGAGCAGGTGAGAACGTATCTTCAAATTGGCGAGACGGCGTTCGTGGAGCGGAAGTGGCAACTCGCGATGGAATTCGAGCGCGCTCACCCGCGGCTTGAATTCGCGTTGATCGGCAGAAGAATCGTGGCGACGTGGATGGGAACTGAGGCGCCGATCAGGAATTTCATTGAGGCAGATTCCGCATTCGTGCGAGGCATTTTCATATCGAATCTGCTCGTTGCGATTGGCGCTTTCGCCGGGATCATGATTTTGTATCGAAGGCGCAGTTCATACGCTTTCCCGCTGACCGTGTTTGCCGTCGTGTTCCCACTTCTCTACTACGCGACGCACACGTCGCTTCGCTACCGGCATCCTATCGATCCGATCTTGATGCTGTTGACGGCGATCGCGGTGGAAGCGATGGTCGAACGGGTTGTTGCGGCGTGGCGACCGCGGAATGCGAACGTCACGGATTGAAGATACAGACGGTGGGGCCATCGTTTGCAGAGGCGCGAGGAATCGTTGCTCGCGAGAATGTTCGTCGTGCATGATGCCCCGGGGCGATGGATAATATGGCGGGAGCGGGCCAAGGGACATGCGAATGTTCCCTGCGCTAGCCGGCGTCCGGAGAACATTTTGAAACTCGTGCGCAATCGGAAGATGGTCCTCGTCGGAATCGGCGCGGCGATTGTGATGCTTGCAGCGCATGCCGCGGCTCAGTCGGCGCGGCCGTCCGTGAGCGACATCGAAAAGCGCGTCGACGCGCTGGTGAGCCAGATGACGCTCGATGAGAAGATCGAAATGATCGGCGGCGTGCCTAATTTCGGCACGCACGCGATCCCACGACTCGGGATTCCTTCGCTGAAAATGTCGGATGGCCCGCTGGGAGTGCACGATTACGGGCCGACGACGGCGTATCCCGCCACGATTTTGCTGGCGGCTTCGTGGGACACGCAGCTGGCCGAGCGCGTCGGGAAGATGATGGGGATGGATGCGCGCGCGCGGGGCGTTCATATTGTGCTGGCTCCGGCGATGAACATTTATCGCGCGCCGATGTGCGGCCGGAACTTCGAGTATCTCGGCGAAGATCCATTCCTCGCCGCGCGAATGGCCGTCCAGCTGATCGAAGGGATCCAATCGC
This sequence comes from uncultured Acidobacteriota bacterium, assembly GCA_963771905.1. Lineage (GTDB taxonomy): Bacteria > Acidobacteriota > Terriglobia > Acidiferrales > UBA7541 > Palsa-147. Next base: position 95,699 of record CAVYVI010000010.1, read on the forward strand.
AGGGCGTGATCGCGACGGCAAAACATTTTGTGGCTAACAATCAGGAGTTCGACCGAATGAACGTCAGCTCCGACGTCGATGAGCGGACGCTGAGGGAGATTTATCTCCCGGCGTTCGAAGCGTCCGTGAAAGAAGCGCACGTGGGCGCGATCATGGATTCGTACAATCTCGTCAACGGCGTGCACATGACGCAGAACGGCGAATTGAATAACGAACTGGTGAAGAAGGAGTGGGGATTCGACGGAATCATCATGTCGGACTGGGACGCGACGCAAGACGGCGTGGCGGCTGCGAATGGCGGGCTCGATCTGGAGATGCCTTCAGCGAAATTCATGAATCGGGAAACGCTGCTGCCCGCGATCAAAAGCGGCAAAGTTTCCGTCGCGACGATCGATGACAAGGTTCGCGGGATTCTGCGGAAAGCGATCGAGTTCGGCTTTCTGGACCGCGAGCAAACGGATTCGGGAATTCCGGCATTCAATCAGGAAGGACGGAAACTCGCTCTCGAAGAAGCGGAAGACGGCATGGTGCTGCTCAAGAACGCGGGGAATCTTCTTCCTCTCAATCCGCACAGGCTGCGTACAATCGCCGTCATCGGACCCGATGCGTATCCGGCGGTGATTGGAGGCGGCGGCAGCTCGCTCGTGACTCCGTTTAATTCGGTCAGCTATCTGGAAGGCATCAGCAACTATCTGGGCACGAACGTCAAGGTGCTTTACGCCGCGGACACGGTGCCCGTAAACGAAGTGGTGGCGCACACGGAACTTCACGTGAGCCCAAACGGGCCGGTGGGCGTGAAGGGCGAATATTTTGACAATCAGGAATTGAATGGGGCGCCTGCGCTGGTGCGAACCGATCCGCGCGTGGACTTCGACTGGGGCGAGGGAAGTTTTGCGAGTGGACATCCGGTGGATCATTTCTCGGCGCGGTGGACGGGTTACTACATTCCGAAAGAATCCGGCGACTTCAAGTTTTATGTTTCGTCGGACGATGGCGCGAGAGTGTATTTGGAAGGCGAGCGAATTATTGATGACTGGCACCGGCACGGTGAGACGCTGAATACGGCAACGCGAACGCTCAAGGCGGCACATCCTTACAAGGTGACGATCGAATATTTCGAAGAGGTGGGGAGCGCTGTCGCACATTTCGGGATTATTGGAGCCGCAGAAGAGGTTGGGCGGTACACCAAGGCGCTCGCGGCGAAGGCCGATGCCGTCATTCTGTGCGTTGGATTCGATTCGACGTCGGAAACAGAAGGAGCGGATCGCACGTTCGCGCTGCCGAGCGGACAGGATCAGCTGATTCGCGAAATCGCGAACGTGAACAAGAATGTCGTCGTGGTGTTGACGGCCGGCGGAAACGTGGACATGACGGGTTGGATCGATCAAGTGCCGGCGGTCCTCGATGCGTTCTATCCGGGGCAGGAAGGCGGCATGGCGCTGGCACAGATTCTATTCGGAGTCGTCAGCCCATCGGGAAAACTTCCCGCTTCGTACGAGCGGCGATGGGAAGACAATCCGACGGCGAAAAGCTACTACCCGAAAGACGGCGAAAAGCGCGTCGAATACACAGAAGGAGCTTTCGTCGGCTATCGCGGTTACGATCGCTCGGCGATCAAACCGATGTTTCCGTTCGGATTTGGGCTTTCGTACACGAGCTTTCAATATAGCCATTTGACGGTCACGCCCGATTCGACGGACAGCGCAGATTCGGTGGTGGTTTCGTTCGAAGTGAAGAATACCGGCGGGCGCGCGGGAGCGGAAGTGGCGGAGGTTTATGTCGGCGATGCGCATGCGCCGGTGCCGCGGCCGGTGAAGGAGTTGAAGGGATTTGCGAAAGTGTCTCTCGGGCCGGGCGAAGCGAAGGCCGTGACACTACATTTGAATCGGCGGTCGTTTTCGTATTACGACGCCGGGCGGAAGGAATGGATTGCTGCGCCGAGCGATTTCGCAATTTTGGTTGGGAGCTCATCGGAGCAAATCGAATTGAAAGGCAATTTCCACCTTACGCAAGAAGCCTCAGGCAAGTAGAGTTCGAGCGAGCGAATGAAATCAGGCAAGACTCAATTTGTGAGCGGATGCGACAGGTTTGCGAATTTCAGCGCGACGGCGGCGCAGGCGCTGGGCCGGATATTGCTTCGGGCTTGCTTGCTGGCTGTCGCTCTCGCTTCCTTTGCATTCACGATCCAGGCTGAGCCGCTTCTTCCTCATCTGTTCAGCGACCATATGGTTCTGCAGCGGAACATGAAAATTCCCGTGTGGGGCACGGCCGATCCCGGCGAAGACATTTCCGTGACGCTGGCCGGAGAAAGCGCGCGGACAAACGCGGGTACGGACGGCCGCTGGAAAGTTTCTTTGGCACCGATCGATGCGAGTGGTCCGTTTGTGCTGACTGTGCGCGGGAAGACGACCATTCGATTCATGGACGTGATGATCGGAGAAGTGTGGCTCGCTTCGGGACAGTCGAACATGACGTTTGCGTTGAGCGGATCGACGGGCGCGGATGCGGAGTTGGCGCGAGCGAACAATCCGGGGATTCGATTTTTTGCGGTGCCGGGGAGAATTGCGATGACGCCGCAATCGGATACGCGGCCCGCCACTTGGGAAATCTGCACGCCCGAGACGGCCAAGGATTTTTCCGCGGTAAGTTATTACTTCGCGAAGAAGTTGCGCGACGCCCTTCAGGTGCCCATCGGAATTATTTTGAGCGCATGGCCCGGGACGCAGGCTGAAGAATGGACGGACGTTGATTCGCTCGAGCGCGAGCCGATTCTTCGGCCGATTTTGGAACGATGGGACGCCGTTTCGCCGGAAGTGAAATCCGGGGCCGAACATGGGAGCCCGATCGAGCTGGAATTTGACGACTTCGATCTGCTGCCGAAGCAAGCGGGAGCGGAGCCGGAGGTGCTAAGCAATTTCGACGATGGCTTGGCGCGGACGAGTTTCGGCGGCGATTGGACTTACGAATGGAAGGCGGCGACGGACTCGACGTTTGACTTGGTCTCTCCGGGACGCGGAGGAACAGGATTTGCGGCGCGCATTACGGGACACCTGGACGGGCTCAGCTTCCCGCACCTGGTGGCGACCTTCGACGAGCATGGTGCGCCTGCGGATCTTCGCAGCTATGCGGGAATCCGTTTCTGGGTGCGCGGCAGCGGCTCATTCCAGTTTCACCTTCTCCAGCCGACTATCTTCGATACAGACAACTATGGATCGGCGACGATTCACGCGAGCGCGGAGTGGAAACTCGTGACGCTGCCATTTTCGGGGCTCAGGCAGGCAGGATGGGGAGTTGTGGAACCGTTCACGCCGGAGGCCATAACGGGAATTTCGATCGTTGGAATGCCGGTGACCGGAGATCCGCCGCGGCCGCCAGCGGGACTCTACGATGGAATGATCGCGCCGCTCGAGGCTTACCGGATCCGCGGAGCGATCTGGTATCAAGGCGAAGGCAATACGTACCACGCGTATCAATACCGCACGCTGCTCCCTGCTCTGATTCAAGGCTGGCGGAAAGCGTGGGATGAGCCGGATTTTCCGTTCTTGATCGTGCAGTTGCCGAATCAAGGCACGAGCCCCGAGCTGAGCGATTCGATTTGGGCGGAGCTTCGCGAAGCGCAACTGATGACGTTGAAAACGGTGCCAAATACGGGCCTCGCCGTGACCATCGACGTCGGCGAAGCGAAGAATCTTCATCCGCCTCGCAAACGCGAAGTGGGCGAGCGGCTTGCGCTTTGGGCTCTTGGAACAACATACGGAGAGAAGCTAGTTTATTCGGGACCGATTTACGAAAAGTATGAGGTCGATGGGAATCAGATTCGAATTCAATTCTCGCACGTTGGGTCGGGACTTGAAGCAAGCGACGGAGGCCCGCTGAAGGGATTCACGATTGCGGGAGCGGATCGAAAGTTCCATCGAGCGGACGCGCATATCGACGGCGACACGATTGTCGTATCGAGCCCCGAGGTGGCGTCTCCAGTTTCGGCGAGATACGCGTGGCAGGACAGCCCCGATTGCAACTTTTATAATAAGGACGGCCTGCCGGCTTCGCCGTTCCGCACGGATGACTGGCCAGGCTTGAGCTTCGACAAACGCTAGCGCTTGCGCTGGCTCGTTGCCGAAGCCGCTCGAAAATTGCGGCGCTCAGTAAACGACCTCGTACAATTTCCCTTCGAGCTTCCTCGGGTCTCTCTCCGCTGACGCAATGCGGATAACCAAAGGCTTCTCCGGCGCCCACGAGCTCTTGCGGACTTCTCCCACGGCCCAAGAGAGGCCACTCCAAATCACCTTGTCATAATTGATAACGACGGGGAGCGGCTTTCCATCTTGCGTGACGTTGATCGTGAAGAAGGTTCCCATGTTCTTGCCGTTGGGCGGCCCGCCTTCCCAACTGCGCTGGATGGTTCCGTCGAGCCCACGCTGCTGCATGACGATCCGCAAATCTCCTTTGACAGGCGGAGGAACGCTGGCTTCGATGACGTTGACGCCAGAAGAAGTGAATTGCGCGGCGATGCTTTCGATGGATCGCGGAATTTGAACGTCCTCCTGAATGCCCAAGTCATACTCGGAATTCGCGTAGTGTCCGAAACCGACGAGGGCCAATTGGCCTGGCCCAAGCGTGATCGAATCGCCGTGAAGGAGGGGCACGAAGCCGGCGTCGCGAAAGAGAAGACGCCCATTCAAATTCGGTTTCTGGACGCGCGAAAGCAGGGGCATTTGTAGCGTCGCGATGTCCTGTGCGGGGTTCATGACCGCGTACAAGGTGCCGTCCTCTCCGAGCGACCCAAATCCGTACGGCTCGGTATCGCCGGGGATGCCTCCGAAAGTTTTTGTGCGCCCCATCGCCTGCAACGGGCCATACATGCTTTGCAGCTTGGCAAGCCAGCGAGCTTTCGCGTCATCGATGAATTCCAAGTTGCCGTGGATGGTGTTCACCCAGCCGCCGCGAGCCGCTTCCAGCAGCGCCATTCCCTGCCACGCATTTGTTTTGCGGTAATAAATCGTGCCGGTATTGCCGACCATGAATCCTGTTGAGTCGATGCGCTCTATGGGTACGAAGCTTTCTTCATAGCGGCGAACCATGTGGTCGCTGTAAATGTCCATGGAGCGCCAGAAATTCATTTCGGGCACGTCGGAAGGCCGCGGATCGCCGGAATAAATCGAGTCAAAGGCCTCGAGCCAACGGAGATCGATGGGATTATGAAATGGAAACGGCCCCGCGGTGGATTCGACATCGCCGCCAAATCCGTTGAAGGCGACAAGCAGGATGTCGGGATTCTTGTGCCGGAAGGCCTTCAGAGCGTCGCGAAACGCGGTCTCGTTTCGGGCGCGAATCTGTTCAGGCGGCATCGACTTGGCGACAGCGGGAGTTGCGGCGTTGAAATCGACGAAGTCGAACTTGAAAGCGCGGATGCCATGGTCGTACCAATATTGCAGGGTGTCCATGAAATCGGAAAGAAATGGTCCGTCCGAGAATGACATCGCGCCGCCATTTTCGGTGAGTGAGTCCTTCCATTGCGGCGCAGCATTGATCTTCACGAGAGTGTTAGTGCTGAACCAAAGGCCGGGCTTGATTCCGTTGGCCTGGCATTCGGCGATCCATCGATCCGGGCCGTCCGGCCAACTGGGCTTGCGCCAAGTGCGGTAGCCTCCATCGGGCGCGAACCAGAACGCGTCCATCATGAAATAATCGAAATGAACGCCGGACTTTCGGAGGCGAAGGATTTCGTGGAGTTCGCGCATGGCGAGTTCTTCGGTGAGTTGAATGTTGTCGGAGAGTTCGTCATAGGCCGACCAGTCGTTGTAAACCCAAATCGGATCACGCAGCAACGGTTCGCCGAGCGCCATTGGATTCCATTGCGCCGCGTGGGCTACTGGCGGTGGTGCGCCGCGATCTGGATTTTGAGCGCACAGCGGAACCGGCGTTGATGGTTCAAGCGCGATCCCGAGGGCGAAAAGCGAAATCATTGTGACTCTGGTAATTCGTTTTGCGGGTAAATCTTTTCTGGAAATCATTTCTGACCTCGTAAAAAAGAATGTGCCGCGCCCGAAGCCGTAGCCGCATCCCGGACGAAGCGACAAGCGGTTTTGTTCCGGCTCCCGGCGGCCCGGCCAAAAAACGATGGAACGATTCCTTCACGCAGAGCGAACGCGAATGCCCCTCTTCGTGAATGCTGCCAGCTTTTTCTCGTCGGCTTTGCGATCGGTGATCAGCAAATCGATGCCGGTGGGCGGGCAAATGAGGGCAGTTCCAATGACCCCAATTTTGCTGTGATCGGCGACGGCAATTTTCTGACGGGCTTGCTTCAACATGGCGAGGTGGATGGCAGCCTGGTCGGGATAATTGGTGGTCAATCCGTGGGCGGGATGAACGCCGTCGACGCCGATGAATGCCTTGTCCACAAAAATTTCGCCGACAGCGGCAATTGCGATCGGGCCCACGAGAGCAAACCAGTCGCCGCTCAGGAATCCTCCGGTCAAGAAAACTTTCACTTCCTTGCTGTGACTGAATTCCATGGCGATGTTGACGGCATTGGTGACGATCATGATGCCTTTGCGATAGCGGAGATTGCGGGCGACCTGAGTGGTGGTGGTGCCGGCGCCGATGGCGATGGTCTCACCATCGGCGACGAGCTCGGCCGCGGCCAGGCCGATGAGGCGTTTTTCGAGTGCGCGCTGCTGCTCCTGCTCTTGAAACGAGGAGACATGGCGGAAGGGCTCGTAGAGAAATTGCTCGATGGGAACTGCGCCGCCATGGGTGCGCCGCAGCATTCCCTCATTTTCAAGCTCAGCCAAATCGCGCCGGATCGTGGACGGTGAAATTCTCAATTGCTCAGCGAGATCGTCAACGAGCAATTTCCCGTTGCGGCGCAGTTCGCGGAGGATCTGCCCCCGCCGCATCTGCGAAGTAGCGTCGCGACGAAATGCCTTTTCCGGGGTCAAGGGCGTTTCTCCGGCGGAGCTGTTTCGAGGATGGGCGGGTTGGCTGGATACGTTCCCTTGCGTTTCATCTCGACGTCGTCCTCGCCACCGGAACGCGGATAGACCCAGACGAGCTGCCGCTCGAGCGCGAGGAAGCCGGTTGGCCGGTAAACGCGAATGCGCAGCGTCCATGAATTCGTCGAATCCTTCGCAAAGTCCGCGGCAATCTCAACTGGCGGCCCGACTTCGCCGAGTTCTTTTTCTCCCTGCGCAAGGATGTGATCGTCGGTGGCGCGAATTTCCCATTCGGCGCGATAGCCGTGCAAAGCATAGGAAGGAAGCTCATCGGGTGCGCGGCGAGCGATCCGCGCGTGAAAGCCGACTGGGCCGTGCGGATACTCCGCGTCGTACTTCCAATCCATTTGGAGGCTGACCGGCGAGGTGTCGTCCCGCCAGACGTAGTACGACGGACGGCGCTGGCGGTCCTTATCGACTAAACCGATTTCGACATATCCCTTGGTTAACCCCGGGGCGAGATTGCGATGAGAGCGGTAATCCTGATAGCACCAGAAAATCGCGCCGGCGATCCAAGGATGCTTCGCCAGCTCGGCTAATTGATCCTGAATGACGCGCGCGCGCATTTCGTCCGCCTGAGCCGGATTCGACGCAAAGATGTCGGGAAAACCAAACTCGGAGACGATGACCATCTTGTCGGGAAAGGTGGCGTGGATATGGTCGATCACGCTGGGAAGCAAATATGCGGGGCCGTGCCATGTGCCGAGGTACTGGTTCCACATGAGAAAGTCAGCGTATTGAGATGCGCTCTTCGAAGGATCGTTTACGAGAGGAAGAAGATCATCGGCGAAGGTGAGGAAACGATCGGGGTCGAGCGACTTTTCCAAGTCACGCATTTCCTTCACGTATTCGATGCCTTCGGGCGCGTGAATTTCACATTCGTTGCAGACGCTCCAGGCAAAAATGCTGGGATGATTGAAATCCTGATCGACCATTTCGCGAAACATTTGTTTGGCGAGGGCGCGAACGGCGGGATTTCCCAATTGTTCGCGGCCGAATTGCCAGAGCGGAATTTCCGGAACGAGAAGAATGCCGTGACGGTCGCAATAATCGAGAATTTCGGGAGGCTGAGGATAATGGACCGGCCGAGTGAGGACGACTTGAAGATTCTTCATGTCGTCATAATCGTGGAGCCATGTGCCACGGGTCTCCGCGAGGCCTTCCCAGGGCGAATCTTCGTGGCGCGTCATGCCAGTCAGGCGAACGGGCTCGCCATTTAGATAGAGCTGGTTGTCTCTGATCTCGATGGTGCGCGCGCCGAAGTGGTCGTTGAGCGAGTCGATTTCTTTGCCGGACGCGTCGACGACCTCTGCGGCAAGATCGTATAAATTCGGCTGATCGAAGTGCCAGAGCCGGACGGAGGGAATGCGAAATGTCAGGTCGAGTTCTTGCGCGCCCGGCGCGAGATCGATCTTGCGCCCTACTTTTGCTACGGGTACGGCGTCGCCGCCTTCGAATCGAGCGCTGACGCGAAGATTTACCGGCCGGGAGCGCGAGGAGACATTTTCGAGGAAGAGGCGATCCGTGACGACGGCGTCCTGTTGCTGCACCTGAACGCGAATGTGCTGCTGACGCAGGAGCACGGAATCGTTCACGGTGAGCCAGACATCGCGAACGATTCCGCCGTAGTGCCACCAGTCGTACCAGAGATTGCCGGTGGTGTGGAGGCGCAGCGCGAAACCCGGAATGCTCGTTTCAGTGGGACGATTATCGATGGCTACCGCAAGGAAATTTGTTCTGGGATTACTTGCCGGGAGGACGAAAAAATAGGACGTGTGGCCGCCTTCGTGAGAACCGAGCTCGACGCCATTCAGCCAGACGCGCGCGCGGTAGAACGTAGCGCCAAAATGAATTTCGAGTTGCTTGCCTTTTAGTTCCGGGGGCAATTCAAACGTTTTGAAATACCATGCTATTCCTTCGTAATCCTCGTACTCGCCCACGTTCCAGGTATTGGGGACGCGAACGGTTTTTGTGTCACGGGGCAGCGCCTTCGACCAATCTTCCATCTGACCTTGGCCTTTGGGATCGGCGCGGAATTGCCAGTCGCCATCGAGATCGATCTTTGTTGAGCCGGCCGCTGGACGAGCGAGAAACAGGCAAGCCCATAGGAGACAGGCTGAACATTTCATCCACACTGGAATTCGAATCATGTTTTGATCTCGGGCTCCATCAAGCTACTCTCATGACGCTGCAAAAGAGATTCCCCCGGATAATCACTCACCGAACGCCGAGCAAGATTTCGATAGTGAGCTGATCCAAGCGTTCGTACGGCAACTTCTTTGACGAAAGGGCTGCCCGGTCAAATGAATGCTCGAGCAGAGTCTTGGCGCCTTTTTTCGAATAGGCGCCGACGGCGGGAATGTTTTTCTCCGGCCTGGTGACCTCTTTCAAAATGTCCTGAATCTCGCGGTCGGCGTTAAATCGCGCGGCCTTTTCCTTCAGGATGAGATACGTCCGCATGCAGCCGCGCGCGAAATCCTTCACGCCTTCGTAGTCCTCGGTGCGATAGGCGTGGGCGTCGAAATGACGCGGGCCTTCGTAGCCGACGTCCTCGAGAAATTTCACGAGAAAGAATGCGACTTTTGGATTGGCGGCGCCAAAGCGGAAATCCTGATCGTAGCGGCCGATGACCTGGTCATTTAAATCGATGTGGAAGAGTTTTTGAGCTTCCCAGGCCTGAGCGACGGCGTGGAGGAAATTCAGGCCGGCCATGGTCTCATGGGCGACCTCGGGATTGACACCGACGAATTCGGGATGGTCGAGAGTCTCGATGAACGCGAGGTAGGCGCCGGTGGTGGCCATGTAGATATCGCCGCGCGGCTCGTTCGGCTTGGCTTCGAGTGCGAAACGAAAACCGTACTTCTGATCGAGAGAATATTCGCAGAGATAGTTGACCGCTTCGCGGAGGCGCTTGACGGCTTCATCGGGGCGGCGGCATGCGTCGGTCTCCGCGCCTTCGCGCCCGCCCCAAAGCACGAAAATTTTTGCGCCGAGTTCCGCACCGAGATCCATCGCGCGCAAGGTCTTCTGGACGGCATAGGCGCGGACTCCGGGATCGTTTGCCGTGAAGGCGCCATCGCGGAAGACCGGATTGGTGAAGAGATTTACGGTCGTCATCGGAACGCAAAGCCCATGCGCGGAAATAGCTTTCTTGAAATCGCGGACGATGCGATCGCGGTCGGCGGGTGTGGCATCAATGGGCACGAGATCGTTATCGTGGAGATTGACGCCCCAGGCACCCACTTCTCCGAGCAGGCGGGCCAATTCGGTGGGCGGCAGAATCGCGCGGACCGGCTCGCCAAAGGGATCGCGGCCGGGATTGCCGACGGTCCACAAGCCGAAAGAAAACTTATGCTCGGGTTTCGGTTGATATTTATCGACTGGCATCATACACCTCAGTATTCAGAAAATTGTGGCCGTGGGCTGCGCCCCGGCAACTGGAATTCAATCTCTTTGCGCGACGGCGTTACGCGCTCTTCAATTCGTGAAAAATATCGCGCAATGCCGGATAGAGTTTCCGATACGCGTCATATTGGCGATTCATCCGCGACGCGCGATTCGCGTCCGGCGAAACGCGCTCGGCGACGCGAACGGCTTTTACGCATGCGCTTTCGACGGAGGGCCACACGCCGGTTCCCACGCCTGCAAGCAACGCGGCGCCGAAGGCGGGGCCTTCTTCGGCTTCAACGATTTCCACGGTTCTGCCGTAAATGTCGGATTGAATCTGGCGCCAGAGCGCGCCGCGAGCGCCGCCGCCGCCAAGACGAATCGATTCCACGGGAATGTTCAGCTCGCGGAAAATTTCGAATGAATCGCGGAGACTGAACGCGACGCCCTCGAGGATGGCGCGAATCACATGACCGCGCCGGTGCTGTGCGGTAATTCCGACTAGAGCGCCGCGGGCGTGCGGGTCGAGATGAGGCGTGCGCTCACCCATTAAATACGGGGCCCAGAGGAGACCGTCCGCGCCGGCCGGCGTTCTCGCGGCTTCCGCCGTCATGCGTTCGTAAATGTCGCCGTTAGCGCTTCGGTTCGATTCAAATTCATCACGGAACCATCGCAGCGAAAGTCCAGCGGCCTGCGTCACGCCCATCACGTGCCAGCGCTGCGGAACGGCGTGGCAGAATGTGTGGATGCGGCCCTTCGGATCCATCACGGGAAGGCTTGTGGCCGCGAAGACGACGCCGGAAGTGCCGATGGTGGCGCTCACCGCGCCGGGCTGAACGATTCCCATGCCCACGGCTCCCGCGGCTTGATCTCCGGCCCCGGCGACAACCGGAATTCCGGCGAGCAGACCGGTCGCTTCGGCACCTTCCTTCGAGATGCGGGCGCTGATTTCCGGGGACTCATGGACGGACGGAAGCAGGCTCTCGCTGATTCCGGATACTTCGAGCATAGGCTTTGACCACTGGCGGCGGGCCACGTCGAAGAATAGAGTTCCCGACGCTTCGGCAACGTCGATGGCGCGCGCGCCGGTCAGACGGAATCGAAAATAATCTTTGGGGAGAAGTATGGTGCGCGCGCGCGACCAAATTTCCGGCTCGTGCTGCTGGACCCACCAGATTTTCGGAAGCGTGAAATTCGTCAGCGCGGGATTGGCGGTCAATTCGATCAGGCGCTTTGCGCCGACACGCTCGGTGATTTGAGCGCATTGCTCGTCAGTTCGCTGGTCGCACCAAATAATGGATGGCCGGAGGACATTCCCGGCGGCGTCGAGGAGGACCAGGCCGTGCATCTGACCGGTGAGTCCCACGCCCGCGATTTCGCTCGGAGGCGTGTGGCTGTTCTCGAGACACGCCTTGATGGCGCGACACCCGGCGTTCCACCAGTCGTTCGGATCCTGCTCGGCCCAGCCAATCTGCGGCGAATGCATCAGGGCGTGCTCGGCCGTGGCAGCGTTCAGGACGCGTCCGTTTTCGTCGAGAAGGACGGCGCGCGTGCCTCCCGTGCCGATATCGATTCCGAGGAGTTTCTTCGCCATGAATTCCGTTTCCTTGACCGTCTACGGCGCATAGCCGCGAGGATGACGCTGCTGCCATTGCCACGCGGAATCGATGATCGAGCGCAGATCCGATTGCGCAGGTGTCCATCCCAAGACCGTTTTCGCTTTCGAGGGATCGGCGACCAAACGAGCCGGGTCGCCTGCGCGCGGCGGCTCGAATCGAATGCGGATATCGCGCTTCGTAACCTGGCGCGCCGATTCGATGACTTCGAGAACCGAATAGCCATGCCCGGTGCCGAGGTTGAGAAAATCCGACGTTCCGTCGCCGCGAAGATGTCCGAGAGCGCGGATGTGCGCATCGGCCAAATCGATGACATGCACGTAATCGCGAATCGCTGTGCCATCCGGCGTCGGATAGTTCTTTCCAAACACGGGAACCTCCGGCCTCTTCCCTTCCGCGGCCGCCAGGACATTCGGAATTAGGTGGGATTCGGGCTCGTGGTGTTCTCCATACTTTTGCGTCGCGCCGGCGGCGTTGAAGTAGCGCAAGGAAACAAATTTCAAACCGTATGCCGTGTCATAGGAATCGAGCAGGCGCTCCATGAAAAGTTTCGACCAACCGTATGGATTCACCGGCCACTGGCGCGTCTGCTCCGAAATCGGAACATTTTCCGGCTGGCCATACGTGGCGCATGTGGAGGAAAACACGACGCGGCTCACGCCCGCTTGCACGAGCGCCCCCATGAGAGCGACACCCTGTTCGACGTTGTTCTCGTAATATTTTGAGGGAGTCTGAACGGACTCGCCCACGTAGGCCAGCGCGGCGAAGTGAACGCAGGATTCGAGATCGTGTTCCTTCGCGATCCGCGCGAGAAGTGTACGGTCACCAACATTGCCGTGGTAGAAGGCGATATCGGCGTCGACGGCCTGACGGTGGCCTCGCGCCAGATCATCCAAGACGACCACACTCTCACCTGCTGCGCGCAGGAGTTCAACCGTCACGCTTCCGATGTATCCCGCGCCGCCTGTGACAAGAATCGCCATCGTTTGCCTTTCAACTCAGATTCCGCACAATCGCTTCGGCAATACGAGCGAACCACTAGCTCGAAGCGCGCAGGCGGAGAACGCCAAATTCCATTGCGCCCGGTGACGACCCGGTGAATATATGCGGCTTGTGTCCGGTTTCGCGGGCGTACTCCTCCACGATACTTTGCACCGTTGGTTCTGCCTGACGCCCCAAAATCGCGACCGTTCCGCCGCTGCCACCGCCCGTAATCTTCGCACCGTAAGCGCCACGCGCGGGTCCGGATTTCCGGCAGAGTTGAACCAGCCGATCGGTACATTCTTCGCCGAGCCCGCACGAGGAATAGCCGGCGTGCGATTGGTACATCAGCTCGCCGAGCAATTCGAGCCGCGCATCGCTGAGTGCACCCTGCAGAAGTTCGCGAAAAGCGCGCACACGGAAATGTTCGTGGACGGGATGGGCGGCCGGCGTGCGAACCTTGTACTTCCTTTCCGGATGAACGCGCGTCACCGCGTCGGTGGTGCCTCCGAAGCACGCCAGGAAATCCGCGCCATCGATTTCTTCGGGCAGAAAGCGAGCATACGATTTCTCGAACTCAGACGGCTCGATATTGGCGAGATATCCGCGCCATCGGGGGTCCTCAATCTGGAGCGGGCCGTCTGCATCGCCGGGGCGAACACGGAGTTTCGCAAGTTCCGCTATCATTCGATATCCAATGAACGCTCCGGCGCGGACATCTCCGTATGCAGCTCCCGTGACGGCATGCCGAACGCCGGAATCGAGACCCGCAATGGTGACTCCTTCGGGGACGGGAACGAATCCTTGTATTTGCGCCGGCTGGCACAATAAGGCCAGGAGGCGATTCGCCTGCCCGCATGCCGCCGTCATCTGGTCCATCACGCCGCAGGGCGCTCCGACCACGAGATTCTCCACCTTTTGGCAAAGCAACGCGACTTCGCTTGGTTCTATCTTCACATTCTCCGCAGCCGCCACCGCGCACATGACGGCGACTTCAAGAGCCGCTGAAGAACTCACGCCCTTTCCTTCCGGCACATGAGATTCAATCAACAAGCAAGCGCCCGAATTGAATCGTACCGACTTCTCGCGCATGAGCACGAGAAAGACGCCCGCGACGTACGCTGCCCACCGATTTTCCGAATCGCGTTGGAATCGCGCTCGCACATCAGCGTAGTCGGCGGGATTGCCATTATTCTCGAACTCGGCCAATGCGATCCGGAAGGTTCGCGTCGGGCGCCGGTCCGCGTCGCTGCCGAGACTGACGATCTGAATCTCGCGCTTCTCGATTCGCTCGAGCGCGACGAGGGTGGCTTCTCGAATCGGCAATTGCAGCACGAGCGAGCCCGAATAGTCCGCGATTCCGCCCATCACATCCAGGCGACCCGGCGCTCGAGTGACGATCAAGTCCGCGCCGGTTGTGAAAAAGGAGCGCGCGTCCGGGGACACGTGGCGATCGAGTGTCGTGAGGGTGTTCACGAATTCCTCGACATCAGCCAGACCACTTGTGTTGCCTTCGGCAATTCGATACATGGGCCTCGGCAGTGCGCGCGCGAGCAGGCGGCACTATTGGATCACTTCGAGCAAGCCGCGTTTTCGCAACGCCGCTTGCAGCAACGGCTCAATCCGCCTGCGAATGGTATCGTTAGCGTATCCCACCCACGCGACATCCGGCTCGACGGAAAGAGGCGCGCGGAGCGGCGCTCCCGACGGATCGGTGATGATCACGCCCGTCTCCCGGGCCACGAGTTCCGTGCACACGTCGTACGGGTGGCAACAGAGTCCAAGCGCCCATCCGCGCCGCTGCAATAATTTCCCCATCAGCGGCCGGAGATCCGCATTAAACCGGTCATGCCCGCTCATCAACTCGTAGAATTGGCCGCCAGTTGAGATGTATTGATCTTCGAAGCACAGCGCCTTGCCGGGCCGCGCGGGTCCCAAATCTTCCAGGATGATTTCTTCGTCGATCGCGGCGATTTCGTCTCGCGCACCGGGGAAGAACCGCGACAACATGGCAAAACCGTGCTCGATAGTTTTGGCGTTCGAGGGCTGGAGGGGCAGTGGGCGGCGCTCGCCGGTAATTCGATTGATGCGCTCGCCGCTCGCGCCTTGCCCGCGAATAGCCCAGACCGCGTCCACGAGGTGCTGTTTGACGAGCGGAATTTCCGTCTGAACCGCGAGAACGATA
This sequence comes from uncultured Acidobacteriota bacterium, assembly GCA_963771905.1. Lineage (GTDB taxonomy): Bacteria > Acidobacteriota > Terriglobia > Acidiferrales > UBA7541 > Palsa-147. The sequence goes on from CAVYVI010000010.1 coordinate 110,863, forward strand.
TCGGCAACGGTAGTACTCGGTCCCCGATTGGGAGCTACGCCCGTGAGAATCCATGCACTGCGCTTCTGATACATCCATTCGCGCGTGCCATCGATGGGATCGACAAGGATGCGCCATTGTACTTCTATCTCCGGCGTTCCTCGCGGCAGGACGATTTGCCCGCCGGGCAAGCCCTCGGCGATGAGGACGAGCGGAGATCGCGGCGCGATTTCCCTCTCGAAGAACTCGATGACGAGATCCTCACTGACGCTATCGATGGCAAAAATGGTGTCGCCTTCGGTGTCGCGAACGACGCGGGAGAGATCCATCGCCGCGCGTTCGCCTTCGGAGACGACGGCGCGCCAGACGCGGTCATGGAGGCCGCGGATGGGCGCGAGAAGGTCCTGGACGTCTCGCTTCACGCAATTCCCTTCCCGGTGCGGTTGTAATGAACGACGGATTGCGCTCGCAACTCCTCGGCTTTCTGTTCAGGCGAAGTGTCGCTCAGAAAATTTCCGCCGCCGATCTCCGGTCCCGCCAGATATTTCAGTAAATCCGGTTTTCGGAGCGGCGGATGGAACTCGATGTGAAAGTGGAAGCCGCTGTGATCGCTGCCGTCGGTGGGCGCCTGGTGGAGGGGCATTACGTAAGGGAATGGGATTCCCCACAAATTATCGAACTTGATCAGGACCTGCTGGAGCAGTTCGGCGTAGTCGCGCAACTCTCGATCGGAAAGATCGGCGAGGCTTGCGTGCGTGGCTTTGGGTGCGACGTACACTTCGTACGCATAACGGGCGAAATAGGGAACGAAGGCGATTGCTGAATCGTTTTCGCAGATGATTCGGCGGCCGTCTTCGCGTTCGGCCTTCAAGATATCCTGAAAGAGGACGCGCCGAGTGTCCGCCAGATGCCGGCGCGTGGCATTCGCTTCCGTTTCCATCGTCTTGAAGACGAAGTTTGTCGCATAAATCTGGCAGTGCGGATGAGGATTCGAAACGCCCACGACTTCGCCTTTGTTCTCGAAGATCAGGACGTGAGCCACGTCGGGACGGCTGCCCAATTCGCGATACTGCTCTTGCCAGACGCGCAGGAGCGTCACGACTTCTTCATGCCGCAACTCGGCGAGCGAAAGATTGTGTTTGGGGCTGTAACAAACGACGCGGGCGATTCCTTGCGCGGGCCGATTGCAATAGATGCCGGGCGGCGTTGCCAATTTTTCAGGAGCGCTCAGCGCGACCGACGGATGATCGTTATCGAAAACGAATGTGTGCGCGTAATTCGGATTCCGGGCGCCGCTGACGCGGGAATTGCCCGGGCAGAGATAGCAGTCGGCGACATAATCCGGCAAAGTTACCGGAGCGGAATTTACCGTGTTGCCCTTCCACGGACGATCCTGGCGATGAGCGGCGATGATCACCCACTCTTCTCGCAGAGGGTGCCAGCGCTCCTCCCAAACGGGCGCGGTTGGTTTGCACTCGTGGGCTTTTGCCTCGGTGCCATCCGCTGGATTTGTGTGTTGCATCGCTGGGCGCCTTTTGGTTCCGATTGTCGCGATCTACTGCTCGAACGCATTCGGAATAACTAATTCATTAACGGCTTTGTTTGCACGGGCTGCACTTTACCAAACATCAGATCAAACAGGCGATGATGAGTTTCGCGAGCCGCCTGAACCAGATCCTCGTACGGCAAATCAATTACGTTTACGAAGCCATAGTTCAGCCGCTCGACGTCGTTCGGCCGGCCCGTGGGCAGGTCATCCACGAATTGGAACCAATGCGTGCCGACGATGTCGGGATTCGCTGCGGAATTTTCGACGAAGTAGCGATAGGCGACCCCGCGCTCCGCGAGGTCTCGCACTTTGTGAACTCCATAGAACAAGCCTTCGAGGCCGCGTCCCGACGCGGTCGCCGTGAATTCGCCGATGAGAACGGGGCGCCCCGAAAGCTCCGCGTATTCTTTAATGGAGACCGGATCGGGCGCGAAGGTGTCGGAATAAATATTGACGCTGAGGACGTCGAACATCGAGGCGAGCTTGATCCACTCGGGAGCCGGGCGTCCGGCAAAGCGGACTCCGAGAATCAAATGATTGGGGTCATACTTGCGAACGGCGCTGATGATCGTCTCGAGGTATTGCTGGACGCAGAGGTGCAGAAACTGCTGTTTTATCGCTGCGGCGTCTTTCGGATTCGCCGCCAGCAATTGCCGGAGTTTGGTCTGCGTTGCGGAAGGCTCGGGATCGTCGAGCACGATATCGGCCCAGGGTTTCTTGAGATCGATCTTGTCCGGCCAAAGCGGCTCATTCTCGAGAAACCATCCAATCAGATTCGGAACGTTCTTCAGCGAACTGCACTGGCGGCGAGCCGCCTCGTCCACATTCTGTTTGAACTCGTCCGAAAACATGTCCGGCAGGCCGTAAGGATAAGAAAAGCTCTTTTTTGTGCTCCAGCCATAGAGTGGAAGCACGTACGGCATCCCGCTCCGAGCCGCAAATTCCGCGTTCGACCAATTCCCAATCGTGTTGAAGCCCCAGTTGCGCAGGCGCTCGACGAAATGCTGATTGCCCTGCTCTTCCCATTTGTCGCCGTAACGGCGCACGAGATTGGCGACATAGAACGAAACAATTTTATCGGGTGTCAACCATGCGGGGCCGGCTTGCGGGAGCGCTTCGTAGAGATATTTCCGGCCGGTTACTTCGGTCGCGAAGCTCGAATCGGCTGCGCCGACGAGATCGATTCCGGCGGAATAGAATGGATGTCCATGAGGATCGACGAGGACCCAGCGGCCGACGGTCCTTTCGGTTCGAAAGAAGCCCGTCGCGCGAAGCTTTATGCCCACGTAGCCTCCCAAAGGGCAATACGGGTATTTCTCCGGCTGCAAGTCTTCCGTCGCCCAGAGCTTTTTCAGATCGTCGTCGCTATAGGCTTTCCCAATCCACTTTGCCGGAATCCATTGGCCGTAACGATCAATGACAGGATGGCGATCCACGATGTCATTCTCCGGGACGTCCTTCGCAAGTGTGAAGTTGCAGAAAGTCACCTGCGCCGGTTGCGTCGGATAATGCATGCGGAAGGAGATTTCTTTAACGGCGGAAGGAACGGACAGCGTGTTCGGCCACATCTTGTATCCGAGCGGTGATAGCCGGGGGGCGTTTTGGTTGACGGTGGGGATCGGCTCTTCGAACGGGATCACGCCGCGGATTTCGATTCCCGGCATCGGTTCAATGACGACGTCTTTATTGATTTTGTCACCGTCAGAGAATCGCATGAAGACCGGCTCGACACTCGTCGAACGCATCGTAAAGGTAATCGAGCGAAAACCGGACCAATCGAGCGGCCAACCGACGTTTTGAATGGGGACTTTTACTTCGGGATCGCCCTGGACATAGTGAAACGTCATGGTGAGACAGCCACTGCGATCATCCTGGTAAACCGAAGCGGAAGCTGCGCTCAGCTTGCCGATACCCGCGGCCTGAATTTGCTTGAGCAAATCGGGCGACGCGGCGGGAGCGGATGAAGATCCGGCCTGGATGAACAGGAACGCGCTGAGGATCAATCCCGCGAAAGCCGGCTTCATGGGTTTTCCTTTTCGCGTCCGGCGGTTTTGTTGCTCGAAGCATTCGGCGCCGTGGCTGCCACTTTTCTGAGCACCGTGTATTGAAACGCTGCGAGCGTGAACGTCGAAGGAGCAGTTTTCTGTAGCAGCAGATCGAAATATCCTTGGCCTGGACTGACTTGAACGTTGCGATCTTCATGATTCAGGACGAAGAAATAGTCGACATCGCCCTTCGTCCGGCATGTGACCTCGACTTGGCGCGGAATTCCGGTGAGCAGGGGCCGCAGGCCTTGTTGGGCCGTGTAGCGCTCGAGCAATGCGCGCGCGGCCGCCACGTTAAACAATGATCCGTAATACACAGCCACGCCCTTGCCGACAGAAGTTTCCGTGTACGCCGGCGAACCCTTCAGAAAATCCTGCTGCCAGATGCCGACAACACGCGCGCCGTTTGTCTTCAGAGACTCCGCCAGAAATTCGACGGGAATCGGGACGCCGTTCGGAAGCCGCACGGCATTTTCGGGGCGGGAGGAATGCGAATAAATTTGAGTGGATTCGACTTGCACGCCGAAAAGTTCGCTTAGGAGAGCGGGACGCGGCTGATCGATCAAAGCGTTGTCGCGGTCTTTCAGTGCGCTGTGCGCAGCGAGAATAAATGTTCCGCCGCTCTCGACGAAGGCGCGGATTTTCTGCGCCATGGCGGGATCGATAAGGACAAGCCGCGGCGCGAAAATCACGCGATACTTGGCGAAATCGGCGCCGGGGCCGACAAAATCGATGTTGTACTTCATTTCGGAAGCGGCCTGAAACAATCGGGCGTAGGCAGCGGAGGAATTCAAATCGTGGGTCAGGTATTGATAGTCGAAGACCCATTCGTCCTCGAAATCGTTGAGGACCGCAATTTGCGAGACGACCTTCGAGCCGAAAATATCAGGAGCGATCGCGCGAATCTGCTCGCCTTCGCGCTTGAATTCGTCGTATTTCGCGCCGGGAATGTTGTCCTGATCGATTACGCCGGACCAATATTCCTCGGCGCCTCGTCGCGCGGTGCGCCAGCGGAAATGAAGAATGCCGTCGGCGCCGTGCGCGATCGTTTCAAACGTCCACGAGCTCATTTCGCCGGGGCGCGGAGTGCGCAAAAGATAAATTTGCCCGGCGGGTCCCGTCAGTTCCTCCATGACCATCATGCGTCCGTTGAAACCGCGGGCCAGGGTGAGCGACGCTCCCGTCGGATACTGCGGCGAATCGGAGAACGTTGGATAATTGTCGACGGAGTAGATGTCGAGCGGCTTGCCGAGCGAATAGTAGTCGATGTTCTGAAAGACGCCGTTGGTGGTGATGAAATCGTGCGGCCGGTGCTTGCGGATGATCTCGATTTGCTCGTCGGCGTATGACACGACGGAATCGGAGATGAACCGCCGAAAATCGAGCATCAGCGCCGGGTTTTGGAAGGATGTCGCGGGAAATGGAAGATCGACCTGGTCCCAGGACGTGTACCACTGGCTCCAGAATCGCGTTCCCCAGCGCGCATTCAGCGCGTCCAGATCGCCGTATTTCAACTCGAGCCAACGGCGAAACGCGACGCGGCAACTATCGCTAAAGCATTCGGGATTCTCGTTATTGAATTCGTTGTCGATTTGCCAGCCGATGACATTGGCATTTTCTTCAAAGTGCGCCGCCATTTTTTCGACGATCTCGCGCGAGAACTTTCGATAGACGCTGCTGTTGTAGCAAACGTGACCGCGCGTCTGATCGTTCGACTTCCGGCCATCCGGGAAAACATAGAGGACTTCCGGATATTTGTGCGTTAGCCATTTCGGAGGCGCCGCGGTCGGCGTGCCCAGAATCGTCTTGATTCCGTGGCGTCCGAGAGTGGCAATCGCGCGATCGAGGAAAGAGAAATCGTAGGTCGCCTCAGTGGGTTCCATATCCGACCAGGCGAATTCGCCCATGCGAACCGCGTTCACACCGGCATCCTGCATCCGCTGCGCATCTTGGTCCCAATAGCTTTCGGGCCATTGCTCGGGGTAATAGTCGACCCCAAAAAGAAAAGCGCGAAATCGATCGTTGGCGTCAGGGCTTGCCGCGTGGGTCGAGAGACCCGTGAAAATCGCGGCGAGTAAGACGCCGCACAAGAGCGCGTTCAGCCGCGACCGATTCCATCCCGGTAATCCTGGGGTCGTTGGACTTTTCACGGCCGGATGACAAACCTCTTCCTTCACCATTTGAAACTGGTACGCGATGGGGCAAAGCGAACGCAGTAGATCAATCCAATCACAAAGAGAATTGCGCCCCACCACACGTTCGCGTGCAGGTGATAGAGCACGACCCTCACCGCCGGGGGATGCGCCAGCTCGTACAGTCCGACTCCGAAAATCAGCAAGCCGTTGAAGAGCAGCGAAATTCCGATAAAGAACCAAATCGAGATGGAATCTCCGGATCGCATCAGCCTCACCAGAACAGAATATTGAGCACCACGAAGACGATTCCGACCACCACGGCCCAAAAGGCTGGCCGCCGATACATGGGCACTAGCGCCTCAGACGGGATGTCCGTGACACCGTAGACGAGCCCTTGCAATTCACTCACGGGCTTCGGCCTAGTGAGCAAGCTGACGATCACCGTGACCAAAACACAAACGATCCACGACCACAACGCGCGGTACATGTTTTCCGCCATGTCGCGCGCGTGGCTCGATAGCGCAACGTAGGCGAGCGCGGCAGGATCGAGCCTTACCCAAGCCCACATCCCCACTGATGAAAGTGTTCCCGCCAGCAAGCCCCAGAAGCCGCCGGCCGCAGTGGCACGCTTCCAGAGCATGCCGAGGATCACCGTGCCAAACAGCGGCGCGATGAAGAAGCTGAAAAGCGCCTGCACGTAATCCATGATGCTGAGGAATTGCATCACCAGATAGGCGGTTCCGATGCTGATGAGGACCCCCAGAATTGTGGACCAGCGCCCCATGAGTACATAGTGGGCGTCGGTCGCTTTCTTTTTGATGAGCGCGGCGTAAATGTCGTACGTCCATACGGTCGAAAACGCACTCACGTTGCCGGCCATGCCGGACATGAAGCCCGCAATGAGCGCGGTAATCCCGAGCCCAAGCAAACCTGGACCGCAATAGCGCGCGAGCATGAGCGGGAGGACTTCGTTATAGCTGTGGCCTCCGGTCGCAACCGCAGCGCCTTCGCCGGTCAGCTTGAACGGAAGGACCGCGAGCGCCAGCAGGCCCGGCAGAATCACGATGAAAGGGACGAACATCTTGAATGCGGCCCCGATGATTGGCGCCATTTTCGCGGAACGCAGATCCTTAGCAGCCAGAACGCGCTGAACGACGAGGAAATCTGTCGTCCAGTAACCAAAGGAAATCACGAAGCCGAGACCGAAAACGATTCCCGTCCAGTGAATGCCCATGGGATTGTCACTGAAGGAGCCGAGATTGCGCCAAAGATGCGTATATTCAGAGGAGGCATTCACTGCGATCTGAGCTTGCAGCGCTCTCCAACCGCCTACCTCGATGAGTCCAAGAATCGGGATGAGCAACGCACCGGCCCAGATGAGGATGAATTGAAGGACTTCATTGAAGATTGCTGACCGCAGCCCGCCGAGTGCGACGTAAATCGCGACGGTGATCGACGAGACCCAGATGCTGAAGTGAATATCCCATCCGAGAACGACCTTCATCACCAACGCCATCGAATACATGTTGATGCCGCTCATCAGGACGGTCATGAATGCGAAGGATATGGAGGCAAGAGTCCGGCTCGATTCACCGAATCTAAGCTTGAGGTATCCCGGAACCGAATGTGTTTTGGAAATGTAATAGAACGGCATCATGACGATGCTCAGAAACAACATCGCGGGAATCGCGCCGATCCAATACCAGTGCACGGCCAGAATGCCGTATTGATACGAGGCCGCAGCCCAGCCCATCAGTTCGAGCGCGCCGAGATTTGCGGAAAGGAAGCTGAGGCCGGCGATCCATGCGGTCATCTCGCGGCCCGCGAGGAAGAAATCTTCGCCTGTATTCGCGCGTCCCCGCAGGTAGAACCCGATAGCCAAAACAAGAACGAAATAAAACGCGACAATAGTCAGATCGACCGGCGACAACCGCACGAGCCGTGGTCCGGTGATGGCAGCCAATATCAGAGTCATCGTTAGTTTCCCGCGAGTCCTCGCGGTTGCTAGGTGCTCAAAAGACGGCTACGGCAATTCAGCAGTAAGTCGAATTCTCCGAACGAATCAGGCGATGAAAGTTTACAGCCCAGCCTGGCGCGCACACTGGAAAAGTTGCGCCTGCGCCTCACGTGAGTTCTCGCATCGCAGGCCAGAGATGTACGTTCGGGAGAGCCTTCGTTCTTCGGATGGCTACGACCCAATATGAGCCATCCGCCGCCGGGCATCCTGCATCTGGCACTCCCGAAGTCTCCTCGGGGTCGCACATCACCTAGAAAATGAACTTCGCAGCGAGTTGGATGATGCGCATGTTGCCGACCGTACCGGTAATGACGCCGAAATTCGACGGACTGCCCATATCGGATTGCGGGTTGGCAAAATGAGGCGAGTTGGTCGAATTAAATGCCTCAAGCCTGGTCTGGAGCTTGGCAAATTCCTTGATCGGAAATTCCTTGAACAAGGACAGGTCTGCGTTCACGAAGCCCGGACCGTTGAGAATATTTCGGCCAGCGTCGCCGAACGCGCAGGAATCGGTCGAGCTGCCGGCGGGAGCCGTGAAGGCCGCCGTATTGAAGTAGGTCCCGGGAACTGTCGGCGGTCGTAGTTCTTGCCCCGGCACGAGATCCGGCCGAACTCCAGCGCAATTGGAATTGGAGCCATTGAAAACCACGTTGAGAGGAGTTCCCGTATGCGACACGAAGATGCCATTAATCTGCCAGCCGCCCAGCACCAGTTCGTGGACGGTGCCCCAATTACTAAAAAGCCTTTGACCCTTTCCGATTGGCAAGCGGTAGAGCCCGCTGAAGACGAAATTGTGGCGAAGATCGTCATCCGCGTTAGCGACCTCGCCTCTCAGGTTGTAAGGGTCTTGAGGGGTGTTGGCGCCGACGTGGCCCACGTCGAAAGGTGCAGGACCATTGTCGATGTTATGCCCATAGGTGTAAGACGCCAGAAAGCTCAGATTGCGGGAGGCGCGCTTCGTTACCTTGATTTGCAGGGAACTATATTCGCCCCAACCGGCGGAGTCGAGCGTCTGAATTTGCCCCAGGTTGGGGGTTACGTAATTGGAAATATTTCCGAATTGATTGATGTTCCCAATTTGATAGGAGAGATCGTGGCTCACGGATCCTACGTAGCCGACCTCGACGGAGAAGGACGAGGCAAGCTCGCGCTGTAAGGTCACGTTGTAGGACTGTGAATAACCCGTCTTCATGTTCGGGTCTTCGTAAAACGTGGTCTCGAGACTGCCGTTCGGTATCGCCGTCGTAGGGATACTCGATGCGCCGGAAGGAATCGGAGGATTCGTGTCCCGCGGAACTCCCGTGTCGAGGATGTATTCGTACGGGCCATTCGTATAGAACGGATTGGTGTACTTAGCCTGAATGGCGAACGGATAATTCTTCGTGAGAATGTCCTCGCGTGCGTCATTTTCCGGCGAGTAGAAGAAACCGTAACCGGCCCGGATCACCGTTTTCGAGTCGATTTGATAAGCGATCCCGAGCCGAGGGCCGAAGTCATTCCACCGCGTATTGACCAATGAGGCGGAATTGCCGCCCCGGCCGGCGAGAAGCAAACTGTCGGTGGCGATATCGTAGTTGGAAGCGCCATTGCTCGCCTCGGTGTAAGGCGCCTGGAATTCATACCGGATTCCGGCATTTACGGTTAGCTTAGGAGAAACCTTATAGTCATCCTGAACGTAATAGTGCATTTCCCAAGATTGAGTGTGCGGCTTGGTCAGCTGCAGCCCGATATCCACGCTCTCAGGAATGCCCAGCAGGAGGTCGGCAATATCCGATCCCCCGTCAAACATATAGGTATTTGGATAGAAGGCGTTGAAGTCATTCGAAGTCGCCGAGAATCCGTAGCTGGCGTAATACTGAAATCCCGTGGGAAAGAGAGAGAAATTGGGATTCGAATTCAATCTCCGAAAGTCCGCACCGAATTTGAACTCGTGCTTTCCGACGGAGCTGATCGTAAAGTTATCCGCAAACTGGAAGTTACTATCTAATTCGAGATACGGCTTGTAGGTCGAGCCGCCCGTGATGTAGCCCGTGCCCAAGTAAATGTAGGGATAGCCCTCGGTAGCCGGGTAGCTGGGCACGTCAACGTTTCCTACCCCATACTCCGTGGAATAATCGTGCCCGTTCAATAGACTGTACAGGTCCTCTCGCAGCCGTGTGTAGCCGAAGCGAGCTTCGTTCAACATTCTAGAATTAAAGACATGAGTTTCGGTGACCGACAGCTCCTGGTTTCGGAGAACTTCGTTGTTAGCCTGGTCCGCGTCGCCTCCGCCAGGCACCACTGTCTTGCCGTGATAGGGATCGGTGGTCAGCTGATTGGAATCGCCATAGTGGTAAACGACTGAGAAATGATCCTTAGAAGAGAATTCTTGATCGTACCGCGCGTCTCCGAGATTACCGGTGAAGGTGACAGGCGAGTAGGCCTGAAAATTGCTAAACCAGCCAAAATTGGTCCCGGTAAGATTTGGGTTAGGAAAGAAATCGAACAGCGTATTGAATCCCGCCTTGCTGACCATACTCGCGGGAATGACGTTTCCGGGAAACTGCAAAGGATCGGCAGGGTTAGGGCTAGCGGGATTAAAGATAGGAATCTCGGTGCCTGATCCCGGATCGACCATGTGTGACAGGTCGACAGAACCGTCCGGAAGAACGTTGATCATCTCTAACGGCGGCGTGCCGTCCAGCTCGGTGTATGCAGTGCTCGACTTGGTTCTCTCGAACGACACGAAGAAAAAAGCCTTGTTCTTGCGAATGGGCCCGCCTAGCGTGCCGCCATAGTTGTGCTGTTTCAGTGAAGACGCGGGTTCCGCGACGCCGCCAAAAGAGAACGGCCTCGCGGCGGTGAAATTTGGACGGAAAAATTCGAAGGCGTCACCATGAAAAGCGTTGGTGCCTGATTTCGTTTGAATGGAGACGACACCACCGGCCGCCCGTCCGTACTCAGCGGAGTACGCTGATGTAAGAATCTTGAATTCCTGAACCGAATCCACTCCAGGCGTAACGGTGATGTCATTGGTGCGGTTGGTCGTGGCCTCGATCCCGTCAATCATGATCGAGTTCGCATAGCCTCGCTGTCCGTTGATGCTGACGCTGAATGAACTTACCGCTCCATTCGCCGGGAGAACACCCGCAGTGAGAGTGACCAGATCGAGAAACTGCCGTCCGAGGAGTGGCAGATCAAGGATGTCATGCGTGCCGATGACTTCGCCGGTCTCGGCACTCTGCGTCTGGAGCATGGTCGGCTCCCCGGTGACCGTGGTCACTGTCGTCACCGCGCCGATCTGCAAATCCAAATTGAGCAATTGTTTTTGGTCGATGGCCAACTCGACGTTATTAATCGTGGTAGTCGCGAAGCCAGGTTTGGTCACCGTCACGGTGTAAGAGCCAGGGGGCAATTCATGTATCGAAAAATTGCCATTGCTGTCTGTCTCGCCCGAATACGTGACGCCGGTAGCCTGATTCTCGGCTACAACACTGGCACCGGCGACGACCGCTTTTGAGGGATCCCCGACGCGGCCATATACGGAACCTGTCGTCGCCTGGGCACCCACATTTCGGGCGCAGCAAAACGCCAACAAAATTAAGCCGCAAACCATCGCAGACTGCAGAACACAGCGTTTCATAGGAGCTCCCCCATAGTTACTTTGCGTGCCGCAAGCCGGACCCACGCCCCAAGTTGAGACATGAAACAGCACGATATGCGCATCATTGATGCGCATATAACATCGAAATGGGCACGAAGTCAATTGAGATTCCGCGGGTTGCGCCTCCTGGCAAGATTGAAATGTGGGGCTGAGAAGCAGGCGGACTCGGTCGTGACGGCGGCCGCCGAGCGGCTGCGCCCCGAAAAGGCATCCGTGCGCGAGATTAGCTATGGCTCGCGGCTCATAATGGCGATGGCTCTTCTTCCTTTTCTTTTTCTTTCTGCTTGTCGCCGAGATATCGCTCGAGGGTCTGGCGAGCCAGGTCGCGCCCGCCCATTCCGAACGCAATGGCCAGAGCAAACATCAAGGCGCCGAAAACGATGGAAAACGCAGAGAGTACAGTCTGGATGGCCAGGCCGATTTGCTCGAGGGCCATGGAAATGGCCAGAATCAGAATCACGAATTGCGCGGAGCCACTCCACAGACGCGGTGAGCGATATCCGGCATTCACGGTGGCGAGCAGGACCGCACGAGAGACGAAATTCGACGCCAGAACTCCCACGAATAGAATCAGAATGGCTACGAAAACCTCCGGCAAGAGCTCGAATAAGCGGGAAATTTGTTCGCGGAGTTCCGGAATTCCAAGGATGCTGACCCCGATAAGGATGAATCCCAACCACGTCACCCAGAACAGGGAGCGGCTCAGCAATTCCGTCATCGACGGCAGGGCTGCATTCCGGAGCACTTGCGACGCGCCGGATTCTTCCGAGAGCCGATTGATCCGGGTGAAGCGGAGGATCAGCCGCAGAAGAAACTTCAGGAGCAGTGCGACGAGCAGACCAATCAGAATGATGGCGACCATGGACACGAAACGAGGCAGGAACGCCGCAATCATGTGGGCCAGATTGTCATAGGCCTGCTGCAGCCCGCGCAGAATTGTTTCTTTCATCGCATCACCTCACGACTTCACTTTCCATCTTTCGATCAGGTACGGCTTCTGGCGCTCGAATTCGAGGCATAGGCTTTCCGTGTCCGATTCGATTTCCTCCGGAGACGAATTCTGATGCTCGGAGAGGAACGAACAAATTCTTCCGCGATAGAGAGGCACCAAGGCCTGGACCAAATGATCGCGATTGAGAACCTCGCGATGGTAGGAGGCGGCAAATTCGCACACCGCTCTCGCCCAGAGCTCATTTCCGAATCGAAATGCGCGCTCGTCAAGAGCTGTACCGTGCTCAATCTGCGCGAGCGTTTCTTCGGAGAGGATTGACTTCAGAATCGGCGATAACTCGGCAACGCCCTTTTGAAACAACTGAAAAATTCTCTCCCGATTGATGTGAACGGTATCGCTGGTCAGCTCGTGATCCGAACCAAATGCCGGAACGGAGGTCGAGGCGTTTCGTTCCATCCAGAAACTTTGTTGCGTCTCCATGCACCAAAACAAGGTTCCGACAGTTTGGCGAACGGCCACGACGATGTCTGTTCCCGAACTGGTGGCGGCGTGGGCTCGCGGACCGAGGAAGGTTTGGCAATTCGGATATCCCGAACAGATGGCGGCAATCGCCATCCACATCTCTGGCGCCGCGCGAACTGCGTCTTCGTGCCACACATCCTGATTGAGGCACTGCGTCGCCAGCCGGCCCGAGAATCCCAGATCAGCGGAATGAAGTTCGCGGATGCCTCGTCCGAAAACCGCGCGGCTCAGCGGATACAAAAGGTTTCGCGCGAGGAGGCCATCGAATTTGGGACGGCTGTAGAGCGGCGACACGAAGTCGAATTTCTCGCGGTACGCCGGTTCGAGTAGACTCTTGATCCACGTGGCGTCGAAATGTGAAGTGTGCGGCGAGACAACCGCGGTGGCTTTCGCGCCAAGCAGATCCGTTGCGGCCAGGATGGACCGAAGCGCGAGTCCCTGGGAGGGCGCATCGGAATAGCGCGTGGAAATGCGGCGTTCGGTGCGAAGTGAAGTGAGCGCTTGCGAAATCGAATCCGGTTCGGGCGCACCGTTGAGGACGAGTTCGGGTGTAGCGTCTCGGGACCCGCCGTCAACATTTACGATCACCACGCGATCCCGCGGAAAATACTGTCGAAAACTCGCCTCTACCGCCTCCACAGTCTTCGCAATCGTGCGCGCGTCGTTGTGCGACGGAATTCCGACGAGCAGGTCCACCTGGCCCACGCTCATGAGCTGGCGAAGAAAATCGTCGGTGAGAAATGTCTCTTCAGCCAATCGCGTCTCCGAAATCGCTATCGAGTACGTTCAGGCCGGAAGGCTCGGATGCAAAGCAATCAGCCATCACACTTCCGGCGCCGGAAGGCATCAAATTCGACGCAGTCGAAACCAGAAGGACTGATACGGCCCAAGCGTCAGCAAGTACGGCAGCTCTCCAATCTTGGGGAAAAGATTCCTGCCGGACATTTCGACAGGAACGGTTCCCTTGTGACGCTTCAGATCGAGCTCGACGGCCTGCGCCGAGCTCGACAGATTATTCACGGCCAAGACTTTTTCATCGCCCAGTTGCCGGACGTAGGCCAGCACCCGGTGGTTCGAAGGAAGCAGAAATTCAATGGAGCCCCGGCTGAATACGCGGGTGGATTTGCGCACTTCAATGATCCGCTTCATCCACGAAAGCAGCGAATGGGGAGAACGTTTCTGCGATTCCGCGTTGATCGCCTGGTAGCCATAGACGGGATTGGAGATCAGCGGTGAGTAAAGGCGCTCCGGATCCGCCCCGGAGAATCCCGCGTTCCAGCCCCCGTTCCATTGCATCGGAGTTCGCACGCCATTTCGGTCACCGAGATAAATGTTATCGCCCATGCCGATTTCGTCGCCGTAATAGACAACGGGCGTTCCGAGCAAGGACATCAGCAAGATGTTGAGAAGCTGAATTCGCCGCCGGTCGTTATCCATCATGGGAGCGAGACGCCGCCGGATGCCCAGATTGAGGCGCATGGTCTTGTCCGTCGCGTATGTGTCATACATATAGTCCCGCTCGACGTCGGTGACCATCTCGAGGGTCAGCTCATCATGATTGCGAAGGAAGGTGCACCATTGGCAGATGTCGGGAATTTGGGGAGTGCGTTCGAGGATTTCGACGATCGGTTTGCGATCCTCGAGCTGGACTGCCATGAAAATTCGCGGCATCAGCGGAAAGTGAAATGCCATGTGGAACTCGTCGCTGTTTCCGAAGTACGCGCTGACGTCGGCCGGCCACTGGTTCGCTTCCGCGAGCAGCATTCTTCCCGGAAACGAAGCGTCAAGGCGTTTGCGGAGCTCGCGAAGGATCGCATGCGTCTCGGGCAAATTTTCGCACGAGGTGCCTTCGCGTTCCACGAGATACGGTACCGCATCCAATCGAAAGCCATCCACTCCGATCTCGAGCCAGAACTTCATCACATTCCACATTTGCTCGAAGACTGCCGGGTTGTCGTAATTCAAATCCGGCTGGTGGCTGAAAAATCTATGCCAGTAATAGGATTTCGATACCGGGTCCCAAGCCCAGTTCGACAGTTCCGAATCGACAAAGATGATGCGAGCGTCGCGGTAGCGATCGTCAGTGTCGCTCCACACATACCAGTCACGTTTGGGATTCTCACGCGAGCTGCGCGATTCGAGGAACCACGGATGCTGATCGGAGGTGTGGTTCAGGACGAGCTCGATGATGATGCGGATCCCGCGGGAATGGGCGGCGGAAAGGAAGGCTTTGAATTCTTCAAGGGTGCCGTAATGCGGATGGACGGCCATATAGTCCGAGATGTCGTAGCCGTCATCCCGCAGCGGCGAGGGAAAGAAGGGCATCAGCCAGAGGGCGTTGACTCCCAGCTCCTGCAGATAGTCAAGCTTCTGCATGAGGCCGGGGAAATCTCCGATGCCGTCGTTGTTGCTGTCGCAGAAAGTGCGGACGTGGAGCTGGTAGATAATCGCGTCTTTGTACCACCGCGCCAGGTCCGTTTCCGCCACCGCTCGACTCCTCTCTGAAAGTTCAGGAACTCATGAAGTTTCGCCGGAACGCGCCGAAAATTCGTACTACATGCGCCCGTCGCTCCATCGCGCGATTCACGCCGGAGCTCTTTTGCCGGGTTCCGCGCCGTGCCGCTCCCGGCGTCCTGCCAAAGATAGCGTGTATCGGTCAATAGATGATGAAACGGAAATAACGGCTGTGGCCCAAGTCCAAACAGCTCGAACGGAATTTCGATCCATCCGGGCTGGGCGTGATGGGGATCAAAATTCGCGGCAACGAGAATAATAGCCGATAAATGGCTCCGCTCAGTGTGATGCAGATATTACCCGGCGCGTAGGTCTGCGATCCCGCGTGTAGGCAAAGTTTTCGGCAAAATCCTTCGCCGGACGGAAGAGGGATTCACGTGGTGAAGAATTCCTTCGCGGTAGGGTCTCCGTCTGGATTTAGCCGCCAGAAAGATGCAGTATTGTTTTGAATTTGGAGCGGCGCAGCGAGAGCAGAAGCAAAGGCATTCTGAGCGGTTGCCGTGCGGGCGCGCTCAGCGGAGGTCTCGATGAAGTTGCCGAATTACGTATCGGGTGAATGGAAGGAAGGCGTCGGCGCGGGAGAGCCGCTCATCGACCCGGTGATGGGCGATGAATTGGCGCGCATTTCGTCGCAGGGTGTCGATGTGGCGGCGGCTCTCGAGTTTGCGCGTTCGCACGGCGGCGCGGCGCTTCGAAAGTCCACCTATGGCGCGCGGGCGGACCTGCTCGCCAAAATCGGCGACGTCCTGGCTGCGAACCGCGACGAATACTTTCGCATCTCACTCCTGAACTCCGGCGCCACTTCGGCGGACGCGTCGTTTGACGTGGACGGCGCCATCTACACGATGAAGTATTACGCGAAGATCGGCCGCGCGCTCGGGGAAGGAAAAACCCTCAAGGAAGGCGCGCTGATTCCTCTTTCAAAGACGAATGTGTTTGCCGGGCAGCACTTCCTGACGCCCACGAAAGGCGCGGCGGTCTTCATCAATGCGTTCAATTTCCCCGCCTGGGGATTCTGCGAAAAGGCTGCGCCGGCGCTGCTATCCGGCGTTCCGATCGTGATCAAGCCCGCTTCGCCGACGGCCTGGCTGACGCACAAAATGGTGGAGGACGTTGTGAAGGCCGGGATTTTGCCGCCCGGAGCGATTTCGATCGTGTGCGGCTCGGCTCGCGATTTGCTCGATCATGTCGGTGAAGGCGACGTCGTTTCGTTCACGGGTTCCGCGGACACGGCGGCGCGAATTCGCTCGAATGCGAGCGTCCTGCGCCGATCCGTGCGCGTCAACATCGAAGCCGATAGCATCAACTCCACGATTCTCGGGCCGGACGCAGCTCCGGGATCGGATCTGTTCGGATTACTTGTGGAAGAAGTGGTGCGGGAGATGACGCTGAAGGCCGGCCAGAAATGCACGGCCATCCGGCGCGTGTTCGTCCCGCGTCAGCATCTGCAAGCGATGGGCGATGTCGTATCCGCGCGGTTGAGTGCTACGAAGGTCGGCAACCCACGGAATGCGGAAGTGAAGGTGGGGCCGGTGGTGAACAAAGCTCAGCAGGCGTCTTGCCTCGAGGGCTTGCGCAAGTTGAAGGAAGAATGTTCGGTCGCGTTTGGCGGCGACGAACGATTTCAGCCCGTCGACGCCGATCCGGAAAAATCTTCCTTCGTACAGCCGACCCTGCTCGCCTGCAAGAATGGCCTGGCAGCGAAGTTCGTTCACGATGTAGAGGTCTTCGGGCCGGCGGCAACGCTGGTGGCCTACGACACGAGTGAAGATCTTGTTGCCCTGGTGCGGCGCGGCCTCGGCTCGCTCGTCGCTTCCGTTTTTTCAAACGATGCGAGCTTCGTCCAAAATGTGGTTCTTGGTATCGGCGATCTGCACGGGCGAATAATGGTGGTCGACTCGACAATCGGAAAACAGTTCACCGGCCACGGCAACGTTGTGCCGAGTTGCCTTCACGGAGGTCCGGGAAGAGCGGGAGGCGGTGAAGAGTTGGCCGGGTTGCGCGCGCTGATGCTCTATCACCGGCGATTCGTCGTGCAGGGCCCTCCGAGTTGCATCAAGGAGCTGACGGGATTGTCCGTCGACGCGAGCCTTCTCTACACCTAGATTCTCTCCATCTGCCGCCCAAGCGTATCCTCGTAGCTCTCGTTCGAGATCGCGGCGGCAGTCTGGCGATGAACCCAGCGGGATTCGAGTAGCCGCCAAGTCGGAAAGTGCTCTAGAATTAGATAACAATTCATGTCGGGGCGTAGCGCAGCCTGGTAGCGCGCCTGCCTTGGGCGCAGGAGGTCTCCGGTTCAAATCCGGACGCCCCGACCAATTCTCCAAACAGAATCATTGAGTTAGCGTTCTGCCCGTTTCCGTGCCTGCTGCATTGTGGTGCAAGTTGGGAACAGTTGGGAACAAAACCTCGCCCAATCTTGAGACCGCATCGCGTTCGGACGTGGAAACAGGGTGTGTGTAAACGTCCATTGTTGTTGCCGCGCTGGAGTGCCCCAGTAAGGTTTGTTGAACTCTTATCGGAGTTCCCAGATCGTGGAGGAGAGTGCTGTACGTGTGGCGGAGCGTGTGCCAATCAATCCGGCGCAGCCCTGCCCGCCGACATGCAGAAGCCAGGCGCTTCTTCCGCAAATTGTCGGCTGATAGCGGTTCGTTGTCACCTTTGGAGAACACTAGCGCGTTAGCCGAAGTGTCCATACACCGCAAGCGGTGGGCATCAAGAGCCTGGACAACAACGGATGCGAGCGGTGTCCCCCTGCGACTGGCCTT
This sequence comes from uncultured Acidobacteriota bacterium, assembly GCA_963771905.1. Taxonomy (GTDB): domain Bacteria; phylum Acidobacteriota; class Terriglobia; order Acidiferrales; family UBA7541; genus Palsa-147. Next base: position 128,987 of record CAVYVI010000010.1, read on the forward strand.
ACTTTTCGGAGTACCGAAGACCCCTTTGTAGCAGGTTTCCTCGACCTCTAAAATGCATTGGTCGAGATGAACTCTGCCCCAGCGAAGCCCAAGTATTTCTCCGATTCGTAGACCGGCCAGTGTTGCAACGATTGTGATGGTTCGTTCGGGTTCATTCATTTTAGAGAGGAGCATTCGAACCTCCTCAATCGAAAGAGCCTTGTGTGGACGCTTGAGTATTCGTTCAGGCATTTCCACACCCAAAACAGGATTATCTGCCAGGTACCGCCAGTCTTTAGCGGTGCCGAGCACTTTGCTGAGCAGATGTCGCATGTGGCTAGCCGTCTCCCATGCGTATCCCTGCTTCAGCTTTTCGAGAACAAACCGCTGAACCTCCGGTGTATCAATATCCGCTATGCACTCCTCGCCAAAGCGAGGCAACAAGTGTTTGCCGAGCAGGAGAGTGTAGATTTCCCGCGTGGCAAACTTCAATGTTGGAAGGACGAGAGGCCTAAACTCGTCTTCCACAAACCGCCGGAAACTAATGTTGGACCGAGGTACCGCCCGGCCTCTATTCACCGGGCGAAGTCGGTCTTCCAATAGATTCTGAGCTTGGCGCTTTGAAAGTTCGCTCACCGTTCCCAAGACCTCAGAACGGAGAATCGTGCTCATGCTGCCTCTTGAAGTCAGCACTCGCTCTCTCCAGCGTGCAACCCAGACCTTTGGGCGTTTACCGCGAACAAACAAACATCCAATCTGATGCCTGCGACGAGCCATATTGACCTTTCCGTTGGCCCGTCCAGTCTTTCGCGCATCGCCATCCATTTTAACTTCACAGTCAAGCATTTGTAAGCTCGACATGGCGATTCTCCTCCAACCAGACTTTGATATCCCCTAACCGAAAGCGCCAGTATTTCCCTATCCTAAAACCTGGAATGCGGTCTGTAGATCGCCGTCTAGTGCGTTCATAGACCCACGAAGTCGGAACTCGTAAAATTTCGGCTACGTCTTGTACTGTTAGAAGATCGTCATCAGATGCATGCATATGAATGGACTCCACTACAAAAAGTTTTGGGCAAAATGGGAAGCGCTACGAAATTCCCCGGAACTCTAATTTCGGTCGCGACCGACATGTCGCAGTGCGAATCAGTAATTCCTCTCGCTTTCTCCCAATTGTCCCTGTCCACTTTCGGACGTAGGGGCGGTCTTCCGTTCTAACTCTGCTTGCGCTTTGGCGACCGTGCGACGGGCGTAATATTCTGGGTCGGACTTGTCTCCTGCGCGAAAGTCGGCAATCCTTCGAATTATTTCTTCGGGTTCGTCGCCGCGAGCCACGGCGCGCTTGGCATAGGCCCAATCGTGCTCTGATTGGCTCAGCGTGACACTTGGATCGCGACGGCTGCGCACTGTCTCTTCATTGTGGTGTCGGGAAGCTCCCTGTGAATCAACGGGAACCTTAAAATCGCGATGGTGGTATGTCTGCGTTGATTCGAGACGTGCCTGCACATAGAAGTCTTGATCGTATTTTTTGTTAGCGAAGCCGGGCAATCGAAGGACTCGTGTAGAGTCTGTTGCTGCCGGATCGCCGCCGAACTCTCTAACCATCCCACGCTGCAATGCCTCCGCGTCCTCGGGAGTGATTCCCTTAACCTTCCAGACGAGTTGGAATTTGTCTGGTGATGTGTTCAGCACGTAGTTCGGTTGCGGAACTAAATCGGAATTCTTAATTGCTTCGAGA
>CAVYVI010000011.1:0-72345 GCA_963771905.1 uncultured Acidobacteriota bacterium
TGCGGTTCGCCTCCGCGCAGCATCGCTCGATGCCAATGCATATGAAGAGGACACCGTGCGCGCAGTGCCGTTGCGATTCTTCACACGCGGCGCGCCGTATCGACTCTTCGGAATCGTGCCGTGCCATTGGCACCTTTTCGGCGCGGAGGGCGTTCGGGCCTACCTGCTCGGCACCGACGGATTCGGACGCGATCAGCTCTCGCGCATTCTGTACGGCGCCCAGATTTCCTTGCTCGCGGGTGCGTTGGCCGCCGGTCTCGCTCTGTCAATTGGTTTGGGCATCGGCGCGGCGGCCGGCTACTACGGCGGCTGGAGAGACGAAGTCCTCATGCGCCTCGCGGAGTTGTTTCTCGCGCTTCCCTGGCTGTACTTATTGTTTGCTCTTCGCGCGTTCTTGCCTCTCACCGTCAGTCCGCTCCAAGCATTTCTCCTCGTCGTTGTTGTCATCGGTGCGGTTGGCTGGGCGCGCCCCGCGCGATTGGTCCGCGGCTTGGCGCTGAGCGCCCGGGAACGCGATTTTGTGCGAGCCTCGCGCGGTTTCGGCGCAACCGACGCCCACATTCTCCGCCGTCACATTCTCCCGCAGACTTCGAGCGTCGTTCTGACGCAAGCGGCCATTCTCGTGCCGCAATACGTTCTTGCCGAAGTTACGCTCTCCTTCTTGGGACTTGGCGTTCCCGAGCCTGTCCCGAGCTGGGGAAACTTGCTCGCCAATCTCCAGCAGTACAGCGTCCTCGTCTCGTATTGGTGGATGTATTTGCCCGCGCTCGCGATGATGCCGTTTTTTCTCGGCTATCTCGCCCTTGCGAATTCTTTGCAGGAGAGGCTCGGCACGCCCATCGCGCAATCCGAACAGAACGGAATGCGATTGTGAGAACGAACGGAACCAGTTCACGGCGCCCGTGGACCTGGCTCGCATCCCCTCTTCTATTGGCCTGGCCGATCGCTCATGCTGCCTCTGTGCGTCCACCGCAGAGCTCCCCGCACGAAGAATTGATGATCGATTCCGGCGACATCGGCCAATACGGCGGCCGCCTCGTCGTATCCTTGCGCGCCGAACCGAAGACGCTCAATCCGCTCCTCGCCATCGATGCTCCGTCGCGCACCGTTATCGCTGCTCTGCAAGCCGATTTGGTCCACATCAATCGCGCCACGCAACTGACCGAACCCGCGCTCGCCAAATCCTGGAGCGTTTCGTCAGACGGCCTTCGTTACACCTTGAAGCTGCGCTCAGGACTTCGATTCTCGGACGGCCACTCGCTCGACGCCGACGATGTGCTCTTCAGCTTCCGCGTGTATCTCGACGAAAATGTGCATGCGTCGCAGCGCGACCTTCTCATCGTCGGCGGAAAACCCATCGCCATCCGCAAAATCGATGCAAGCACCCTCGTCTTTGAATTGGCCAAGCCCTACGGTGCGGGCGAGCGCCTCTTCGATGGCCTCGCGATTTTGCCGCGCCATCTCCTTGAAAAATCCTACGACGAAGGCAAGCTGGGCCAGATTTGGACGTTGTCGACGCCCGCGAATGAGATGGCCGGTCTTGGCCCGTTCCGCGTGAAAGAATACGTCCCGGGCCAGCGCCTCGTCCTCGAACGCAATCCTTTCTATTGGAAATCGAACACAAAAGGGCATCGCCTGCCCTATCTCGACGAACTCGTCTTTCTCTTCGTGCCCAGCGCCGACGCGCAGGTGTTGCGATTCCAATCCGGCGAGACCGACATGATCAGTCCCGTCGGCGCCGAAAATTTCTCGGTATTGTCCCGCCAGTCTCGCGGCCTCACGATGACCGATGCCGGTCCCGGCCTCGAATATAATTTTCTTTTCTTCAATCTGAATGATCTCGGCAAAAAAGCGTCTCCCCCCATGGCGCGAAAACAGAAGTGGTTCCGCGACGTCAAGTTTCGCCAGGCCGTTTCCTCGGCCGTGGATCGCGAAGCGATCGTCCGGCTCGTCTATCAGGGTCGCGGCGCGGCGCTCTGGGGACCGGTTACGCCCGGAGATCCCCGTTGGGTCGACGCGGCAATCGCTCATCCACCGCGTTCTCTCGACCGCGCGCGCGAGCTTCTCCGCGACGCCGGCTTCTCCTGGAAGACGGACTCCGATGGAGATCCATCGCTTGTCGATGCGGACGGCACGCCTGTCGAATTTTCCATCGTGACAAGCTCCTCGAATTCCGATCGCCTGAAGATGGCCACGCTCATTCAGGACGATTTGAAGCAGCTCGGGATGCGCGTCGCACTGGTCCCTCTCGAATTTCGCTCGCTCCTCGATCGCGTCATGCAAACGAAAGACTACGATGCCTGCGTCCTTGGCCTGGCAAGCTATGACGCGGATCCAAATTCCGATATCAACGTTTGGCTCTCGGGCGGCGGCACGCATCTCTGGAGCCCCGCTGAGGCGCATCCCATGACTTCATGGGAGGCGGAGATCGACAGCCTGATGGAAAAGCAGCTCACCGCGCGAAACTTCGAAGAGCGAAAACGCCTCTTCGATCGCGTTCAGGTACTCCTTGCCGAAAACCAGCCGATGATTTTTCTCGCCACACCCGACATTCTCGCCGGCGCGAAAGATACGATCGGAAATTTTCATCCCGCGGTTCTTGAGCCATACATTCTCTGGAACGTCGAGCAACTGTATCTGCGGAAGTCCGCCCAATGACTTCGGTGATGGCCCCAACTGCGAACAAGCCGCGGGCGGCGAGCGACGCAACGCTCGTCAAGGAGTGTCTTGCGGGCAGGGAAGAAGCTTGGTCGGCGCTCATCCAAAAATACAAAGCCTTGATTTATTCCATCCCCGTGAAATTCGGCCTTCCGCCGCAGGAAGCAGCCGACGTTTTTCAGTCCACTTGCATCGAGCTGCTCGAGCGGCTCCCGGAATTGCGCGAGCCGCGGGCTTTGCCGAAATGGCTCATGCAGGTTGCGCTCCACGAATGTTATCGCTGGAAGCGCCAGCAGCAGCGTTTGGTCAGTCGTGATGACGAGCCTGCGCTGCCCGAACCGGAAACGCCCGCCGTTGCGGAATCCATTTTGCGTCAGACGCAGGAAGAGCAAATGCTTCGCGAAGCACTCGCCGCTCTCGCCCCGCGCTGCCGGCAGCTGATCGAAATGCTTTTTTTTGAGTCGCCCGCGCGCCCATACAACGAAATCGCCGCCGCCTTGGGGCTTGCCGTGGGGTCGATCGGTTTTAACCGTCAGCAATGCATCGAGCGGCTGCGTCGACAGCTCGACGAGATGGGATTCCAGTGAAATCCCCGGCCCATTCGAAAGTCCTCTCCGAAAAGCTTCTCACCGAGTTGGCGCAATTGAAGGATGACGCCGGCCGTCGAACATTTCTGTCCCGCCACAAACACCTGGTTCGCGCCGCTACAGTCGAGCGGCTGGCTCGCGAGGTCGTGGAAAAAGTTCGCGTGAATATGAAGCTAGCTCTGCGGCTCGCCGAAGCGGCCGTCTTGATTGCGCGCCGCTTGCGCCGGAAGGAATCGCTCGCGCTCGCTCTCCGCGCCAAGGCCAACGCGCTCTATGGCGGTGGTCATAATCGCGAAGCCGTCGAGCATCACGATCAAGCTTTCAAACTCTATGAGGCGCTCGGCATCCTGAAGGAAGCCGCCCGCACCCTCAGCAGTTCCGTCCAGCCCCTCATTCTCCTGGGCGAGTACGACCGCGCCTTCGCTGCATCCGAGCGAGCGAAAGAAATTTTCACACGCCTCGAAGACCCGTGGCGCCTCGCGCGGCTCGAAATCAATGTCGGCAACATCTTCCATCGGCAGGATCGCTTCGAGGAAGCGCTCCAGCATTACGAAACAGCGTACGAACGCCTGTTGCCATACAAGGATGCCGAGGGAATCGCGGTTGTTCTCGGCAATATGGCCGTCTGCCTCATCAGCCTGAACGATTTTGCGCGCGCTCTCGACATCTACCGCAAGGCCCGCGTCGTCGCGGAACAAAACGGAATGCCCTTGCTCGTTGCCCAGGCCGATTACAACGTCGCCTACCTCTATTATCTTCGCGGGGAATACAGCCGCGCGATCGAAATGCTCTATGCGGCGCGCCGCGCATGTGAAGCCACCGGCGACGCCTACCATTTCGCCCTTTGCCATCTCGATCTCTCCGACGTTTATCTCGAGCTGAATCTCAGCGAAGAGGCGCGGGAAATGGCCCACGAGGGCTACTCGCGATTCCAGAAACTCGGGATGCAGTACGAAGCCGCGAAGACGCTGGCGAACGAAGCGATTGCCTACGGCCAGCAGGGGAAAACGGCGCTCGCCCTCGAACGCTTCGCCCAGGCGCGCGAAATGTTCGCTCAGGAAAAAAATCTCGTCTGGCCGTGGCTGCTCGACCTCTATCAGTCGCTCCTCCTGTTTCACGAGGGGCGCCACTTTGAAGCCCGCCGTCTCTGCGTGGCCGCCGCCGAATTCTTCGATCGAACCTTGCTCATCGGCAAAGCTGTTCTCGCGCGTCTCCTCCTCTCGCGCATTGCGCTTCAGCTCGGCGATCCGTCGGGTGCGCAAAGTGAAGCCGATGCGGCCGTCGCCCGGCTCCCCCACGTTCAATCGCCGGCGCTGATCTACGAAACGCAGCTTGTCGTGGGCCAGCTCGCAGCGGCGCGCGGCGACGTGCGCGGCGCATACGCCGCCTATCAGGAAGCGCGCAAGGCTTTGGAATCGCTGCGCACTCAATTACAGGGCGAAGAGCTGAAAATCTCTTTTGCCAAAAATCGCCTTCAAGTCTACGAGTCGCTTGTGGATTTGTATCTTACGGGCGAAGCGCCGGTCTCCACGACGGAAGTCTTCGGTTACATGGAAGCCGCGAAATCGCGCAGCATGACCGAAATGATTTTTCAGAGTGGCCAGAGTCTGCCAACGGGCGATCCGGGACAAAGCGGGTTGGTGCGCCGCATTCGGGATTTGCGCGAAGACCTGAATTGGTATTACCACCGCATCGAGCTGGAACAGTTGCGTCCCGAGGAGAATTCGCGCGAGCGCGTCGCCCGCCTGCAGGAGCAGGCGCAATCGCGCGAGAACGAATTGCTTCGGACGCTCCGTGAGTTGCCTGCGCATGAGCGGGAGAATGCAACGCTCGAAGCTCCCGCAGATATTTCGCTCGAGAAAGTCCAGGCCAGCCTCCCGCGGGACACCACGCTCGTCGAATACTACTCGGCCGGCGATTGCGTGATCGCGGCTGTCGTAACGCGCGACTCGATCGACATTCTTCCGGTCACGGTGGCCTCGCGCATCGCACAGTATCTCCATCTGTTGCGATTCCAACTCGCGAAATTCCGAATGGGCGCCGCTTACGTTCAGCGCTTCGAACAGCCTTTGCTGCGCGCCACGCAAAACCATTTGGAATCGCTCTATGCGGAACTCATTGCGCCGCTCCGTTCACGCCTGAATGGAAAGCATCTGGTTCTTGTTCCGCACGGGCCGATGCACTTTCTCCCGTTCCACGCGCTCCGGAACGGCGAGGAATATCTCTGCGACGCGTTTACGATTTCCTACGCGCCAAGCGGAACGGTGTTCGCATTGACTCAGCAAAAGTCCTCGAACGCAAACTCCGCGTCCTTGGTCCTAGGCGTTCCCGACGCACGCGCGCCGCAAATCCTCGCGGAAGTCGAGGCTGTCGCGGATTTGCTGCCGCAGGCCGAGCTCTTGGTCGGCGAGCACGCAAACTCCGCTGCGCTTCGCGACAAAGGTCCTCAAGTCGGTCTTCTCCACATCGCCACCCACGGCCGCTACCGCCAGGACAACCCAATGTTTTCCGGCTTACGTTTGGGTGATGGATATTTGAGTTTGTACGATCTCTATCAGCTTCGGCTCGGCGCGAGCCTCGTCACGTTGAGTGGCTGCGCAACCGGCATGAACGTCATCGCCGCGGGCGACGAACTTCTCGGCCTCCAGCGCGGGCTCTTCTGCGCGGGCGCGACTTCACTTCTGCTTTCGTTGTGGGATGTCCACGACCGCACCACCGCCGAGCTCATGAAAATTTTCTACCAGCGCCTCATCGAGACCCGCGACATGGCGGGTTCATTGCAGACTGCCATGCGTCAGATCCGCGAGCAAAATCCCCACCCCTACTTCTGGGCACCCTTCACATTAGTCGGCAAACTCACTGATTCCACACGCTTTAATTAAATTCATCTTTCCCCCTATTTTTTGACCTCGAGATTCCCCTTATTCAACGGGTGATGGATTTACGCGGTCGCCGGGAAGCGGCCGAAAGCGAGAACCAAATGATTGGGGGACATCGATGAAGCACTTTAGCTCGGAAGAATGGATTGATTTCGCAAATAAGGTGGTTTCGGGCAGCAAACGAGCCGATATGCAAAAGCACCTACAAACCGGCTGCAAGCGCTGCGCGAAAGCCGCGGCACTTTGGCAGAAAGTTCGCCGGTCGGCGGAAAATGAAGCGAACTATCAGCCTCCCGCCGACGCGCTCCACATGGTCGAAGCCGCTTACGCGGCGAAGCATGCGGCGAGCGGCCGGAGGGAAGCGCGCGGAATCATCGAATTGCTCTTCGACAGTTTTCTTCAGCCTGCCGTCGCAGGTGCACGCTCCGCCCGTTCCGCCGCGCGCCAGCTTCTCTATCGTGCCGATCCCTATCATGTCGATCTGCACATCGAAGCGAAGCCCGGCACAAGCCACGTTGTCGTGACGGGCCAGCTCCTGGATACAAATCAGCCCGAACACATCGCGCGCAACGTTGAGATTTTGCTCTCCAGTGGCGCCGAGAAAGTGGCCCGTATCTCCACGAATGAATTCGGCGAGTTTCGCGGAGAGATCGAGAACAAGGGCGAGTTAAAGCTCTCGTTCGCGGGCCCGGGCGAGAAACGCATCGTTCTCACGATGCAGGACGCCTTGGATCCCGCGCCCGGACATCCGCGCTCTGGGGCTTGGCGATGAACCGAAGCCATCTCTTCGCCGGTACGAAAGTACCAAAGCCGGATGGGACTCTCGGTCACTTGGAAAGATGCACTCGTACCATTGGCGCATCGGGATCACCCCGCGAAGCTATGGGGGTTGCCGAAGTGCCTCTGGACGCGTCATCGACGAAAGACCCTGGGAGGGTATCGACCATATGAAACATCGAATTTGGCTTCTCATCGCACTCATCACGATGATCTTCGTCGGCGCGCAGCCCGCCGCGGCGCAGCAGCGGCTCATCGTCCGCACGACTAAACTTCCGCTCTTGCAACAAGCGTGCTTGCTTAATAGCTGCAAGGTGACTCAAAATTTGGATGGCACGCTGAACCAACTCTTTCTGGTCACCGTGCCGAATGGTTTGCCGCTGCAAATAATCGCCGACATTCTTGATCTCGTTCCGGGCGTCCTGGATGTGGAAGTCGATCTTGTCCGCCAGATTTTGCCTGGAGAAGCGGAAACCAACAGCGTTTCGCCGTCCCTATCCCAGCAGAATCCGATGAGCTATTACGGGTCTTCGGTGTGGACGGGCTACGCGCAACAGCCCGCTACTTCGATCATCCAGCTCGGAAATGCCCGGAACCAATTCCAGATGACCGGCTCCGGAATTATCGCCGACATCGACACCGGCGTGGATTTTTCTCATCCGGTGCTCAAGGGAGTTCTTCTTCCCGGATATGATTTCACACGGAATCAGCTCTACGGGAACGAAATGGCCGACGTGGCAGGATTGCCGGCCGCCGAGCAATGCTCCCAGTGCCAGCCGGCGGAGGTGAACCAGTCCACCGCGGCCGTCTTGGACCAATCGACCGCTGCTGTTCTTGATTCCCCAAATTATGCGGCCTTCGGACATGGCACGATGGCGATGGGTGTCCTTCACCTGATCGCTCCCACCGCCCAACTGATGCCGCTGAAGGCATTCAGCGCGAACGGCGACGCATACACTTCCAATATTATTCGCGGGATTTATTACGCCGTTCAGAATCACGCCAACGTGATCAATATGAGTTTCGATTTTACGAGTTCTTCGAACGAAGTGGCCACGGCCATCAAGTATGCCGGAAACAACAACGTGATCTGCGTAGCTTCTGCCGGCAACGACGGCAAGCAAGAAACCGTATATCCCGCGGCGCTGCCCAATGTGATGGGAGTTGCGTCCACCACCGATCAGGATACCCGCTCGACTTTCTCGAATTATGGCCCGCATGTCTGGGTGGCCGCTCCCGGCGAAGACATCGTTACGACCTATCCTTACGACACGTACGCTTCGACTTCGGGCACATCCTTCAGTGCGCCGATGGTTTCCGGCACAGCGTCCTTGATTCTGCAGATGGACAGCCATGCGAATCAGTTGAACGCCGCGACTGCAATCGGACGCGGTGCCAAGCCATTGACTCCGAGTCTCGGTAACGGACTTCTCGACGTGTTCGGGGCCCTCTCGTACGAGCAAGTCTTGGACGTTGTACGGTAGCCTCGGCAGTCCACGGAGACCCGCTCGTGATCATCACCGAATCGCCGGACCTTCTCGCCGTCTCGCTGAGGAACTCCGAGCTGCATGTGAAGGAACTTGAGTCGAGTCTCCTCGCGCAGCGCAGTGCGGTGATCTGCGCTTTCACTCAGCTTCTCGATCTGAAGGATCTCAACACGGGCGTGCACAGCACGCGTCTCGCGGAATGGGGATTGCGCGTGGGCCAGGAGCTCGGACTGGAAGAACTGGCCCTTCAAGATCTCGAGGCCGCCGCGCTTCTTCACGACATCGGCAAAGTTGGAATTCCCGACGCTATTCTTCGCAAGCCCGCGCGCCTCGATCCGGACGAATACGCCCTCATGAAAAAACATCCGGAATTTGGCTGGGCAGTCTTGCATATGCTGCCGGGTTTCGAGCGCGCCGCGCTCCACATCCTGCATCATCACGAATCATTCGACGGCACCGGATATCCCGCCTCGCTGAAGGGCTCCGAAATTCCCATCGCCTCGCGCATTGTTTCCGTCATCGATGCCTTCGACGCCATGGTTTCCTCCCGCCCGTATCGAAAGGGACTCCCGCTCGAAGAAGCCGTCCGCCGCCTGAAAATCGCGAGCGGCACGCAGTTCGATCCTGTCGTCGTCGATTCTTTCCTCTCCTTCGCCCAAGCGGAACTGGACACAGTGTTTGCCGCCGCCGGCACTTCCGTCGCCTCCGCTCTGTAGCACTCCGCCCACTCGATCACCTCGCCCGAACCGCTCCGTTGAAATTTTCCCGGACGATCCAGATTTAAGGCAGTAACAAAAGGCGTGGAGTACCGCGCGCCTCTCTCTCAAAATTCACGACGCGGCTGATGGGACCGAGAATGATTCACTCGATGCGGTAAGCTTTCGTCGGAGTTTCCATGTATGGCGTCGCTGCAGGCGGATCAATTGATGTGCAAGAACTGCGCGTACGTTTGCGGCGGATGACGGACGACCAACTTCGAAGCTACGGAAAAGCATCCGCCTCCATGTGCACACCCAAAGCAAATCTCGATGACCCGCCGCGAGAAGTGTTTCTGATGCAACTACACGAAGCCGGCACTGAATGGCGTCGGCGCAGATCTTACTCGGTGCATGCGATTGAATGGCGCGGAATTTTCTCCAGCGCGCAGAGAGAGTCCAATAAAACCTTCACTTTAGCTTCGCGCACTCCGCCTTACCTTGCTTGAGATTCGGAGTGACCGGGCGAGCTTCTTTTTCACCAGGCGGAACGCAGTGGCGATGCGGTCAAGAATCCCGTCATCGGAATCGCGATGTTTCGCGAACCACTCGACTCGATGCGCGTACTTACGTTTGAAGAGCAGGCGGCTTATCTGGCACACCCGAGCCAGCCATTGCGCGACATCGCGGAAATCATGCTTGATACAGGAATGCGACCGGAAGAAGTTTTTCGTATTCGTGTTGAAAACATCGACTTTAGGCAGAAAACGATTTTCAATCCGTTTGGCAAGACGAAAGCTGCACGGCGGACAATTCCATTGACTCAAAAGGTTGTCGCGATACTGAGAAAGCGGTCAAGAAAGCAGCGCGAACGGAGACTCCGTTCGTATTTGCCGCTCCTCACGACGTTCAAAAGCCGATTGGCAGCGTGAAGAAAGCGCACCGAGGGGCTGTTCAGCGAGCCGGAATCAACGGACATCTTCGGCTATCTGACCTTCGGCACAAATTTGCGACGCGAACAGTGGCGTCTGGCGCGGATTTACCAACGCTCAGCGCAATACTGGGGCACGCGAGCATTCTGATGACGATGCGGTATGTTCATCCGGCGGCGGAACAGAAACGGGCTGTGATTGAGAAGTTCTAACAATTTCGCGAGCAAGGCGTCATCGCCGCCGAGACTGAGCAGAATCAGAGGGTCACTACATAAAGTCGCCACAGCGGGATTCGTGAACTGATGCGGGCATCCCGTAAGTTATTGAAAGAATTGGTGGACGTGACCGGGATCGAACCGGCGACCCCCTGCTTGCAAAGCAGGTGCTCTCCCAGCTGAGCTACACGCCCACGGACCAAGCTGGAATGATTCTAAGACACTTCGGGCCGTTCCGCATGCCCTTGCTTCGCAAAATCACCACACGGAGTGAACTTCTACGCGGAAACGCTTTCAGCGACGCGTGCCGTCGACATGAAACAAAAAGGTCTTCGGTCAGGCGGCTTGGCGGGCCGTATCTATAAAGATGCGCGCGTTTCTTATCGCTTTCATAGAACCGTTTTCTCTAACCGCTCCCGGAAGTAATCTTTCCAACTTTCAGGCAATGCTGCGACTCGCAAGGCACGACGCGCCGAGGCGATGTCGTCAGTGCTGAACCTTTTTGCAATATACAGCCGCGTGATTTCAGAGATTGAGATGGCGTTCGGGTCTCGGGCAATCAACTCGATCGAATCGCCGGCGCCGACTTCTCCTTCGCGGGTGACGCCGAGATAGAAGCCCGTCCGGCCGCTGGCGAGAAATCGTTTCACCATGTCGTCGGATTGAAATCGGATACCAAGCTTGTAGCAAGGAAGGCGAGGCTGCGTCACGATCACTTCTGCGGAGCCGACGGAAAACCGGTCGCCGAGATGGACTGAGTTTTCCAGCATTCCATCGGTCGTGAAATTTTCACCAAAAATAGCGAGTGGCAATTCTCGGCCTGGCAATTCGTTTTTCCAGAACTCGTAGTGTGCGAGCGGATAGCAGTAAACAGCCTTGCGCTCGCCTCCGTGGACGGTGAGGTCAGCCTGACGATCGCCGTCCAAATTCAGCTTGCGCAATGCGACGCGGCCTTTGACCGGCTGCTTGAAGATCCCCGTCGTAACAGTCTGCCCGTGCCACGTAACCTCGCGTGGAAGTCCGGCATTCACTGAAACGAGCTTTATCATTCGCTGATCCGTTTCCATCCGTTTGCGAGAGCACTAAGGAACGAGGACGATCTTGCCGAAGGCGCCGGGCTCGAGAATTTCCCTATGCGCGCGAGCAGCTTCGGCGAGCGGCAGCTCTTTCCCGACGACAGGCCGCAGCGTGCCATTCTCGAGTCCCGCGACAAGTCCCGCGTGGATTTCTTTTTCTTCGGCTTCGCTGATGCCCCACAGAGTAAACCCATGTATCGAACTACGGCGCAACATGGTGTCGCGCGGCGTGATGGTCGCATCGCCGCGGCTGCCGATTACGATCACGCGGCCATGAGTAGCGAGGAGCTTCAGATCCTGCGCGAGATTGACATTGGCGAGCATCTCCAGAATGACGTCGACGCCCTGCCCGCCCGTCGCTTTCAGAATCTGCTCGAGGTGGCCCGGCTGGGCGTGATTGAAAACGTGGTGCGCGCCTTCGCGCTTCGCCAGCTCGAGTCCTTTTTCGGTCCCGGCCGTGCCCAGTACGATCAGGCCGATGGCGCGAGCGAGCTGGACGGCTGCGATGCCCACGCCGCCGCTGGCACCGTGAATCAGCACGGTTTCACCGGCGCGAACTCGCGTGGACTGGTACAACGCATGGTACGCCGTGCCGTACGGCACCCAAACTCCAGCTCCCTGCGCGTACGAAATTTTCGCCGGAAGCGGATGCACCTGGCTCTCGAGAGTGAGTGCATATTCCGCGTACGCACCGGTCAGCGTCTTCGCGGTATACACTCGATCGCCCGGCTTCACAGCCTTCACACCTTCGCCGACAGCTTCGACTGTGCCCGCCCCATCCGACCCGGGCGTGTACGGCAACGGCGGCTTGACGGAGTACGTACCGTTGCGCATGTAGGTGTCATATGGATTCACACCCGCTGCGTGAATGCGCACCAGAACCTGGCCCGTGGCGGGACGCGGGGTTGGGACTTCTTCGAGTTTCAGAACTTCGGGACCGCCGAACTCATGAACAAGTATGGCCTTCATCGTGAAGCCTCCAGAGCATTTGACTGCCGCGCCATTTCAGCTCGAACAATATCCGGAAAGTGAAACGCACCGGCCATTGGATGAAACGGGCACTCCTCTTGATGCGCTTCTTTTCGAGAAATCCGTTCCGATGAAAAACTGGCACGCCGCCGTACACGGATTTTATCTGAAACCATCCCCGATCATTCGGCGGAACATATAACACTTCGGCGGATTTGGGCGATAATCCGCACGATGAATCGACGCACGAAGGAGAATCTCGATGAATCCCTCTGAGGTGATGATTCTGGCGTTTCTGATTGGCGTCGTCGCCGGCTTGCGTTCGCTCACCGCGCCCGCCGTCGTTTCCTGGGCCGCTCATCGGAACTGGCTTAACCTGCACAATACGCCGCTTTCCTTCATGGGCTCGGCCGCCGCCGTCGTTATATTCATTCTGCTGGCTCTCGCCGAATTGGTTGCCGACCAGCTCCCTTCGACCCCCAGCCGCACAAAGCCACCAGGTCTGATTGCACGGATCGTTCTCGGCGGCCTGTCAGGCGCGGGCGTCGCGCTGGCGGGAGCTCAATCCATCGCGCTTGGCGCCGGCTTGGGGGTGGTTGGCGGCGTTGCTGGCGCGTTTGGAGGCTACCGAGTTCGCACGCGCCTCGTGAAAGCTCTCAAGGTGCCTGACTTCGTCATCGCTTGTTTGGAGGACGTGGTGGCGATTGGCGGAGGCCTCTTGATTGTGTCGCGATTCTAAGCGCGCACTCCCCACATCCGTTCGGTGCGGGCGAAAACAAGGAGCTAAAACAGCACCCGCAAATCACTTTCCGCGAGCTAGGTTCTCTGGTAGCATCAATCTTTGCCTGTTTAACAATCTCCCAGCTGGAGCAGCCATGGCACTCGCATGTGAAATCTGCGGCAAGAAGCCGCGTTACGGAAACACCATCAGCCACGCGCACAATGTCACGCGGCGCCGGTGGAATCCAAATCTTCGCCGCGTCAAGGCGGTCATCAAGGGCGTCCACAAGCATTTGCGCGTTTGCACCGCGTGCATCCGCGCCGGCCGTGTCACCAAGGCCGCGTGAACCCGGTACACCGGCCACCCCGCGGAGGGATCCTCTTTTGAACCGAAAACCGGCCATCCTCGCGCTGCTTCTGGTCTGCGCATTCGCGACGTCTTGCAGACGCCAGGAAATTGCGCCAGGGCCGGACGTGTGGGCCGTCGTAAACGGCCACGAGATCCAACGCGCGGAAGTGGAAAAATATTTTCGCAGCCGGATCAATCCCGAAGCGCAGGCGCCCTCGCAAGAAGAAGCTCTTTCGCTGAAGCTCAGCATCCTCGACGAACTCATCAACAACGAAATCCTCCTCCAGCGCGCCAACAAGATGAATCTGATCGCGAGCGACGCCGAAGTCGAGGACAAATTCACCGAGTCGAAGAGCCCTTACACCGAGGACGAATTTCAGAAGAAGCTCAAAGACGCCGGGTTGACCGTTGATGATCTGCGGAGAGACCTGCGGCGCCAGCTTTCCATTCAAAAGCTGCTGAATCGCGAAGTGGTGGCAAAGATTTCGATAACGGATCAGGACGTCGCGGACTTCTATCAGAAAAATCGCGCGCAATTCAACGTGCTCGAACCGCAGCTTCACATCGCGCAAATCGTGGTGACGCCGCGGCCCGACCCGACGATTCACAACCGCAAGAACGACAAGGCCGCGAACGAGATGGAAGCTCAGCGCAAGGTCGCGATCCTCGAGCAGAAGCTGAACGCCGGCGCGGATTTCTTCCAGCTCGCGATGGATTATTCCGAGGACAACACGAGCTCAACGGGCGGAGATCTCGGATTTCACGGTGAGTCGTCGTTCAATCAATCCGACCCCGCGCTCAAGAAGGTGGCTCTCTCGTTGCGCCCCGGAGAAGTGAGCCGGCCGATTGCGGTTCACTCGGGCGGATATGTCATTTTGAAGTTGATCGCGAAGGAGTCCGCGGGCCAGCGCGAACTCTCGGACCCGCAGGTGCAGCAATCGATTCGCGACACGCTGCGCAATCGCAAAGAGCAATTGCTGCGCGTGGCCTACCTTGCAACTGCGCGGGATGAAGCGCACGTTGTCAATTATCTTGCCCGCCAGATTCTTGAATCTGCCGGCAAGCTTCCCGCGGACTAGCCGTCGAAATGGATTGCACTTCGGCGCTCGCCGACGCCTTCGAAATCGATTCCAGAGTTTTAGCGGACTGATCGCTTACACGACGACGGCAAGCGCGTCTCCTGCGTTGACTGCCTGGCCTTCCGTGACGAGAAGTTTTTCGACCACTCCCGCCTTCGGCGAACGAATTTCGTTCTGCATCTTCATCGCTTCGACGACAAGCAATCCCTGACCCGCTTCGACGGCATCGCCCGTATTCACCAGCACGCGAATGATTTTTCCGGGCATGGGCGCGACAACTTGTTGCCGCCCTTCCGCGGCGAGAGCCCCTGCACCGGGACGAAATTTTCGCGGATCAATGACCCGCGCCGTGAACTCGTGGCCGCGGCTCGTGACGCGCAGCACGGCGCCGCGCGGCTCGACGCGCGCTTCCACCGAGCGCTCGCCGATGACGAATGAATACTCGCCGTCGGTGATTTCCACCACATCCACTTCGACGGCACGGCCGTCGATGACGCAGCGCACACGAGACCCGGCGCGGCTAATGTCGAGTTGCCGCTTGCGTCCGCCGATTTCGACGTCAAGCTTCAATCGCAGCTCCTGATGTAACGCAGATTACCGGCGCGAAAGGCGCTCGAGTTGCTCGTGACGGCCTTCGGACTTCCACTTCGAGCCGCCACCCCCGCCATTCGACGCCGGCTGCGGCGCGCCGTTGTGCGACATGTGCCAGAGTGCAGCCGCGATCGTTGCGGCATCTTCCGTCGCGCGATCCGGCGGATTCGTACGCGAATCTTTCGATCGCTCCAGAAATTCATCGAGCCATTTCGTGTGAATCTCGCCGCAGAAAAAATCCTTTTCCGCGAGAATGCGCTGAAAAAGCCCGACGTTCGTGCGGATGCCGCGAATATGTGTTTCCCCAAGGGCGCGCTTCAGGCGCGCAATGGCCTCGCCGCGATCCGCGCCCCACGCGATCAGTTTCGCCAACATCGGATCGTATTCGTTGAGAACGGTCCAGGAGGGATAGACGCCTCCATCCCAGCGAATTCCTGGGCCGGATGGTACTGTCAAATCGAAAATTTTCCCCGGCGACGGAAAGAAATTGTTTTCGGGATCTTCTGCGTAAATGCGGCACTCGATCGCGTGACCATTCAGCGCGACGTCTTTCTGCTTCAGCGCCAGCCGCTCTCCGGCGGCGATATGAATCTGGAGCTTCACGAGATCGAGCGACGTCACGGTCTCCGTCACGGGATGCTCGACTTGGAGTCGCGTATTCATCTCGAGGAAATAGAAATTGCGCGCGTCATCAACAAGAAATTCGCATGTCCCGGCATTGACGTAGCCGCCGGCGCGCGCGAGCTTGACGGCGGCCTCGCCCATCGCGCGGCGAAGCTCGGCCGTCATAACCGGCGACGGCGATTCCTCGATCACTTTCTGATAGCGGCGCTGCACCGAGCATTCGCGCTCGCCGAGATAAATCACGTGGCCGTGCTCGTCGCCGAGAATCTGGATCTCGACATGGCGCGTGCGCGTGAGATATTTTTCGAGGTATAGCCGCGCATCGCCGAATGCGTTCAATGCCTCGGAGGAAGCGTCGCGCCAGGTCGAACGCAGATCGGACTCGCGTTCGACGCGGCGCATGCCTTTGCCGCCTCCTCCCGCCACGGCCTTCAGCACCACCGGAAATCCGATGCCTCTCGCCACTTCCGCCGCGGCATCCGCGTTTTCGATGGGATCGAGCGTGCCTGGAACGGTCGGCACTCCCGCTTCACGCGCGACGTGGCGTGCCGCCGTTTTCGATCCGAGACGTTCCATTGCTTCGGCGGAGGGGCCGATGAACTTGATTCCGGCGGCGTCGCAGGCTCGCGCCAGCGCAGGATTCTCAGCCAGAAATCCGTAGCCGGGATGAATCGCGTCGCAACCCGCCAGCTTGGCCGCGCCGATGATTCTGTCGATGACGAGATAGCTCTCGCGAGAGGGCGCCGGGCCGACCGGATAAGCTTCGTCGGCCATGCGAACGTGGAGCGAGGCTCGGTCCGCGTCGCTATAGACGGCCACTCCGGCAATGCCGAGTTCGCGGCAGGCACGCAGGATGCGCACCGCAATTTCACCGCGATTCGCGATCAGGATCTTTTTGAACATACGCACGCGAAGGAAAGAATTCTAGCACGCATGGCGGGCCGCCCAACGGCTGCGGCGGAGCAGAAAGAAAGCCGGGCAGAAGCCCGGCGCTCCAGATGCCTCAAGCCGAAACGATAGGATTTTCAGACGCGCGAGGAAAATTGGCCGCTAATTCTTAGAGGCGTTGGCGCAGCCCCGCGGATAAACGGCGTCAAGCGCGCCCCACAATGCCTTTAGCGCGCGCTCACCCGCAGCACACACGCCGACGCATTCTTCTTCCGGCCGGGCCGCGAGCCATTGGCGCCAGGAGGCGCGGTGCCGCACGTCGGCTTCCTCGTGGACGGCGAAATAGCGGAGTGCGGATTCGTCGCTGATGCCGTAGTGCCTTTTCAGCCCGGCGATTTTCTGCGTCGCGATTTCGGGGACCTGTGTTTCGTAGACGTAAAACGCCGCGACGGCCTGAGCCTTCGAGCCATTTTCCGAGAGCTCATCGAATGTGTCGAGGAGCGCCGCGATGCCCGGCAGCGGCCGCGTTGAATCCAGCGCCGCTTCCCGCGCGCCGACGGAGCCGGCGAATTGCCGCCAGAGCGCCGGATGCGGGTCCGCCGGGTCGAGTTCTTCGGCGAGATTTTCATCGACGAGCTGCCGCAGATCGCCATTCGCCCGCGAGGAAAGCTGCCTCAGATTCTCGGGAAACGCGAGCACGTGCTGGTAATACTGCTCGGCGTAAAGCGCGAGAGATTCGCGCGAAAGGGTGCCCTGAGTCCACGCGCGATAAAACGGATGCTTCAGCAGATGGTACTTCTCAACGAGATGATCGAGGCCCGCAAGAATAGTATTGCCCTTGGTCGCCATGCCCACTCCTAGGAAGGACTCCCCGTAAAAAACCCGAAGCATGCTATCCCAACGCGGCGGTGAAATCCAGCAATGCTGCGCGTTCTTTTGTTCGGTCGGGCAATCCTGGCAAGGCCGCGGGGCCCGCTCGAAAGGTAAAGCCGGGGCTTCGACGAGCTACAGCGGAATATTCCCGTGCTTCTTGCGCGGGTTCACATCGCGCTTGTTTTCGAGGGAACGAAGGGCGGTGATCAGCTTCGAGCGGGTGACGGCGGGTTCGATAACGGCGTCGATATATCCGCTCTCGGCCGCAACGTAAGGATTGGCAAAGCGCTCGCGAAATTCCTCGATCTTTTCGCGGCGTATGGCGTCTCGCTCGGATTCCGGCGCCTTCTCGATCTCACGCTTGTACACGATGTTGACCGCGCCTTCGGGTCCCATCACGGCAATTTCCGCCGACGGCCACGCGAAATTGATATCCGTGCGGATGTGCTTCGAGGCCATGACGCAGTACGCGCCGCCGTAAGCCTTGCGCGTGATGACGGTGATTTTCGGCACGGTGGCTTCGGCATACGCGAAGAGCAGCTTCGCCCCGTGTTTGATGATTCCGCCGAACTCCTGCTGCGTGCCGGGGAGAAAACCGGGAACATCCTCGAAGGTGATGAGCGGGATATTGAACGCGTCGCAGAAGCGGACGAAGCGCGCGCCCTTCACCGACGCGTTGATATCGAGGACGCCCGCGAGAAACGCGGGCTGATTCGCGACGATGCCCACCGGCCGGCCGTCCAGCCGCGCAAAGCCGACCACGATGTTCTTCGCAAAATGCTCGTGGACCTCGAAGAAATCGCCGTCGTCGACGATGGCATGAATCACGTCCTTGATGTCGTACGGCTTCATCGGATCTTCTGGGACCACGGTATTGAGAGCCGCGTGCTGCCGGTCCCAGGGATCGGAAGGCGCGCGACGCGGCGGGTCTTCGAGATTATTCGCGGGGAGAAAGCCGACGAGTTCGCGGATCATCGCGAGGCAATCGGCGTCGTCGCGGGCGATAAAATGCGCGACGCCGCTTTTCTCGTTGTGCGTCAAGGCGCCGCCGAGCTCGTGCTTGGTGACTTCTTCGTGCGTCACGGTCTTGATGACGTCGGGGCCGGTAACAAACATGTACGAAGTGTCGCGCGTCATGAAAATGAAATCGGTGATGGCGGGAGAATACACCGCGCCGCCCGCACACGGCCCCATCACGGCGCTGATCTGCGGAACCACGCCGCTGGCCAGCGTATTGCGCAGAAAAATATCGGCGTACCCGGCCAGCGACTTCACTCCTTCCTGAATCCGGGCGCCGCCGGAATCGTTCAGGCCGATTACCGGCGCGCCAACGCGCATGGCCAGGTCCATGATTTTCAGGATTTTCTGGGCATTGGTCTCCGAGAGCGAGCCGCCGAAGACGGTGAAGTCCTGGGCGAAAACGTAAACCATTCTTCCGTCGATCCGGCCGTATCCCGAAACAATTCCGTCGCCTGGATGCTTCTGCCTCTCCATTCCAAAATCGTCGCAGCGGTGCGTGACGAATTTGTCGAGCTCCTCGAAGGTGCCTTCGTCCAGGAGCAGCTCAACGCGCTCCCGCGCGGAAAGTTTGCCTTCCTTGTGCTGGCGCTCGCGGCGTTCCGTGCCCCCGCCGGCTTCGGCTTCGGCGCTACGGCGGCGCATTTCTTCGAGACGATCGTGCGGCTTGCCGGGATTGGTCATCGGATTTTGGGTTCGCCATCGACGGCGATTCGGTAGCGTGCCACAGCCCACGTGCCACGGCAAGCGTGACACGGCTCTCGTCGATGCAATTGGAAAAGACTACCGGGAAGGACAGCGACGCCTGACAAACATGGATTAATGCAAGCCCGACCAATCGTCGGCGATCAGAATCGAGTTGCTCGGATTCGAGGGATCATATTTGACGCTGGCGGCCTGGCCAATCACCGCTTTGTCGAGGCAGAGACGCTCTTCGAGACCGGTAATATCCTGTGCGGTCTCGTACGTCACACCGGAAATCGAATAGGTGTAATAGAGGAGCTTGGAAGCCCCATCTACGGCCGCTTTCGTCGCGCCGCCGCGGTCCTTCGACTTGCCGCGCGCGGGCTCGGGGTCCGGCGCTTTATCCGCGTCGACAATCTCCAGGACTTGGCCCTCGACAATCCGGCCGATTCGATTGAGATACAGTCGCCGCTGGCGCTCGATTTCGCGGGGGTCCTGCTCGCGCTTGCGCAGGAGAAAATATCCCGCGATGAGAACCGCCACCCCGATTCCGGCGAGCGGCAAAAACTGGTGCCAATTGGCGAGAAGAAGTTTCAAAACATGCCTTTGAGCGGGATCGAAAGCCGCGCGCTGGGCGCTCCGCGCATCGTCCTGCTCGCTTTCCGAAGGGAATTTCGTCTGACCCGCGTTGGCCCGAATTCGTTCGCGGTTCAGCCGTTTGCAGCCGCCACCGGATTCCGCAACGCACCGATGCCGGCGACCGCTACTTCGACGACATCACCCGCCGCAAGCGGCCCCACTCCCGGCGGTGTTCCCGTCGCTATGACGTCACCCGGAAACAGCGTCATCACTTCTGCAATCCAACGAATTATAACACCAACGGAAAAGAGCATTTCCGTCGTGCGTCCAAACTGCCTACGGTCTCCATTTACCCGCGTTTCGACAGATGCCGAGGCGAGATCCCATTGGGTCTCGATGAGCGGGCCGATGGGGCAGAACGTGTCGAAGCTTTTGCCGCGCGTGAATTGCCCATCCTGCTTCTGAATGTCCCGCGCTGTGACGTCGTTCAAGCACGTGTAGCCGAGGATGTAACGGCTCAAATCTTCGTTCTCGCGCGGCTGATGGCAGCGCTCGCCCATCACAATCGCGAACTCGCCCTCATAATCCACGCGCTTGGAGATGCGCGGCAGGATGATGGGAACGTCCGGACCTATCACCGACGACGACGGCTTCAAGAAAATCAACGGCTCTTTGGGAACCTCATTGCCGAGCTCCGCGGCGTGCTCGGCGTAATTGCGGCCGACGCAAACGACTTTCGACGGCTCGACCGGCGCGAGAAGCCGTACGTGTGAAATCGGCCAGTCGCGTCCCGTCAATTGCATTTCGCCGAACAGGCTCTTGATTTCGCGCACACGCTCGCCGTCGATCAGGCCCGCGCAAGGAGCGGGATGAATGTGTCCTTCGGCGCGACTGATTTTCTCGGAGGAAAATTCGGAAGGCTGGAAACGGCAAAGCTTCATCGGGGAGGGGAGATGACCTTGGCGATGGCCGGCTGCGGAGCGGGGTGCCGAAGCACCGAAAACAGCGTCGCGAGCACCCAGAACATCACGGCGATCACTCCGTACGTGACTGCTCCAAGGACGAGCAGAAGGAACGGCGTCTTCTCCAGACGGTTTACCAAATTCGGGAAATACATCGCTTCGCCGGAGTACGCCAAGACGAACACAATCCATGCCGTCATTCCCGCGCGGAACAAACGCCCGGGTGAACGGTAGAAGCGGACCACAGGAATCGCCATGAGCACGCCAAACGCGCAGGAGGAGAGAAGATTTCGCAGCCACGCAACGGAATCGAACGCCGGCACGCGATTCGCGGCGAACAGCGAACCCACCAGCGCCAGCGCCAGGAGCACACCCGTGAGCAAGCCCGTATGGAACGCCGGGCCGTGGAACACCTTTGATAAGCGGTGCGAAGACGGCGCGATGGCAGCGCTCATGGTTGTGGACTCTCGTTCTTGCCGGCCGCGGACACGCTTGCGGAAACCGGTGCACTTGCGGGGCTTTCATTGCCGGCACGGTCAACTGCGGTAACCGTGTAGGTATAGAGGCGGCCGGGCACGATAGTCATATCACGATACGCGGGCGTCAGCAATGGTCTCTCGTTCAGTTTTGGGCCAGTCGCCATTACCTGCTCAGTTCGATAGACGTTGTATCCGGCCAGATCCGTTTCCGAACTAATGGCCCAGGAGAGCTCGATATGCGCGGGCGTGTCGCTCGTCGCCGGAACAATGACGGCGACGAGACCCTCCGGCGCAGCCGGAGGAAACGTATCCTTGGGAGTAATCGTGAGTAAATTCGAATCGTCTGACTCAGCGGATTCCTCCGGCTTCGGGCCATATCGCACCACGGATCGCACGCTGTACGTGTAAGTATGATCGAATTCGAAGCTTGTATCCCGATAAGAGGCCGACGGCGCCTCGGCGAGAAGTTCAAAAGCAGGCGTGCTTGGTTCCGAAGTTTTCGCTGCTGAAGCATCAGTGTGCTGTTCAGCGCGGTAAACGCGATATCCCTTCAAAGCAATCTCGTTCGCCGGCCAATTCAAGTTCGATGGCAGCGCCGGCGCGGACCATGTGAGCTCTACGGCATCCTGAGTTACACGCGCGGCGAGATCGGAAATCGGCTGCGCGGCAGGATAGAGATGCAGGATGGCGAAGTTCGAATCCGCGGATTCCGCTTTTTCGGACAAGCGCGTGCGAACGATAATCACGGCCTGCTGCCCGGCGTGTTGCGCGATTTCGCCGGGCTTGATGTCTGCCGTGAACCTCACGCGGCCCTCTCGCTCATATTGATCGGCAAGCGCCGCCGGAACTTCAACCAATAGATCTTTCTGCGAGACTATGAGCGTCGCGGGAGCAAGCTTTGGGTTCGCCGGAAAATACTGCCGGTAAATGGCGAACGCTGGCGTCGACTTGAGCGGACGTTGCTTGCTCGTTTTCGCGGGCATCTTGAACGTCAGGATCAGGCGATTGCCTTGCTGCGACGCTTGCAGATCGGTGATAGCGGCGGGAGCCGGCGCGTGGCGTGCCGTCGGCTCGGCCGGCGCCGCGCAGCCCGCGAAAAACAGAACTGAAAGAATGCAAAATAGAAATGAGAAAAGCGGGCAAGCCGCCGCAAACTTGCCGGGAAGAAATCCGAAGAACTCCCCCCGCTTTCTCTTTTCCATTTTCTATTTTTTGATCCTCACAAAATGTAGCGGCTGAGGTCCTGATCCTTCACGATGTCGACCAACTGCTTCTGTACATAGACCGTATCGATCTTGATGCTCTTCTTCTTCAGCTCCGGTGCTTCGAATGAAATTTCCTCGAGCACCTTTTCCAGAATGGTGTGCAGCCGCCGCGCTCCAATGTTTTCGGTCTGCTCGTTGACCAGCGCGGCAAACTTCGCGATGGAAGCCACGCCGTCATCCGTAAACGCGATCTTGAGCCCCTCGGTCTCCAGCAGCGCGATGGCCTGCTTGATCAGCGCGTTCTTGGGCTCGGTCAGGATGCGGATGAAATCGGCTTCGCTCAGCGAGCTGAGTTCCACGCGAATCGGAAAGCGCCCCTGGAGCTCGGGAATGAGGTCGGACGGTTTCGTGGTATGGAAAGCGCCGGCGGCGATGAAGAGAACGTGATCGGTGCGCACCATGCCATAGCGCGTGTTCACGGTGGTGCCTTCGACGATCGGTAAAATGTCCCGCTGCACGCCTTCGCGCGAAACGTCGGGGCCGTGGCCGGATTCGCGCCCCGCAATTTTGTCGATTTCGTCGATAAAAAGAATCCCCATCTGCTCCACGCGCTCGAGCGCGATCCGCGTCACGTGGTCCATGTCGACGAGCCGATTCTCCTCCTCCTGTATCAAGTAATCGAATGCCTCGGCCACCGTCATCTTCCGCTTTTTCTTTTGCTGGCCAAAAACGCCCGACAGCATGTCCTTGACGTTGATGTCCATTTCTTCGATACCCTGATTCGTCACGATCTCAAAAGCAGGCATCGACCGCTCGCGCACCTCCACTTCCACCATGCGCTGGTCGAGTTTGCCTTCGCGAAGCTGCGCGCGAAGTTTTTCCCGCGTCCGCTGCGCCTGCTCCTTGCGCTGCGCTTCTCCCGCCGAACCCGGAAGATCGGCAGGCGCGGGAGCCGGGGTGGGCGGCAGAAGTAAATCGAGCAGCCGCTCCTCGGCGGCCTGCTCGGCGCGCTCCGCCACTTCGTCGAGTTTTTCCTCGCGCACCATGTCGATCCCGGTTTCAATCAGATCGCGAACCATCGATTCCACGTCGCGGCCCACGTAGCCCACTTCCGTATATTTCGACGCTTCCACCTTCACGAACGGGCAGCCGGCCAGACGTGCAAGACGCCGCGCAATTTCCGTCTTGCCCACGCCGGTCGGTCCGATCATCAAAATATTTTTCGGCAGAATGTCGTCGGCCATCTCCGGCGGAAGCTTCTGTCGCCGCACGCGATTCCGCAGCGCCACGGCCACCGCGCGCTTCGCCGCGTTCTGTCCGACGATGTATTTATCGAGCTCCGCGACGATTTCCCGCGGCGTCAGCTCGTCAAACGACGGCGTAGGCTCCGGCGCGGGCGCCTGTGGTTCCCCGGACAAATAGATCACCATGTCCTTCTCCGACTTCCCGGTCACAGCTCTTCCAGCGTGAAATTGGCGTTGGTAAAAATGCAGATGTCGCTGGCGATACGCATGGCTTCCTGCGCGATTTCCTTGGCGCCGAGCTTCGAATGCTTCAGAAGGGCGCGCGCCGCCGCCAGCGCGTAGGGACCGCCCGAGCCGATGGCGCAGATGCCGTCGTCGGGCTCGATCACGTCCCCGTTGCCGGAGAGCAGGAATGTCGATTTCGTATCCGCGACGACGAGCAGCGCCTCGAGATGCCGCAGCGATCGATCCGTCCGCCATTCCTTGGCGAGCTCCACCGCCGCGCGCGGCAAATTCCCGTGATATTCCTGCAGCTTGTTCTCAAACCGCGTGAAGAGCGAGAGCGCGTCGCCCGTGCTTCCCGCAAACCCGGCGATGATTTTGTCGTTAAACAGCCGCCGCGTCTTCTTCGCGTTGTGCTTCACGACGCCCTCGCCCATCGTGACCTGGCCGTCCCCCGCGAGCACCACCTTGTTGTCCTTCCGCACGCACAGCACCGTCGTCCCATGCATGCGTGCTTCGCCCTGCGCTTGCCGCCTCAGCGAAGTCTTACGTGTCATTCGCATCCAACGATTATACCCCGCCCCGCTCGGCGCAACCAATCGAACCAATCTGTGGGTAGTGACTCACTTTGCGGTTTCCGCGTTAACCAGGCATCTGCATTATTTCCGGGTCCTCCGTCATTGGAGCACAAACTCCAAAGTGTTATCGGTACAATCGTCGAATGGACCACCACACAATTGCAGCCATCAGCATTGCGGGTAGCTGCCTTGACGTGCTGGGTAGTCTTTATCTTGCTTACGATCTTTTGGGTGGACAGCACGGTCCGTTGCGGCTGCTGACTCGGACGGTAACGTACTCCGTTGTTTTCTGCATCGGCTATGGCATTGGCCTGGGTCTCTTCTTCGGGCTGGTGGCCGGCATCGCGACCGGTATCACCGTGTCGATCGAACTCAATCGAGCCGCTCGTGGACTCCCTCATTACTCGTTGCCATGGGAGGCGCTGTTCGCCGCCATTCGCGGCGTGGCTTTCGGAGCCGGACTATACAGAAGCTTGGGTTTCGGATTCGCGATCGCCTTTGCCGTTCTCATTACCATCGGCCAAATAGTCGCCTATTCTCGCGGCATGCGTCCTGCCATTGACTATGTGGCTTCTCGACGTCCTCGCCTTACGCGTCGTCAGTTTTGGGGAACCGTCGTCCGTACTTTCGGCTACATTGCCGCGGCGCTTATCTGCAGCGCTTTCGTCCATCATGTGGATCACGCATGGTCTTTTGCGATCCGGGTAGGTTTGGTGACCGGCATCGTCACCGGCGTCGGCGCGACGGTCAATCCTTACATCGAATTCTATGCGGACAATCTCCCGGAGCGGTGGCTCGGTGTATTTGGCGTTGGACTCATCCTCTGCGGCTTTGCTCTGCAATCCGTTCAGTATTGGCTGGCGCTTTTTGATGTCCGCTTAATGTAGGTCTCGGCGTCCGTTTTCTGTTTCCGTCAGTTCGCGGCGTTGGACACTCGGAAATTATCCTCCGGCCCCATTAGCGTAGCCTTCACGCGCGCGTTCAATTCTTGAATTAAACGCGGTATTATTCGTGACCGTCGAAATCGTCTTCGTGGAAACAATGTACTCATTCCCGAGGAGGAGTCTTATGGAAATGCGTAAAGCGGTCCGGATTGTGGTGGTTTGCGCTGTGATGCTTTTGCCAGGCGCGGCGGCGGCAGGCGGCAAATACGATGGCAATTGGATCACGCACCTCGCTTGCGAAGCGCACGGCGAGACCCCGGCCTACAAATGGGAGTTTCCCAGCGAAGTCAAGGACGGTAATTTTCACGGGCAGCACGGCGAAGAGGGCGGACCCGGCTACCTTGTGATCGAAGGCAAGATTGCTGACGATGGCAGCGCCAAGCTGACTGCCAAAGGCAAAGTCACCCAGAACCATGCCCATGGCGTCTTCGCCATGAAGGGTGACAACTATAGCTACAACATCAAAGCGCAATTCGAAGAGGCAAAGGGCACAGGCACCCGGGAGGAAGGCGCCGGCATCTTGGGCCGCCCCTGCACTTTTGAGTTCGTGAAGCAGCCGGATGCGAGTCCGAGTGCGCCGCCGGCCGCAAGCCCGAATCCGAGCCCGGCTCCGAACTCTGCTCCGAGCCCGGACACGCAACACGATTGAGCATTGCATAATGTAGTTACCCGGGGAGGGCGCGCTCAGCGCAGCCGAATTTACAATTTTCCTGCGTTGGGATGAAACCGAAGTGAGGAGGGGGCGGCGCATGCGGCGACTAATAGTTGCGGTTCTGGTACTTGGCAGCGTCGCGGCGTGCCAGAAACTGCGAACGAAAGGAACGGACATGGAGATGGCGCAAAACGTTTCGATACCGCAAATGACCGAAGCGATCTCGGCGCGGCTCGTCACCCAGTGGGAGGCCTGGAAGAACCAGGATGCGGCGTCCAATGATGCGGTCATAGCCGATGACTTCAATTCTTTCTCGCCCGATGGCTCCCGCCACATCGGAAAGCCCACGGCCCAGCAGATGTCCGAGCAGCCCATTTCAGGGTACAAACTCTCGCAGTTCCGCGTCGTGCCCGTTGGAGCGGATACGGCCCTTGTCACCTACTTCGCCGAAGTCAAAACCCCCGGCGTCATCGCTGAGTTTCAGATGGCCGTGGGAGAGGTCTGGGTGAAGCGCAACGGCCAGTGGCTGATCCACGCTTTCTCGGGCACGATGATGAAATAGGTTAGCCCGGGCGGGTGGCGCAGATGTCAACCGAGGAGAGAGGTTCTGGGTGCCCCACGTGTCGGTCTTACACGTGGGTCTTGGGTTTGATCGTGCTTGAGTCCGGTCTTAATTTTCTCTGGCGTACGGCGGTCTTTTTGAACTTTTATAATCTCCGGCCAACGCTCCTGTTTCCACGACCGGATTTTTCCCTTGTCCCGTCTTCTTCAGTCCCGATAGCCCTGCTGCCTCCAGTTGCTGCGCCCAGCGATTGACGGATTGCCGATGCACACCGGCCTGCCGTGCCGCCTCGGACTGACGGACTCCCTGTTTCAGCAGCCGCGCCGCCCACAGGTGCCGTCGCTCCAATGCCAAAAAGCCGCGTTAGTTACTGCTGCTCGTGCCGCTCTTCTCGCCGCTTTCCTGCTTCTGCTGCGCCTGCTTCTCTTTTTCCTGTTTCTTGATGGTCCCCTTGCCTACCTTCTGCCAGCGCTCGTCGAGAGATTCCTTCGAGAAGAGAGAGTCGGGAATATTGGTGTTGTATTTAACTTCATCGAAGAAAACCTGATAAATCTTCTGCCCATTCCTCTCGCGGGCAATCTGGAACGGCGTCGTCACGCCCTGAATCGGGTGGTAATTCGAGTAGTATTCGAGCGTTTCGGTGCGCATGCGCGTGGTCGGGTCCCGCGTGACGACGACTTTCCGAATCGGAAGGTGCGTCGATTTCGCGAACGCGATGCGGATGGAACGGTTGTCGCTGTCCACGAATTCGATCCAGTCCGATTCTCTCAAGTCGACCACATCCGGACCGAGATAGCGAAGAATCGTGTTCGGCTCCTTCCACCGGCTGCGAAGAACACTGTCGATGTCCGTCTTTTGATCTTCCTGGAATTGGGAAATGGTATCCTCGGCTGCGTCGCTGACTCCGCTGCGGTCGAGCATCCATCCTTTGTCGCCGTTCAAGACCTCGATAATGTTTCGCTTCGGAAGATTTTCGTTGCGGTCTTTGTCCGGCAGCTTGTTGTAGTCGATAAACTTTTCGTAGCCGTTCAAATCGCCGTTGTGCCCGAACTGGCCGAGCCGCCCGACGACCGTGACGTCGTTCACGGAAAGATACGCGCTGCCGCCCAGCGCCTGCACCGCCAACGCGATGAGCTCTTTCGATTTCGCCGTGCTCTGCGCGGGCATGAGTACTTCGGTTTGATCCTGAGCACGCGCGGGCGCCGCTATCATCGCCAGGGCGCCGAGCGCGAAAATACCAAGCGTGCGTGGAATTCCTATCCGCACAGCACCGAACCCCCGTTCACATTCACGACTTCGCCGTTAATGAAATTCGAAAGATCCGAAGCGAGAAACAAAATCGGCCCGGCAATTTCCTCGGCCGTCCCCGGCCGTCCCAAAGGAATCGCGCGCGCCGCGGATTTCAATCCCGTCTTATTCCGCAGAACCGACGCCGACATATCCGTATCCACCCATCCCGGCGCGACGCAATTCACCAAAATGTGATGCGCGGCGAGTTCGGTGGAAAGGCCCTTTACGAAGCTGATGATGGCGCCCTTCGATGCTCCGTAATGGGTGTGAAACGCTTCGCCGCGCTGGCCTGCCGTCGAGCTGATGGCGATGATGCGGCCGCTTTTCTGCGCCTTCATGTGCGGCACGGCGAAATGAATCACGGAGTAGACGCTGTTCACGTTCACTCTCATCATCTCGTTCCACTCACGTTCGCTGACGTCTTCAATCGGCGTGTCCTTCTCGTTCCAGATGCCAGCGTTGGCCACCAGGATGTCTATCCGCCCCAGCCGCTCGCGCGTGAATTCGACAAGCTTCTTGCTGTCGGCCATGCGGCTGAGATCGGCCTTGAGCGACTCGACGCGCGTGCCTTGCTTGCGGGCTTCCTGCTCCACTTGAGCGGCCGCTTCCTGATTCTTATTGAAATTGAACACCACATCGGCGCCGGCCTGCGCGAACATCTTCACTGCCGCTGCGCCGATGCCTCGCGAACCGCCCGTAATCAGAGCCGCCTTGCCCGCCAGAGAAATCATGAATCCCCCAAAATCGGATTGGAATCGACGCGAACCGTAAATCGGAAACCGAAAACACCGGGCGGCAAACCACCGGGAAAACCTTTCAACTGCGAACGTGCGCGACTCGCGTCACAGCGATCAACTGGCGGAAGAGCGCGTTTGATGTCTCGTGGCTCTTCATGCGTTCGGGGTGCCATTGCACGCCCGTGACCCAATCGGACTCTCCGGTCCATTCGACGCCTTCAATGATTCCATCGGGCGCGCGCGCCGTGACGCGCAGTCCGCGCGCCGGCTCGAGAATCGCCTGATGGTGCGAGCTGTTAATTTCGGTTTCGGGCGCGTCGCCAAGTTGCGCGAGACGCGAGCCGGGCTCCACGCGAGCCATGTGATGCGGTTCGGGCGCGCCACTCGCGCGATCCTTCCACTGATGCTGGATCGAAGTGTGCGTCTCGCTCGCGATGTCCTGAATCAGCGTCCCACCGAGAAAAACATTGAGAATCTGCACCCCGTAGCAAATTCCGAGCACAGGCTTGTGCTCCTCAAAGGCATGCTTGAGCAAAGCGAGGTCCGTCTTCTCGCGTTCGGGATCCGGCGCGGCGCTCAAATCGTGACGGCTGGCGCGATACCGGTTGGGTTCTACGTCCGCGGGGCCGCCCGGCAGAACGATGGCGTCAAGCGTCCGCGCGAGTTCTTCGAACTCGCGCGGTGAAAGCGTGAGCGAAACCTCAACGGGCTCACCGCCTGCCTCGCGAATGGACGCGAGGTACTTATCGTAGCTATCTCGCTTGTTTGTAAGTTGCTCATTTAAAGTGCGATAGGGGACGCCGACGCGGGCACGGGAAAACTCCTCATGGCCCTTTGTCTTGTCCGGTGTATGCGCTGGGACGCTCATCGAAAGGCCATCCTATCATCGCAGCGACACCCCGGCAACCGAGGCGTCAGACGGCTACGAGTCACATTGCGCGCTTATGTACGAACGGAAAGCGTGAGGTAATTGCTGCCGAGAGAGCTGGGATTTTTTGAAGCAGTCGAAGCGGACTTCCGCGGCGGATGCGTCTTCGCCCAGCCGTCGTAATTCTCCCGCATTTGATCGATGTGATGAGGGATGTGACGTTCCTGTCTTTCAAGCCACGCGTCGAGCGTCAACGCACCCTGCTCCGGTGTTTGCACCGCATTCGTCCAAACTGCTTCAGGGAGCGCGATGAGCACGTTGTACGTCATGCGCCTCAAGCGGCGAATAATTTCGAGAGCCTCTTTCGTGCTCTGATGAAAATATCCGAGCGAACCGGCCCATACCGCGGGGTTATACGCGAGAACGCGCGAGCCCGGTTCGGCAATCATTCGCCGGCAGTAGATATAGGAATTGGCCTCGTTGTCCGCCAGATGAAGAATGATTTCGTGGATGCTCCATCGCTCCGCCGAGGCCTTGTACAGCCACATTTTCTTCGGAAATTGACGCAGGGCCGCCGAAAGCAGCGCGGGCGCCCGGCCGAACGATTCCAGCTTTTGCCGCCGCTCCTCGCGTGTCATTACACCCTCCACTTACACGCTTAGACGAACCTATTGAAGTAAGGATGGCAAGGCGTATCCAAAAATTCAGCTAAACTTGCTCAAAATGGCAGAAAACAGTGGGAAAACGGCGAGTTCGCACCGGAACAGCGTGCGATGTTGGGACGGACACGCCAGCGGACACCTGATTTAGAGGGCTAAACTGGGGCGCCGCGTGCCTGCGAGCCGCGGAGCGCCAAGCGGCCGCCGCTATCGAACAATACTTTTTGGCGATTCCAAATATGAGATGCAATCCCGAAACTTGAAATCTGCCGCAAGCGCCGATCGCCAGGGTCACGGCGCGCTTCTCGAAATAGGTTCGCGGAAATGCGAGCGCGCTTCACCGACCAGAAAAAGTGATCCGGTGACGAAGACTGCGTCCTCGGGTTTTGCAAGGGAAAGGGCACGCTCAATCGCTTGCGCGGCATCGCCGATCGCTTCGCAACTCGCGGCGTGATGGCAGGCGATCTGCTCGAGGACGGCGACCGAGATGGCGCGAGACTGGTGCGGCTGCGTCAGAATCACATGCGCCGCGCGGGGGAAAAGCAAACCGGCGATTTCATCGACGGCCTTGTCGCGCATCGCTCCGTAAACCAGAAGAATTCGGCGCCCGGCGAAATTTTCGTCCCAAAATTCGCGCAGCTCGCGAGCCGCGGATGGATTGTGCGCGCCATCGAGAAATACCGCGGGATGTTCGGCGACGCGCTCGAGGCGCCCCGGCCATTGCACGCTCGCGATGCCATGTTCGATTGCTTTCGCGTCGACGCGAAATCCGCCGCCCTCGAGCAGCTGCGCGGCTGCGGCGGCTGTGAGCGCATTGCGAATCTGAAATTTTCCCGGCAGCGGAATCCTGAGACGGATGCGTTCGCCATCAGCCCGCCATTCGGCGTTGGCGCGATAGCATCCAGCGATCGCGCTGATCTTGCCGATCTGCCACGCCGAGTCGATCTCGACGAGTCGAGCGTTTTGTTTCCGGCAACGCTCCGCAATTACCGATCGCGCTTCCGGCCTTTCCGCGGCGCTTACAACCAAACTATCCGGCTTAATGATGCCGGCTTTTTCGCCCGCAATTTCTTCGAGTGAATGGCCGAGATAACTTTCGTGGTCAAAATCAATTTGCGTGATCACCGCAACTTCCGGCGTCACGATATTCGTGGCGTCGAGCCGGCCGCCCATGCCGACTTCGTAGATCGCGAATTCCACTCCGCTGCGCGCGAAAACGTCCAATGCGATGGCCGTGATGCATTCGAAAAACGTCGGATGCGCTGCGAGCGCGCCGCTCGCCATTTGCGTTTCGATCACCGCCAAAACGCGATCGAAAGATCTCGCGAATTCTTCATCCGCAATCGGCTCGGCGTTGATCCGAATTCGTTCGTTGATTCGTTCGAGATGCGGCGATGTATAAAGTCCGGTTTTCAGGCCGGCGCTGCGGAGAATCGATTCGAGCATCGCGGCCGTCGAACCCTTGCCGTTGGTTCCGGCGATGTGCACGCACGGCGCGCGGCGCTCCGGATGGCCCATCGCGGCGGCGAGGACGGAAATATTGTGGCGATCGAATTTCTGAACGCGAGCCTGACGCGGCGAGGCGAGTTCGCGGCCCAGTGCGTAAAGGTACCGGAGCGTTTCTTCGTACCGCATGTTAGTTCAGGAAAAAATCGAAGGCGCGCGCGATGTAGGATTTCATTTCCTTGCGATGCACGACCGCATCGAGAAATCCGTGCTCGAGAAGAAATTCGGCGCGCTGGAATCCTTCGGGAAGTTTTTGGCGAATGGTTTGTTCGATCACGCGAGGGCCGGCAAATCCGATGAGCGCGCCGGGTTCGGAAATATTGAGATCGCCCAGCATGGCGTAGCTGGCGGTTACGCCGCCTGTGGTCGGATCCGTCAGCACGGAAATATACGGCACGCGCGATTCATCGAGGCGCGCGAGCGCTGCCGAAACTTTCGCGAGCTGCATCAGGCTGATGGTGCCTTCCATCATCCGCGCGCCGCCCGAGCAGGAGACCACGATCAGCGGCTTTTTTTTCTCGATGGAGCGCTCGATCGCCCGCGTAACTTTCTCGCCGACCACAGCCCCCATCGTTCCGCCGATAAATTGAAATTCCATCGAGCAGCAAGTCACCGGACGGCCTTCCAGATTCCCTTCGGCGGTGATGATGGCGTCGCTCATTTCGAGTTTTTCGCGGGCGTCTCGCAGCCGCTTGGCGTACGGCTTGGTGTCGACAAATGCGAGCGGATCGTTCGAAGCGAGCTCGGCATCGCGCTCTTCCCACAGGCCGTCATCCAGCAGCAGGTCGAGCCGGCGTTTCGCGCCTAACCGGAAATGGTGCTCGCATTTCGGGCAGACCTGCCAATTCGCCTGCAAATCTTTTTTCCAAATAATCGAGCGGCAGGAATCGCACTTGATCCAGAGGCCTTCGGTGCGGACGCGGCGTTCGTCCACCGGCGTCGGCTGCTCAATCCGCTTTTTGTCTCGTTTGTACCAGGCCATGATTAATAGTCGATTCCGCGCTGAGCGAGAATCCCTTTCGTGTATGGATGCTTGACCTCGCGCATTTCCGTCACCAGATCGGCGAGTTCGACGAGCCGGGGATGCGCGTTGCGCCCCGTGCAGATGACGTGCACCCGTTCGGGGCGCGCCCCGAGCGCCGCGACCACCTTTTCCACATCGAGCATTTTATAGCTGATGACATAATTAATCTCGTCGAGAACGACGAGATCGTACTTTTCGCTGTCAATCTGCCGACGCCCGAATTCCCAGGCCTCCTCGCAGAGGCGAATGTCTTCGGGATCGGTTTCCGCGCCGCCGATTTTGACGAAGCCGCGGCCCATGGGACGAATTTCGAATTTGTCATCGCCCAGCATTTTGGCCGCGTCGAGTTCGCCGTAATGCCACGAGCCCTTGATGAACTGTACCATCAGGACGCGCATGCCTTGCCCGACCGCGCGGAACGCGGTGCCCAGAGCGCACGTCGTTTTGCCTTTGCCCGGGCCGGTATAAACGATCAAGAGTCCTTTACCTTCCGGCATGGGAGTGCTCTTCCGTAAGATTGGGCCGGCTGCGCAGGTTCCTGGGCGCGAAGTCGCGATTGTGGGCTAAATTCTCAATGCGGTTGTAGTCCCCCGCGAAATCGGCGACCGCGAAGGTGGCGATTTTGTTCCGGTTAGAAATGACCTCCGCGTTTTGTTTTGTGCGGTTTACGGCGATTTCTAATCGTGTGGAAGTCCCGATTAGAATATTAAGGCGAGCCGGAGCGAGGCCGAAGCCATTTGAAAGTGCTTCAGTGGCGCCCGTTTTATCCAAGCGATTGAAAATACTCGCCTTACTTGGTTGTACGGGCGCGCGAGTGGCGGAATGGCGCTCCGACGGGTCGCCGGTGCGGGTTCGGCCGAGTTTGGCGGTCATCTTCATCCTCATTCACGGATAGCATGAAGTGCCATAAGGAAGCAAATCCACAGTCTGTAAGGATTCAGTAGTGCACTTGTTCGAGCGGATTAATTCGCGGGATGCTGTTTTTGATTCGAGCCGTCAGGGGACCCGCAGCTAAACCGATTGAGAGGCTGCCTAGCAAGTGAGGCGGCCGCGTCGATTGCGTCTTATTTAATGCCGACGTAGATGTCGACTTGGGCGTTTTGGGGGTCGGCGGCGCGCTGGTCGTAGAGTTCGTAATCGGCGCGGTAGGAGCGATCGCCGCCCGGCTCGGATTTGGGAATCGCCCAGATGCGAGTCCAGATTTCCGGAACGACCTTGCCAACGAATCCTTTTTCGGAAGTGAAGACGGCGAATCGGCCGGCCGGAATTTTCACGGTCACCATTCCGGCGGGAATTTTGGCCGCGGAGCTCACTCTTGCTCCGATCAGGAATGTGTACTCGCCATTTCTATCGCTTTCATAATCGGTGTAGACGGCCAGAGTATTCGTATCGGCCTTGCTGGGAATCCGATCGAGCAAGGCGTCCTTCATCCATCGTTCCCACTGTTTTCCGATGACGCCTTCGTCGGACATTTCTTTTGCGTTATTCGTGCGAGTTGAAATTCCGACGACTGTAAATCCGGGTTCGTGGACGATTCGCGGAGTCAAAGGGACGTCTCCTGAAATGGCAGCCGAGGCGACAGCGATTCCGACGACACCGAGTGCGAGCCAAGCTGAACGCATGCGATCCGGACGATCCTTTCGCTTGGGATGCGTGACGATCCTAATGTGAAACCGGGAGAGGCGGCAAGCGGAGACCCGAGAATCCGGCGCGTCTTTGGTGCGGCGGCTTTTCCTCTTGACAATCAAGAGGAGCGCGCTAATGATTCCCCTTGATTGTCAGGAGGAGTGAGCCGATGGCGGACATGCCGAGCGATTTGATCCAGGGCACGCTGGACATGCTGATCTTGAAAACGCTGGCGCTGGAATCCATGCACGGATACGGGATCTCCGTGCGCATCGAACAAGTCACGAAGGGCATCTTCCGGCTCAACGCCGGATCGCTCTTTACCGCGTTCCGGCGGCTCGAAAGAGCCGGGTGGGTGAAGAGCGAATGGAAAGCCACGGAAAATAACCGGCGGGCGAAGTATTACATCCTCACGAAGCAGGGGCGAAAAAGGCTGGAGAGCGAAACGCGTGAGTGGGAAAAGCAAGTGGCGGCGATCGGCAGGATTCTCGAAGCGTCGTAGGAGACGGGGGCATGTCTATTCTGCAAAAAATTGCGGGCGGGATTCGCGCTCTTTTCCAGAAAGAGCGGGACGTCCGGGAGCTGGATGAAGAGCTGAGCGGCTACCTGGAAGCGGTGGCGGCGGAGAAGATGAAGTCCGGGATGAGCCGCGAGGAAGCGCTGCGAGGGGCGCGGCTTGAAATGGGCAGCCATGACGGAGTGAAAGAACAGGTGCTCGCCACGGGCTGGGAGACGCACGTCGAAACGTTGTGGCAGGATATTCGCTTCGGCTTACGGATGGCGCGGAAATCGCCAGGGTTTACGGCCATAGCGGTGGTGACGCTGGCGCTGGCGATTGGAGCGAACGCAGCGATATTCAGCGTGATCGATGCGGCGCTGCTGAAGCCTCTCCCATTCGCGGATGCGAACCGGATCGTCTCGGTCTATGAGCGCTGGCCCGACTTCGACAGGAATCCCGTATCCTTTGCGGATTTCGAGGATTGGAAGGCGCACAACTCCGTTTTTTCCGAGATGGCCGCATCATTTCCCGCGAATCTGAATTTCGTTGGCAGCCAGGACCCGGAGAGGCTGAACGGATTGATGGTCACGGAGGGGTTCTTCGATGTGCTCGGAACGCAGGCGGCGCTGGGGCGCACGTTCGTGCAAGATGAGCATCGCGACGGAAGTTCGCCGGTCTGCATTGTGGGCTACGGATTCTGGCAGAGAGAATTCGGCGGCGATCCCAAGGTGGTGGGCCGCGCGATCGAAATGAACGGGACAGCTTTCGTGGTGGTGGGAGTGATGCCTGCGGCCGCTCCGAATTTTTTCACGCGGCCACAGACGGACGTTTGGGTACCGCTCGAGCCGCGCGCGCCATGGAAACAGCGGGGCACGAATTACCTGCAGGTGTACGCGCGGCTGCGCCCCGGAATTACGATTTCGCAGGCGTCACAGAATTTGGAGGTCGTGCAGGATGGAATCAACGCCCAATTTCCGGACAACAAGCACGGTACGAACGTCATCGGGCTGCAGGAATCGCTGTTTGGCGATCAGCGGCCGGTGTTATTGGCGCTTCTCGCGGCCGTGGGGCTGGTACTGCTGATCGCGTGCACGAATTTGGCGAGCTTGCTGCTGGGCCGGCTGACGCGGCGCTCGCGGGAATTCGCGATCCGCACGGCGATGGGCTCGAGCCGGTGGCGATTGGTGCGGCAGATGATCGTCGAGACGTCGCTGCTTGCGTTGATCGGAGGAGGGCTCGGCGTACTGATCGCGATGTGGGGGACGCGAGTGATCCTGCTGCACTGGCCGCCGCGAACGTTGCGTCCCGATGCGGCCGGACTGGACTCTCACGTTCTACTTTTCATCCTCGGAGTCACGGTCCTTGCGGTGCTGCTGTACGGACTTGCGCCCGCGATTCGGGCCACGCATTGGAACGCGAGCGAGATTTTGAAGGAAGCGGCAACGCAGTCGACGGATTCGGTGGCAACCGGGAGGATGCATACGTTTTTCGTGGTCGCGCAGACGGCGCTGGCGACGATCCTGCTCATCAATTCGGGGCTGATGCTGAAAAGTCTCCGGACGCTTCTTTCGGTCGATCCGGGATTCGGCGCCGAGCGGGTGTTGGCGATGAATATTTCCTTGCCGATACGGCAATACCCTACGGAGAGCAAATGGCAAATTTTCTACACACAGTTTTTGGAAAGGATACGCGCGCTTCCCGGCGTTCGCGATGCCGGGATGGTCCTGAACCTGCCCGTGGGCGGAGGGAACTCGAGCGGCGATTTCCTGATCGAAGGACGGCCGAAATTCTCCGCCGGCCAAGTGAACGTTCAGAAGCAGATCGCCAGCCCCGGATATTTTGAAGCGATGGGCATACGGCTGGTTCGCGGAAGATTTTTCAGCGAGCGCGACGCCGCGGATGCGCCGCCGGTCGTTCTCATCAGCGAATCCATGGCGCGACATTTCTGGCCGAATGAAGACCCGGTTGGCAAGCGGATGGATTTGCAATACGGATCGGTGAAAGGCTGGCAGGAAATCGCGGGTGTGGTGGGCGACGTGAAATCCGATGGACTGGAGTTCGCTTCGCCCGACACGGCGTATTTGTGTTCGCTGCAAAATCCAAGCCCGGCGATGTCTCTCGTTATCCGCGCAGTGGGGAGTCCCGCGAGTCTCACGCCGGCGATCAAGAACGAACTGCGCACGCTGGATTCAAGATTGCCGTTATATGGAATCACGACGATGACAGAAGTGGTGTCGGATTCCGAGGCTGGGCGGCGGATGTCCGCTTCGCTGGTGGGCATTTTTGCGGCGCTCTCGGTGCTATTGGCGGCGATGGGAGTGTATGGCGTGCTGTCCTATTCATTCGCGCAGCGGGCGCATGAAATCGGATTGCGGATGGCGTTCGGAGCGCAGAAAAAAGATATTTTGCGGCTGGTTCTGGGGAAAGGGACGAGATGGACGGCGCTGGGACTGGGGATCGGTCTCGTGGGCGCGGCGGTAACAGCCAAGCTGCTGACGAATCTTTTGTTCGGCGTCCGGCCGATCGACTTGGGCACGTACGTCGCTTCGGCGATTCTTCTGGCACTTGTGGCGCTGGCGGCCTGTTACATTCCGGCGCGAAGGGCTATGCGCGTAGATCCGATGGTGGCGCTGCGATACGAATGAGGGATGCGCAAGAATTTCGGAAACTTATTTCGGGTAGGGATGGCCGGCGAGGATGGCGAAGGCGCGATAGATCTGCTCGGCGAGAAGAACGCGGGCTAGTTCGTGGGGCATGGTGAGTGTCGAAAGCGAGATATTGAAACGCGCAGCGGCGCGCAGTTCTTCGGGAAATCCAGCGGCGTCACCGCAGAGAAAGACCAATTCGCGCAGGCCTGCATCGCGGTGGGCGCCGAGCCATTTGGCGAATTGCGCGGAGGTCAACTGCTTTCCCGCGGCGTCGAGAAGAACGACGGCGGAATGGGCGTCAAGCTTGCGCTTGCGCCAGGCCGCCGCATCGCGCAGCTCGGTGATCTGGACTTCGGCGTAATGTCCGATGCGCGCAACGTAATCCGCGAGAAGAGTGCGCGGGCCGGCCTGCCTCGTTTTTCCCAGCATCACGAGATGAATTTTCATGACGGGTGAACGGCGGCGCTACTTCGGCTCGACGAAGCCATATTTTTTGCGCTTTTCGAGAAGCGTTTTGCGGGTGATGCCGAGAATTTCGGCGGCGCGGGCGATCTTGTAATGCGTGGCTTCGAGCGTCGCGTGAATCGCTTCCTTCTCAAGCTCTTCGAGGGACTGCAATCCGCTGAGCAAACTTCCGCCGTCATTTGCCGCCTGCAAAATTGCCGGAAAATCCGCGGGGATCAACTCGTCCGACTTCGCAAAGATCACGGCGTGCTCGATGGCGTTCTTCAATTCGCGGACATTGCCGGGCCACGCGTAACTTGCGAGCAGCCGCGACGATGCTTCGCTCAATCGCAAGTTCGGGCGTCCATGGACGCCGCCGAGGCGCGCGAGAAAATAGTCCGCGAGCGGGCGAATATCTTCGCGGCGATCGCGCAAAGGCGGGACGGGAATGACCAGAACATTGAGGCGAAAGAAGAGATCTTCGCGAAAACGGCCGGTGGCTACGGCGCGCTGCAAATCCGCATTGGTGAGAGCAATCAGACGCCCGTCCATGCGGAGCGTTTCGGTGCCGCCGAGACGCTCGAAAGTGCGCTCTTCGAGGACGCGGAGAAGCTTGGCTTGAATCCCCGGCGCGAGAGCGGCCACTTCATCGAGAGCAATCGTGCCGCCCTGCGCGAGTTCGAGGCGGCCCGGCTTTTGCGCGACGGCGCCGGTGAAGGCTCCTCTTTCATGGCCGAATAATTCGGATTCGACGAGCTCGGAGGGCAAGCTGGCGCAATCGATTTTGAGAAACGGAGCATCGCGACGCGGGCCGTTTTCGTGAATCCAGCGCGCGAGCTGATCTTTGCCGGTGCCGCTTTCGCCGGTGATGAGAAGAGTGGTGGAAGTTTCGGCGACTTTGCGGGCGAGATCGAGGACGTGCTGGGACGCGGGGCTCGCGGCGATCCAGGGAAGCCGGGATTCGGGCGTGACGCGACTCACCGCTTCGCTCATGGCTGCGTGGATTCGGACTCCGGGGAGCCCGATGAGGATGAATTTGAGTTCGAGCGATTGTGCGCGGCGCGAGGATCGTCCGGCGATGGAATATCGATGCGCGGGCCGGCGCGCCAGAGACGTTCGAGATCGTAGTAGAGACGCGCGCGCTCGCTGAAGACGTGAACGACGAAGCGGCCGTAGTCGAGAAGAACCCATTCGGCGCCGGGCCGGCCTTCGCGATGCTCGGGACGGCGGCCATGTTGCGCGAGGCGTTCTTCGATGGCGTCGGTGATGGCTTCGAGCTGAGGCGTGCTCTCGCCGGAGCACAACAGAAAATATTCGGAGAACGCGCCGAGGCCTTCGAGATCGAGGACGGTCACGTGCTGCGCCTTCTTGTCCTGGGCAGCTTCGATGGCCCAGCGAAGTTCGGGGCGAAGGGTCTGCAGTGTCACCGGTAAAGCGCCT
Source organism: uncultured Acidobacteriota bacterium (assembly GCA_963771905.1). Classification (GTDB taxonomy): domain Bacteria; phylum Acidobacteriota; class Terriglobia; order Acidiferrales; family UBA7541; genus Palsa-147. Next base: position 39,269 of record CAVYVI010000011.1, read on the forward strand.
GTCCCAGAATGTATTCCTCCACGCGCGCGGGCACAAGCCCGTGAATGGGCTGGTGTTTCTCAAGGCGCAGGCGGATCTCGGTGGAGGAGACATGGCTGGTTACGGTGGAGAGAAGATGGACGCTGGATTTTCGCAGGGCGATGGTTTGCGCGTCGTGCGAGTGCGCGCGATTCAATTTCTCGGGCGGAATCACAAGCCGGAGCGCGTCGAGACGGAAACCCGGCCGGTGGGCAATGATGAAGTCGCAGGCATCGAGAAGCTTTTCATAGTGCCACCACGTGGGAATTTCGAGAAACTGGTCGGCCCCGAGGATGAAGTAGAGGTGATCTTCGGGATGCTCGCGGCGGAATTTCTTCACCGTGTCGTAGCTATAGAAAACATGCGGCGCGGCGCCATCGGCGGGGGCTTCGGCGAGCGATGGAATAAAGCTCGGATGATCGGCGCAGGCCAGCGCGACCATGGCGTAGCGATGCACAAACGGCGCGAGCGATTGCCTGGATTTGTGCGGCGGGCGCGACGATGGAATGAAATGGATAGCGTCCAAATGAAAGCGGCGCTGAGCCGCTTGCGCGACGGCAATATGGCCCGAGTGAATCGGGTCGAATGTTCCGCCGAAGAGAGCAATCGCGCGGGGATGGCCGCTTCCGCGTTGCGGGTGCACGTGAGAATGAGCTGTCGTCAAGCTTTGTCCCCGGAAGCCTGCGAATGAGACGACGGCAGCTCGGGCTCGGTTGCAGCGACGGAAAGAGACGGAACGCCAGGCGGGAGGGGCCGCGGCGAACGGTCGAGCGCATCGGCCATCGCGCGCACCAGCGTCTGAATGCCTTCGCCGCTGGCGGATGAAATCGCGAAGAACGGCAGGCCGCGCTTTTCGGCATACGCGCGCAGCATGTCCACTTTCGTGCGATCGGTGGTGGCGTCGAGCTTCGTTGCAACGGCGATGACGGGTTTTTGAGCGAGGTCTTCGCTGAAGGCGCGCAGCTCGTGCTCGAGAATTTCGAATTCCTTCACGGGATCGGCGCTGCCGCCATCGCTGGTGTCCACCAGATGGGCGATCAGGCGCGTGCGCTCGATGTGCTTCAGAAATCGCACGCCGAGCCCGACGCCTTCATGCGCGCCTTCGATCAAACCGGGAACGTCGGCGACGACGAAGGTGCGGCCATTGCCGGGGGCCGCATCGGGATCGGCGGAAACGACGCCGAGATGCGGCTCGAGAGTGGTGAACGGATACGCCGCGATTTTCGGGCGCGCCGCGGAGATGCGTGAAATGAGCGTGGATTTTCCAGCGTTCGGAAAACCGACGAGGCCGACATCCGCGAGCAATTTCAGCTCGAGGCGCATGCGGCGCTCTTCGCCCGGCTGGCCATCTTCGTGTTCGCGCGGAGCCTGGTGCCACGGCTTGGTGAAATGGGAATTGCCGCGTCCGCCATGGCCACCGCGGGCGGCGCGGAATTTCTGGCCGGCCTCGGTGAAATCGAAAAGCTGCTCGCCGGAATCTTCGTCGAAGACGATCGTGCCGACGGGAACCTTCAAGATGGTGTCAGCACCGGAGCTGCCGTGGCAGTTCGAGCCTTCGCCATGGCCGCCGCGTGCGGCGCGAAATTCGCGGTTGTAACGGTAGCGCAGCAGCGTGTTGTCGTGCTCGGTGGATTCGAGAATGACGTCGGCGCCGTTCCCGCCATCGCCGCCCGCTGGGCCGCCGCGCGGAACGTACTTCTCCCGCCGGAAGGCGACACATCCGTCGCCGCCGTCGCCGGCCTTGACCCAAATTTTGGCTTCGTCAACAAACACGATGCACTCGATCGCGGGAGAGGAGAATCAATGGGGAAAGCATACGACAGGGGTGGGTGAAATGCCAAAGACACCGCGGCGACACGCCTCTATCGAAAATTCCCGTTAGTTGGATGCCGGCGCGGGCTGCTTCGGCGCATCTTCCACGGGCAGAACGCTGATGAACCGCCCGGACTGGCCCTTGTCTTCGAACTTCACGACGCCGGTAATCAGCGCGAACAGGCTGTCATCCTTCGCGCGCCCGACATTTCGGCCGGGCTTATAGCGCGTGCCGCGCTGGCGAATCAGGATGCTGCCGCCGCTGACGAGCTGGCCGCCAAAGCGTTTGACGCCGAGCCTCTGGCCGTGAGAATCGCGGCCGTTTGTAGATGAGCCGCCGCCCTTTTTGTGTGCCATGACTAGCCTCTATTGGAATTCGCTATTCAGACTTCCGAATCAAAATGCCTAGTCGAGTTGAATGTCGCTGACCTGCACGGAGGTGAATTCCTGCCGGTGGCCGCGCGTGATCTTGTATTGACCGCAGCGCTTGAATTTCAGAACGACACGCTTGGGGTGGCGTCCCTGCGAGACGATTTTACCGGTGACTTTGGCCTTGGAAGTCTTGTCGCCGCCGAGAAACTTGCTTTCATCGGTGCGCACGGCGAGGACATCGTCGAAGGTCACTTTGCCGCCGACCTTGCCCGCGAGGCGCTCGACCAGGATGGTCTCGCCCGGCGCGACGCGATACTGCTTTCCTCCACTGCGAATGACCGCGTACATACAGCCTCCTGAGGCAATTGGGAAACGTTCATTATACGGGGGTTCCGGCATCCTCGTCAACGAAATGCGGGGGATCGCAGAGGACCTAAAACGCCGGGACGCCCAGGAGCCGAATCAGCGCGTCCAAGTCAAGCCCCGGCCAATCACGAAGATGAATACGAGGATCACGATTACGCCCGCCGCGATCCATCCAATGCTTCGCGCGATGGGCCCGACGCCATCCCCTTCGCGCGCGAACCGATCGCGCAGCATGCCGGGCAGAGACAGCATGCCCGCGTTCCCGCCCAGCGTCGACGACATTGCCGAGGCCAGGACATAGAAAAAACCGATGGGATTCAACAGCCCCGCAAGCCCGGCCAGAATCCCTTCCGTGAAGTAAGGCGTCCACGCCAGGCCGCGGATGCGCCGCGGATTCGCTTCCTTGGTGTGAAACGGCCGCAGTCGCGCGGCAACCACCAGCATCGACGCATAATAAGTAACTACGCCAAGCACCACGAGACCCAAGCGCCACATCCAGTGCGGCTCCAGCCCCGCGATGACCGCGGCCCAGTCTCCAAAATTGGCGACGCCGGAAAAGAAGAAATAGCCGGTGCCGCTGAAAAGATTCCCTGCCAGAAGCATTACGAGAAAGAAGCGCGCAGCCGGACTGTACTTCCCTGGCTTCCACAGCAAGAGCCAGCAGATCGCGGCGAAAACAAGATTTGCGACCGTGCCATTCGCGGAGATCAGCCGCGTCGAGATGTCGCTCTGCATTGCGACCGTGCTGATCGTCACGCGGTGCGCGCCGCTCAGCCATGCCGTGACGCCGTGTCCCAGCGCCTCATGCACCACATCCTGAAGCACACACGCCAGAGCGGCGATCGAGATAATCGTTAGCTTGTCGTCGGATAAAGGAGCCGCAGCGTTCATTCGGCCCTTTTATCACAGCGCAGCGGCGGTTGCGGAATTCATTCGGCGCCAACCCGTCGCGGCGTTCGAAGTTCTCCGTCACTGGAGAAAGGCGAAACCAACGGCGGGTGCGGCCATCTAAATCGGGTATGAGCATGAAAAAAGTGAAGCTTGGTTCGCAGGGCGCGATCGTCTCCCGCATGGGACTCGGATGCATGGGGATGAGTGAGTTCTATGGCGAGCGGAACGATGAAGAATCGGCCGCGACGATACTCCGTGCGCTGGAATTGGGCATCAACTTCCTCGATACGGCCGATGCGTATGGGATTGGCGATAACGAGGAACTGATTGGGAGGACGATTCGCGGGAGGCGGGATGAGGTCTTCCTCGCGACGAAGTTCGCCAATGTGCGGAAGAAGGAAGATCCGACGTTTTGGGGGATGAGCGGCAAGCCGGAGTATGTGCGGGAGGCATGCAGTGCTTCGCTGAAGCGTTTGGGGGTGGACCATATCGATCTGTACTACCAGCACAGAGTGGACCCGAAGACTCCGATCGAGGAGACGGTGGGCGCAATGGCGGAGCTGGTGAAAGCGGGCAAGGTGAAGTATCTGGGGCTGTCGGAGGCATCGCCGGCGACGATCCGGCGGGCGCACAAGGTGCATCCGATTACGGCATTGCAGACGGAGTACTCGCTGTGGGAGCGGCATGTCGAAAAGGAGATCCTGCCTACGGTGCGAGAGCTGGGGATTGGATTTGTGCCGTACAGCCCGTTGGGGCGCGGCTTCCTCACTGGTGCGATCACGAAGCCGAGCGACTTGGGGAACAAGGATGCGCGAGCGCAGAGGTATCCGCGGTTTGCGGGCGAAGCCTTTGACAAGAACCTGGTGCTCGTGGAGCGTGTGCGGGCGATCGCGGAGCGCAGAGGCGTGAAGGCCGGTCAGTTGGCGTTGGCGTGGGTGCTGGCCAAGGGCGAGGACCTGGTGCCGATTCCGGGAACGAAGCGAAGAAAGTATCTGGAGGAAAATGCGGCGGCCGCGGAGATCCGGTTGACTCCGGACGAGGTGGCGGAGCTGGAGGCTGCATTTCCACAGAATGACATTGTAGGCGATCGATATGCCGCTGCGAATATGAAGTCCATCGACCGCGGCTAGAGCTTCCGGATAGGAATCGCCGACCGCACCAAACTGCTTAGGAGAAAGGCTCTACAGCGTGGGCGAATCGTCTCCCATCAGCGCCCGGCGGACGATTTTGATGGGTGGAAAGCCCTGCTTCATGAAATCGTCATGAAACTTTTCGAGTGAGAATGCGGAGCCCTCTTTCCGCCGAAGGTCCTCGCGAAGCTTGAGGATTTGGAGCTTGCCGAGCGTGTAATAGAGGTAGGTCGGGTCCGAAGTGCCACGCTTCGTTTCAACCAGAGCGGTTTCGCGCGACTGATAGCCTTCTTTCACGAAGAAATCGACGACCTGGTCGAAGCTCATCTTGCCCGTGTGCATCTCGATTCCGGCGATGAAGCGGGCGTTGCGCAGGAGCGCGTCGGTGAGTTGGCCGAGGCGGATCTCCTCCGATTCGCGCGCGTCCTTGGCGCCAGTGCCGGGCTGGCCGTAACCTTCATCGAGCATCATCTGCTCGCAGTAGTGCGCCCAACCTTCGGCGTTGGAGCTCGAACCGAGCAGCTTGCGGGTTTTGGTCGGTACGCGGTGAACCCAGAGAAATTGGACGTAGTGGCCGGGATAGGCCTCGTGAGCGGCGGTGCTGACTATGGTTCCGCGATTGAAGCTGGCCATGAGCCCGGCGACCTCCGCGGGAGTATCGTGGGGATCGGGAAGAGTGACGTTGAAAAAGGCCTCGGTCGCGACTTTTTCGTACGGTCCGGGAGTGTCCATCGAGGCGAAGGTGGTGGCGCGTTCGAAGGGCGGGGTTTCCTGGAGCGTCGGGCGAACGGTTGAGGGAATTTCGATGATGTGCTTTTGTTGAATGAAGGAGATCAGGCTGTCGAACGTGTCGCGGAAACTTTGCAGCAAATGATCGGGAGCGGGATGATCGGCTTGCAGCTCTTCGAGAACCTGGTGCGGCGTTTTCGTGGGATCGATTTCCTTGGCGACGGCATTGAACGCGGCCTGATTCTTACGCAGATCGGTCCAGCCGACTTCGAGCAGGCGATCGAGCGGCGTATCCACCATCTCGTCGTACAAAAGTTTCTTCGAAAATGTCTCCGCGCCAATGCGAAAATCACCATTCGAGCGCGGCAGCAAATCCGACTTCAGCCATTTTTCATAACTTTCAAGCGCGGCGATGACGGCGGCGTTCGACTCCGCGAATTGGGCCTTGACCGCGGGATCGGCCACATCCTTGAATGCCGACGGAACATCCTTTTGAAAAAAAACAATGTCATCCGGAAGCTGTTCGAGGGCGATTTCGGTGTAAATGCGCGGCGGATTATTCAGATTTTCGCGCGCCGCGGCGAAAGCCGCGGGCATCTGTTTTTCGCGCGCGATGAGAGAGCGCAGACGGTCGCCGGGAGGCGCGAAGCGGCGGCTCATAATTACGTACGCGCTCTCGGTGATACCGCTCGAATAGGTGTCTGGATCCCGCTCCCACGGACGGATGGTTTCGAGGGTGAGGAGAGTGCCGCGAATGTTCGAGAGGACCAAGTCGCGGTCCGCCGCTTCGAACTCATCGAGGCCCTTCGGATCGAAAGCTTCGACACGTTTTTCGAACGCGTGCAGAGCGCCGATCTCTTTGTCCACGCCCGCGCGTGAGTAATCTTCCAGAAGCGTGTCGTACTGGTGGAAGCCTGCGTAGGTTCCAGACGTGGGATCGAACGTGAAATAGACCGAATCGAAAAATTCATCGGCCAGGGAATTCCATGCGGCGTGCGCGCCGGACGATTGCGGGTTGCCGCTCGCGCCGGATCCATTCGCCGAGAGGTCTCGCGTCGCCGCGATCTGACTCATGGCCAGCAGTCCCGCGCACGCCAGACAAATCATCAGCCCAAGTTTATGCATTCACGTTCCCCGATCATGAGGATTGCCGCCGCGCTCGCTTGCTGGTCGTTTGGACGGCTGAAATGCGGCCCGGTTACCAAAGCCGCGGCAGATTGTCTCAGAAGTTGAACCGGTAACCGAGAATCATTTTCGCGATGAGATGATCGGTCGAGCCGGTGAGACCGACGCCGAGGCCGAAGTTCACTTCCCACTCCGGCGCAAGATTCAAGTCGATCGCGGGAAAAACCTGATGCTGTTGCTGGCTGATGGGAAGAAAGCCGGAGACGGGCCCGGTCGAGCCGTAATATTCGAGGCCGCCGGCAATTTTCGGGGTGAAGTCGTAGCTGAATTTCACATTCGGCGAGAAGGCCACGCCCTGATTGACAGTCGCGCCGAGGGCCAGCATCCCGATGCCTGCCGCGAAGAGTTTTGCGCTGCTCACGAATCAATTCCGGCCGCCGCGCCTCACAGGATAATGCAACCGGCTGTGATGACAAAACGTGCCAGCAAAGTTCCGCGGGGGTGCCCGCGTCAGGAATGAGGGTGGGACTTGTCATAGACCACCATCAGCTGATCGATCGTCGCGTGCGTGTAGCGCTGCGTGGTGGAAAGCGATTTGTGGCCGAGAAGTTCTTGAATGGCGCGGAGGTCGGCGCCGTCGGCGAGAAGATGCGTTGCGAAGGCGTGGCGGAACGAATGCGGATGCAGATTCCAATTCATACTGAATAGCTTGGCGTACTTCTTCACGATCGCGCGGATGGAACGCGTATCGAGACGCGTTCCGCGATAGCCGCGGAACACCGTATCGGCATCGGCCGCGTCGGGCCATTCGGCTATGAGCCGCTCGCGGACGGGCCAATACGCTTCGAGCGCTTCGCGGGCCTTCGCGCCATACGGAACGATGCGCTCGCGGCGTCCCTTTCCGAGAACGCGAATCGTCTGCGACTGAAAATCGAAATCGGCCAGGTTCATGCCGGTGAGTTCGCTGACGCGAACGCCGGAAGCGTAGAGCAATTCGAGAATGGCGCGATCGCGTTTCGTGATCAACAATTCCCGATCGCGAATCCTCTTCGTGGAAGGACGCCGGCGCGATGCGGAAGCGCGCGAGCCCGCGCTCCCGATACCATCGAGCATTCTGGCCATTTCTTCCGCGGAAAGTACGTCGGGAATGCGCCTCGGCAGCTTGGGCGTCGAGACCAGGCGCGCCGTATTGCGCGCGACAATTTTTTGATTCACGCAATAGCGGAAAAAGGAGCGCAGTGCGGCGAGCTTCCGCGCAATCGATGTCCTTTCCAGGCGCCGATCGAACAGGTGCGCGACGAATTCGCGAATCACGCGATGGTCGACTTCCGCGAGCGCAAGCGTTTTTTCACCGGGCGGCGTCAGAAATTCGACGAGCTGCTCGAGGTCGGTTCGATACTTGCGCAGCGTCTCCGGCGATGCGTTGCGGACGTAACGCATGTGATCCAAATATTTTTCGATGGCGACTTTCAGTTCCACGGCGGCGTCTCGCGCAGATTATAAGATGCGCGAACCGCGAGTGAGGCGTTCGTGTTTGCGGATGTTCCAGGAGTGCGGGCTCAATTCTTCGCGCAGCGGCGTGTGCTGGGCCGACAGACGATTACGGCTTACCAGGCGCGCCCGCACCAACAGGCTCGGGCGTGGGCGAGGCGACGGGCGCTTCGGCAATCTCAACTTCCCAGTCGCAGCCGTCCTTGATGCAGGAGCGAACGTTTCCGTGCTTGGTGCGCTTCTCGACGATGAACGGAGCGCCGCACTTCGGACACGGCTCGTTGATCGGTTCGTGAGGCGACGTGAAATCGCAATCGGGGTAGCGGCTGCAGCCGTAGAAAATCCGGCCGCGTCCCCGGCCGCGCGCCGTTCCGCGGCGGACAAATTCACCTTCGCCGCATTTCGGGCACTTGATCCCCAGCGTGATCGGCCGCGTGTACTTGCACTTCGGATAACCGGTGCAGCCGATGAATTCTCCGAACCGGCCGTGCTTCTTCACCAAGCCGTTGCCGCAGAGAGTGCATTTCTCATCGAGCAGCTCATCCGGTTGGCGGGCAATCCGCGTGCCTTCGACAAGCCGCCGCGTGGTCTTGCAATCCGGGTAGCCGGTGCAGGCGAGGAACACGCCGAAACGCCCGCGCTTGATGGCCATTTCCTTGCCGCAGTTATCGCAGTACTCGACTTTATTTTCGCCGTCCGCCGGGCCGCTGCCGACTTCCGGAGACAAGTCCTGAATGAAATCGCAATCGGGATACCGCGAGCAGCCGAGAAAGAAACCGTGACGGCTGATGCGCTCGAGCAATTCGCCCTGGCCGCACTTTTCACATTTCTTGCCGGTCGGGATACCCGCCTTGTAGGAAAGCATTTCGCCGTCCGCGCGTTTCAGATCCACCGTGAATTTCTGCCAGAATTCCTTGACGGCTTCGCGCCAGGGAAGCTTGCCTTCTTCGATTTCGTCGAGCTCTTCCTCGAGGCGCGCGGTGAAAGTGACGTCGAAAACATCTTCGAAACTTTTCACCAGGAGAATGCTGACGCGTTCGCCGAGCATGGTTGGCGTAAAGCGGCCCTGATCCTTGTTGACGTATTCGCGCTCGACGATGGTTGAGATGATCGAGGCATAAGTCGAAGGTCGCCCGATGCCTTTTTCTTCGAGCTCTTTTACGAGCGTCGCTTCCGTGTAGCGCGGCGGCGGTTCGGTGAAGTGCTGGTTGGGACGAATCTGATCGAGGCGCAAAGATTGGCCTTCGGTGACGCGCGGAAGAGCCTTGCCCTCGCCTTCATCCGCCTTTTCATCATCTTCACGATCCGCGTTCGATTCCGGAATCTGATAGACGCGCAGGTAGCCGTCAAACTTCTGGACGGAACCAGTGGCGCGGAACGTGTAGTCGCCGGCCGAAATGTCGATCGTGGTCTGATCGAAAATTGCCGGGAGCATTTGCGAGGCTACGAAGCGCTGCCAGATGAGCTGGTAGAGTTTGAAAAGATCGGGCTCAAGATATTTGCGCACATCGTCGGGAGTGCGGAAAGCATCCGTGGGACGGACGGCTTCGTGAGCTTCCTGCGCATCCTTTTTCGATTTGTAAAAGTTCGGCTTTTCCGGAAGGTAATCGGAACCGAAGCGCGCGGGAATCAGTTCACGGACCTGAGACAGCGCGTCGTTCGAGACGTGAACAGAATCCGTGCGCATGTAGGTGATGAGCGCGACGGAGCCTTCGTCACCGAGTTCCACGCCTTCATACAGCCGCTGGGCGAGAGACATCGTGCGCTTGGCCGTGTAACGCAGGCGATTGTAGGCAGCCTGCTGAAGCTTGGAAGTCGTAAACGGCGGAGGCGGATTCCGCTTCTTCTCTTTTTGCGTAACGCTCGCGACCTGCCACTTGGCTTTGCTGACGGCAGCGACAATCTTGTCCGCGGCTTCCTGATTTCCGACCTCGATATCTTCGCCTTTAAATTTCGTGAGCTTCGCTTCGATGATGGGGGGCTGGCCGCCGTCGAGCATGGCGTGGATGGTCCAGTATTCGACGGGGTTGAAGGCGCGAATTTCCAGTTCCCGCTCGACGATCAGGCGGAGTGCGACGGTTTGGACGCGCCCGGCGGAAAGGCCACGGCGTACCTTGTCCCACAAGAGCGGCGAAATCTTATAACCGACGATGCGGTCCAGGACGCGGCGAGCCTGCTGCGCGTCCACAAGATTTTCGTCGACCTGGCGCGGGTGATCGAAAGCCGCGCGAATCGCCTTTGGTGTGATTTCGTTAAATGTGACGCGAAAGATTTTCTTGGGATCCGTCGCGGCGATGATGATTTCTTCGTCCTTCTCTTTCGCTTTGCTTTTCTTGCCGGACTTGGACTTCGCGACCTCTTCCTCAACGGCTGGCTTGCCATTCGGCTTTTCGGTCGATTCGGCTTCCGCGTAACGCGAGGGCTTGGAAAGAACCATGGCGAGGTGCGCCGAGATGGCCTCGCCTTCGCGGTCGGGATCGCCCGCGAGATACACGGCTTCGGCGGTGCTCGCGGCTTTTCTCAGATCGTTGATGATTTTGCCCTTGCCGGCGATGATCTGCAGAGTCGGCTCGAAAATCTTGGCATCGTCGAGAGTCACCGGATTCTTCACGGCATTATCGCTGGCAGAGCCCTTCGCGCCTTTCTTGGCTTTGCTCTTCTTGCGTCCCTTCGGATCGTCACCGGGCAGACGGATGCCTATCGTCTTCTTCGGTAAATCCATAACGTGGCCGACGGACGCTTTGACGATGTAGTCGCGCCCCAGATACTTATTAATGGTTTTCGCCTTTGCGGGCGATTCGACGATGACTAATGAACGCGCCATAGCAACCTGACTTCCTCACTCCTTAAGATGCCGCACGAGTGCGGCGTGGTCCGTACCCATCCTAACCCTGATATCAAGCGTTTGATTACAACAGGACTTTCAAGAATTGCTTACCCGGCAACTGCCGCACCACGCCTTTGAGCTCCAACTCGAAAAGAGCGGACAAAACATCCGAGGAGGTTTGCCCGGAAATCTCAACCAAATCATCGATTTGCCGTGCTTCGTCAACACCCAACAAGTCGTACAGCGCACGCTCGCCCGGCGCCAGCGATTCCTGAACCATCTCCGCCCGCTCCATGCTACTTGGCGATTCCACAGGCAGAAGCTCAGCTCGAATCGGCGTCGGCAACTCTTCGATCACGTCTTCCCAACCGGTTACCAGTTTTGCCCCCTGCTTGATCAGTTGGTTAGGTCCGAAGCTGGTAGGCTGCGTAATGTTGCCTGGGACGCCAAAAACCTCTCGGCCGAATTCCATCGCCAGCCGCGACGTAATCAGAGAACCAGAGTACTGCGCACCCTCGACGCAAACAACCCCGAGCGACATTCCGGAGATCACCCGGTTCCGAATCGGGAAGTTTTGTGCGCCGGGAAAGGTGCCCATGGGAAACTCACTGATGATCGCGCCGCGCTTTTCAATCTCTTCGAAAAGCTTCTTGTTTTCTTTCGGATAGACGACATCTATCCCAGAGCCGAGGACCGCAATCGTCGTTCCTGCAGGTGTCGAAAGCGCCCCTTTGTGCGCGCAAGCATCAATTCCGCGCGCCAAGCCGCTCACCACAACCAGCCCACGGGCGGCCAAATCCCGGCCCAACCTCTCCGCTATTTGATTCCCATAAGGGGTCGGGCGACGCGCCCCGACGATAGAAATTAAATGGCGGTTCAGAAGTTCCATGTTTCCGCGTACATACAAGAGGGGAGGTGGATCGTAGATCTCGCGTAGGAGGCGAGGATACTCGGGTTCCTCCCAGGTGAGGAGCTGGCAACCGGCCTGTTGAACCTGAGCCAACTCCTTTGCCGCAGCGCTCATCGGTTGGCGGGAATGGATGGCTTGAGCGGCGGCGGCCGGGAGATGATGCGCCTCCAAGGCCGTCAAGGAGGCATTGAACACTCCCTCGGGGCTCCCGAATGCGCGGAGAAGCTTGCCTGCCATCCGGGCACCAAGTCCGGGCGTAAGGGCGAGGGCGACCCACCCCAAGTATTGTTCGGGTTCCATGAGGCTGAGAGGGAAAACCCAACGAGCGTACGTAGCGGGTGGCGGCGTTGTCAATTGCGGGAACTACGCAGATGTGAGGTGGGCTCTGAAGTTCTAAAGACTCGATCCGGCATCCTGGGCGCTCAGCCGGGTGCCGCATGGGAGCCCGTTGAAGCGTTGCTTGCGGTCCGCTTCTGCGCCGACGGCGCCGTGTCTGGCGTAGCGGGCCCCTTCGGAAGGGTGTGCTAAACTGGAGGTGTCCCTGCAAGGAAGCGTCTCACTTGGCTAAACTCCGAATCTCGATTGTCGAATACCTGAACACCGCGCCGCTTGTCTGGGGCTTCACCGAAGGGGCGCAGGCGGACCGCTACGACCTTTCCTTCACGCTGCCTTCGCAATGCGCCGAAGCTTTGCGGCGCGGCGAGGCGGACATCGCCATCATCCCCGCGATCGAATATCAGCGCATCGACAATCTGGTTGTGCTGCCGGAGATGGCCGTGGCTGCCAAGCGTGAAGTGCGCAGCATCCTCGTTGTCGCGAAGAAGCCGATCGAACTTGCCAAGCGAATCGCGCTCGATACCAGTTCGCGCAGCTCCGCGGCTCTCGTGCGCATTCTCGCCGCGGAGCATTGGCGCATCGCGCCCGAATTCGTCGAGGCACGCCCCGACCCCTCCGAAATGCTGCAGACGGCCGATGCGGCGCTCGTCATCGGCGACCCGGCGCTGCGGATCGCCGTCAAAATGGATCAGCTCGCTGCAAAACCGCCCAGCACAGGCGATTGCTGCGGAGGGGATCCGAAAGACCTGCCCGTTCCGGGATTCGAATCGCTTTTCGTCTACGACGTCGCGCACGAGTGGCAGGAACTGACGGGCCTGCCGTGCGTGCTCGCGATCTGGGCGGGACGCCGTGACGTGATTACGCCCGAAGTTGTCGCCGACTTTCTCGCGTCGAAGGAATACGGCATGGCGCACATTGCTGACATCGCGGATGCGGCGTCGGCCAAACTCGATTTGCCGCCGCAAGAATTGGAAACATACCTGGCGGAGCACATCGATTTTTCTCTCGATGCCGAGAATCTTGCGGGACTCGAACTGTATTACCGGAAGGCCGCGGAGCTGGGTTTGATTCCGCGCGCGCGCCCACTTGAATTGGCTGCGGCGGCTTTGAATTCGACGATGCGCCGCGGAGCTTGAACACGTGGAGCAACTCGGCACGCTGAGCCGGCTGCGGCGGTATCCGGTCAAAGGCATGGCCGGCGAAGATCTCGATGCGGCGCGAGTTTCGTTTGCCGGTTTGACTGGCGATCGCGTCTACGCGTTTGTGGACAACGGCAATCGCTCGAATTCCCCGTGGATGACGTCGCGGCGAGGACGCGCGCTGCTGTTATTTCGTCCGCGATTTCTGGCGCCTCCGTCTTTGGACGCCGAATTTCCGGGAGTTGATGAGTACGCAGCGGAAGTGCTGACCCCTGAAGGCGAGACGTTTCGCGTGGACGATCCGCTTTTCACGCAGCATCTTGAAAGGCGCTTCGGCCGGTCGCTGCGGATGCGATTTTCGGAGAGGAGCATGACGGATGCCCGGCCCGTCTCCATTTTCGGCTTAAGCACCATCGCCGCGCTGTCCAGTGAATCGGGAATCGAGCTCGACGCGCGCCGGTTCCGCGCGAATTTCTACGTGAAGTGGGACGACGAAGCGCCGTTTTTCGAGGATCGACTCGTCGGCCGCGAGCTGCGGATCGGCGAGACCGTGACGATGCAGATCGTAAAGCAGAATTTGCGCTGCGTAGTGATCACGCTCGATCCGGACACGGCGGCGCCGAGCCCCCAAGTCCTCGAAAAGGTGGCACACGAGCACGGCGGCTGCGTTGGGGTGTATGCTGCTATTTTGAGGGAAGGCATCGTGCGCGCCGGCGATGCGATTTGCGCGGCCTGAAAATCCGCGCGCGAAGCGCGCCGCGCGAGTGAGAAATTGACCGGCATCGAGGAAGAATGATGGGAATCACGCAGCAGGAAGCGCTCGATCTCTTTCAGTCCGACGACATCGTGGCCATCGGCATGGCTGCGAATGAAGTGCGGCGGAAGAAAACCGATCCGCGCATTGCGACGTATCAGATCGATCGCAACATCAACTACACGAATTTCTGCACGGAGTATTGCTCCTTCTGCGCGTTCTATCGCCCGATGGGCTCGAAGGAAGGTTACGTTCTCTCCTTCGAGGAAATCTGCCACAAAATCGACGAGATGATCGAACTCGGCGGCTCGGGAATCCTGCTGCAGGGCGGCCTCAACACCGATCTCAAGCTCGACTACTACGAAAACCTTCTCCGCTCGCTGAAGCAGAAATATCCGCGCGTCCATCTCCATTGCTTTTCGGCACCGGAGATCATCTGCATTTCCGAGATTTCCGGATTGAGCGTCCGGGACACGATCGCGCGGCTGCGCGATGCGGGACTCGAATCGATCCCGGGCGGCGGCGCGGAAATTCTGGATGATGAAATCCGTGCGCGCATCTCGCGGCTGAAATGCACGTCCGCCGAATGGGAACTCGTGCATCGCGAAGCGCATTCCCTGGGCCTGCGCACGACGGCGACGATGATGTTCGGCTGCGGCGAGAGCTATCACCATCGCGTCAATCATTTCGAGCGCGTTCGCCGGCTGCAGGAAGAGACGGGCGGCTTTACGGCGTTCATCCCGTGGATTTTCGCGCCGGAAAATACGCCGCTCGGAAAGAAAGTTCCGGAAACGACGGCGGTGGATTATCTGAAAACGCTGGCGATCAGCCGGCTCTATCTCGACAACATCGACCACATTCAATCGAGCTGGCTCACGCCGGGAATTAAAATTTGCCAGATTGGGCTGCAATTCGGCGCCGATGATGTGGGCAGCATTTTGATCGAAGAAAACGTCGTGTATGCGGCAGGCGTGCGCAACCGCACCAACGAAGCCGAGCTTCGCCGCATCATCAGCGATGCCGGCTACATCCCCGCGCAGCGCGATACGCTCTATCGCGCGTATTTCCTCAAGCAGTAAACGCAATTCCGAAAGACAATCGCGCGGCCCTGCCGAAGCCGGAGCTTCCACTTAATACTCTTGGGGAATTTCACTCCGCTAGTAGAGGAAAAACAGGTGCGGCGACCAGCGCCGCGGGAATTTCGATTACCACGCTTGCGCCGAACGGCAGCTTGTTCGTGATCACGATTTCTCCGCCGCATTCCTGGACGATGCCGTAGCAGATGCTCAGGCCGAGGCCCGTGCCTTTTCCGACGGGCTTCGTCGTGTAGAAGGGATCGAATGCGCGATTCAGCTCCGCAAAGCCCGGGCCGCTATCCTCGAAGTGGATCGCGACGCGGTCGTCGTGCCGCAAAGCATAGACGCGAATCGTGCGATCCTTGCTTTCCTCGACGGCATCGATCGCGTTGTTCAGTAGGTTCAGCAAAACCTGCTTCAATTCATCTTCGCCGATGCCGAGCGACGGGAGATCCCCATTCAGCTCGACGTCCATGCGGATGCCGAATTTGCGGATGTGGTATTCACGGAGCTGAATGGCATCGCGCAGAGCGGCGGAAAGATTCGTCGAGCGCGCGGCCGGATTGTTCTGGCGCGCGAAACGCAGCAGGCCGTCGACGATACGCTGCATGCGGCGCGCCTCGTGCCCCAGCTTGCCGATCCGCGCGCGCGTGGATTCTTTTTCGACGTCTTCCAAGAGCAGCTCGCTGTAACCCAGAATTCCGGTGAGCGGATTGTTCAGCTCGTGCGCCACGCCCGCCACGAGTTGGCCAAGCGCCGCCAGTTTCTCGGTGCGGACAAGCTGATGATGGAGGCGCGTATTCTCGATCGTCACGGCAAGGTCGGCGGCGAGCATCTCGAGCTTCGCTAGCTCATTCGTGCTGACCTCGCCGGGACTTTGGTTCGTCGAAAGCCACAGGCATCCAACGTGCCAGCCGCGCGGCGATACGAGAGGAATCAGAATGACGCAGCGTCCCGGAACCGAGTTCACGGGCATTCCGCGAAGCCGCGCGAGTTTTTCGGCCTCGAGAACGAAGGAATTATTTCCCAGCCGCTCGCCCGCGCCGCAGACTTCCTGATACTTTTCCCAACTGAGAGTCCGAGCACGCACCTCGAGCCACGCGCGCTCCTCTTGCGGAATTCCGCTGGCACTCGCGAGCGACAGTACGCGATCCTCGCCCACGAGGAAAATCGCGACACGGCGGAAGCTGCTCGCGGTTGTAATTCCTTCGGCGATTTCACCGCAGAGCGCAGCAGGGTCGCGCCCGGCCAGCAATCGCGAACTGATTTGCGACAACCTGTGGAGCAATAGGTTTTCGGCATGCTCGCGCGCGCGAGACTGTTCGACCAACATCGATTGATCTTCGAGGAGCGTCAGAACCATACCAATCGCGACAAGAAATTTCGGCACGTTCCAGAGCTCGGGATTCACCGCCAACTCCGGATAGAAATGGTCCATCAGAGCGCCGGCGGGGAAAACCGCGCCCCAGGCAACGAAACCTGCGACAACGGCGAGAACGCCCGGCGACCATCGCGGAACGCGTCGCCAGAAGAGCGGGCCGCACAGCAGGAACGTAAGCGTAAGAATCGCGGTGACCGCGAAATCGGAGCTGCCGAGCCACTGGTCGCGAATCGCCCAGGTGCCCGTTGCAAGAAGAATTGCTGCGATCGCCATTGCGAACTTCGAGCGAAACCCCTCAACGGCAATCGTGTATGCCGCGCCGCCGATGCTTAGAATCGCAATCGCGGCGATCAGAGCCCCGCGGATGTGCCAATCGAACGTCACGGCCACGGCGTGGAACAGCGTCGGAACGCCGAAGAGCGCCAGAAGAAGCCGCCGATGGAAGCGGTCCTCGACAGTGCGGCACATGGAAACGACGAAGACGACGCCGGAAAGTTCAAGCGCACCGAGGTCGATGGACTCGACTATCTGCTCGATCGTGCCCGTATGTGTCTCGAAAACTTGAATCAGGAAGTGAATGAAAATGAGCGCCCAAGCATAAGTCCACAGGCGGATTCGCGCCGAAGTGGAATGCTTGCGGAGGGCGAGAAAAATCCCGACCAAGACAGCCAAAGTCAAAATTGTCGGCAACTTGTCGAGAATTGAAGTCAAGAATGCCCCGTTTACCGCTTGGTGAGACTAACGGTTCATAGCAGCGGCACACAATAGAACGGAGGTACCAAAAAATGCGGCGAGAATGGCGACGCCGAATTCACGCAGGGGCTGATAACAGGCGGCTTCAGCGAGGTTTGCGGAGTTCGAAACTGACTTCGGCGCCTTCGTCGAGATCAAGAGGTTCGAGCGGGACGAGGACGCCTTTGACGTAGTGCGCGCGAACGCGAAGCGTCTGCGATTTTAAACTGCCAGACCGCGATTTCGCGCCGCTTCCTTCCGAGTTGACTGCTGGAGGCGCGGCCGGTTTGCCGCCCGTACGATCCAGAGCTTCGTTGGCCAGACGATCGGCGTCGCGGTTCATTTCTCGCGGCACATGCTCGATGGCGAAGAATTCAAGGGACCGGGAAAGCTTCAAAGCTCGTTCGAAAAGTGGACGCAGGTCCGGACTTTTCACTTTGTAGCGACCCTGCACTTGCCGGACGAGCAGTTCAGAGTCGCTGCGAACGCGCAGCCGCGTGAGGCCGTGGCTTGCGGCGTAATCGAGCGCGGTGATAAGCGCATAATATTCCGCGACGTTGTTCGTTTCCCGGCCGAGATATTTTCCGAGCTCGAGAACAGGTTTCCCATCGGGCGCGCGAACGATCACCGCGTACGATGCCGGGCCAGGATTGCCGCGCGAGGCGCCATCCACATGCGCCGTGTAGACACCGGCGGGGGTTGCGGAGGAGTGGGCTTCAGAAAAAAGACGACCGCTCGAAGGCGGCGAGGCTTTGGAATGGGGCCTCATCGGATGTAGCAGGTCATCGCGGCACGGTTCTCCTGAGGCTCGGGCTTCGATGAAACCTCAATTGCCTTCGATAGGCGGATTCGACGACGCGGAATCGGCCGTGGCCGGCGGCGCAGGAGGAGCCGGCGGTTCGATGTAATACAGAATTCTCGTGCACGTTTCGCAGTGATGGAGTTCCTCGTTCCCATCCCGGCGCATTTCCTGAAACACGTGGGGCCGGATGCGCACGCCGCAGGCGCCGCACATTTCGCTTTGGACTTCCGCGAGCGCCGTTCCCCCGTGCTTGCGCGCGATGCGATTGTAATGATCGAGCAGATCCTCTGGGATGGCCGCGACGGCCGTGGCGCGTTCGGCTTCGAACTGGGCGCGTTCTTTTTCCGCGGTTGCGCGCTCGGCTTCGAGTCGCGCGCGATCGGTTTTTGCAGCCTCTTCAATTTCCTTCAGCGCTTTTTCGGATGCCTTGATTTGCCGCTCGTATTGCTCACCCGAAACCATTTCTTCGAGGAGCCGGTCCTCGGCTTTGGCGATTTCATCGTCGGCCATCTGCGCTTCGTGCTGGAGAGCCTTGAAGGCGTCGTTGGTCTTCACCTGATACGACTGGTCCTTGTATTTCTTGGACTTTTCCTTCCATTGCTCGACGTCGAGCTCGTATTTCTTGCGTTCTTTAAAAGCGTTCAGATGGGCGGCCTTGGCGTGATCGAGTTCGGCGCGAGCCGCGGCCACACGCGCATCCACTTCCGCGAGCCGCTTCGGAAAAATTGCCAAGCGCGCGCGCACGTCCAGGAGATGAACATCGACCGCTTGCAGATCAATCAGGTGCTTGAGGATGGGTAGCACGAGAGAAGAATTCTAACACAGTGCGCCGCGCGGCATCGGAACGCGGCACAAACTCAACGGACGGATTCTTCCCGGTGCAGCGGCGCGTCCGCACCCGCAACACGCACCCGAACGCAGGCTTTCCCGTGGCCAAGAGCGTACTTCACCGCCGGGAACACACGCGAAGATGCAATTGCAAACGCGAGCGAAACCAGGGCTTTGCGTCCCCAACGCGACACGACTTCTTCTCTTAGCAGGTCGCCCTTGCCGATATCACGCGCAAGAACCGCTCGCGCGAATCGAAATCCCAACGCGGCATCCGCAGGCATTGCGCTTTCATCTCCGGCAACAATGGCGCGCAGCGTAGCGGAATTCACTCGAGCGCGTTCGGCCATCGTGACGACCAGTTGTGTACACGGCCCGCAATCTTCGGCAAGCGTTGCCACCAACTTCGCCGCGTACAACGCTTCGAGCGGAACGCCTTCATGATATTCCGCCATGCCGAGGAATCGCGAGAATCGCCGAAACGCTCGCGGACTCGCCGCGTAAATGTCGCGGAAGTAGTCCATGTCGTAATCGAAAGCGCGCTGGTATGCATCGATTTTTTTGTTCACGAGCCAGCCAATCATGGCATCACTCCATTCCGCCCGCGCGGCGCCGCGGCCACGCGAGCCAAAGGACTAGAATTGCCGGGAGAAAGATCGCCGGCAGATCCTTCGCGAGTTGTCCGAAGCTTTCCCGGCCCGACAAGGAATCCCACAAATGAATCAGAGCGTGAAAGGCGAGGAATCCTCCGCCGGCAAGCGTCGCAGGCCACGCCTGCTTCGGGGCTTTTGCCAACCAGAAGAGAGTCAGCGCAACAACGAGATACGCACATCCGATATCACGGATGAAGTGCGGATTCGCAGGCCCCGTCGCGGCGACACCTGGAATCGCGGCATACCATTCTTCCGGAGCGGCGAGCATCCAGAGCGCATTTGCACCCAGAGCCAGCCCGAGAACGAGCGTGAGAGCAATTCGCACGATCTCCCTTTCTTCGTGAGATTAGACGAATCAACCAATCAATGGTGGCATTTCTACTCGCCGGGAACTGAGTCTTTTGGGGGGGCTCGCCCGTATAACGCATATGATAGCCGCGATCGCATTTGCACAGGAGGCGCGGGTGGGTCTCGACGCCGAAGTCAGCCAGCTTCGCCGCGGGGATCTGGAGGCGCTTTCGGCGCTCCTGGCTCGCTATCAGAACCGGCTCTATCGCTATTTGCTGCGGCTGGTCCGCGATCCCGCCGACGCGGATGATTTGTTCCAGCAGACTTGGATTCGCGTCGCGGAACAAATCCGGCGTTATGATCCGAATCGCAATTTCGATGCCTGGCTGTTTACCGTGGCGCGGCATCTGGCGATCGATTATTTGCGGCGGCGCCGCATGGAGAGTCTTGACGAACCCGTGGGGGACGAACCCGGTGCCGCGACAGCCGCTGATTCTTTGCGTTCCACCGATCGTCCGGCACTTGATAGCATTCTCGAGCGCGAGCGCGGTTCGCGGCTGGCCGCGTGCGTGGTTACGCTGCCCGTGATTTATCGCGAGGTGCTCTCCCTCCGCTTTGAAGAGGAGATGAAACTCGAAGACATCGCCGATGTGCTGGGCGCGCCGCTTTCCACGGTGAAAACGCGGCTGCGCCGCGGGCTGGATTGCCTGCGCGGAAACCTCGAATCACGGTATCCCGGCGAGAGATGGACATGAAAAATTCCATGAGCGATTGCGACAAAATTCGGGAACTGCTTTCACTCGCCGCCGCCGGCGTCCTCGAACCAGAGGAAGAATCGCGGATCTCGCAGCATCTTCGCACCTGCAACTCTTGTGCCGCGGAACTCGAGAACTGGCAGCAACTCGCGCGCGGTCTGCGCCGCTTGCCGACGCCGCAACCGCCCGCGAACGTGGTCGAGCGCGCGCGCGTCGCCGCGGAAATCCGGTTCAGCGAGGAAGCCGAGCAACGCTGGAATCGAAATGTTCTCGCGTTTCTTATCGCGTTTGCCTGGACAGTGACGGTATTGAGCTGGCCGGTCTTCCGGATTTTGAGCGGGGGCTTGGAATCCTGGTTTACGACGCGGCTCACACAGACCTGGTACGCATTTGCCGGACTCACGGCACTGGGTTGGCTGGCCGGAGGCATTGCAGCGATGATTCTGGCATGGCACCAGCGTCGCGAGAGGAGATTGGCATGAGCAGATTTCAGGACAACTTCCGCGTAATTCCGCGTGCGGCGAAAGTGACGGCATGGATCGTTGCGCCAGCCCTCATGCTTTTTGTCGTCTATATGTCTACGTGGCCGCCGGACAATAGCCGTCCGGTGCCCCTGGCCGGGAGAATCTTCTTGGCTCTCGTGTCGCTCGTCATCCCTTTCGTTTACATCCACCTGATCGGTTACGTATCCGGGGACGCCAAGCGCCGCGGCATGCGCCACGTGATGTGGACGCTGCTCGCGATCTTCATTCCCGATGGGATCGGCATGATCCTGTACTTCATCCTGCGCGATCCGCCGCCGGTCACTTGCCCCTCGTGCAGGTCGAACGTCCTATCGAAATACACGTTCTGCCCGAACTGCGGCACGTCTCTGAAGCCGATATGTCCGCAGTGTGGAAAACCAGTTGAGCTCACGTGGTCGAACTGCGGGAATTGCGGCTCGAAGCTGCCTGGTATCACTCCACGCACGGCGTGACGAGCGCAGGACATGGAAGAACGCGCGACGATGCCGCTCGAGTTCGGCGTCAGTGTGACGCGCGGAGTTCGCGGCGGATCAGCGTCGCATCGATGAAATAACCGATGCCGAGGGCGACCGGCAGGATTCCGAACGCAGCTGCCGTATAAGCATCCGGCTCCGCGTGACCCACCGCCCAGAACGTCAACGCGTATCCCAGCCCGCCCGCGACCAGAAGAATTCCAGCACGGCGCGAACGCGCGTGCGGCTGCAATTCCTCTTTCTGCGGCACCGAGATTCCCTTGGCAATCGCTGCGAGCCTTTCTTCCGTGCGCAGCTTTTGGACTCGGTAGTAGACATAAATCATCGCGAGCGGCACAGCGAGGGACAGCGTGACGGCAACCAATGCGACATTCATATCGATTCTCCTTCGCCCCGAAGACGCGACCATCGCGCGCGAGGCGATTTGCGATTTCTTCGTACGGAGATGGATACGCAGGATGCCCGCGAAATGTTCGTTACGGAAGCGGCTGAATCTCCATCGTGTTGTCAATGGAGAAGCTGGTGCAAGGCTGGGACGGCGTCGCTGCGCAGCGCGCAATCACTTGGAAATTCGTACCGGACTTCTCGACGTCGTAGGTGTAGCCGTCGCGGCCGGCCTTGGCCATAGTCAACGCGCCGCTTGAGACCAGCTCGTCCATCGAAGCATAAACACCGTGCTCGGCTTGATAAGCGCGCTCGGCCTGCCCGATGCCCAAGAGATCCGACTTCACGCCTACGATATTGATGGTTTGTCCAGGCGAAGCCGATCCCTGCGGCATCGCCTTCACCAGGTAAAAACGATAGATCAAAATGGACAAGACAGCGACGACGAGAATTCCGACAAGGCTTTTCATTGGCTTCTCCCGCTACGAGCCCCCAAGTGCGGTCGCGCGTCGAGCCGGAACTTGCGGCGCCGCTTCCGCGCTGCATCGCACCCTGCGCGATTTCCATAAACGTGGCCGTTCAGGCAACTAGCGGCGGATGGGCGCCGTCGGAGTATGCGAACTGTGGCGCTTCCGCTCGGATGGATCCCAATCTTCCGGCGGAAATGCGATTCTCCAAAAAAGCGGCGAGGGTTCGTTGAATTCGAGCCCCACCTGCGTCTTGCCATTGTCCTTCTGCCCAAGAAACGTCACCGTGCACGGAAGCTCTTCACGAGTCTTCGGATTGAGAATCGAAACTTCCTGAGTCCGCGTCACCTGCGCCGTCATGCGCACCATGCAGCCGTGCGCGTTGACCGAGACCGTGTGAGCCTCTTCCTCAAAGGCTTGTGTTCCGCGCTTTCCCCGAATGAGTACGGGCATGGCGATCTGGACGCGCTGCGTTCGTCGGCGCTCGGCGTAACCCTCGCTGGGCGCACCCAGGGGAACGGGGGACTTGATGTCTGCCATGAATCGCTCCTTTCACAGTTAACCGCTCTGCGCGCCTGGCCGCAAGGTGTTTGGACGCGTCTCGCTGCCGATGAGTTATCGCCCAGGTGTAACGTCATTGAAGATTCAATGCGCGGTGATAGAGTCGCCGCACGACGAGGCTGGTAACAGCCTTTTCGGATTAATCCGACTCTCCCGCGATGGATTCTTCGAAGAACGATCGAGACTCGGTGACCTCGCCGCAACTGGCGGCGCGACTCGGCGTCTTCGACGCAACTCTGATCGTCATGGGCGGAATCGTTGGCTCGGGCATCTTCATTAATCCTTATGTCGTCGCGCTCCAGGTGCACACACCCGCTCTGATTCTGGGCGCGTGGAGCATCGGTGGTATGGTGGCGTTGCTCGGCGCGTTTATTTATGCCGAACTCGCAGCGCGCCTGCCGAGAGCGGGCGGGCAATATGCTTATCTGCGCGAGGCGTATCATCCCGCGGTCGCCTTTCTCTACGGCTGGGTTCTCCTTCTCGTGATTCAAACGGGAGGAATGGCCGCGGTGGCTGTGACGTTCGCGAAGTATCTGCAAACGCTCGTGCGCGTGCCGATTTCCGATGCCTGGATCGCGACGTTCGTGCTGTTGGGACTGGCGATCGTCAATTGCCTCGGTGTGCGCGCGGGCAGTACGGTGCAAGGCACGTTGATGGTGCTGAAGATTCTGGCGATCGCCGCGCTCGTTTTCGCGGGAGCTTGGATTGCGCGGCCGGCCACGTCTGCATCACTCTGGCATCCGGTGCTCGACCGGCCCGTTTCATTCGATCTCTTGACCGCCATCGGCGCGGCGCTCACGCCGGTCCTGTTTGCGTTCGGCGGCTGGCAGACGGCGAATTTTATTGCGCCGGAGGTTCGCGAGACGCGGCGCAATCTTCCGCGCGCGCTGGTCCTGGGCGTCCTCGGCGTGATCGTCCTGTATCTCGCCGTGAATTATGTCTACCTGCGCGTTCTCGGTCCGGCGAGTCTCGCCGCCACGGCCACTCCGGCGACCGAAGTGATGCGCCGCGCGCTCGGAGAATCCGGCACGCGGCTTATCGCCATCGGCATTACCATTTCAACGCTAGGATTCCTGAGCCAATCCATTCTGACTGCGCCGCGCGTCTACTTCGCGATGGCAAAAGACGGATTATTTTTTCGCAGCGTTGCCTGGCTCGATCCGCAGCACAACGTCCCGGTTGTTGCGATTCTGCTGCAGGCGGCCGCGGCGGTGATCATCGCTCTTTCAGGCAGGTACGAGCAGATTCTGAACTACGTCGTTTCGATGGATTTCATTTTCTTCGGTTTGACGGCTACGTGCCTATTTGTCTTCCGGCGCCGGGAGAGAGCGGCGGGTGGAGTTTCCGTTGCGTCCGGCGGCGGGTCTTTCTTTCGCGTGCCGGGGCATCCCTACACGACCGCAACGTTCATCGCCATCTCGTGGCTCGTGGTGGCCAACACGATTTACCGGTACCCCGGCAATACGCTCATTGGCCTAGGTATCCTTTTGGCCGGTGTACCCGTCTACTACTTGTGGGTGCGACGGAGTAAGCTCAGCCATTGATTCGCATGCACCGGCGATGACCCAGCGTCGTGAGATCCGTTCGCCGTACATGGAGTGGGCGAAGCTTCGTTCGCACGCGCGCTTCAATCTCGCCGTGAGTGGCATGCCCAACCTTCCTCTGGCTCATCTCCGCGCCGCGCTCGAGGACATCGAAATTACCGGCCCGACGGAATACGGGTACGAACCCTTGCAGAAGCGCCTCGCAGTGAAATGCGGCGTAGCGCCCGAAAATGTCGTCGCCGCCACGGGCACTTCGATGGCGAACCATCTGGCCCTCGCGGCGCTCATCGAGCCGGGCGATGAAATCCTCGTCGAAGAGCCTACGTACGAATTGCTGCTCACCACGGCGGAATATCTGGGCGCGAAGATTCGGCGCTTTCCGCGGCCCTTTGAGGGAGGATTTCAGGTGGACCCGCGCGAGATCGAGCGCGCCATCACTCCGCGCACACGTGTCGTCGTTCTCACCAATCTCCACAATCCCAGCGGCGCGCGCACGCCCGACTCAATTCTTCGGCTGGTAGGTGAAATCACGCGAAGTCACGGCGCGCACGTCCTTGTGGACGAAGTCTATCTCGAGGCTTGCTACGATCCGGCGGCACGCTCCGCATTTCATATCGCGCCGAACTTCATCGTGACCAGCAGCCTCACGAAAGCCTACGGCCTCTCGGGATTGCGCTGCGGCTGGATTCTTGCGGCGCCGGCGCTAGCCGAACGCATGTGGCGGCTGAATGATCTTTTCGGCGTGAATGCGGCCCACTCCGCCGAGCGTTTGAGCGTGATCGCGCTCGACCATCTTCCGGAACTCGCCGCGCAGGCGAAAGCGTTCCTCGAACCGAATCGCGTTCGCACGAAGGAATTCGTTCAATCCCGCGACGATCTTTTCGCCACCTTCCCGGACGCCGGCACAATCGTCTTCCCGCAACTCGCTCGCGGCCGCTCCGACGCCTTCTGCCAGCTCCTCCGCGAAAAATATGAGACGTCCGTCGTGCCCGGCCGCTTCTTCGAAATGCCGGACCACATCCGCGTCGGCTTCTGCGTCGATCCGCAAACGCTCGACGAAGGCTTGCGCCGAATCGGAGCGGCTCTCGACGAGTACGCGAACTCACGCTGAATTCGCATTTCGTGCCCCAAAATCCGCCGCCTCATGCCGTCGCCGGAGCCCGTTCGGAAATTATTCAGCGCGTTCGCAGCACGCGCATGAATGCGCGCGCGGCGTGCGAGAGAGCCCGGTCGCGCCGGTAGAGAAGAAACAGATGCCGCGGGATTCGCATCTGCCGGATGCGCAATTCGATCAGCGTTCCTTGCGCGATCTCCATTTCGACGCACATTCGCGGGACGATCGCCACACCCATGTGCATCTCGACGAATCGCTTGATGCTCTCAATCGTCGGCATCTCCACGTCCATGTGCAAAGGAACGTGATACCGGGCAAAAAGCTGCATCACGCGCGAGCGGTACGGCGATTCGACAATGTGCGCGATGAACGTTTCGCCGCCGAGGTCTTTCACGTCCACCGTCCGCCGGCGGGCCAGCCGGTGGCGCGGAGGAACGACCAGCGTCAAATCGTCGCGCAGGAATTCCACCGCTATCAAATTGGGGTCCAGCGGCCGGAACGTCACCACGCCAAAATCGTGCCGGTAATTCACGATTTCGCCCGGCACGTCGCGCGAAAACGCGCGGTGAATCCGCACGTGAATCTTGGGATACTTGCGCCGGTAGCGCGCGAGAGAAGGCAGAAGCGCGTGAATTGAACTTTCGTTGACACCTATGCTGATCTCGCCCTGCCGCAGCTTCTGCAAATCCTCGACGCCGCGGCGAATTTCCTCGCGCAGATTCAGCATCCGCTCCGCGTATTCCTTCAGCAGAATTCCGGCTTCGGTGAGTTGCCCGCTGCGCGAGCCGCGAACGAACAGCGGCTGGCCCACCCAGTCCTCGAGTTTCCGTACGGAAATGCTGACCGCGGGCTGCGTGCGGTAGAGTTTTTCCGCCGCGCGGGAAAAGCTTTTCTCTTCCGCAACCGTCAAGAAAACCTGTAAAGAAGCCAAATCCACGATAGGTCTCCTCCGCGCCCCCAAACCGGTAGAAGCCGTCCGATGCCTGCGAGGCCCCAATCTTTGTATAAATGCCGCTAATAGACAAGCAAAAAACTATAAATTTGACGTATTGCCCTTCAGGCGTTCCACTACTACCAGGGGAAAAGTATGGACCGAGTACACATCTTCGACACCACGCTGCGCGACGGCGAGCAATCGCCCGGCTTTTCGATGAATCGCGAAGAAAAGCTGCGCCTCGCGCGCCAGCTCGAACGTCTTGGCACGGACGTAATCGAAGCCGGTTTCCCGATCGCCTCGGACGGCGATCTCGAAGCCGTCCGCGCCGTGGCGCAGGAAATCAAGTCCTGCCGTGTCGCGGCGCTTGCCCGCGCCTACCAACTCGACATTGATGCCGCTCTTCGCGCCCTCGAGCCCGCCGCCCGGCCGCGGCTCCATATCTTTCTCGCTACCTCCGATCTGCATTTGAAATACAAACTGCGCATGACGCGCGAGAAGGCTCTCGAACAGGTCGGCACCATGGTGCGCTACGGCCGCGAGCGCTGCTCTGAAGTCGAATTTTCGGCCGAGGATGCCAGCCGCACCGATCTCGATTACCTCGGCTCGATTTTCGAAGCCGCCGCCGAAGCCGGCGCGACGATTCTCAATATTCCCGATACCGTCGGCTACAGCACGCCGGATGAATACGGCGCGATGTTCCGGACTGTGGCCGCGCGCGTTCACCGCTTCCCGGGTCTCACCTTCAGCGCGCATTGCCACAATGACCTCGGCCTTGCCGTCGCGAATTCCCTTGCCGCGATCACTGCGGGCGCACGCCAGGTGGAATGCACGATCAACGGCATCGGCGAGCGCGCGGGCAACGCGTCGCTTGAAGAAATCGCCGTCGCGCTGCAAGTGCGCCGGGTGGCGTTCTGCGTCGCGACGAATATCAACTTGAAAGAACTCTACGCGACCAGCCGCATGCTTTCGGAAATTACGGGCGTGTCCGTAGCGCCGAACAAGGCTGTCGTCGGCGCCAACGCGTTTGCCCACGAAGCGGGTATCCATCAGGACGGCATCCTGAAGAATCCGCTCACCTACGAAATTATTTCACCGGAAGCGGTCGGAGTTCCCGCCCGGCGTCTCGTCCTCGGAAAACATTCGGGACGCAACGCTCTGCGTGCGCACCTTCTCGAGTTGGGCTTCATGACCAACGATGCGGAGCTGCAATTGTGCTACAGCGCCGCGATGGCGCTGGCCGACGAAGCCAAGCAGGTGACGGACCGCGATCTTCTGACCATCGTGCATCAGGTGCGCCGCGGGAATATCACGGCCGACGAACGAGGCATCAGCGCTACAACCGCCAACTGAGCTTCCACAACGGGCTCTCCGTCCACCGCGGCGCTGTGCTATAACTTTTGGCAGCGCCCTCAGCTCTGCCAACGGGGAAATACCACATGAGTGGAATCCAAAAGAGAATAGTTGTACTTCCCGGCGATGGAATTGGCCCGGAAGTGACGCATGCCGCCACTCGCCTGCTTTGCGATTGCGCGGCGGCCTTCGGGCATCGCTTCGATCTCGAGGAGATGCCGTTCGGCGGCAACGCCATCGACCGCTGCGGCGAGCCATTACCTGCGGAAACTTTGGCCGCTTGCCGCGAAGCCGACGCCATTCTTCTCGGCGCCGTCGGCGGGCCGAAGTGGGATGCCTTGCCTCTCGGCAAGCGCCCGGAGAGCGGCCTGCTCGCGTTGCGAGGCGGCCTCGAACTCTACATTAATTTCCGTCCGATTCGCGTTCGCGAAGCGCTGGCCGGAACTTCGCCTCTGCGTCCGGAAAAAGTGCGCGGCTGCAATTTCGAAATTATTCGCGAGCTGGCGGGCGACATCTATTTTGGCGCGCACGAGCACAGCACGGAAATGGGCATCGAGCGAGCGCGGGACGTCGCTCAGTATTCCGAGGCGGAAATCGAGCGCGTCGCGCGCTACGCCTTCGAGCGCGCGATCGCCCGGCGGAAACGTCTCGCGAGCGTTGACAAAGCCAACGTCCTCGCGACATCCGTTCTTTGGCGCAAGACCGTGAATCGCATTGCCAAGGAGTACCCGGGCGTGGCGCTTGAGCATCTCTATGTCGACAACGCGGCCATGCAGATCATCCTGAATCCGGCGCAGTTCGACGTCATCGTCACCGCCAATCTCTTCGGCGATATTCTCAGCGATGAAGCCGCGGCTTTAGCGGGATCAATCGGCTTGATTCCTTCGATGAGTCGCGGGCGCTCGCAGAAGGGCGCGCTATATGAACCGATTCACGGCTCGGCGCCGTCGCTCGCAGGCCGCGATGTCGCCTGCCCGCTCGGCTCCATCTGGTGCATGAGCTTAATGCTCCGCGAATCTTTTGGGCTCACGGCGGAAGCGGACTGGATCGAAGCCGCGATCGACCGCGCTCTCGAGCAGGGTTATCGCACTTCGGATATCGCCGAGGCCGGCAGCCAGGTTGTCGGCTGCACGAAGATGGTCGAATGCATTCGTGCGGAGCTATCGGATTCGATGCTCCACGCCGAACGCTACGGCTGGGGCGTGTAGGAAAGTCGCCGCGAAACTCAGGTTTTTCGCAGCACCAGGGTGCCCACGATGAAATCGTGGAGAGCCTGTTTCCTCGCCGTGAAGCCCGCCATGATGTAGCCAATGTAAAGTGGAATCAGGCCGGTCACAATTTTCGCGAAGAAGCGTCCTGTCGCGCGGCCGAAGCTCAGTCGCTTGCCGTCCAGATCGGTCACGATCAGTCCAAGCGCCTTTTTCCCGATGGTCGCCTGCCATGTCGAACTCTGGCAATATGCGAAGTAGAGCCAGGACGCGACGATGGCAAAGAGAATCGCCGTCAGAATGACTCCCGAAAAAATCACCGCCAAGATAGCCTCGGGAGATTGATCGGCGTTGACCGAGAGCTTGGACGGCAGGCCGCTAGCCAGCACCATCGCGATGACCGGCACGCCGATCCCTATGCCCAAAATAATGCTATCGATGATGTAAGCGACAAATCGCAGCCAGAAGCCCGCGTATGGATACGCCGGCGCAAACGCAACGGGCGCCGCGGCGTACCCAACACCTGACGGAATCGCAACCCCGGAGACACCGGCCGGAACCGCCGCTGGCGCTGATCCTGCGCCCGTCGGCGTTCCGCACGCGCCGCAAAATGTCGCACCCTCCGCTACGGAAGAACCGCATCGTGAACAATACATGATGTCTCCTCAGCGCGCCTTCCGAGCCGTCGGCCCGCAGTCTAGACCTTTTTGATCACCAGCGTGCCCGCGATGATGTCGTGCAGCGCTTGTTTCTTCTCCGTGAAGCCCGCCATGATGTATCCGATCAGCAAAATCGCGCCGGAAATAATTTTCCCGAAGAATCGGCCGCTGGCGCGGGCAAACGATATTCTGCGTCCCTCGAGATCCGTAACCTCAAGCCCGAGTACTTTCTTTCCGATTATCGCTTGCCAGGACGAGCTCTCGGTGAAGGCGAAATACAGCCAATTGATCACGATGCTGATCGTTGCCGACAGCATGATGACCGGCAGCAACGTGCCAATAAGTACGTCCGGTGATTCTCCCATCCGTCCAAATATCCCGGCACGAAGTCCGAACGCGCCCATCAGGCCAATGCGAATCGGCATCGTCGCAATTCCGACGATAATGGCATCGATGATGAAGGCTACAAACCGCAGCCAGAAACCCGCATACGTTACACGCGGAGCGCTGGTATACGCAGATGCCGCTGCCGAACCGGCCACGCCGCCGGACGGCTGGCCACACGCTGGGCAAAATGCTGCGCCGTCTGCCACGGTCGCACCACACTTGGAGCAGAACATTAGGACCTCCTCAAACGCCTCGGTTGGGGAACCACACTGGAGCGGGATAGTACTCAACTCTGTCGCAGCGGGTCAATCTTTTACCCCGGCCCTCCATCAGCGCGATAAAGTCGCAACGAGCGCCCTCATTTCGGCAACGAACTCGGGAAGGAAATGGAAAGTTTCCGAAGCATTTGTTTCCGGCGCGCGATTCTTCTCGCCAAATACAAATCGGCGTTCCCGAATCCGCCGCGAACGAATCTATTTCGCCGGGCGCGCGAGACCATACCGGCCCAGCACCATGCCGTCGATTGCGCGGTCCGACAGAAGACGCTTCATCCATTTCACCACGTGCGCCGAACGCGTCACTGGATAGCGCGCTCGCGGCGGCGTATCGCGAATCGCCCCCAGAATCACACGCGCGCAATCGTCGGCTGTGTATTTCGGATTCGCAGTCTCTTTCTTCCACAGGCTTTGAAATCCGCGATAAACCATCGCGTAAGGACTCGTCTCCGAGCGCATCGCGTATGCGGACGAAAGCTCGTACGCAACGGCTTCCATGTTGCTTGGAATGTAGCCCGGCTCGATCAGAATCACGTCCACGCCGAACGGCACGAGCTCGAGCCGCATGGCGTCGCTGATCGCTTCCAGCGCATGTTTGCTGCTGGCGTACGGCCCGAACAATGGTGTCGACATTTTGCCCGCCACGGAGCTCATGTTGATGATGCGGCCGCGCCGCTGTGTCCGCATCGTTGGCAGCACGCGTTGCGTCACACGCACCGCGCCGAAAACATTCGTCTCGAACTGTTGGTGCAAATCCGCGAGCGTGATTTCTTCCATCACCGCGCTGATTGCGATTCCCGCGTTGTTCACCAGGATTTCAACCGGTGCCGCGCGGCGCTCGATCTCCGTTACCGCGCGCTCGACGGACGCGTCGTCGCACACGTCCATCTCCAGCGTCTCGAGCGCCAGTCCGCGCTTCTTCGCTTCGGCATCGAGCGCAGCGCGGCGCGCCGCGTTCCGCCCGGTCGCGAAAACCCGATAGCCCTCGCTCGCCAGCAGCAGCGCCGTTGCGCGGCCCAATCCCTCCGTCCCGCCCGTCACCAGCGCGGTCGCGCATTGCGCCGAACTTTCCGCCGTCATCGTGGTTCTCCTTTGCCGGAAGACTAACCTTTGTCGCTCCCGCATTCAAACCAATCCAATTCACCGCTTCGCGCGTACTTATGCCGGGTCCAAAATCTCAACAAAATTCGAAAGGAAGAAAAGAAATGAAAAAAGTTCTCGCGATTCTCGCTCTTGCAGGTTTTTCCGTTGCGTTCTCCGGCTCCTTCGCTTCGGCGCAGGATAAGACCGTCATGGTCGGCGGCCAAGCCATGTATCCGACCAAGGACATCATCGATAACGCAGTCAACTCCGCCGATCACACCACGCTCGTCGCGGCCGTCAAGGCCGCGGGCCTCGTCGACACTCTGAAGGGCCCTGGCCCGTTCACTGTTTTCGCTCCCACGAACGAAGCGTTCGCCAAACTTCCCGCCGGCACGGTCGAAACGCTTCTGAAGCCGGAGAACCACGACACGCTCGTGAAAATTCTCACCTATCACGTCGTCGCCGGTCGCTACAGCACCGCCGCGATTAAGAAGCTCATCCGCGCCGGACACGGCACGGCGACTCTGAAAGCCGTCAGCGGCGGCACGCTCGAGTTCATGATGAACGGCGACGAGAGCATCATCATCAAGGACGAAAAGGGCGACTGGGCCAATCTGACCATCGCCAACGTGAACCAGTCCAACGGCGTCATTCAAGTGATCGACACCGTTCTGCTCCCGAACTAGCTTCTAATCCTCCCGCTCCGCGCACGAAGGCCCGTATCGCACCCGATGCGGGCCTTCGCTATTCTTCTTTCCTTCGCGCTCTCCATCCCATCACACGAACTTCGCGATGTGACGCTCATCACTGCAGCTTTTGTCGCGCCCGTCGTAATCTAGTCCTCGAGAAGCGGTTCCTCACGAATGTCCCGAAGAGCTATGATCTCGCATCTAATTTGCGCAGCGAGATCCGGCTTCGCTCCTCAGGAGGACGACCATGATCAAGAAAGTCTCGGGCGGATACAAAGTTGTTTCGTCGAACGGAAAGAAGAATCTCGGCGGTCCATACAAGACACGCGAAGAGGCGTTGAAGCGCCTCCGTCAGGTCGAATTTTTCAAGCGCAATAAGGGCTAAATACCGCGCATCTGCGGCCTTGGCGATCTCGCGCAACGCGCCGAAAGCTGGCGTTTACGTTCGCGCCAGCTTTCCACAGATCGCCGTGAAATTCACAGCCAGGGGCCGCCGAAAAATTTGAAATAGGCTTGACGAGTGTTACGGGAATGTTATACTCCTTGGGTGTCGGCGGGTTCTGCGTGTGCGGAATAGCGTGCTGACGGACCCGCAATCTGCCTTGTTTTGTACGAGGTGAGGTTGGTCACGAACACGGGGTAAAAACAATCGAGCTTCGCGCGAATCCGTCCTCCCGACGGAATTAACGGGAGATTGGACGGACTCACCCGGCGCTCGATGCCGGGTTTTTTATTGCTCGCGGCTTCGGTTCCAAACCGGATTCGCGCTCTGCCAGGCGCAGAGACGTTTCGAGCATCTGACGAAACGCAGCTCTTTGACAACTGAAGGAAGCTGGCAATTTATGTTTTCTGCTTCGTGCGCCGATGCTTTGGCCGCGCAGCGGAAGGCGTAATTGGCAAATTTGCTCGAGTAGCGCAATGTGGAAAGGCGAGCTTATCCACGCGCGCAGCGCTCGTGTGTCTCTGATTCCGATTCGTCGGAGGCGGAGGCTTGCGGGTTTTGCGAC